>JAWDKM010000005.1:0-529697 GCA_032464575.1 Roseobacter sp. HKCCA0434
GAAAAACGGGCCGCATAGGCCCACTGATGCAACCGAAGGACCCCTCGATCCGCTGGAGCGAACGCGGGGCGCAGGTCAGGCTGCTTTCGATCCAGTCCAGGCGAACTCACGCGGTCGGCCCGATACCGGTGCCAGCGAGTAGTCGCGCCTTCGCGGTTTTCCGAAGGGAGCCGACGCGGCCCTCCCCCTCACATCCTTTTGCGTTTTCGCCCAGCCATGCCAAGATCGCCTCGGTTCAGACCGATCCTCGGGAGACACGGACAGATGAAACACCTGATGGCCCTCGCCGTCCTCGCCTGCGCCGGACCGGCCGCGGCGCAAAGCTGGGACATGCCGACCCCCTATGGCGACAGCATCTTTCACACCGCGAACATCATGCAGTTCGCCAACGACGTGCTGGATGCGACCAACGGTGATCTCGACATCACCGTGCACTCCGCAGGGTCGCTGTTTCCCCACGCGGAGATCAAGAACGCCATCCGGTCCCAGCAGGTGCCGATCGGGGAATTCCTGTTGTCGCGCCTGTCGAACGAGGATGCGGCCTACGGCCTCGACAGCCAGCCGTTCCTCGCGACCTCCTATGCCGATGCGCGAAGCCTGTGGGAGGCGCAGAAACCTGTGATCACGGAACTGCTCGGCGAGCAGGGGCTGATGCCGCTCTTCTCGGTCCCGTGGCCCGCGCAGGGGCTCTACACCAATGGCGAGGTGACGACGGTCGAGGATCTCTCAGGACTTCGCTTCCGCGCCTACAACGCCCAGCTCGAGGAGTTCGCCCAGCTCGCAGGGGCCGCGCCCGTGCAGGTCGAGGCGCCAGACATCCCACAGGCCTTCTCCACGGGCCAGGTCGAGGCGATGATGACCTCGCCGTCGACCGGCGTCAGCTCCACCGCATGGGACTTCGTCAGCCACTACACGCCGGTCAACGCCTGGATCCCGAAGAACATCGTGGTCGTGAACCAGCGCGCCTTCGACCGGCTGGATCCCGAAACGCAGGAGGCGCTGATGACCGCCGCCGCCGCGGCCGAGGAGCGCGGCTGGCAGATGTCGGAGGCCGAGGCAAACGAGAAGACACAGGAGCTCGCCGACAACGGCATGGCGATCCGCGAGCCGACGCCCGCGCTGAGCGCAGGGTTGGAGGCGATCGGGGCCGAGATGCTGACCGAGCTCACGGCCGGAGCGTCGGCCGAAGCGCGTCAGATCCTCGCCACCTTCGGCGCGAACTGAGACGGGATGGGCCGGGTGCTCGACCGTCTATACGACCTCGCCGGGGCGCTTGCCGCCCTGGCGATCGTCGGCATCTGCGCTGTGGTCTCCGCACAGATCGGGCTCAACATCCTCGCGCGCCTCGGCGGGCCGGGGCTGTCCTTCACCATCCCGTCCTACGCCGATTTCGCGGGCTTCGCGCTGGCCGCGGCCTCGTTCCTCGCCCTCGCCCACACCCTGCGGCGCGGCGGGCATATCCGGGTGACGCTGATCACCGGCCGCCTGCCCCGGCGTGCGACCTGGGCGGCGGAGCTCGGCGTACTCGCTCTCGCCGCGGCCCTCTCGGCCTACGCGACCTTCTACTTCGCGCTGCTGATCGAGGAGAGCCTGCGTTACGGCGACATGTCGACCGGGATCGTCGCGATTCCGCTCTGGATCCCGCAGATGCCGGTCCTGATCGGCCTCGCGCTCCTGACCCTCGCCCTCGTCCACACGCTGATCGAGTCCGTCACGGCCCGCCGCCCCGTCCTGATCGACGAGACGCCGCAGGAGTGACGGCCCCGCTATCTCTTCTTCCAGTATCCCCGCCGGAGGCGCACGCCTCCCGCTCGCGCCCAAGGCCTGCCCCATGTCCGACCCGCTCACCGCGCTGATCCTGCTGGGCCTGCTGCTCGGGCTGCTGGCGCTCGGCACGTGGGTGGCGCTGGCGCTGATGATGACGGCCTTCGTCGCCATCACCTTCTTCGCCAACCCGGACGCCGGGCTGGTGATGGCGACGACGATCTGGGGGCATTCGCACAGCTGGGCGCTGGCGGCCCTGCCGCTCTTCATCCTCATGGGGGAGGTGCTGTTGCGCTCGCGGCTCAGTCAGGACATGTTCTCGGGCCTTGCACCGTGGCTGGGCCGCGCACCCGGGCGGCTCCTGCATGTGAACGTGATCGGCTGCGCGATCTTCGCTGCGGTCTCGGGCTCGTCGGCCGCGACGGCGGCGACCGTGGGCAAGATGAGCGTGCCGGAGCTGTCGTCGCGCGGGTATCCGGAGCGGCTGGTGCTCGGCACGCTGGCGGGCTCGGCCACGCTCGGCCTCCTGATCCCGCCCTCGATCATCCTGATCGTCTATGGCGTCGCGACCGAGCAGAGCATTGCGCGGCTCTTCGTCGCGGGCATCCTGCCGGGGCTGATGCTGGTGGGGCTCTTTGCGGGCTACGTCGCGGTGCGCGCCTGGCTCGACCCGGACCTCATCCCGCCCGCCCCGCCGCGGGAGCCGCTGATGGCGCGGCTCCGCGCCTCGCGCCGGCTGATCCCGGTGATCCTGCTGATCGGCGGCGTGATCGGCTCGATCTACACCGGTGTCGCCTCGCCCACTGACGCGGCGGCCCTCGGTGTCGTGCTCTCCCTGATCCTCGCGAGGCTCTCCGGCGGGTTCGGGCGGGCGGAGTTCATGGCGGCCTTGATGGGGGCCACCCGCACCTCCTGCATGATCGCGTTCATCCTGATCGGGGCGGCGTTCCTGTCGATCTCCATGGGCTTCACGGGCCTGCCCCGCAATCTCGCGGCCTGGATCGGGCAATTCGGGCTGTCGCCCTACGCGCTCCTCGCCGTGCTGACGGTGTTCTTCGTGGTGCTGGGCTGCTTTCTCGACGGGATCTCGGTGGTGGTGCTCACGACCTCGATCATCCTGCCGATGGTGCAGGCGGTGGGGATCGATCCGCTCTGGTTCGGCATCTACCTCGTCATCGTGGTGGAGATGAGCCAGATCACGCCGCCGGTGGGCTTCAACCTCTTCGTGATCCAGGGCCTGACCGGAGTGAATATCCTGCGGGTGGCGCGGGCCGCCCTGCCCTTCTTCCTGCTGCTTTTGCTGGGGCTTGCGCTCATCACGATCTTTCCGGGGATCGTGACGGCGCTGCCCTCGGCCATGGGCTAGGAGCGCGCACGCCGGCCGCCGAGGGAAACCAACGCGATGCCCGCCGCGATGAGCCCCGCGCCGAGGGCGAGGCCACCGGGCGGCGCTTCACCGAGAAGCAGGATCGCCGCGGGTACGGCGACGATCGCGCCGACCGCGCCCAGCAGGCTGAGGAGCACCGGGCCACCGGTCCGCTGGAGCACGAAGAGCAGCAGGAACTGCGCGGTGAAGATCGCGGCCTGCACCACGATCAGCCCCAGTGGGGCCACCCAGGCCTCCGGCAAACGCAGGGTGAACCCCGGTAGCAGACCGGCGAGGAGCAGCATCGCGGCAGCCGCGACCATCATGCCGGGCGCGAGCTCGGACGGGCGCAGCCCCGGCGGCCAGCGCATGGTGCGGTAGAGGTTGCCGATGGCGAGCAGCACGGGGCCGAGCAGGCTCAAGAGCACCCAGCCCACCGCCGCATCGGGCGCGGCCAGCTTCTCGAAGGCCAGCACGCCCGCCCCGGCGAGCGCCGCCGCCACGCCCGCCGCGCGCATCGGCTGGAACCGCTCCAGCCCGAAGGCGAGCGCGCCCAGATAGGTGAGCAGCGGCGGCAGGGTGATCGTCAGCGAGACGAAGCCGACGCCGACCTGCGGCACGGCGGAAAAGAAGATCAGGTTCGAACCCGCGACCGTCACGAAGGCCGCGATGGTGAAGTAGACCACCGTGCGTCGCGTGACCGGCGGCAGTGCATCCCGCCGGAAGGCAAGCAGAAGCAGCATCGCGGCCGCTCCGACGATCGACCAGGCGAGAAACGGAAGCGGCGCGAGGCCCAGATCCCCCGCCACCCGTGCCAGCGTCGTGGACGCGCCAAGGCACGCGCCGGCCGCGAACAGCGACAGGAGGGCCGTCAGGCCGCTTCCGGCACCGGTCGTTCCCGTATCGCTCATCCCGGTCCTCCTTCTTCCGTTGCCCTCTCACATGGGATATTATATCTCGACATCAAGATACTTTTCACCGAAAGAACGAGGTTGGGGATGGAGCGGTCCGAACTGGAGGCGATCGAAGGGCAATGGCGGCGCGAGCGGCCCGATCTCGATCCGCTCTGCATGATCGTGTGCGGTTCGGTCTGGCGGGCCGGACGGCGGCTGATGGCGGGTTTGCAGGAGAACCTCGACCGGTTCGGCCTCGATTTCGCAGGGCTCGACGTGCTGCTGACGCTTCGCCGGCAGGGCGCAGGGCAGAGCATGTCGCCCGGTGCGATGGCGGCGGACATGATGCTGTCCAGCGGCGCGATGACCGCCCGGCTCGACCGGCTGGAGACGCGTGGCCTGCTGCGCCGCAGCCCCGACCCCGACGACCGGCGCGGCGTCCGGATCGCCCTGACCGAAGAGGGGTTCGCCCTGGCCGACCGGCTGGTCACGGCGCATGTGGCGGTGGAGCAATCGATGCTGTCGAAGTTGCAGATCGAAGAGCAAAAGAAATTGTCGGAGTTTTTATCGCGCGTCGCAGACGAAGACCCAATGCAATCTTAAGTAGAGTCGACTAGGACTGGCGCAGCGTCACTTCAAAGCCACAAGGTTTATATATCACCCCACTGTCAAGGCTCGACTGTAGCGCCGCGCACATAAGTGCAGCAAATTCTAATCAATGTTGAAGTGGTTGGGTTGTCGGCCGAAACCGTCGTCGGAATAAGATGGTCGTGCCGCAGGGATGGGTGGGGATCCGTGTCCGGAAGTGTACTGATAGTCGATGAAGACGCGGCAACGCGTCAGGAAATCTCGCACGAGCTGTCGCGTCATGGCTTCGCGGTGGAGACCGCGAAGTCCACGCACCAGGCCAGGGACCTCGTGTCCACGCGGCATTTCGATCTCACGCTGCTCGAGGCCGATCAGCCGGGCGACGAGGGGCTGGTGCTCACGCAGTGGCTGGTCGAGGGCGCGGGCGTCAGCGTCATCGTGCTGTCGCGGCGCGCCGACGTGCCGCGGCAGGTGCAGGCGCTCGAACTCGGCGCCAGCGACTACATCGGCAAGCCGTTCCACATGATCGAACTGGTGGCGCGGGTGAAGAACGCGCTGCGCGTCCGCCCCAGCCGTGCGGGGGAGAGCGGGATGGCGCTGCGCTACCGCTTCGGCGAATGGCAGCTCGACACCATCCGGCGGGAGATGAGCCGGAGCACCAGCGGCCGCACGGAGCACCTGTCGGCCTCCGAACTCAGCTTGCTGCTCACCTTCCTGCGCCAGCCGCACCAGATCATCCGGCGCGACATACTCGCAGCCACGATGGGCGTGCGGGGCAGCTCGGACCGCTCGGTCGACGCGCTGGTCAGCAAGCTCCGGCGCAAGCTGGAACAGGACCCCAAGGAACCGACCTACATCCAGACGGTCTGGGCCCGCGGCTATCGCTTCGCCGCGCCGGTGCAGGAGCTCGGCTGATCCGGTCGTCGCCTACTGGGCGGCGATGCGCGTCTCCTCCTCGAACGGCGGCTCGTCCGGTGCCTCGGCCTTCCGGTCCCGCTCCGCCCTGCGCTCCTTGCGCAGATAGGTGTGGTAGAGCACCGGCACGCCGATCAGTGTGAGGATGGAGGCAAAGCCCAGGCCCGCCATGATCGTCACCGCCATCGAGGCGAAGAAGGCGTCGGTCAGGAGCGGCACCATGCCGAGGATCGTTGTGGCCGCGGCCAGCACCACCGGCCGCAGGCGGCTGACGGAGGCGGTGACGATGGCCTCCGACTGCGGCAGGCCCTCCTCTTCCTTCTGGGCATCGATCTCCTCGACCAGCACGATGGCGTTCTTGATGAGCATGCCAGAGAGGCTCAGAAGGCCCAGGAGGGCCGTGAAGCTGAACGGCAGCCCGGTGAAGAGCAGGCCCAGTGCCACCCCGTTCACCGCCATCGGCACAATGGTCCAGATCACCGCCGTCTGGCGCAGCTTGCCGAACAGCAGCACGGTGATCAGCAGCATCACCCCGAAGGAGAGGGGCATCTGCTTGCCGAGGCTCGTCTGTGCTTCGGTCGAGCTCTCGTACTCGCCGCCCCACTCCAGGCGGTAGCCCGGCGGCAGCTCGATCGCCTCGATGGCGCTGCGGACCTGACCGAAGGCCTCGGGCGCGAGCACGCCGGGCACGGTGAAGGCCTGGACGCTGATCGTGGGGACGCGGTCGCGCCGCTCGATCAGCGTATCGCGCGACACGACGTCGAAGCCGTCGATGACCTGGTCGAGCGCGGTGTAGTCCTCGCCCGCATCCGAATAGATCACCTGGTCGAGGATCCGGCCGTCCTCCGTCGTGTCGTCGCGCGGCGTGCGCACGATCATGGGGATGAGCCGGTCGCGCTCACGATAGGTGCCCGCCCGGATGCCGTCGGTGGCAAGCGCCGTGGCCTCGGCCACATCCGTGCGCGCGATCCCCAGTGCCTGCGCGCGCTCGGTCGCGAAGACCGGGCGGGTGACGAACTCGCGCTGCCGCCAGTCGGACCGCTCGGTCTGCAGCACAGAGGTCTCGGTCTCGAGGATCTGTTGCGCCTCGTCGGCGATCGCGCGCAGCACGTCGGCGTCGGGGCCTGAGAAGCGGGCCTCCACATCGGCGCCGGTGGCGGGGCCGTAGATGATCTGTTCCACCCGCGTCTCCGCCCAGGGGACCGCATCGGTGGCGAAGGCGGCCAGATCGTCGCGCAGCGCCGGGATCGCCTCCGAGCTTGCGGCCCGGATCACGAGTTGCCCATAGGACGGATCCGGCTGCTCCGGCGTATAGGTGAGCAGGAAGCGGGTGAAACCCTGTCCTGCGCTGGAAGTTACCGACACCACGTCGTCCCGCTCCAGCAACCAGTCCTCGATGATGGCGAGGTCCGCCACCGTCTCATCGATCCGGGTGCCCTGCGCGGCCTTGTAGTTGAGGTAGAAGATCGGCGTATCGGAGGGCGGGAAGAATTGCTGGCGCACCATCCCGAAGGCCGCAAAGCAGGCCACCGTGCCGCCGACCAGCGCCACGATGACCAGCCAGCGCACCCGCAGCGCCCCGCGCAGCAGGGCGCCATAGGCCCGGAAGAAGCGGGTGTCGTAGGGATCGTCATCGTCCCCGCCGCTCGTCCTGAAGAAATAGCTGCCCAGAAGCGGCGTCACCGTGATGGCGAGCAGCCAGGACAGGAGCAGCGAGATCCCGATCACGGCGAAGAGCGAGAACAGGAACTCGCCCGACGCGTCAGGGCTGAGCCCGATCCCGGCGAAGGCCATGATGCCGATGATCGTGGCGCCCAGAAGCGGGATCTGCGTGCGCCGCGCGGCCTCCGCCGCCGCCTCGACCGCCTTGCGGCCGCGGCGCATCTGGATCTGCATGCTCTCGGCCACCACGATGGCGTTGTCCACGAGCATGCCCATCGCGATGATGAGGGCACCCAGACTGATCCGCTCGACCTTGATGTCGAAGAGGAACATGAAGAAGAAGCTGAAGCTGACCGTCAGCAGGAGCGAGACGCCGACCACGACCGCCGCGCGCCACCCCATGAAGAGCGCGAGCACGCCGATAACGACGGAGACGGAGAGAACGAGGCTCGTCACGAAGGAGCCGTTGGCCTCGTCCACCACGACGTGCTGCTCGTAGATCGGCAGGAGCTCGACGCCCACAGGCAGGACGGGCTCGATCTCGGTCAGCCGCTGCTCGACCCGCTCGCCGACCGTCACGATGTTCTCGGAGGTCAGACCCGCGATGCCGAGGGAGAAGGCGCGCACACCGTTGTGGTGGATGACATGCTCGGGATCGTCCACGCGGTCGCGGTAGACCTGCGCGACATCGGCGAGGTTCAGCACCTCGCCGCCCACACCGAACGAGAGTGCGCCGACCTCGCTGACGGTGTCGTCGCCCTCCGGCGCATCGATGCGCAGGTCGCGCGGCCCGTTGTCCGCGGTGCCGGTGGGCGCGATGACATCGGCGTTGCCGACCGCGTCGAGGATCACGCTCGGCGGCACGCCGAGATTGACGAGCGTCTGCGTCGACGGCTCGATGAAGATCGCCTCTTCCGGCAGACCGCGCAGCTCCACGTCCGCCACGCCGTCCACGGCCAGCATCTCCCGCCGGATGTAGTTGGCGATGTCCCAGATCTCGGAGTCGGTGAAGCCCTCGGCCGTGACGGAATAGTAGATACCGTAGACGTCGCCGAAATTGTCGTTGATGATCGGCGCCATGGCACCCTGCGGCAGGTCGGGCTGCGCATCGGCCACGCGGTCGCGCATGTCGTCCCAGACCTGCGGCAGCTCGGTCCCGTCATACTGGTCCTTGATCTCCACCTCGATGACGGAGAGGCCCGGCGTGTTGCGCGAGGTCACGGTGTCGACCTCGTCCATGTTCTGGATCTCGCTCTCCAGCACCTCCGAGACCTCGATGGAGACCTCGGATGCCGTCGCGCCCGGATAGGGCGTGATGACGAGCGCCGATTTCAGTGTGAAGACCGGGTCCTCGAGCTTGCCGACGGCCAGGTAGCCCGCCGTTCCGCCGAAGATACAGAACAGCATCAGAAGCCACGTGTAGAGCGGCTTCTCGATGGAGAGGCGGGCGATCTGCATGGGCTCAGTCCTCCTCGACCGTCAGGCCGGTGTAGCGCCGGACCGCCTGGCCCTCGCGCAGCAGGTGGGCGCCCGCGCCGACGATCTCGGTGCCCTGCGGCAAGCCGTCGACGATGAACTCGGTCCCGGTCTCGGAGCGGATGTTGACGGCGACGCGGCGCAGCGTGCCTTCTTCCGCGCCCGTGGGCTCGAAGGCCAGTACGGCCGCGTCCCTGTCTGGACCCGACAGGACGGCGGAGGCCGGCAGGCTCAGGCCGTCACGCGCGCCGGGCAGCGTCGCGGTCACGGTGACGGAGGCCCCCGGCACGAGGAGCGAGGCGAGCCGGACCGCCGGCAGCGCGAGCGTGACGACATAGCTCTGCCCGATCGCCGCGGTCTCGGCCTGGAATTCCACCAGCTCCAGCGGCACGTCGCCCCCGATGGCCGGCAGGCTGGCGGAGAAGTCGATGCGCTCGGGGTTGCCGACCCGCTGGATCAGCCGCTCGGGCACGTCGATCTCCACCCGGACCTGCGACATGTCGTGCAGGCGCAGGATCGGCTGACCGGCACTGACATTCGAGAAGTTGGCCGCGATCCGCGATGCGACGAGCCCGGTATAGGGTGCGCGGATCGTGGCATCCTCCAGATCGTCGCGCGCCTCGCGCAAGGCCACCTCGGCAAGGTCCCGGGCGGTCTCGGCATCGTCGGCCTGCACGCGGGAGGTCGCATTGCTTCGGGCGAGCGCGTTCGCCCGCTCCGCGTCGCGCTCGGCCTGAAGGAGGGAGAGCTCCGCGCGCTCGACCGCGCGCTCGAACGGGGCGAGGTCGAGTTGGGCAAGGACTTCGCCCTCGATCACCTGATCGCCCTCCGTCACGTCGAGCACCTCCAGCCGGCCGTTCACCTCGAAGGAGAGGTCCACCGTCTCCCGCGCGACGATGCGGCCGAAGAAACTGCGTGCGAGTGTCGCACCGGCCTGTTCGGGTTGGATCAAACGAACGGGGCGGAGCATTTCACCCACATCCTCCTGCGCGCCGGCAGGTGCCCCGACAGCAAGAAACGCGGTAAAGAATGCAGCTTTCGCGGCTGGCACTCGTCTCATAGGCTCCCCCGACATATCTGTACGCGGTCAACCGACCGATCGGTAGGCAATTTAGAGAACGCTGGTCACTCTTCAATGGCGGATGATCGAAACACGCTGTCCTCCAGGCGGGACGAAATCCTCGAACGGGCCACCGAGCTCTTCGTGGCGTCGGGCTATGCGGCGACCTCGATGAGCAAGGTGGCGGGCGCCGCCGGCGTGCAGAAAGCCTCGATTTATCATCACTTTCCCAGCAAGGAGGCGCTCTTCGTCGCCTGCGTCAGCCGGGGCTATCAGGACTACACGGATGCACTGCGGGAGATCCGGGATGCCGAGGGCCTGACTGCGACAGAAAAACTCAGCCAGGCGCTCGACGTCATCTATGCCGCCCTGACGGAATCCCAGGCCGGGCGGATGTCGCCCACGCTGGCGGAGACGTCGCGGCTGATCCCCTCCATGGGCAAGACGTTCCACGACACCTTCATCGGCGAGATGCACGAGCTGGTGAGCGACATCATGGCGGCGGGCATGGATGCCGGGGAGTTCGCGCGGCTCGACTGCCTCGGCCTCGAATACCTCATCTTCAGCCCGGCGGTGGATCTGTCGCTGCAACGCCAGATGTTCGCGAGCTTCGAGGACCTGGAGGAGCGCTATCCGGTCGAGAAGGTGAAGGCCTCGCATCGCGCGCTCCTGCTCCGGCTGTTGTCGCCGCGCCACGGTTGACGATGGTGGGAAGCGCGCCGGCACCAGCGACCGCCGCTGGTGTTTTGGGAAGATGACACAACAACTTAAGGTTGTAATTCGTCTCTGACAGCCCGATTACTGGGATGGCTGTACGAGTGACAAAAGTCAGTAATCCGCTAACTTACTTCCAATATATATTTTACTCTGCGCTTTTCTCGGCCAGTAATCGATGCAGCGTTTCCACTGTGTTCCGCCGTCGGCAAAATAATTCTCATGGACTTGAGCCCTCGTCTCCTCATGATGAGAGCACCGGTACGTGGCGGCCCTGGGGCGGGTTTGCGCGGACCGCACGCCATATGAGGGATGAAACATGGCAACCATTTCCGGTGAGCAGAAGACGTGGCACAAGGTAACGCTCGATTTCGAGGTGCCCGAAACCTTCCGTGAGGAGGCGAGCACGTTCCGCGACCACCGCCTCGACGTGACCTTCACCAACGCCGCCACGGGCACGACGATCACCGTGCCGGGCTATTTCGCCGCCGACGGGGACGCGGCGAACACCGGTGCGACCGAAGGCAACGTCTGGCGCGTCAACTTCAACCCGCCCGAGGCCGGCGAGTGGACCTACGAGGTCTCCTTCCGCGAGGGTGACGATATCGCGGCGCAACCTTTCGAAGATGCCCCGAATGCCGGGCAGCCGGTCGATTACCTCGACGGGGAGACCGGGACGGTCGCGGTCGCCGAAACCGACAAGACCGGCGAGGACTTCCGGGCCAAGGGCATGCTGCTCCAGGACGAGGGCACGCATTACCTCCAGCACCAGGGCGACGGCGATTACTTCGTGCGCGGCGGCCCGGGCGTGCCGGAGAACTTCCTCGCCTCCCAGGACATCGACAACACCCCGACGGGGCGGCACGAGTACGCCTCCCACATCGACGACTTCAACGCGGGCGATCCGACCTGGGACGGCGGCAAGGGCCAGGGGCTGCTCGGCGCCATCAACTACCTTGAGGAGCAGGGCCAGAACACGATCTACGTCATGACCCTGACGGCAGCAGGCGACGGGCAGGACATCTGGCCGTGGGCGGCGACCGACCTCAACGAGCTCGGCAAGAACACCCGGAACCTCGACCCCGACATCACCTCTATCTACGACGTCTCGAAGCTCGAGCAGTGGGGCATCCTCTTCGACCACATGGACGAGAAGGGGATCTACAAGAACGTCCTGTTGCAGGAGACGGAGAACGACCAGCTCCTCGATGGCGGCACCAGCGCGGATGGCTCGTCGCTCAGCGTCGAGCGGATGATCTACATGCGCGAGATGGTCGCCCGCTACGGCCACAACAACGGCATCCAGTGGAACATCGGGGAGGAGAACACCAACACCAACCAGCAGGTGAAGGACATGGCGTCCTACCTGAAGGCCGTGGACGGCTACGACCACCTCGTCACGATGCACACCTTCCCGGGCGACACCGGCAAGTACGACAACCTCACCGGCTTCGAGGATTTCGACGGGCCGTCGCTCCAGACCGGCCCGGCCGCCGGCACGCGGGAGAAGTTCCAGGAGTTCCTGGAGAAGTCCGAGGCCGCGGGCGACCCCTGGGTCATGACCTGGGACGAGGCATCGGGCGGCAACGCCATCATCGACCCCGGCTCCAACAACCCCGATAGCACCAACGAGCGTGCACTGCGCGAGGAGTTCTGGAGCACGCTGACCGTCGGCGGCTCCGGCGGGAACTGGTACATCAAGCAGTCGAACGGGCATTCCTTCGACCAGAATATCGACTTCTTCGACCAGCACACCTCGCTGTGGACGTGGACGGCAGCGGCCACCGACTTCTTCAACACCCACATCCCGTTCTGGGAGATGGAGGAAAAGGACGAGCTCACCTCCGACACCGACGATTTCGTCATGGCGAAGGACGGGGAGTACTACGTCGTCTACCTGCCCTATGGCGAGGCGGGCAACGTGCAGCTCAACCTCAACGACCAGGGCGGCGAGACGTTCGACGTGTTCTGGTACAATCCGCGCGAGGGCGGCGACCTGATCGCGGACGGCACGGTCGAGGGAGGTGCCGTGCGCCAGCTCGGCGGCGCGCCGGAGGATGGCGGCAAGGACTGGGTGCTGTTCCTGCGCAATTCCGAGCTGCCGGGCGATCCGGGCGTCGGCGCGCCGGATCCCGATCCGCAACCGGATCCCGACCCGGACCCCGATCCGCAGCCCGCGGGCGACCCGGTCTTCGAGATGCAGGACGGCCGTGTCGTGATGCAGGCCGAGGCCGGCACCTTCGTCTACGGGAACAACGGCGCCAACGCGAACTGGGACCTGACGACGGATCTCGGCGGCAAGGGCGACGGCGTGATGCTGTGGACCGGCAACGACTTCTTCAACGGCTCCAATGCCGGGCAGCCGCAGACAGCGCCGCTGGAATACCAGTTCACCGTAGACGAGCCGGGCACCTACTACATCTCGCTCCGCTCCATCCGGCCCGAGACCGGCGAGCCCGGCGACCGCAACAACGACTTCTTCGTCCAGTTCGAGGAAACGGGCTGGAAGAAAGTCTTCTTCTCCGGTCCGCGCGAGACCTTCCAGTGGGGCACGACCTACGACGTGAACCACGAGAAGAGCCCATCGACCTTCCAGGTGACGCAGGCGATGATCGACGCCAATGACGGCGTGTTCACGCTCGGCATCTCGGGCCGCTCGCGCCAGGCGGGGCTCGACGAGATCCACATCCAGAAGGACGGCTTCAGCCGGGACGACAGCGCCCCGACCTCACCGCTGGTGGACGGGGCGCCGCCGCCGGACGTGCCCGACACGCCGGACAACCCGACGCCGCCGCCCGCGGGCGACGCGGAGATCACGCTCTACCTCGTGGACGCCGCGACGGACGAGCGGGTGGGCACGATCACGCCCGGCGGCACGGTGGACCTCTCGGAGCTGTCCACCGGCGCGTTCAGCATCGAGGCGGTGGCCGACAGCGGCGCGGCGGGCAGCGCGCGCCTCACCTATAACGGGTCGTCGCAGACGGAGAACGTGGCGCCCTACGCACTTTTCGGCGACACGAACGGCGACTTCGAAGGGGAGACGCTGACGGCGGGCGATCACACCGTCACCGTCGCCTTCTTCTCCGGCGCCAACGGCAGTGGCACCCGGCTCGGCGAGACGACGGTGAGCTTCACTGCCGCCGACGCTCCGCCGCCGAATGCCGCCCCGGAGGCCGACCGCGACGCGGCCACCGTGGATGCGGGCGGGACGGTGCGCATCGACGTGCTCGACAACGATACGGATGCGGACGGCGACCTGCTCACCATCACCGACGTCACCGCGCCCGCCAACGGAATCGCGGTGATCGAGGGCGGCACGGTGGTCTACACGCCCGCCGCGGGCTTCTCGGGCGACGACGCGTTCCGCTACACAGTCAGCGACGGACAGGGGAACACGGACACCGCGATCGTGGACGTGACGGTCGAGGCGGCACCCGCACCCGATCCGGATCCACAACCCGATCCCGATCCGCAGCCCGATCCCGGCGGCGACGAGGCGATCGCCCTCTACCTGCTCGACCCGGTCACCGACGAGCGGATCGGGGAGCTCACCGACGGGATGGAGATCGACATCTCCGCCCTGACCGACGGCCAGTTCAGTGTCGAGGCCGTGCCCGACAGCGGGGACGCCGCCCGCGTGCGCCTCACCCTCGATGACGGGGCGACGCGGACGGAGGGGATGGCGCCCTACGCGCTCTTCGGCGATATCGGCGACGACATCACGGGCGGGACGCTGGAGCCCGGCGATCACTTCGTGGCCGTCACGGTGCTGGGGGCAGGCGGTCAGACGCTCGCCACCCGAACCGTCGCCTTCACCGCGGTCGAGGAAGCGGTGGACGGGGTGAGCGGGCCGAGCCCCTTCACCATCCACCTCGTCGATGCGGCAAACGATACGCTGGTGCAGGAGATCGAGGCGGGCGACGTGATCGACCTCGGCAGCCTCGCCGCGGGGGATCAGTCGCTGGCGGTCTTCACCGACAATGCCGAGGTCGAGAGCATCGCTCTCAGCCTCGACGGCGGACGGACGCAGGTGGAGAACATCTCCCCCTACGCGCTGTTCGGCGACGTCGACGGCGACTATCGCGGCGGCACGCTGGGCGACGGCCCGCAGGAGCTCACGATCCGCGCCTATTCCGAGGACGGTGCGCGCGGCGAGCTGATCGCGGAGCAGACGCTGACCTTCGAGACGGACGCGCTGATCGCCTGACCGGATCCCGATCCGCAACTTGGGCCGTCCTTTTTTGTTTGGGGTGCTGAGGGCCGCGCCCGACCTGGGGGGTGCTTGCGGGACGGCTTTGATGTGTCCGCGCTCTAAAGCATCTAGCTCGCTCATTCGATGAACGACATCGCCAACGCGCCCTCCGGGGGGAAGTCGGGCGCGGCCCGGCGGTGCCGCCGGGCGGAAGGGCAATTCAGTGTCCGCGCCTCGACAAAACCACCCTAAACAAAAAGGAGCGCCGCAAGCCCGCGGCGCTCCCTCTTTAAATGTAAGCCCGATCAGGCGAAGAGTTCGACGCTGTCGATCCGCATGAACTCCTCGTCGTCGCGGCTCGCCTCGATGGTCACCTCGTCGCCGGCGGCGAGCGCGATGTCCTCCAGACGGTGGACGACCTTGTTGCGCTCGTTCGGCGACCCGCCGCAGAGATCGGCGTCGAAGGTGATCTCCTCCAGCACCGTGTCGTTGACGAGGATGCGCACCGTGCCCTGACCGTCGTTCTCGTCGAAGTAGGTCAGGTCCATGTCGTAGGTCCCGCTCTCTCCGTCGAAGGCGAAGCTGGCCGTGCCGGTGTTTCCGCCGCCCAAGAGCGAGGCGACCGCGTCGCCGGAGGCGACACCGTCCTGCTGCTCGACCACGAAGCCGTCCAGCGTCATGTCCTCGGCCTCGACCTTCATGCCGCTTCCGGTTTCGTCCGCGGTGCCCGACGCTTCGAGCGTGAAGGACAGCGTGGCGGAGTCGAGCACCTCGCCCTCGCCGAGGTTCTGATCATAGGCCGTTGCACTGATCGTGTGCGCGCCGACCGAGATCTGGCCGCCGTTCAGGTCGCCGCCGCCATTCGCATCCCCGAAGAGCGCGTAGGGCAGCAGGTTCTCCACCCGGCCTTCGCCGTCCAGATCGAAGCGGATGCTTTCCACATCCGCGTCGTCCGTGATGGCCACGATGGAGAGCTGCGACGGATCCGCATCTCCGATGGAGATGGTGGCCCCTTCCGTGATCTCGGCGATGACCTCGTCGGTCGTGGCGTCGTGCAGGAAGAAACGCAGCTCCGAGCCCGGTGCGGGATCGGTGGGCTCACCGTCGCCACCGCCGTCGCCCTCGTCGGGCGAGGTGCCCTCGGCCTCCAGCGTGAAGGAGATGCTGGCGGTGCCGAGCGCATCGCCCGCGGCCCCGTTCTCCTCGTAGGCGGTCGCGGTGATGGTGTTCGCACCGACCGCGATATCGCCGCCGGTCAGATCCCCACCGCCATTCGGATCGCCGAAGAGCGCGTAGGGCACCATGTTCTCGACCCGGCCCTCGCCGTTGAGGTCGAGACGCACGCTTTCCACGTCGGCGCCTTCCGGCACCGCAACGATGGAGAGCTGCGTCGGATCCGCATCGCCGAGCGCGATGGTGGCCCCTTCCGTGATCTCGGAGATCACCTCGTCCGTGCGCGCGTCGTAGAGGAAGAAGCGCAGCGTGGCCGTGGGTGCGGGATCGGGGTCCGGATCAGGATCGGGGTTCGGATCCGGGTCCGGCGTGCCGTTGTAGGGCGAGATCAGGTCGATCCCGTCGAAGACGCCACCGGCCTGGACCGTGATGTCGTCCTCCTCGACCCGGTCGCCATAGACCTTCACCGTGCCGAGCGGATCCTCGTCGTGGGCGCCGCCGCCATCCCCCTGCTGCGAGCGGATCTCGATCAGGGAGTAATCCCCGCCCTCATCCTCGCCATAGGTGATGCCAGCGATCTCGACCGTATGACCGCGCAGGACGATCTTGTCCCCGTCCTGGTTGGAATAGTCGAGGATGGTGTCGTTGCCGATCCCCTCCACCCAGTGGTCGTGCACGTTGTCGTTCTCGCCAGCGACCTTGCGCCAGTTCACGGTGCCGTCGTCACGGGTGTGCTTTTCGAGGATCTCCTCCTTGGCGTTCAGCAGCATGTTGAAGGTGAAGGTGTCCTTCCCCTGCCCGCCGGAGATCACGTCATCCGTGGTCGCCGGATCGACAGCCGGGTTGACGCGGCCGTCGGCCCCGTCGGTCTGCGCCGGATCGGGCTCGCCCGCATCGGAGTAGATGCGGATGCTGTCGCGGCCCGCACCCGCATCGACCGTCTGGGCACCCCAGGAGATCTCGATACGGTCGTTGGTTTCGATATCCTCGGGGGCGGAGACGACCTCCTCCCCATCGGTTTCGGAGCTGATCTCCTGCGCGCCGCCGTTGTAGTCGGCAAGGCGGTCGGCCTCACTCAGCTTGTCCACCCCGTCGAAGACGTTGGCGGCCTGCACCTCGATATCGCCCTCGTTCACCCGGTCGCCGTAGACCTTGATCGTGCCGAGCGAGTCCTCGTCATGGGCACCGGTCTCGGTATTGGCACCGCCCGCACCGCCATTGCCCTGCTGGGACCGCACCTCGATCAGGGAGTAGTCGCCCCCGTCATCGGTGCCGTAGGTGACATCCGCGATCTCGACCGTGTGGCCGCGCACGATGATCTGGTCGCCATCGTCCTTGGAGTAGTCGAGGATCGTGTCGCTGCCGAAGCCCTCGACCCAGTGGTCATGGACGTTGTCGTTCTCGCCGGCCACACCGCGCCAGTTGATCGAACCGCTGGAATTGGTGTGCTGCGCGATCACCTCGGCGGTGGCGTTGAGGAGGGCTATGAACTCGAACTTGTCCTTGCCGTCGCCGCCGCTGACCACGTCGTCGGACGCCTCGGCAGAAAGGGCGGGATAGATCCGGCCTTCGGCCCCGTCGGTCTGCGCCGGATCGGGCTCGCCCGCATCGCCGTAGACCGTGATGCGATCGTTGCCGCTGCCGCCGTCGATCGTCTGCGATCCGCTACCGGCCTTGATGTGATCGCCCTTGCTGCTCCCGGTGAAGGTGAGGTCGATCGCCTCGGGGTTCTCGGCCCCCCACTGGATCGGGGAGTTGTCCGGCGCCTCGTTGTCGGCCGGAGCCGCTTCCTCGGCCGCCGCGATCTCCTCGAGGTCGT
Source organism: Roseobacter sp. HKCCA0434 (assembly GCA_032464575.1). Classification (GTDB taxonomy): domain Bacteria; phylum Pseudomonadota; class Alphaproteobacteria; order Rhodobacterales; family Rhodobacteraceae; genus Pontivivens. Next base: position 17,623 of record JAWDKM010000005.1, read on the forward strand.
CGACCCCGTAGAAGACCTTGGCCTTTACGGTGATGTCGTCTTCCTCGACCCGGTCGCCATAGACCTTGATCGTGCCGAGCGGATCCTCGTCGTGGGCACCTCCGCCGTCCCCTTGCTGGGAGCGGAGCGAGATGAGAGAGTAGTCTCCGCCCTCGTCCTCATCGTAGGTGATATCGGCGATCTCGACCGTGTGCCCGCGGATGTCGATCTTATCGCCATCCTGGTTGGAGTAGTCGAGGATCACGTCGTTGCCGATCCCCTCCACCCAGTGGTCGTGCACGTTGTCGTTCTCGCCAGCGACCTTGCGCCAGTTCACAGTACCGTCGTCACGGGTGTGCTTTTCGAGGATCTCCTCCTTGGCGTTGAGGAGAAGGCGGAAGTTGAAGACGTCCTTGCCCTGGCCACCGGCCAGCACATCGTCCGCGGCGCCCTCGGCCACAGCCGGGTTCACGCGGCCATCCGCGCCGTCGGTCTGTGCCGGATCGGGCTCGCCACCGTCGGAATAGGCGTAGATCCTATCGTTGCCGCCCCCGGCATTCACCGTCTGCACGCCCATGCCGACATGGATCTTGTCGGTCTGCTTCTCCAGAAGACCCGAGTAGCTGTCGCCATCGGTATTGGAGAAGACCTCGATAGTGCTGCCTGCATTGTTGGCCGCGACCTTGTCGGCCTGCTCCAGCCGGTCGATGCCGTCGAAGACGTTGGCGGCCTGAACCTCGATATCGCCCTGGTTCACCCGGTCGCCATAGACCTTGATGGTGCCCAGCGGATCCTCGTCGTGGGCGCCGGTCTCGGTGTTGGCGCCGCCGGCCCCGCCATTGCCCTGCTGCGAGCGGACGGTGATCAGGGAGAAGTCGCCCCCGTCATCCGAGCCGTAGGTGATGTCGGCGATCTCCACCGTATGGCCGCGCACGACGATCGTGTCGCCCTCGTCCTTGGAGTAGTCGGTGATGACGTCGGCACCAAACCCCTCCACCCAGTGGTCGTGGACGTTGTCGTTCTCGCCGGCCACGCTCTTCCAGTTGACGTTGCCGGAGGAGTTCGTGTGCTCGGCGAGCACCTCGGGCGTGGCGTTCAGCAGCGCCACAAACTCGAAGCGGTCGCCACCTTCGCCGCCCGTGAGCGTATCGTTGGCCTCGCCCTCCGGCACCGCCGGATAGATGCGCCCATCCGCACCCTCGGTCTGTGCCGGGTCGGGTTCGCCCGCATCCCCGTACGAGATGATGCGATCGTTGCCGTTACCCATGATGGCGTTCTGGGCACCGCTGCCGAGGATCGCACGATCCCCGCTGTCGGTGCCGGAAATGGTCGTAACCATGATCCGTCCCTCCCAAGTTCATCCCAACGGATCGTCGCGACGTGCCCCCGCACGCGATTGATCCGGAGACAATCGGTACCCGACGAATCTCCCCGTTTCTACCATGGGTAGAATTTTATGTTCTTTAATGCGTCGAAAGTTGCGCTTTGTGAGGAGCGACGCCCGGGAATAGGCAAGTTTTCGCCGGTCTTTCCCGAAGCTTCGGTCCGGACTGCGACACAACGCAGCGGCTGGAGCCATCCGGCACCGCGCGGCAAGCCTTCCCATCGCATCGGGCGCTGCCTAAAACGGCGTGAACGCAGAAGGAGAGCCCCATCATGATCGGACGCCTCAACCACGTCGCCATCGCCGTTCCGGATCTGGAGGCCGCGTCCGCGCAGTACCGCGACACGCTGGGCGCGGATGTCGGCGCGCCGCAGGACGAGCCCGATCACGGCGTCACGGTGGTCTTCATCACCTTGCCGAACACCAAGATCGAGCTGCTCTATCCGCTGGGCGAGGGCTCCCCGATCCAGGGCTTCCTCGACAAGAACCCCTCGGGCGGCATCCATCACATCTGCTACGAGGTGGACGACATCCTCGCCGCTCGCGACAGGCTGAAGGCCGAGGGCGCACGCGTCCTGGGCGATGGCGAGCCGAAGATCGGCGCGCATGGCAAGCCCGTGCTCTTCCTCCACCCCAAGGATTTCACCGGCACGCTGGTGGAACTGGAACAGGCATGAGTATCACCTCCATCCTCGTCGTCTTCGCGGTGATGTGGTTCCTCACCCTCTTCGTCGTGCTGCCGATCGGCGAGCGCTCGCAGGAGGAGGAGGGCGACGTGGTCCCGGGCACGCCCGCCGGTGCCCCGGCCGAACCGAGGATGAAGCGCAAGGTCATCATCACGACGATCTGGGCGACCGTGCTGACGGCCGTGATCTGCGGCGTGGTGCTGTCGGGCCTGATTACCGTCGACATGATCGATGTGCGGGGCGTGAACTGAGCCGCCCTTGCCCATGGTGCCGTGCGGGCCCACATCGCGGTCGGGACGGAGGCACGGAATGATCGGCACCATCGACGGAAGACGCGCACGGCTCTGGGCGGAGCTCATCGTGCTGTTCGGCGGCGTGCCGCTCCTGCTGGCCCTCGCCCTGCCGCCGACCGCGATGTGGACGGTGCTCGGCGTGACCACCGGCGCGGGCCTCGTCCTGCTGCACGTGACGCCGGGCTTCAGCTGGTCGGAGCTCGGCAAGGGCGGCATCGACTGGCGCGCGACGGCGCTCTTCACCGTCGCTACCGTGATCGTTGCCACGACCCTGACGCTGTGGCTGATGCCGGAGATGCTCTTTTTCCTGCCACAGAACCTGCCACAGCTCTGGCTGACGATCCTGCTCTTCTACCCCTTCGTGTCCGCCCTGCCGCAGGAGGTGATCTTCCGCCCCCTCTTCTTCCGCCGGTACGGCCACCTCTTTCCGGAGGCGAGCCTGATCTGGGTGAATGCCGCCCTCTTCTCGCTGGCCCATCTGATGTATCGCGATCCGGTGGTGCTCGGCATGACGTTCTGCGGCGGCCTCGCCTTCGCCTGGGCCTATCATCGGCGGGGCAGCTTCTGGACCGCCGTCATCATGCACGCGCTCGCAGGCGGGATTGTCTTCACCGTGGGCCTGGGGCGGCTGTTCTATTCGGGTGCGGTGGGAAGCTGAGCTTTTTCCAGCCGCATCGCGTAGCCTAGGTAAACTGCACCCAGACCATCGCGGCGTAGAGGGCGAGCATCACCCCGCCCTCCAGCCCGATACCGCGCCGGTCCCGCACGATGAGGCCGAAGAGCAGCACACCCGTCATGCAGAGCCCCGTCGCGATGATGAAGAGGTCGCCCGCCCCGATCGCGTGGTAGAGCGAACCGGGCCGGTACGCGATATCGGCAAGGCTCAGGAACAGCGCGTCGAACGTGTTCCCGCCGATGATCCCACCGACCGCGAGCTGCAGCGCCCCGCGCCGCACGGCGGCGAGCGTCGTCACGAGCTCCGGCAGCGAGGTGACGAGGGCGATCATCAGGCCACCGACCACGGTCTCGCCGACGCCCGCCCGCCCCGCAATCTGGACACCGGTCTTCGCCAGCAGCCAGCCCGCCACCGCCACGACGACGCCCAGCGCCGCGAATTGTAGCAGCAGGGGCGCCAGAGGCTGATCCGCCGTCCCGTCATCCTCGGGCTCATCCTCCCGCGTCTCGGTCGTCCGCCGCGGCTGCCACATCGGCGCGTCGCGGAGCAGGACCGCGCGCCGGGTCCCCACGACATAGACCGCGATCAGGAGGACGGAGACGGGGTGCACGCCCCACACCGCCACCTCCGGCCCGAAGGCGCCGCCAAGCGCCAGCGCCAGCATGATGACGAGCAGTGCCGCCGAGAGCAGGTTGTTCTGATCCGCCGCCGCATGTTCGAGGTTCGCGCGCCGATAGACGAGGTCGGCAAGGACCAGGAACAGGGTCTGCGCCGCGATCCCGCCCGCGGCATTGGACGCGGCGATCGCGGGATAACCGTCGAGCGCAGCCGTGACCGAGGCGACGAGGCCGGGCAGCGAGGTTGCGGCCCCCAGCAGGATGCCGCCGACCAGAGCCTCGCCCAGACCGGTCGCGTCGGCGATCCGGTCCGCGATCCCGGTGAGCCGCGTCCCGCACAGCAGGATCACCAGCCCCGCCGCGGCGAAGATCGCCACGAGCAGCGGAAGGCTCAGGCTGCCGAACATGATGGGACCGTGGCATTCGGTGTCTGCATCGTGATGATCATTCCGGTCAGCCTAGCGCGCTGTCGGGGAAAAGCGATCCGCGTCAGTCTCCTAGGGCCGGTGGCGCGCAGATCCCGGCCTCGCCCGGCCGCGGCGCGGGGATCGACCGGCGCCGGCGCGGAGCCGCAGCGATGGCGACGGACGGCACGGTTCAAGGCTCGATCCGGGACCGGCCTGCCCCGGGGGAGGCGAGAGGCCACGGCGCGTGGATGGGCAGGTGGCAAGGAGCGGAACCGTCCCGGACGTGATCCGGGACCTTCCGCCGCCCTACCCCTACAGGTCGATCAGCGCAAAACCGAGCGGCGGCAGCACCAGCTCGCCCCCGTCGCGCACCGCGGCGAGCTCGGGCGCCGTCGGCACCTCCCGCGGCGTGCCCTCGACCGCCACCCGGCGCACGCGCCGGTCGAAGTTGAAGAGGCAGAGCATCCGCCCGCCCTCGTGGCTGCGTTCGAAGGCGAGGATGTCGGCGCCGAAATCATGGAACGCGATGTCCCCCTTCAGCAGAACCTCGCTCCCCTGCCGCAGCCCAATCGCGGCGCGGTAGTGGTCGAGCACGCCACCGTCCTTCTGCCGGTCCAGCGCCAGCGGCAGGTGCTCCGCGGGCACCGGCAGCCAGGGCTTCTCGGCCTGCGTCTCCGAGAACCCGCCGAACCGTGCATCCCCCTCCCACACCATCGGCGTGCGGCAACCATCGCGCCCCTTGAAACCGGGCCAGAACCGAATGCCGTAGGGATCCGTCAGATCCTCGTAGGCCACATCCGCCTCCGGCAGCGCCAGCTCCTCCCCTTGGTAGAGACAGATCGACCCGCGCAGCGCCGTCAGCAGTGAGATGCAGAACTTCGCCAGCCGCTCCGGATCGTCGCCCGGCTCGGCCCAGCGCGTCACATGACGCGTCACGTCGTGGTTGGAGAAGGAATGGCAGACCCAGCCCTCGCGCACCTTGTCCTCGATCCGCTCGATCGTCCCACGGATGAACTCCGCCGAGAACTGGTCGGCCAAGAGGTCGAACGTGTAGGCCATGTGCAGCCGCTCGGTGCCCCGCGTATAGGCGGCCACGGTGTCGTAGCTGCGATGCTCGTCCCCGACCTCGCCCACGCTCGTCCGGTCGTCGTATTCGTCGAGCAGCGCGCGGACGCGGCGCAGGAACTCCAGGTTCTCCGGCCGAGACTTATCGTAGAGGTGGTCCTGGAAGGAATAGGGGTTCGACGCCTCGATGAAGCTGGAGCCGGACGATCGCTCGGCGGGTGGATTGTTCCGCAGCTCGGTGTCGTGGAAATGGTAGTTGCACGCATCGAACCGGAAGCCATCCACGCCGCGATCCAGCCAGAACCGGATCTCGCCCAGCATGGCCTCCTGCACCTCGGGATTGTGGTAGTTGAGCTGCGGCTGCTCCTTGAGGAAGTTGTGCATGTAGTACTGCCGCCGCACGCTGTCCCACTCCCAGCACGGCCCCCCGAAGACGGAGAGCCAGTTGGTCGGCGCCGAGCCATCCTCCCTCGCCTCGGCCCAGACGAACCAGTCGGCCCTGGGGTTGTCGCGGGACCGGCGGCTTTCGCGGAACCACGCGTGCTGGTCGGAGCAATGCGCCATCACCATGTCGATGGTGACCTTCAGGTTCCGCTTGTGCGCCTCCGCCATCAGCTCGTCGAAATCCGCGAGTGTGCCGAACATCGGATCCACGTCGCGGTAGTCGCTGACATCGTAACCGAAATCCTTCATCGGCGAGGCCATGAACGGGCTGATCCAGATCGCATCCACGCCGAGGCTCGCGATGTGGTCGAGCCGCCGGGTGATCCCTTTCAGATCGCCGATCCCGTCGGCATCCGTGTCCTGATAGGAGCGGGGATAGACCTGGTAGATGGTGGCCCCACGCCACCAGTCGGGATTGCTCATGTATCGGCCTCCAGCCAGTAGTCCACGCTGCGCGGCGGCAGATCCTCCCACCCGCGGACGGAGCGCCAGCGGCCGGGCGGCCTCGCGAAGGGCAGCGTCTCGTCCCTGCCATTGATCGCGACGACCACGCCGGGCAGGCGCTTTTGCAGGGCGCGCAGGCCGTGCCAGTCGGCGATCTTGCTGCCATCGGGGTGGCACCAGGTCACGGTTTCCTCGGTCAGGAACGCCGGATCGCCCAGCTGAGGGGCTGCGGCGCGGGCCCCGGCATAGGCGCGGGCGGCGGTTAGGATCTCTTGGTCGGCGCCGTCCCAGTCCACCCAGGTGATGTGGTTGTCCTGCGCGTAGGCGTTGTTGTTGCCCTGCTGGCTGCGCCCCATCTCATCGCCCGCGGTGATCATCACCGTGCCGCGCGCGGCGAAGAGCGTGCCGAGGAGTGCCGCCACATCCCGCCTCCGCGCCGCATTCACCTCCGCATCGTCCGTCGGCCCCTCCACCCCGTTGTTCCAGGAGTGATTGCCGTTATGCCCGTCGCGGTTCTGCTCGCCGTTGATGGCGTTGTGCTTATGCTCATGGCTCACGAGATCCCACAGTGTGAACCCGTCATGTGCCGCCACGAAATCCACGCTGCGCGAGTGCTCACCGTCGAAGAGGTCCGAGGACCCGGCGAGGCGCGTGGCCACATCGCCAAGGCTCCCCTGCCCCTTCCAGAACCGCCGGATATCGTCGCGCGCCCGGTCGTTCCATTCGAGGAACGGCTCCCCGAAGGCCCCAAGCTGATAGCCGCCCGGCCCGATATCCCAGGGCTCCATGATTAGGACGCCCGAACCGATCTCCGGATCCTCGCGCATCGCGCGCAGCGTCTCGGCCTGCGGGTCAAAGCCCTCCGCCGTGCGCCCCAGCACCGGGCCGAGGTCGAAGCGGAACCCGTCCACGCCGACCTCCCGCCGGTAAAGGCGCAGGGTGTCGAGGATCATCTCCCGCATCACCGGGTGGTCGCAGGCGACGGTGTTGCCGCAGCCGGTGTCGTTGACCAGCGCGCCGTCCGCATGGCGGTAGTAGGCGGCGTTCGCGAGGCCGCGGAAGCTCACCGTCGGCCCGTCCGTGTCGCTCTCGCCGGTGTGGTTGAAGACGAGGTCGAGCACCGTGCCGATCCCGGCCTCGCGCAAGGTCGCCACCGTCTCCCGCAGCTCCGGCAGCCCGCCGGGGCACAGGCGGCAGTCCGGCGCCATGAAGGTCACCGGGTTGTAGCCCCAGGCATTGGTCAGGCCCAAGGGCGGCAGGTGCCGCTCGTCGATCCAGGCGGTGACGGGCATCAGCTCGATGACGTTCACGCGCAGGCTTTTGAGGTGGTCGATGATCGCCGGATGCGCCAGTGCCGCCACGGTTCCACGCAGATGCGCCGGGATCTCCGGATGGCGCATGGTGAGGCCCCGGACATTGGCCTCGTAGACCACGCCGCCCGGTTGCAGCACCGGCTCCGGCGCCGGGACGCCATGCCGCGCGCGGACGATGGCGCGGGGGACGAGGGACGATGTGTCGGCGTTCCGCTCCCCGAGGGCCGGATCGTAGTGCCAAGGCCGGTCGAACTCCCGCGCGTAGGGATCGGCGAGGAGCTTCGCGGCATCGAAACGGTGACCGGCCTCCGGCTCCCACGGACCATCGGCGCGCAGGGCATAGGGCACGCCCTCGCCGATGTCCGGCACATGGGCGCTCCACCAGCTATGCTCGCTCCGTTCGAGCGGCACCTCGCGGTCGGTCAGCACCACGGAAACGGCAGTGGCCGCCTCGGACCAGACCGTGAAGCGGGTGCCGGTGGCGTCAGGGACGGCACCGGGGGCGTGCGGCGGAATCATGCGGAAGCCCTCAAAGCGGTTTGGCCGCTAGTTAGCGCGACGGGCTCCAGATGGGTAGCGGTGAATGCCTACAAAGCGACGAGGGCCGCGCCCGACCTGGAGGGCGCAGGCGAGGCCGTATTGATGGGTCCGAACCCTCCAGCCTCCATGTCGCTTGTTCGACGACCGACATCGCCAACGCGCCCCCCGGGGAAGGGTGATCCGGCTTCCCGGAAACTGTCCGGTAGACAGTTTCGCCGGATCACGGGTGGGGCCCAGGACGGGCGCGGCCCGGCCTATTAGCCGGGCGGTGCGGTGCCCCCCGAGCGCCGTCATGCTCTGGCTCGACCAGAGCATCTCCCGTCCGCTGAGATCCTCGGGGGCTGAGGACGACACCCGCCTGAACCAACCCTAAGAGAAACCTCCGGCCAACGCCCGATAGAGCGCCGCATACTCCGCCGCCGATGCATCCCAGCTCACATCCGCCTTCATCCCGTTGCGCTGAAGCTTCGCCCAGCCGGGCGTCCCGTAGAGCGCCACTGCCCGTCCCAGCGCAGCCCGCAGCGCATCCGCATCATCCGGCGCATGCACGAGCCCCGTCGCCACCCCGGCACGCAGCGCAGCTCCGTTCGCATCCACTACCGTGTCCGCAAGCCCCCCCGTCCGCGCCACCACCGGCACGCAGCCATAGCGGAGCGCGTAGAGCTGGGTAAGCCCGCAGGGCTCGAAGCGGGAGGGGACGAGGATCGCGTCCGCGCCACCCTGCACCAGATGGCTCAGCGCCTCGTCATAGCCGATCACGCAGCCGACGCGCCACGGATGGCGCGCCGCGGCCTCCTGAAACGCCGCCTCCAGCCCGCCCTCTCCGGAGCCGAGCACCGCGAGCCGTCCGCCGAGCCCGACGAGATGCTCCACGGAGGCTGCCAGCAGGTCGAGCCCCTTCTGCCACGTCAGCCGCGAGACAACGGCGAAGAGCGGTCCGCCCGGCTCCAGCCCGAAGCGCGCCTCCAGTGCCGCCGTGTTCCGCTTGCGCCGGGACAGCGTCCGCACCGTGTAGGTCGCCGCCAGATGCGGATCCGTCGCCGGGTCCCACACGCCCGTGTCGATCCCGTTCACGATGCCATGCACCGCCGCGCCACGCGCCGCGATCAGCCCCTCCAGCCCCATGCCGAAGCGCGGGTCCCGGATCTCCTGCGCGTACGTGGGACTGACGGTCGTGATCGCGTCGGCCATCGCCAGCCCGCCCTTCAGGAAACCGACATCGCCATAGTACTCGACGCCCTCCATGGCGAAGACCGACGCCGGCAGGTCGAGATCGCCGAAGATCTCCGCCCCGAACTGCCCCTGAAAGGCGATGTTGTGGATCGTGATGATGGAGGGAATGCCGGTCTCCCGCGACTTCAGGTAGACCGGCACCAGCCCCGCCTGCCAGTCATGCGCGTGTACGAGATCGGGGCGCCAGTCGCCGGTCCGCGTCAACGTCTCCGCGGCCCGGGCGAGGGCGGCGAACCGCCTCCAATTGTCCGGCCAGTCCTGCCCGGTGAGGTTGGTGTAGGGCCCGCCGTCGCGGTCGTAGAGATCAGGCCGGTCGACGACGTGGAGCGCCAGCCCCGCCGCGCGCCCGCTCAGGATGCGCCCGCCCTCGAACGGTGCCACCTCGGCGACATCGTCCAGCGCGGTCATGATCTTCGGATAACCCGGCACGAGGCTGCGCATCTCCACGCCCTGTCTCGCGAGCGCAGCCGGCAGCGCCCCCGCCACGTCGGCGAGGCCGCCGGTCTTGACCAGCGGAAAGATCTCTGAGGCAACGGAGAGAACCTTCATCGCACCGCCTCAGGTGCCCAACGCCAACGCCACAGCCCCGGACCTGATCCGGGGGCTTCTCGCACCGAGCCCGGACCCCTCATGCGTCCAGCGCGTCGATCATGGCCTTCGTGATCAGCGTCACGCCGCTGTCCGTGCGGCGGAAGCGGCGGGCGTCGTCTTTGGCATCCTCGCCCACCACCATGCCCTCGGGGATCTGCACGCCCCGGTCCAGCACCACCTTCGAGAGCCGCGCATGCCGCCCGATCACGCAGCGCGGCAGGATCACCGCCTGATCGAGGCGGGAGTAGGAGTTCGTCCGCACGCCGGTGAAGCACAGCGAGTTCGACATCTCCGTCCCGGAGATGATGCAGTCCCCGGCCACCAGCGACTGCACCGCGTAGCCGCGCCGCCCCTCCTCGTTGTGGACGAACTTCGCGGGCGGCAGCGTCTCGGCATAGGTCCAGACCGGCCAGTCGCGGTCATAGAGGTCGAGCTCCGGCACCGTTGTCGTCAGGTCCACATTGGCCTGCCAGTAGGCGTCGACCGTTCCCACGTCCTTCCAGTAGGCGCTGTCCTCGCCGGCCGACTTCACGCAGGAGCTGCTGAACCGGTGCGCCTGCGCGTGCCCGTTCCTGACCACATAGGGAATGATGTCGCCGCCGAAGTCGCGCTTGGAGCCTTCCGCTGCCGCATCGCGCCGCAGCTCGTCCATGAGGAAGGCGGTGTTGAAGACGTAGATGCCCATGGAGGCGAGCGCCATGTCCTCCTGCCCCGGAATGCCGGGCGGATCGGCGGGCTTCTCGACGAAATCGGTGATGCGGTCGGTACCGTCCACATGCATCACGCCGAAGCCAACGGCCTCCATCCGCGGGACTTCGAGGCAGCCGACGGTCACGTCCGCGCCGGAGTTCACGTGCTGCTGCAGCATGATCTCGTAGTCCATCTTGTAGATGTGGTCGCCCGCGAGGATCACCATGAACTGCGGCGCGTAATCCTCGATGATGTCGATGTTCTGGAAGACGGCGTCCGCCGTGCCCTCGTACCAGTTGTCGGATGTGCGCTGGGAGGCCGGCAGGATGTCGAAGGTCTCGTTGCGCTCCGACCGGAAGAAGCCCCAGCCCCGCTGCAGGTGCCGGATCAGCGAATGCGCCTTGTACTGGGTGGCCACACCGATGCGGCGGATGCCCGAATTCAGCGCGTTCGACAGGGCGAAATCGATGATCCGGGTCTTGCCCCCAAAATACACAGCCGGTTTCGCGCGAATATCGGTAAGCTCCTTCAGACGAGACCCCCGCCCCCCAGCGAGGACATAGGCCATGGCATCCCGGCTGAGCGGTCCCTGTCGTGTCATCGTCTTCCTCCCATAGGCGGGACCGTCTTCGTCGCGCGGCCCCTGCTTTCCCGTCAGGTTAGCGCGCTTGACCGAAAACGCGCGGGAAAACTTGTGAGGAGAGTGCGGCACTTTAAAAACAAGTCCTGATTGCGCGTAACATCTTAATTCTGCCGGATTTTCTTTGTAGGAGTGAGCATGCTTCAAGTCGTATCGCAGGACCTTTCGGTGATTATTAAATCGATTGAAATATACTACGACATTTCAACCATTCCGGGCATAAACCCGGACAATCCCTCGATTCCGGATGCACTCGCCTTCCGCAACGACGCGCTCGACCTGATCGAGGCCGCGCTGACCGCCGAAGGCCAGGCCGAATGGCTGGGGGCTGAGATCGGCAGGGGCGAGGTCAATTTCGGCTTCGAGGTCAAGAACTTCGAACGGGCGGAGGCCATCGTCCGCGCGGCCGTGCGCGACACCCGCTTTCAGAACATCCGCGAGATCCGCCGCTTCGAGATCGAGGATAACGGTTAGGGCCCGCGCTGAAACGCAGAGCGGATCAATCCGAACCCGGCCACCGAAAACAGCCCCGCCACCGCGCCGTCGATCCACCGCTGGCAGCGCCGGTAGCCGGTCATGAACCCGGGCAACGAGAAGGTCAGCGCGTGGGCCGCGTAGTTCACGAAGCCCAGCGCGATGCAGACCAGCGTCGCGAGAATCAGCAGCCCGCTCCCGTCACCGGCCTCCAGCCCCATCGACAGCACCGTAAGCCAGGCGAAGACCGCCTTGGGGTTCGACAGGTTGAGCATCAGGCCGCGCATGAACCACCGCCCCTCCGCCATGCGGGCGGGCATCGCCTCGCCGGGCTTCAGCGCCGCACGTCCCGACTGGAAGGCGAGCCACAGCAGGTAGAGCCCGCCCAGGATCTTCAGCACGAAAAGCACCTGCGCCGAGCCCTGCAGCACCGCCCCCAACCCGCTCGCCGCGATCACGCCCCAGAAGGCGAGCCCGACCGAGAGCCCCGCCCCGAAGACCAGCGCGCTGCGGCGGCCGAAGCGCATCGCTATCGTCGCCGTCGCGATGTTCGCCGGCCCGGGCGAGGCCGCGACGATGAAGAAGGCGAGCAGGATCGGGACGAGGGTCTCCAGAACGACCATCCGAACTCCCCCTACCCCTCGAACTCGAAGAACAGCGTCGCGAGCGGCGGCAGCGTGATCATGAGTCCGCCATCCGCCGCCTCGGCCCCGCCCATATTGCCGACGCCGGAGCCTCCGTAAGTGGGCGCGTCGGTGTTCAGCACCTCCGCCCACCGCCCCATCAGCCGATCCGGCAGCGGCACGCGGTAGTTCTCCCGCACCGCGGGGGTCATGTGGCTGACGACCAGAACCGGGTTGCCGCCGGGCGCGTGGCGCAACCAGGCAAAGACCGAATTCTCCGCATCGTCGCCCAGCACGACCTCCAGCCCGTCGCCCTCGTTGTCGCGGCCGTGCAGCGCGGGCAGGCGCTTGTAAGCGGCATTGAGATCGCGCACGAGGTCCTTCACCCCGCGCTTCAGCGGATCATCGATCAGGTGCCAGTCAAGCGAGCGGCTCTCCGTCCACTCCTCCTCCTGCGCGAATTCCTGGCCCATGAAGAGCAGCTTCTTGCCCGGATAACCCCACATCAGCCCATAGTAAGCCCTCAGGTTCGCATGCCGCTGCCAGTTGTCGCCCGGCATCCTGGCGATCAGCGAGCCCTTGCCGTGCACCACCTCGTCATGGCTGAGCGGCAGGACGAAGTTCTCGCTCATCGCGTAGTGGAAGGTGAACATCATCTCGCCGTGGTGATGCTTCCGGTAGATCGGATCCTTCGACATGTACTGCAGCGTGTCGTGCATCCAGCCCATGTTCCACTTGAACCCGAAGCCGAGGCCCCCTGCATCGGTCGGCTGGCTCACGCCCGGGAACGCGGTCGATTCCTCCGCGATCGTCATGATGTTCGGGTGCGCGCCGTAAACCGCCTCATTCATGCGGCGCAGGAAGGCGATCGCCTCCTTGTTCTCGTTGCCGCCCTCGTCATTGGGGATCCACTGCCCCTCCTCGCGGCTGTAGTCGAGGTAGAGCATCGAGGCGACGGCATCCACGCGCAGCCCGTCGATATGGTACTTCTCCGCCCAGAAGAGCGCGTTGTTGACGAGGTAGTTCTCCACCTCGCGCCGCCCGAAATTGTAGATCAGCGTGTTCCAGTCCGGGTGAAAGCCCTGCCGCGGGTCCGCATGTTCGTAAAGCGCCGTGCCGTCGAAGCGGCCGAGCCCGTGGGCGTCGGTCGGGAAATGCGCCGGCACCCAGTCGAGGATCACGCCCAGCCCCGCGCCATGCGCCCCCTCCATGAACCGCGCGAAGCCGTCCGGATCGCCGAAGCGGGCCGAGGGCGCATAGAGCCCGGTGGTCTGGTACCCCCAGCTCGGATCGTAGGGATGCTCGGTGACCGGCAGGAACTCGAGGTGGGTAAAGCCCATCTCCACCGCGTAGGGGATCAACCGGTCGCCCATCTCGTCCCAGCTCAGGAAGGAGCCATCGTCCCTCCGCTGCCAGCTTCCGGCATGGACCTCGTAGATCGAGATCGGGGTACGGCGCTTGTCCACGCCCTTCCAGTGGGCGATGTGGCCGTCATCCTTCCAGTCATGCCCGCCGAAACGGTGGGTGACGCTCGCAGTCGCCGGCCGCATCTCGGCGGCGAAGGCGAAGGGGTCGGCCTTCAGCGGCAGGAGCTGCCCCTCCGGCCCGATGATCTCGTACTTGTAGGTTTCGCCGGGGCCGAGGCCGGGCACGAAGATCTCCCAGATCCCCGTCGATAGCCGCAGCCGCATCGCGTGCCGCCGCCCGTCCCACGCGTTGAAGGGCCCGACGACCGACACGCGCCGCGCGTTCGGCGCCCAGACCGCGAAGCTGACGCCCGCCACGCCCTCATGCTCGCCGACCTGCGCGCCCATCTTGTCGAAAAGCCGCCGATGCGTGCCCTCGTTCATCAGGTAGTCGTCGGTCTCGCCCAGCGTGGAGGAGAAGGAATAGGGGTCGACGACCTCCCAGCTCGCCTCCTCGTTCATCGCGATCAGGCGGATCGGCTCGCGGTCCTTCAGGTCCACCTCGCCGTCGAAGAAACCCTGCGGGTCGCGTCGCGTCAGCCGCCCCAGGTCCCGCCGGCCCAGCGTCGCGACCACCACACGCTCGGCCCCAGGCACGAAGGCCCGGGCGACCCAGCCGGCTGACGTCTGGTGCAGGCCCAGCACCGCGAACGGATCGCGGTGCGTCCCCGCTAGGATCGCGGCGATCTCCCCGGGTTCGGTCAGCGGCTTGTCGGCTTGGCGCACAGCCATGCGGGTCCTCCCTCGGACTGGTTGAACGGCCAGCTAGGGCTGCCCCGCGCCCGATCAAAAGACCTACTCTTCGGATTCGCCGAAATATCCCCGCCGGAGGCATCCGCCATCTGCCGAAGGCGCCTCCGGCGGGGATATTTCGGGCAAGAAGAAAGGGCCGCCCGTCAGGGCAGGACGTTCCAGATCTCCCGCGCGTATTGCCGGATCGTCCGGTCGGAGCTGAAATAGCCCATGCGCGCCGAGTTGCGGATCGCCATCGCGCGCCAGGTCGCGCGGTCGCGCCACAGGGCGTCGACCTCGCGCTGCGCCGCGGCATAGGCGTCGAAATCAGCTGCGACCATGAACCAGTCCGACAGGCGCACGCCCGCGATCAGGTCGCGGTAGCGGTTCCGGTCGTCGGGCGAGAACACCCCGCTCTCGATCGCGTTCAGCGCCTGGGCAAGCTCCGGCGAGGCGGCGATGACCTCCTCGGGGTCGTAGCCCTCGGCCCGCTTCGCCGCGACCTCCTCCGCCGCCAGGCCGAAGATCACGATGTTCTCGTGGCCCGCATGCTCGCGCATCTCCACGTTCGCACCGTCGAGCGTGCCGATGGTCAACGCGCCGTTCAGCGCGAACTTCATGTTGCCGGTGCCCGACGCCTCCATCCCCGCGGTGGAGATCTGTTCGGAGAGGTCCGCGGCCGGCACCATCGCCTCCGCAAGGCTCACGTTGTAGTTCGGCAGGAAGGCGATGCGCAGCACGTCGCGCGTCGCGGGATCGTTGTTGATGACCCGGGCGACGTCGTTGGCGAGCTTGATGATGAGCTTCGCGTTGTGATAGCTCGCCGCCGCCTTGCCCGCGATCAGCTTCACCCGCGGCACCCAGTCCCGCTCGGGATGCGAGCGGATCTGGTCGTAGAGCGCCACCGTCTCCACGATGTTGAGGAGCTGGCGCTTGTATTCGTGGATCCGCTTGATCTGGATGTCGAACATCATGTCGGGATCGACGCCGAGGCCCACCCGCGACTTGATGAGGTCCGACAGCCGCGCCTTGTTCGCCCGCTTGATCGCGGCGAAGCGGTGCTGGGCGTTCACATCGTCGGCGACCGCGTCGAGCGCCTTCATCTGCTCGAGGTCCGACAGGATGCCGTCGCCCGCGACATCGCGGGCCATCTCGTAGAGCTCCGGGTTCACCTGCGCGAGCCAGCGGCGCGGGGTCACGCCGTTGGTCTTGTTGTTGATGCGAAGCGGGTAGAGCTGGTGCAGGTCGTGGAAGACCGTCTTCTTCATCAGCTCCGTGTGCAGGCCGGACACGCCGTTGACGGAATGCGCGCCGACGAAGGCGAGATTGCCCATCCGCACCTGCCGCTCGCCGTTCTCATCGATCAGGCTCATCGCCGCGATCCGGTCGTCGTCGAAGGTTCCGGCGGCCCGCGCTTCCTTCAGCACGCGCGCATTGATCTGGTAGATGATCTGCATGTGCCGCGGCAGCAGCCGTTCGAAGAGCGGCACGGGCCAGCTCTCCAGCGCCTCGGGCAGCAAGGTGTGGTTCGTGTAGGCCACCGTCCGCTTCGTCATGTCCCAGGCGAGGTCGAAGTCGAGCCCATGTACGTCGATCAGCAGGCGCATGAGTTCCGCCACGCTCACCGCCGGATGCGTGTCGTTGAGCTGGATCGCGGCCTTTTCCGGCAGCGAGGTGATGCGCCCGAACTGCTGGACATGGCGGCGCAGGATGTCCTGCAGCGAGGCGGAGGAGAAGAAATATTCCTGTCGCAGCCGCAACTCCTGCCCCGCCGGTGTCTCGTCCGCGGGATAGAGCACGCGGCTCAGCGCCTCCGCCTTGTTGCTGTCGCGCAGCGCGCCCATGTGGTCGCCCGCGTTGAAGGCGTCGAGCTTGAGCGGGTCGATCGGCTCCGCCCGCCACAGGCGCAGCGTGTTCACCCGCTTGCCCTGCCAGCCCACGATCGGCGTATCGAAGGCCTCCGCATGGAACCGCTCCGCCGGACGCCACGTGCAGGCCCCGCCCTCGAACTGCGTGTCGCCGCCGAAACCGATCTCGTAGGCGCTCTCGCGGCGCTCGAACTCCCAAGGGTTGCCGTGCTCCAGCCAGGTCTCGGGCAGTTCCACCTGCCAGCCGTCGCTCAGCTCCTGACGGAACATGCCGTTCTGGTAGCGGATGCCGTAGCCGTATGCGGGGATGTCGACACTCGCCATGGACTCCATGAAGCAGGCGGCGAGCCGGCCCAAGCCGCCATTGCCCAGCGCCGCGTCGGGCTCCAGCTCCCGGATCAGGTCGAGTTCGACGCCGAGCTCGCCCAGCGCCTCCTGCATCTCCTCGACGAGGCCCATGTTCGACATCGCGTCGCGCATCAGGCGGCCGATCAGGAACTCCATGGACAGGTAGTAGACCCGCTTGCTTTCCTTCCGGTAGGTGTCGCGCGTCGACTCCATCCAGCGGCTGACGACACGGTCGCGCACCACCAGGATGACGGCGGTAAGCCAGTCGTCGGGCGTGGCGACGGTCGCGTCCTTGCCGATCCGGTAGGTCAGCCGGTCCACGATATCGAGGGCGAGGCGTGCCGGATCGGAACTCTTGGGCGTCGCCTGCGGCAGATCGGAGGCCACCGCGACGACGCGGCTGGGCTGCACTTGGGTCATGTCGGAACACTTTCGCTGGGGCCGCGCGGACATCCCCTCCGCGCGACATCGAAGTCCGCGGCACGATATGCGGGGTTTTTGCTGCGATGCAAGAGCCCCCCGGACACATGTCGCCGGCGATCTCGAAGCGCTTTGAGAAGGTGACGCTTTTCGGCACCGCCACAGCGGTTGACGGCCCGCAAAGCTGCGCCAAGTGGCGGCGCAGCACCATTTTGGGGAGGCCGCCGCATGATCCGCCGTGACGAAAACGCCACGCTCGCGCTGGCACAACGGGTCCGCGAGACGCTGGACGGGGCGGAAACGAGCTTCGCGGGGCAGGAGGTGCTGGCCCGCCGCATGGGCGCCCATCTCAGCGACGGCCTGTGCGAGGCGATCTTCTGGACACCGGAGCTGTTGGAGGCCCGCGTGCCCGAGGGCGACGTCTATTTGGAGGTGCTGACGCCCCGCGGCGGCCTCGACCTGATGACCGCGCGCCAGAGCGTCACCTTCGATGTCGAGCGGGTGCCGATGGCGCGGGTGGATGCCTTCAGCCTCGTCGCCGCGGACGGGATGGTCGCGGGCGTGCGCGAGCGTACCGGATCGTTCTACCGCCTCGCCTATTGCGGCGCGGACGCGCAGTGGCAGCACATCCTGGACCCCATGGCTTGGTCGCTGCCCTTCGGCGCCTTCGCCCCGGCGGAGTTCTACGACGTGGACGCGCTCCTTGCCGATCGGGCGGACGCGGACTACTGGCGGCAGTTCGCGGGCGATGCGCCCCACAAGTTCGGTCCCCCCGTGAACATCCAGCAGATCCACGTGCCCACCGCCACCGCGGGCGGGACGCTCGCGGCGCTCACGGCCCTTTACGAACGCCTGGCCGAGCGGGTGCGCCGCGGAGTGGAGCTGGAACCCGCCGAACGGCTCTTCGCCGGATACGACGCCGTCCAGCTCCTGCCGGTCGAGCCGACCACCGTCTACGAGGCCGGTCCCGCCTTCTGGCAGGAGGAGCCGGGCGAGGACGGCATCACGGTCGAGCTGATGCGCCCCGACACCACCAACTGGGGCTACGACGTGGTGATCGCGGGCATGTCCACCGTGAACCCGGTGCTGCTGGAATCGGGCCGCCCGGACGAGCTGGTCGACTTCGCCGCAGCGCTCCACACCTTCCCCCGGCCCAAGAAGCTGATCCTGGACGTCGTCTTCGGCCATTCCGACAACCAGGGGACGGAGGTGCTGAACTCCTACTGGTTCGCCGGGCCGAACATGTACGGCCAGAACATGAACTACCGCCACCCCACCGTGCGCGCCCTGATGCTGGAGATGCAGCGGCGAAAGGTCAATTTCGGCGCGGACGGCGTGCGGGTCGACGGCGCGCAGGACTTCAAGTGGTGGGATGCTGAGGCCGAGACGCTGCGCCACGACGACGAATACCTCCAGCAGATGTCCGACATAGTGCAGGAGGTCGCCGGCACCCGCTACCGTCCCTGGTTCGTCTTCGAGGACGGCCGCCCCTGGCCGCAGGAGGACTGGGAGCTCTCCTCGACCTACCGCGCGGTGATCGAGACCCAGCCGGACCCCGACGTCTTCCAGTGGGGCCCGCTCACCTTCGCGCACAACACGCCCTTCCTCTACGGCTTCTGGCTGTCGAAATGGTGGCGGATCCGGGAGATCCTGAACCACGGCGCCAACTGGATCTCGGGCTGCGCCAACCACGACACCCTGCGGCGCGGCACGCAGGTCGACACCAAGCTCAACATCAACACGCGGCTGGGCAACACCCGGATGGAGATCCTGGACAAGGCCTACGACAACCCGGCCATCCAGATGGTGACCTACGCGGCCTTTCCGGGCGTGCCGATGGATTTCCTGAACGCCTCCGCCCGCGCCTCGTGGGGATTCATCCGCAACCAGGACGACCGCTACGGCGTGAAGGTCGTCGCCGAGGAGGCGATCAGCCTCAAGTGGCAGGTGGACGAGTATTCCTACTCGCTCCCCCAATCCTTTCCTCGCCTGAAGGCCCTTGGCTTCGAGGACCGCGAGAGCCTGGTGCGGTTCATGGAATTCCTACCCGCCCTGGTCGAGGTCACGGACTACGACCTCAACGTCATCGCGAAGCTCCTCAACGAAGTCGACCCGCCGCTCGACGGGCCCCGCCCCGTCACGGTCGCCGCCCTCAAGGAGATCGCGCGCGCCTGGATGGACGACATGCACGAGTACTGCAACGTCGCGCGCCATCACGCCCAGCTCTCCGACGCGCAGACCCGGTTCAACTACGACCTGCGCGAGTTCCGCCGCGCCCGGCCCTGGCTGCGCGAGAACTTGGGCGAACGCGACCGCTTCGACTATCGCCGCCCCGTGGAGGGGACGGTGCTCTTCACCTCGCTGCGCCACGGCCCTGACGGCGAGCAGGTCTATATGGTCGCCCACATGGAGGGCGGGCCTACGGCCGAGTTCGACCCCCTGCGCCTGCCCATCGACGGGCTGGAGGGCTTCGGGTGGGAGGTCGCCCTGCGCACGCCCCCCATCGGCGGCGACTACATCAGCGGCCCACTCACGCTGCACGACAGCCAGGGCGTCGTCTTCACCCGCCGTCCCTGAGCAAACCCGGAACGCTCCCACCCCCTCGTCCCGGCCCGCGGGGCCGCGCCCGGCGTTGGGCCGGGCCGCACCTTCGGCACGGAGGCGCCTTGCCTTCGATTTCGCCCAAATACTCGAAGGCCCACCTGCGGCCGGGCGTCGCGCCTTGAGTATTTGCACGAAGTCGAAAACGGGGTTTTGACTGTCGCGGGCCGACGGAATGCCTAGATAGGGACCGAGGCAGAGCGGGAGGATCCATGCGACCCACCTATCCGGTGACGCGCGACGTCGTACTCGTGGGCGGCGGCCACGCCCATGCGCTCGTGCTGCGCAAGTGGGGGATGAAACCGCTGCCCGGTGCGCGGCTCACCGTCATCACCCCCGATCCGACCGCGCCCTATACCGGCATGCTGCCGGGCTTCGTCGCGGGGCACTATGCCCGCGACGAGCTCGAGATCGACATGATCCGCCTCGCCCGCTTTGCCGGCGCGCGCGTGGTGCCGGCCCGCGCCATCGGCCTCGACCGGGAGAACAGGCGCGTGGAGGTGAGCGGCCGGCCGCCGGTCGCCTACGACGTCGCCTCGATCAACGTGGGCATCACCGCGATCCTGCCCGACCTGCCGGGCTTCGCCGAACACGCGGTGCCTGCCAAGCCCCTCGGCCTCTTCGCCGACCGGTGGCAGGCCTACGTGACCCGTGTCGAGAACGGCGAGCTCGCGCCGCGGATCGCCGTGATCGGCTGCGGCATCGCGGGGGCGGAGCTCGCGCTCGCCATGCATCACCGCCTGCGCGACCGCGCCCCGAAGATCCACATCCTGGAGGAGCGCGATGCGCTGTCCGGCGCGAGCCCGCGCGCCCGCGCGAAGCTCAACGCCGCCCTCGCCGAGGCCGGGGTGGACGTGATCGACGGCGCCCGCGTGATCGAGGTCCATGCCGACCGCGTGGAGACGAAAAAGGGGCCCGTGCCCGCCACCTTCATCGTCAGCGCCGCGGGCGCGAACCCGCAGAACTGGATCGCGCAGACCGGGCTGGAGCAGGACGGTGGCTTTCTCTGCGTCGACAGGTACCTGCGCAGCGTCAGCGACAAGAGCATCTTCGCCGCCGGCGATTGCGCCCACATGACCCACGCCCCGCGGGAAAAGGCGGGCGTCTACGCCGTGCGGCAGGCGCCCTATATCCACGACAACCTGCGCGCCAGCCTCGGCGCCGGGCGGCTGCGGGAGTACCGCCCGCAAGCCGACTACCTCAAGCTCGTCTCCATCGGGCGGCAGAGCGCCGTCGCCGACTGGTACGGGCTCGCCCCCTCCGGCGACTGGCTCTGGGGCTGGAAGGACCGGATCGACCGCAAGTTCATGGACCAGTTCGAAGAGCTGCCGAAGATGGAGGAGGACCGCAGGGTCCCTGCCGAGGCCGCGAAGGGCGTGGCGACGCTGGTCGCCGCCCAGCAGCTCTGCGGCGGCTGCGGGGCCAAGGTGGGCGCGGGCGAGCTGGCCGCCCAGCTTGCCGCCCTGCCCCGCCCGGCGCGCAACGATGTCGCCCGCGGCGCCGGGGACGACGCGGCGCTGCTGCACCACGACGGCGGCTTCCAGACCTTCACCACCGACCATTTCCGCAGCTTCGCCGACGACTGGTGGACGCTGGCGCGCATCGCCGCCCTCCATGCCATGGGCGACGTCTGGGCCATGGGCGGCCGGCCGCAGGCGGCCCTCAGCCAGCTCACCCTGCCGCGCATGGCCGAGCGCCCTCAGGCCGAGATGCTGCGGGAGATCCTGGATGCCGCCGCCTCGACCTTCGCCGAGGCAGGCGCCGACCTCGTCGGCGGGCACACCTCGCTGGGGGCAGAGCTGACGGTGGGCTTCTCCGTCACTGGCCTCGTGGAGCGGCCCGTCGGGCTGGACGGGGCGCAGGCGGGCGACCGGCTGATCCTGACGAAGCCCATCGGCACCGGCACCGTGCTGGCTGCCCACATGAAATGGCGCGCGCAGGGCGAGGACGTGTCCGCGGCGCTCGCCTCCATGCAGCGCAGCCCGGCAGCCGCGGCAGCGACGCTGGCGGGCGAGGCCCACGCGATGACCGACGTGACGGGCTTCGGGCTTGCGGGCCACCTCCTCGGCCTCCTCGACCGCGCGGATCTCGGGGCGGAGCTGGCCGAGGTGCCGTTCCTGCCGGGGGCCGAGGCGCTGTCGGCGAAGGGTCACCGCTCCTCCCTCTTCGCGCACAACAGCGCCCGCGCCGATGCGGTGAAGGGCGGGGCGGGACCGCAGCGCGACCTCCT
Organism: Roseobacter sp. HKCCA0434; assembly: GCA_032464575.1. Lineage (GTDB taxonomy): Bacteria > Pseudomonadota > Alphaproteobacteria > Rhodobacterales > Rhodobacteraceae > Pontivivens. The sequence continues at coordinate 39,387 of JAWDKM010000005.1, forward strand.
CTTCGACCCGCAGACCGCGGGCGGGATGCTCGCGGCCGTGCCCGAGGGGTCCGACGTGCTCGCCACGCTCCACGACCAGGGCGAACCGGCGTGGGAGATCGGCCGCCTCGTGTCAGGCCCGGTGCGGATCGAGCTCGCCTGAGGCCGCGATCACGCGGGCGGCGGCTGTCCCGATCCCGGCCTCCGACAGGTCATCGAGCGCAAGCACCGCGCTCGGCTCGGGATGCCGTGCGCGGTGCTTGCGATAGGCGGGGTCGTAGTGACGTTCCATCAGGCTCGCCGCCAGCGCCGCGTGCTCCCCGGCGGCCGCAAGCGCCTGCCATTCCTCGAGCTGTGCGGTCCCATGCAGGCCCTTGAGCCTGGCCAGCACCGCCTCCAGCCGCGCGACATCCGACACGATATCGGCATAGGCGCGGGTCAGGTAGCGGGCCCGCTCGCCCAGCGGTGCGCTCAGTTCGATCCGGGGGGCCGCGCCCATCGCGGTCCACAGGGCCGGGGGGATCTGGACCTGACCGACCTTGCTCGATTCGCCCTCCACCACGACGGGGCGCGCCGGATCGAGGCGGGAGAAGGCCCCAGCCAGCGCCGTCTCGAACCCCTTCTGCGACGGCTGCGGCCGGTGGGGATGCGCACCGAAGACCGAGCCGCGATGCGCTGCCAGCCCCTCCAGGTCGACCACCTGCGCCCCCTGCTGTCCCATCGCCTTCAGGATGTCGGTCTTGGCACAGCCCGTGTTTCCGTCGAGCACCACGATCCGCCACGGGAACGCCTCGCCATAGAGCAGGCCGTTCACCAGCCGCCGGTAGCTGCGATAGCCACCGTCGAGCGTCTGCACGCGCCAGCCGATCTGCCCCAGGATGAGGCCCATCGACCCCGAACGCTGCCCGCCCCGCCAGCAGTAGATCAGCGGGCGGTAGCCCGAGGGCTTCGCCATGAAATGCGCGTCGATATTGGCAGCGACGTTGCGCGCGACCAAAGCGGCCCCGATCTTGCGCGCTTCCAGCCGGCTTTCCTGCACGTAGATGGTGCCGACACGCGCGCGCTCCGCGTCCGAAAGCACAGGCAGGCTGATCGCGCCGGGCAGGTGATCCTCGGCGAATTCGGAGGGCGAGCGCACATCGATGATCTCGTCGAAGGGCGCGTCGTGGAGGTCGGGGAGGGCGTGAAGCTGGAAGGCAGGCATGATGCAGGCCTACCCGAAAAGCTGCGTGCCGCCCAGCCTGGACCCGGTGCCGGGGTCGGCCTCTTCGGATGCCGACCGATTTACCCGACGGAGCCCGCCCGCTATGCCAGTCACACACGCCCGAGTTGCAAGGACACGTTATGCATCACCACGCCCTGTCGCTCCTGCTCGCGTGCCTCGCCGCGCAGCCCGCCCTCGCCGACCGTCTCGACCGCTTGCGTGAGCCGCTGACCGAAGGATTGCTGATTGTCGCGCTGGAGGAACAGTCGCGCGAGGAGCCCCGCAACTGGGGCCTCTCGCCGATTTCGGTAACGGATCTCGGCGTGATCCGGCAAAGGCTCGGCCCAGAGAGCGATGCGTTTCCTTACTACAGCGCCGCTTTTGCAGGCTGGGCCAACTTCCATCGGGAGATCGAACGCGCCGGGGAGCACGGCATCGCGGCGCTCGTCGGACCCGACGCTGCGAAGGCTGAACTGATCACCAGTTTTGATGGCCGGGCCGCGCAGATCAGGCGGATCACCTTTGCGGATCCGGCGGCGGCCGTCGGGCACCGCGAGCAGATCAGGGACAGCTTCTACTCCGAAGTGCGCTCACCGGACCGGATCGCATTCGAGGAGCATGTCGGCTGGACCATCCTCGATACGGAGGGACGACAGGCCACGATCAGCGATCCACGCCGGGCCGATGCGCTCGACGGCGCGGACCTCGCCGGAACCGCGGCGGCGGACCGGTATCTGGCAACGCTCGACCTGACGCTCGACGATGCCGAGCAGGCGGCACCCGGCGACGCGATGGCGGTCGAGCTGACGGTCAGCCTTCACGGCAATCTGACGGAGCCGGGTTGGACGCCCGCCTCACCCGTCCCTGAAGGTGCTGGAACGGAGCCCGGAGGCCTTCCGCCCTATTTCGGCGTCGTCGTGGTGGACTGGCGGATGCCGAACGACCACGGCGTCGTAACGGTCGGCCTGACCCATACCGGTCCCTGCGAAGCTGACCCGCGGGCCGGCGATCTCCTGCGCGAGCGCTGGGACACGACGCCCATCCTGCGCGTCGAATCGAAAGGGGAACACCCTGCGGCCGGCAGTCTCCTCGGCCCTGTCGGCCAAATCCGCTCCGCAGCGCATGCAACGGATAATTGGGGCGAGGTCTGCATCACGACGCTGACCACTTCGGAAACGCCGCTGATCCGTGCCCCAATCGATCCGCGAGACAGCGCGGTGCTCGACGAAGTGAACCTCGTCTATTTGCACATGGCCAACCTCTTCAAGGGCGGCGAGCCGGAGCCGCTGTTTCGGTAGCGGGCTTTCCGCATTCCCGAGCAAACCAGTCGAAATTAGTGCTTGACGAAAACAGTCGGGATGGCATCTCTATGCCCGAGCAAATCAGTCGGACACCAAAGAAGGAGCCCCCGATGCTGCGTCCCCTCATCCTCGCCACCACGGCGCTCACCGTCGCCGCCCCCGCTTTCGCGCAGGAGCTCAACCTCTACTCCTCGCGCCACTACGACACGGACGAGCGGCTCTATTCCGATTTCGAAGAGGCGACCGGCATCACCATCAACCGCATCGAGGGCAATGCCGACGAGCTGATCGAGCGTATGGTGGCCGAGGGCGAGAACTCCCCCGCCGACATCCTGCTGACGGTCGATGCCTCCCGCATCGCGCGCGCCGAGCAGGCGGGTGTGCTCCAGCCGATCGAGAGCGAACTGCTGACCGAGGCGATCCCCGCCGAGCTGCAGGACGACGATGGCCACTGGTTCGGCTTCTCCCAGCGTGCGCGCATGTTCTTCTACGTCGCCGACCGTGTGGAGAACCCGCCGCAGACCTACATGGACCTCGCCGATCCCGCCTATGACGACATGGTCTGCATGCGCTCGGCGACGAACGTCTACTCCCAGACCCTGCTCGCCGCGATCATCGAGAACGAGGGCGAGGAAGCCGCGCGCACCTGGGCCGCGGGCCTTCTGGAGAACCTCGCCCGCGATCCGCAGGGTGGCGACACCGACCAGCTGCGCGGCCTCGTCTCGGGCGAGTGCGACATCGCGGTGTCGAACTCCTACTACTTCGCCCGCGCCCTGCGGAAGGAGGTCGACGGCCTCTCGGACTCCGTCGAGGACATCGCTTGGGTCTATCCCAACCAGGCCTCGAACGGGGCGCACGTGAACATCTCCGCCGGCGGCGTCGCGGCCCATGCGCCGAACCTCGAGAACGCGATCGCCTTCCTCGAGTACCTCGCGAGCGAGCAGGCGCAGAGCTACTTCGCCGACGGCAATGACGAGTTCCCGGTGGTCGAGGGCGTGCCGGTGAGCGCATCCGTCGCCGAGCTCGGCTCCTTCGAGGGCGACACGGTGGACCTCGCCGCGGTTGCGGACAACGTGCCGCTCGCCCAGCAGATCTACAACGAGACCGGCTGGGAGTAACCGGCCCACCCGCGATCCCCGCCGGACAGCCTCCGGCGGGGACATTTCGCGAAGAGAGAGATCAGGAGAGGCAGCGCAGCGGCACCCAGCCGGCGCTGCCTTTTCCGTTGTCGCACCACGCCCAGCCATGGAGTTCCTCGATGACCGTGAGGCTGTCGCCCGCGGCACAGGTGAGTTCCTGCGCCGAGTAGTTCCGGGTCGCGCGCCCGTCCACTATCAGCGTGTCAGGCACCCAACCCTCGCGCCCGTCCGGGGCAATGGCCCAAAGCCAGCGGTACCCGTCCCAGATGTCCTCCCGCCCGGTCAGCCGGACCGCCTCCCCCGCGCCCAGGCGGATGGGGTCGGCGTAGCTCGCCGTCCAGCCCTCCCGGACCTCCCTCACGCCTTCCTCGCCTGCGCCGCGTCGGGCCGCATACGCGGCCGGATCACCGCGTTCCGCCCGATCGAGCGGCAGACCAGGATCACCGGCAGCAGTCCGAACGCCACGATCACCAGCGACGGCAATGCGGCCTGGTTCAGCCGCTCGTCGGCCGCCAGCCGATGCGCCTGCACCGCCAGCGTGTCGAAGTTGAAGGGGCGCATAATCAGCGTCGCCGGCAGCTCCTTCATCACATCGACGAAGACGATCAGCAGCGCCGTGAGCACCGCGCCCCGCAGGATCGGCAGGTGCACTTCACCCAGCACCCGCAGCGGGTTGCGCCCCAGCGTGCGCGCCACCGCGTCCACGTTCGGCGCCACGGTGCCGAGCCCCGCATCCACCGCCGAGAGCGCAGCCGCCATGAACCGCGCCATGTACGCCACGACCAGCAGCCAGATCGACCCGGTAAAGAGCAGCCCCGTATCGATACCGAACCGCGCCTCCATGATGGCGTCGAGCGCGTTGTCCACCCGCGCGAACGGCACCAGCAGCCCCACCGCGATCACCCCCCCCGGCACCGCATAGCCGAGGCCCGCGAGCAGCAGCATCGCCTTCGACCGCCGCCCGGGCGCGAGCCGCGCGCCGTAGGCGACCAGCACCGCGGCGCAGACCGTCACCACCGCCGCCGCACTCGCCAGCACCAGCGAGTTCGACATGAAGGCCCGGTAGCGTCGGTCCATGAGGCTCTGCCCGCTGTCCCACGCCATCTCGCCCAGCAGGATCACCGGCAGCGCGAAACCAACCACCACCGGCAAGGCGCAGAAGCCCGCAGCGAGCGCACCCTTCCACCCGGTGAGCGTCACCGCCTCCAACCCCGCGAGCCGCCCGGCACTGCCCCGCATATGCGCTTGCGCCTGTCCCCGCTCGATCCGCTCGATGGTGGCGAGGAGCAGCGCGAAGGCCAGCAGGCACAGCGCCAGTTGCGCCGCCGCTGCCCGGTCGCCCATGGAGAACCACGCCTGATAGATGCCCGTGGAGAACGTCTGCACCCCGAAATAGCTGACGGTGCCGTAATCCGCGATGGTCTCCATCACCGTCAGCGCCACGCCGCCCGCGATGGCCGGCCGCGCCATCGGCAGGCTCACCCGCCGGAACGCCTGCCACGGCCCCTGCCCCAATGTGCGCGCCGCCAGATAGGCCGAGGCCGATTGCTGCCGGAACGCCGCCCGCGCCAGCAGGTAGACATAAGGGTAGAGGCAGATGATGAGCATCGCCGCCGCCCCGCCGGTCGAGCGCACCTCCGGGAACCAGTAATCCCGCCGCCCCCAGCCGAAGAGATCCCGCAACCCCGTCTGCACCACGCCGGGATAATCGAGGAAATCGGTGTAGGCATAGGCCAGCACATAGGCCGGGAAGGCGAGCGGCAACGCCAGCGCGACCTCCAGAACCCGCACACCGGGAAAGCGGTAGAGAGTGACCAGCCACGCCGCCCCGGTTCCGATCAACGCCGTGCCGACAGCCACCGACAGCGTCAGGATAAGCGTCGTCCCGACATAGCGCGGCAGCACCGTGTCGGCGAGCATGCCCCAGGTGGTCAGATCCCCGGTCAGCGCCGCCAGCGCCGCCGCGATCATCGGCGCGATGCACAAGAGCGCCGCCGTCCACGCCAGTATCTTCAGTCCGCGCTCGCCCAAGGCCCACCTATCCCGACTTCATCGCTCGGAATTAACCCGGCCCACCCCGGCGCACAACCGCCCCGCATCACTCTCGTCAAATACGCAAGACCGCGACGGTGCCGCTCACGCCTCCACCGGAACCGGCGCGGGCCGCAGGCCGCGCAGCGCCAGCGCGCTTGCCCCCGCCATCGCGGCGGCCGTGGCGAGGCACAGCGGCAGCCCGCCCGCCTGATAGCTCAACCCCGACAGCAGCGTGCCGACCAGCCGCCCGGCCGCATTGGCCATGTAGTAGAAGCCCACATCCATCGTCACCCGCTCCGCCTTGCACAGCGCGAGAATCAGGTAGGAATGGAGCGCGGAGTTCAGCGCGAACACCCCGCCGAAGACCAGCAGCCCCGCCACCAGCATCACGGCGAGCCCCGGCGGCGCGACGACCGCAAGCGCGGCGAGCACCGCGATGATCCCCGTCAGCATCGTCACCCAGCGCCGGGCGAGCGCGGCGATCCGCGGCAGCGGCAGCGTGGCGGCCCGCAAGAGCCGTGGCGCGCTCGCCTGCACCGCGCCGTAGAGCACGATCCATACGGCCATGAACGACCCGATCAGGAAGAACGCCGCGCGGTTGCCTTCCGTCGTCCCGTCGGACAGCACCCCGTAGAAGAAGACCGGGATGCCGACGACGAACCACGTGTCCCGCGCCCCGAACAGGAACAGCCGCGCCAGCGACAGCCGGTTGATCGACGGGTCCTTCGACCAGACCTCCCTGAACTTCGCGCCCTTCATGCCCTTGGGCAGCCCCTCCGGCATGAAGAGCACGACGGCCAGCAGGATCGCCCCCAGCACCACAGCCATGAAAAGCAGCGCCGGCACGAACCCCGCCGTCGCCAGCAGCACCGCGCCCAGCGCGAAGCCCGCCCCCTTCACCGCGTTCTTCGAGCCGGTGAGGAGCGCGACCCAGCGGAACAACCCGCCCTCCTCCTTCGGCGCGAGCAGCTTCACGGCGGACTTCGAGGACATCTTGGAGAGGTCCTTCGCCACGCCCGACGCCCCCTGCACCGCCGCCACGTAGATGACGGAGGCGAGCACGCCCCAGCCCGGATCGAGCGCCGCCAGCGCCAGCAAGGCCACCACCTGGATCCCCAGCCCCGCATAGAGCGTCGACGTCAGCCCGAACCGCGCCGCAATCCACCCCGCACTCAGGTTCGTCACCACCCCCGCCGCCTCGTAGAGCAGAAACAGCCACGCCAGCTGGAACGGCGAGAAGCCGAGCGTGTGGAAATGCAGGAGCACCAGCATCCGCAGCGCCCCATCGGTCAACATGAAGGCCCAGTAGGCCGCGGTGACGGCGATATAGGCCCTCAGCCCGCCATCATCCGCACGATGTCCACCAGCCGGCATGTGTAGCCCCATTCGTTGTCGTACCAGGCATAGATCTTCGCCTGCGTCCCGTTCACCACCATGGTGGAGGGCGCATCGATGATCGCCGAGCGCGGGTCGTTGAGGAAATCCGTGGAGACGAGTGGCCGCCGCTCCACCCCGAGGATGCCCTTCAGCGACCCTGCCTCCGCCGCTTCGAACAGACGGTTGATCTCCTCCTCGGTGACGGTGCGCTCCATCTCGAACACGCAGTCGGTGAGCGAGGCATTGAGCAGCGGCACCCGCACCGCATGGCCGTTCAGCCGCCCCTTCAACTCCGGATAGATCACGGTGATCGCCGTCGCCGAGCCGGTGGTCGTCGGGATCAGCGCGTTCAGCGCCGAGCGCGCCCGCCGCAGGTCCTTCATCGGTTTGTCCACGATCACCTGCGTGTTGGTCACGTCATGGATCGTGGTGATCGAGCCGTGCCGGATCCCCACGGCCTCGTGCAGCACCTTCACCACGGGGGCGAGGCAGTTGGTGGTGCAGCTCGCCGCGCTCACCACGTCATGCACCGCCGGATCGTAGAGGTCGTGGTTGATGCCGTAGACCAGGTCGAGCGCGCCGTCCTGCTTGATGGGCGCGGACACCGCGACCTTCTTCCCCTTGTAGGGTGCGAGCGTCTCCAGCGTCTTGAACTTGCCGGTGCACTCCACGACCAGATCGACCTCGCCGAGCGGCAGGTCCGCCGGGTCGGCCTTGTTCAGCACCGGGATCGACAGGTCGCCGACGCGCAGCCGGTCGCCCTCGGCGCCGACATCCTGCCCCCAGCGCCCGTGCACCGTGTCGAATTCGAGGAGATGGGCGTGCATCGCCGCGTCCCCGGTCACGTCGTTGACCCAGGCGATGCGCTCGCCCATCCCCTCGTCGATCATGCGACGCAGCGCCAGTTTCCCGATGCGCCCCAGCCCGTTCAGTCCGATCTTCATCCGGCCACAGCCCTTTCCTCACCGATCGCGTCCACGGCGCTCTGCAGCGACACCGCGTCGAGCGAGGATACCGGCAGGTTCACGAAGGCCTCGATGCGCGCGCGCAGCGTGCGGTAGGCCTCCTTGAAGGCCAGCGCCTTCTCCGCGTCCGTGCCCTCGACCTTCACCGGGTCGGGCATCCCCCAATGGGCCGAGACCGGCTGCCCCTCCCAGGGCGGGCACTCCTCGCCCGCCTCCCGGTTGCAGACGGTGAAGACGAAGTCGAAGGCGGGCGCGTCGCCGCTCTCGAATTCCGAAATGTTCTTGGCACGCAGGCCGGAGGTGTCGTGCCCCAGCCCCTCCAGCATCTCGACCGCATGCGGGTTGAGCTCTGAGAACGGCTTCGTTCCGGCCGAATAGGCTTCGAAGCGCGCGCCGCCGAGCTCGCGCAGCAGCGTCTCGGCAATGATCGAACGGGCGGAGTTTCCGGTGCAGACGAACAGCACCTTGAAGGTGTCTTGCATGACGTCGGATCCCTGTTTCCGAATGAGGGGTTCGCAGAGCTCGGGTTGACCGTTGCAGCAGTCGAACACGAGGAATTCGAGCATTTCGCGCACGGTGTCGGGCTGGACGGAATAGTAGAGCCGCGTCCCGTCCCTGCGGGCGCGGATCAGTCGCGCATCGGCCAGGCGGGCGAGATAGGCCGACAAAGTGCTGGCCGGCAGGCCCGTGCGCTCCACCATCTCCCCCGGCGTCATCTCAACCGGGGCCCGCCCGGCCAGAAGACGGAAGACCTGCATCCGCTGCGCATGCGCAAGTGCCCCGAATCGATCCACCATACCGTCCATATTTCGGAAATACCGGAAATACGGAAACAAGGCTAGCGCCCACCCCGCTCCGGTTGCAGCACAGGCCCCGCGCGCAACCCGCTTGCGCGACGCGCGATTTCACCGCAGGGTCCGCCGCGACCGCGCCCAGAACCAGGGAGTTCCCCGATGCAGATCACAACGCATGAGACCCGCCCCATCGGCGGGCAGAAGCCCGGAACCTCCGGCCTGCGCAAGAAGACCAAGGTCTTCATGGGTCCGCATTACGTGGAGAACTTCGTCCAGTCCGTCTTCGACGCCGTGGGGGGCATCGAGGGCAAGACGCTGGTGGTGGGCGGCGACGGCCGCTACTTCAACGCGCAGGCGATCCAGGTGATCCTGCGCATGGCCGCGGCCAACGGTGCCGCGCACTGCATCGTGGGGCGCGAGGGGCTGCTCTCGACCCCCGCCGCCTCCAACCTCATCCGCACCCGTGGCGCCGATGGCGGCCTCATCCTGTCGGCCTCCCACAATCCCGGCGGGCCGGAGGAGGATTTCGGCATCAAGTACAATACCGCCAATGGCGGCCCCGCACCCGAAAGCGTGACCGCCGCCATCCATGCCCGGACCGAGGAGATCACCGTCTACCGCATCATGGAGGCGCAGGACATCGACCTGACCGCCCTCGGCGAGACCACGCTCGGCCGTATGACCGTCGAGGTCGTGGACCCGGTCACCGACTATGCGGCCCTGATGGAGAAGCTCTTCGACTTCGACGCGATCCGCCGCCTCTTCGCCTCCGGCTTCACCATGCGCTTCGACGCGATGCACGCGGTGACGGGGCCTTACGCCAAGACGATCATCGAAGGGATGCTGGGCGCGCCCGAGGGCAGCGTGGTCAATGCCGTCCCCCTCCCCGATTTTGGCGGCGGGCACCCGGACCCCAACCCGGTCTGGGCCAAGGAGCTGATGGACCTGATGATGGGTGAGGACGCGCCCGATCTCGGCGCCGCCTCCGATGGCGACGGCGACCGCAACATGATCGTGGGCCGCGGCGCCTACGTGACCCCCTCCGACAGCCTCGCCGTGCTGGCCGCGAACGCGCATCTCGCGCCGGGCTATGCAGACGGGCTCACCGGCGTCGCCCGCTCCATGCCGACCTCCCGCGCCGCCGATCGCGTCGCGCAATATCTCGACATCCCCGCCTACGAGACGCCCACGGGCTGGAAGTTCTTCGGCAACCTGCTCGACGGCGGCCACGCGACCCTCTGCGGAGAGGAGAGTGCCGGCACCGGCTCCGACCACGTGCGGGAGAAGGACGGCCTCTGGGCCGTGCTGCTCTGGCTCAACATCCTCGCCGCGCGCGGGCAGAGCGTCGCCGACATCCTCTCCGCCCACTGGTCGGAGTACGGCCGCGACTACTACTCCCGCCACGATTACGAGGGCGTGGACAGCGCCAAGGCCCGCGCCCTGATGGATGACGTCCGCAGTCATCTCGACACCCTGCCGGGGCAAAGCTTCGCTGGGCTGGAGGTCGAGGCCGCCGACGACTTCGCCTATACCGACCCTGTGGACGGGTCCGAGGCGACGTCGCAGGGCCTGCGCATCACCTTCACCAACGGCGCGCGCCTGGTGCTGCGCCTCTCGGGCACCGGCACCGTGGGCGCGACGCTCCGCGTCTACCTCGAACAGCACGAGGGCGACCCGGCTGAGCAGCACCGCGACCCGCAGGAGGCGCTGGCAGACGTGATCGCCGCCGCCGATGCCCTCGCCGGGATCGCCGAGCGCACGGGCCGCGACGCGCCGGACGTGCGCACCTGATGCCCGACCCGGCCCTCGCCGCGTTACCGAAGCACGAGGCGGAGCTCTTCGAGCTTCGCCTCGAACGCTCCCGGGGCGACCTGACCGAACCCTTCGACCGGCTCTACGGCCACCTGCCGGAGGCCGAGGCGGCGAGGGCGCGTCTCGTGGAAATCCTCGCCCACGCCTGGGCCGCCCGCCCCGCCGACCTGAAGGCCCTCGACCTCAAGCGCGACCTGGAGCCCGACTGGTTCCAGCGCCCCGGCATGGTCGGCTACGTCTTCTACGTGGACCGCTTCGCAGGGAAACTCACCGACATCCTCGACCATCTCGACTACCTTGAGGAGCTCGGCGTCACCTATGTCCACATGATGCCGCTCCTCAAGCCGCGGGACGGGGACAACGACGGCGGCTACTCCGTGCAGGACTACCGCGCCATCAACCCGAAATACGGCACGATGGCGGAGTTCGAGGCGGTGACAGCGGCGCTGCGCGCCCGCGGCATCTCCACCTGCATCGACATGGTCCTCAACCACACCGCGCGCGAGCACGACTGGGCCGAACGCGCCCGCCGGGGCGATGCGGCTTACGAGGCCTACTACCGCACCTTCCCCACCCGCGAGACCCCCGACGCCTACGAGGAGACGTTGCTGGAGATCTTTCCCGACCAGGCCCCCGGCAACTTCACTTGGGACGACCGCCTGCAGAAATGGGTCTGGACCACGTTCAACACCCACCAGTGGGACCTGAACTGGGAAAACCCGCAGGTGATGCTGGAGATCGTGGACACCATGCTCCATCTCGCCAACCGAGGCGCGGAGGTGCTGCGCCTCGACGCCGTCGCCTTCATGTGGAAGCGGCTGGGCACGACCTGCCAGAACCAGCCCGAAGTCCACGACATCCTGCAGGCCCTGCGCGCCGCCTGCCGCATCGCCTGCGCGGGCGTGATCCACAAGGCGGAGGCCATCGTCTCGCCCTTGGACCTCATCCCCTATCTTGGAGCCGGGCGGCATACCGGCAAGGTCGGCAACCTCGCCTATCACAACTCGCTGATGGTGCAGTTCTGGTCGGCGCTCGCCTCCCGCGACACGACGCTGATGACCCGCGTGCTGACCGACCACTTCCCCACCGCGCACCGGAACGCGACCTGGGCGACGTACCTGCGCTGCCACGACGATATCGGCTGGGCGATCACGGATGAGGACGCGGGCGCGCTCGGCTTTTCGGGTGCGGCCCACCGCGACTTCCTCGCCGAATTCTACCGCGGCAATTTCGAAGGCAGCTTCGCGCGCGGCGGCCTCTTCCAATACAACCCGGACACCAACGACAAGCGCTCCAACGGCGCCCTCGCCTCGCTCGCCGGGTTGGAGGCCGCGACGACCGACGGCGCGCGCGACGACGCCATCGCCCGCATCCTGATGGGCCACGCGCTGATCGCCAGCTTCGGGGGCATCCCGCTGATCTACATGGGCGACGAGATCGGGATGCTGAACGATCACGACTGGGCCGCCCATTCCGATGGCGAGAACGACAGCCGCTGGATGCACCGCCCGATGATGGACTGGACGCGAGCAGCTGAGCGGACCGACGGAAGCACGGACGCGGGCCGCATCTTCATCGGCCTGAAGCACATCCTCGACGCCCGCCGCATGACGCCGCAGCTTCACGGCGCCAACCCGCGGGAGATCCTCGCGACACCCGACGCCGCCCTCTTCGCCTTCCGCCGCATGGGGGCGGAGGGGCCGCTCACCTGCCTCTTCAACTTCTCCGAAACCGCCCGCTTCGTCCCCGCCGACTGGTGGTACGCCGCAGGTGTCACGGCGTTCCGGGACGTGCTCGGCCGCCCCGTCGACTGGCGCGGCGACGCGGTGCGCGTCGCGCCCTATCAGGCGATGTGGGTGCTCTGAAGAACCGCCCCGCCCGGCCGCCAGGATCCGACATGAGTATTTGAGCGAACTCGAAAGCCGCCTTCGACTTCGTCCAAATACTCGAATTCAGAGCGTGATGGAGATGTCCCCCAGCCGCTCGGTGAGCTTCACGTTCTCGCGGTAGTCGATCGGCACCGCGATCAGGCTCGGGCCCGTGTGGGCAAGCGCCGCGTCCAGCTTCTCCCGCAGGTCGGCGGAGCCCTCCACCACCCAGCCTTCCCAGCCGAACGCCTTGGCAAGGTGCAGCCAGTCGGGGTTGCCGAAGGCGAGATCGGTATGGGAGCCGAATTCGTCGTCCTGCTTCCACTCGATCAGGCCGTAGCCGCCATCCACCCAGACCATGACGGTGATGTCGGCATCGAGTCGCCGGGCCGTCTCCATCTCCTGCACGTTCATCATCACGTCGCCGTCGCCTGCGATGGCAAGGATCTTCCCGTCGAAGTCGAACTGCGCTCCGATGGAGCCCGGCAGCGGCATCCCCATCGAGCAGAAGCCGTTGGGGATCAGGCAGGTATTGGGCTCGTGACACTGGTAGTAGCGCCCGATCCACATCTTGTGCGCACCCACCCCCGACAGGAGCAGGTCCGAGGGGCCCAGCGCGTCGCGGACCTCCCACAGTGCCTTTTGCGGCTTCACCTTCTCGGCGTCGTCGTCCTTCCACTCGGCGAACTCGGCGAGCATCTTCTCGCGCACCTTGCGCTGATAGGCGAAGTCCCAGTCCGGCACGCCGTCGCGCTTGGCCCGGTCGGTCAGCCCGCAGATCGCCTCCGCGATGTCGCCCACGCCCTCCACCGCCGGGTGGTAGTTCGCGTCGATCTCCGCCGGTTCGAAATCGAGATGGACGATCGACTTGTCCGCACCTGCGTTCCACAGTCGCGGCGGGTATTCCACCAGATCGTAGCCGATGCAGATCACCACATCCGCCCGTTCCACGGCGAGGGCGGGCCAGTCGCGCTGCTGGATCCCGATGGTGAAGAGGCAGCGCGGGTCGTCCATGTCGACCGAGCCCTTGCCCATGAACGTCTGCAGGACCCCGATCCCCGTGGCATCGACGAAGGCGCGCAGCTCCGCCGAGCACCGCTTCCGGATCGCGCCGTTGCCCGCGATGATGATCGGCTCCTTCGCGCCGCGGATCGCGTCCCAGGCCTTGTCGAGGATGTGCCCCGAGACCTCCGGCCGCCAGAACCGCCGGGGCTCCAGCGGGGCGGCGTCGACCTCCATCTTCGCCACGTCCTCGGCCAGCTCCAGGTGTACCGCGCCGGGCTTTTCCTTGCGGGCCAGCCGCACGGCCTTGCGGACCACCTCCGGAATGGTTTCGGGCGACAGGATCCCGTGGGACCACTTGGTGACCGAGCGGTACATGTCGACCACGTCCATCACCTGGTGGCTTTCCTTGTGCTGGCGCGTGGTCGCTGCCTGCCCGGTGATCACGATCAGCGGGGCGCGGTCCATGTTGGCGTCCGCCACGCCGGTCAGCAGGTTCGTCGCCCCGGGCCCTAGCGTGCCGAGGCAGACGCCGGGCTCCCCGGTCAGCCGCCCGTGCGCCTCCGCCATGAAGGCTGCGCCCTGTTCATGGCGCGTCAGCACGAACTCGATGGAGGAGCCGCGCAGCGACAGCATGAAGTCGGCGTTCTCCTCGCCCGGCACGCCGAAGATGCGGGTGACGCCCTCGGCCTCCAGGCACTTCACGAAGAGGTCGGAGGCCTTCATCGGCCGCTCCCGTTGTGCTCGCACGCGCCGCGCGCCTCCAGCGCCGTGTTCAGCCGCCGCGCCGCGACCGCGTAGGCCGCCGTGCGCAGGTCGCTGTCGAGCTCCTCGGCCATGTCGCGCACCGCCGCGGCCCGGTCGCGCATCCGCGTCTCCAGCCGCTCGTTTACCTGATCGTCGGTCGGGAAGTCGCCGGAGCGGCCCGCCACCCATTCCAGCCAGCTCACGAAGACGCCGCCCGCGTTGGCCAGCACGTCCGGCGCGATCCTGATCCCGCGCTGCCGCAGGATGTCGTCTGCCTCCGGCAGCACCGGGCCGTTGGCGATCTCCACGATCGCCTTGCAGTCCAGTTCGGAGGCGTTGTCCTCCGTCACCGCGCCGCCGAGAGCGGCCGGGACCAGCACGTCGGTCTCCACGCCCAGCACGGCGTCGCTGTCCATTGTCTCGACCCCATCGGCTTCGGCGACGGACCCGCCGCCGTCCTTGGCCTCGTCGAGGGCGTCGAGGTCCAGCCCGTCCCCGTCGAAGGCCGTGCCGCCGCTGTCGGCGACGGCGACGATTGTCCAGCCGGCCTCCTGCGCGAAGCGGGCGAACCACTTCCCGCCCGACCCGTAGCCCTGCAGCGCGATCCGCCTGTCGTCCTCGCCGAGGCCCAGCGCCTCGCGCATCTCGTCGAGTGCGAGGAAGGCGCCGCGCCCCGTTGCCGGGGTCCGTCCGTCAAGGCCGCCGTCGACCGGCGGCTTGCCCGTGATCACGTCGGGCGAATGGCGGTGGTTCATCCAGCCCCACGCCTCGGCGATCCAGCTCATCTCCATCGGTCCGGTGCCCACATCGGGGGCCGGCACGTCGCGCGCGGGGCCGAAGATATGGGCATAGCGCTCGGCAAAGGCGCGGACCAGCCGTTCCTTTTCCCCGATGCTCAGGCTCTTGTAGTCGACGCTCATTCCTCCCTTGCCGCCGCCGAAGGGCAGGTGCATCAGCGCGCATTTCACCATCATCCAGAAGGCGAGCGTCTGCACCTCGTCGGCATTGGTGGACGGGTGGAAGCGCAGGCCGCCCTTCGTCGGCCCGAGCAGATCGTCGTAGCGGCAGCGCCACGCCTTCACCATCTCGAGCTGCCCGTCGTCGCGGCGCAGCGGGATCGAGGCCGCAAGCGTTTCCTTGGGGTATTTCAGGCTCTCGAAGAGGTCCGGCGCCACTCCCGCCTTCTCCGCCGCGTCGAACAGGCGCTGCCGCGCGTCGCTGAGCTGATCACCCATGAAAAACCCTCCGTCAGATCAATGTCCGCGGAAGGATGGAGCGCAGGGTCCGGGCTTCAAGCGAACCGGATGGCGCGTGGCGCAGATCGGCCCGCAGCGCATCATCTCCGGCCGACACACCCCACCGCTCGGGCCACAGGGCCGGGACCGTTCCACAACGCAGCGCCCGGTATCGAAAGACCCCGGATCAGGTCCGGGTGGTATCGCACCGAAGAACCGCCCGCGACCCTCAGCAACCGGAAGACCCGACGCTCCCCTCACCCTCGACGGCATCGTAGATATCGAACGCCAGCTCGAGCCCCCGCTCCCCCAGCATCCGGGACGTCGCTGCGGACAGGTACGCCATGTCGTTGCCACTGCGCATGAAGAGCCCGCAGAACACGTCGCAGCGATACCGGGCGTTCAGCGTGCGCCAGATGGAGAGATCGGACGTCACCCGACCCAGCAACCCGGCCACCTGCCCGTCCAGATCTCCACCCGGCCGCTCCGCCACCCTCAGCTGCCAGGACCCCGTCCTCGCAACCGTCGCCGGCCCCCGTCCAACATCGCCCTTTCGCCGGGCACGCGATGGCGCGCATCCAAGCAGCTCAGTCACCTCGTCGGGATCCAGATCATCCCCCCGGAACCGGAGCGCCGCCGTGGTTGAGGCGAGCGGCATCAGCGCGGCCTCCGACCCGGACCGGATCGACCCGCATGTCCGACGCTCCGGCGCCCGGCCTTCCGATCCGCGACCAAATCCTAGAGCCCCAGCACCGTCTTCACCGAACCCGCCGCGCTGAAGGACCAGTCCGCCGGGCCGTTCTCGACGAGGAACAGGATCACGTTCCCCGGTGCGACGCCGAGACCTTCGAGCCGCTGCCGGATATCGACATGCAGCGCCTCCTTCTGCGCCTCGCTCCGCCCGGCCAGAAGCGTGATCTCGATCACCACCGTCGCCGCCGGGTCGCGCTCGCCCAGAAAGGTCGGGTGCACGATCATGTCCTCCGCCGCATAGCGCGCGATGAGGCAGAAGTTATCGTCAGGACTTACGCCGCAGGTCTCCACCAGGCTGAGATGCAGCGCCTCACCCACGGCACGGCCGAGCTCCGGCGGCATGCCCGCGGGCACATGAAGTTTGCTCAACGGCATCGGCCCCTCCCCTTACACACGAAAAAGGGGCGCGTCCCGCCCCTTCATCTTTCCCGAAAATACGCCCGCCGGAGGCGGTCCGGACCTCAGCCTGCCTTGCCCTCCAGCGCCGCGATGCGCGCCTTCAGCGCCTCGTTCTCCTCGCGGGCCTTCTGGGCCATGGCGCGCACGGCATCGAACTCCTCGCGCGTCACGAGGTCCCGGTCGGCGAGCCAGCGGTCCATCATGCCCTTCATGGCGTTCTCCGCCTCGGTCCGGGCGCCCTGGGCCACGCCCATCGCGTTGGTCATGAGCTGGCTGATGTCGTCGAGGACGCGGTTGCGGGTCTGCATGTCAGTCACTCCTGTCAAAGGCCCTCGTCTCAGAGGCTTGTGAAGGATATGGGCGGCCGCGCGGGCAGAGGCAAGCGTGCGATCGGGCGCAGGGAGAGGCTGACGCGCCCCGCCCGCGATGATCGCCTGCCCCCACATCAGATGTGGGGGCGTCGATGCACATCTCGGTCCTGGCGGTCTGCACGCTTGCGGCCACCGCCCGGACGGCCTCGTCATTTGACGAGACGATCCAGAGCTGCACCTTCGAGGGCGGGCGCAACACGGTGCTGATCTGCCTCGACGATGGTCTCGTCACCTACGACTACGGCCCGACGGGCGGCCCGCCGGAGCTGTCCCTGTCCGTCCCCATCGAGGACGCCGACTACCGCCCGTGGCCCGGCACCGGCTCGACCGTATGGGAGATGGTCACCTTCTACGACGAGGCCTACGCCTATCGTGTCGCGGCAGGCTTTCACAACTTGCGCGCGGGCGAGGACACGCCGCGCCCGCTCTTCGGCTCGATCGATGTCACGTATGAAGGCGACCCGATCGCCGTGCTCGAATGCGATGCGGGATCGGTGCAGTGGGGCTATGGCAACGGCGGCCTCCATGGCGCGAAGACCGCGGCGGGACTGTGCTGGGCCGGCCATCCCGATTTCACCTGACGGCCCTGCGCGGACTGACATCCGCATCGCGGGGCCGACCATGTTCCCTTTCCGGGCGGCGCGCTATATGCGGAACCGGTCGCCCCGCACCATGCCGCACCGGAAAAGAGACCGCGCATCATGCCTTTCCCCGACATCGACCCGGTGGCCCTGCGCCTGCCCTTCGAGATCTTCGGCATCGAGCTCGCCCTGCGCTGGTACGCGCTCGCCTATATCGCGGGGATTCTCCTGGGCTGGTGGCTCGCGGTGCGCCTCCTGAAACGCGACAGGCTCTGGGGCAGCGCCGGCGCACCGATGGAACCCAAGCTCGCGGAGGATTTCCTCACCTGGATCATCATCGGCATCATCGCGGGCGGGCGGCTCGGCTTCGTGATCTTCTACCAGCCGGGCTACTACCTCGCGAACCCGCTGGAGATCCCGCAGGTCTGGGACGGCGGCATGGCCTTCCATGGCGGTTTCCTTGGCGTCGTCCTCGCCATCGCCATCTTCTGCTGGCGGCACGGCCTGCGGCTCTGGTCCGTGGCGGACATGGTGGCGGTGGTCACACCCATCGGCATCTTCTTCGGCCGCATCGCGAACTTCATCAACGGCGAGCTCTGGGGCCGGCCGACCACGGTGCCCTGGGGCGTCGCCTTCCCCGATCCGCGCGCACAGGCCTGCCCCGATTTCTGGACCGAGGCGTGCCTGCGCCATCCCTCCCAACTCTACGAGGCGGCTCTCGAAGGGCTGGTCCTCTTCGCCGTGCTCTGCTGGGCGGTCTGGATCGGCCGCCGCCTCGCGCAGCCCGGCTACATCGCCGGGCTCTTCTTCATCGGCTACGGTCTGGGGCGCTTCATCGTGGAGTTCTTCCGCCAGGGCGACGCGCAATTCGTGAGCGAGGCCAATCCCTTCGGCCAGATCATCCGCTTCGGGGAGAGCGCGTGGGCCGGCCTCTCCATGGGTCAGCTCCTGTCACTGCCGATGATCGTCGTGGGCCTCGCCCTCCTCGTCTGGGCCACGCGGAGGAGCCGCCCCGCGTGAGCCCCCTCACCGACATCCTCCGCCGCCAGATCGCCCAGACCGGCCCGCTGACCGTCGCGGAGTTCATGCAGGCCGCCCTCCAGCATCCGGAGCACGGCTACTACATCACCCGCGATCCGCTCGGCACGGGCGGCGATTTCACCACCGCACCGGAGGTCCACCAGATCTTCGGCGAGATGATCGGGCTCTGGCTCGCGCAGGTCCGGATGGACCGCGGTCCGGCGACACTGGTCGAGCTCGGCCCCGGCCGCGGCACGCTCATGGCCGATATCCTGCGCGTCTGGCGGCAGCTCGGGCTGGAGGCGGACATCATCCTCGTCGAGACCTCGCCCGCCCTGCGCGCCCGCCAACGTGAGACCCTCGGCGACGTCCGCTGGGTCGACCGGGTCGAGGATCTGCCGGCGGGCCCCCTCCTCCTGATCGCCAACGAGTTCTTCGACGCGCTGCCCATCCGCCAGTTCGTCCGCAGGCAAGGCGCATGGGCCGAGCGGGTCGTCGGCCTCGACGGCGAGACGCTCACCTTCGGCCTCAAGGCCCCGCAGCCGCAGCCCCAGCTCGACCGCCTGTTCCCCGGCACGCCCGAGGACACGCTTGTCGAATGGTGCCCCGCCGCCGCTCCGATCCTGCAACACCTCGCGCCAAAGCTCACGGCGGCGCTCCTCATCGACTACGGCGCGTGGGACGGGACGGGGGACACGCTGCAGGCCCTCCAAGACCATCAGCCCGTCGATCCGCTCGCGGCACCAGGGACCGCCGACCTCACCGCCCACGTCAACTTCTCCCACCTCGCCACGGCCGCTGGCCTGCCGCGCGCCTTCGACACGCAGGGCGCGCTCCTCGAACGGCTCGGCATCACCGCCCGCGCGCGGGCCCTCGCGCCGAAGGACCCCGGCATCGCCGCCGCGCATCGGCGGCTTGTGCACCCGGGCGAAATGGGCACACTCTTCAAGGTGCTGGCCCTCGCACCGCCCGGTCCGCCCCTTCCGGGCTTCGCAGCCGGTTGACGGACGCGTCCCACCTGCGCTTACAAGGGGAAAAGCGCACGCCGGACAAGTAGCATGACCCTCGAGATCCTCGCCTCCGACCTGTTGTCAGATGTCCGCCACGGGTTCTTCACCCGGCGCGGCGGCGCATCTTCGGGCATCTTCGCGGGGCTGAACTGCGGCCCGGGCTCGTCGGATCAGTCCGAGGCCGTGCGCATCAACCGCGCCCGCGTGGCCGACGCGATGGACGTGCCGGAGGACCGGCTCGTCAGCCTCGCGCAGGTCCATTCGCCCGACGTCGTCACCCTCGACAGCCCGTTCGAGAATCGCCCGCAGGCCGACGCAATGGTCACGGCCGTGCCTGATCTCGTCCTCGGCATCCTCACCGCCGACTGCGCCCCGGTCCTGCTCGCCGACGGCGAGGCGGGCGTGGTCGGCGCGGCCCATGCGGGCTGGAAAGGTGCACTCGGCGGCGTGTTGGAGGCGACGGTCGGCGCCATGGAACGGCTCGGCGCCCGGCCCGACGCGATCCGCGCCACGGTCGGCCCCACGATCAGCCAGCGCAATTACGAGGTCGGCCAGGACTTCATGGAACGCTTCGTGGATGAGGATACCGTCCATTCCCGCTTCTTCGCGGGCGGCCGCGAGCCGGACAAGGTGCAGTTCGACCTGCCGGGCTTCGTGCTGCACCGCCTCCGCTCCATCGGGGTGGACGCCGAATGGACCGGGCACTGCACCTATGCCGAGCCCGACCGCTTCTACTCCTACCGCCGCGCCACCCATCTGGGCGAGGCCGACTACGGCAGGCTGATCGCCTGCATCCGCCTGTGACCTTCGCGCCGGAGGAATATGCCGCCCGCAAGGCGAAGCTGCGGGCGGAGATGGCGCGGCGCGGCCTCGACGCCGTACTCCTCTTCGCGCCCGAAAGCCACTACTGGCTGACCGGCTTCGACACGTTCGGCTTCTGCTTCTTCCAGTGCCTGATCGTGACGGAGGAGGGCACGCACCTCCTCACCCGCTCCGCCGATGTGCGGCAGGCGCAGGAGACCTCGGACATCGAGGACATCCGCGTCTGGACCGACGGCAAGGACGATCCGGTGGAGATGCTTGCCGACTGGCTCGCGGAGCTTGGGCCGAAGCGTATCGGCCTCGAATCCGACACCCACGGCCTCACCTTCGCCAATGGCCGCCGCCTGACCGCCTGCCTGCCCGACCTGATCGACGCCCCCGACATCGTGCATCCCCTGCGCCTCGTGAAATCCGAGGCGGAGATCGCCTGCATCCGCCGCGCCGCGGAGCTCGGCGACGCCGCCTACGAGGCAGCCCTGCCGATGATGCGCCCCGGCGGGGACGAGGGTGTGGTCCTCGCCGCTATGCAGGCCGCCGTTTTCGCCGAGGGGGGCGACTTCTCCGGCAACCCGCCGATCATCGGTTCGGGCGAGCGCGCGCTCCTCTGCCGCTACGCCACCGGCCGCCGGCAGCTCGACCGGCAGGACCAATTAACGCTGGAATGGGCCGGGGTCTGGCGGCAGTACCACGCCGCCCTGATGCGCACCGTCGTCATCGGCCGGCCCACCGACCGGCACATCGCGCTGCACGCCGCCGCCCGCGAGGCGCTGGAGGCGTGCGAGGCGCGCCTCACCCCCGGCACCGAGATGCGGGAGGTCTTCGCCGCCCATGCCGACACGCTCGACGCCCACGGCCTCGCCGCCCATCGCCTGAACGCCTGCGGCTACTCGCTGGGCGCGCGCTATGCGCCAAGCTGGATGGAACCGCAGATGTTCCATGCGGGCGCCGACACGGTCATCGGCCCGGGCATGGTCTTCTTCCTCCACATGATCCTGATGGAGAGCGAGACGGGCACCGCTATGACGCTGGGCCGAACCTCGCTGGTGACCGAGACGGGGGCCGAACCGCTCTCCCGCCTCTCGCTGGAGCTGCCCGTTTCCGCATGATCCGCGCTTTCCTGCTCCTGATCGCGCTTGGGGCCTGTACGCCGCCGCCACCGGAGCTGCCCGCCGACGCGCTCCTGTCCAACGACGTCATCGTCCGGGTCCGCGTCGATCCCACTTCGGACCCGGAGATCGCGCAGGTCATCGCGACCGAGACCGCGACGCTGCTCGGCCCGCCCGCCCTGTTCCCGGAGATCCGGGGCGACGAGTTCGTGCTGCTGATGACCGGCCGCGTCGTGCGGGGCTTCGGCACGGACGGCCGTGCGGCGCTTGCCATGGACTGGGACGTGCGCGACCCCGGCGGGACCGAGGTCGCGCTTTTCCGTATCGCGATCTACCCCCGCGACGGCGCGCGGGACGCGGTTTCGGAGCGGGACGCGAGGGGCCTCGCCTTCTACTCCGCCGAGGGGCTGATCCTGCAGGACACGGTGCGGGAGATCATCCTCGCGCGCCGATAAGCTGCGAATTGCAAAATTGCGAAGTCGAAAGTTTGCAAATTCGCAGGGTCAGGCCGCGCCTTCCGCCACCCGCGCCTCCAGCACGTCGAAGGGTACGCCGGGCTCGTTCTTGGCGTTGCGGATCACCAGCGAGGTCTTCACGCTCGCCACATTGTCCGCCGCCGTCAGCTCCTCCGTCAGGAAGCTCTGGAAGGTGGACAGGTCAGGTGCGACGCATTTCAGGATGAAGTCGATCTCGCCGTTGAGCATGTGGCACTCGCGCACCAGCGGCCAGTTGCGGCACGCCTCCTCGAAGGCGCTGAGATCCCGCTCCGCCTGGCTGCGCAGGGACACCATGGCGAAGACCTGCACCTCGAAGCCGAGCTCGCGCGCATTGACCCGCGCATGGTAGTCGGTGATGAAGCCCGTCTCCTCCAGCGCGCGCACGCGGCGCAGGCAGGGAGGGGCGGAGATGCCGACCCGTCGGCTCAGCTCCACATTCGTCATGCGGCCGTCCGCCTGCAGTTCGGCGAGGATCTTGCGGTCGATCGGGTCGAGCTTGATGCTGGGCATGGGGGCCTTTACGGTCATTGCGCGCCAACCGGCGCAAGATGCAGCGCAATCTATGCATCGCCCCTTCCGAACGCAATATTATTTCAGGACAACGCAAGAAATGTCATCGAAACGGCTCAGCATCGCCACGGTGACGGATGGGCGTCCGGGCAATGCGGTGCAGGCCCGCGGGCTGGCGGAGGCGATCGCGCGCCTTCGTGACGCGGATATCGTCGCCCATGACGTGGACGTCAAGCCATTGCTGCGCGAAACCCTCCTGCGCCTGACCGGCCGGCCCCTGCGCCGTGGCCCGCGGGCGGACCTCGTGATCGGCGCGGGGCGGCGCGGCAACCTCGTCGCGGCCGAGGCCCGGGCGGGCGGCAGCCCCGCCGTCGCCATCCTGCGCCCGAGCTTTCCGCTCAACCGCTACGACGCGGTTGTCGTGCCGGAGCACGACGGGCTCACCGGCGCCAACGTGCTCACCACGCTCGGCTCGCTCAACGCGCTGTCGGCCGAGCGCATCGCCGGGGCCGCCGCCGACCTGCAGCCCCTGCCCCCGCGCACGCTGGTGGCGCTCGTCGGCGGCCCGTCGCGCACCGCGACCTTCGAGGCGGAGGAAGAGGCAGCCCTCGTGTCCGATCTCTGCCGTTTCGCCGCCGAGGGCTATGCCATCGCCGCCACCCCCTCGCGGCGGACGCCGCCGAACGTCATAGAACAGATGCGCGCCGCGGTGCCCGGCATCGCGATCTGGGACGGGACGCCCCCCAACCCCTATCCCGGCTGGCTCCACGGTGCCGCGGCGATCCTCGTGACGGCCGACAGCGTCAACATGGCCTCCGAGGCGGCCGCCACCGGAACGCCCGTCTTCATCTCAGGCACCGACCGCATCGCCCCGAAATTCCGGCGCTTTCACGCGGCCCTCGCCCGGCGCGGCATCACCCGGCCCGCAGCCGAAGGCCCCGCCGAATGGACCTACGCCCCCCTTCGGGAGGCCGACCGGATCGCGCCGCTGATCCTGGAGCGCCTCGGCCTCTGACGCATCACTCTCGTCAAATACGCAAGCCCGGCCTGCACCCCGCGCAACCGGGCTTTATCCCCCCGCCCCCCTCGCCTATATCTGTCGGCCAACGAAAGGAGAGCGCGAGATGTCCGAGACCCGCCATACCCGCCTGCTGATCATCGGCTCCGGCCCCGCCGGCTACACGGCGGCGGTCTACGGGGCGCGTGCGATGCTGGAGCCGCTTCTGATCCAGGGGATCCAGCCCGGCGGCCAGCTCACCACGACCACCGAGGTCGAGAACTGGCCCGGCAATACGGAGATCCAGGGCCCCGACCTGATGGTCAACATGGAGGCCCATGCCAAGGCGATGGGCACCGAGATCATCGGCGACTACATCACGCGGCTCGACCTCTCGAAGCGCCCCTTCACGGCCTATGGCGACAGCGGCACGGTCTACACCGCCGACGCGCTGATCCTCGCGACCGGCGCGCAGGCGAAGTGGCTGGGGCTGGAGAGCGAGGAGAAGTTCAAGGGCTTCGGCGTCTCGGCCTGCGCGACCTGCGACGGCTTCTTCTATCGCGGCAAGGAGATCGTGGTGATCGGCGGCGGCAATACGGCCGTGGAGGAGGCGCTGTTCCTCACCAACTTCGCCTCCAAGGTCACGCTGATCCACCGCCGCGACGAGCTTCGCGCGGAGAAGATCCTGCAGGACCGCCTCTTCAAGAACCCCAAGATCGAGCCGCTCTGGCATCACGCGCTCGACGAGGTCCTGGGCGACGAAACGCCCCTCGGCGTCACCGGCGTCCGGGTGAAGGACGTGCGCACCGGCGAGACGCGGGAGATCCCCGCCGCGGGCGTCTTCGTCGCCATCGGCCACGCGCCCGCCAACGAACTGGTGAAGGACGTGCTGGAGACGCACAACGGCGGCTACGTGAAGACGGCATCAGACTCCACCGCGACCTCGATCCCCGGCGTCTTCGCCGCAGGCGATCTGACCGACCACATCTACCGGCAGGCCGTGACCTCCGCCGGGATGGGCTGCATGGCCGCCCTCGAGGCCGAGAAGTTCCTGGCCGAGCAGGAGGGCGAGGACGTGACCGAGCCCCTCGGCTACGGCGCCCCGGTCGAAGCCGCGGAATGACGCAGACCGTCATCTGCATGAAATGGGGTCCGCGCTACGGCGCGGACTTCGCCAACCGCCTCTGGGGCATGATCCGCCGCAACACGACGCGCGACACCCGCCTCATCTGCTTCACAGACAATGCCGAGGGCGTGCACCCCGATATCGAGTGCCGCCCTATTCCGCACGTGGACCTGCCGGAAAGCCACCAGATGAAGCCGTGGCGCAAGATCTCGCTGTGGAACCGGGATCTGGGGCTGGAGGGCGACATCCTCTTCATGGATCTCGACCTCGTCATCACCGGCACCATCGACAGCTTCTTCGACCACGCGCCGGAAGAGACGTTCTGCGTCATCCGCAACTGGACCCAGCCGGACAAGCGGATCGGCAACACGTCCGTCTACCGCTTTCGCGTGGGTGCGCATCACGACGTCTACCAGCGTCTGATGGACGATCCGGAGGGGGTGACGGGCGCGCATCCGAACTCGCAGACCTATATCTCGCGCACCATATCCTCGATGGCGTTCTGGCCCGCGGAGTGGTGCGTCAGCTTCAAGCACTCGCTGATGCCGCGCTGGCCGCTCAACTTCATCAAGGACGTGCCGTTGCCCGAGACGGCGCGCGTGGTCGCCTTCACCGGCAAGCCCGACCCGGACGACGCGGTGGTCGGCAAGTGGCCCGCGAAAGGCCACAAGAAGCTCTACAAGTATGTCCGCCCGACCCCGTGGATCGCGGAGCACTGGCGCGAGTAGACGCCGCACGGCGCACGTTTGACGCGCAACGGTGTTCGTTTGCGGGCAAGCGGACCAAGGTTTTGTTCCATGAAGGCCACGCCCGCGGCGATTGCGTCCTTTTCGCAGGCGCCGTGGTTGTCTTCGCACCGCAGCGGAGTCAATGAACCGCGCAACGGACCACCCGGACAGGACAGAAACACGATGCAGCCGCAGCCGCACGCCCCCGTTCCCGAACTCTATGTCTCCTACGACAGCGCCACCAAGCTGAAGATCGAGGCGGGCGACCTGCCCTCCTGGGACCTCACGCCGCGCCAGGTCTGCGATCTGGAGCTCCTGATGAACGGCGGCTTCAACCCGCTCAAGGGTTTCCTGAGCGAGGAAGACTACGACAGCGTGGTGGAGACGATGCGGCTCAAGGACGGCTCCCTCTGGCCGATGCCGATCACGCTGGACGTGTCCGAGAAGTTCGCCGACGGCATCAACGAGGGGCAGGACATCGCCCTGCGCGATCCGGAGGGCGTGATCCTCGCCATTCTCTCCGTCACCGACAAGTGGCTGCCCAACAAGGCGCGCGAGGCTGAGAAGGTCTTCGGTGCAGATGATGTGGCTCACCCGGCGGTGAACTACCTGCACAACGTCGCGGGTCCGGTGTATCTGGGCGGGCCGATCACCGGCATTCAGCAGCCGGTGCACTACGACTACCGCGCCCGCCGCGACACGCCCAACGAGCTGCGCGCCTTCTTCCGGAAGATGGGCTGGCGCCGCGTCGTCGCCTTCCAGACCCGCAACCCGCTGCACCGCGCACACCAGGAGCTGACCTTCCGCGCCGCGAAGGAAGCGCAGGCGAACCTCTTGATCCACCCGGTCGTCGGCATGACGAAGCCCGGCGACATCGACCACTTCACCCGCGTGCGCTGCTACGAGGCGGTGCTCGACAAGTACCCGTCGGCCACCACGCACCTCTCCCTGCTCAACCTCGCCATGCGCATGGCCGGCCCGCGGGAGGCGGTCTGGCACGGCCTGATCCGCAAGAACCACGGCTGCACCCACTTCATCGTGGGCCGCGACCACGCCGGGCCCGGCAAGAACTCCGCCGGCGAGGACTTCTACGGCCCCTACGACGCGCAGGACCTCTTCAACCAGCACGCCGACGAGATCGGCATCGAGATGCTGGACTTCAAGCACATGGTCTACGTGCAGGAGCGGGCCGAATACCAGCCGATCGACGAGGTGGAAAAGGACGCGACCGTCCTCAACATCTCCGGCACCGAGCTGCGCCGCCGTCTTCAGGAGGGGCTGGAGATCCCCGAGTGGTTCTCCTTCCCCGAGGTGGTCGAGGAGCTGCGCCGCACCAAGCCGCCGCGCTCCAAGCAGGGCTTCACTGTGTTCTTCACCGGCCTCTCCGGCTCCGGCAAGTCCACCATCGCCAATGCCGTGATGGTCAAGCTGATGGAGATGGGCGGCCGCCCGGTGACGCTGCTCGACGGGGACATCGTGCGGAAGAACTTGAGCTCCGAGCTCGGCTTCTCCAAGGAGCACCGCGACCTCAACATCCGCCGCATCGGTTATGTCGCTTCCGAGATCACCAAGAACGGCGGCATCGCGATCTGCGCGCCCATCGCACCCTACACCGCGACCCGCCGGGCCGTGCGCGAGGACATCGAAAGCTTCGGCGCCTTCGTCGAGGTCCATGTGGCCACCTCGCTGGAGGAATGCGAGCGGCGTGACCGCAAGGGCCTCTACAAGCTGGCTCGCGAAGGCAAGATCAAGGAATTCACTGGCATCTCCGACCCCTACGAGGCGCCGACACAGGCCGAGCTTGTCGTGGACACCGAAGGGCAGGAGGTCGACTTCTGCGCCCAGCAGGTGATCCTGAAGCTCGAACAGATGGGCCTGATCGCCGCCTGATGTCGGAGCGGTGCCGAACCCGGTCCCGCACGGTTGCACGACTTGAAACCGCCCCGGCCCAAGCGCCGGGGCCTTTCGTTTGCGGAGCCAACACTCTGGTCATCGCGCCCCGATGTTACTACATATGTGGCAACGGAAAGGACCAACCGATGACCGCTCTCAAGATCCGCAAGGTCGGCAATTCTCTCGGCATCGTCCTGCCGAGGGAGGTAACCGCGCGCCTCAACGTGACTGACGGTGACCGGCTCTTCATTACCGAGGCGCCCGACGGCTCCATGCGCCTCACCCCCTACGATCCCGATTTCGATGTCCAGATGGATGCGGCGAAGGAGGGCATGCGGCTCTATCGCGAGACCCTGCGTGAACTGGCAAAGTGAACGAACCGAACTGGTTGCTGCCGCAGGTCGTCGAGGCGATGCACGACACGCAGCTTGCAGAGCATGGTGGCCCTGTGGGCATTCGCGATGCCGGAATGCTCGATTCCGCGCTTGCCCGAGCACGCAACGCCTATGCTTACGGTGAGACGGACCTGCATGCCCTCGCGGCGTGCTACGCGTTCGGTCTTGCCCGCAACCACCCTTTCGTCGACGGAAACAAGCGAACGGCCTTCCTCGCGGCCTTCGTCTTTCTCCGCATCAACGGCAGGTTGCTGGCCACCGAACAGGTCGACGCGGTGCGGGCCGTACTTGCGCTGGCGGCAGGCGCGTGTTCCGAAGCCGATTTCGCCGATTGGCTGCGTGCCAATACGCGCCCTGCCTGAAACGAAAAAGCCCCGCGCGCCGGCGGGGCCTTCACATCTCGTCGTGACCTGTTCAGTGCACGCTGACGGGTGCCATCTCGTGCTGGCGCGCCACGACGAAAGCCAGGCGGCGGTCGCCGACGATGGCGATACGCTCACCGGTTTCGGCGTGGATCGCGTAGAGCGTGGTCAGATCCGTCTGCGCCCGAACGTCCTCGGGCAGGTCATCGGCGCTGATGGTGCGGACATAGACGGTCCGGTCCGGCAGCGCGTCGGGGGCGTGTTCCCTCATCTCCGTATCTCCTTTTTCCGTCATGACCGCTTGATCTCGATCGACTGAACAACGCGCTCGGGCGCCTTGCGTTCGAGCGAAATGTTCAACAGGCCGTGTTCCAGTTGCGCTCCGGTCACTTCCACCCCCTCCGCGAGCACGAAGGAGCGGGAGAACTGCCGCGCCGCGATGCCGCGGTGGAGGAACACCCGCTCCGCCGCCGGATCCGTCTGCTTGCCCCGGATCAGGAGTTGCCGGTCTTCCAGCGTGATCGCG
Source organism: Roseobacter sp. HKCCA0434 (assembly GCA_032464575.1). Taxonomy (GTDB): domain Bacteria; phylum Pseudomonadota; class Alphaproteobacteria; order Rhodobacterales; family Rhodobacteraceae; genus Pontivivens. The sequence continues at coordinate 67,940 of JAWDKM010000005.1, forward strand.
AGGTCGTCCTCCGCGAAGCCGGCCACCGCGAGTGTAATGCGGTAGGCGTTCTCGGCCGTCTGTTCGATGTTGTAGGGCGGATATCCATCCGACCCGGCCTTGGCCGTCCGCTCCACCAGCCGGTCGAGTTCCTCGAAGCCGAGCAGGAACGGGTGCGAGCCAAAGGAATGGCGTGTCATGGCGATGTCCTCGTTGCGTCAAGCGACATGTGCCCGGGTCCCGGTATCGGCGGCCCGGATACAAGAAATATGGGTGAGCGGCGCTTCGGCCACAAGGGGCTGCGCGACGCGACGTCAGTGGCGCGCGGCCGCGGAACCGCGCTAGGCTCCATGGCAAAACGACAGGGGGAAACACCATGCGCGAAGCCGTGATCGTCTCGTCCGCCCGTTCGGGGCTGACCAAAGCCCACCGGGGCGAGTTCAACCGCACCTTCGGCGCCACGCTGGGCGGCACCGTGATCGAGGAAACGGTGCGGCGCGCGGGTGCCAATCCCGAACTGGTCGAGGACTGCCTGATCGGCTGCGCCTTCCCGTCGGGGACCACCGGCGGCAATGTCGCGCGTCAGATCGTGATCCGCGCAGGTCTTCCGGTCTCCATCGCGGGGGCCACCGTGAACCGCTTCTGCTCCTCCGGCTTGCAGACGGTCGCCATGGCAGCCAACCGGATCGAGAACGAGGGCGCGGAGGCCGTCGTGGCGGGTGGTGTCGAGGTCGTCAGCCAGATCCCCGGCAAGAAGGGTCCGATGGACGAGGACCCTTGGCTGCTCGACCACAAGCCCGAGATCTTCCTGCCGATGATCGACACGGCAGATATCGTGGCGCAGCGCTACGGCATCTCCCGCGAACGGCAGGACGCCTATGGACTGCGCTCGCAGCAGCGTTATGCCGCGGCCCAGCAGGCCGGGAAGTACGACGACGAGATCATGGAGATCGAGACCGTCATGGCCGTGCAGGACCGCGAGACCGGGGAGATCTCGGAGAAGACGGTTACCGTCGACCGCGACACCTGCAACCGCCCGCAGACGACGTTGGAGGGGCTGGAGAGCCTGCAACCCGTGCGGGGCGAGGGCAACTTCGTTACCGCCGGCAACGCCTCCCAACTCTCCGACGGGGCGGCGGGCGTGATGCTGATGGAGGCCGGCGCCGCGAAGGCCGAGGGCATCGAGGCGCTTGCCACCTTCCGCGGTTTCGCCGTCGCGGGCTGCGAGCCCGACGAGATGGGCATCGGTCCGGTCTTCGCCGTTCCCCGGCTGCTCGACCGCGCGGGACTGAAGGTCGACGACATCGACCTCTGGGAGCTCAACGAGGCGTTCGCGAGCCAGGTCCTCTACTGCCAGGACCGGCTGGGGATCCCGGACGACAAGCTCAACGTCAACGGCGGCTCCATCGCCATCGGTCACCCCTTCGGCATGACCGGCGCCCGCCAGGTCGGCCACATCATCCGCGAGGGCAAACGCACCGGCGCCAAGTGGGCGGTCGTGACCATGTGCATCGGCGGCGGCCAGGGTGCTGCGGGGCTGATCGAGATCCACTAGGCGACCCACCGTTCCGGAGCAGGCCGGAACCTCGCCGAACGAGAAGGCTCCGGGTCAAGCCCGGAACAGCGACGGACAAGGAGGCCAACCGATGAACCTCGACTTCACCCCGGAGCAGGAGGCGTTCCGGCAGGAGGTGCGCGACTGGCTCGCCGCCAACCTCTCGCCCCGCCTCGCCGAGAAGGTCCGCACCTCAAAGCACCTCACGAAGGAGGACATGGAGGGCTGGCACGCGAAGCTCGACGACAAGGGCTGGCTCGCCAATCACTGGCCGGTGGAGCATGGCGGACCGGGCTGGGGGCCGGTGGAGAAGTTCATCTTCGAAGATGAATGCGCCCGCGCCCATGCGCCGCGCATCGTCCCCTTCGGCGTCAACATGCTGGGCCCCGTCCTGCTGAAATACGGCTCGGAGGCGCAGAAGGCGCATTACCTGCCCCGCATCCTCGACGGCACCGACTGGTGGTGCCAGGGCTATTCGGAACCGGGCGCGGGTTCCGACCTCGCCTCGCTGAAGACGACGGCCGTCCGGGACGGCGACCACTACATCGTGAACGGGCAGAAGACGTGGACCACGCTCGGCCAGCACGCCGACTGGATCTTCTGCCTCGTGCGCACCTCGAAGGAGGACAAGCCGCAGGAAGGGATCTCGTTCCTCCTCATCGACATGAACAGCCCGGGCATCGAGGTCCGCCCGATCCCTCTCTTGGAGGGCGATCACGAGGTGAACGAGGTCTGGTTCTCCGATGTGCGGGTGCCGGTGGAGAACCTCGTGGGCGAAGAGAACCAGGGTTGGACCATCGCGAAATACCTGCTGACCTACGAGCGGACGGGGATCGCGGGCGTCGGCTTCTCGACCGCAGCGCTGGCCGAGCTCAAGGCTGTCGTCGGCCAGACGGAGAAGGCGGACGATCCCCTCTTCGCCGCCCGCATGGCCCGGGTCGAGATTGCGCTGGAAAACATGAAGACCACCAACCTGCGGGTGCTGGCCGCCGCGGCGGGCGGTGCCGCGCCGGGGGCCGAAAGCTCGCTCCTCAAGATCAAGGGGACCGAGATCCGGCAGGAGATCAACGCGCTCTTCATGCGCGCGATGGGTCCGCAGGCCCAGCCCTTCGTCAGCGAGGCGCTGGAGGAGGGCTATAACGGCCCGCAGGTCGGGCCGGACGGTGCGGCCTATGCCGCGAAGGACTACTTCAACAACCGCAAGCTCTCGATCTTCGGCGGGTCCAACGAGATCCAGAAGAACATCGTCTCGAAGGCGATGCTGGGCTTCTGACGCTCGTCGCTGTTCCGGCGAACGCCGGAACCTCACAATTGAGGGAGACTCCGGGTCCGGCCCGGAGCAGCGATGCCAAAAGCAACCGTCCCGGCCCCGCGCCGGGACCGCCACCAAAAATTCCCGGCCCCCACAGGACACGACCCATGGACTTCACGCTGACCGACGACCGCCGGATGCTTGCCGACACGCTGGAGCGTTTCCTTGCCGACCGCTACGACCATCCGACCCGGATGAAGATCGCGGACGGCGAGGCCGGCTGGTCGCGGGAGATGTGGGGCGAGATGGCGGAGCTTGGCCTGATCGGCGCGCTCTTTTCGGAGGACGAGGGCGGCTTCGGCGGCCACGGCCATGACATCGCGCTGGTCTTCGAACGGCTGGGCCGCGCGCTGGTGTTGGAGCCCTTCCTCGGCGCGCTGGCCGCCCGCGCGCTGCCCGAGGCCCGGCGGGAGGAGGTCATCGCCGGCGGATTGATCCCGGCCTTCGCCCATTCCGAGCCGGGCACCGCCTTCGATCCGGCGCGGCTGTCCGCACGCGTCGACAACGGCGCATTGACGGGCACCAAGGTCGCCGTCGCCAATGCCGAGGCGGCCGACATCTTCCTCGTCTCCGCGCAGGAGGGCGGTGCCCCTGCCCTCTTCGCCGTCGAGGCCGATGCGGCGTCCCTCACCCCCTATGCCCTGATGGATGGCGGGCGCGGTGCGGATGTCCGCTTCGACGCGGCGCCCGCGACCCGCCTCGACACCCCGCTCGACCTCGTGCTCGACCGGGCGCTGCTGGCCCTGTCGGCCGAGGCGCTCGGCGTGATGGAGCGCTGCAAGGACACCACCATCGATTATCTCAAGACCCGCCGGCAGTTCGGCGTGCCGCTCTCGAAGTTCCAGGCGCTTCAGCACCGTGCCGTCGATATGGTGACGGAGATCGAGCAGGCCCGCTCCGCCGTGATCAACGCGGCCCACCACCTCGGCACCGATGAGGGTGCGCGCTACGCCGCCGCCGCCAAGTACACGACCAGCGCCACCGGCCGGATGATCGCGGAGGAGACGATCCAGCTCCATGGCGGCATCGCCATGACCTGGGAATACGATGTGGCCCATGCGGCGAAGCGTCTGAGCCTGCTCGGCCAGATCCTCGGCGACGAGGACATCCATCTGATGCGGTTCGCGGCCATGTGACCGGGCTTGCGTATTTGGGCCAAGAAGAAATGGGAGAGGAAGTGCCCTCGGCTCCGGCGCCCCGGAACACGAGGGACTTCTCCTTGGGCGGTCATCGGCGCGCCCGCCTGTACCGCCCCGGCATCTGACACGGCAGGTCTTTCTTCTTGGTTAAAGTACGCCCGCCGGAGGCGGACGGCGGGCGCCGTTGACCTCTTCGCGTCGAATGCCCGGCGGGTTTGTTGGGCGTACGCATGTCATACGCTCCGCGCACGGGTTGTGCGCCGGGGTTTTCGCCCGTATTTTCAAGGTTGACGGGCGGCCTCGGGGGCCTTGCAGACATGTTGCATTCACTGGCAGGACGCGTCATCGCTCTGACGATCATCTTCGTGATGATTGCCGAGGTCGCGATCTTCGTCCCCTCCATCTCCCGCTTTCGCGCCGATTACCTGCAGGAACGGCTGGAGCGCGCGCAGATCGCCTCCCTCGCGCTGCTCGCGACGCCGGACGACATGGTGGCACCGGCGCTGGAGGAGGAGTTGCTCGCCAATGCAGGTGTCACCAACATCGTGCTGCGTCGCGACTTCATGCGGGAGCTGATCCTCGCCTCCCCCATGCCGGAGCCGATTGCCGAGACCTATGACCTGCGCGGCGCGGGGCCTATCGTGCTGATCCGGGACGCGTTCCAGCTGCTCCTCTACGGCGGGGACCGGATGGTCCGGGTGATCGGCCTGCCGGTGCAGGGCGGCGGCACGGCCATCGAGATCACGGTGCCCGAGACGCCGATGCGCGAAGCGCTGGTGGCCTACGGCCTGCGCATCCTCGTGCTGTCGCTTATCATCTCGCTGATCACGGCCGGGCTCCTGCTGATCGCGGTCAACCGCTTCATCGGGCGGCCGATCAAGCGGGTGGTGGGTCACATGGCCGCCTTCCGCGAGGACTACGAGAATCCGGAGCGGATCATCCAGCCCGAGTCGCGCCTGCGCGAGTTCCGCGATGCGGAGCAGGCGATGTCGGACATGCAGACGCAGCTCATCTCGGCCCTGAAGCAGAAGGACCGGCTGGCAGCCCTGGGCGAGGCGGTGGCGAAGATCAGCCATGACCTGCGCAACATCCTCACCACCACCAGCCTCCTCGCGGACCGGCTGGAGACCTCGGCCGATCCACGGGTGCGCCGTACGGCGCCGAAGCTCGTCGGTTCGCTCAGCCGCGCGGTGAGCCTGTGCGAGAGCACGCTGAGCTTCGGCCGGGCGGAGGAGGCGCCGCCGGAGAAGCGGATCGTGGACCTCAGCGCGCTGGTCGCCGACGTGTTCGAGGCGGAACTCCTCGCCCGCCCCGACTGTCCCGTCAGCTTCCAGAACGCGGTGCCTTCCCGGATGCGGATCGAGGCCGATCCAGAGCAGCTCTACCGCGTCATCCTCAACCTCGTGCGCAACGCCCGCCAGGCGATGGAGAACCAGCCAGGCGGCGGCGAGATCCGGATCGACGGCACCGACATGGGCGACATGGCGGAGGTCCTGATCTGCGACACCGGTCCGGGCCTGCCGACCAAGGCGATCGAACACCTGTTCAAGCCCTTTCAGGGCGGACAGCGGCGCGGGGGTACCGGGCTGGGCCTTGCCATCTCCTCCGAACTGGTGCGGGGACATGGCGGGCGGCTGGAACTGGCAGAGACGTCGACGAGCGGAACGACCTTCCGGATCGTGTTGCCGTCGCGTGATCTGAAGGTCGTCCGCCCGGCCGAGATTTCGCCCTTGCAAAGCCTCGCGGGCGGGGATAGGTAGCCTCTCACCGCGGACCGATAGCTCAGCTGGATAGAGCACCAGACTACGAATCTGGGGGTCGGGGGTTCGAATCCTCCTCGGTCCGCCACAAATTTCCTCATTGATATCAGATGATTGTGGCCGCCGCTCCCATAGGTTGGTCGCACGTCGGGTTACCCTCTCGCCGGTCTCGAAACCGCTATTCCGAGGCGATCTTTGCCGCTCTTCGCCTTGCGGCGGCAATCCACTTCAGGACGTCGTCCGACCGGTCGGGCTGATCCCGCATGGGAAGTACGAAGAGGCCCCGGGGACCGGTCGCGAATATGAAATAGGTGTGGATGAAGCCGTTTCTCGACGTCCGGACTACGCCGCGCTGCGCTTGCAGGTCCCCCAGTTCGGAGAGCCTGAATTCCCTCTTCACCGGTGCCCGACTGGGAAGTTTGCGCTGCGCGTAGCGGACGAGGTCCCCGCGGACGTCGAACTCGTACAACTTGTAGTTCTGGGTGATTATGACGAAGAGCGTCGCGACGACGGCGAAGCCGGCCAGGATCGGCGCGAGGAACAGGGCGAAGTCCGCACCACCGGCCCCGGGCCGGGCATCGCCCGACAGGTGCGGGATCAGGAAGGCGAGGGGGATCAGCAGGAGGGGGCTCAGGGCCACGATGGTGATCGTTCTGACCAGAAACGGCCTGCTGGACAGCACGAGGCGGTCGTCGTTCTGCTCGAGCACCGAGAACTTCTGTGTCTCGGCGACCCGCATCAGGTCCTCCATGCCGGTCCCCTGCCGGTCCGCCCGGCCCATCGACGACGTCCTGCCCTCCGCATATCCTGGGGATGGCGAAGGACGGCGCGTCGCGCGGTGGCGACGGCCTGCGTCCTTCGCCCGGGTTTCGCGGCCATTCGAACACCGCCCCGGCTCATGCGGCTAGCGCCGCATCCACTGGTCGAACCCGTCGGGCAGCAGATGGGAGCGGCGTTGCACCTGCCGGCGCGGCTGGCCGTCCTTGATCGCCATGAGCTGTTCCAGCGGCAGCCACACCACGACCCGGCCGCTGGGATTGAAGGCACCCGCCCGCGACCCATAGAGCGCCAGAAGCTGACCGGTCGGGTCGAGCTCCATCAGGTTGCGCGTCGTCTCCGCCCGCGTGTTGAGCCCGCTCAGCCGCGAGCGACCGACATGGAAGCCGCAGTAGGCCCCGCGTTCGTAGGAGACGCGCCAGGCCAGCATGACGATCCGGCAACTGGCAGATGCGTTGTTCCGGCCGCCGCGCACGACGACCGTCATGTTGCGTTCGTTGGCTTCGGCCGCGATGTCGTCCGCGTAGGCGACGCTGCCGCCGAGCGAGCGCAGATAGATCCGGGCGCCGTCCTCGGCGTTCTCGACCCGGCGCAGGTCGACGCTGTCGATGGTGCCCCGCACCCGAACGCTGTCGGCGGATGCCGACACGGAAATCAGGGCCGCGGCGAGCGCGGCCCAAACAAAGCATTTCATGTCCAAAACCCCACGTTTTCAGGCGCGTGAACGCCCGCTCCAGAACAGGCCGTGATCGGGGCAATCTACCTCAAGCGCAAAACTCCACCCAAGTTACACGCTAAAGTTGATTCGCAGAATGCTCAGCTCATGGCCGTGCCGGACTTACGCCCGAGGCGCCGTCTGGTTCGGAACGCCGATTCTAAAATGCCAAGTTAATAAATGGGGAAAATCGGGAACCCGGGCCGAAAACCCTCCTGAGACAAGGTCTTCCGGGCGAGGTCGTCCTCCCGCGAAGGTGAGCGACCGGGCGTGGAACCGATCGCCGGCGTCGCGCATATAGATGTCATGGAAAGACGTGTCTTCATCGCGGGCCTGACGGCCCTTGGTGCAACCGGCCTCGCGACGGCGGGCCGGGCGCAGGGTGCTGCCGAACTCGAACGGATCGACGCCTATCTCAATGCCATGCGCTCGGCGCGCGGCCGCTTCGTCCAGTTCAACTCGGATGGATCCCAATCGGCAGGCCAGTACTGGCTGCGCAAGCCCGGCCTGATGAAGTTCGAGTACGATGCACCCCATCCGCACGTGATCGTCGCCGACGGGACGTGGGTCGCGGTGGTCGATCGGAACTCGAACGACGATCCGCACCGCTACCCGGTCGGGCGCACGCCGCTCAACCTGATCCTGCGCGACCGCATCGACCTGCTGAACACCGGTGCGGTGCAGCGCATCCGCAAATCCGCAGCCCAGACCACGCTGGTCGCCATCGATCCCGACGATCCGGACAGCGGCACGCTGGAAATGGTGTTTTCCGAGAACCCTCTGGCGCTGACGCAATGGGTGACCACGAACCCGCAAGGTCAGAGAACAACGATCCAGCTTGCGTCGATGGAGCAGAACATGGATCTGCCGCGCAACATGTTCTCGATCGAGCAGGAGGTTCTGCGCCGCTGACTTGTGCGCTGCAGCGGGAGCGGCCAAGATGCGCAGCAACATCCGTTCCGCGCCCGCGAAAGGGCACCCATGCAGCTTTATCTCCCGATCGCCGAGGTTTCGATCAACCTCTTCCTCTTGCTGGGATTGGGCGGTCTGGTCGGGGTGCTGTCGGGGATGTTCGGGGTCGGCGGCGGCTTTCTGCTGACCCCGTTGCTCATCTTCATCGGGATCCCGCCTGCCGTGGCCGTGGCGACACAGGCGCCGCAGATCACCGGGCTGAGCCTCTCGGGCGCGCTGGCCCATCTGCGGCGGCGCACGGTGGACGTCCGGATGGGCTGCGTGCTGCTGGCCGGCGGCATCGTGGGGTCCGCGATCGGCGTCGACATCTTCCGGCGGCTCAGCGAGATCGGGCAGATCGAGCTGATGGTGACGCTGAGCTACGTCATCTTCCTCGGCATCATCGGCTCTCTAATGTTCGTCGAGAGCCTGCAGGCCCTGCGGCGCACCCGGCGCAATCAGCCGGTGCGGCGGCGGCGGCGGCACGGATGGGTGCACGGTCTGCCGCTGAAGATGCGGTTCCGGACCTCCAACCTCTACATCTCAGCCATCCCGCCCTTCGGTGTGGGTCTGTTCGTCGGCATCCTTGCCGCGATCATGGGGGTGGGCGGCGGTTTCATCATGGTGCCCGCGATGATCTACCTGCTCGGGATGCCGACGGCGGTCGTGATCGGCACATCGCTCTTCCAGATCATGTTCGTGACCGCCTTCACCACGGTGATGCACGCGACGCAGAACTACACCGTGGACACCCTGCTGGCGCTGATCCTGCTGCTCGGGGGCGTCGTGGGCGCGCAGATCGGAGCGCAGATCGCGGTGAAGCTCAGGGCCGAGCAGGTGCGCATCCTGCTCGCCGGCCTCGTGTTGGCCGTGTGTCTGAAGCTCGCCTATGACCTCGTGGCGACGCCCGCCGACCTCTATTCGATCACGTCCGCATGATCCGTCTTGCGTTTCTCCTTTTCCTGCTGCTCGGCCCGGCGCGGGGGGAGGAGATCGTGGCGGGCCTCAGCCAGAACCAGGTGTCGATCACCGCGTTCTTCGAGGGATCGGAGATCTTCGTCTTCGGCGCGGTCAAGCGCGAGGCCCCGCCGCCCGCCGATGCCGGGCCGCTGCAGGTGCTGGTTTCCATCGTCGGACCGGTCGACCCGGTGACGGTGCGGCGCAAGGCGCGCATCGCCGGCGTCTGGGTGAACCGCGACACGGTGGTGGTGGATCGCGCGCCCTACTTCTACGCCAATGCCTCGACCGTCGCGCTGCGGGAGATGCTGAGCTACACGGACCAGATGCGGCACCAGATCGGGCTGGAATGGCAGGTCGTGCTGCGCGACGCCCCTGCGGATGTCGAGGACACGCGGGCATTTCGCGAGGCCGTCATCCGGCAGCGCACCGGGCAGGGCCTCTACCGTGAGCTTCCCGGCGCAGTGCGCCTGACCGACGAGACCCTGTTCGACGTCGCGGTCCGTCTGCCGGCCAATCTGGTGGAAGGCGATTATACCGCACGGGTGTTCCTGACCCGCGACAAGGCCGTGATATCCAGCTTCGAGACGCAGATCGCGGTGCGCAAGAGCGGGATCGAGGACTGGACCTTCCGCCTCGCCCAGGAACGCCCGCTGATCTACGGCCTCCTGTCGGTGGCGCTGGCCTTGTCGCTGGGGTGGCTTGCCGCGAGCCTGTTCCGGTACCTGCGGAACTAAACGCAACGTATAGGAGAGGGCAGCGCCCGACCCTGGGTGGGCGCTTTGATCCGCCGGATCGTGGCGGCTGGTTCGCCGTCGCGATGAGCGTCGAGCATCTTGACCCGTTGCCAGAGCGCCCCCCCCGCGGGGAGGGTCGGGCGCTGCCCGGCGGTGCCGCCGGGCGGAAGAGCCATGTTGAGCGCCGTCCTGCTCCGGCCTGACCGGAGCATCTACTGCATTCGTAGATCCTGGGGTCGTAATCCGAGGATGACGCTTTCCTTGAGAGCCGCTTTCAGCGTCCGGGCGACCCCGGTGCGGGGGCCGGGGCGGTTACCCCTTGGGACCGTCCCGGACCTGATCCGGGACCGCTCGACACCGGAACCAGTCTGGCCCCCTACAACACCGCCTCGTAGATCGCCCGCGCGTCCTCCAGCGTGACCTCGCGCGGATTGTTCACCAGGAGCCGCGTCTGCTTCATCGCATCCTCGGCGAGTTGCGGCAGGTGGTTGTGGCTCACCCCGACATCGCGCAGTTGCGTCGGCACGCCGAGCCGCGCGGCCAGTGCGCGGAAGCCCTCCGCCAGCGGCACGCCCGGCCCGAAGGCGAGCGGCGCAAGCTCGGCATACATCTCCCCCGCAGCGGGCTGATTGAAGGCGAGCACCTCTGGCAGCACCAGGCAATTCGAGAGCCCGTGCGGCACGTGGAAGCGTCCGCCCAGCGGATAGGCGAGCGCATGCACCGCGGCGACCGGCGCATTCGCGAAGGCCTGCCCGGCGAGGCAGGAGCCAAGCAGCATGGCCTCCCGCGCCGCCACGTCGTCGGGCACCGCGCAGACCCGCTCGATATTTCCACCGAGCAGCCGCAGCGCCTCCCGCGCCAGCGCGTCGGAGATCGGGTTCTTCCGGTGCTTCGACGTATAGGCCTCGATCGCGTGGACCATCGCGTCGATCCCGGTGGCCGCCGTCACGGCGCGGGGGAGGCCCAATGTCAGGCGGGCGTCCAGCACCGCCGCGTCGGGCAGCAGCTGCGGGCTGACGACCCCCTGCTTCTCCTCACTCTCGGTCGTCAGGATGGAGATCGGTGTGACCTCCGATCCGGTCCCGGCGGTGGTCGGCGCGAGGATCAGCGGCAGCCGCCCGCCGCGCACGTTGCCGACGCCGAACATCTCCGCCAGGGGCTGATCGCCCGCAAGACGCACCGCCACCAGCTTCGCGATATCGAGCGAGGAGCCGCCGCCGACGCCCACGATGCCGTCGCAGGCAGCGAGCGCCGCGCATGCGTCGTCCAGCATGATTGTCGTGGGATCGGGCAGCGTGCCGTCATAGGTGGTTACGCCAAGCCCCGCCGCCTCGATCCCCGCCAGCGCCTCGTCGATGAGGCCGAGCTCGCGCACGGTCCGGTCCGTCACCAGCCCGATCCGGCGCGCACCCAGCGCTGCCATGAGCGGCCCGATCTCGGCCGTCTGCCCGGCCCCCACGATCAACCTCGCCACGGTCTCGAACCGGTAACCCTGCATCGCGCCCTCCCCTCCCGTTTGCGGCCCAGCTTCGGCCGGACGGAATCGCGGCGCAAGCATACGATTCCCCCTTGCAGCGTCCCGCCGGCCTCACTAAGACACGGCTCACCGGTTGGGGTGTGGCGCAGTGGTAGCGCAACGGTTTTTGGTACCGCAGGTCGTAGGTTCGAATCCTACCACCCCAGCCAGGTAGCCTACTCTTTGCGAGACGACGCGAGGTTGCCAGGTTTTCCGGCGGGAACTCAGGTGCTTGCCGGCGGGCCGACTCGTTCGAGACGGTCGAGCGGCCGGGGATTGCGCCGACTGCAGGGCCGTGTCTCTCTTCGGGAAATCGACGGTCCTAGGTTGGACAGGCGGCCGCCATCGCGGGCTGCTCAGCCACGCGGGAATTGCCGCTCCTGCTCGCTCCACCGCGCCGGAAAGCCCCGCTTGATCAGGGCATCCGTGGCAAGCCCGTCCGGCTGTTCGCCGGCCGCGATCCGGTCCAGCAGCCGGGGCGACAGCATGGCGAGATCGACGAGGTCCTGCACCCGCCGCTTCGACATGCCCTCTCGCGCGGCGATGGCGGCAAAGGATATGCCCCTGGTCAAATCATCGAGCCAGCGGCGGGCGGTGACGATGTTGCGGATCAGCCTGTGGTCATGCTCCGGGAGCGGTGCGCCGAGATAGAGCTTGGTCTCGACGCCGCGCTTGCGTTCGGTGAACGGGGCGCGGATCACGAGGGCCTCGGCCGCGATCTCCTGTTCCTCGCATCCGGTTATCGCAGCATAGGCGCCCGCAGAGAGGCGGACGCGGATCGTCCCGCGCGCCAGATCGACCCGCTCGACCAGATCGAAGGCGCAGGCCGCATTGGCCCGGAACGCGGCAACCCTGTCGAGGAGCCGCGACCGGGCTGTCTGCACGGCGTCGACGTCCCCTGCCCCGAGGCTGCGCGGGCCGAGTGCATACGGCGCACCATCGCCGGTTTCGGCGCCTACGACATCGCCGCCGTCAGCGTGCCGGCGCGGACCACCATAGACGTCACGCCGCGGGCCATCCGCCAGAAGGCCGGCGCGATGATCGTGTCGCTGCTCAATGATGCCGACCGCGACAGGGACGCGCCGCAGATCGCGGAGATCCCCACGACGCCGTCATTGGGGGCATGTCTCCCCGGCCTCTGCACCCTGCCCTTTGACACAGCCTCGCACAACAGATGCGAGGACAGACGCCGAGCCGATCCCGATCGTCGGACGAGCGCGGTTTCGAGCGGCGGGCCGCGCAAGCAGGGGAGAGGGCAGCCATGCAGGACCGTCGATATGAAGGTCCCGCCACCACGTCCGCCATGCTCGCGACGATCAGTCTTCGAACAGGGGCGACGTGTCTCCAAAGATCCTGATCGACGTCACGAGGCCGTTCGGGTCCCTGTCGGTGAAAGCGACCGCGCGGACCGTGATCTTCTTCCCGTCATGGCGCTCGTAGTGGTTCAGCGCCTCCAGGACGTAGGCGTCGTCGGAGCCGTAGATGTTGAGAAGGTCGTGCTCGATGGTTCGAAAGCTCTGCCAGTAGCCGCCCAGCATGTCGATGACGTCGCGCTTGCCGTGCAGGGCCGGAGCGTTGCCGAACTGGATCGAGACATCGTCGGCGAGGAACGTCGCATAGGTCTCGATATCCTTGGCATCGAGAGCACGCAGATAACGCAGGTAGGTCTCGAAGGCTTCATCGCCGAGTTCGTTGATGCGCAGATTCTTGGTGATCATAGGTCCGATCCTTGTCTCGAGGTATCGGCGGTTCGCCGATGAGCCGAAGCTATGGACCGGCGCTCATATCTTCCAATTGAACGGCTTATCGATCATCATAAGCTATAATTATGACAATGCGCCTCGATTTGAACCTGCTGGTCGTATTCGATGCGATCATGGCCGAGAGAAATCTCCGGCTGGCCGCGGAACGTCTCGGCCGTTCGCAACCGGCGGTGAGCCAGTCGGTGGCACGGCTTCGGGACATCCTCGGCGACCGGCTGTTCGAGAAGACTCCGAAGGGCGTCAAGCCGACCCCGCGCGCGGAAGCGCTCTGGCTCGAGATACGGGACCCCCTGCATCTGATCACGCAGACGCTGACCCATTCCGAGTTCGACCCCGCGACGGTGGAGACGGAGATCAAGCTGGGCCTGTCCGATGACGTTCACGAGATCGCGTTCGCCCACCTGGTCTCCCGCCTCCAAGGGAGCGCCCCCGGTCTGGTGCTGCGTGTCCGGGAGGTCGATCATCGGTCGGTGTGGCAGGAGGTCGACGAGGGTCGCGTCGATCTGGCCGTCTCGGTGGCTCCGGCACCGCCACGCGGCCTTGGGAATGCGGTTCTGTTCCAGCAGCCGTTCATCGTTTTGCATCGACTGGATCTGGCGCCGCCCGCCACCCTCGACGCGTATCTGGCCTCGACGCACGTCGCCGCCGGCTTTCGAGACGAGGATGTGGGCTATACCGATCTGCGACTGGCCGGCATGGGGCACCGCCGCCGCGTAATTGCGTGGACGCCGAGATTCGCGTCCATCCCGGACCTGGTCCTGCAGACGGGCGCCGTCGCGACGATGCCCGAACCGATCGCGCGTCACCATGCGCGACGTCTGGAACTCGGGTTGGCGGCCCTGCCGTTCGACCTCGATCCGGTTCCCGTCCGCATGTGCTGGCACGAACGGCGCAGGACCGATCCCCTGAACGCCTGGTTCCGGGATCAGGTGGAGGGCTGCATTCAGGAGCGCATGGGGTCGCGAGCGCCGTCGCCTTGCCCCTAGCACCATCGCCGATCCGCCTGAGGAGCGGATGCCGAGGGCCGCCTATACCCGAGCGTAAAACTCAGGATTGACGCTCCCGACTTTTTCGCTCAGGATAGGTCCCGCAGCCATCCGGCCCTGCTCCGGACCAGCCAGCGACCCACAGGCGAGGGAGGCCCCCATGCGGACCGATCCCCGAACCAGGATGCCCGTCCGTCCGGCGCCGGACCTCCCGCCGCCCACGGACCAGTTGGAGCGGTGCGAATGCGAGATGATTGCGGAACTGATCTGCACGAGCGAAGGATGCTGCGGGCCGCTCGACTGCGCCGGATGGCCGCAGAGGACGCCCCTGCGATGACCCCGCCGGACCCGCGCGCGGACCCACGCCCGGACCCGCACGACACGCGGCTCCCGACCCATGACGCCCGCGCGCTGACCGGGCGGGAAGGCAGCGCCTTCATCGAGCTCGACGGCAAGGTCTACACTCTGCGCATCACCCGCCAGAACAAGCTGATCCTGACGAAATGAGCCCGGCCCCTGCGAACCTGCCCCCCGGTGGCGCGGCCGTCGGGCGGCTGTCCGACATGCCCGTGCTGGAGATGAAGGCGATCGGCTACCTGCGGCTGTGGTGCGCGGGCCCGGAGGCGCAGGCCGAGGTCTGGCGCGCCTTCGCCGCCCATGCGCCCGGCGAGGCCCAAGCGCGGAGGCAAGACTTCGAGGAGCTCGCCTCCTGCCTCGTGCGCCAGGCGCGCCGCCCGCTGCAGCGCCGCCACCTGGGCTGCGCGTGCATTTCCGGGGACGAGGGCGCGATCGGCCACATGATCGCGGCCGCCTCCATCGGGGAGCGCGAGGACGCGATGCTGCTCGCCTCCCTGCTGGTGCGGCCCGAGGCCTGGCTACCCGTCGTCCTGCTTGCCGAACGGGTCGGCCTCGGCCTCGCCCGAATGCACCTCCCCCTACCGGACCCCATCCGCAGGGGCCGCACCCAACCCAGACAGCATTGAGAGGGATAAAAGCAATGCATCGACTGACAGCCACCTTCCTGGCAGCAACATGCCTCGCGACACCCGCCCTGTCGCAGGATCGCGCGGCGGTGCTCGACACCTATGCCGATATCGCCGCGGCGAAGTACGGCGACAGCCTGGTCTCGGCCCAGCGCCTGCAGGAGGCTGTGAACGCCCTGATTGCGGAGCCGTCGGCGGAGGCGCTGCAAACGGCCAGGACCGCCTGGCTCGCCGCCCGCGTGCCCTACCAGCAGACGGAGGTCTACCGCTTCGGCAACGCCATCGTCGATGAATGGGAGGGCAAGGTGAACGCCTGGCCGCTCGACGAGGGGCTGATCGACTACGTCGATGCGAGCTATGGCGGTGCGACCGACGAGAACGAATACGCCGCGCTCAACGTCATCGCCAACCCGGCCTTCACCCTCTCGGGACGGGAGATCGACGCAGGCGCGATCACCCCGGCGCTGCTGGAGGGCGAGCTGCACGAGGCCGATGCAGTCGAGAGCAACGTCGCAACCGGCTATCACGCCATCGAATTCCTGCTCTGGGGCCAGGACCTGAACGGCCACGGGCCGGGCGCGGGCAATCGGCCGTGGACGGACTATGCCGCGGGCGCGGACTGCACGAACGGGAACTGCGACCGGCGCGGCGAATACCTCGCGGCCGCGACCGACCTCCTCGTCTCCGACCTCGAATGGATGGCCGCCCAGTGGACCGAGGGCGGCGCGGCCCGCGCCACGCTGATGGAGGACGAGGCGGCCGGCATCATCGCGATCCTCACCGGCATGGGCTCGCTCTCCTACGGGGAGCAGGCAGGCGAGCGGATGCGCCTCGGCCTCATGCTCAACGACCCGGAGGAGGAGCATGACTGCTTCGCCGACAATACGCACAACAGCCACTACTACGACGGGCTCGGCATCAAGAACGTCTATGAGGGGCGCTATGTCGGCATCGACGGCACCGTGACCGAGGGCCCCTCGCTCTCCGACCTCGTGGCCGCGGCCGATCCGGCGGTGGATGCGGAGCTGCGCGACCGCCTCGACGCCACGATGGAGGCGCTCGGCGCCATCAAGACGGCGGCCGAAGCGGGCTTCAAATACGACATGATGCTGGAGCGGGGCAACGCGCAGGGCGAGGCACTGATCATGGGCGGGGTGAACGCCCTGATCGACCAGACCCGCAGCATCGAGCGGGCGGTCGCCGCCCTCGACGTCTCGGCCATCGCGTTCGAAGGTTCCGACAGCCTCGACGATCCGGAAGCTGTCTTCCAGTAAGCCATCCGCCCCGGCGGCAGAGGTGCCGCCGGGGCGTCAAGGCCCGAACCCAAAGAGTACGATCATGAGCAAGAAGACCCCCAGCCCCTGCATCGACGTGTGCAAGTTCAAGCGGGAGGGCCACTGTATCGGCTGCTCCATGACCAAGGATCAGAAATCGATGTTCAAGCGGCTGAAGGGCGAGAAGCACCGCCTCGCCTTCATCACCTTCGTCCTGAAGCAGCAGGAAGCGTTGGGCCGGTATCGCCACTGGGCGCCGGCCTATGCCAAGCGCTGTCGGAAGAAGGGTACGGACCTGCCGCGGCAGGTCCGCGATGCGGCCTGATCAGGACATTCGCTTCAGATGAGCCCGCAGCATCCAGGCGAACTTCTCATGCGTCCGGCCCCGTTCGATGGCGAGGTCCTGGGTGAGCAGGTCGCCGTGGGTCTCCGCTATGTTGGCGGCTCCTGCGAGCGTCTTGGCCAGCGTCATCTCGGCCTCCATGAGGGTCTGGAGCATCTCGGTATCCTCCGGCGCGCCCTCGACCTCCTTGATCTTGGAGCGGGCGACCATGCCGGCCAGCGTGCCCTCGGCATGCATGTCGATCGCCTTGATCCGCTCGGCAAGGTCGTCCTGGCCGACGAAGTGATCCTCGTAGAGGGTCTGGAAGAGCTCGTGCAGCGGCCCGAAATGCGGCCCCTCCACGTTCCAGTGGAAGTTCTGGGCGAGCATGGTGAGCACCGCCGTCTCCGCCACGCACTGGTTCAGCGCCTCGGCGATCTCGCTTTGCGCGGTGGGGGACAGCTCGATTGCGGTTTCGGCCATTCTACAAGCTCCATCGTTATGGGTCTGGCTGGGAAGTGGCTCGACCGCTACCCCTCTACTGTAACGCGGCGAGCCGTTCCGCCAAGCCACGAAGCAGGAAACGCATCCGGCGAAGCTCCGCGGGGCGGATGCGGCTGCGAAGCAGCATCTCCACCGAGGCGCCGTCGCCGTCCATCTGCCGTTCCAGAAGGCGCAGCAGCCAGCTTTCGTCGAAGCTGCAATCGCGCGCCGCGGGAGCATGGAAGACCGGGCGGCGACCCAGGCCGTCTTCCAGCAGCAGCAGCACGCCGTCGACATAGGCGTCCAGATCGGTGCCCGGCGACAGGAAGCGGCAGGCCTGCCAGGGATCGATCCGCCGGTGCGCACGGCAGCGCAGACCTGCAAGACGCAGCATCGGCAGCGCGGCGAGCCAGTGGTTCGGCGTGGCAAGCGGGGGCGGCGCTTCGCATTCCGCCGACGGGAGATGGGCAATCGCGGTGGCGCTCATGCGCTCGGTCCTCTTGGTGCGCGGCGCCCTCTGGCACCGGCTTCCTTAACTGAGTATAAGAATCAGGAATTACCGATTGCAAGAGCCATGACCCACCGTCTCGTCACAATTCTCGTTTGTGGTGCAGGTATCGCCGCAGCCGACATCCCGCTCGATATGCCCCATCTGAACGTGATCCCGCGCACCGCGGAAGAAGCCGCCCGGATTGAGAGCGTCACGGCACTGCCCGAGGCTTTCTCCGCGCCCCAGGCCTTCGAGGCGATGCCGGGCGGCGGCGCGACCTCGCGCGCCGCGGCCGACGTCAATGCCTTCTCGCACCCGTCCGCCAATCTCGGCTTCGAGGGGCGCGGCGACTTCTTCGTCGGCAACGGCATCTTCAAGCGGCTGTGGGTGACGGCGCCGGCCTCGACCATCGCATCGGACGGGCTGGGGCCGCTCTACAACGCGCGCTCCTGCCAGCGCTGCCACCTCAAGGACGGGCGGGGCCATCCGCCGGAAGGGGCGGAGGATCTCACCACCTCGTTCCTCGTGAAGGTCGGCGTGCCGGGCCTGTCGGAGGAGATGGCGGCCGCGATCGAGGGCTATGTCGGCATGGCGCCGCATCCGGTCTATGGCGCGCAGATGCAGGACCGCTCGATCCCGGGCGTGCCGGCGGAGTACCGCCTCTCCATCACCTACGAGACCTTCGACGTGGAACTGGCGGGCGAAGCGCCGGCCACGCTGCGCCGTCCGATCTACACGGCCGAGGACCTCGCCTATGGCCCCCTGGGCCCTGATTACGTCCTGTCGCCCCGCGTGGCGCCGCAGATGATCGGGCTGGGGCTGTTGGAGGCGGTGCCCGTGGATGACATCCTTGCCTGGGCCGACCCGGAGGATGCCGATGGCGACGGCATCTCCGGCCGGGCGCAGGTCGTCTGGTCGCGGGAGTTCGACCGCCCGATGCTGGGCCGGTTCGGCCCCAAGGGCTCGAACCCGACCATCCGGCAGCAGTCGGCAGGCGCGTTCTTCAACGACATGGGGCTCTCCTCGCCGATCTTCACCGCGGGTCAGGGAGAGTGCACCGACGCGCAGCCCGCCTGCCTTGCCGCCCCCGACGGCAACGATGCCGAACAGGGCGGGACGGAAGTCTCGGCGCAGGCGCTTGAGCTCGTCACCTTCTATTCGCGCAACCTCGCCGTGCCGGTGCGGCGGGACGTGGACGATCCGCAGGTGCTGCGCGGCAAGGCGCTGTTCCACGACGCCGGCTGTGCGACCTGCCACCGCCCCAGCTTCGTCACGGCGCGGCTGGAGGATCAGCCGGAGCAGAGCTTCCAGCTCATCTGGCCCTACACCGACATGCTGCTCCACGACATGGGCCCGGACCTCGCCGATGGACTGGCGGAGGGGCGGGCGTCGGGCTCCGAATGGCGCACCGCGCCGCTCTGGGGTATCGGCCTCACCGAGACGGTGAACGGCCACACCTACTTCCTTCATGACGGCCGGGCGCGTTCGCTGCTGGAGGCGATCCTGTGGCATGGTGGCGAGGCGGAGCCCGCGCGCACCACGGTCCAGGGCATGACGCCGGAGGACCGCGCCGCCCTGATCCGCTTCGTGGAGAGCCTGTGATGCGCATGACCCTCGCCGCCCTGCTTCTGCCGCTCGCGGCGGCGGCGCAGGAGCCCGCAGATATTGTCGAGGCGCAGGTCGCAGACTTCATCCGGCCCGGCTTCGCGGCGTTCACCGCTGCCGCGGACGCGCTCGCCGCGGCACCGTGCGACGACATGGAAACCGCCTATCACGACGCGTTCGACGCCTGGATGCGGGTGAGCCATCTGCGTTTCGGCCCGACGGAGGAGGCGGAGCGCGGCTATGCCCTGTCGTTCTGGCCGGACGGCCGCGGGGCGACGCCGCGCACGCTCGCGGCCCTCATCGCCGGGGAGGATCCGGCGGTCGACGATCCCGCCGCCTTCGCCGAGGTTTCCATCGCCGGGCGGGGCTTCTTCGCCCTCGACTGGCTGCTCTTCGATCCCGAGCGCGAAGCCCCCCTGCCCGGCAGCTACGACTGCCGTCTCGCCGAGGCCATCGCTGCGGACATAGACCGCATCGCCGCGGAGCTCGACCTCGCATGGCAGGACGAGACCACCCTGATGCGGAGCGCGGGGGCCGAGGGGAACTTCGACTACCTCGAGCCCGAGGAGGCGGTGCGTGCCCTCTACAGTGCGCTCGTCACCGGGCTCGAGGTCACCATCGACCAGCGCCTCGCGCGCCCGCTCGGCACCTTCGAGCGGTCGCGCCCCCGCCGGGCGGAAGCCTGGCGCTCCGAACGGGCGGCGCGCAACGTCGACCTCTCCGTCGCAGCGCTCGCCGACTACGCCGGTCCGTTCCTCGCCGTCGCGGACGACGAGATCGAAACCGCCGTGCGCGAGGACTTTGCGCGGCTGCAGGCGCGCATCGAACAGCTCGACGATCCCGCCTTCGCCGGTGTCGCCACGCCGCAGGGCCGCCTGCGGATCGAGACGGTGCAGAGCGCCCTGCGCGAGATCCAGGGCGCGCTGGCCACCGAGGTCGCACCCGCGCTGGGGGTCTCGCAGAGCTTCAACGCGCTGGACGGCGACTGATGCGGCGGCGCGCGTTCCTCGCGGCACTCGGCGCCACGACGGCGCTCCCGCGGACAGGCTGGGCGGCCGCGGGCGACCCCGACTATCTGGCCGCAGCACGGCACGGTGCGGACCGCTACGTGCTGCATGGCCTGCGCGCGGATGGCAGTTCGGCCTTCGCCATCGACCTGCCCGGCCGGGGGCATGCGGCGGCCGCGCACCCGCACCGCGCGGAGGCCGTCGCGATCGCGCGCCGGCCCGGTACCTTCGCCCTCGTCCTCGACTGCACGAGCGGTGCGGTGCTGTCGCGCCTAGCAGCCCCCGCGGGCCGGCACTTCTACGGTCATGGCGCCTTCACGGCGGATGGGGCGATGCTGCTCCTGACCGAGAACGACATCGATACCGGGGCGGGGCGGATCAGCCTGTGGGACGTCGGTTCCGGGTACCGGCGTGTGGCCGAGATCCCGTCGGGCGGCATCGGCCCGCACGAGATCCTGCGCCGGCCGGGCGGCGGCTTCGCGGTCGCGAACGGCGGCATCCGTACGCACCCCGACACCGGTCGGGAGAAGCTCAACCTCGACACCATGGCACCCGACCTCACCCTTCTGGATGAAACGCTGCGCGAGGAGCGCCGCATCGCGCTACCGGCGAGCCTGCACCGCAACTCGATCCGCCACCTCGCCGTGCGGGAGGACGGCACGCTCGCGCTCGCGCTGCAATGGAACGGCGATGTGGAGCAGTCGGTGCCGCCCATCGCCATCGTAGGGCCCGACAGTGAACCGCGCCTCTGCACGGTGCCCGATGCGCTCGCCCGGCGGATCGAGGGGTATGTCGGCAGCATCACCTTTTCCGGTGACGGACAGCGGATCGGGGCGACCGCGCCGCGCGGTGACTGCCTCATGGTCTTCGATGTGGCAACGGGCGCGCTGGCGGACGTCATGCCGGCCACCGATGTCTGTGGCGTCGCTCCGGCAGGCGACGGATTCCTCGCGACGCAAGGGACGGGTCGGGTGCTGCGTATCGACGGCGGGGAGCACATCGTCGGCCGGGCCGATCTTGCCTGGGACAACCATCTCGTCGCCGTTGCGCGAAGCTGAGCCTCGTTGCCCTGCAATGCAGCGAGGCGGCGCCAGATCTCGCATACGCACTTTCGGCACGGCATCCTGAAATCGTCAGCAGTTCTTCGGGAAGACCCCGACGATCCCAGGAGCGCCCGGCGTTATGAACGCCTTGCGGCAGACGTCGCGAACCGGTGCGAGGCCGTCCCTCTGTCCTGTGGCGACGGCCACGCCAACCACCCGCAGAGACGGCGCCGGCCAAGCGCTCAGGTCTGCACTGGCCCGTCTGCCGGGATGGGGCAGTCCGTGCAGACACGGCGGTCGCACAGGCGGCATAGCGTACGCCGCTCGCTCTGCGTCGTTTCTATCGAGGCCAGCATCTTGTGGAGAAGCGCGTCGAACGCCGCCCGCTCGGCGTCGGTGAAGTTCGTCAGAAGCGGCCGGATGGCGGCGAGGCGTCCTTTCAGGAGGTCCTCACGCAACGCCCTGCCCTGCTCGGTGAGATGAAGGGCCACGGCCCGCCTGTCGCGACCTTCGCGCCGCTCCACCAGACCATCGGCGACGAGCCGGTCGACGAGGCGCACGGTCCCGGGGTGGGACAAGCCCAGGATGCGGCGGAGCTGGTCGTTGGAGGGGCCCGAGCCGTAGCCGATGACGACCAGCGCCGCCGGGGTCTCCCCCCCATGGCGGAGGATGTCGCGCGCCACATCCCCGATACGGTCGGCGACGGCGAGCCCCAGTACGCCGAGCAGGTTGGCGGTGCGATCGGTCATCCCCGGCAGACTATGTGCGGCGCGCACGGATTACAACTTGACAATATGTGCATAACGCACATGAATTGCTTCCGGTGCCAGTCGCGGGCCGACGGCACCGACTTGGGACGACGCACCAACCGCAAGTCAGAACAAAACGGGCAGAGGACACGAGATGCCGGATACGACACGCAGAAACCTGGTTGTCGGCGCGGGTCTCCTGGCCGCGGCCGCTCCACTGGGACGCAGCGACGCGCATACCGTGGAGGCAGATGGCCGCGGCCTGACACTCGACGCCGACGGCTGGGATGCGGACAGTCCGCCAGAGCTGGAATTCCTGTTCGAGGCACGGGTCCAGCTCCATCTGCCGCCGATGGACGTGGGAGAAATGCCGGACGGGAGGCGCATGATCTTCCTCGTGAAGGGCGGCACGTTCGACGGGCCGCACCTTCGCGGACGGGTCGTCCCCGACGCAGGTGCCGACTGGGTGCGGATCCGCCCTGACGGAACGGGCGCGCTCGACGTGCGCTTCAGCCTCGAGACACATGACAGCGCACTCATCTACGCCTTCTGGCAGGGTCGGTTCTGGTCCGCGCCGGAGGACGCGGAGTATGCGCTCGATCTCGAAAAACCGGACGATCCGGCCGGGGCATGGCGCTACTACTTCCGCACGGCGCCGCAGTTCGAGACCGGCGATCCCCGCTACGCATGGCTCAACAACATCATCGCCATCACCAAATCCCGGACGGGAGATGGCGGTCCCATCCACCGCGTCTTTGCCGTAAAGTAAGGCATGGGGCGCGCTGCTGTGTATCTGACCCTCTTCCCGACGCCGATCGGTGACTGCGGCATCGCCTGGCGCGGCGATACGGTGGTCGCGACGCGCCTGCCGGACAAGAGCCGTGCCGACACCGCACGCCGCCTCGCTGCGAGTACGGATGCCACGAAGGGCGAACCGCCGAGCGTCGTTCGTCGCGCCATCGCATCGATCACCGCGCTGCTCGAGGGGAAAGGGACGGACCTTACGGCCATCGCCTGCGATCTCGGCGGGATCGATCCGTTCGAGACACGGGTCTACGCCGCGACGCGCGCGATCCCGGCCGGGGAGACGTCGACCTACGGCGACATCGCATCGCGGCTCGGCGACAGGCAGCTCGCCCGGGCCGTCGGACAGGCCCTGGGACGCAATCCGCTGCCGATCATCGTGCCCTGCCATCGCGTGATGGGGGCCGGAGGCCGGCTCACCGGCTTTTCCGCCACGGGCGGGATCGAGACGAAACTGAGGATGCTCGCGATCGAAGGCGCGCGACTGGGCGGCGGGCCCGGGCTGTTCGATGATCTTCCGCTCGCAGCAAAACCGCCGAGGTAAGCCCGTCGGCGGTCTCTCCCGGTGCGGATGCGCGGTGCGGGGCGTCGCCTTGTGACGGCTAGACGGTCAGGGCAACCACCCACTTGTGCTTGCCGATCTTGCGCGACCGCTCGAAGCCCTCGCGCTCGAACATGTGGAGCGCGCCATTGAACAGGAATGCCGGCGCGGCCTTTCGGCCCCCGATATCTTCCGGGTAGCCTTCGATGCGCCCGCCGCCGCGCTGCCGGATCTGTTCGACCGCACCTTTCAGAGCGGTTGAGGCGACACCACTGCCACGGTGCCCCTTTGCCGAGAAGAAGCAGGTAATCCGCCAATCCGGCAGCACCGGCGCCGTGGCGAGATAGGCACGCTGGTTGCGGATCCGCGGAAGCTCGTCGGGCGAGCCGAACTGACACCAGCCTACGCAGTCGGTGCCGCGATATACGAGGGAAGCATGCGCCCGCCCCTCACGGACCCTGCACTCCTTCGCCTTGCGCTTCGCCTCCGGCGGTGCGTCGGCGCCGTCCTTCCCGTGATACCACATGCACCAGCACCCGCCCCAGACGCCGTTATGCGCCTCCACCAGGCGCTCGAAGTCCGGCCAAGTATCCAGATCGAGCGATCTGGCTTCGTACGCGGTCATGCGATCTTCCGACATTCGCAATGGATACGTGCATTATGCACATATCGTCAAGCGGAAGAGCGCGCACTGAATGGAGCGATGGCCTCAGCGAACTTATGGCTGCGACGACCGATACGGAGTGCTGGAGCTGTCCTTCCGCCGAATGGCCGCACATCGAGGATGCGAGCTACCAGATTGGCTTCGGATGTTCATCGCCGGCGGTTTTTGCACGTGCTGTGGCGGCGTTCGGGGATCGATGCCGACGGAGCAACAGGCGCGGCGAGAACATCGCAGTCCCCCGCCTTCCCTAGCGCCCATGCCCGCTACGTATTTTTAGGGCGGTCCCGGGCAACCCCTCAGATGACGAGTGCCCTGCACAGTCGCGCGGCGGCAGTTACGCCGTCGATCACGTTGAGAGAAAAGCGCTCACGGATATCCTCCGCGATGGTGACAGCGCCCGCGCACCCGAGGATGAGATTGGCGGTGTCCTTGGGCAGCGTCCGGGCTGCGGCGGCGAATGCGTCCACCGCGCTTTTCGGATCATCCTCCAGAATGAGCACGGGCACATGCGCGGCCACGACACTCCGCACCACGTGTCCATGGCCGCTCCCAGAGATGTTCGCCTTGATCACCGGGACCGCGGCTTCGACCGTCGTCACAACTGCGGTTGGTCCCGACATCAGGTCGGCCATCACGAAACTCGCTTGGCCTATGCCGATGACCGGGCACGAAGCGACCTGCTGCGCCCGGGCAAGGCCCGTATCGTCGAAACACGCGATGACGATGGCCGACGCCCCGGCGTCAGACGCCTCCCGCACAAGTTCGAGAAGTGGCGGGAGCGCTGCGGCACCGTCCTTGGCCCCTTCGATGACAGGTGGTCCCTGCATCGACGTCCACCCTTCGAACGAAATACCGGGCGACGTGCGCCGGGCGGCAGACAGCGCGCTTCGGGTCATCGCCTCCGTGCTGTTGGGGTTGATCAGAATGACGGTCACGGCTCAGACCATCCCCCTGCCGGCATCGGAGCTGCGGTCCTTGCGCCGTGACGTGAGCCAGACCGCCAGGAAGAAGACCCCGATGATGCAGAAGGAGAAGACCGTGGTCAGCGTGCCGAGGGCGAAGATGACGGGGGTCGTGACATTGGTCGTCATCCCGAAGATCTCGAGCGGCAGCGTGTTGTGGCTGCCCGCCGTCAGCAACGTGCGCGCGAACTCGTCGTAGCTGAGCGTGAAGCCGAACAGCGCGACGCCCAGAAGCGAGGGCGCGATGATCGGCAGCACGACGTAGGCAAAGGTCTGCCACGCGCTGGCGCCCTGATCACGCGCGGCTTCCTCGTAGCTTTTGTCGAAGCGGTTGAAGACGGCGAACATGATGAGCAGTCCAAAGGGCAGCGTCCACGTCAGCTGGCTGCCGAAACCGGAACTGGCCCAGTGGACCGGCAGGCCGAGCTGGTTGAAGATCAGCCCGACGCCCAGCGAGATCAGGATCGAGGGGATCACGAGCGATGCGATGGCCAGGTAGAAGAGCACCGTCGCCCCGCGGAACCGCTTGCGAAAGGCCAACCCGCCAAGGACGGAAACAGCGACCGTCGTGACCATCACCATCAGGCCGAGCACGAAGGATCGGCCGAAACTGCCCCAAATATCGCCGACCGCCTGCTGCTCGAACAGATCGCGGAACCAGTGCAGCGACACCCCCCTCATGGGAAAGGTCAGCCCGCCCTGCGGCCCCTGGAAGCTGAGGATGCCGATGGTCAGGATCGGCCCATAGAGAAAGAGCACGAAGAGCGCGAAGAACGCGGCGAGGAGGTAGAAGCTGCGGCCGCGCCCTTCCATCTCAGAGCTCCTTTCGGATATCGACGAGGCGCAGGAGCAGTCCGACGACGATCAGCACGGTCACCAGCAGGACGACCGCGGTGGCCGAGGCCGAGGGGTACTGCAACAGGCCGATATCGTTCGAGATCAGACGCCCGACATTCGCGCGCTGTGAGCCGGACATGATCCGAACGGTGATGAAGTCTCCCATCACCAGCGTGGTCACGAAAATCGTGCCGATCATGATACCCGGCTTGCACAGCGGTATGATCACGTGCCGCAAGGTCTGCCAGCCGGAGGCGCCGCCGTCGCGCGCGGCTTCGATCAGCGAGCGATCGATCCGCATCATCGAATTGAAGATCGGGACGACCATGAAAAGCGTGTAGAGGTGCACGAAGGCTAGGATCACGCTGAAGTCGGAAAACAGGAGCCATTCCAGCGGCTCGTCGATCACGCCCCAGCCGATCAGCGCGGAATTCGCCAGCCCGTTGCGGCCGAGGAACGGGATCCAGCTTATCATGCGGATGATGTTCGAGGTCCAGAACGGGATCGTGCAGAGCAGGAACAGCGCGATCTGCCATCTCAGGGTCCGCACCTCGAAGGCGAGGAAGTAGGCCACGGTGAAACCGATCACCAGCGTCAGGACCCAGGTGATCGCGGCATACTTGAAGGTGTTGAGGAAGACCGCGTAGGTCACCGACGATCCGAACAGGAACTCGTAGTTGTCGAACTGGAAGGCAGGATAGATCGAGTATTCGGTCGCGCCCCAGAAGCTGACGACGACGATCATGGCGATGGGCGCCACCAGGAAGGCCAGCAGGACGAGCGCCAGCGGCGCCGCCTGTATCCATGCCGTGATCTGTCTGGTCATTGCGGTTCCGGAAGAAGGCATTGTGCGCGGGAACGAGAGGCCCCCGCGCGATCGGCTCAGGCGGCGATGAACTCGTTCCACTTGCGAACCATGTACTGGTTCTCGTCCATCACGGCATTCCAGCAGGCCACAGCCCCCATCCGCTCCTCGAAGGAGCCGCCATCGCGGACGTCGCCGGCTTCCGCCAGGTTATCGCCGGTTGGCGAAGTGATGACGTCGGTCGCCTCCTTGCCCTCGAACCAGTAGCCCCACTCGTTCTCGGACATGAAGTCCCTGGAGGTCTCGGGCACGGCGGAGTAGTAGCCCTGCCGCATCAGGTAGCCGCCGACCCAGCCTGACAGGTACCAGTTGATGTACTCGTAGGCGGCGTCGAGCTCCATGCCGCTGAGGTTCGACGACAGGCCCAGCCCGCCGCCCCACGAGCGGTAGCCCTCCTCCAGCGGCTGGTACACGCACGGGATGCCGCGCGACTTCACCGCGGTGATCGCGGGCGACCACATGGACTGGATCACGACCTCGCCGGAGGCCATGAGGTTCACGCTCTCGTCGAAGGTCTTCCAGAAGGCGCGGAATTGGCCGTTGCGCTTGGCTTCGGTGAAGATCGCGATGGTCCTGTCGATCTCCTCGCGGGTCATGTTGCCCTTGTCCTCGTAGGTGATCTCGCCCATCGACTCGCAGACCATGGCCATGTCCATGATCCCGATGGAGGAGATGTCGAGGATCGAGGCCTTGCCCTGGAACTCGGGATTGAGAAGTTCGGACCAGTTGCTGATCGGCCGTCCGATCAGGTCGGGGCGGATGCCCAGCGTATCGGCGTTGTAGATGGTGGGGATCAAAGTCATCCATCCGGACTCGCTGTCCACGAACTCCGTGCCGCCGGGACCTTCGACGAAACCGACGGTGTGCGGGGCGGTGCCCTGGGCGATGGTGCTGTCCGGCGTCAGCTTGCCGTTGCGGAAAATGCCGACGATCTTGTCGTAGTTGGTGATCCGCGACGTATCCATCGCCTGGAGGTTCCCCGTGGGCCAGACCTTCTTGCAGATCCAGTATTCGATGTCGGCGATGTCGAAGCTGTCGGGCTGCGTTGCGGCGCGCTGCGTGACCGAGTCGGAGTCGAGCGCCGTCATCTCCAGCGTGAAGCCCAGATCCTCCTGCACCTTGTTGGCCACGTCGTTGAGGTTCGACACGCCGGTGCCGAACTGGCGCAGCACGATATTGCGGGTCTCCTGCCCCCAGACCATCGGCGCAGGCAGGGCAGATGCGGCCAGGGCCGCGCCGCCGGTCTTCAGCATCGATCGGCGGCTATAGCGGACTTTGGGTATCGTGGTCATCGAATTGTCCTCTCTGTTGAGCGGCGATCTCTTTATGCGGAGACGGGATGCGCGACCCGGTCCTCCCAATCGAGCCCAATGACTTCGCCAAGATCCTTGGGTGTTTCGAAAAACCGTGCCTCCGGCACAAGCGCCGTCACGTCCTGTCCGCCCGCGACTTCGGCGGTCAGCGCGACGTGGGTGCCCTGATATTCGATGCCGATCACGCGGCCGTCGATCCTGCCCGCCTCGGGCGGGGTGACCCGCATTTCATCCGAGCGCAGCGCGATATGGCCCTGCGGCAACTGAAGCACGTTGTGCCCGCCCATGAAGCGCGCCACGAAGGCCGTCCGGGGCGTGTTGAACACCTCCCGTGCCGGGCCTGCCTGTTCGATCCTGGCCTCGTTCATGACAATGATCTCGTCAGCCAGGGCCAGCGCTTCGTCCTGTCCGTGGGTCACATGGACGAAGCTGATGCCCAGCTCGCGCTGCAATCGCTTGAGTTCCGCCCGCATCCGGACGCGCAGGAACGGATCGAGGGCAGACAGCGGTTCGTCCAGCAACAGGACCTGCGGCCGCGTGATCAGGGCGCGGGCCAAGGCGACCCGCTGCTGCTGGCCACCGGACAACTGGTCCGGCCTGCGGTCCCGCAACGCCGACATCTCCACCAGTTCGAGCATCTCGTCCGCGCGCCTGCCCCGCGTCGGCTTGTCGATCCCCGCCATGCGCAGGCTGAACGACACGTTGTCGCGCACACTCAGATGCGGGAACAGGGCGTAGCTCTGGAACATCATCGCCGTGCCCCGCTTGGCGGGCGGAAGGCGGGACACGTCGCGCCCTCCCAGGATGACGGCGCCGTCCGACACGGCTTCGTGCCCCGCGATCATGCGCAGCGTCGAGGTCTTGCCGCAGCCCGATGGCCCCAGCAGGCAGGCGTAGACGCCCGCGCCGAAGTGATGGTCGATGGCATCCACGGCCACGGTCTCTCCGTAGCGCTTGGTGAGGGCCACCAGTTCGAGGTCGGTGCTGGGGGTCATGTGACTTCCGTGCCGCGTTCATCATCAGGAAGCCGCATGTTGCGGCCTTCACATAGCGATTTCACGCCGACAACATCGCGGATCTGGCGCTTTGCACTGTTTTTGGACAGCTTCGCGGGGCCGACACCAGATTTTGTGCACAGATTTGTATACAATAAGAGGCATGTTCCGGGTACGAATTTGCAGTCGCTCGCGTCAGATTCGCGAAGACGGCAGGTTTCGCTGCAGGAGCCGGAAATGACATCGACCGCGGGGCGTCCCAACTTCATCCAACCCGGGGCTGGTGGCCCGACAGCACAGCTCGTAGCGTCCCTGAGCCTGGCGATCCACGAGCACAGGCTCCGGCCGGGCACCAAGTTGGGCGAGGACGAGCTTGGCGAGATCTACAAGGTGTCGCGCACCGTGGTGCGCTCCGCGCTGCAGGCGCTGTCACATTCCGAACTCGTCGAGTTGAAACGCAACCGCGGCGCCTTCGTCTCGCAACCCACGGTGCGCGAGGCCCGCCAGGTGTTCGAGGCGCGCGCGCTGTTGGAGCCACGCACCGCGCGCTCCGCGGCGGAACGCATGACGGACGAGGCGCTGGCCCGAATGGAAGCGCATATCAGGTCAGAACACGATGCGATCGCCGCCGGTGAAGCGGGCAAGGCCCTCCGGCTGTCCGGTCAGTTCCATATCGAGATTTCGCATATCGCCGATCAGGCAATCATAGCCGGCTTCATCGAACGGCTGGTCGCGCGCTCGTCCCTGATCATTGCACTCTACTGGAGGCGGCAGAGCGCGCTGTGCGAAGAGCATGCCCACCACGCGTTGGTCGATGCGTTCCGGCGCAGGGATGGCGCCGAGGCCGAGGAGCTCATGAAAAGCCACCTGCTGGATGTCGTCACGGCGCTCGACCTGCGCGACTCTCCGGCCCCGAGCGTGAACCTGCGCGACATCCTCCAACCTTGAAAACCGTTTGGAACGCCGCGGACGCGTTGTGACATGTGCTGCGGTGCATGTCGGTTCCCCGTTGCGCCCTACCTTCGCGGACGTTTGGCAGGCGATCGCGACACGATCCGCCAAGAAGGGGGACCAGCCATCGCGCCGCAGCAGGGCGGCGATCCGGCGATAGCCGCAGCGACGATATCTGCTCGCCAGCTCGATGATCGCCGCCTCCAACGCGCCTTCACCGCGGGGCCGCTGAGGTTTCCGCCACTGCATCGAGCGTTGCTGCCCGGTTATCCGGCGAGTTCGGCATCGGCGAGCAGACGCTTCGGGCGGTGGTTCTCCTTCTCGAGATCTTTCAGTCGCTTCGCCCAATCAAGCTTCATCCCGCCATACTCCTTCCGCCAACCCTGGTACCTCACCTGCGTCACACCCAGCGCCATGTCCCTGAGTTCATCCTCAGTCATGGCGGACTTTCAGTAGACCGGCTTACGGATCGGACCGGGAAAACGACGTTCGCCAGAACGCCTGAATACATCAACTCGGCCGAGGCATTGCGTGCTGCGGACCGGAAGGCCGCCTTAGCTCGGTTTGAACCATACAGATCTCGCGGCTTTGCTCTGCGGAACCGCGACGCGCAGCCTGGCCCGGTCCGACCTGTAGGCAAGTCGGATCACAGCCGCATGAGGGCTCGTCGATCGAGGTGTTGAAGAGCGCAAGCCGCGGATCTTAAGACGACGTGGAGCCGCAGACCGATAGCGAGGACGTGTTTGGGCAGCCGCCGCCGCGTCCGCCCGGTGATGCATTCCCCTGTTTGAAGCAGCCTGCCGTGGCCGGGGTACACGCGAAACCGAGGAAAGCCGGTTGCACAGGGGCTTTCCACGCCGGACGATCCCATATCCACCGGTGGAACCGGGCACATCTTCATCCTGCAACGAAGCGATGCAGTCGTCGACCGTCATCCAATCGCGTTTTGGAGCCCCTTGGACAGCGTCCCATCGTCCACGGGCTTGGTGAGGATCGGTACGTCCTTCAGGTCGGGCGGAACGTCCATTTTCGAACCGTAACCGGTCACGAAGAGGAACGGCACGCCCTTCTCCTTCAGCCGATGGGCGATGTCGAACGAGACTTCCCCGCGCAAGTTCATGTCGAGGATCGCAAAATCGAAGCGGTGGTTGTTGAGCTCGTTCAGCCCGCTCTCGATCGTCGCGGCGGTCTCGATCTGCTTGGCGCCCAGCCGGGTGAGGCTCTCCACCATATCCATGGCGAGAATGATGTTGTCTTCCACGAGAAGCGCGACCTTGTCGGAGGCGATACGCTTGATCTCCCCCACCTTCGTCGCGAGTTTCGGCGCGGTCTCCTCGTCGAGATCGACGAGGTTCTGAGCAGGCAGAACGAACTGGAACTTGAGCCCGGCCGGGTCGTAGTCGAGTTCGACAGAGCCGTCGAACTCATAGGGGATCGCCTTCTCGATGAGCGAGCGGCCAAATCCGTGGCGCGTGGGCGTGGCGACCTGCGGTCCGCCGACCTCGCGCCAGTTGAAGGTCAGCCCGTCCCCGTCAACCGACCATCGCGTCTGGACGATCCCGTCAGGCGTCGAGAGCGCTCCGTACTTGGCGGCATTGCTGACGACCTCGTGGAACACGAGCGCGATCATCGGCGCAACGTCCGCGCGCAGACCCACCGTCGGTCCGGACAGGACCACCTGCGCCGCGCCGGATCCTAGATAGGGCCCCAACTCCGTCTCGATGATGCCCTTCAACGACACGCCGCGCATGGAATCGGAGACGGCCAGATCGTGTGCGGCCGCGAGTGCGGCGATGCGCTGTTCAAGTGCCAGCGCGTAGCTTTCCAGCGAGGCCGAGGACGCCTTGGCCTGCCGCGACAGCGAGCGGATCAGAGCCAGGATGTTCTTCACGCGGTGGTTCAACTCCGCAATCATCAGATCCTGCTGGCGCTGGTGGCTGATCAGGTCCTTGTGCCGTTCCAGCTGGCTGTGCTCGCTCTTGGCGGTGATCTGCGTCAGCATGGTCTGGATCTCGCGCGCGGCGGTCAGATCGAAGGACGTCCAGGGGGCGGACTGGCCGCGCTGCTCCTCCAGATAGGCCTCGAACGAACCGCGGGGCGTGATCCGCGTGCCATACGGTCCCCGGTCGAACTCCTTTTCCGGCTTTCCGGCCCATCGGACCGAGCGCGCGACTTCGTCACGGAAGAACATCAGTTGCAGCGGGTAGGCCGCGGTCGCGCGTACGATCATGCAGCCGGCGGTATCGTTCAGCGACTTCGCTTCGTCGGCGATATCCACCCAGCCCGCCTCGACCAGGTTGCACGTCTCGACGAGCAGGTTCTCGTCCCAACTCGCATGATCGCCGATGGCTCGAACAGCCTCGGGCGAAGGAACGGAGCCCTCCGACTGCAGCTTGTTCTCGCGCAGGACCGCAAGACCGTCGCAGCGAACGAGGCTTCTCAAAACCCCAGCGATCTGAGGGAAGGCGTTCAGCAGGTCCGTCGTGGCGTTGGTCTCGGCAATGATCGTCTGCCGCGCGCTCGAAGCCTTGCTGCGCGCTTCGGCCTGCTCGTTCTCCTGGCGCTCCTTGACCAGAAGGGAGATCATCTGGCCGAAGAGTTCCGCGGCGATACGGGTGTCGGAACCGACGACGCGTGCACTCATGTGATGGCAGGCGAACATGCCCCAAAGCTTGCCGTCGACGACGAGGCCGATCGTCAACGTCGCACCGACGCCCATGTTCCGCAGGTATTCGACGTGTATCGGCGAGATGCCTCTGAGATGCGCGAGCGACAGGTCCAGGGGCGCTGCGACGCCATCGTGAGACAGCAGCGGGATCGGCTTCTGCCGCACGTCGGACAGCAGTCGAAGTGGATTTCGAACCTGCAGCGCACGCGCCTGCTCGGGGACGTCCCATGCAGGATAACGTAGCCCGAGAAAGCTTTCGACATCCCCGCCACGTGCTTCGGCAACGACCTCGCCGCTGCCGTCCGCGGCGTAGCGATACGCCATGACGCGATCGTAGCCCGTGAACTCCTTCAGTCCGATCACTGCGGCCCGAAGGAGCCTATCGATCGTCGGCTCGCTCGAGGCCCTTGCCAGAAAGAGCCTCGCTTGCTCGATCGCGGGACGCTCGCCCGTTGGCGACAGGTTACTGCAGCGCTCGATCTCGACGATAGCAGCACCGTCAACGTTGCGGTGCGCATAGATCTCGGCCGCGCCATCATCCAGTTGGTAGCACCCTACGCGCTCGCGCTGACTGAACGCCGTCGAATAGGACAGGACATTGCGTACATCGTGCAGGACATTGCGTGGCAGAACATCGTCGAAGCTACGGCCCAGCACGTCCTCTGCCTTTTGCCCCAGATGCTCGCCCAGATTGGCTCCGGCATAACCGATGGGGGAGTGCGGCGAGTGCCCCGCGATCAGTGAGCCGAAAGGCTGAATGCGACCGGGAACGTGGATGGGCTCACGATCGCAGTTGTCGAGCGTCAGCCCCTGGTTGTCGGACAGCTGAAGCATCGTCGGTCCCTCCACGGGGTTGGGTACTAAGAAAAGACTATTATCTCAATGATATCAGCAATGTGCCCAAGGGAATATAGCATAGACCGGGCGCCCCTTATCGCCTGCTCCTATCTCGATATACGGCGCGTCCCTTTCCGAAGTCGCTTGGAAGTCCCCGGGTGCCTTGGCAGTCTGAGCCGACCGGGTATGGATCGCGCCGGGACCGCTCGGATCGGTTGCTGCAACGATGACACGGGCGGGTCCTACCGACGCAGGATGCTGCATGCCCTGCGAGCACATGAATGCGTGCCCCGAGGCGGTCCGACGATCACGATGACTGGCTCGCCTCCGAGTTAACCACGATGGGGGTGGGGCCCGTGTGCGCGGCAGGGCTTCGAACGCCCCGCCGGCTCGGTGGAAGGCCAGCGGAAGTAGCCTGCTGCCGGTTTCGTGGACGGCGACTTAAGCTTTCATAGCTCTCCCCTCGTACAGGATGGGGCTGAGATACCCGATGGTCGAGTGCCGACGGATCGGATTGTAGAAGCGCTCGATGTAGTCGAAGACATCGGCCCTTGCCTGATCCCGCGTCCGGTAAGTTCGCCCCTTATCCGTTCGGTCCTGAGCTAACAGAAGAAGCCCTCCATGGCTGCGTTATCCCGGACATTTCCGGACCGGCTCATCGAACAGGTTAACGCCGTTGTCGGCCATGAGGCGCCGAAACGCTTCACTTGTGTACTGGCTACCCTGGTCGGAGTGATGCAGCAGCTCCCTCGGACGACCCCGGCGCCAGATCGCCATCATCAGCGCACCCTTCACCAGTTGCGACGTCATGGCGTCCTGCATGGACCACCCGATGGCGCGCCGCGTGCACAGGTCGATCACGACCGCGACGTAGAGCCAGCCTTCCGCCCCTTTCGGGACGTCACTGCGTGATGCCCTGCCGGGCAACGGTCCACACGTAGGTGAAGCCAGCGATCCACTTTCCGTTCGGCCCGTCGGCGTCGAAGCTTCGGTCGAGAACGTTCGGAGCGATGATCGCCCTGTCGCCTACATCCTTCGGAAGACGTCGGCGCGTTGGCCGAGCGCGCAGCCCATGCGGGCGCCTCACGCATTCGATCGCGTGCAGGCCGCAACCGACGCCCTCGGCCAGCACGTCGTGCCAGATTCGACGCGCGTCCTAAGTCCGGTCCGACCGCAGGAAGCTCGCTCTGACCAGCGCACCGATATGCTCGTGGCGCAGGTCACACCTGCTGCGCGGTCTGGTCAGCCAGGTATGGAACCCGCTCCGCGACACACCGGGCGCATCGCACATCCATGTCATCGGCCAGATCCCTCGGTGCTTCGCCACGAACCCGAACATCAGATCTGGTCCTCGGCGAAGTAGGCTGCGGCTTCTTTTAGAATGTCACGCTCGGCCCTGAGCTTTGCCACCTCCCGCCGGAGGCGTCGCAGCTCCTCATCGCCAGCCGACATCCTTCCATGGCCGGGAAAGGCCTGCACGCCCGTGCTCCCTGCTGCGTTCACCCACCGCCGCAGAACCGTCGCATGCACATCCAGATCGCGCGACGCCCGGGCCGTACTGACCCCATGGACCGTGATCAGATGCACCGCCTCGCGTTTGAACTCCTCACTGAACTTCCGTCTCGCCATTGCGAACCTCCAGTCTCATGAAGCACCCTATCTCGATGTCCAGGAAACCGGCAGCAGGCCAGACATCCCGATTTTTGTATCGATCTTCGAAAGCGTCATCAGCCTGCTTTGGCATGCCTTCGACCCGTTCAATATCGACCTGACCCTGACCAAGCTCCGCTTCGATCTCATTGAGCAACGTCTTGAACTTGCGTCTTTCAATGAAGTCTTGGACGCATCAACTTCGATCAGGGAGAGGGCCGCATCTACATCGATGGCAAGGAAGTTCGGCCCTCGGAACTCCTATTCATTTTCGACGGGAATTCCTACTCCGAAGAACTCAAGAAGTTCCGATTGACTGAGGCCATGGCAGAACCTGAACAGGAGGCGCAAGCCACATGGCCGCACACCTCACGGCGCACCGTCAGGCACGACGGTAGCGTAAGGAGCGGATCGGATGGCCTCTATGTGGGCGTGATGACGGCCTCCATTGCGTGTGGGCTGAGCGAAAGCCGTGACTTTTGCGTACATCCTGCCCCTGTTGGAAGATAGTATGGCTTCGAGATCTGGGCAGAAAAGCGAAAAATTGCCACGAGATGTCAGATCATTGACCATCGAGTGGGAGTGAGGGTGGCGCGGCCTGCCTGTCGGCTGTGCGCTACCGGGCGATCTCATGCCATTCGTAGGGTCGCCATTGTGCGAGCGGATGTTCCTGCCGCCATGCGTCCAGGCGCTCATCGACGATCCGATCGATGTTGTCGACGTCGGCGTCCGGCCAGTCATACTGAA
This sequence comes from Roseobacter sp. HKCCA0434, assembly GCA_032464575.1. Taxonomy (GTDB): domain Bacteria; phylum Pseudomonadota; class Alphaproteobacteria; order Rhodobacterales; family Rhodobacteraceae; genus Pontivivens. The sequence continues at coordinate 103,877 of JAWDKM010000005.1, forward strand.
ATCCTGCGCAGGCGAGGGAGTCCGACGCGCAGTTGAGGTAGTAGAAGTCGCCGATGGCGGATGCATCGCGATTGCGGATGTAGAGTTGCGCGAGCGATGACATGGCCGACGCACGTGGGAGCCGTCCCGCCGCGACCCAGCGGGCGGCGGCGGTCGCCAGGATCTCGATCGCATCCCGGGTGGACGCGATCCGCGGTACGCCGAGTTCGCGGCCGGTCCGCTCCAGCATGTCGTCGATTTCGAAGGCGTTGAAGGGCGCAACCTCCCCGAGGAGGACGGCGAGGTGCGGTGTGTCGAACCCGGCCAGCACCATGTGCTCCGCCCAGGCGACGACGCGCTCGTCCGGGGCGAGGTCGAGCGCGCGGCGGGCGAAGAGCTCTGACGTGAAGAGGGGCTGGGTCATCATCGACAGAACGCAGGCTCAGCCCGTTTCGCGCCGCAGTTCGGTAAGGGCATCGGCGATCCGGGTCATGGAGCGGACGAAGGCCGCGCGCTCTTCCTCCGGCAGGGCCTCCAGCATGAAGCGGCTGGAAGCGAGTTCCTCCGCCTCGAGCCGGGCGAAGGCGGCGGCGCCTTCCTCGGTGAGGTTCAGCGAGACGGCGCGGCGGTTGCTCTCGGGCCGCGCGCGGGAGACGAAGCCGCGCTTGACCAGACGGTCGACGATGCTGGTCATCGTGGTCGGCACGACGCCGAGGAAGGTGGCAACCGAGCCCGACATGCAGCCCGGATGCCCCGCGATGAAGCGCATGGTCTGGATGTCGGAGGGCGCGAGCTTCAGCGCGCCATGCGCCGTCTCGACGCTGGGTTCCAGGATCTTCTGGATGCGCACGATGGTGGAGATGGCGCTCTGAAGCTGCCGTGCGGGATCGGACATGTCCGGACTCTACGATGGGCGCACGCCTTGTCCAGCGATCGTTGCATGGGGACCGGGGAACGGGCCCTCAGAACGCGCCGAAGACCGAGCCGAGCGCGATGACGGCGACCAGTGCCGCGAGGGGGGCGACGACCGCGACCACCGCGATGTCGCCGTAGCTCTCCCGGTGGGTGAGACCGCAGATCCCCAGAAGCGTGACGACCGCGCCGTTGTGCGGCAGGCTGTCGAGCCCGCCGGTCGCGATGGTCGTCACGCGGTGCAGCAGTTCCGGCGAGATGCCCGCGGCGGTGCCCTGCTCCAGATAGCGCGTGCCGAGTGCCTCGAGCGCGATGCTCATGCCGCCGGAGGCCGAACCGGTGAGCCCGGCGAGCAGGTTGGTGGAGATGGCGAGCGACACGAGCGGCCCGCCGCCAACGCTTTCCACCGCGTTCGACACCATGGCGAAGGCGGGAAGGGCTGCGACGACTGCGCCGAAACCCACGAGGCTCGCGGTGTTGAAGATCGGCAGGACGGCGGCCGCCGCCCCCTCCCCGATGTCGCGCTGCGGTGCGACGCGGGCGAGATTGGCCGCGAGGATCAGCAGGATCGCCGCCGTGAGTGACACGATGATCGACCATATGCCGCGGAGCTCCGCGATGGTGGTGGCGCCGAACCGCGGCTCGGCGAGGTAGGACGTGTCGAGCGCGGGGAAGACGTGGACGCTCAGCGCGTAGTTCAGCGCGATGACGAGGACGATGGGCAGGGCCGCCAGCCAGAAGGGCGGCCGGGCGCGGGACGCATCCTGCACCTGTGGGGGGTCCGGGGCGGCGTGCGGGCCGAAGCCCTCCCCCGCCGCCGCGGCCCGCCGTGTGCGATGGACCAGCCAGGCGAGACCGCCGCCCGCCATGATGGCCGCCGCAATCAGCCCGAGGCCCGGCGCAGCGAAGGCGGTCGTGCCGAAATAGGGCATCGGGATCGCGTTCTGGATCGCGGGCGTGCCCGGCATCGCGGTCATGGTGAAGGTGAAGGCACCCAGCGCGATGGTCGCGGGGATCAGGCGCTTGGGAATGTCGGCAGCACGAAACAGCGCATCGGCCACCGGGTAGATCGCGAAGGCCACGACGAAGAGCGAGACGCCGCCATAGGTGAGAACCGCGCAGGCAAGCACGACGGCGGGAATGGCCTGCGCGGGGCCGAGCCGCGCCACGATCCCGTCGGCGATGACCGCCGCCGATCCGCTGGCATCCATCAGCCGTCCGAAGATCGCGCCCAGCAGGAAGAGCGGGAAATAGGTCACGATGAACCCGCCCGTCGCGGGCATGAAGACCTGCGTGTAGGTGGCAAGCCCCGGCGTCAGCGAGAACGCGGCGGCGACCAGCGCCATGACCGGCGCGACCACGAGGACGCTGGCCCCGCGATAGGCGAGGTAGATGAGCAGGCCCAGCGCCAGCACGATGCCGAGCAGGCCGATCATGAGGTGGGCCGATCCCGCCGGACCGCGGCGGGGCGCACGGCTTGCCCGGTCGCGGTGTCGCCCGGATCGCCCTGCGTCGAGGACGGATGACAGCCGCGCGTGGCCAGGAAGGCACGAGGCAGCCCGGCCGCCGCGTCGGCCGGGACGGTGGCCGACCGGCCCCCTTGCTCGCAATCACGCCCTGTCACGCCCGCCGCCCCACGTCCGATACTCGCCAGCAGCCTTCAGATCAGGTCGGGCTCCCGCCGCCGCAAGGGCAGCGGCGTCCGAATCTAGCGGAAGGCGGCGCGATAGCGTGCAGGGCTGAGGCCGAGGCGCTTCTTGAAGGCGGTCGAGAGGTGCGCCTGGCTGGAAAAGCCGGTCTGCACCGCGATCTCCGCGATGCCCAGATCGGTCTGCGCGAGCAGGTCACGCGCTCGGCTCAGCCGTCGCCCGATGATGAAGTCGCGCGGCGGCTCTCCGGTCGCGGCCTGGAAGGCGCGGGAGAAGTGGGAGCGGCTGAGCCCCGCCTCCACCGCCAGATCCTCCACCGCGATCTTCTCGCAAAGCTGTTCGTCGATGCGGGCGAGGATGCGGCGGAGCAGGCCGGGCGACAGCGCCTCCCGCATCTCGCGCCCGATCGCGCGGCCGAGAAAGGCACAGGCGATCCGCGCCATCATGGCGTCGGCCAGCGTACCGAGATAGGCGGCCTCCACCAGCGGATCGCCCAGCAGGGAGCGGCGCACCTCCTGCTGGAGCGCCGCGAAGCCCGCGTCGCTGAACTCCTCGATCAGTTCGGGGGCCCAGTGCCGGCCAGCCGCCACGGTTCCGATCACGGCCTCCGCCCGCTCGGGCTCCACGGTGATGCACAGGAACTCCACCGCGTCGTCCATGCGCGCACGCACCAGCGTCTGGGGCGGCACGACGAAGGCCGAGCCCGCGCCCCAGCTCCGCCGGCGCACCACGCCGTCGTCGATCGACAGGTCGGCGACCGCGCGCGCGAACGGCGTGAAGACGAGGTATTGCGGGATCCTGTAGGCCAGCTCGAAATCGATGGGCGGATGCAGGATGAAGCGCACCCCGTCGCTGCCCGCAACGCCGCCCCATTCCGGCAGCTCCGTGACCGGAGGACCGTCGAAGTCGATCCTGCGGCCGGGTGCGGCGCGAAGCCGGAACGGCACGGCCGGGGCGGCGTCGCCGCTGTCGGGGTCCTGTCTCATGCCCCTTCATGTCGCGCGGCATCGTTGGGCGAACAAGACGGACAGGTTCGATTATCGCACGAACATGAAAACCGCCGCGCATGGATGGAAGCGGCGGCGCGCGGCACCCCTCATCTCAACCACAACGACACCGGCGGCGCCGCGCCGCGTCCGTCCACCAGGGAAGAAGCATGACCATGACTGCGAATACCGACCTGCTGACGCCGGAGAACAGCCAGATCATCTTCATCGACCACCAGCCGCAGATGGCCTTCGGCGTCGCTTCCATCGACCGGCAGACGCTGAAGAACAACACGGTGGCACTGGCCAAGGCGTCGAAGCTCTTCGGCATCCCGTCCACGATCACGACGGTGGAGACAGACGCATTCTCGGGCAACACCTATCCGGAGTTGCTGGAGGTCTTCGGCGAGAACGATATTCTGGAGCGGACCTCGATGAACTCGTGGGACGATCAGAAGGTGCGCGACGCGCTGGAGGCCGCGGGCCGCAGGAAGGTCGTCGTATCGGGCCTGTGGACGGGCATCTGCAACAACATGTTCGCGTTCTCCGCCATGCAGGAGGGCGGCTACGAGATCTACATGGTGGCCGATGCGTCCGGCGATACCTCGCCCGAGGCGCACGACACGGCGATGACCCGGATGGCCCATGGCGGCGTCGTGCCGATGACCACGATCCAGACGATGCTGGAGTGGCAGCGCGACTGGGCGCGGCGCGACACCTATGACGGGCTGATGGACATAATCCGCGAGCATGGCGGGGCCTACGGGATGGGCGTCGACTACGCCTATACCCATGTCCACAAGGCGCCCGCACGCTTCGCCGGCGGCAAGCGTCTCGATCCGATCGCCGCGGCGATCGAGTCCGCAGCTGAGTAGGCCCGCCCCCTCGGCAGACAGCGCAAGCCCCCGGATCCCGATCGGGTCCGGCGCGCCGCACGCCCCCTTCCCTTCGCGCAGGAGTAGCCAAGATGTCCGTTCGCCGCCGCACAACCTTGAAGGGGCTCGCCGCGTCTGCGGCGACGCTCGCGCTCACGCCCCGGGACGCATGGAGCCAGACGGTGCCCGAGATACCGGAAACCATCCTGACGAACGGGCGCATCACGACCCTCGACCCCGCCAATCCGGAGGCGGAGGCGCTGGCCGTGGCCGGCGGGCGCATCCTGCAAGCCGGCACGGTGGACGAGATCATGCGTCTCGCCGGCGAGGAGACGGAGGTGATCGACCTCGGCGGACGGCGCGTGATCCCCGGTCTCAACGACAGCCACACGCACCTGATCCGCGGCGGGTTGAACTACAATATGGAGCTGCGGTGGGAGAACGTGCCAAGCCTTGCGGATGCGCTGCGGATGCTGCGCGAGCAGGCCGACCGGACCCCCGCACCGCAATGGGTACGCGTGGTCGGCGGCTGGTCGGAGTTCCAGTTCGCCGAGCGGCGCATGCCGACGCTGGAGGAGATCAACGCCGCCGCACCCGACACGCCTGTCTTCGTCCTGCATCTCTACGCCCGCGCGCTGTTGAACCGCGCGGCGCTCAGCGCGCTCGGCATCACGGCGGACACCCCGAACCCGCCGGGTGGCCTGATCGAGAAGGACGCGAACGGACAGCCCACGGGCATGCTGATCGCCAAGCCCTCGGCCCTGATCCTCTACTCCACGCTTGCCCAAGGACCGAGCCTGCCGGTGGAGGACCAGATCAACTCCACGCGCCACTACATGCGGGAGATGAATCGCCTCGGCATCACTTCGGTCATCGATGCGGGCGGCGGCGGGCAGAACTTTCCGGACGATTACGACGTCATCCAGCGGCTGCACGACGACGACCAGCTCACCGTGCGCATCGCCTACAATCTTTTCGCGCAGAACCCAGGGCAGGAGCTTTCGGACTACGAGAGGTGGGTCGCGATGACCGAACCGGGCGCGGGCTCCGACATGCTGCGGATGAACGGCGCGGGGGAGAACCTCACATGGTCGGCGGCCGATTTCGAGAACTTCCTGGAGCCGCGGCCCAGCCCCGAACCGACCATGGAGGCCGAGCTGGAGGCGATCGTGGAGCTGCTGGCGGATAACGAATGGCCGTTCCGCATCCATGCGACCTATGACGAGACGATCGACCGCTTCCTCGGCGTGTTCGAGCGGGTGAACGGGCGTCAGCCCTTCCAGACCCGCTTCATCATCGATCATGCGGAGACGATCAGCGAGCGGAACATCGAACGGATCCGGGCGCTCGGCGGCGGCATCGCCACGCAGCACCGCATGGCGTTCCAGGGCGAATACTTCGTCGACCGCTACGGGGCGGAGGCCGCGAAGGCAACGCCGCCCATCGCGAAGATGCTGGAGATGGACGTGCCCGTCGGCGGCGGCACGGATGCGACGCGCGTCGCCTCCTACGACCCGTGGGTGGGGCTCTACTGGCTGACCACGGGGCGCACGCTCGGGCGGCTGCGGCTCTATGACGAGGCCAATACACTGAGCCGCGAGCAGGCGCTGCGGATCTGGACGCAGGGCTCCGCCTGGTTCTCGGGAGAGCAGGACGTGAAGGGGACGCTTGCGCCCGGCATGTATGCCGATCTCGCGGTGCTGTCCTCGGATTACATGACCGTCCCGGCGGAGGAGATCCGGCGGATCAACGCGGTGCTCACCATGGTCGGCGGGCGCGTGGTCTATGGCGAGGGCGATTTCGACGACCTCGCCCCGTCCCTGCCCCCGGCCTCGCCCGGCTGGAGCCCGGTGAACGCGACGGCGAGCCCGGCGCAGCGGGCGGCGTCGCAGGCACAGACGCAGTTCGCGCGGGCCTGCCATGACGGCTGCACGAACGGTTGCGGGCTGCACGGGCATGACCACGGGATCGCGTGGAACAACCCGATCCCCGCACGCGACCTCAAATCCTTCTGGGGCGCGCTCGGCTGCTCATGCTTTGCGGTGTGAGGGGTCGGGCGATGTAGCGGAGACCCTTCGCCGGCGGGCTGCATACCCGCTCTGCCGCGCCGCCGGTGGTCGCGACCGGGGCTCTTCGGCGGGCCGGAGCCTCGTGCACAGCGGCATGGACACGTGACGCGAGCCGCGGATCACCGCCTGGAAGGCTGGAGCTTCGCGGTGAAGCGGGACGCGGACGGATCCCGGGGGACATGAACGCGCGTGACATGACCTCGGACAATCCCGGGCCGGGGCGCGGTCCTAAGATCGGCGGCGGGAGCGGCGCCCGTTCCCGCTTTCAGTTCGAAGGAGAGTGAAGATGAAGTACGCGATCGCAACCCTGATGGCCGCGGGCCTCGCCACGGCCGCGTCGGCGCAGGACAAGACGGTGACGCTCGGCCAGGTCGGGCTCAGCTTCTACGCCGTGGTCGGCGGCGTCGTGCAGGAGGTGCTGGAGGAGCGCGGCTACACGGTCGAGGTCGTCGAGGGCAGCCATTCCGAGATCTTCCCGATGCTCGGCGCGGGCGAGGTCGACCTGCTCGCCGCCGCGTGGCTGCCGGGCGGGCACGCGGCGCTTCACGAACCGGTGGAGGACGTGACCTTCCGGATCGCCCCGATCTACGAGGACGCGCGTTTCTTCTGGGTGGTGCCGTCCTATGTGCCGGAGGACATGATCGCCTCCGTCGCGGATCTGACCCGCCCCGAGGTGGCCGAGCGGCTGCCCGACACCATCGTCAGCCTGCCGGAGGCGACGGGCCTGACCACCGGCGGACGGCGGGTGATGGAGGCCTACGACCTCGGCAGTGCAGGTTACACGCTGGAGGCCGCCCCGCCCGCCAACTGGATCGGCACCTTCGAGACCGCCGTGCGGAACGAGGAGTGGGTGGTCTTCCCCCTCTGGCAGCCGCAATGGGTGAACGCGGCCCACGACATCCGTGTGCTCGAGGAGCCGCAGAACGCCTATGGCGATCCCGACACCGCGTGGCTGATCGGGCATGAGAGCCTGCGCGACACGGTGGACGCACAGACGCTGGCGCTGCTGGAGGCGATCCGCCTGCCGGTGGATGTCGTGACCGAGATGGATCGCCGCGTGAATGTCGACGGCCTGTCGCCGCGCGCGGCGGCACGGAGCTGGATGGAAGAGAACCCCGAGGCGGTCGCCGCCTGGGGCTCCGGCTGAGGGGAAACGATGGTGAGCGGGACGCACGCGAAGCACACCGCCGCACCGGGAGCCTGGGCGCCGTTCGCCCATGCCCCGTTCGCGGTGCTGTGGGTGGCCACGGTCGTGTCCAACGTCGGGACCTGGATGAACGACGTGGGTGCGGGCTGGTTGATGACCGAGCTCTCGCCCTCGCCGTTGGTCGTGGCAGGAGTGCAGGCGGCGACCACGTTGCCGGTCTTCCTCTTCGCGCTGCTGGCCGGGGCCGTGGCCGACATCGTGGACCGGCGGCGGATGCTGCTGGTTGTCAACGTGGCCCTCGGCGTGGTGACCACGCTGCTCGCGCTCACCGTCGCGGCGGGGGCGATGACGCCGCTCCTGCTGCTCGTCTTCACCTTCCTGCTCGGCACCGGGGCGGCGTTTCTAGCGCCGGCCTGGCAGACGATCGTGCCGAAGCTGGTGCCGCGGCCCGAGCTGCCCTCGGCCATCGCGCTGAACTCCATGGGGATCAACGTGAGCCGGGCGATCGGGCCGGCGTTGGCGGGCTTCCTGATCGTGGCGCTCGGCATCTGGGCGCCCTTCGCGGTGAACGCCGTCAGCTTCGTGGTGATCGTCGCCGCCCTCCTGTGGTGGGCCCCACCCGCGGAGCCTGTCCGCCGCCTGCCGCCGGAGCATGTGACCGGCGCGATCCGGGCCGGGCTGCGCTACGCGATGAACAGCGGGCCCTTGAAGGCGACGCTGGTGCGGGCTGCCGCCTTCTTCGCCTTCGCCTCGGCCTACTGGGCGATGCTGCCGCTGATCGCGCGGGAGGTGCTTGCTGGCGGACCAACGCTCTACGGCATCCTGCTGGCGGCCGTCGGTGCAGGTGCGGTGGGTGGAGCCCTGATCCTGCCCGCGATCCGCAAGGCGCTCGGCGCGGACCGGACGGTGGCGGCGGGCACGCTCGGGACGGCACTGGTGCTCGCGGCCTTTGCCGTGATCCCGAACCCGGTGGTCGCCGCCGTCGCCTCGGCGCTGGCGGGGGTGAGCTGGATCGCGGTTCTGTCGAGCCTCCACGTCTCGGCCCAGACCGCCCTGCCCGACTGGGTGCGGGCGCGCGGGCTCTCGATCTTCCTCACCGTGTTCTTCGGCGCGATGTCGGCAGGCAGCCTCGTCTGGGGTCAGGTGGCGAGCATGGCGGGGATCCCCACGGCGCTGCTGACTGCGGCGGCGGGCGCGGTGGCGCTGATCCCGCTCACCTGGCATGCAAAGCTGGGACAGGGGGCTGAGCTCGACCTCGCGCCATCCATGCACTGGCCGCAGCTCATCGTGGCGGCGGAAAAGGCCGAGGCGCGCGGGCCGGTCATGATCCAGATCGCCTACGACGTGGCCGAGGGCGATCGTGCCGCCTTCCGCGACCTGATGACGGAGATGGCCCGCGCCCGGCAGCGCGGCGGCGGCTATGGCTGGACGCTGCTGCAGGACGCGGCCAGCCCCGAACGCTTCGTGGAGACGTGGTACGAGAGCTCATGGCTCGAACACCTGCGCCACCACGAGCGGGTGAGCGAGGCGGATCGCGCGGTGCAGGACCGGGTGAAGGCGCTCACACGCGGCGAGCCGGAGGTACAGCACTATCTCGGCGGGGCGGCGTAGGTCTCACCTCGCGGGTTCGACCGCCTTGCGGTAGATGTGCCAGGAGGCATGGCCGAGGATCGGGAACACGAGCACCATCCCCAGGAACAGTGGCAGCATCGCGACGAAGACCGCGGCGGCCACCATGAGGCCCCAGAAGATCATCGCCTCGCGGTTCTCGACCACGGCCTTCACGCTGCTGATCATGGCCGTGACCACGTCGATGTCACGGTCCATGAGCATCGGGACGCCCACGACGGAGATGGAGAAGAGCAGGGCCGCCAGCGCCGCCCCGATCACCGTGCCGACCACCAGCATGGTCAGGCCCTGCGCCGTGAAATAGACGTCGAGCGAGGTCATCACGTTGGTCATCGTCGTCGTTCCGAAGGAAATGGCGAAGATCACCCGCGCCAGCACGATCCAGAACAGGAAGCCGAAGACCGTCAGCACCGCGAAGAACGGCAGTTGCGAGTTGTTCTGGCGGAAGCCCGCCCTGAGGATCGGACCCCAGGACAGCTCCTCCCCCGCCTCCAGCCGGCGCGAGACCTCGTAGAGGCCGACGGCCGCGAAAGGACCGATCAGCGGGAAGCCGGCGGCGAAGGGCAGGATCCAGTAGCTGGCGTCGCCGAGAAACAGCGCCCAGGTGATCGCGATGCCCACGACCGAGAACACCGCCCCGAAGAAGAGCCCGTAGACCGGCGCGCGCTGGAAATCGTTCAGCCCGGCCTTCAGCGAGGCGGTCACGTCCTCCCGGCTGAGGGATCGGATCTGCGGAAGCGGCGTCGTGGCAGGGATGCTGGTCATGGCCATTCCTCCTGTTTTGCCACCTCCAATCGTGCGGCAAGCCGGCCCGGGTGGCAAGCGTACCAAGGTCGAGGAGGTGCGCATCAAAGCCAGCATAGCGCGGTGGGTTGACCGCGTCGTGTCAGTGAAAATCCCGACTGGACGGTATGATACGCACGTTGCGCGGGTGCCGGTGGCGGTTTTCGGGGACCGGGCGGCGCACCTCGTCGGCATTGGCGAGGATCTGCTCCAGCGGATGGCGCTGCGCATCCTCGGTCAACAGCTTCAGATCGGCGGTGCGGTCGGTGATGTGGTCCACGACGACATGGGTGACGTTCTCCGCCCGCTGGACATAGCCGCGCAGCATCACGATGCGCGCGCCCATGACGACGGGGCGGAAGCGTTCCATGACGCGGGGCCAGATGACGAGGTTCGCGATACCGGTCTCATCCTCGATGGTCACGAAGACTACGCCGCTCGCAGACCCCGGACGCTGGCGGACGAGGACCACGCCCGCGGTGGCGACGCGGCGGCGGATCGGGGCAGCGGTCGCCTCGGCGGTGGAGAGGACGCGCATCGCGCTGTAGCGCGCGCGCAGGAAGCTCATCGGGTGCGCCTTCAGCGACAGGCGGGTGGTCTGGTAGTCCTGCAGGACATGCTCAGAGGGGGGCATCTGGGGCAGCGGCACCGCATCCTCCTTCCCTTGGTCGGCCGTCTCCGCCGCCTCGAAGAGTGGCAGCGACGGCCCCTCCGCCTCCCCCCGCACGGCCCAGAGCGCGGCGCGGCGGTCGAGGCCTATGGAGCGGAAGGCGTCGGCCGCGGCCAGCAGTTCCAGCGAGCGGCGGGTGAGCCGCGCCCGGCGCTTCAGCGCGTCCGGCGTCTCGTAGCCCGGCCCGCGCGCGGCCATCAGCGCCTCGCCCTCCGCTTCGGCCAGCCCGCCGATCTGGCGCAGGCCGAGGCGGACGGCAAAACCGCCGTCGCAGGGCTCCAGCGTGTTGTCCCAGTCGGAATGGTTCACGTCGGCCGGCCGCACCTCCACCCCGTGCTCCCGCGCGTCCCGCACGATCTGGGCCGGCGCGTAGAAGCCCATGGGCTGGCTGTTGAGCAGCGCCGCGCAGAACACGTCCGGGTGGTGGCATTTCAGCCAGGACGACACGTAGACCAGAAGCGCGAAGGAGGCGGCGTGACTCTCCGGAAAACCGTACTCGCCGAAGCCCTTCACCTGGTCGAAGCAGCGTTGGGCGAAGTCACGCTCGTAGCCGCGCGCGACCATGCGCTCGACCATCATTTCCTCGTAGTTCTGGATCGTGCCCACCTTGCGGAAGGTCGCCATGGCGCGGCGCAGTCCGTTCGCCTCCTCCGGCGTGAACTTGGCGGCGTCCATGGCAATCTGCATGGCCTGCTCCTGGAAGAGCGGCACGCCCAGGGTGCGGCTGAGGATGTTTTCGAGCTCATCGGGCGGACCGTGCTCCGGGTCGGGCTGGGGGTAGGCGACCGCCTCTTCCCCGTTGCGGCGGCGCAGGTACGGGTGGACCATGTCGCCCTGGATCGGCCCGGGGCGCACGATGGCGACCTCTATGACGAGGTCGTAGAACTTCCGGGGGCGCAGGCGCGGCAGCATGTTCATCTGCGCCCGGCTCTCCACCTGGAAGACGCCGAGGGAATCGCCCCGGCACAGCATGTCGTAGGTCGCCTCGTCCCGCTTCGGCAAGGTGGCGAGCGTGTAGCTCTCCCCCTTCTCCCGTTCGATCATCTCGAAGCACTTGCGGATGCAGGTGAGCATCCCCAGCGCCAGCACGTCGACCTTCATGATGCCGAGCGCGTCGATATCGTCCTTGTCCCACTCGATGAAGGTGCGGTCGTCCATGGCCGCGTTGCCGATGGGCACGGTCTCGATCAGCGGTCCCTTGGTGAGGACGAAGCCGCCCACATGCTGCGACAGGTGGCGCGGGAAGCCGATGAGCTGGCGGGTGAGCACCAGGGCACGGCGCAGCAGCGGATTTTCGGGGTCGAGACCGGCCTGGCGCACCCGCACATCCTCCACGTCCGACCCGAAGGGACCCCAGACCGTGCCGGCGAGCGCCGACGAGATATCCTCCGTCAGGCCCAGCGCCTTGCACACCTCGCGCACCGCCGAGCGGGGGCGGTAGGAAATGACGGTGGCGGTGAGCGCCGCGCGATGGCGGCCGTAGCGGCGATAGACGTACTGGATCACCTCCTCCCGCCGCTCATGCTCGAAATCCACGTCGATATCCGGAGGCTCCCGCCGCTCCTTGCTGAGGAACCGTTCGAAGAGGAGGTTCACGCGGTCCGGATCGACGGAGGTGATGGCGAGGCAGTAGCAGATCGCCGAGTTCGCCGCCGAGCCTCGCCCCTGGCAGAGGATCCCGCGCCCGCGGGCCCAGAGCACGATGTCGTGCACGGTCAGGAAATAGGGCGCATAGCCAAGCTCCTCGATCAGGGTCAGTTCCTTTTCGAGGGTGGCCGCGACCTTCTCCGGTATGCCGCCGGGATAGCGCCAGCGCGCCCCGCGCCAGGTGAGATCGACGAGGTGCTCCTGCGGCGTGCGGCCCGGCGGCACCGGCTCGTCCGGGTAGATGTAGGAGAGCTCGTCGAGGGAAAAGGTGCAGCGCGCCGCGATCTCCCGCGTGCGGGCGACGGCTTCCTCGAAGCCACGGAAGAGGCGGGCCATCTCCTGCGGCGACTTCAGGTGACGCTCGGCATTGGCCTCCAGCCGGAAACCCGCGTCGGCGACGGTGCACTTCTCCCGGATCGCGGTGAGCACGTCCTGCAGGGGCCGCCGGTTGGGCGCGTGGTAGAGCACGTCGTTGACTGCGACCATGGGCGCACCGGTGCGGGCGGCGAGGGCCGAGAGGCGGCCCAGCCGCTCCCGATCGCGGCCGCGATAGGCGTAGCGGGCAGCCAGATAGAGCCGTCCCGGCCAGCGGGTGGCCAGGCGGGTGAGGACCTGCGTGAAGCTCTCGTCCAGCGCCCCGGGCGGGATCGCGATGAAGATTTGGCCCTCGGCATGCTCGGCCACATCCGCGAGGGTCAGGTGACACTCCCCCTTTGGCGCGCTCATCTTGCCGTGCGAGAGCAGCGTGGAGAGCCGCCCGTAGGCCGCGCGGTCGGTGGGATAGCAGATCAGGCTCGGCCCGTCGGTGAGGTCGAGCCGCGCGCCGACCAACAGCTTTACCCCGTGTTCCTTGGCCGCGATATGCGCGCGGACGACCCCGGCAAGCGTGTTGCGGTCGGCCACGCCGATGGTATCGAGCCCGATCTCCCTGGCCTGCAGCACCAGTTCCTCCGCATGGCTGGCGCCGCGCAGGAAGGAGAAGTTGGTGGTCACCGCGAGCTCGGCATACCCGCTCATGCAAAGAGCCCGTGGACGAACCATTCCGGCGGGCCGCCCCGCCCGTCATCGTAGAGCCCGTCGCGATAGACCCAATAGCGGCGGCCGTCCTCGTCCTCCACGCGGTAGTAGTCGCGGGCACGCGGCTGCGGCGCCCGGCCGGGGTCGAGGGCAGTGAGCTTTTCGTGGACCTTCGCGATGAACTGCGCATCGGCGCGCGGGTCGAGCTTCGGCGCGAGCCACTTGCGCCCTGCCCCGTCGGGCGTGGCCTCGCCCGGCGGCGGGGTCAGCGAGCGCCACCATTCCGGCGCGATCCGCTCCGGCCCGTCGGCGCGCGTCACGCGGCGCGGCCGCTTGCGCCAGACGAAGCGGATGGGCGGGCCCTCGGGCACTTCGGCGAGAACCTGCACGGGCTCGGGATGGGCGAACATGCGCAGGGGGCGCGGGCCGGCGGAGCCAGCGCCGGGTACGGGCATCGCGCCGTCGAAGGGGGCGATGCGCTCCGAGCGTTCCGGCAGGTGGCTCGCGACCGGGTGGCGGACGGTCACGACGCCCTCGCGGAACTTCGCGGTGATGCGGTCGGCGAGACGGGCGAGCGCGCCCTCGTCCACCTCGCCCCCGACCAGCTCAGTAGAGAGGGCAGCGGTGCTGTCGGACATCGGCCCGGTGCGATGCGCCTCCAGCATCAGGAGGTCGATGCCGAACCCCGGATCGATCCGCTCCAGCCGATCGCGGAAGAGGCGGGCGAGATGCGCCGGGTCGCGCACCGGCCGCGCGGCGGAGATGCCGACGCTCGACACCGTGCCGTCGGTGCGGAAGGCGTGGTAGACGAAGCTGCGCGCCCCCAGCCCCTGCCCCGCGAGCTGCGTGCAGAGATCGGCGAGGAGACGGGCGAGCCCCTCCTCCACCCCTTCGGTCGAGCCCAGCGGCTCCGGGCATGGCAGGCGGGCGATGTGGTCGGGGACCGGGCGGATCCAGTCGGGCGGCTCGGAGCGGTGCCCCAGCGCCTGATCGAGGCGCAGCAGCACCGCATCCGCCGCCTCCTCCGACCGGAAGCGGCGGGCCAGCGCCGTGCGCTCGATCCCGTAGAGCTGTCCGATGCGGGTGAGGCCGAAGCGGCGCAGCAGCGTCTCCGCCTCCCCGCTCAGGCGCAGGGCGGTGGTGGGCAACTCGGCAAGGCCCAACCGTTCCGCGCCCGTGTCGAGGATCGTCCCGGGGGCCGCGCGGGCCAGCGCGGAAGCCGCACCGGGCGTGGCGGCAAGGCCCATGCGATGCGTGAGCCCCATCCGCTCGAAGACCACGCCAAGCCGGTCCAGCATCGCCCGCTCACCCCCCTGGAGATGATCGCAACCCGTCGTCTCCAGCATCAGGCCGTCCTCGCCGTCGAGGGCGGTCAGCGGCGTCCAGCGGATCGTCCAGTCGGCAAGGCGGTCGAGGGCGACGCGGTCCGCGGCCCGGTCGATCTCCTCATGCGCAAGCTCCGGCAGGCGGGCGCGGGCATCGGTGAAGCGCAGGCCCGCGCCGATCCCCTGCGCACGGGCCGAGGCGTTGGCGGCAGCGACCAGCAGCCCCTTCGGCCCCGGCTCGACCAGCACGAAGGGGCGGCGGGTCTCAGCCGGCTTCGCGCTCTGGGACGCTTGCCGCCGGGCGCGCCGCAGCCGGTCCAGCGGCCAGTCCGGAAACCAGATCGAGAGAAAGCGTTTCATCATCATACTCCAACGCGAAGACCCGGCCGACATCGCCGGGGGCGCTGCGGGCACGCTCCAGCACCGCCTCCCACCGCGGACGGCCGGGCGCCTGCAGGTCGTAGGGGTTGGGGGCCGAGGGCAGCGCCCGGACCCGCCAGCGTGCCTCCGCCGCCGTCGCCCCCTCCCGCCGCTGGTCCATCAGGAGCACCGCGGGCCGGCCATGCTTGCGGGAGGCAAGCGTCAGGCGGCGGGTGGCGGTGAAGTCGGCCTCCGCCAGCTCCGCGAGGACGAGGGAGACGCCATCGGTGCGCAGCGCCTCCTCCACCGTCCAGAGCGCATCGATGGTCCGGCGCACACCCACATGCAGGATGATCGGACGGGGGCGGAGGAAGGCCGCGGCCACATCCTCCCGCACGGGACCCTGGTCGTGGGCGCGCATCCGCTCGGTCACCCAGATCAGGCTGGCGGGCCGGGCCTGAGCCAGCCCGGCCAGCGTGAAGCCCAGCGCCGCCGTCAGGTCGCCGGGACCCGCGGCCGCGACCTCGTGCACGCCGTCGCGACCCAGCCCGAACGGAAATGCCCCCGCGGGCGAGGGTTTCAGCGCGCTCAGGCGGAAGAGCCCGGCGCCGTCTGGCAGGCGAAAACTCATGATGTTCATATTCTGTTCTCATCAAGTCGAGTCAAGCGCGGCGGCGTGACGCGACCCGGCGCTTGGGGTCGGCGCGAAACGGCGTTACATAGCCGCGATCTGAAAGGACCCCGCATGACGAAACCCGTCCCGAAGCTGTCGCAATGGGTGCTGACCAAGCGCCTGCTGGCCGAGAACGCCCGCCAGTACTGGCGCGGCTACGCGGCGGGCTTCGCGCTGCTGCTGATCTCCTCGGCCATGACGGCGCTCTTCGCCTACGTGATCGAGGACGTGATCAACGACGTCTTCGTCGATCCGACCAGCGGCCGGGTGGGCGCGGTGGCGCTGTTCGTCGTCGTGATCTTCTTCGTGCGTGCGCTCGCGACATACGGCTCCGGCGTCATCCTGGCGCGGATCGGCAACCGGATCGTGGCCAAGCTGCAATCGGCCATGTTCCGCCAGATGCAGGCGCAGTCGATCGGCTGGATCGACAAGCAGGAGCTCGGCAACCTCACCGTGCGTTTCCAGAGCGGCGTGTCGGCCGCGCGGCGCTGCATCAACATGCTCGTGACCAGCGTCGGGCGGGACGTGCTGACGCTGGTCTCGCTCACCGTCGTGATGGTCATCCAGGACCCGCTGATGTCCTTCCTCGCCCTCGTGGTGGCGCCGCCCGCGATCGGGCTGATCCTGCTCATCATGCGCCGCATCACCAAGATCGCCCGGCGCGAATTCGACATCGCGGGCCGGGTGATGAACCTGCTGAAGGAGGCCTATCTCGGCGCACGCGTCGTGAAGTCCTTCCAGCTCGAGGCGCGCAGCATCGACGAGATGCAGCGCACGGTGGAAAGCGTGCGCAAGCTCAACGACAAGATGGCGCGGCTCTCCAACATCACGTCGCCCGCCATGGACATGCTGGGCGGCTTCGTGCTGGCGGGGATCATCATCTACGGCGGCTGGCGGATCGGGGCGGGGGAGCTCGACGCGGGCTCGCTCTTCTCGTTCCTCACCGCGTTCCTGCTGGCCTACGAACCGGCGAAGCGGCTGGGCCAGTTCAACGTGAACTACCAGAAGCTCATGGTGGGTGTGGAGCGGCTCTACGAGGTGCTGGACGCACAGCCCGACGCGACGGAGCGGACGGAGGGCACGACGCTCGACCTGGGCGAGGGCGCGATCCGGCTGGAGGACGTGCGCCTGACGCTGGGCGAGACGGAGGTGCTGCGGGGCCTCGACCTGGAGGTGCCGCCGCGCAGGGTGGTGGCCCTCGTCGGCCCGTCGGGCGCCGGCAAGACGACGGTGCTCAGCCTGATCAACCGCCTGCGCAATCCCAGCGCGGGCCGCGTGCTGATCGACGGACAGGACATCGCGCCGCTTTCGGTGTCGGAGCTGCGGCGCCACATCGCTGTGATCGGGCAGGAGCCATTCCTCTTCGACACGACGATCGCCGAGAACATCCGGATGGGCCGCCAGGACGCCACCGACGAGGAGGTGGAGGCCGCCGCCCGCGCCGCCAATGCCCACGAGTTCATCATGGAGCAGGAGCGCGGCTACGACACGCCGGTCGGCGAGGGGGGCGGGCGGCTCTCGGGCGGGCAGCGCCAACGCGTCGCAATCGCCCGCGCCATGCTGACGGACGCACCGATCCTGCTGATGGACGAGGCGACCTCGGCGCTCGACAACGTCTCGGAACGCAAGGTGATGGAGGCGGTGGGCCGCCTGATGGCGGGCCGCACGGTCGTCATCATCGCGCACCGGCTGTCGACGATCCGGCACGCGGACCTCGTCCACGTGATCTCGGAAGGGCGGCTGGCGGAGAGCGGCACGCATGACGAGCTCCTGTCGCGCGACGGGCTCTACCGCCACCTTCACGACACGCAGCTCACAGCGGTGGAGGCCTGATCCCGCGATCCGCCTCAGAGGGAGCGGATCGCCGCCTCGCAGCCAGTCGCCGATCAGCGATGGAAGACGCGGGTCGGACGGGACACGGCCAGCACGTACGCGACCGGTTTGCGGATCACCGTGCCTGCCGCCGACCGGATGACGGCACCTCGGCCGGTTGGCCGGCGACTGACGCCGACCGTCCCGGGAAAGGCCGGCAGCGGCAGCACGGCGACCCGGCCGTCAAGCAGGCCGGGCATGCGGGCGCATCACGGGAAGCGGTAGAACTTGTGGTCGTCGATCCAGACCGTGCGCTCCAGCCGGTTGGCCCAGTCCGGGTCCACCCAGGTCGCGTGGTAGTGGGTCGCCCCGCCCGTCAGCATCCGCGGACGGCCGTCCAGCATGATCCGGGCCAGCTTGCCGAGGCGCAGCCACGACCGGCGCTCGCTCATCACCTCCGGCTCCCCGTCGCACATGAAGGAGAACTGGCAGGCGTTCAGACGATGCGCCCCCTGGTTGACCACCGAGCACACCGAATCCGGGTAGCGCGGATGGTCGACGCGGTTCAGGATGACCTCGGCCACGGCGATCTGGCCGGCGATGGTCTCGCCCCGCGCCTCGAAGTAGAGCGCCTTGGTCAGGCATTCCCACTGCGCACCGCCATCGGCGGTCGGCATCTCGTCGAGCCGCCGGCGGTCGATGGGCTCCAGAACGACGAGGCGGCGTTCGGCGAACGCGTTCACGCCGTTCTGCATGTCGAGCACGAGGTCCTCGCGCTCCGCACTGGTGAGCTGGAGCAGAGGCACGCCCCTGGAAGCGACGCGCGTCGCCTCGGCCCCGCCGAGCTCACGCAGGCGGTCGGCCGTCGTCGCACTGAGCACGGCGCGTTCCTGGGTCAGCATCTGCGTGATCTGGCGCGAGATCTGATTGTCGAGATTGGTCTGGCCGGAAACCGGACCGGCGAGAGCGGCAAGCACACCGCAGATCACCGGGAATTTTCGCAGCAGTTTCGAGGTCTTCATGATCACCGTAGCCGTTGTGACGGATCGTTGGGCACACGAACAGGGCCGGTCAGCCCCCTAACACCCGGAAATACATTCGGGGTGTTTTATGCAGAATTTGAAGCATGTCCAGTCACATGGACGGATCACATCGGCGAAGACCTGCCGATAGTGCAGTTCGCCCCTGTATTCATGGGGCTTCCATCAGGCGGAATTCGAATCTTCCGGGGTGGTGCCGTCACTCCGCAGCGCAGGATGCCGCGTCATCAGGGAGGCCTGGGCGGCTGCGAGTCGCGCGATGGGTGCGCGGAAGGGCGAGCAGGACACATAGTCGAAGCCCGCCAGCTTGCAGAAATGGATCGATCCTGGATCGCCACCATGCTCACCGCAGAGGCCCAGCATCAGCTCCTTCTGCGTCCGCCGTCCGCGACGCGCGGCAAGCAGCAGGAGCTCTCCCACCCCCTCGATGTCGAGGGAATGGAACGGATCCTCGGCAAAGACGCCCTGGTTGACGTAGTCGCGCATGAAACGTCCCGCATCGTCCCGGCTGAGCCCGTAGGTCATCTGCGTCAAGTCATTGGTTCCGAAGGAGAAAAAGGCGCAGCTCTTCGCGAGGTCCCCCGCGCGCAGGGCCGCGCGCGGCGTCTCGACCATGATGCCGAGGCGGTAGGTCAGGCTCACCTCCCGCTCCGTCATGACCTGCCCCGCGATGTCGTCGACGCGGGCCTTCACGACCTCGACCTCCCGGTTGGCGGAGACGAGCGGGATCATGATCTCCGGCACCACCTGTTCGAGATTCTGGGTGTTCACGATCGCCGCCGCCTCGAAGATCGCGCGGGCCTGCATCTCGTAGATCTCGGGCATGGTCACGCCGAGGCGCACGCCCCGCTTGCCGAGCATCGGGTTGAACTCCGCAAGCCCGTTCGCCCGCTCCGTCACCTCGCGTACGGAGAGGTCCATCTCCTCGGCCAGCTCCATCATCTCCTCCCGGCTATGCGGCAGGAACTCGTGAAGCGGAGGATCGAGCAGGCGAATCGTCACCGGTAGGCCGCGCATGATGCCGAAGAGCTCCACGAAGTCGTCGCGCTGCATCGGCAGGAGCTGGGCGAGGGCCGCCCGCCGCGCCTCGGTCGTATCGGCGAGGATCATCTTGCGCATCACGCTGATGCGATCCTCGTGAAAGAACATGTGCTCCGTCCGACAGAGCCCGATGCCATCCACGGCGAAGCTGCGGGCGGTGCGCGCATCCTGCGGCGTGTCGGCGTTCGCGCGCACGCCCATGGTGCGCACCTGGTCGGCCCAGCTCATCAGCGTCTCGAACGCGCCGTCGAGCTCCGGCGGTATCATGGCAGGGGCCCCGGCTACGACCTCGCCCCGCGTGCCGTCCACGGTGATGAGCGCGCCCTCGGTGAAGGTCCGCCCGTCCTGCGTCACGATCGCCTTGGCCCGCAGGTCGAGCCGCAGGTCGGAGGCGCCGACGACGCAGGGCAGGCCGAGGCCGCGGGCGATCACCGCCGCGTGGCTCGTCATGCCGCCGCGCACGGTCAGCACGGCGGAGGCCGAATGCATGCCCCGAATGTCCTCCGGCGAGGTCTCGACCCGCACGAGGATCGCCGCGTCGCCCTGCGCCTGAACCTGCACCGCGTTCTCCGGCGTAAAGACGATGCGCCCCGTGGCGGCCCCGGGCGAGGCCGGCAGGCCCGCGCCGAACACGTCGCGCGGCGCGGCGGGGTCGATCTGGGGATGCAGGTGCTCGATCAGGGTGCGCGGCTCGACACGCAGCAGCGCCTCTTCCCGGCTGATCGCGCCGGAGCGGGCGAGGTCCGTGGCGATCCGCACCGTGGCCCGCGCCGAGCGGGGCGACAGGATCGCGTCGAGCACCCAGAGCTGCCCCTCCTCCACCGTGAACTCGAAGCCATGCGCATCGCCGAGGCCGTTGGCGACGGTCGTGTAGTGCTCGCGAAGCTGGGCCAGTGCCTCGGGCGCCTGCTCCTCCAGCGAGGGCGCGGTCTGGCGCGCGGCCTTGCGGGCATCGGTGGTGATCAGGTGCGGCGTGCGCAGCCCCATGAGTGCGTCATAGCCCTGCGCCTGTGGCAGCCAGCGTCCCGTGATGCCCGGCAGGCCCGAGCGTTCGTCGACCATGTGCACGACGCCCGCGCCGCAGGCCCCCTGCCCGACGCCCAGCGCCATGCGCTGCATGATGAGCGCAAGGCCCGCATCCTCCTCCGCCCCGTGGCTCTGGCGCAGCAGGCGGGCGGAGACGCTGTTCCAGTTGCGCGCCATGGCGTCCACCGCGGCGCAGAGCTGTTCGGCGGGCTCCTGCGGGAAGGGATGCCCCGTCTCGTCGGCATAGAGCGCCTTCGCCTCATCGGCGAGGGCGGCTCGCGCCTCGACCGGCAGCTCGCCTTCGGAGCCCACGGACCAGACCTTCATCTGGTCGGCGACGAGGTTCTCGAAGTCCTCGGGATCGAGGCCCTCGACCATCGTGCCGTAGCCCTCGATGAGGCGGAAGTAAAGCTCCAGCGCGCCCTTGCGCCCGACCCGCTGGGTGATCGCGGGCAGGCGCGCATCGGTCACGCCGATATTGAGCAGTGCCTCGGGCCCGCCCCATTCCGGCTTCGGCGGGGAGGAACGGAGGGACAGGAGCACGTCGTCGCCCAGCGCCGCGATGCGCCCCGCGATCTGCCCGGCAAAGACCCGGTCGGCCCCTATATCGGTGATCCGGGTGACGAGCGAGGTGGATAGCAGCATGCCCCGCGGCACCGGCACGCCGAGCCGCGCGAGCGTGGCCAGCCGCGCCCCGCGCGCACCCCAGCGCGCCGGATCGAGCTCGCCCGCCTCGTGCAGGCGGATGTGATCGACGGGCATGTCCATGTCTTCAAGACTAAATCCCGGCGCGGGACGGGTCATCCGGAAAGTCAGGACGCTGTGTCGCGCCGGATGGGTTTGGCGATCCTGCCCACAGCAGCCAGGGTGCGACCGCAACAAATGTCGCAACGCAGTCCCCTCCCCCGAACCGGGGGAGGGTTAGGGAGGGGGAAAGGGTTAGGGAGAGGAAAGGGGTCCCGGAGAGGCCTACCCCTCGACCCGCCCGAACTCCGCGATCCGCGCGAAAAGCCCCCGGATCCGGTTCAGGAGGCACAGCCGGTTGCGACGCACCAGCGCGTTCTCGGCATTGATCAGCGTCTCGTCGAAGAAGGTGTCGAGCGGGCCGCGCAAGCCCGCCAGAGCCGACATCGCCCCTTCGAAATCCTCCGCCCCCAGCGCCGCCGCGATCTGCGGCTCGGCGGCATCGAGGGCGGTGAAGAGCGCCTTCTCGCTGTCCGTCTCGGCCAGCTCCGGCTTGGGATCGAGCGTGTACTCTACCCCGTCCTTCGCCTCCTCGGCCCGCACGATGTTGGAGGCGCGGGTATATGCCGCCAGCAGGTTCGCCCCGTCCTCGCTGTCGAGGAAGGTTTGGAGCGCGCGCACCCGCTTCACGAGCAGGACGATATCGCCGTCCCAGTCCTCGGGCAGACAGGCGTCGATCACATCGTGACGGATGCCTTCGGAGCGTAGATGGACCTTGAGGCGGTCGGCGAAGAAGGAGAGGAGTTCCGCCGTTCGCGCCGGACCGACCGCGTTTAGCTCCGAAATTTGTTCATCGATAATCGCTACTTTCTCCGTCCGATGTGGATCAGACGAGCTTATGCGAGAGGCTCTTTCCTTTTCAGCTTCAACCTGAATTGCCGTTCTGCGAGCCATCTCGGAGCTAATCAGATTGGCAAGTTCAACACGCAGGGCGTTATCGATCACCAACCGAATAACGCCCAACGCAGCCCGGCGCAGCGCGTAAGGATCCTTGGAGCCTGTCGGTTTCTCGTCGATGGCCCAGAAACCCGTCAGCGTGTCGATCTTGTCGGCGAGGGCCACAGCGACCGAGACCGGCTCGGTGGGCACGTCGTCGCTCGGGCCGAGCGGGGAGTAGTGCTGTTCCGCCGCGTTCGCGACCGGCTGGGGCAGGTCCGCGGCCTCGGCGTAGTAGCGGCCCATCAGGCCCTGAAGTTCGGGAAACTCGTAGACCATTTCGGAGGCGAGGTCGGCCTTCGCGATGCGGGCCGCCTGCTCCGCCTGTTCCGCATCGGCGCCCACCAGCGGGGCGATCTCGCGGGCGAGTGCCGCGATGCGCTCGATCCGCTCGGCCTGCGAGCCCAGCTTGTTGTGGAAGGTCACGTTGGCCAGCGGCGCGGCCATGCCCTCCAGCCCCTTTTCGCGCACCGTGCGCAGGTCGTTCTCCCAGAAGAACTTCGCGTCGGCCAGCCGTGCCGCCAGCACCTTTCCGTTGCCCGCGAGGATCGTGGCGCCGTTATCCGCCGTCTCCCGGTTCGCGACGGTCACGTATTTCACGATCCGGCCCGAGGGCTCGCGGACCGAGAAGAACTTCTGGTGCTCCTTCATCGAGGTCTGGAGCACTTCGGGCGGCAGGTCGAGGAAGTCCGCCCCGATGCCGCCCATCAGTACCACCGGCCACTCGACGAGGCCTGCGACCTCGGTCAGCAGGCCCTTGTCCTCGACCACCTCCAGGCCTTGGGCGAAGGCCATGTTGGTCGCCTCCGACCAGATCGCCTCGGCCCGCTCCTCCGGATCGAGGATCACGTGGGCGCGCTTCAGCTTCGCCGCATAATCCTCGAAGGATGTGACGGAAAACCGCCCCGGCGCCATGAAGCGGTGGCCCTCGGTGGTGTCGCCGGCGGCGAAGCCGTCGATGGTCAGCGGCACGACCTCGGCCCCCTCCTCCGTCGTCAGGATCGCAAGGATCGACTGGAGCGGGCGCACCCAGCGCAGGGTGCCGCTGCCCCAGCGCATCGACTTCGGCCAGGGGAAATTGCGAACGGTCTGTTCCAGCACCTCGGCTACGATCGCGGCGGCCGGGCGGCCCGGCTTCTCCATCGTCGCGAAGTAAACTTGGCCCTTCTTGTCGTCGCGGATCTCGAGCTGGTCCTTCGCAAGGCCCGTGGAGCGCAAAAAGCCCTCCAGCGCCTTTTCCGGCGCATCGACGCGGGGGCCTTTCCGCTCCTCCCGCAGGGTCGGGCTCTCCGCCGTCAGACCCTCGACGGCGAGCGTCAGGCGGCGGGGCGTGGCAAAGGCGGCGGCCCCCGCATAGGTCAGGCCCGCCTCGACGAGGCCGTCGGTCATCAGGCGGCGCAGGTCGTCGGACGCCTTGCCCTGCATCCGCGCCGGAATTTCCTCGGAGAACAGCTCGATCAGAAGGTCGGGCATCAGCTTTCCCTGTAGTGGCGCCACATGAAGGCGCGGCCGTCCGGATAGACGGCGATCATGCGAAGGATTTCGTAGTCGGCGGCGTCCGCCTCCGTCTCGTCCTCGGCGAGGTAGGCGGTGGCACGCCCTGCCTCCAGATCCGCGGCGATGGCGCGTGCATCGAAGCAGTCGAACCAGCCGGGCGCGAGCAGCGGGTCGGGGTCGGGCGCGCGCGGCACGTCCACGAAGGCCGCGGGCTCCACCGTGAAGCAGGCGCGCAGTTTGTTGGGCGAGGTGGTCGCGTCGATGCCGCGCCAGTCGCTGACGGCAACCTCGCGGCCCTGCACCGTGACGCTGTCGGCCTCCGTCTCCCCGTAATAGGCATAGACCTGGAACCACCAGAGTACCGCGCCGAAGAGCAGGGCAAAGCCGATCAGGCCGCCTGCGAGCAGTTTGCCGTTCATGTCAGATCCACTCCAGCGAGACGCGATGCGGGGGGTGTGCCTCGGCGATCCGGCTGCGCAGGGCGGCGAAGCGCTCGGCCTCGTGCCGGAACTTCGCCTCGTGCGTTTCCACCACGGTGAAACCGATGCGGGCGAGCAGGCCGCGATCCTCCAGCGCGTTGACCACGTCGATCTCCGCCCCCTCGATGTCGAGCTTGAGGAAGGAGATGCGGCGCCCTTGCGCGAATTCGTTCTCGATGAAGGCGGGCAGGTCGATCACCTGGACCGGGATCGCCGTGCTCTCGTCGATGTTGCGACCGCCCGCGATCAGGGTGCTGGATTGGGACTTGAGATCCGGATTGCCGTCGAAATCACTGGCACGGTAGAGCATGAGCTCGCCCGCTTCCGCCCCGACAGCGGCATTGACGGCTTCGACATTGTCGTGCTCCGCGGTCGCCGCGGTGAGCTTCTCGAAGCAGTAGGGATCGGGCTCGAAGGAGACGACGCGCGCCCCGCTCGCGGCGAGTCGCGTGGTGACGGTGCCGAGGTTCGCGCCACAGTCGATGGCGACGTCACCGGGCCCCATCTGGGAGATCACGCCCTGGACCACGCCGTCGCACCAGTAGATCTTGCGATCCCACTTCAACCGTCGCCGCAGGCGCCGGAGCTGCCGTCTCTGCTTTTCCTCCGGCGTCATGCGGCGAACCCGCCCGCGTCCGTGCGGACGAAGGCGTCGGCGCACTGCTTTGCCAGCGCGCGGACGCGGCCGATGTAGGCCTGCCGCTCGGTGACGGAGATCACGCCGCGCGCGTCCAAGAGGTTGAAGATGTGGGACGCCTTGATGCACTGGTCATAGGCCGGGTGGGCCATGACGATGCGCTTGCCGGTCTTGGGGTCGACATCCTCCACGGCGAGGATTGCGGCGCACTCGGCCTCCGCCTCCTCGAAATGGCGCAAGAGGACATCCGTATCGGCCACATCGAAGTTCCAGCGGGAGTACTCCTGCTCTGTCTGGCGGAACACGTCGCCATAGGTGAGCGGGATCGGCGACTGCGGATCGTTGAAGGGCATGTCCATCACGTGGTCGATGCCCAGCACGTACATCGCCAGCCGCTCCAGCCCGTAGGTCAGCTCGCCCGAGACCGGCTTGCAGTCATGGCCGCCGACCTGCTGGAAATAGGTGAACTGGCTGACCTCCATCCCGTCGCACCAGACCTCCCAGCCGAGGCCCCAGGCGCCGAGGGTCGGGCTCTCCCAGTCGTCCTCGACGAAGCGGATGTCGTGGAGCTCCATGTCGATGCCGATGGCCTCGAGGCTGCCGAGGTAGAGCTCCTGCAGGTCGGGCGGGCTCGGTTTGATGAGCACCTGGTA
The DNA here is from genome assembly GCA_032464575.1 of Roseobacter sp. HKCCA0434. Lineage (GTDB taxonomy): Bacteria > Pseudomonadota > Alphaproteobacteria > Rhodobacterales > Rhodobacteraceae > Pontivivens. The sequence continues at coordinate 129,463 of JAWDKM010000005.1, forward strand.
CTGGTAGTAGTGCTGCAGCCGGTTCGGGTTCTCGCCGTAGCGCCCGTCGGTGGGGCGGCGCGAGGGCTGGACATAGGCCGCAGCCCAGGGGTTCGAGCCGAGCGAGCGCAGGGTCGTCGCCGGGTGGAAGGTGCCCGCGCCGACCTCCATGTCGTAGGGCTGCATGATCGCGCAGCCCTTGCCGGCCCAGTAGATCTGGAGCCGCAGGATGATCTCCTGAAACGAACGGGGGCGCTCGGCCATGGGTGCAGTCCTCTCGCGAAATCGCGGTCCTTATGCCTGCGGGGCTGGGAGGGGTCAACGTGGGGGCAGATGGCGGTGGTCGCCGTGTCACACCACTCTGGTCTTAGACCGGACGGGCGCCCCGAAGCGCCGTCCCGCCCGGCGGCACCGCCGGGCCGCGCCCGACCTCCCCCCGGAGGGCGCGTTGGCGATGTCGGAAGCGGAATGTGCGGCGTGGATGCTTGAAGGCGCCGAGCTTTCAAACCCGCCTTGTGCGCCGTCCAGATCGGCCGCGGCCCTCGCCAATTCGGCCGACGGTCATGGTCCGGCTCGACCGGACCATCTCGGATTTCGGGGCTCCACCCGCTCGCGCCTCCCCCGGGGCTCCGCCCGTGATCGGGCGAAATCGTCCACCGGACGATTTCCGAGAAGCCCGCTCCCCCAGGGCTCCGCCCGTTCGGCGCTGAAAACGCTCCACTGGAGCGTTTTCTGGGCGCGCTTCACCCCTGCGGGGTCGTGACCTTGCGGGGACGGGCGCGTTCGAGACCGAGTTGCTGCTCGCGCCAGATGATCAGGATCCCCGCCGCGATCACCAGCGCCGCCCCGCCCAGCATCTGCCAGGTCGGCACCTCGCCGAAGACCGCATAGCCGATGGCGATCGCGAACAGCATCGAGGCATAGTCGAACGGCGCGATCACCGCCGTCGGTGCGTAGCGGTAAGCCGACGTCAGCAGGATCTGACCCACCCCGCCGAGCAGCCCCATCAGCACGAGCAGTGCCAGCGTCCCCGCCTGCGGCACCACCCAGCCCAGCGGCAGGGTCAGGAGAGACAGCACCGTCGAGGTGATGGAGAACCAGAAGGTGATGGCCGACGTCTTCTCCGTTGCCACCAGCTTGCGAATGAAGACATGGGCGAGCGCGACGAACACCGCTCCAAGGAGCACGATCAGCGCCCCGGCCGTCTCCGCCCCCGTGAGCTCGCCACTCCGCAATGTCGCGAGCCGCGGCGACAGGATGATGAGGACGCCGATCAGCCCCATGGCGACCGCCGCTAGGCGAAAGAGCCGCACCTGCTCGCCGAGGAACATCGCCGCCAGGATCACGGCGAAGAGCGGCGCGGCGTAGCCGATCGCCGTGACCTCCGGCAGCGGCAGCAGGCCCAGTCCGGCAAAGCCCAGCCCCATCGCGGTCGTCCCCACGATGCCGCGCCACAGATGCCCCATCGGGTTCGACGTCGCGAGCCCGCCGCGCAGGCCCTCGTGCCGCACGGCGAGCCAGCCGAGGATCACCGGGATTGCGAAGACCGAGCGGAAGAAGACGGTCTGCCCCGCGGGAACCTCGTCCGACACCGCCTTAACCAGCGAGGCCATCACGACGAACACGGCGACGGACGCGATTTTCAGGGCGATGCCGGTGAGGAAGGTCATATGCGGACCCTAGCCCGATGTGCTCCGCAGAGGTCTGCGTTTCGTGCATGGCTGATGGGCGGTTGACGGTGGGACGGTCACACCTCGGGCCGGTTCAAGAGGAGCAACCGTCCCGGACCCAATCCGGGACCGCCTCGAACTCAACGCTCGTCGGCAAAAGACCCCGGATCACGTCCGGGGCGGTAGCTCGCAGAAGCACTGTGCCGCCCGGCTGATAGGCCGGGCCGCGCCCGTCCGGCGCTCCGCCCGTTCGCGCCTCAAACACTCCACTGGAGCGTTTTCGAGACGGCGCTCACCCTCCCCACGAAGAGCGCGATCCTCATTTCCTAGTTCCGGCAGGCGTTCCCCGACGACGGGTACAGCCGTGATCTCCACACCTCAGCGATCACAACCCTCCCCCTACTTCTCCTCCGTCGAGTGCTTCTGGAGGAGCGGGAACTGCGTCGCGATGAAGGCGAAGGTCAGGATCATCTGCCCGAAGGTGTCGAGCCAGATCCACGCCTCCTCGCCCAGCACGCGCCAGGTGAACTCGTTGAAGAGCGCCATGCCCGCGAAGAAGATCACCCAGTTGCGGGTGAACTTCATCCAGCCGACCTCGTCGATGGGCATGATCTCCCCCATCAGGTAGCGCAGGTAGCTGCGCCCCTGCAGCCAGAGCCCCACGCCCAGCACGAAGGCGAAGAGGGAGTAGATCACCGTCGGGCGCATCTTGGTGAAGGTGTCGTCGTTGAGCCAGATCGTGAGCCCGCCGAACACCACCACGATCACCGCGGTGAACACCGCCATGCGCGGAAGCTGCCGGGTCAAAAGCCAACTCACCGCCAGCGACAGCAGGATCAGCGGGACGAAGACCGCGGTTGCGGCCACGACGCCCGAATACTCCTGCCCGCCCAGAACGACGGGCGTGTCGGCGAACCTCTGATAGGCGATGAAGTAGGCGATGACCGGCCCGATCTCGAGCGCCATCTTCAGGACGGGATTGAGCTCCCTCATCTGCGTCACGTGTTTCAGCCCCCCAGCTCGACGATCACGGCGCCGGCGGCGATCAGCGCCATCAGCCCGGCTCTGACCGGTCCTACCGTCTCCCGCAGGAAAATCCAGCCGATTGCCGCGGCAAAGACCGGTGAAGTCTCCCGCAGCACCGCCGCCTCTCCCACGCTGTCCAGCCGGGTGGCGAGCATCACCGGGCTGAAGGAGACGAAGGCGATGAGCCCGCCCAGCACTCCACGCGCCATCAAAGGCCCCGGCGCGGGCGGGTCCGCCATCCGCCGCCAGCGACGCAGCGCGATCCACGGAAACAACAGCAGACCGTCCACGACGAAGAACCAGGCGAGGAAGGTGAACGCGTTCTCCGCCAGCCGGATCCCCCACGCGTCGTAGACGGTATAGAGTGAGACGATCGCCCCCGTCATCACCGCGAAACCGAGGGCCGAGAGCAGCGTCGCGCGGTCCACCGTCTCGCCGCGCAGGTTGTAGAGGGCGAGGCCCAGGATCGCCGCCGACAGCAAGGCGGTACCCGCCCATTGCACGCCGGAGAACGTCTCGCCGAACACGATCCCCGCGCCCAGCACGGTGAAGATCGGACCGCAACCGCGCACCACCGGATAGACCGCGGTGTAGGCGCCGCGAGTATAGGCCATCGCCATCAGGTACTTGTAGAGCGCGTGGATCACGAAGACGCCGACCATGACGCCCCAGAGCTGCGCGTCGGGCAGCGGGAAAACGAAGAGCGCGATGGGCAGCGCCATCACCCCGTAGGAAATGTCGATCGCGCCCCGCGTCAGCCACGGATCGTGCCGCCCCTTCTGCAGCGCCCCGAACAGCGCGTGGGCGAGCGCCGAGGTCAGTGCCAGCAGCATGGCGACGTGCCGCCCGGTCTCCGTCCCCTCGATGGAGGCGATCCAGTCCATCATCTACGGGGGTCTCCGGGGCGGTCGCGTCGTTCCAGCTCATGAATCATGGGGGCTGCGCGCGGGCAAGACCTCAGATGTTGCGCACCATGCCGGTGAGCGGACGGAAGCCGCGGGCCGCATAGAACGGCTCGACGCCGGGTGCGGCATGCAGCCCGACGAGGCAGGTGGGCGGCAGGTTCGCCTCCGCCCAGGCGAGCGCGCGGGTCAGAGCCTCGGTCCCATGGCCGCGCCCCTGCCGGTCGGGGCGGACCATCACGTCGACGAGTTGGGTGAAGCAGCCGCCATCGCCGATGATGCGCGCCATGGCGACGACGCGGCCGTCTTCCCGGAGTGCTGCGCAGAAGAGCCCGTTGGCGAGCCCGATCCGCGCGGCCTCCTCCGTCCGCCGGCCAAGGCCGCAGGCGGTACGCAGGGCGACATATTCCGCGGGATCGGGGGGCGTGTCGGACCAGCCGTCGGTCATGGGTCTCTCTCCGTTGCCGTCATGCTCTGGCCTGACCAGCGCATCTCTCGCGGCGCGGATCGCCGGGTCAAGCCCGGCGATGACGGCTCCCTGCCACCGTCCCGGCCGCAGCGCCGGGACCGCTCTGTCGTTTGGCAAGTAGGCCAAAGACCCCGGATCAAGTCCGGGGTGGTAACCCGACCAACCACCTTCCCTCCCAGCAGCACCGACGCACCGCGCCCGCCCGTTCACGCCTCAAACGCTCCACCGGAGCGTTTGCGAGACGGCAATCAGCATCGCCGCGGAAGGGCGCCCTCGCAACGGATCAAAGCAATGCTGCGCGGCAAGCATTGTGGGGTATTCGCGACGACGATGCGTGCGGCTGGGGCCTCCAGCTCAGGCGCGGCCCTCTGCAGATCTTAAGCGCCGTCAGGCCTCCGCGCCCGTGAGCGCCTGCGCGAACTCGTCGGGGTCGAAGGGAGCGAGGTCGTCGATCTGCTCGCCAACTCCGATCGCGTGGATCGGCAGGCCGAAGCGGTCGGCCAGTGCCACCAGCACCCCGCCCTTCGCCGTGCCGTCGAGCTTGGTCATCACGAGGCCCGTCACGTCGGCGATCTTCTGGAAGGTCTCGACCTGGCTGAGAGCGTTCTGCCCGGTCGTGGCATCCAGCACCAGCAGTGTGTTGTGCGGCGCGTCCGGGTCCTTCTTGCGGATCACGCGGACGATCTTGGCGAGCTCCTCCATCAGGTCGGCGCGGTTCTGGAGCCGCCCGGCCGTGTCGATCATCAGAAGGTCCGCGCCGTCCTCCTCCGCCTTGGTCATCGCGTCGAAGGCGAGGGAGGCGGGGTCGGAGCCCTGGGCCGCGGTCATCACCGGCACGCCTGCCCGCTCCCCCCAGATCTGGAGCTGTTCGACGGCCGCCGCGCGGAAGGTGTCGCCGGCGGCGATGACCACCTTTTTCCCGGCGGCGCGGAACTGGGAGGCGAGCTTGCCGATCGTCGTCGTCTTGCCGGAGCCGTTGACGCCCACTACCAGCACCACCTGCGGCTTCTTGGCATAGAGCGGCAGGGGCTTCGACACCGGTTCGATGATGGCGGAAACCTCGGCCGACAGCGCCTGCTGGATCTCGGCGGTGGAGAGGCGCTTGCCGAACCGGCCCTCGGCGAGGCGGGCGGCGACCTTCAGCGCGGTCTCCACACCCATGTCGGCCTGTATCAGCAGCTCCTCCAGGCTTTCGAGCATGGCGTCGTCCATCACCCGGCGGGGCACCTCGGGCCGGCCGAGGGCGCGGGACAGCAGGCCGGGGCGCTGGCGCGGCGTCTCCTCGATCTGCTCGACCTTCACGGGCTCCGGGGTGGGCACGGGCGCCTCCGCCTGTTCCTCGACGATGGCGTCCAGCCCCTCCTCGATCTTGGAGGAGGACTTGGTGAGCCGGGCCTTGAGCTTGCCGAAGAAGGACATGGGGGCGCCTTTCGCTGATTGCCCCGTTACCTAGCCGCTGGCCCGCGCCGTGGAAAGGGGCGCGCCGCGCATCCGGGCGGCGACGGCCGTGGGATCGCCGTCGAGCGCGTCGGCGACGTCCTGCCCGGTGAGCGCCCCGAACTTGAAGCCGTGCCCGGAGTCGGCGCTGAGCCACAAGGTCCGGCCTTCGGCGCGCAGCACGAACTCTTCGTCCGGCGCCATGAGGTAGAAGTTGGCGACGGTGCGCAGGGGGGTGAACCGCTCGGCCCCCCGAAAGCGCCCGTGATATGCCGCGAGCACGGCGGCAGTGTCATCGGCTGTGGCGGTGCGCTCGCTCTCCGGATCGCCGGGGCGGGTGTGCAGGCCGTAGCCGAGCTTCAGCCAATGTCCCGCGACGGGCGAAATGCCCCAGAGGTCGTCCTCGCCGCCCAGATCGACCCAGGCGGGCGCACCTTCCCATGCCATGCGCAGGTCCGCCGGCGGATCGGCGTAGACGACGGCGACGCGGCGCGGGTGTGTCTCGCGCCGGAACCACGGGTTCAGTGATGGAAGGCCGACGCCGGCGGCGATAACCAGGCGGTCGGCCTCAAGCGAGCCGTCTGGTGTCTCTATTCGCGCGGCATCCGCATCGACTGCGGTCACAGGACGGTTCGCGAGCAGGGTCACGCCTCGCGCCTCCAGCCAGTGCAGCAGCCCCTCGATGATCCGGTCCGAGAGGAGCGCGCCGCCATCCTCGGTCACCAGCGCGTAGCGCACGCCTTCGGTCTCGACCATCGGCAGGTCGCGGGCCAGGTCCTCGGGTGCGACCACGCGATGCGGCAGGCCGGTCTCGGCGAAGGCCGCCCACGCGCGGTTGGTCCAGTCGCCTTCCGTCCGGCTCAGCGAGAACACGCCGCACGGCACGTAGGGCCGCACGCCGAGGTCGGCGAAGAGGCGGTCCCACGCGGCGAAGGCCTCCGGCATCCGGGCGGCGAGCCCCGGCGATCCCGCATAGTGGCTGCGGATCAGGCGGTGGTGATCCCAGCTCGCGGCCTCCGGGTTCGGCAGCGGCCCGCGCTCGACCACCGTCACCTGCCAGCCGCGCAGGACGAGCTCCCGCGCGGTGCTCAGCCCGTTGATCCCCGCACCGACGACGAGGGCTGTGCCGCGCTCAGGCATCGTCATAGGCCAGCATGTGGCGGGCCTGGTCCACGATATCGGACGGCCAGTCCGCCATGCGCGCCTCCATCGCGGGCAGGTCGTCGGCGAAGAGCGCGCGCATGGCCTCCTCGAACTCCGGCAGATCGCCCGCGGCCGCCGTCAGGAACTGGCAAACCGCCTGCTTGCGCGAGGGCGGCACCACGTCGGCGGTGCGTTCGGTCTGCCGCGCCTGCTCCACCAGCCGCCGGAGCGTCGCCGAGGCGCCGCCGGGCTGGGCGGACAGCCAGTCCCAGTGACGCGGCAGCAGCGTGACCTCCCGCGCGGTGACGCCGAGCTTCGGACGGCCGCGGCGCGGCGTCTCCTCCGGTGTATAGCGTTCGCGCACCGCGGCCGGGCCGCCGCGCAGGTCGAGGTCGATGACATGGCCGGTCCGGTCGGACCAGACGAGGGCATCCTCGCCGCAGGCCGCGACGGCGGCCGCGACCTCTGGCAACGGCCCGTGCGCGATGCGGCGGTATCCGGCGAAGGCCGTGACGGTCTGGGTGGGGTCGATGGTGGACATGGGCTCCTCCTGCCCGGTAATTTTACCCGGATCAAACGCGCGACGCAATACACCCGGGTAAAAATATCCCGACGGCGCTCAAGAGGTTCCCGCCGAAAACGCCTGGACGAAATCTTCACCGAAGATTTTCCGCCCCGGCTTGGACCCGGCGCACGCCCTGTGCTAGCTCCCTGCCGCAGCACCGAAGCGGCGGAGAGCCCATGCCCGACATCGATGTCACCTTCGGCGGCGCCGATCTCGACCGCGCCGCCCATCTGCGCGACCGGTCCGAGGGGCTGGCGGCCGCCTGGACGCATCCCGACACCCGCATCGCCGCCTTCTGGCGCGGCAAGCCGCTGCTGACAGAGGGGGAGGCCCCGCGCCTCGTCTGGCTGGATCCCGCACATCCGGTGCTGGAGCACGCGGTGGAACCTCCGATCTTCCTTGGCCTCACGCAGGAAGGCGATCCGCGCTTCGCCGCCGACCTCACGGGGTGGGAGGCGCCGATTTCCGACCCCGATCTGCTGAAGCAGTTCCTCGACCCCTCGCGCAACCCGGCGGAGGGGCTGCCGGAGGGAACCTCCTTCGGCGACATGCGCGCGAACATGGGCCGCCTGGAGGGCGGGGATGCCGGCAATGCGGCCATGGCACGCGGGATGCTGGAATGGCACCGCACCCACCGCTTCTGCGCCCGCTGCGGCCACGCGTCCGACCCTGCGAAGGGCGGCTGGTCGCGCCGGTGCCCGTCGTGCGGCGGCTCCCATTTCCCGCGCACCGACCCGGTGGTCATCATGCTGGTGACACACGGCAACGACGTCCTGCTCGGCCGCTCGCCGGGCTGGCCGGAGGGGATGTACTCCCTCCTCGCCGGCTTCATGGAGCCCGGCGAGACCATCGAGGCCGCGGTGCGCCGCGAGACGGTGGAGGAGGCGGGCATCCAGGTCGGCGAGGTCGGCTACCTCGCCTCGCAGCCCTGGCCGTTTCCTGCCTCGCTGATGATCGGCTGCACGGGGGCGGCGCTGGAGCGCGGCCTGCGCCTCGATCCGGTCGAGCTCGAGGACGCGATCTGGGTCAGCCGCGAGCGCTGTGCCGCCGCGATGGACGGCCGCGACCCCCTGCTCAGACCCGCCCGCAAGGGCGCCATAGCCCGCACGCTGCTGGACTTGTGGCTGCGCGACACCCTGCCGGAGACGACCCGATGAACCTGACCGCAACCACGGTGGTGGACGCCCCGCCCCGCGCGCTGTTCGACCTGCTCAACGACCCCGACCGCCTCGCGGCACTGACCGAGGCCCTGACACTGGAGGCCGAAGGCACCGACAGCTGGCAGGCCCGCGCGCGGCTGCAGGGGCGCGAGGAGACCGCCCGGCTCGACCGCGTCGCCGCCGAGGTGCCGGACCGGATCGCCTATGTTGCCACGGCGCGGGGCCTGGAGCTGACCGCGAAGGCCGAGATCGGGCCGGAGGGCGAGGGCAGCGCTCTCGGCGTGGATCTCAACCTGGTGTCGCGCACGATGAAGGGCCGGATGATGCTGCAGGGCCTCAAGCTCGCGCAGCCGCAGCTCGAGAAGGGGCTCGGCCGCCTCCTCGACCGCCTCGCACGGGAGGCACAGGCGAGCTCCGAGGCATGAGCGGCGGGTCGCGATCTGTTGACGATGTCGCGGGCCGCGCCGCTGGACGGATGGCGCGTGCATCGCATCTGCTCTGCGGGATCGCGACCTACCGGAGCCCGCCATGTCCCGCCTCGCCGCCCTCCTGTCCGCCGCCGTGATCCTCGGCGGCTGCTCCGTCTCCGGGGCGCTGAACGCCGTGTCGGGCTCGGACGAGGTGGACGAGACGCTCGACCTCGCCTACGGGCCGGAGGCGCGGCACCGCTACGACCTCTACACCCCTGTCGACGACGCCGAGGCGCCTATCGTGATGTTCGTCCACGGCGGATCGTGGGAGGACGGCTCGAAGGACATCTACCGCTTCCTCGGTACGGCACTCGGCGAGGCAGGCTATGCCGTCGCCGTCATCAATTACCGCCTGAGCCCCGAGGTCATCTTCCCCACCTTCGTGGAGGACGCCGCACTGGCGGCCGACCACATGCTCGACAAGGGGCGTCCGGTCGTCCTGATGGGCCACTCGGCCGGGGCGCAGATCGCCTCACTCGTCGCCTACGACCCCCGCTACATGGCCGCGCGCGGGCGTTCGAACTGCGACGTCGCGGGCTTCGTCGGGCTCGCGGGGCCCTACGACTTCCTCCCGCTCACCCAGCGAAGGTTCTTCCGCATCTTTCCCGAGCCGATCAGGGACCAGAGCCAGCCGGTGAACTACGCCTCGGGACCCAAGCCGCCCTCGCTGCTGCTCCACGGCCTGCCCGACAGCACCGTGCACGCCGAGGATACGGAGAACATGGCGCGCGCGCTCCGGGCCGCCGGCAACCCGGTCGAGGCGGAGTTCTACGAAGGCGTCGGACATATCGAGATCGTCGGCGCCTTTTCCCGCTACTTCCGCGGGCGCGCGCCGACCTATGGCGACGTTACCGAATGGCTTGACGGCCAGCGCGCGGCCGGCTGGCCGAGCTGCGGCTGAGCGCTAGATTTTCTCTTGTAAACAAGGGGAAAGTTGCGACATGCCATCGATCTACGACGCGATCAAGGATGACCACGACACCCACCGCGACCTGCTCGACCGCCTTGCCGGAACATCGGGCGACAGCGCGGAGCGGCGCGAGGCGTGGGACGAGTTCTATTACGACGTGAAGAGCCATGCCGCCGCGGAGGAGGAGACGTTCTACTCCAAGCTCATCTCGGAGACCTGGGGCCAGGACGCCGCCCGCCACTCGGTCCACGAGCATCAGCAGATGGACGACCTGATGGAGGAGCTGAACGGCATGGACATGTCCTCCCCCGGCTGGCTCGCCAAGTTCAAGGAGCTCAAGCACGAATACGAACACCATATGGAGGAGGAGGAGAACGAGGTCTTCACCCGCGCGAAGAAGGTAATCGGCGAAGAGGACAACGACACCTTCGGCACCCGCTTCCTCGAACGCAAGACCGAGGAGCGCAAGCTGGTCGACGAGAAGGTGGAGGACAGCCTGGAGGACTGAGCGGCGCCGATCCTCATCCGGATCGCTGTTGCTGCGCGTCGCCCGGGGTGGAGTGCTGGATTTGGGCACGGCGTCGCGCACGCTTGCCTCGCTCGATGTAGCGCCACCCGCATCATGTCTTGTATGCCACGGGAGCCGTGGCCGACCTTCGGGGCGCTCGCGAGCCGCCGGTTCGATGGAGGCATGCTCAAGCGTTCATACCGTGAACGACTTCGCCACCGGGCGCTGCAGCGGGAGATCGGATGCGGACCGGTCCGTCAGTAAGGTAATAGCGCCGTTCGAAGAGATACGGCCCCGGACTTGATCCGGGGCCCTTGGTACCATGTCGCGCCGCAGCCCGAAGGTCCCGGCTCTTCGGCCGAGACGGTCGCAGCAGAGGAAACCGTCCCGGACCCGATCCAGGACCGCCCGGCCCTCGAAACATCACGTCCAGCCACCGATGCCGGCGATCCCCGGATCAAACCCAATGATGACGCTGCTTCAAGGCACAGCCTCGGGCGACGTTCACACGACCGCTTCGACGCACCATCGTTCTCCAGCCCGACCGGGGCATGACTGTGGGGACGCTCAGCAGAGAGCCTGTCTCACTCCTCCGGGATCACCCGCAGGCGCAACTCGCGAAGCTGCTCGTTTGTCGGATCCGACGGGCCACCGAGCAGCAGGTCCTCGGCGCGCTGGTTCATCGGGAACATGATGACCTCGCGGATATTCGCCGTATTGGCCAGCAGCATCACGATCCGGTCGATGCCCGCGGCACAGCCCCCGTGCGGCGGCGCGCCGTACTTGAACGCGTTCAGCATCCCGCCGAACCGCTTCTCCACCTCGGAGGCCGGGTAGCCCGCCAGCTCGAACGCCTTGTACATGATCTCCGGCTTGTGGTTCCGGATCGCGCCCGAGATCAGCTCATAGCCGTTGCAGGCGAGGTCGTACTGGTAGCCGAGCACGTCGAGCGGGTCGCCCTCCAGCGCCTCCAACCCGCCCTGCGGCATGGAGAACGGGTTGTGCGAGAAGTCGATCCGGCCCTCGTCGTCCTTCTCGTACATCGGGAAGTCGACGATCCAGGCGAAGCGGAAGCTGTCGGTCTCGCTGAGGCCCAGCTCCTCCCCGATCACGTTGCGCGCGCGGCCCGCGACACCCTCGAAGGTCTCGGGCTTGCCGCCGAGGAAGAAGGCCGCGTCACCGACGCCGAGCCCGAGCTGCTGGCGGATCGCCTCGGTCCGCTCAGGCCCGATGTTCTTGGCCAGGGGCCCGGCGGCTTCCATCCCACCCTCGGCCTCACGCCAGAAGATATAGCCCATTCCCGGCAGCCCCTGCTCCTGCGCGAACTTGTTCATCCGGTCGCAGAACTTGCGGCTGCCGCCCGTCGGCGCCGGGATCGCGCGGATCTCCGTCCCTTCCTGCTCCAGCAACTTGGCGAAGATCGCGAAGCCCGAGCCGCGGAAGTGGTCGCTGACCACCTGCATCTCGATCGGGTTGCGCAGGTCCGGCTTGTCGGAGCCGTATTTCAGCATCGCCTCGGCATAGGGGATGCGCGGCCAGTCGGCATCGACCTTGCGGCCGCCGCCGAACTCCTCGAACAGGCCCTGCACCACCGGCTGGATCGTGGCGAACACGTCCTCCTGCTCGACGAAGCTCATCTCCATGTCGAGCTGGTAGAAATCGGTGGGCGAGCGGTCCGCGCGCGGATCCTCGTCGCGGAAGCAGGGCGCGATCTGGAAATACTTGTCGAAGCCGCCCACCATGATGAGCTGCTTGAACTGCTGCGGCGCCTGGGGCAGCGCGTAAAACTTGCCCGGATGCAGGCGCGAGGGCACGAGGAAATCGCGTGCGCCCTCGGGGCTGGAGGCGGTGATGATCGGCGTCTGGAATTCGTTGAAGCCGATATCCCACATCCGCTGGCGGATCGACTTCACCACGTTGGAACGCAGGATCATGTTGTCGTGCAGGCTCTCGCGGCGCAGGTCGAGATAGCGGTACTTCAGCCGCGTCTCCTCCGGATAGTCCTGATCGCCGAAGACGGGGAGCGGCAGCTCCTCCGCACGGCCCAGCACCTCCAGGTCGCGGACATAGACCTCGATCTCGCCGGTCGCGAGCTCCGGGTTCACCAGCGACGCGTCCCGCGCCTTCACCGTGCCGTCGATGCGGATCACCCATTCGGAGCGGACCTTTTCCAGCTCCGCGAAGACGGGGCTGTCGCTGTCGGCGAGCACCTGCGTGATGCCGTAATGGTCCCGCAGGTCGATGAAGAGCACGCCGCCATGGTCGCGCACGCGATGCACCCAGCCCGCGAGGCGGATATTGTCACCGACATGCTCCGAACGGAGGTCGGCGCAGGTATGGGTGCGATAGGCGTGCATTGGGCTCTCCCGGACGGGGTGTTGCGGTCCGCGCCGATACACCTTCTGCGCCGGGGGAAGTCAAGGGAGCCGCGCCGATCTCACCCCAGCCGTGGCCGCCAGTGGAAGAGCGCGACCGAGAGGGCACAAAGCACCAGTGCTGCGCCTGCCTCCGCGGCGCAAAGCTCGGCGACGCGCGCGGCCTGCGGATGGGCGAGCGCCAGCGGCAGCACGGGGAGGAGGCCGGAGGCGAGCGCGACGCCCGCAACATGGGCCGGTCCACGCCGCGGATGCCGCGGGATCGGGAGGACACGGGCAAAACGGGTCATCGGAGGGCTCCTGTGAGGATCGCTGCTGTCCCCAGCCTACACCGACCCGCCACATAGTGCAATCTCGCACTTTATCGTCTGCCCGCGAAGAACGACGTCAACAGCTCCGCCGCCGCCCGTTCGCCGATCCCGGCATAGATCTCGGGAACATGGTGGCATTGCGGGTGGCTGAAGATCCGCGGCCCCTGCTCCACCCCGCCCGACTTCGGATCGGACGCGCCGTAGTAGAGCCGCCCGATCCGGGCGTTGGCGATGGCAGCGGCGCACATCGGACAGGGCTCGAGCGTCACGTGCAGGTCGCACCCGGTCAGCCGCTCGACGCCGAGTGCCGTGCACGCGGCGCGGATCGCCAGCATCTCGGCATGGGCGGTTGGGTCGTTCAGCTCGCGCGTCCGGTTGCCCGCAGCCGCAACCACCTCGCCGCCGCGCGAGACCACGGCGCCGACCGGCACCTCGCCGCGCCCGGCGGCGGCGCGCGCTTCCCCCAGCGCGAGATCCATCAGGGAGTTGAACGGGCTCATCGCCCCTCCCTGCCCCGGCCCGAGGGCGGAAGGCAAGGGCTCCCGCCCCCTCACCCGCCTGACGGCAGCCTCGGCGTTGGGCCTAGCGCGCCTTCGGCGCGTTCATCAAGGCGCGGCTCCGGCACATCCATTACAGCGCGCTTCCCTCCAACATACAGCGCGGCCCGCTCGACCGATCTGGCTAGGAGGCGGCGCGCCCCGCTCTTTCGGCTTCGCCCAGGTATTCCCGCCGGAGGCGCACGCCGCCTGCCCGCGATCCCGCTTGCCGCCAGCGCGCGGCAGCGTTACCTCCGCGCCATGACCGACACATCCAAAGACGGCGAGCGGATCGCCAAGCGGATCGCGCGCGCCGGCCGCGCCTCCCGCCGCGAGGCCGAGCGGCTGATCGAGGCGGGCCGCGTCCGCGTCAACGGCAAGTCCATCGACAGCCCCGCGCTCAACGTCACCGAACGCGACCGGGTCGAGGTGGATGGAGAGCTGCTGGCCGAGGCGGAAGCCGCGCGGCTCTGGCGCTACCACAAGCCGACGGGCCTCGTGACCACCGCGCGGGACGAGAAGGGACGGCCCACCGTTTTCGACCGCTTGCCCCCGGAGTTGCCGCGGGTGATGAGCGTCGGACGGCTCGACCTCAACTCCGAAGGGCTGCTGCTCCTCACCAACGACGGCGAGCTGAAGCGTCGGCTGGAGCTGCCCTCCACCGGCTGGACCCGCAAGTACCGCGTCCGCGCCAAGGGCAACCCGACCGAGGCCGATCTCGCGCCGCTGGAGCGCGGCATGACCATCGAGGGCGAGCGCTTCCGCCCGATGTCCGTCACCCTCGACCGTCAGCAGGGCGCGAATTGCTGGCTCACCATCGGCCTGCGCGAGGGCAGGAACCGGGAGATTCGCCGCGCCCTTGCCGAGATCGGCCTCGACGTGAACCGCCTGATCCGCGTCAGCTACGGCCCCTTCCAGCTCGGCGAACTCGCAACCGGCGCGGTCGAGGAGATCAAGCCCAAGATCCTGCGCGACCAGCTCGGCGTGAAGGCCGTTCCGCAAAAGGAGCAGCGGGCAAAGGCGAAGCCCGCCGCCGACCCCTCGAAGAGCCTGCGCCGCCGGCGCTAGAAGCCGGCCCGCTCCACGCTCCTTCGCAACCGCGCAAGAAACGGGGTGGAGCGGCACTGGCGAACATGCGGGCAAGATCACCCCTGCGCGTGCCGTGGCACCGGATGCCGAGGGTGCGACCGCCTCCGGCGGGCGTATTGGGCGAGAGTGATGCGGATCAGTCGGGAATGTCGGAGGCCGCGTGGCGCTCGCGCACCTGATGGTCCTCCTCACCCCAGACGCGGTTCACCTTGCGGCCGCGCTTGACCGCGGGACGCCCGGCGAGGGCATTGGCCCAGCGCAGGACGTGCTCGTATTCGTGGACCGACAGGAATTCCGCCGCGTCATAGAGCTTGCCCATCACGAGGCCGCCATACCAGGGCCAGATCGCCATGTCGGCGATGGTGTAGTCGGGGCCCGCGATGAACTCCCGCTCGGCCAGCGCGCGGTTCAACACGTCGAGTTGGCGCTTCGTCTCCATCGCGAAGCGGTTGATCGGATATTCGTATTTCTCCGGCGCATAGGCGTAGAAATGGCCGAAACCGCCGCCGAGGTAAGGTGCGGAGCCCATCTGCCAGAAGAGCCAGTTGAACGTTTCCGTCCGCGCGGCGCCGGAGGCGGGCAGGAAGGCGCCGAACTTCTCCGCCAGATGCATCAGGATCGAGGCGGATTCGAAGACGCGCACCAGCTCGGCGCCGGACCGGT
Organism: Roseobacter sp. HKCCA0434; assembly: GCA_032464575.1. GTDB lineage: Bacteria > Pseudomonadota > Alphaproteobacteria > Rhodobacterales > Rhodobacteraceae > Pontivivens. Next base: position 144,676 of record JAWDKM010000005.1, read on the forward strand.
CGAGCAATGCAGGGATCTTCGAGTTCGGATTGATGTCGACGAAGCCGCTGCCGAACTGGTCGCTCTCGCCGATGTCGATGAGCCAGGCGTCGTATTCGGCGTCCGCGTGGCCCGCGGCCAGCAGCTCCTCGAACATCACCGTGACCTTCACCCCGTTCGGCGTGGCGAGCGAGTAGAGCTGGAAGGGATGCTCGCCGACCGGAAGCGCCTCGTCCCGGGTCGGACCGGCGATGGGGCGGTTGATGTTGGCGAACTTGCCGCCGCTCTCCTGATCCCAGGTCCAGACCTTGGGCGGGGTGTAGGTGTCGGTCATGTGGTGCTCCTCTGCGGGTGTGGGCGGAGAGGTAGGCACGATTTCGCCGGGGCAAGAGGGGCGGTAGCGAAAAAGGGCGGCGCGGCGGTGCCGCCGGGCCGGGAGGTGCCGCGACGACATCCGCCGCGGCACGTCCGTAGATCAGAGGTCGCCGTAGATCGGGAAGCGGTCGCAGAGGGCCTGGACCTTGGCGCGCACCGTCGCCTCGACCGCGCCGTTGTCCTCCTCGCCATTGTGGGCGAGCCCGTCGACGACCTCGCAGATCAACTCGCCGATCTCGCGGAACTCCTCTTCACCGAAGCCACGCGTGGTGCCCGCAGGCGTGCCGAGGCGGACGCCCGACGTCACCGTCGGCTTCTCCGGATCGAAGGGCACGCCGTTCTTGTTGCAGGTGATGTGGGCACGGCCCAGCGCCTTTTCCGTTGCGTTGCCCTTCACGCCCTTGGGCCGCAGATCGACGAGCATCACGTGACTGTCGGTGCCGCCGGTGACGATGTCGAGCCCGCCCTTCATCAGCGTCTCGGCCAGCACCTGCGCGTTGCGGATCACTTGCGCCTGGTAGGTCTTGAACTCCGGCCGCAGCGCCTCGCCGAAGGCCACGGCCTTCGCCGCGATCACGTGCATCAGCGGGCCGCCCTGGATGCCGGGGAAGATGGCGGAGTTGAACTTCTTCGCCAGCGCCTCGTCGTTGGTGAGGATCATGCCGCCGCGCGGTCCGCGCAGCGTCTTGTGCGTCGTGGTCGTGGCCACATGCGCGTGCGGGAAGGGCGAGGGATAGTGACCCGCCGCGACCAGCCCCGCGAAGTGGGCCATGTCCACGAGCAGGTAGGCGCCGACGCTGTCCGCGATCTCCCGCATCTTGGCGAAGTCGATGATGCGCGGGATGGCGGAGCCCCCTGCGATGATCATCTTCGGCTGGTGCTCTGTCGCGAGGCGCTGCACCTCGTCATAGTCCAGCAGGCTGTCCTGCTGGCGCACGCCGTACTGAACCGCATTGAACCACTTGCCCGACTGGTTGGGCCGCGCGCCATGGGTGAGATGCCCGCCCGCGTCGAGGCTCATGCCGAGGATCGTGTCGCCGGGCTGCAGCAGCGCCTGGAACACGCCCTGGTTCGCCTGCGAGCCGGAGTTCGGCTGCACGTTCGCAAAGCCGCAGTCGAACAGCTCCTTCGCCCGCGCGATCGCCAGCTCCTCGGCCACATCGACCCACTGGCAACCCCCATAGTAGCGGCGGCCCGGATAGCCCTCCGCATACTTGTTGGTCATGACGGAGCCCTGCGCCTGCATCACCGCCTTGGAGACGATGTTCTCAGACGCGATCAGCTCGATCTCGTCGCGCTGGCGACCAAGCTCCCTGGTGATGGAGCCGAAGAGTTCGGGATCGCGGTCGGCGAGATCCTCGGTAAAGAAACCTTCGTCGCGGACGGTCTTGAGCATGGCGGGCCTCCTCTCGGGCACGGGCGCGGGTTCGGTTTGAACGTGTGATACAGGCTCCGGCGCCGACGTTGAACCGCGCGAACGCCGCAGGCTCCGGTATATGACGGATGGGTTACAGCGCGCGGGCGGACGTCGAAAGGCCCGATTCGACACCTTCCGTCCCGCCAGCGGCGATTCCGTGTTTCCCATCCGCTCCACAGGTTCGCATGAGCCGCGAATGCGCGCATTCACGACCCCGCGCGACGGCGGAAAAAACCCGCTTGCGCCCCCCCGGCGATTCCCCTAGAAGCACCTCCACAGCGCGGCGGCGCCGACCGGAAACGGGATGCGACGCCAAGAGATGCGCCCTTCGTCTAGTGGTCTAGGACGCCGCCCTTTCACGGCGGAAACACGGGTTCGAGTCCCGTAGGGCGTACCAAGCTTTCCCAAACCAGAGTGTTTAGAGCGGCTTGTGCGGCATTCTTCAGCCGCCGGGCCGGTTTCGCTCGCGTGACATTCTCGCACTCGTCATCGCACGCGCGTGGATGCGTCACATCCAATTCACCAAATCTCTCTTTACAGCCCTTGTAAGTGCACCCACGATATCTTGTGTGGGACGGGATCACGCCCCCAACCACATCGAGCAGCTCACTAGCCCTAGCGGGCCATCCCTGCCGGGGCGCACCAGAGAAAAGGAGCGCGGGCATGGATACTCTCGAACAATATCTCACGGCCGAGGATGCAGACCCCATCGACATCGTGGAGACCTTGGCCTCCCACCGGGCCTGGGATTTCGACCGGGTCGCCGACAACCAGATCGCCATGGCCATCGAAGGGTCCTGGCAGACCTATTCGCTCTCCCTCGCCTGGTCGCCCTATGACGAGACGCTGCGCCTCGTCTGCACGTTCGAGCTCGACCCGCCCAAGCGCAAGCGCGCGGCCCTGCTCGACTGCATCGACAAGGCCAATGACTGCATCTGGTCCGGTGCCTTCACCACGTGGCCGGAGCAGAAGATGCTGGTCTTCCGCTACGGGCTGAACCTGGCCGGCGGGATCACGGCCTCGGGCACGCAGATCGACGACATGATCGCCGCCGCGGTGGATGCGTGCGAGCGCTTCTACCCCGCCTTCCAGCTTTGCGTGCGGGGCGACGCTTCGCCGCAGGAGGCTCTGGGCATCGCCATGTCGGAGGCGTATGGTCGGGCGTAACACCCCGCACCCCATGCCGGAGACAGAATGACCCTCGACACGATCGACCGCCGCGGCCTGGTTCTGCTGGGCTGCGGCAAGATGGGAAGCGCCATGCTGGAAGGCTGGCTCGACAAGGGGATCCGGCCCGCCGCCGTCACGGTGATCGACCCCTATCCCTCCCGCCGGTTGGAGGATCTGGCCGCCGAAGGGCTGCGCCTCAACGCGGGCCTGCCGGACAATCCCGCGGTCTGTATCCTCGCCGTGAAGCCGCAGATGATGGGCGACGCCCTTCCCCAGGTCGGCGATGCGGCGCGCGGCGACACCATCGTGCTGTCGATCGCGGCGGGCACCTCCATCGGCTATTTCGAGCGGATGCTGGGCGATCACGTTCGCATCGTGCGCGCCATGCCCAACACGCCCGCCGCCGTGGGCCGGGGCATCACCGCAATCACCGGCAACGCGCGCGTGGACGGGGCCGCACTCGACCTTGCCGAGGAGCTGCTGCGCGCCGTGGGCCAGGTCGTCCGGGTCGAGGACGAAGCGCAGATGGACGCCATCACCGGCGTCTCGGGCTCCGGCCCCGCCTACGTCTTCCACCTCATCGAAACGCTGGCCGCCGCGGGCGAGGCCGAGGGCCTCGCGCCCGAGCTCGCGCTGCAACTCGCCAAGGCGACCGTCGCCGGGGCCGGGGCGCTTGCCGAGGCGGCGGAGGAAAGCCCCGCGCAGCTCCGCGAGAACGTGACGTCCCGGGGTGGCACCACCGCCGCGGCGCTCCAGATTCTCATGGACGAAGGCACCGGCCTGCCGCCCTTGATGCGGCGGGCCGTCAAGGCGGCCACAGACCGCTCCCGCGAACTCGGTGAATAGGAGGAAGACCCCGATGGCAGACAAAGGCTTCAACCCCTTCGATCCCGAAGCGATGACGAAGTGGATGCGCGACATGCCCTTCGCCGACATGATGCCGAAGGTCCCACAGATGGACCCGCAGGCCATGATGCAGATGCAGAGCCGCAACATGGAGGCGTTCCAGGCCGCCAACTCGGCCGCGGCGGAGGCCTACAAGGACCTCTTCGCCAAGCAGGTCGAGGTGTTCCAGACCATGCTGAAGGAAGCGCGCGAGCGCGCCGGCGGAAGCATGGACGCCGAAGGCCAGCAGAAGATGATGGCAGAGGCGATGGAACGCGCCATGGCCCACATGACCGAGCTGGCGCAGGAGGCGCAGGCCGCGAACTCCAAGGCGTGGGAGATCGTGTCGGCGCGCATGAAGGAAAGCCTCGCCGAGATCGAGAGCATGGCGAAGAAGACGTGAGCGACACGATCAGTTTCGACGACTTCCTGAAGGTGGACGTGCGGGTGGGGGAGATCCTGCGCGCCGAGCCTTTCCCGGAGGCCCGCAAGCCCGCCATCAAGCTCTGGATCGACTTCGGCGACGAGATCGGGGAGCGGAAGAGCTCCGCCCAGATCACGGCGCATTACGACCCGGGCTCGCTGGTGGGCCGGCAGGTCATGGCGGTGGTGAACTTCCCGCCCCGCCAGATCGGACCCTTCATGTCGGAGGTGCTGGTCCTCGGCCTGCCCGACGAGAGCGGCGAGATCCGCCTCGTCGGCCCCGACGGCCCGGTCCCGCTCGGCGGGCGGATGCATTGAGCCTCTTCGTCACACGACGTCTGCCGGAGCGCGTCATGTCCCGCGCCCGCACCATGGGGGCGGAGATCCACGACAGCGACGACGTGCTTCCGGATGCGGAGCGCGCGCGCCTGCTCGGCACATACGATGCGATCCTCTGCACGCTGGGCGACACGTTCCCGGCGGGCATGTTCGAGGGTCGGGTCAAGACCCGCGTCATCGCCAATTTCGGCGTCGGCTATAACCATATCGACGCGTGCGCCGCCAAGGCGGCCGGCGTGATCGTCACCAATACCCCCGGCGTCCTGACCGACGCCACCGCAGACCTCGCCATGACGCTGATGCTGATGACCCTGCGCCGCGCCGCGGAAGGCGAGCGGCTGGTGCGATCCGGCGGCTGGACCGGCTGGACTCCGACCCAGATGCTCGGCCAGGGCGTCACGGGCAAGGTGCTCGGCATCGTCGGCTTCGGCCGGATCGGGCAGGCGATGGCAGGGAAGGCCCATCACGGCTTCGGCATGGAGATCGTCTACTACAACCGCTCCGAGAAGCAGACCGACATCCCCGCCCGCCGCCTGCCGACGGTCGAGGACGTGGCGCGAGAGGCCGACGTCGTCGCCATCCACGCCCCCGGCGGCGCGGACACCCGCCACCTCTTCGGTGCCGAGGCGATCACCGCGATGAAACCCACCGGCGTCCTGATCAACACCGCCCGCGGCGACGTGGTGGACGAGACCGCCCTGATCGCGGCACTTGAGGAGCACCGCATCGCCGGCGCCGGCCTTGATGTCTACGAGCACGAACCCACGGTCCCCGAGCGCCTGCGCGCCCTCGACAACGCAGTCCTGCTCCCTCATCTCGGGTCCGCCACGCTGGAGGTGCGGGAGGCGATGGGCATGATGGCCCTCGACAACATCGAAGCGGTGCTGGCCGGACGCCCCGCACCGAACCCGGTATGAGCGACGAGATCCGACGCCTCGAAGAAGCCCTCGCCGACGCCCTGCGCACGGTCGAGGAGCTCAACGAGGTCGTCACCGATCAGGCGAGCCGCATCGAACTCCTCGAACGCCGCGTCGCCCTTCTGATGCAGCGCGCCGCCGAGGCGGAAGCCGACCAGCTCTCGGGCCTGCCCCTCGCCGACCAGAAACCGCCGCACTGGTAGCCCTCCCGCCCGTCGTCAGGGCCTCGCGGCCCCTCCTCCCGTTGGGCCGGGCGCCGCTGACGCGGCGAACGCCTGCCTTCTTCTTGCGTTCAAGTATCCCCGCCGGAGGCATCCGCGATGCGCCACAGGAGCCTCAGGCGGGGATATTTCGAAGACAGATGAAAGCGGATCAGCGCCGCGGGGCGCCCGGCAGGCTCTCGCAGGCGATGCCATCCCGGTCACGGTCGAGCCGGTGCGGATCCCGCGCCGGGCCACCGTTCTGGAGGTAGAACCGCTGCGCGCTCTCCCAATCGGGGAAGTCGGCGCAGTCCCGGTCCGCGCCCTGGGCGAGCGCGGGACCGGCGAGCAGCGTGGCGAGGAGAGCCGCCCTTACCACCACTTCTCCGGCTTGGCGGAGAAGCCTGCCGCCTGCTCCAGCGCATGGGCCGTGTTGAGCAGGTCGCCCTCCTCCCACGGCCGCCCGATCAGTTGCAGGCCGAGCGGCAGACCCTTGCCCGACAGCCCCGCGGGGACCGAGATCCCCGGCAACCCGGCGAGGTTCACCGTCACCGTGAAGACGTCGTTGAGATACATCTGGATCGGGTCCGCCTGCTCATCGATCGCGCCGATCTCGAAGGCGGCGGACGGCGTCGCGGGCGTCAGGATCGCGTCGATCCCGGCGGCGAAGACCTCCTCGAAGTCGCGCTTGATGAGCGCGCGCACCCGCTGCGCCTTCTTATAGTAGGCGTCGTAATAGCCCGCCGACAGCACGTAGGCGCCCAGCATCACGCGGCGCTGCACCTCCGGCCCGAAGCCCTCGGCCCGCGTCTTCTCGTACATCTCGGTGATGCCGTCGCCCTGCGCGAGCTTCGCCCGATGGCCGTACTTCACCCCATCATAGCGGGAGAGGTTGGAGGACGCCTCCGCCGGCGCGATCACGTAGTAGGCGGGCAGCGCGTACTTCGTGTGCGGCAGCGAGATGTCGACCACCTCCGCGCCCGCGTCGCGCAGCATCGCGGCCCCGTCCTCCCAAAGCTTCTCGATAGAGGCGGGCATGCCCTCCACTCGGTACTCCTTCGGGATGCCGATGCGCTTGCCGCGGATGTCGCCGGTCAGCGCCGCCTCGAAATCCGGCACCACGATGTCGGCGGAGGTGGAGTCCTTCGGGTCGTGCCCGGCCATCGCGCCGAGCATGATCGCGGCATCCCGCACCGTCTTCGTCATCGGCCCCGCCTGATCGAGGGAGGACGCGAAGGCCACGATCCCCCAGCGCGAGCAGCGTCCGTAGGTCGGCTTCAACCCGACGATCCCGGTGAACGCTGCGGGCTGCCGGATCGAGCCGCCGGTATCGGTCCCGGTCGCGGCCAGGCAAAGGTCCGCGGCCACGGAAGACGCCGACCCACCCGACGATCCACCCGCCGTCAGCCCCCGGTTCGAGCCCTCCGCCTTCCACGGCGATAGCGCGGGGCCGTAGACCGAGTGCTCGTTGGAGGAGCCCATTGCGAACTCGTCCATGTTGAGCTTGCCGAGCATCACGGCGCCCGACGCCCACAGGTTCGCGGTCACGGTGGACTCGTAGCGCGGCGTGAAGTTGTCGAGGATCTTGGACGCCGCCTGCGTCCGCACCCCCTCCACGCAGAAGAGGTCCTTGATGCCGAGCGGAATGCCGGTCATCGGCGCAGCGTCGCCGGCCTTGATCCGGGCATCCGCGGCATCGGCCATCTCCAGCGCCTTCTCGGGCGTCGGAGTCACCACAGCGTTGAGCTCGCCCGCGCCCTCGATGGCGGTCAGGCACGCCTCGGTCAGATCGCGGGACGTCGTCTCGCCCTTCGCGAGCAGGTCGCGGGCCGCAGCGATGGTCAGGGTGTTCAGGCTCATGGTCACTCCACCACCTTAGGCACGGCAAAGAAGCCCTCGCGCGCATCCGGTGCATTGGCGAGGATGTCGTCCACCCGGTCGCCGTCCGTCACCTCGTCCGTGCGCCGCTTCAGCGCCATCGGCGTGACGGAGGTCATGGGCTCGACGCCTTGCGTATCGACCTCGTTCAACTGCTCCATGAAGGCGAGGACGGAGGACAGCTCCTTCGCCAGCTCCGGCAGGTTCTCCTCCTCCACCCGGATGCGGGCGAGATGCGCGACCCGGCGCGCGGTATCGGTGTCGATGGCCATGGAAGGCTCCCTCGTGAAGCGTCGCGCACGGGTCTATCGCCCGCGCGGGGCGGGTTCAAGCGGGGCGGCGTTGCGCGAGGGTGGCAGATCGGGCAGGGTCCCGCAGCTATGCCCGATCTACACGTCAGCCTGCTGCTCGAAACCGAGAAGACGCCAAACGCTCAGCGGGTTCTGGCGCGGCTTTCCAGAGTGATCGGGCCGATCGAGGTGCCAACGCTGGAGCCCGATCCGAGAGGCGGGCTCAAGGCCCGATTTACCATGCCGCTCGCGTCGGAGCACTGGCAACGGCAGGTGTACGACGCCATAACGCTCGCGCAGTCCTTCGGTCGCGGATGGCAGCTCACAGGTGATGTTCATCACGACGTCAGCATGGTCGCGAACGAGTTTTCCGTCCCTGGGATCCGCTGGGCGCATGTCAACCTGTGGCGCATATTGCCGAACTGACGGCACTTACCCATCGGCGGAGCGGTTCACCAGTCTTGCCACTTCGGGTCGAAGAGCCGCTTCAGCTCCGGGCGGAACTGCGCCACCTTCTCCCGCGGGGTGTAGCCGAGTTCGCTGCGGACGTCGTCCCGCGCCCCGGCGCGCAGCAGGGCCTCCACGACGTCCGGGCTGCCCTGACCGACGGCGACGTGCAGCGGTGTCTCGCCCATATCCCCGATGGCATTCACCTCCGCGCCGGCCTCGACGAGCAGGCGGACGCCGTGAAGATCACCGCGCCGGACGATCACGTGGAGCGGCGTGTCTCCGCAACTGTCGCGGCTGTTCAACTTGATCTGGTGCTTGCCCATCTTGTGCGGGAAGAGCGTGTCGACCGTCGACTGCAGGACCTCATCGAGGGAACGCCACGTCCGGTCCTTGGGTCGCTTCGCCATCTTCTTCTCTGTCCAGGTATCCAAGGAGTTCGGGCGGCACGGCCCGAATGCGGCACAGCTCCACTCACCCCACCGGCGCGCCGTTCACGTAGACCTGCGCCACCGCCCGGTCATCGCCCAGCATGATCGTCGGAAAAAGCGCCTCCCAGATGTCGTCCGCGCGCCCCGCCCGCTCGGCAATCACAGGCGTCGAGGCGAGGTCGAGCACCAGCAGATCTGCCTCGCGCCCAACCTCCAGATTGCCCACGTGCCGTGCTTGCCGCAGAACCTGCGCCGAGCCCTCGGTCGCGAGCCACAACAGCTCCGACGGGTGCAGCGCATCGCCCCGTAACTGCCCCACTTCGTAGGCCGCGGCCATCGTGCGCAGCATCGAGAAGCTGGAGCCGCCGCCCACATCCGTCGCCAGCCCCACCGGCACGCCCTGCCCCACAAGCCCCCTCACATCGCAAAGCCCCGAGCCGATGAAGGTGTTCGAGGTCGGGCAGTGCGCCACGCCCGTACCAGTCTCCACCAGGCTCGCGCGCTCGCGATCGGTCAGGTGGATCGCGTGGCCCATCACGGCGCCCTCCCCCACCAGCCCATGCGTCTCGTAGACCGAAAGGTAGTCGGGGTGGTCGGGGAAGAGCTCGCGCATCCAGACGATCTCCTCCCGCTGTTCGCTCAGATGGGTCTGCATGGCGCAGTCGGGATGCTCGGCCCAGAGTGCCCCGGCCGCGTCCAACTGGTCGGGCGTCGAGGTCGGTGCGAAGCGCGGCGTGACGGCGTAGCTCAGCCGCCCGCGGCCGTGCCACCGCTCCAGCAGCGCCTTCGACTGATCGTAGCCAGTCTGCGGATCGTCGCGCAGGCCATCGGGCGCGTTGCGGTCCATCATCACCTTACCCGCGACCATGCGCATGCCCCGCGCCTCGGCCGCGGTGAACAGTGCCTCCACGCTCTCGGGATGGATCGTGCAGTAGCTCGCCGCGGTGGTAATGCCGTTGGCCAGCGAGAAGTCGAGGTAGAGCTCCGCCATCCGCGCCGCGTAGTCCGGATCGCCGAAGCGCATCTCCTCCGGGAACGTATAGGTGTTGAGCCAGTCGATAAGACGCCGGCCCCAGCTCGCGATGATGCCCGTCTGCGGGTAGTGCACGTGGCAGTCGACGAAACCGGCGAGGATCAGCCCCGCGCCATGGTCCGTGACCGGCACGTCCGGCGCCTCCGCCCGCAGCGCGTCGGCGTCGCCCAAAGCCGCGATTCGACCGTCGCGGATCAGCACGGCGCCACGGCTCAGGTGCTCGGCGGCGTCGGGCCCATCGTGGAACGGATTCGATCGGAAACGGAGGGTCTGCCCCAGAAGAAGATGTGCGGCCATGGCGGAAATCGGCTAGAGATCGGGCCTCTTCTCTAGGACATTCCGCCCATGAAGTCCCGCCTTCCGTTCCTCTTCGTGATCTTCACGGTCGTGATCGATTCCATGGGGATCGGGCTGATCCTGCCGGTGATGCCCGACCTGATCAGGGACCTCACCGGTCAGGGCCTGTCGGATGCTGCACTGTGGGGCGGGGCGCTCGGCTTCACCTATGCCGCGATGCAGTTCGCGTTCTCCCCCACCGTCGGCAACCTGTCGGACCGGTTCGGGCGGCGGCGGGTGATGCTCCTGTCGCTGACGGCGATGGGGATCGACTACCTGATCATGGGCTTCGCAGGTTCGATCTGGTTGCTCTTCGTCGCGCGCACGATCAGCGGGATCACCGGGGCGACATATGCCACGGCGAACGCGGTGATCGCCGACATCTCCCCGCCCGAGAAGCGGGCGCCGAATTTCGGCATCGTGGGCGCGAGCTTCGGCGTCGGCTTCATCCTCGGCCCGGTCATCGGCGGCCTCTTGGGCCAGCTCGGCCCGCAGGCGCCGTTCTTCGCCGCCGGAGTGCTTGCGCTCGCCAACGCGCTCTTCGGCTATCTCGTCGCGCCCGAGACGCTGCCGGTGGAAAAGCGCCGGGCCTTCGTCCTCTCCCAGGGCAACCCGTTCAAGGCACTGGCGCGGGTCCATCGCCTGCCGGGGATCCGGGAGCTCTTGGCAGTGCTCCTCCTCTACATGATCGGATCGAACGTCTACCCGGTGGTCTGGAGCTACTGGACGCAGGAGAAATTCGGCTGGGACGTGGGCCTCGTCGGCCTGTCGCTCGCCGCCTTCGGGCTGTGCGCGGCGCTCGTGCAGGGCGGGCTGATCCGGGTGGCGCTGGCTAGGTTCAGCCCACCGGTCGTGGCGGCCGCGGGGCTTGGCATGAACGCGGTGGTCTACCTGCTGCTGGTCTGGGTGCCGAGCACCGGCTGGCTCTTCGCCTTCCTGCCCCTCTCGGCCCTCGGGATGGTGGTGATGCCCGCGCTGCAGGGGATCATGTCGAGTGCCACGGCCGAGGACCGGCAGGGCGAGTTGCAGGGCGTCGTCTCCTCCCTGCAGGCGGTCGCGGCGATCGTCACGCCGCTGATCATGACGGCACTCTTCGAGCGGTTCACCGGCGAGGATGCGCTCTTCTATGAGCCGTCGATGCCGTTCGTGGCCTCTGCCGTGCTGACGGTCGTAGCACTGGGGCTGTTCCTGCGGCACCAGCGGCGGGAGTGAGAGCTAGCTCGGAAGCGGAAGACACAGCTTCGCTCAAGCCGTCCGCCCGGCTGATAGGCCGGGCCGCGCCCGACCTCCCCCCGGAGGGCGCGTTGGCAATGTCGGACGCAAAAGTCATGCCGTGAATGCTTGAGAGCGCGGACCCATCAATCCCGTCCGGCAGGCGCCCTCCAGGTCGGGCGCAGCCCTCAGCACATGCCACCCCAAACATGAAAACGGGGCACCCGAGGCACCCCGTATTCGAGCCTTCTGGAGGGGAAAGCGTTCAGACGACGAGGTTACCCGCACTTTTGCGGCCATCGCGTCCGTCGATGAGTTCGTACTGGATAGGCTGGTTGTCCTGGAGGGACTGAAGGCCGGCCTGCTGAACGGCGGAGATGTGCACGAACACGTCCTTGCCGCCCTCCTCAGGCTGGATGAAGCCATACCCCTTCTCGGAGTTGAACCACTTGACGATGCCTTTAGCCATTTCTGACGGTCCTTGAGCAGTGTGACCGGAGCAACGCCGCCCGGCCTTCTAGTGTCCCGTCAACCGTACTGCCCGCCCCGAGGAGCACGCTGATTGGCCATCAGGGTGAACAGAGTGTAGCGGACACATTGCTTCGTTTCAACGCGGACTACCGCAATTTCAGATGACAAGCCGGGTGGAACAACGGAAAACGAGCATCAATTCAGTATTTTGACGCTCGAGCTTCAATAAACCTTCAGAAAAGGTCTCCCCATGGAACTCCTCTCGTTCGAAAATCTCGGCAACCTGGTGATGTTGATATTCCTCCAGGCCGTGCTGGGTTTCGACAACCTGCTCTACATTTCCATCGAGTCGCAGCGCGCCCCGGCGGCCGATCAGGCCCGCGTCCGGCGGCTGGGCATCCTGATCGCCATCGCGCTGCGCATCGTGCTGCTCTTCGTCATGATCCAGTTGCTGGAAGCGCTGTCCGAACCGCTCTTCTCGCTGAACTGGGAGGGCGTGATCACAGGCGACTTCACCTTCGCGACCATCGTCTTCCTCTTCGGCGGCGGCTTCATCATGTACACGGCCGTCAAGGAGATCGCACACCTCCTCTCCGTCGATCATCTGGAGGAGGGCGTGAACGGGGCGAAGCGAAAATCGGCGGCCTCGGTCATCGCGCTTATCGTCTTCATGAACCTGATCTTCAGCTTCGACTCGATCCTCTCGGCGATCGCCATCACCACCGTCTTCCCGGTGCTCGCCATCGCGATCCTCACGTCCGGAGCGGCGATGCTCCTGCTGGCCGACGACGTGTCGAGCTTCATCGAGAAGAACCGGATGTACGAGGTGCTGGGCCTCATGGTCCTGCTCATCGTCGGTGTCGTGCTCCTGGGTGAGGGCGGGCATCAGGCGCACATGCACCTCTTCGGCTACGAGGTCGTGGCGATGTCGAAATCCACCTTCTACTTCTCGGTCGTCATCCTCTTCATCGTCCAGATCCTGCAGACCGGCTACCGCCGCAAGCTGGAGAAGGTCCGCGCCCACCGGGCCCGGGTGGTGAAGGAGGCCGCGCGCTGACGGCGGGGTGGTTTCGGGGGACCGAAATGCTTATCCTCAGTCCGAACGAAGGAGAGGGGCCGCCCCAATGAGCCGCAACGCGACCCGCCGCATCGCGATGATCGTACTGATCGTCCTGGTTGCGGTCGTCTCCTTCAGCGCGTTCGGGGCAACCCTCTGATGGCACAGCGTTTCGGAGGCAAGTACAGCCCCGGCGCGACCCCGCCGCCGCCCGGATCCGACACCCCCGCCCCGCTCTCGGGCCGCAAGGTCCGGCGCTGGACGGCGCGTCTCTCGCTGCTGTCGCTGGCCAGTGCCCCGATGCTCGTCGCGGGGATCCTCGAGATCGGATCGGGCGACGCGGTCGCCATGGTCAGCGAGCTCGGCGCCTTCGCCCTGATGGCGAGCGGCGTCTGGCTGACCCGTGAGGGGCTGAAGGCCGAGGACGCCTACCTCGCCCGCGCCGTCGCCCGCCCGCCGGGCACACCGCGCAAGATCATCGGCGGCGTGGCCCTCGGTGCCGGCGTCGCCCTAGGTGCGGCCTTCGGCTGGGGCATCGGCCTCGTGCCCGGCGTGATCTACGGCGCGCTCGCCACCGCGGCGCACCTCATGGCCTTCGGCCTCGACCCGATGAAGGCGAAGGGCCTCGACGACCAGTCGGAGTTCGACCGCGACCGCGTCGCCACCGCCGTGGACCGGGCCGAGGGGCTGCTGGCAGAGCTCACCGAACAGGCCGCCCGCATCCGCGACCGCGGCATCGCGAACCGCGTCGAACGCTTCGCCGCCACTGCCCGCGCGATGTTCCGCCGGATCGAGGAGGATCCGAGGGACCTCGGCGGCGCGCGCCGCTATCTCGGCGTCTACCTCTCGGGCGCGCGCGACGCGACCGCCCGCTTCGCCGACCTGTGGAGCCGCAACCGCGACCATGCGGCCCGCGACGACTACCTCGCCCTCCTCGACGATCTGGAGAGCCGCTTCCAGGCGAAGTCCGCCACCCTGATCGAGAACGACCGCAGCGCCCTCGACATCGAGATCGAGGTGCTGCGCGACCGCCTGCAACAAGAGGGCGTCCGCCCCACGACCAACACGGAGTGATCCCATGTCCGAGACGACCCGAGCCAAGGCCGAGGTTGCCCTGCGTGAAGCCGAGATGGTGACCGCCACCCTCCTGCCCGAACCCGCCCCCGAAGCGCCGCTGCCCGCCACCCTGCCGCAGGACGAGGTGCAGCGCCGCGTGGCCGAGCTCGACATGACCGACACCCAGTCGATCATCCGCTTCGGCTCCGGCGCGCAGACGGAGCTCCAGGCGATCTCCCAGCAGATGCTCTCCGGCGTGCGCAACAAGGATGTGGGCCCCGCCGGGAACTCCCTGCGCGAGATGGTGTCGTCCCTGCGCGGCTTCTCCGCCAACGAGCTCGACCCCAACCGCAAGCGCAGCTTCTGGGAGCGGCTGATGGGCCGCGCCACCCCGCTCGCCAACTTCACCGCGAAGTTCGAGGAGGTGCAGGGCCAGATCGACAGCATCACCGAGGATCTGCTGGAGCACGAGCATACGCTGCTGAAGGACATCAAGTCCCTCGACCTGCTCTACGAGAAGACCCTCGATTTCTACGACGAGCTCGCCCTCTACATCGCCGCCGGGGAGGCGAAGCTGGAAGAGCTCGACACCCAGGACATCCCCGCCAAGGCCACCGAGGTCGAGGCGGCACCCGAGGATCAGGGCGTGATGAAGGCGCAGGAGCTGCGCGACCTGCGCGCCGCTCGCGACGACCTCGAACGCCGGGTCCACGACCTCAAGCTCACCCGGCAGGTGACGATGCAGTCCCTCCCCTCCATCCGGCTGGTGCAGGAGAACGACAAGAGCCTCGTCACCAAGATCAACTCAACCCTCGTGAACACCGTGCCCCTGTGGGAGAACCAGCTTGCCCAGGGCATCGCCATCCACCGCAGCCGCGAGGCCGGGGCCGCGGTGCGCGACGCCAATGACCTCACAAACGACCTGTTGCGCCAGAACGCGGAGAACCTGCAGGAGGCCAACCGCGAGATCCGGCAGGAGATGGAGCGCGGCGTCTTCGACATCGAGGTGGTGAAGGAGGCGAACCAGCGCCTGATCGACACGATCCAGGAGAGCCTCCAGATCGCCGACGAGGGCAAGGCCAAGCGCGCCGCGGCCGAGGTCGAGCTCCAGGCCATGGAGCAGAAGCTCAAGGAAACGCTCGCCGCCGCCAAGTCCCAGAACGTCGCCCAACCCACCGCCGAACAGCTCTGAGCGCCCCAAATCCCCTCCCCCCGCCGGGGGAGGGTTAGGGAGGGGGGAGCCGCCCGCCCCGAAAAAGGCGCCCCACAAAGAACGAGGATCCACCGATGCCCATCTTCGACTTCCTGCGCGGCGAGTTCATCGACGTCATCCACTGGACCGAGGACAACCGCGCCAAGATGGTCCACCGCTTCGAGCGGGAGGGCCACGCGATCAAGTACGGCGCGAAGCTCACCGTGCGCGAGGGGCAGGCCGCCGTCTTCGTGCATGAGGGCCAGATCGCGGACGTCTTCCCGCCGGGTCTCTACATGCTCGAGACCAACAACATGCCGATCCTCACGACGCTCCAGCACTGGGACCACGGCTTCCAGAGCCCCTTCAAGTCGGAGATCTACTTCGTCGCCACCACCCGGTTCACCGACCTGAAATGGGGCACCAAGAACCCGATCATGTGCCGCGACCCGGAGTTCGGCCCGGTGCGCCTGCGCGCCTTCGGCACCTATACCGTGCGCGTGACCGACCCCGGCCGCTTCATAAGCGAGATCGTGGGCACGGATGGCGAGTTCACTACGGATGAGATCACCTACCAGCTCCGCAACATCATTGTCTCCCGCTTCTCCGCGGCCGTTGCAGGCTCCGGCATCCCGGTGCTGGACATGGCCGCGAATACCGAGGATCTGGCTAAGTTCGTCGCCGCCAAGATCGCGCCGGAGGTCGCCGAGTACGGCATCGAGCTCCCGATGCTGATGATCGAGAACATCTCCCTGCCCCAGGCGGTGGAGGAGGCGATGGACCGCCGCACCTCCATGGGCGTGATCGGCGATCTGGGCAAGTACACCCAGTATCAGGCCGCCGAAGCCATGGCCGAGGCCGCGAAGAACCCGGGCGGCGGCATGGGCGCGGGTCTCGGCATGGGCATGGGCATGGGCATGGCGCACCAGATGGCCCAGACCGGCCCGTGGGGCTCGGCGCCCGCCGCAGCGGCCCCGCCACCCCCGCCGGTCGAACACGTCTGGCACATCGCGGAGAACGGCCAGACCCACGGCCCCTACTCCAAGGCGAAACTCGGCCGCATGGCGCAGGAGGGCTCGCTCACCCGCGACACGCTCGTCTGGACCGCCGGGGCCGATGGCTGGACCAAGGCGGGCGAGATCAACGAGCTCGCCCAGCTTTTCACCGTGATGCCCCCGCCGCCGCCTCCCCCGCCACCGGCACCGCCCTCCACCGGCGGCTGAGCCCATGGCGGAGATCGAAACGCACCGCTTCCCGTGTCACACATGCGGGTCGGACCTGCGCTATGCGCCCGGCGAGCGGCACCTCAAATGCGATCACTGCGGCGCGGTCGAACCGCTCGGTGCGCTGTCCCCTCGGGACGCGCAAGCCGTGGAGGAACTGCCGCTGCGCGCGGCGCTCGCCGGTCAGGTTCCCGAAGCCGCGATGGAGATCACGCGGGTCCTCAACTGCAACAGCTGCGGCGCGCAGGTGGAGTTCGACCCCCACGAACATGCCGCCGAGTGCCCGTTCTGCGCCTCGCCGGTCGTGGCCGACACGGGTCAGCACCGCCATATCAAGCCGCGGGGCGTCCTGCCCTTCACCCTCGACAACGAGGCGGGGCGCGACGCGCTGCGCAAGTGGCTGAAGGGACTGTGGTTCGCACCGAATGCGCTGAAGGAATACGCCCGCTCCGACCACCGGCTCCAGGGCATCTACATGCCCTTCTGGACCTTCGACGCCCAGACCGAGACGCCCTATCGCGGCCAGCGCGGGACCGAATACCGCCGCACCGTCGGCAGCGGCGACAAGAAGCGCACCATCACGCAGGTGAAGTGGCGCAACGTTTCAGGCCACGTCTCCCACTTTTTCGACGACGTGCTGGTGCCGGGCTCGACCACGATCCCCGACACCCACATGAACCGCATCGCACAGTTCGACCTGTCCGCGCTGGAGCCTTACCAGCCGCAGTTCCTCGCCGGTTTCCGGGCGGAGGGCTACTCGATCGACCTCGCGGAGGCGCAGCGCCTCGGCCAGCAGCAGATCGAGGAGGGCGTGCGCCAGCTCATCCGCCGCGATATCGGCGGCGATCGCCAGCGCATCGACGACATGCGCATGACGCTGAGCGACGAGAGCTTCAAGCACGTGCTGATGCCGGTCTGGATCGCCGCCTACCGCTTCCGCGGCAAGAGCTACCGCTTCGTGGTGAACGCCCGGACCGGCGCCGTGGCGGGCGAGCGGCCCTGGTCGCCGTGGAAGATCGCCTTCGCCGTGCTGATCGTCCTGATCGTTGCCGGCGTCGTTGCCCTGCTCCAGTCCTGAGACCTGCCTGACCCAAAGGAGAAGGGGCGCGGCCATCCGGCCGCGCCCCTCGTTCGTGTCCCCTCCGATCCGAAGATCAGGTGAGCGCGTAGAGGTCGTCCTCCAGCGCGTACTCCTCGTCGATGGCCACGTCGAGGATGTCGAAGTCCTCGGTCACCTGCGACACGTAGCCATCGGCATCGAGCTCGGCGAGCGACGTGACGGTGTTCGCGTCACTGCCGATCGCGATCGCTTCGATGTCGGCGTTCCAGTCGCTCGTGAGCGCCGTGGCGGCCGCCACCGCACCCGCATCCGTCCGGTAGTCGTCCGTCAGGATGTAGATGTGGTTGCGCGCGTTGGGATCGAGCTGGGTCTGCAGGTACTCCAGCGCCGAGCTGAGATCGGAGCTGTCGCCGCGGGCGATGTCGATGTCGTTGGGCATGTTCACCTGATCGACCAGATCGCCGTAGGCATAGTACGACGTGTCAAGCGTCAGGGTGTCGTCGAAGTCCGCATAGACGAACCCGCTACCCTCCGCGACCAGCAGGGCGGTGTCGATCGCCATGTCGATCTTGCCGAGGCTGCTGTCACCGTTGGCATCGTTCTCCGCACCCGGATCGCTCGCGAACATCGAGAACGACGCGTCGATCAGGAAGATCACGTTGACGTCGGTGCCCGGCTCGTCCGACAGGCCGTTGACCTCGATGGTGATCGTGGCGCTCGCCGTCTCGCCCGCGTCGTCTGCGACCGTGTAGTCGAACGTCACCGTCTCCTTCTCGCCCTCGTTCAGGGCGAGGAAGCTGTCGCCCGGATCGAAGCTGAACGTGCCGTCGGCGTTCACCACCAGCGTACCGTCGTAGTCGTTCTCCTGCGAAGTCAGCGTGATCTCGGAACCGGCCGTGAAGGACTGCCCGTTGATCTCGATGAGCTGCAGCGTGTCACCGTCATCCGGATCGGTGGCCAGCGGCGTGTCGCCGAAGATCTCGCTCGACGCGACCTCGTCCTCGTTGATCGACAGCACCTCGCCCGTCGCTTCGGGTGGGTTGTTGTCGTCCGCGCCGAGGATCGTGATCGTCGCCGTCTTCGTGTCGGTCTGGACCACGCCGCCGTCGGAGGACGCGACCGTGAAGGTGAAGGTGAACGTGTCGGTATCCCCGTCGTTCATGTCCTCCGCCATCGCGACCGACGGATCGAAGATCACCCGGCCGTCCGACAGCACCGTCAGCGTGCCGGTGCGGCCGCCCTCGGTCACCACGTCGTTGCGGACGATCGCGCCATCGGAGACCACCAGCCCGTCGCTGATGCCCATCAGCGTGACCTCGTCGCCATCCGCGTCGGACGCGTCGACCAGCAGGTTGAACTGGGCCTTCTCGTCCTCGCCGATGGTCGCGGCCTTGTCGACGGCTACCGGCGGCACGTTGACGCCGTTGATGTTGATCGTCGCCGTCTTGAGGTCCGTCTGCTCGACCGCACCACCGCTGGACACCACCTCGAAGTCGAAGGTGATCGTGTCCGTCTGACCCAGATCGAGGTCGTCGCTGGCCGATTCGAAGGTGAAGGTGCCGTCGGCGTTGATCGTCAGGAAGCCGGGCTGGCCGCCATCCGTCGTCACCGCGACCCGCTCACCGATGGTGCCGAGCGTCGTGGACTTCAGCGAGATGGCGTCGCCATCCGCATCCGTCGCCGCCGCCAGCAGGTCACCGGAGACGGTGCTGTCGAGGTTCTGGTCGTTGGCCTCGAAGACCTCGTAGACCTTGTCCTCGGCCACCGGGCCGACATTCACGCCCTCGATGGTGATCGTGGCCGACTTGGTGTCGAACTGGTCGGTCACACCGCCGGATGAGACGACCGTGAAGTCGAACTCGACCGTGTCCGTCTCCGTCAGGTCCATGCTGTCGTCGGTGGAGACCAGCGTGAACGTGCCGTCCGCGTTGACCGTCAGCAGCGCCGTGTTGCCGCCCGTGGTCGTGACCTCGACCGTCTCGCCGATCGCCCCCAGCGTGGTGGAGAAGATGGAGATCGCGTCGCCATCCGCATCCGTCGCGCCGGCCAGCAGGTCGCCGGAGATCTCGCTGGTGAGACCCTGATCGTTCTGCTCGGAGATCGTGCCGGCATAGTCGACCGCGACCGGGGCCACGTTCACGCCGTTGATCGTCACCACCGCGGTGGCCTCGTCCGTCTGCACCGTGGTGCCGCCGGAGGATTCGACCGTGAAGGTGAAGGTCAGCGTGTCCGTCTCACCCTTGTCGAGGCTCTCGTCCGTCGAGGTGAAGGTGAACGTGCCGTCGGCGTTGATCGTCAGCTCGCCGCTCTTGCCGCTGTCGGTGACGACCGAAACCGTCTCGCCGATCGCGCCGATCGAGGTGGAGGAGAGCGACACCACGTCGCCATCCACGTCCGAGGCACCGTCGAGCAGGTCGCCGGAGACGGAGCTTTCCAGCCCCTGGTCGTTCTGCTCGTTGGTCTCGACCGCCTGGTCGATCGCGACCGGCGCGTCGTTCAGGCCGTTGATGGTGATGGTCGCCGTCTTCGTGTCGGTCTGCTCGGTTGTGCCGCCCGAGGAGGACACGGTGAACTCGAACGTGTAGGTGTCCGTCTCGCCCACATCCATCGAGCTGTCGGTGGAGGTGAACGTGAAGGTGCCGTCCGGGTTCACGACCAGCGTGCCGGTCTTGCCGCCATCGGTGACGATCGAGATTTCCTCGCCGATCTCGCCGACGGAGATCTCCTTCAGCGTGATGGTATCGCCATCCGCGTCCGAAGCACCGTCCAGCAGGTCGCCGGAGACCGAGTTCGGCGTGCCGTCGGCCGCCGCCTCGTCCGTGCTCGCCACCTGGGCCTTCGCCGACGGACCGTCGTTGAGGCCGGTGATGGTGATCTTGGCGATGTTGCTGTCGGTCAGCTCACCGTCGGTGCCGGTGAAGCCGAAGCTGAACGTGTCGGTCTCGCCGAGGTCGAGGTCGATGCCGTCCGGCACGAACTCGAACAGGCCGTCCGCCGTCACGGTCAGCGTACCGTTGCGGCCGCCATCCGTGGTGATCTGGATCGGCTGGCCGATCTCGCCGATGTCGATGGACAGGAGCGTGACGACATCGCCGTCCGGATCGCTCGCACCGTCGAGAAGATCGCCATAGACCGGCGTGTTCTCGTCCGTGGTCGCTTCCTGCATTTCCACGACCGGCGGCAGGTTGTCGTCGAGACCGGTGATGGTGATCGTGACCGTCGCCGTGTCGGTCGCCGGATCGGAGTACTCGAAGCCTTCGAGCAGCGCCGCGGTCAGGCCGTCGGTCGTCGTGACGATCTCGGCCCCGTCGGTGTTGTCGATGTCGTTGAGCTGCTCCAGCACCGCGTTGCTGCCGACGCCGACCGCAACATTTTTGGTGTTGTAGTCGGAAGCCAGCGCCTCGACCTCGTCGATGTAGCCGTTGCCGGTGTTGTTGGCACCGTCCGACAGGAAGTACATGACGTTGTTGTCATCGGGCTGCGCATCGACGCTCGCGTACCAGTCGTTCGCATCGAACAGGGCGCTCTCGAAGTTGGTCCAGCCACCGTCCTGGATGCTGGAGAGCGCGTCGCTCAGGTCCGAGCTGCCCGGCTGGAACGTGCCGAGGATCTGTGCATCGCCGGTGATGTTCCCGCCGGTGTCGCCGCCGGGGCGGGAACCGTCGAAGACCACGAGGCCGATGTTGATCTTGTCCGCAGGGTAGCCCAGCGCCGCGATTTGCTCGCTCAGCGCCTGGTAGGAGGCGATCTGCGCGTCGAGGATCGTGTTCGCGATGCCGTCGCCGTTCAGGTCGCCCACTGCGGTGCCCGCGAACTGGTCGCCGGTGGAGCCGGACTTGTCGACCACGAACAGGATGTTCTGCTGCGTGAGCGAGTCCGGATCGATCGGACCCTCGATGGAGTAGTCCAGCGTGACCTGGGCGCTCTCGCCCTCGTTGAGGTACTCGTAGTCGCCGTTCGCGTCGAAGTCGATCGTGCCGTCCGCGTTGATCATCACGCGGCCGCCCTCGGTGAGGTCGATCCACTCGCCGACATTGCCGGCCTGGCCGTTGACCTGGACCACCGGACCCGGCTCGGCGCCGTCGGAGCGGCTGTCGTTGTCGAGCACGTTGCCCTCGACATCGCCCGCGCCCTCGTCCTCCGTCACGGTGTAGGCGTCATTCACCGCGTCGACCGTGACAGCCGGGGAGCCGTCGGAGAGGCCGTCGATTGTGATCGTCGCCGTCGCGGTGTCGGTGAGGTAGGTCGTCTCCTCGCCGGCCGTGGTGTAGACGATATCGTCGATCGCGCCGGAGCCCGACATCTCGATGACCATCTCGGACACGCCCTCGACGTTGAACGTCTGGGTGCCCTGCCCGCCATTGCCGGTCGTGTTGCCATCGATGGTGGTGATGAGGTTGCCGTCGGCGTCGTAGAACTTGATCTTGTTCGTCTCGCCGTGGTCGATGTCGACCCAGGTGAGCTGCTCGACCGTCGCCGGCTCGTCGAAGGCCAGCGTCAGCGAGCCGCCCTGCGCGTTGTCGTCGGCATCCGACGACATGTTGTCCTCGGAGATGATCAGGATGTTGCCCTGGTCGTCCGTCGCGAGGTCGCTGTCGCCGCCCGTCGGGTTGTAGCTGTCGAAGATCATCGCCTCGTCGGCCTGACCGTCGTTCTCGCGGCCTCGGGCCCATGCGGAGATGGTCACGCCGTCGATGTCGTTCGTGATGACCTCGCCGGAGCTGAAGCCCTCGAAGTCGATGGTGTGCGTCACCGGGTTGGAGCCCACGACGTCGACCGACTGCACGGTGTACTCGAAGGTGAAGGTGTCGACGTCGCCGTCGTTCATCGCCTGGGCGTCGTCGCCCGGCGTGTAGGTGAAGGTGCCGTCGGCGTTCACCACGATGGTGCCGGTGTAGCCGTTGGCGGTGGTCACCTCGATCGCCTCGCCGATGGCGCCGATGGAGATGCCCTGCAGGCTCACCGCGTCGCCATCCACGTCGAAAGCGCCGTCCATGATGTTGCCGTCGACCGGCGTGTCTTCGTCCGTGCGCACCGCCTGATCGACTGCGACGGGGGCGTCGTTCACGCCCACGACCTCGATGGTCAGCGTCGCCGAATCGGTCAGGTTGTCGGAGTTCTCGACGGTGTAGGTGATGGAGACGGTGGCCGTCTCGCCCGCGCCCAGCGCGTCGAAGTCGCCTGCCGCGTCGAAGTCGACGGAGCCGTCCGCCGCGATCATCACGCGGCCGCCCTCGGGCAGGTCGACCCAAACGCCGACGAGCTCTGCCTCGCCGTCAACGCCCTTCACCACCAGTGCCTCGGAGGTGTTGGAGCTGTCGTTGAGCAGGACGTTGATGTCGAAGTCGCCCGCGCCCTCGGTCTCGGAGACCTGCAGGAAGTCGTTGACGGCCTCCGGATCGACCGGCGCACCGTCGGTGATCTCGCCGCCGTCCAGGCAGTGGTAGGACAGCGACCCGCAGTCGCCGTAGTAGGCCGTGGCGGTCAGCGTCACGCCCTCGGGGGGAACGTTGCCGTAGAACGTGAAGTGGTCGTTGCCGCCATCGGGCAGGTTCGTGCCCTCGATCTCGATCATGTAGTAGGTCTTGCCGTCAGACCCCTGCATGACGAAGTAGCCTTCCCAGTAGACGTTCCCGGCGTCCACCCACTCGCCGTCGTCGTTCAGCCAGCCGGGCTGATGGTCCGAGCCCTGCTCCCGCGCGCCGCGATCACCTGCGAGACCCCAATCATTGTCCTCGACATAGATCTCGGCATCCGCGCCCTCGTAGACGAAGCTTTCCCCCACCCCGAAGTTGTTGTCCGTCCGGATCTCGGACTCCTTGATGACGGTAAAGCTGTTCCAGCTGTAGTTCGACATGGTTCCCCTTCCGGACCCCACGGTCCCAGTTGGCGCGGGGGCCCCACTCCCCACTGATGCGTCAAATTTGTGGTAAATTCACCACGCGCTATGGCTCGGATACCGGCCAATCTGGGCCGAAATGTGTTCAAGTAGAGCCCGGATTTGGGCGTAATGTACCGCCGCCATTGCACTTTTCGGAGTGCGCCAAGAAAGGTGATCAGTCAATAAAAAGCCTGCCCCAACGCGGGGGCAGGCCGTGTTTTACAATCGTGGGGAGGTATCAGTTCTCGCTGATACGCCCGTCGGTATAGGGCTCATAGCCCTCCTGATTCCCCAAATAGTCCGCGACAACTACTTCGAGGCCCGGACCGTAGTCGTAGGCGTTCTGCCCCTCTTGCGCGAATACTGCGTAGCCATCACCACCTCCGCGCATATAGTTGTTCGATACTACACCATAGGTTGTATCGGGATCGATGGCCGAGAAGCTCCCGTCCTCGCCCTCGACCTCCACGGACACGATGCGGCTGCCCGGTTCCGCCGCCGGATCCCAAGTGTAGCGCAGACCCGACACCTGTGGGAAACGGCCCGCACCGTCCTCCACCTGGCCGACCCCGTTCTCCAGCGCCGCGACGATGCCAGCGCCCGTCAGCTCGAAGGTGGCGATGGTGTTCTGGAAGGGCAGGACGGTCATGACCTCGCCCATCGTGATCTCGCCCTCGTCGATGGAGGCCCGCAGGCCGCCGCCGTTCTGGATGGCGATCTGCACGCCCTGGTCGCGCACCCGGTCGAGCATGGCGTCGGCGACGAGGTTGCCCATCTCGCACTCGCCCGCCCGGCAGGAGCCGCGCTCGCCGTCGATGGGCGCCGTGGTCTCGGCCACGACCTCGGCCCGGATCTCGTCGAGCGGGCCGGCGAGCTCCGCGACCCGCGCCGCGATCTCCTCGTCCGCCCCAACGGAGGCGTCGAGCAGCACCGTGTCGCCCGTGGCGTCGGTCACGTTGCCCTCGTCGTCGAAGGTCAGGTGCAGCTCGCCCACATACTTGGAATAGGCATAGGCCGTCACCACCGGCACGAAGTCGCCGTCCGGTCCCGTCGCCCAGTAGGGATAGGTCATGTCCGCATCCGGGTCCGAGGAGGACGCAAAGGTGTGCGAGTGCCCGCCCACCACCGCGTCGAGGCCCGAGACGCTCTCGGCGATCTCGATGTCCTTGGTGATGCCCACATGGGTCAGCGCGATGATCTTGGTCACGCCCTGCTCGGTGAGCTCGTCCACATGCTGCTGCAGCACCTCGATCTCGTCCGAGAAGATCACATTCGGCCCCGGCGAGGAGGTCTCGACCGTGTCGGTGGCGAGGGCGGAGATCACGCCGACCTGCTCGCCGCCGACCTCCAGGATCACATAGGGCTCGACCTTGCCGGTCAGCTCCGGCTCCTGCCCCACGCTGATATTGCCGGAGATTACCGGGAACTCCGCCGCGTCGATGAACCGGCCCAGTGCGACGGGACCGTCGTCGAACTCGTGGTTGCCCACGGCCATGACGTCGTAGCCGGTCGCGTTCATGAACTCGACGGCCGCCTCGCCCTTGTAGGTGGTGTAGAACAGCGAGCCCTGGAACGGATCGCCCGCATCCATCACCAGCACGTTCTCGTTCTCGGCGCGCAGGTCGTCGATGGCCGTCTTGATCCGCGCGACGCCGCCGAAGCACTCGCCTGCGGCGTCGTCCTCGGCCGAGCAGGTCGAATCGAAGCGGTTGATAGGCTCGATCCGGCTGTGGACATCGTTGGTGTGAAGGATGGTGAGGCTGAACTCGGCCGAGGCCGCAGTCGCCACGAGGCAAAGCGCCGTGGTCGCTAGAATGCGCGCACGTGTCATTGGGGGTTCTCCTTGTTGGGTCCGGCCCCGAGGGCCCGGTTTGTCCACAATGGAAAAACCCGCGCGCGCAATCAACGCATCGTGAGATTTCCCCGGCGTGAACCGACGGTGCGCGCAGATGTACTAACTATCCAACCAGTCAGGAGGATCACGCCATGTCGCTTGCCCGTTTCGCCCTCGCCACCCTCGCGGCCCTCGCCGCCTGCGGCTCCGTCGTGCCCCGCGGGGGCGAACGTGCCTTCGTCGACGGCCAGGCCCTGACCGTGGCCAGTTCCGAGGTTGCCCTCGTCTCCGACCGGTTTCGGGAATTCACGGGCGGCGGCGTCGCCGATCTCTATGCCGTGCTGCGCCCGGCGGGCAGCGTGACGGCGGTCTGCGGCTATGCCCGCGTGCGCGGCAACGGCGTCTCCCAGCGCGTCTTCGACAACGCGTTCGAGGATGTCGCGGTGCGCATCCCCGGCACCCGTCTCGTGGGCGCAACCGACTACTTCCCCGTCGTGCGCGCCGACAGCCCCGCCCCCGACATCCTGCCCTGCTACGCCACCCGCGTCGCCTGGACCGAGGAGGTTGCCGAGGCGACGCCCGATTTCGACTACAACTGCCGCGACGGGGATGACGAGCGGCGGCGCAACGGCATCGTCGTCGATATCTTAAACGATCGGGACTGCCCGATCTTCGAGGAGCGCATCAGCTTCGATTTCTGAGCCGAATGGCCCGCATCACGCGGCGCGGGGTTGCGGCCCCGCCCGCCCTCCGTCACGCTTCGGTGGCAGAGGAGGACGCGCCATGACAAAGCCGCTCACCAACATGCAGACCCGCGATGTCGAGGCGCTGCTGCACCCCTACACCAATGCGGTCATGCACCGCGAAGTCGGCGCCCATGTGATCGAGCGCGGCGAGGGCGTCTACGTCTATGACGACCAGGGCCGCCGCTTCATCGAAGGCATGGCCGGTCTCTGGTGCTGCGGCCTCGGCTTCGGCGACCGGGAGCTGATCGAGACGGCGCAGGCGCAGCTTGAAAAGCTGCCCTACTACCACCTCTTCGGCGGCCGCTCCCACGAGCCCGCCATCGAGCTCGCCGAGAAGATCAAGGATCTCGCCCCCGGCATGGCCCGCGTCTTCTATCAGTCCTCGGGCAGCGAGGCGAACGAGACCCAGATCAAGCTCGCCTGGTACTACAACAACGCCATGGGCCGCCCGGACAAGAAGAAGATCATCAGCCGGGTGAAGGGTTATCACGGCGTCTCCATCGTCAGCGCCAGCCTCACCGGCCTGCCCTACAATCACAAGAGCTTCGACCTGCCGGTCGACCGCATTCACCATACCGCGACGCCCCACCACTGGCGCGGGGCGGAGCCGGGCGAGGGCGAGGCCGACTTCTCCGCCCGCCTCGCCCGCGAGCTCGACGAGATGATCGAGGCCGAGGGCCCCGACACCGTCGCCGCCTTCATCGCCGAGCCCGTGATGGGTGCCGGCGGCGTCATCGTCCCGCCAGAAGGCTATTTCGAGGCGATCACGCCGGTGCTCGCCAAGCACGACGTCCTCTGCATCGCCGACGAGGTGATCTGCGGCTTCGGCCGGACCGGCGAGTGGTTCGGCCACCAGCGCCTCGGCATGAAACCCAACGCGATCTCGATGGCCAAGCAGCTCACGGGGGGCTACGTGCCGCTGTCCGCCGTCGCCATCGACGCGGACATGGCCGAGGTAATCGAGCGCCACACGGGCGAGGTCGGCCTCTTCGGCCACGGCTTCACCTATGGCGGGCATCCGCTGGGCTGCGCCGTGGGCTCAGCGGCCATCGACATCTACCGCCGCCGCGACATCCCCGCCCGCGTCCGCGCGCTGGAGCCCGAATTCCAGCGCCGCCTGCGCAGCTACGCCGACCACCCGCTGGTCGGCGAGGCCCGCGGCCTCGGCCTCCTCGGCGCACTGGAGCTCACACCCGGCGGCACCGCGACCTTCGACCCCATGGGCAAGGTCGGCCCCTACCTCGCCATGCGCCTCCTCGAACACGGCGTCATCCTTCGCGCCATCGGCGACACCCTCGCCTTCTGCCCCCCGATGACGATCAGCGAGGACGAACTCGACCAACTCTTCGCCCCCATCGAACAATGCCTCGACGAAACCCTGCACTGGGCCAAGCGAGAGGGGATGATGAGCTGAGCGCAAGAATTTTCAGACGAAAATTCTTCAAGAAAGTCTTTCAATAAAAGACTTTGGAGATCGACCGAAACCTACTTCCGCTTCTTCCCCATCTTCCGGGCCTGCGCCGCCGCCGCCTTCAGCTCCTCCGCGATCTCGTCGGCCTCGTCGGGATCGAAGTCGAGAGGCAGCTCCACGCCGTCTCCCTCGACGTAGAGGCGCACCATGCCCCGGTCGGTCGGGCCGATCTGCAGGTTCGCCGCGATGTCGCTTTCGCTGTTGATGCCCATGGCGCAATCTCCTTTGCGCGCCACGTATAGCGGGACGCGGCGGCTGTCCAGATCGCCCCTTGCAATCGGACAGGCCCGGCGGTATCTCGCAGGCCAGTGCCGACATAGCTCAGTAGGTTAGAGCGCTTGATTGTGGATCAAGAGGTCCCCCGTTCGAGCCGGGGTGTCGGTACCATCCCCTCCGAACCGCTTCATTCGATGTAGATTGCCCTGAAATCGTTGACGTTGGTCAGCGTCGGCCCCGTGACGACCTGCGCGCCCAGCGCCTCGAAGAAGCCGTGGCCGTCATAGTCGCGCAGCGCGCGGGCAAGGTCGCTGCGGTCGGTCTCCGGCCCGATCACGGCACCCGCGACCTCCGCCGCGCCGTCGACGCCGTCCGTGTCGGCGGCGAGGGCGTGAATGCCGGGCGCACCATCCAGCGCCTCCATCAGGCCCATCAGGAACTCCACATTGCGCCCGCCCCGGCCAGGCGCGCCCTTCGGCAGCGTGACCGTGGTTTCCCCACCCGACAGGAGCACGCAAGGCGGCTCTATCGGCAGGCCGTGGGCCTTCACCGACAGGGCGATCCCGGCCATGGCCCGGCCGACCTCCCGTGCCTCGCCCTCGATCGCGTCGCCGAGGATCAGGCAGGGCACCGGGGCCACCGCCTCCGCCGCGCGCAGGCTCATCAGCGGCGTGGCGATCATGCTCAGCTCGGCGCCGGGCAGCGCGTCCGGCGTCTCGTTGGCCGGATCGGCGAGGGCATGGCCGACGCTCTCCGGCAGCTCGAGGCGGTAGCGCGCCACGATCTCCCGCGCGTCCGCCAGCGTCGTCACATCCGCGACCGTGGGGCCGGAGGCGATATCCGCCGGATCGTCGCCCGGCACGTCGGAGATCACGAGCGTCAGCACCCGCGCCGGAGCCGCCGCCGCCGCGAGCCGCCCGCCCTTCACCGCGGAGACATGCTTCCTCACGCAGTTCATCTCGTCGATCGACGCGCCGGAGGCGAGCAGCGCGCGGTTCAGCGCCTGCTTGTCGGCGAGGCTCACGCCCGGCGCGCCGAGCGACAGCAGCGAGGAGCCGCCGCCGGAGATCAGCGCCACCATCAGGTCGCCCGCGCCGAGGCCCGTGGCGAGATCGAGAATGCGCCGGGCGGCATCCTCTCCGGCTGCGTCGGGAACGGGGTGCGCGGCCTCGACGATCTCGATGCCCTCGCAGGGGACCGCATGACCGTATCGCGTGACGATCAAGCCCTCGCAGGGACCCCAGACCGCCTCGAGCGCCGCGCCCATGGCCGCCGAGGCCTTGCCCGCGCCGACCACGACGACCCGGCCCTCGGGCTTCGGCGGCAGATGCCCGGCGAGGACCTTCGCGGGCAGGGCCGCCTCCACCGCCGCGGCGAAGATGTCGCGCAGCAGTTGCTCCGGTTTCACAGCGCGGCCTGCGCGGTGACGGAGCGCATCGCGGTGGCCATCTCATGATGCAGATGCCGGGCGAAGGAGCGCATGACGAAGACCCTGACCCCACCCTCGATCCCGACAACCAGCGCCATCAGATGTGCGACCTCGCTGCGCTGCGCCGTGCCGGGGGCGATGGTGGCAGGGTCGAGCGGGCAAAGGCGGGCCAGCACATCCTCCCATCCTGTGCCCGTCAGGTCGAGCGCCGCCCAGCCGTCGGACTGATCCGTGACCCGGCCCTCGGGACGGTCGCCGAAGACGAACCAGTGCGCATGATCGGCGCGGATTGCTTCGGTCGTGGGGGCAGCGTCGCTGGCGACCGACCACATCCGCTCGATAGGATACTCGTCGAGGCTGAGACCGCCGGCGGTCAGCGGCAGCTCGCAGGCAGCGAAGGGGGAGGTCGCGGTGAGGGTCACAGGCGGAGCCCTCCGTCACCCAGCGGCCGTCCCCGCCGAACGGAGGGCGTCGCCCGCCCCGGGGGGGCGGTGCGGGCGACGCCCGGCGGTGCCGCCGGGCGGACCATCTGTTTTACTTGGCGTGCCTCAATATCCCCTGCCGCCCATGTGAAAGAGGCCCCGCATCGCGTAAAGCCCACCCAGGCTAGGGCGCTGCCCTCCGCACGCGTCATCGTGGTTTTTCTGGTAACGTCACGCACGCATCCGCTCCCCGTCCGGGTCGAAGAAGACCGGATCGCAGATCTCGCACGTCACGTCCGCTTCGCGCAACAGGTCCACGGCCCGGATCCGCTCGCCATGCCGCGCGCGACCGTTCACGAGGAAGCCCAGCGCCAGCGGCCCCAGCGTCGGCGAGATGCAGGCCGAGGTGATGTAGCCCTGATCCGTGCCCGTCCCCGGCACAGCCCCTGCCGCGAAGAGATGCGCCCCGGCAAGGAGGCGCCCGTCGCCGACCGCGCGCAGACCCACCAGTTGCTGGCGTTCGGGCCCGATCAGTCCGGGCCGTGCCGCCAGCGCCTTGCCGATGCAGTCCTTCGACGGGTTGATCATGCGGCCCATGCCGAGGTCCTCCGCCGTCACCCGGCCGTGAATCTCGGAATGGGTGAGGTAGCCCTTCTCGATGCGCAGGATGTTCAGCGCCTCCATCCCGTAGAGCCCGCCGCCGCGCGCCTCCGCCTTCTCCGCCAGCAGCCGGGCGAGCGCGTCACCGTAGCGGGCGGGTACGGCGACCTCGTAGGCCTGCTCGCCGGAGAAGGAGATGCGGAAGAGGCGGCCCGGTACGCCCGCCACCGTGGTCTCGACACAGGCCATGAAGGGGAGCGCCTCGGTCGAGACATCCGCCTCCACCACCTCCGCCAAGAGGTCGCGCGCCTGCGGTCCGGCGACGGCGAACTGCGCCCATTGATCTGTTACAGAAATCACCGGCACATCTGAATCCTGTAACAGAACCTGCGCGCAGAACTCGATGTGGGACATTACCTCCCCGGCCGCCGCAGTGGTCGTTGTGATAACGTAGTGCTCCGGCCCCAGCCGCGCGCAGGTGCCGTCGTCCATCACGTGCCCGTCCTCGCGCAGCATCAGGCCGTAGCGCACCCGGCCCTCCTTCAGCGTGGACATCTTGCCGGTGTAGATCAGGTCGAGCAGCGCCTGCGCCCCCGGTCCCTGCATGTCGATCTTGCCGAGCGTGGTGACGTCGCAGATGCCAACGGCATTGCGCACGTAGCCGACCTCGCGATCGGCGGCGGTTTTCCAGTCCTCACCGCCCTGCGGATAGTAGGCGGCGCGGTGCCAGAGCCCGGCTTCGAGAAAAGCCGCCCCTCTTTCTAGGGACAGGTCATGCGAGGGGGTAAGGCGGTGCGGCGCGAACTGATCCTCCCGCGCGCGGCCGGCCATCGCGGCGATGGGCACGGGCGTGTAGGGCGGGCGGAAGGTCGTGGTACCGACCTGCGGGATCTCGCGTCCCGAAAGCTCGGCGAGCACCGCGAGGCCGCCGACATTCGAGAGTTTGCCCTGGTCGGTCGCCATGCCGAGCGTGGTGTAGCGCTTCATGTGCTCGACGGAGGTGAAGGCCTCGCGATGCGCGAGTGCGAC
The DNA here is from genome assembly GCA_032464575.1 of Roseobacter sp. HKCCA0434. Taxonomy (GTDB): domain Bacteria; phylum Pseudomonadota; class Alphaproteobacteria; order Rhodobacterales; family Rhodobacteraceae; genus Pontivivens. The sequence continues at coordinate 175,695 of JAWDKM010000005.1, forward strand.
GTCCTTCACGGTAACGTCGTTCTGCAGGTCGAGCCAGGCGCGGCCCTTCGCCTCCACATGCCAGAAGGGGGTGACGCGGGTGGGGCCGTCCTCGGCCTCCGGCACCTCGCCGCCGCCCCCGGCCTCGGCCCCGGTGCGCAGGGCCGCCGCTGTGGAGAAATCGCCGTTCGCCGCCCCGATGGCCGTGAGGCCCGGCACGGCATTCTCCGCGGGCACGAAGGCCGCGATGTCCTCGCGCCAGACCGGGCGGCCGTTCATGTGGCAGGTCAGGTGCACCGAGGGGTTCCAGCCGCCGGAGACCGCGAGGCAGTCGCAGGCGATCCGCTCGGTCCGGCTTCCATGGCGCACCTCGAAGCCCTTCAGACCCCAGTGGCCGCTGGTGGAGATCACCTCGCCGTGGATCACGCGGGCCTGCACGTCGGGCGCGGCGCCCTCGCGGGTGTCGATGAGGGCCCCGACCTCGATACCCGCCGTCTCCAGATCCCGGACCGTGCGCCAGCCGTCGTCGTTGTTGGTGAAGACCGCGATCCGCTTGCCCGGCGCGACGCCATAGCGATGGAGGTAGGCACGGACGGCGCTCGCCTGCATCACGCCGGGGCGGTCGTTGCCGGGAAAGGCGATGAGGCGCTCATGCGCCCCGCCCGCCAGCACCGCGCGCCGCGCCGCGATGCGCCAGAAGGTGCCGCGGGGGCAATGCTCCGGCAGCGTGCCGAGATGCTCGGCGACCCGCTGATAGGCCCCATAGGTGCCGCCATCATAGGCGCCGGTGACGGTGGTGCGGGTCATGAGCGTCACGTTCGGCAGCGCGGCCAGCTCCGCCGCCACCCCGGCGGCCCAGTCGGCGCCGCTCGTGCCGGCGATCTCGAAGCTTTCGGCATCGAGCCGCCCGCCGGGCCGCACGTCCTCGTCGGCGAGGATCACCCGGTCGCCCCGCCGCCCCGCGGTGAGCGCGGCCATCAGGCCCGCCGGTCCCGCGCCGATGACCAGCAGGTCGCAATGGGCGAAGGCCTTGTCATGGGCCTCCGGCACCTCCCCCGACAGCGCGCCGAGCCCGGCGGCGCGGCGGATCACGGGCTCGTAGACCTTCTCCCAGAAGCTCTTGGGCCACATGAAGGTCTTGTAGTAGAAGCCCGCGCCCAGGAACGGCGCGAGCCGGTCGTTCACCCCCATCAGGTCGAAGGCGAGCGACGGCCAGCGGTTCTGCGACACGGCGTCGAGCCCATCGAAGATCTCCTGCGTGGTGGCCCGCACGTTGGGCCGGTCGCCGATGGTGAAGAGCGCGTTGGGCTCCTCCGACCCCGCCGTTACCACGCCGCGCGGCCGATGATACTTGAAGGACCGGCCCATCAGCCGCACGCCCCCCGCAAGCAGGGCGGAGGCCAGCGTGTCGCCCTTCATGCCTGGATGCCCGCGGCCATCCACGGTGAAGCGCACGGAGCGCGACCGGTCGATCCGGTTGCCGTGGGAGGGAAGCCTCATGCCCGCTCCACCTTCGAGATCTCATGGGTGCGCGTGTCCCGCTCGACCCGCAGCCATGCGCGGCAGCCGCCGGCGTGCTGCCAGAGCTCCGCATGGGGGCCCGCTGGGTTGTCGCGCAGGTGGACATAGGCGTCCCACGCCTCGGCGGACGCGTCGGTCCCCGGCCGGTCGGCCAGACGCGCGTCCCCGAGATAGGAGAACTCCCGCATGTCGCGCGCGCCACAGAGGGGACAGGTGATCCTCATTCCGCGGCCACGCTCTCTAGAGTGTAGACGGGCGGGAAGCGTCGAACGATCGGAACGAGCCCTGCCCCTGCAGCGACCTTGTGAGCCTCCAGCAAGAGCGCCGTGGCACGCCGACCCTCCCAATACTCGATCCGTTCAGCCACACCTCACCCTCATCTTTCCCGAAATACGCACGATCCCGACCTCAATGCCGGTTGGGACGGGCGCCGGTCCCTTCCTCGTCCAAGAGATGCCCGGTGGCGAAGCGATCGATGCGGAACTTCGCGGCGACCTCGTGCGGCTCGCCCGTCGCGATCAGGTGGGCGAAGCACCAGCCCGACGCGGGCGTCGCCTTGAAGCCGCCATAGCACCAGCCGCCATTTAGGAAGAGCCCGTCCACCGGCGTGCGGTCGATAATCGGCGAGCCGTCCATGGTCATGTCCATGATCCCGCCCCAGCTGCGCAGCAGCTTCGCCTGGCCGATCATCGGGACCATGCTCATCCCGGCCTCCATCACATGCTCGACCATGGGCAGGTTTCCGCGGGCCGCGTAGGAGTTGTAGAAGTCGAGGTCGCCACCGAAGACCAGCCCGCCCTTGTCCGACTGGCTGATGTAGAAATGGCCCATGCCGAAGGTGACGACGCCGGGGATGCAAGGCTTCAACCCTTCGGAGACGAAGGCCTGCAGCACGTGGCTCTCGATCGGCAGGCGCAGGCCCGCCATCTCGCCGACCTGGCTGGTGCGCCCGGCGACCGCCATCCCGACCTTGCCGGCGGCGATGGAGCCGCGGGTGGTCTCCACCGCAGTCACGCGGCCGTCGGTGATCTGGAAGCCCGTGACCTCGCAGTTCTGGATGAGGTCCACGCCCATCCGGTCCGCCCCGCGGGCATAGCCCCAGGCGACCGCGTCGTGCCGCGCCGTCCCGCCGCGCCGGTGCAACAGCCCGCCGCGGATCGGGAAGCGCTGGCTGTCGTGGTTGAGGAAGGGCGCGTAGTCCCGCACGCCCTCCGCATCCAGCAGTTCCGCATCATCGCCCTGCAGGAGCATCTGGTTGCCGCGCCGGGCGAAGGCGTCCACCTGCCCGTCCGAATGGGCGAGGTTGAGCACGCTGCGCTGGCTCATCATGGTGTTGTAATTGAGCTCCTGCTCCATCCCCTCCCACAGCTTGAGGGAGTGGGAGTAGAACTCGGAGTTGCCGGGCAGCAGGTAGTTCGCGCGCACGATCGTCGTGTTCCGCGCGACATTGCCGCCGCCCAGATACCCCTTCTCCAGCACCGCCACGTTGGTGATGCCGTGGTTCTTCGCGAGGTAGTAGGCGGTGGTCAGCCCGTGCCCGCCGCCGCCGATGATGATGACGTCGTAGCGCGACTTCGGCTCCGGCGTGCGCCAGACGGGCCGCCAGCCTTTGTTGCCGGTCAGCCCCTCGCGAATGATCCTGAAGGCCGAATACCCCATGGCGCCACCTGAGCTTGCGCGGCGGGCCGAGGCAAGGGCGCTTGCGACGGCCCGGTGTCGTTTTCAGGGCATCGCCTGACGTGCTGCGTCGAGCCAGCCGAGCCCTGCCCCGGTCGCGCCCGCCGGGCGGTACTCGCAGCCCATGGCGAGGTCCGGCGTGGCGCGGGCCGCAGCCACGATCAGCGCGATCTCGTCCGGGCCGGGCTCGTTGCGGCCGGAGAAGCCCGCGACCTGCCAATGGGCGACCAGCGGCGCATGGCGCGCGATGCGGTCCGCGACCTCGCCGTGGATCCGGTGGCAATGGTAGAGGTCGAATTGCAGCCGCAGGTTCGGCAGATCCATTTCAGCCACCAGCGCCGCACCCACATCCATTTCGGCGAGGTGATAGCCCGGCATGTCCACCGGGTTGATCGGCTCGACGGTCAGCGTGAGATCGCCGAGCGCGTCAGCCGCGAAGGCCAGGTTCTCGCGATAGACCGCGTCATCGCCGCCGATCCCGGCCATGGCATGCAGCGTCCGGCAGCCCAGCGCCGCGGCATAGTCCGCCGCCCGTGCGACGCCCTCCCGGAACTCCGCCTCCCGCTCCGGCAGGGCGGCGAGGCCCCGCTCCCCGGCTTCCCAATCGCCCGGCGGCAGGTTGAAGAGCACCTGTTCGAGCCCTTCCCCCTGCAACCGTGCCGCGATCTCCCGCGCGTCGAAGGCGTAGGGAAACAGGAACTCCACCGCCTCGAACCCCGCGGCCCGCGCCGCCGCGAACCGGTCGAGGAAGGGCAGCTCGTCGAACATCATCGAGAGATTGGCGGCGAGGCGCATGGGCAGGTCTCCTTCGCCCGCGATCCTCGCCGCGGTCGCCGCCTCGTGTCGAGCCCCGCTTTCTTCTTGCCCGAAATATCCCCGCCGGAGGCGAAGGCCTCAATCCCGCGCGGCGTCCAGCACCTCGCGCAGCCGGGTCAGCCCCGGCAGCAGGTCGTCGGCGAGCCCCGCGGGCAGGTGCGGCATGACCTCGGTCAGCTCCGGCCCGATCGCAGCGATCGCCTCCTCGCGAAAGCGCCGGCCGGCCTCGGTCAGGAAGACGCATTTCGCGCGCCCGTCCTCCGGGCTCGGCTCCAGCCGCACCAGATCGCGGGCGACGAGGCCCTTCAGCGTGAAGCTCATCGTCGTCTTCGGCACCTGGAAGGCGCGGGACAGGCGTAGCGGCGTCGGCCCCTCGCCCACCCGTACCAGGTGGTTCAGCACGCTGAAATGCAGCACCGTCAGCCCGTCGAGATGCCGCTCCAGCATCGCTCGGCTGAGCTGCTGGAGGATGCCGATCTCGTTGAAGAGACGGAACATCTTGGCGGCTTCGTCAGGTGCGGATCTTGGCATCGAGGCTCCAGCGCGGCGTCTGCGGGACCGGCCCGGCATGGCCCAGCCGCCCCAGCATCTGCACGGTCTCGCCGGGGGCCGCAAGCATCTCGTGCGACGCCGCGTAGTGCTCCGCCATCTCCGGATACTCCTGCAGGCACTGGGAGACGGGCTGTATGCCGAGCCCGGCCTGCGTCGTCGCGAGGTTGAGGCGCAGCCAGCGCCGCCCGGCCTCGAGCTGATCGCGGCGAGTGTTCCCGGTGGTGTTGATCCAGACGAAGGCGGGGGTGCCGGCGATCATCGCGTCATACATCGCGACGCCCTGCTCGTAGGTGGTGGTGCCCGGTGTGGCGAGCTGGTCGCGCGTGACGAGACCGGCGAGCATCAGCGCCTCCAGCATCGGACCGCCGAGCTCGATCCCGTCGGGGTTCGCCTCGATCTCCGCCTTGCCGAGGCGCATGACGTCGACGCTCTCCATGTGCTTGGCGGGCGTGGACGCTTCGACCCGCCAGGAGGCCCAGCAGAGGTCGCGCAGGGCCGCGACGCGCTCGGGATCGGTGGTGCCGTCGGTGGCGAGGTCGGGGCCGGTGAAGGGGGCGGTGTCGGGCACCCGCTCCATGTCGTAGGGCACCTTGGCGGAGCGGCGTTCGACGATGGCGGGGAGGAGCGGATCGGGGGTGGCGCCGGGGCGGAACACGGCGCGCGCGACGGGTCGATCGTCGAGGCGGCCTTCGGGCTCGCCCTCGGGAAATGGCGTGATGTCGACGGCATGGCCGGTGGCGGTGGCGGCAAGGCGGAGCTGTTCGAGGAAGCACCCCAGGGAGATCGTGATCTGGCGGTCGAGGGGGTCGGTCTCGGGCAAGAGGCGGGTGCGGTCGACGTGGAGCACCACCTCGTCCTCGCCCACGAGCTCCACCAGCCAGGGCTGCAGGTTGTGGGAGTTGGGCGCCAGGATCGCATAGGAGAGCGCGTCGCGCCGCGCCTCCCCGTAGCTGCCCGCGAGGCCCCATGGCGCGAGCGCCTTTTCGGGCGTGCGGGTGAGCGCGAAGCCGGTCGCGGTGACGCCGGCGGCGGCGATGACGCCCCCTCCGACGAGGACGAGGGTCTGGCGGCGGGTCAGGGACATGGGGGCCTCCGGTTGGGTTGATGTTCCTCCAATATAGTGCAATATTGCACTTAAACAAGTTCAGCATTGCACTATTAACTGTGCCCGACGGCCCGGCGGGCCGCGCGTGACTTGCGTATGACATCCGTATGCCACCCGGCGGACCGGTGCCCGCCCCGCGAAAGGTAGACGGGGGTGCGACATGCAAGCGGTTTGGAGGGGGCGGGACGCGTGCTACCTTACGCAAAGTCAAGCAGAGGAGTATCCAGATGAAGACCCTTGTCCTGGCACTCGCCATGACCGCAGCCCCGCTGACCGCTTTCGCGGCGGGCTGCAACTGGGGCCAAGAGCAGGTGATGTCCTGCGCCCCGGGCACGACCTACGACGCGGACACGCGCACCTGCGTGGCGACCACCAGCTGATCCGCCCGCAGATCGAGATTTCGAGGCGCCCCGGCATCGTCCGGGGCGTTTTTATTGACGGAATGTCGCACGTGGGGGTTCAGCCGGGTCGGAGAATCTGCTACAACCTTCGGGCGAAACGATTGGTGCCACATTTGTGGAGGGCTGCACATGATGAAGGATATTGATCTCCCAGCGCTCTGAGAGCCTGCAGCCCCTTGGCCGTTGCGGCGGCCTTTTTCCAAAGACCAATCACAGGATCGCAGCCATGCATCCCCCGTTTTTCATCTTCGACCGCAAGGTCGATCGCGACCCCGACTCCCGTTCGTCCCGCCGGGACAACCGGCACGTGCTGCCGGTCCAGCCCTGCATCACGCCCGGCGAGTTCAACCCGCTGGCCCACACCCTGCCCCGCGTGTGCTCCGAAGAGCATGACGGGCAGAACGACCCCCGCTTCGTCCCCCTGGCCCCGCGCCGGCGGGTCAACCTGTGGAAGAAGCTGCGGTGGTTCCTGAGAAAAGGATGGCGGGAGGTGGGGTGAATACCCGCCTCTCGGATCAAACGAAGTCGATGCGGCTCTGCAGCTTGCCTGGGTAGGTATTCATGAAGTCACGCGCGATTCCAAAGTTCCCACGCTCGCAAATTATGAATTCATTAGCGAATGAAACCTGCAAGGAATTAAAGTGTTTCATATTTTCAGCATCACTCTCCAAGGGTAAACCAGCTTCAGTACGCTCGAGAAGGCGCTCAATTCTATGACTAGGAGCTCGAAGGCTCGCCAACTCGCGATCAATATTTGGTCCTCGAGCTCTCGTGCAGCCCGAGGCGCCAAGTATCACAGACGCCATGTTGCGACGGTGAGCCTTGTAACCCTCGCGTATCTCATGAAGTATACTTGGACACCAGGCTGCAATTAATAATTTTGAGGTAAGCGGCAAGTACACCTCAATACCCCTTACTGATAAGCCTATATTACTATATGCCCCACTAGGCCTTAGGTTATACATAACAACTGGATTATCAGATATATAAAAGCTTTCACCTTCATTCGCCTTTATTAGCACAATATCTTTTGACATCAGAGAACTGGCGAATCCAGGAAGAGATTCACGTATGAAATTGATATGCTGGATTTTCAATTCTTCCTCACTCATTGGAGTGAATTGATCATTCAAGCTAGAGTCAATTTCCTGAAACTTCTGCCCCATCTTATTATGCAAATCAGAAAATAACTGCCTTTGATCTTTTGTCCTCACCATCTGAAAGGCGATTAAGCATGTAAGAGCCTCCTTCTCCTCGCGAGATTGAACCAATCTTTCGCCTTCTATGACGCTCTTATAATATGGAAGAATTTCACTTTCGATTGCGGTCATCGCCGGCTCGAAGCTGGCAAAATAATCAGTATTAATTACAAGATCATTGAACCTTCTCTCAGCAAGAACATTTTTAATAGATGTCTCAAAATGTCGCCCAGTCGATTTCATGAAAATAGCAACCTGCTCCTTCCTCTTATTGGACAAGAACTGGCGAAGCACGAACTGAGGCACGTAGTGTTGTTTTTGGGCTCCATGGCCCTTCTTAATAATTTTCAATTTGAAGCAACCTCAAAACTCCTCCACGTACTCCACCCCCGGCGCGCTCTTGAGGGCCGCCTTGATCTGGGGGGTGATGCGGTACTGGTCGGCGAGGGCTATCTCGACCTCTCCGGGCAGGTCGGGGTGGCGGAGGACGAGGTTCACCGGCCCCCGGCCCCGGCGCGGGCCGTCCTTGAGGTCGGCGAGGCGCGTGGCGACGGAGCCGATGGCGGTTTCCTCGGTGACGAAGATGCGCAGGCCCGCCGCCCCCGCATCCGCCACGATCTCGTCCACCGGGGCGACGGAGCGGGCGAGGAGCTTGAGGCTGTCGCCCTCCACCGTCGCCTCCACGCTCATCACCACGTTCTGCCCGGTGTCGAAGAAGTCGCCCGCCTGCTCCAGCGTGTCGCCGAAGACCGTGACCTCGTAGAGCCCGGTCGGGTCGGAGCACGCGACGAAGGCGAAGCGGTTGCCGCGGGCGGACTTCCTCACCTGCTTCGATGAGACGGTGCCCGCGATCTTGGCGGCCTTGGGCGCGCGGGCGGCCTCCTTCGTGATCTCGGCCAGCGTCATGACGCGCTTGCGCTTGAGCGCGGGCATGTAGTCGTCGAGCGGGTGGCCGGAGAGGTAGAAGCCGATGGCCTGATGCTCCTCGGCCAGACGCTCGGTCGGGAGCCAGTCCTCGGGCATGGGGAGGCGGGGGGCGGGCAGCTCCTCGCCCGCGTCGCCGAAGAGGCCGCCCTGTGCGGAGGTCTTCTCCTCATGGGTGGCGGCGGAATAGGCGACGAGCTGGTCGAGGCTGCGGAACACCTTGTGCCGGTTGGCGTCGAGCAGGTCGAAGGCGCCGGCGCGGGCGAGCATCTCCAGCGGGCGCTTGCCGACGCGCTTGAGATCCACCCGGCGGGCGAAGTCGAAGAGGTCGAGGAAGGGTTTCTCTCCCCCCTTTTCGTCTTTTCTGGCCTCCGTGATCAGGCGCATGGCCTCGACGCCCACATTCTTCAGCCCGCCGAGCGCGTAGACCACCTGCCCGTCGCGCACGGTGAAGGTGGCTTCGGAGCGGTTGACGCATGGGGGCACGAGGCCGATGCCGAGGCGGTCGACCTCCTGCTTGTAGGTGTTGAGCTTGTCGGTGAGGTGGATATCGCAGTTCATGACGCCGGCCATGAACTCCACCGGGTGGTTCGCCTTCAGCCACGCGGTCTGGTAGCTGACCACGGCATAGGCGGCGGCGTGGGACTTGTTGAAGCCGTAATTGGCGAACTTGTCGAGGAGGTCCCAGACCTCCTGCGCCTTGGCCTGATCCACGTTGTTCTCGGCGGCCCCGGCGAGGAACTTGGGGCGCTCGGCGTCCATCGCCTCCTGGATCTTCTTGCCCATGGCGCGGCGCAGGAGGTCGGCGCCGCCAAGCGAGTAGCCCGCCATCTCCTGCGCGATCTGCATCACCTGCTCCTGGTAGACGATGATGCCCTGCGTCTCGTCGAGGATGTGGTCGATGGTGGGGTGCAGGTTCTCGCGCTCGGCCCGGCCGTTCTTCACGTCACAGAACTTCGGGATGTTCTCCATCGGGCCGGGGCGGTAGAGGGCGACGAGGGCGATGATGTCCTCGATGCAGGTGGGCTTCATCTGGCGGAGCGCGTCGCGCATGCCGGAGCTTTCCACCTGGAACACCGCGACCGTGTGGGCGGAGGCGTAGAGCGCGTAGGTCGGCTCGTCGTCGATGGGGATCGCCGAGATGTCGTAGGGGTTCTTTTCGAGGGCGGCGCGGCGGGCGCGCGCCTCGATGCTGTCGCCCTCCGGCGGCGCGATCATCGGCTTGCCCTGCGCTTTCAGCAGATCGAGGGCGTTCTGGATGACGGTGAGCGTCTTGAGGCCCAGGAAGTCGAACTTCACCAGCCCCGCCTGCTCGACCCATTTCATGTTGAACTGGGTGGCGGGCATGTCGGAGCGGGGGTCCTTGAAGAGCGGGACGAGCCGGTCGAGTGGGCGGTCGCCGATCACGACGCCCGCCGCGTGGGTCGAGGCGTTGCGGTAGAGCCCCTCGATCTTCTGCCCGATGTCGAGGAGGCGCTGGACGACCTCCTCCTGCCGGGCCTCCTCCTTGAGGCGCGGCTCGTCCACGAGGGCCTGTTCGATGGAGACGGGCTTGACGCCCTCCACCGGGATCAGCTTGGAGAGGCGATCGACCTGGCCGTAGGGCATTTGGAGGACGCGGCCGACATCGCGGACGGCGGCCTTCGACAGCAGCGCACCGAAGGTGATGATCTGGCCCACCTTCTCGCGCCCGTATTTCTCTTGCACGTAGCGGATGACCTCCTCGCGGCGGTCCATGCAGAAGTCGATGTCGAAATCGGGCATGGAGACCCGCTCGGGGTTCAGGAACCGCTCGAAGAGGAGCGAGTAGCGCAGCGGGTCGAGATCGGTGATGGTGAGCGCGTAGGCCACGAGAGAGCCCGCGCCGGAGCCGCGGCCGGGGCCGACGGGAATGTCGTGATCCTTCGCCCACTTGATGAAGTCGGCGACGATGAGGAAGTAGCCGGGAAAGCCCATCCCCTCGATGATGCCGAGCTCGAAATCGAGGCGCCGCTGGTACTCTTCGCGCGGCGCGGAGGGTTCGATGACCTCGAGCCGGGCCTTGAGGCCGTCATTGGCCTGGCGGCGCAGCTCCTCCACCTCGTCATCGGCGAAGCGCGGCAGGATGGGGTCGCGCGTCTCGACCTTGAAGGCGCAGCGGCGGGCGATCTCGATGGTGTTCTCGGCCGCTTCGGGCAGGTCCGCGAAGAGGTCGGCCATCTCGTCGGCGGTCTTGAAGTAGTGCTCCGGCGTCAGGCGGCGGCGCGGCTCGGCCTGGTCCACGTAGGCCCCCTCGCGAATGCAGATGAGGGCGTCGTGCGCCTCGTACATCTCGCGCCGGGGAAAGTGGACGTCATTGGTGGCGACGAGCGGGAGGTCGAGCTCGTAGGCGAGGCCGACGAGGCCGGGTTCGGTCGCGGCCTCGGCCTGCGTGCGGCGCTCGGCCCCCTCCGGGTGGCGCTGGACCTCGATATAGAGGCGGTCGGGGAAGAGCTGGGCGAGGCGTTCGGTGAGCGCCTTCGCCTTCGGCGCGTGGCCGTCGCGGATCAGTTGACCGAGGGGGCCGAGCGCGCCGCCGGTCAGGCAGATCAGCCCCTCGGTATGCTCGGCGAGCTCGTCGAGGGTGATGTGCGGGAGCGCGTCGCCGGACTCCAGATAGGCGCGGGTGTTGAGGCGCATGAGGTTGGCCCAGCCTGCCTCGTTCTGCGCGATGAGCACGATGTCCCGCGGCTCGGGCGCCTTGTCGCCGGGACGCGCGGGCGGCGCGTAGGAGAGCGGGAACTGGGTGCCGATGATGGGTTGGAGGCCCGCCTTCTTCGCCACCTCGGAGAATTCCAGCGCCGCGAAATTGTTGCAGGTGTCGGTGACGGCGACGGCGGGCATGCCCGCGACCTCGGCCATGGCGGGGAGCTTCTTCACCTGGATCGCCCCTTCGAGGAGCGAGAAGGCGGAGTGGACGCGGAGGTGGATGAATCGGGGCTGGGTCATGGGCGTGACGTTATCGCCGCCGCGGCGCGGGGGCCATGGGGCGGGACGCCTCCGGCGGGCGTATTTGGCGAGAGTGATGATACTTAGCCGATACGGAAAGTTTCCCTTGCGTGGCGCGGGTGGCAGGGCGATAGTTTCCCACATGGCTTACCATGATTCTGCCCTCGACGCGGTGTTCCGCGCCCTCTCCGACCCCACGCGCCGGGCGATGATCGCGCGGCTGGAGCGGGGGCCGGCGGCGGTGGGCGAACTCGCCGAACCGCTGGAGATGGCGCTTCCCTCCGTCCTGAAGCACCTGCGCGTGCTGGAAGAGGCGGGGCTGGTCGCGAGCGAGAAGGTGGGCCGGGTGCGCACCTGTCGGCTGGAGGCGGAGCGGATGGCGGAGGCGGAACGCTGGATCGCCGCGCGGCGGCGCGCGTGGAGCGCGCGGCTCGACCGGCTGGAGGCGATGCTGGAGGAGGAGCGAGACGATGAAACATGAGAGCTTCACGATGAGCCGGGTGCTGGCGGCGGCACCCGATCGGGTCTGGCGCGCCTGGTCCGACAAGGCGCGCAAGGCGGCGTGGTTTGCCAAGGACGACGCGCCGGGCTGGACGACGGTGCGCTACGATCTCGACGTCCGGGCCGGCGGATCGGAAAGCGGCGCGTGGGCGAAGGACGGGGTGGAGCATTCCAACGCCACCACCTTCCTCGACATCGAGGAGCGCGCGCGGATCGTCTATGCGTACACCATGGCGCTGAACGGGGTGGTGCATTCGGCCTCGCTCGCCACCGTGACCTTCGCGGCGGAGGGGGACGGGACGCGGCTGACCTTCACCGAGCAGGGCGTTTACTATGGCGACAGCGACGGGATCGCCGGGCGCGAGGCCGGGTGGGAGCACCTGATGGGCGCACTGGCGCGGAGCCTGGAGGCGGAGCATGTTTGACCTCAACCCCGAGACGGACCTGGAGATCGTGCGGGAGATCGCGGCCTCGCCCGAGCGGCTGTGGCGCGCGTGGACGACGCCCGAGGAGCTGAAGATCTGGTGGGCGCCGAAGCCGGTGGAGCTGGTCGAGGTGGCGATCGATCCGGTTCCGGGCGGGCGGTTCTTCACCCGGATGCGGATGCCCGACGGGGCCGAGATGGCGAGCGAGGGCTGCATCCTGGTGGCGGAGCCGGCACGGCGGCTAGTGTTCTGCGATGCGCTCTCCGCCGGGTTCCGGCCGAATGCCGAGAGCTTCTTTACCGGGATCATCCTCATGGAGCCTGCCGGGAAGGGGACGCGCTACACGGCGCGGGTGCTGCACAAGGATGCGGCGGGGCGGAAGTCGCACGAGGAGATGGGCTTCTTCGACGGCTGGGGGACGGTGATCGATCAGCTCGCGGCGCATGTGGCGGAGTAAGGGAGTGGGACCGTCCCGGGCCTGACCCGGGACCTTTCGGAGGGTTGCGCGGCGTTCCGGAAGACCCCGGATCGGGGTCCGGGGTGGTTCGGCTCTTGTTGGAACACGGTTAAGTTCTGGGATACGGCGGCCTTTGCCGCCATGGGGAGCTTAGGTTCGCCTCTGGCGTAGTGGTTCAAACTCTAAGGACGGTGAACGACCACAGGGACGGGCCAGCAAGCTGAGCGGCCCCGGATCGCGGTCCGGGGCGGTGCCCGGAGCGGGTCGACGGCGGCGGGATGCGGGACTAGCATCGCGGTTCACATGCAGCCGGAGGCCGCCCCCCGTTGACCGCGCTCTATGCCAAGATCTTCGCCGAACGCAATTCGGGTGCGTCGTGGCTTGCACGGCTGGTGCGGCGGCGGTTCCGGGTGACGGTGATGCGCGGGGAGCCGGAGCTCGACCGGCAGGCTCTGAAGGAGGTGTTGCAGGAGGTGCGCTCGCAGGAGCGGGCGGAGTTGCACAACCGGCTGCTGGACGCAGAGCACGACCGGATTCTCTATTCCGATTTCGGCTGGACGGCGACCGCGCCCTCCATCGACGTGATCCGCTCGGCCGCGCACGCGCGCGACACGCTGTTCGTCTGCGTGGCAGCACATCCGGTCGTCTGCCTCGAAGGGCTGTTCCGGCGGCCGAAGGTACCGGGGCTGAGCGAGCCTGCGGGGGGCTTTGCCGCCTTCCTCGACCGGCCGTTCCCGGTGTTCCGGAGGGATGGCTTCGGGCCGGATGCCCGCTTCGACCCGACGCAGCTGTGGTCCGCCAAGATGCGGGCGCTGCTCGATCTGCTGGAGACGGATGTCCGCGGTGTGCTGCTGCGCGCCGAGGAGATCGCGGACGATCCGGAGCGGACGGTGACAGCCCTTGCGCCGCATCTGCTCGACGGGGATCAGGACGGCGCGCCGCCCGCGACGAAGGACCTGCCCTCGGGCGATGCGCTCGAGCGGCTGGCGGCCGCCCTGCCCGATCCGCTGCGCCGCAAGCTGCGCAACGAGGTCGATCCGGGGTTGATGCGCGCGCTCGGCTATGCGCCGCTTTGACCGGGGCGCGCGGGATTTACCCGGTTTTGACCGTCTGATAAAAATCGCTGGATTGATGCGGGGCGCGGCACGGGAGCGGCGATGATCTCCTTTCTTCTGAACGGTGAACGGGTGGACGTCGAGGTCACGGACCCCACGGTGACGCTGCTCGACTGGCTGCGCGAGGAGCGACGGCTGACCGGGACCAAGGAGGGCTGCAACGAGGGCGATTGCGGTGCCTGCACGGTGACGGTCACGACGCTGGACGAGGACGGGCTCGTGCATCAGGCGCTGAATGCCTGCATCCTGTTCCTGCCGCAGCTCGCGGGCAAGGCGGTGCGCACGGTGGAGGGGGTCGCGGCCCCGGACGGGCGGCTGCACCCGGTGCAGGCGGCGATGGTGGAGCATCACGGCAGCCAGTGCGGCTTCTGCACGCCCGGCTTCGTAATGAGCATGTACACGGCGCACCGGACGGGGCGCGAGGATCACGACGACGTGCTGGCGGGCAATCTGTGCCGCTGCACGGGCTATGCGCCCATCGTGCGCGCGGCGGAGGCGGCGGCGGGGGAGCCTGCACCGGAATGGGAAGTGGACGAGACCGAAGCGCTGCGGGCTCTGGCCGGGGCGGGGGACATGAGCGGGGATGGCTTCTTCCTGCCCGCCTCCGCCGACAGCCTGGCGGCGATTTACGGGATGCATCCGGATGCGACGCTGGTGGCGGGTGCGACGGATGTGGGGCTGTGGGTGACGAAGCAGTTCCGCGACGTGGCGCCGATGGTCTTCCTGCACAGGGTGGCCGACCTGCAGCGGATCGAGCGGGTGGAGGGCGGCCAACGCATCGGCGCGGGCGTGACGCTTTCGCGCCTGCGCGGGGCGATGGCCGACCGGCACCCGGATTTAGCGGAGCTGATCCGGCGCTACGGCTCGGTGCAGGTGCGGAACGCGGCGACGATCGGCGGCAACATCGCCAACGGCTCACCGATCGGGGATGGGTCGCCGGCGCTGATCGCGCTGGGCGCGACGCTGGTGCTGCGGCACGGGGAGGTCCGGCGGGAGATGCCGCTGGAGGACTTCTTCCTGGAGTACGGCAGGCAGGACCGGGCGCGCGGGGAGTTCGTGGAGAGTATCTTCGTGCCGGATCAGGAGGACACGCTGGCCTGCTACAAGCTCTCGAAGCGGTTCGACCAGGATATCTCCGCCGTCTGCGGCTGTTTCGCGGTGCGCATGGAGAGCGACGTGGTGGCCGAGGCGCGGCTCGCCTTCGGCGGCATGGCGGGCGTGCCGAAGCGGGCGACTACGGCGGAGGCGGCGCTGGTCGGGCGGGCGCTGGATGCGGCAGCGGTGGCGGATGCGCAGGCGGCACTGGCCGAGGACTTCACACCGCTGACCGACATGCGGGCAAGCGCGGCCTACCGGCTGCGGGCCGCGCAGAACATGCTGGAGCGCTACCGGCTGGAGCGGGCCGGGACGGCGACGCGTCTGGTCGGGCGGGGTGCGGCATGAGCGGCCGGGCTTTCGCGTATTTGACGAGAGTGATGCGGGCATGAGCGTCCATCAGAAGCATCCGCACGATTCCGGTCCGCTGCATGTCACGGGACGGGCGAGCTATACCGACGACATTCCGGCGCCTGCCGGGGCGCTGCATCTCGCCTTCGGGCTGGCGCCGGTGGCGCGGGGGCGGGTGACGCGGCTCGACCTGGAGCCGGTGCGCGCGATGCCGGGGGTGCGGCTGGTGCTGGGGCCTGCGGATTTCGAGGAAATGCCGGACGTCTCGCCCTCACCGAAGCCGGAGCCGCTGCTGTCCACCGGGGAGGTGCTCTATCACGCGCAGCCGCTGTTCGTCGTGGCGGCGGATACGCACCTGCTGGCCCGGCGCGCCGCGCGCGCGGCGGTGTTGGAGGTCGAGGAGGCGCCTGCCCTGCTGACCATCGAGGATGCGCTGGTGGCGGACAGCCTGCTGGAAGAACCGCTGGAGTGGGAGAAGGGCGACGCGGATGCGGCGGTTGCCTCGGCGCCCCGGCGGCTGAAAGGCTCCATCGAGATCGGCGGGCAGGAGCATTTCTACCTCGAGGGGCAGGCGGCGCTCGCCGTGCCCGGTGACGGGGAGGAGATGCGGGTCCATGCCTCCACCCAGCATCCCTCCGAGATCCAGCACAAAGTGGCGCACGCGCTGCATGTCCCCTTCGCCGAGGTCTCGGTCGAGGTGCGGCGCATGGGCGGCGGCTTCGGCGGGAAGGAGAGCCAGGGCAATGCGCTCGCCGTGGCCTGCGCGCTAGTGGCGCGGCGGACCGGGCGGCCGGTGCGGATGCGCTATGACCGCGACGACGACATGGCGGTGACGGGCAAGCGGCACGACTTCCGCATCGACTATGAGGTGGGGTTCGACGCGGACGGGCGGATCGAGGGCATCGTCTTCGACCAGTATTGCCGCTGCGGCTGGTCCGCGGATCTGAGCCTGCCAGTGGCGGACCGCGCGATGCTGCACGCGGACAACGCCTACCACCTGCCCGCGGCGCGCATCCGCTCGACGCGGGTGATCACGCATACCTGCTCCAACACCGCCTTTCGCGGCTTCGGCGGCCCGCAGGGCGTCGTCGGGATCGAGCGGGTGATCGAGCATATCGCCGCCGATCTGGGCCGCGACCCGCTGGAGGTGCGGCGGGTCAACGCGTATGCCCGCTCCGGCCAGATCACGCCCTATGGGATGCCGGTCGAGGATTGCGTGATCGGCGAGATGATGGAGCGCCTCGCGGAGCGCGCCGAATATCAGGCCCGCAGGGCCGAGATAGAGGCCGCGAACGCGGAGAGCCCGGTGCTGAAGCGGGGGGTCTCGCTGACGCCGGTGAAGTTCGGGATCTCCTTCACGCTGACCCAGCTCAACCAGGCGGGGGCGCTGGTGCATGTCTACACCGACGGCTCGATCCGGCTGAACCATGGCGGGACGGAGATGGGCCAGGGCCTGTTCATGAAGGTGGCGCAGGTCGCCGCCACCGCCTTCGGTCAGGATGTAGGCCGGGTGAAGATCACGGCGACGGACACGGCGAAGGTACCGAATACATCCGCGACGGCGGCGTCCTCGGGCTCGGACCTCAACGGCATGGCGGTGAAGGCAGCCTGCGATACGATCCGCGACCGGCTGGCGGCCTTTGCCGCCGAGCGCTGGCAGGTGAAGCCGGAGGCGGTGCGCTTCACCGATGGTGCGGTGGAGGTGGGCCAAACCCGGCTCGCATGGGAGGAGCTGATCGCGCTCGCCTACAATGCGCGGATCTCGCTGAGCGCCACTGGCTATTACGCCACGCCGAAGCTGGAATGGGACCGGCTGCAACGCTCCGGCCCGCGGCGGCCCTTCTTCTACTTCGCGCACGGGGCGGCGGTGACGGAGGTGGCGCTGGACACGCTCACGGGCGAGAACCGGATCCTGCGCACCGACATCCTGCACGACGTGGGCAAGTCGCTGAACCCCGCGCTCGATATCGGGCAGATCGAGGGGGGCTACGTGCAGGGTGCGGGCTGGCTCACGATGGAGGAGATGGTGTGGACGCCGCAGGGGAAGCTCGCGACGCACGCACCCTCGACCTACAAGATCCCCGCCTGCTCCGACCGGCCGAAGGTGTTCAACGTGGCGCTCTGGGACGGCGAGAACGCCGAGGACACGATCCACAAGTCCAAGGCGGTGGGCGAGCCGCCGCTGATGCTGGGCACGTCGGCGCTGATGGCGCTGCAGCATGCCGTGCAGCAGGCGGGCTCGGACGTGCTGATCGACGCGCCCGCCACGCCGGAGCGGCTGCTCAACGCCATCGAGACCGGGCGGGGCCGCGGATGGTGAGGCCCGTGTTTTCATCTTTCTCCAAATACGCCTGTCGCACCGCGTGTTGCGGGCGGGGCGGTTGCGTATTTTCAGAAAGATGAAGACGGGGTTCGATCTGGACGGGCTGCGGGCGGCGCTCGCGGCGAAGTGTGCCGTGGTGCGGGTGCTGGTGGCCGCGCATCGCGGCTCGGTTCCGCGGGAGGCGGGGACCGCGATGCTGGTCTGGGCGGACGGGCAGTCCGGCACGATCGGCGGCGGGGCGCTGGAGTTCGAGGCGGCGGCGACGGCGCGGGCGATGCTTGCGGAGGGGCGCGACGTGGCGCGCCGGGCTGTGCCGCTCGGGCCCGCGCTGGGGCAGTGCTGCGGCGGGCATGTGGAGCTCGTCTTCGAGCGGTTCGCGGCAGTGCCGGAGGCGGGCGAGAGCTTCGTGCGGCGGATCGAGGGGGAGGCGCCATGCCCGACCTTCGAAGGCGCGCTGCTCAAGGATGGTTGGCTGAGCGAACCGGTCGGGCGGGCGGCGATGCCGCTTTGGCTCTACGGTGCGGGACATGTGGGGCGGGCGGTGGTGCAGGTCTTCGCCGAGCTGCCCTTTGTGATCACATGGGTGGACGATGCGGCGGGGCGGTTCCCGGATCCGCTGCCGGATCACGTCGCACCCCTGCTCGCCACCGATCCGGCCGCCGCCGTGGCGCGGGCGCCCGATGATGCGGTGCACATCGTGCTGACCTATTCGCACGCCCTGGACCTCGACATCTGCCATGCCGTGCTGTCGCGCCCCCACGCGCATCTCGGCCTGATCGGGTCGGAGACGAAGGCGGCGCGGTTCCGGTCGCGCCTGGCAGCACTTGGCCATGACGCGGACACAATCGCGCGGCTTCATTGTCCGATCGGCAACAGGGCGCTGGGGAAGGCGCCCGCTGCCATCGCCGTGGGGCTGGCGGCGGAGCTTTTGCAGTTGCGAAATGGGGCGGCGGCGCTTACCGACCATCAGGGATGAACGAACTGCTCGATATCCGGGGCCTGACCAAGGCCTATCCGGGCGTGGTGGCCAATGACGACGTGGCCTTCGACATCGCGCCCGGCGAGATCCATGCGCTGCTGGGCGAGAATGGGGCCGGGAAGTCGACTCTCGTCAAGATGATCTACGGGCTGGTCACGCCGGATGCGGGCATGATGAAGCTCGCCGGGCAGGACTACGCGCCCGAGAGCCCGACGGATGCGCGGGCGGCGGGCGTCTCGATGGTCTTCCAGCATTTCAGCCTGTTCGAGGCGCTGAGCGTGCGGGACAACATCGCGCTCGGCCTCGACGAGCCGGTGGCGCCTACGAAGCTCGCCGAGCAGATCCGGGAGGTGAGCCGCAGCTATGGCCTGCCGCTCGACCCGGACCGGCTGATCGGGGACCTGTCCGTGGGCGAGCGGCAGCGGGTGGAGATCGTGCGCTGCCTGCTGCAGGACCCGCGGCTTCTGATCATGGACGAGCCGACGAGCGTTTTGACGCCGCAGGAGGTCGCGCTGCTCTTCGACACGCTGCGGCTGCTGGCCAAGCGCGGTGTGGCGATCCTCTACATCTCCCACAAGCTCGACGAGATCCGGGCGCTGTGCGACCGCGCGACGATCCTGCGGGGCGGCAAGGTGGTGGAGACCTGCACGCCGAAGGACGAGACGACGAAGAGCCTTGCGGAGATGATGATCGGGGCGGAGCTGAAGGCGCCGAAGGCGAAGCGGGTCGTGCCGGGGCGCACACTCCTGTCGCTCGCCGGGCTCGACCTGCCGAACCACGATCCGTTCGGGGTGAGTTTGCGCGGCGTGAGCCTGACGCTGCATGCGGGCGAGGTGCTGGGCATCGCGGGTGTCGCGGGCAACGGGCAGGACGAGCTGATGGCCGCATTGTCGGGCGAGGTGCGGGTGGCGCAGACCATGATCGCGCTCGACGGCAAGCCCGTGGGCCACCTGCCGCCCAACAAGCGGCGGGGGCTGGGGCTGCTCACCGCGCCCGAGGAGCGGCTGGGCCATGCCGCAGCGCCCGACATGGACCTCACGCACAATACGATGCTGACGGGGCGCGTGCGGCAGAGGCTGTCGGGTTCGGGCTTCCTGAAATGGGGCGCGACGGCGAATTTCGCGCGGGCCGTGATCTCCCGCTTCGATGTGCGGACGCCGGGTGTGGGCACGCAGGCGCGGGCGCTGTCGGGCGGCAACCTGCAGAAATTCGTGATTGGGCGCGAGGTAATGCAGAAGCCGCGCGTGCTCGTCGTCAACCAGCCCACATGGGGCGTTGATGCGGCCGCGGCGGCGGCGATCCGTGAGGCGCTGCGCGATCTGGCCGAGGCCGGGGCGGCGGTGCTGGTGATCTCCCAGGATCTCGACGAGCTGATGGAGATCTCGGACCAGTTCGCGGTGCTCGCCAATGGCAAGCTGAGTGCCGCGCGGCCTGCCGGTTCGACCTCGATCGAGGAGATCGGGCGGCTGATGGGCGGCGATACCTCGACGCTGGGCCATGAGGCGCCGGTGGCGGAGGCCGCGCAATGATCGGGCTGGAGCTGCGCCGCGCGCCGTCGCGCGCCATGGTGTTCCTGACGCCCGCCTTCGCGGTGCTGGCGACGATGGTCGCGGGCGGGATTCTGTTCGCGGCCCTCGGCAAGAACCCGGTGGAAGCGATCTGGATCATCTTCGGCGAGCCCTTCGTCGATCCGTTCTCCCGCTCGGAGCTGTTCGTGAAGGCCGCGCCCCTGATCCTGATCGCGATCGGGCTGTCGCTGGGGTTCCGGGCGGGCATCTGGAATATCGGGGCCGAGGGGCAGTTCATCGTGGGGGCCATCGCGGGCTCGGCAGTGGGGCTCGCGTTCTATGGCACGCAAGGGGTCTGGCTGCTGCCGCTGATGGCGCTGGCGGGGATGCTTGCGGGCATGGGCTGGGGGCTGATCCCGGCGTTCCTGAAGGTGCGCTACAACGCCAACGAGATCCTGGTGAGCCTGATGCTGGTCTATGTGGCCGATCAGCTTCTCAGGGCGATGGTATCGGGGCCGCTGCGCAATCCGCAGGGTTTCAACTTCCCCGAAAGCCGGCTGTTCCACGACAGTGCCGTGCTGCCGATCCTCGTGGAGGGGACGCGGGTGCATATCGGCGTGGCGATCGCGGTGCTGGTGGTGCTGCTCTTGTGGCTGGTGCTCGACCGACACGTGCTGGGCTTCAACATCAAGCTGATGGGCTCCGCCCCGCGCGCGGCGCGCTTTTCGGGGGTTAAGCCCTCTGGGATGGTACTGCTCTGCCTCGGCCTGTCGGGCGCGCTGGCAGGGCTCGCGGGGCTCTTCGAGGCCGCGGGGCCGGTGCAGCAACTGGTGCCCGCGCTGCCGCAGGGCTATGGCTTCACCGCGATCATCGTGGCGTTTCTGGGGCGGCTGAACCCGCTGGGGATCCTCGCCGCCGGGATGGTGATGGCGCTGACCTATATCGGGGGCGAGAACGCGCAGCTTTCGCTGCAACTGCCCGCGGCCGCGATCAGCGTGTTCCAGGGGATGCTGCTGTTCTTCCTGCTGGGGCTCGACATCCTCGTGCGCTACCGCGTGCGCTTCGGCCGGCGGGAGGTTGCGTGATGGTGCGTCCCGCGATGCCATGCGTGATGGGCGGTGCGATGGGTCTGATGCTGCCCTGGGTGCTGCACATGGAGGGCGCGGGCGGTCTCGTGTTCGTGCTGGGCCATGTGGCGGCCCTGCTGATGGTTGCCGCGCTGGCGCTCGTCCTGCCCCGCGCGCGGAGGCTTGCAGCGGCGCATCTGCGCGGCGGGCACATGTTGCGGATGGGCGGTGCCGCCGTGATGGGCTTTGCGGCGACCTGTGCGGTGTGCCTTCTGATCGGGGGGCAGCATTGGACCTGAGCTCGCTGGATTTTGTCGCCCTCTTCGCCTCGCTGATCGTGGCCGCGACCCCGTTGGTGCTGGCCGCCATCGGGGAGCTGGTGGTGGAGAAGTCGGGCGTCCTGAACCTCGGGGTCGAGGGGATGATGATCATGGGGGCGGTCACGGGGTTCATCCTCGCGGTGACGACCGGCGTGCCGCTGCTGGGCTTTTTCGGAGCTGCGATCGCGGGGGCGGCGCTGGCGCTGGTCTTCGGCGTGCTGACGCAGGTGCTCTTGAGCAACCAGGTGGCGACGGGCCTCGCGCTGACGCTGTTCGGGCTGGGGCTCGCGGCGCTCCTGGGGCAGAGCTACACGGGCATCCGGCCGCCGCAGACCGCGTCGCTCGACCTGCCGGTGCTCAGCGATCTGCCGGTGCTGGGACGGCTCCTCTTCTCCCATGACTGGGTGGTGTATTTCGCGCTGCTGCTGGTGGGCGCGGTGTGGTGGTATCTCAACCGGACGCGGCAGGGCCTGATCCTGCGCGCGGTCGGGGAGAACCACGATGCGGCCCATGCGCTCGGCTACCGGGTGGTGGCGATCCGGCTGGGTGCCATCGCCTTCGGCGGCGCCTGCGCGGGGCTGGGTGGAGCCTATCTGAGCCTCGTCCGCGTGCCGCAATGGTCCGAGGGCATGACGGCGGGGATCGGCTGGATCGCGCTCGCCATCGTGGTCTTTGCCAGCTGGAAGCCGTCGCGGGTGATCCTCGGCGCGTGGCTCTTCGGCGGGGTCACGATCCTGCAGCTCAACATACAGGCGGCGAATCTCAACGTGCTCGCGATCCTTTCGCTGGTGCTGGGCGTGGTGGCCGTCGGCCTGCTCCTCTTCAACATCCGGCGGCTGAACGGGCACCTGGTGATCCGCAGCGCGTTCATCGGCGCGCTGGGGCTGCTGAGCTGGTCGCTGGCGCTGAGCTTCCCGGATTTCCAACTCGACAGCGCCTATCTGTCGATGACACCTTACCTGACGACGATCGCGGTCCTCGTCGCCATTTCCGGCGACCGGACCCGCGCCGCGCTCAACGCCCCGGCCTCGCTGGGGCGCGTCTTCCACGCCTCCGCCTGAACGAGGGGCGATTGTCCGGGGATCGGATGTTCAACAAGGAGAAACGAATGAAACTGCTCAAAACCCTCGGCCTTGCCGCGGTGCTGGCGGCCGCCCCCGCGCTGGCACAGGACGATCCGCTGCAGGTCGGCTTCATCTATGTCGGCCCCGTCGGCGACTACGGCTGGTCCTACCAGCATGACCAGGGCCGCCTCGCCATCGAGGAGCACTTCGGCGACGCGGTCGAGACGAGCTTCATCGAGAGCGTGCCGGAGGGCGACAGCGAGCGGGTGATCCGCCGCATGGCGCAGGAAGGGCACGACCTGATCTTCACCACGTCGTTCGGCTACATGACGCCGACGGTGCGGGTGGCCCAGCAGTTCCCGGATGTGAAGTTCGAGCATGCGACGGGCTACCAGCGCGCCGACAACGTCTCCACCTATTCGGGCCGCTTCTATGAAGGGCGCGTGGTGCAGGGCTTCCTCGCCGGGCACATGACGGAGTCGAACATCATCGGCTACATCGCGTCCTTCCCGATTCCGGAGGTGATCCGCGGGATCAACGCTGCCTATCTCGCCGCGGCGGAGGTGAACCCGGACGTGGAATTCCGCATCATCTGGGTGTCGACCTGGTTCGATCCGGGCAAGGAGGCGGATGCCGCGAACACCCTGATCGAGCAGGGCGCGGACGTGATCCTGCAGCACACGGATTCGACGGCCCCCATGACCATCGCGCAAGAGAGCTGGGAAGGTCTCGGCGAGGGGGAGACCGGCATCTACGCCTTCGGACAGGCCTCCGACATGCTGGAGTTCGGGCCGGATGCGCGGCTGACCTCGATCATCGACAACTGGGCGCCCTACTACATCGAGCGGGTGCAGGCCGTGATGGACGGGACGTGGGAGAGCGCGGATGCCTGGCACGGCATCGACGAGGGCATGACCGAGATCGGCGCCTTCAATGCCGACCGCATCCCCGCCGACCTGCTGGCCGAGGCCGAGGCGCTGGTTCAGGCGGTCGAGTCCGGCGAGCGCCACGCCTTCACCGGCCCGATCAACTGGCAGAACGGCGAGGCCTGGCTGGCCGAGGGCGAGACGGCGGATGACGGCACGCTCCTGGGCATGAACCGCTATGTCGAGGGGATCGACGGCACGATCCCGAACTGATCCGGCGAGACCCGGTTGCGAAGGCCCCGGAGCGATCCGGGGCCTTTTGCGTTGGGTGCGTCAGGAATAGGGCGTGCCGTCCTTGTGGACGAAACGGCCGTCGGCATTCGTGCTCATCATGTCGATGTCCGAGCAGGTGGTCACGTCCTCGAGCTGGCGCGAGCCGACCTCGAGATAGACCGCGACGGCGTCCGACCGGTTGATCAGGTGATGGCCGTCGCCGGTGTCCTTGGCGAAGGCGGCGCAATCGCCCGCGTGCAACACCGCCTCGCCCCCGTCCTCGATGAGCGTGAGCTTGCCTTCGAGCACGTAGACGAACTCATCCTCGTGCGAGTGCCAGTGCCGCTGGCTCGACCAGGTGCCGGGCGGGAGCCGCATGAGGTTGACCCCGAAATCCGTGAGGCCGCCCGCATCGCCGAGCCGCTGGCGCAGGCGCTCGGCGCAGGGGGCGTTGAACCGGGGCGGATAGCCGGTGCCCCTGGCAACCGGCACGGCGGCGATATCGATCTTCGGCATGGTGGTGCTTCCTTCGGTCCGGACGCGAGGCGTTGCGGGACGAGTGTACACCCGACCGGGGCCTTGCGGGGCTGACAACGCGAGACGCGCGATCGCCGGACCGCGGGGTGGCGAGCCGCGGTTGGATCGGCGTGGTTTACGGCGGCCATGTCCGTGTGACGTTCGAGCGGCGCACCTACGAAAGCCAATCGCCAGCCCGCGGGGGGGGGTCTGGCGGTCGCGCGGCGCCTTCGGCTTGATTCCGCGCGTTCCTTGGACGAACCGGCGCTGAGCTAGAGCAGCTGTCGTAGGGGATCGCCGGTATCGATGAAGAGCCGCCCGCCGGGTCGCAGCGCGGCGCGGATGCGGGGGAGCGCGAGACGCCCGGCCGCCGGATGTCGCCCGTCGAGGGCGCCGACGCGCATGGCGAAGGCGAGGTCGAAGGGGGCTTCTCCAAGGGTCAGTTCGAGGTGCTCCACGGCGACGCACCGGATGGCGAGGCGACCCGCGGCGATCTCCGGCCCGGAGCGGTCGCGCGCCAGTGTCACGGCCTTCGGCGAGCGGTCGATGGCGAGGACGAAACCCGTGCCGATGCGCCGCGCGACCTCGCGCGCGGCGACACCGGGGCCGCAGCCGATCTCGAGCACGCGCATTCCATCCTCGAGCGGCAGGGCGTCGACGAAGCTCAGGATGCGGGCGGAGGGTTTGGCGGGCATGTTCGGGAACCGATTGCGTTCGTTGGCGGCCTGATCATAGCCGACGCGAGCCGGGTGGTCGCCAGACCGCGGGGCGGCGATCCGCCGGTGGATCGGTGCGCTTCATGGTGGCCACGTCCGTGTGGCGTTCGAGCGGCGTGCCTCGATCGGCCAATCGCCAGCCCGGGGGGGCGGTCTGGCGATCGCGCGTCGGCCTTCGGCCTTGCTTCCGCGCGTTGCAGGCGCTGCTGAAAGGGGGCGGGCGCTTCGTGCATCTGTCCGCTTCGTCGCACCCCCGGAACGCGGGCCGGGGCACGGTGCGTTTAACTCGGGCATGGACCGAACTGGAGGAGACCGATGATCCGCTCGACCGTTTTCGCGACGCTTGCCACGCTGAGCGCCGGCGCCCTGCTGGCGCAGGCCACCGAGGGACAGATGGCCGCGACGCCGCCCACGATCGAGGGCCCGGACGAGATCGACAAGGAGGAGGTCGATGCCATTCCCGGCGGCAACCACACCTTCCGCAACGACATGCCCGTCGCATCCAAGGTCGTGACCAGCAGCGAGCACGGGCTCAATCCGGACGGGCCGCTTCAACTGACGCCGCCGGTCGTGGCACTGGACGGGTTCGAAACGGTGCCACTGGCCGAGATCGACCCGGCGCAGCTCGACGGGATGCCGGTCTGGCAGGAAGCCTCCGACGAATTCGCCGAGATCGCGCAGGTGGTCGGCAACGATGACGATACGGTGATCGTATCCCTGCCCTGGCTGCTCGACGACTGGGAGGTGGCGGTGCCGATCGAGGCCTTCACCTTCGTAGAGGCGGAGGAAGGCGATGAGCGCCGCGCCTACCTGTCGGCGTCGGAGGAGATGTTGCGCACCCTGCCCCGCTGGGACGGCTGAGCCCCGGCCGAGGACGAGATCGAACGGGTCGCCTGTCGGGCGGCCCGTTTTCGTATGCCCTATGCGCTTGCCCTCCGCCGCGCGCGCCAATAGGACTTTGGCCCCAGAACAGGACGCCAGAACCGCCCGACCGGGGAGCCCGCCATGAGCATCGACAAGTCCCGCCTGCCCTCGCGCCACGTGACCGAAGGACCCGCCCGAGCACCGCACCGCTCCTATCTCTACGCGATGGGGCTGAGCGAGGAGGAAATCCACCAGCCTCTCGTCGGCGTGGCCACGTGCTGGAACGAGGCCGCCCCCTGCAACATCGCGCTCAACCGCCAGGCTCAGAGCGTGAAGCAGGGCGTGAAGGTCGCGAAGGGCACTCCGCGGGAGTTCACCACGATCACCGTGACGGACGGGATCGCGATGGGGCACGAGGGGATGCGCTCGTCGCTCGCCAGCCGCGAGGCCATCGCGGACACGGTGGAGCTTACCATGCGCGGCCACGCCTACGACGCCATCGTGGGCCTTGCGGGCTGCGACAAGTCGCTGCCGGGCATGATGATGGCGATGGTGCGGCTGAACGTGCCCAGCGTCTTCGTCTATGGCGGGTCGATCCTGCCGGGCCGCTACGAGGGGCGTGACGTCACCGTGCAGGACGTGTTCGAGGCGGTGGGCCAGCACCAGGCTGGCAACCTGTCGACCTGCGAGCTGGAGAAGCTGGAGCAGGTGGCGTGTCCCTCCGCGGGTGCGTGCGGCGGCCAGTTCACCGCGAATACGATGGCCTGTGTGAGCGAGGCGATCGGGCTGGCGCTGCCCAACTCCTCCGGCGCGCCCGCGCCCTACGAGAGCCGCGACCAGTATGGCGAGGCGTCGGGCCGCGCCGTCATGAACCTGATCGAAAAGAACATCCGCGCGCGGGACGTCGTGACGCGGGAGAGCCTGATAAACGCAGCGCGCGTCGTCGCCTGCACCGGCGGCTCGACCAATGCGGGGCTGCACCTGCCTGCGATTGCGCACGAGGCGGGGATCGACTTCTTCCTGGAGGACGTCACGGACATCTTCCGCGAGACGCCCTACTTCGTCGATCTGAAGCCGGGCGGGGCGTATGTGGCCAAGGACCTCTACGAGGCGGGCGGCGTGCCGGTCGTGCTCAAGGAGCTCGACAAGGCCGGGCTCATCCACCGCGACTGCATGACCTCGACCGGGTATTCCATCGGGGAGGAGATCGACAAGGTGAGCCGCGAGGCGGACGGCAAGGTGATCCATCCCGTGTCCACCCCGATCTCCACCACCGGGGGCGTCGTAGGGCTGAAGGGCAACCTCGCGCCACAGGGCGCCATCGTGAAGATCGCGGGCATGAGCGACGACCAGCTCACCTTCACCGGCCCCGCGCGCGTCTTCGAATGCGAGGAGGATGCGTTCGCAGCCGTGCAGGAGCGCAAGTACGAGGAAGGCGAGGTGATCGTCATCCGCAACGAGGGCCCGGCAGGCGGGCCGGGGATGCGGGAGATGCTGGCGACCACAGCTGCGCTCAGCGGTCAGGGCATGGGCAAGAAGGTGGCGCTGATCACCGATGGCCGGTTCTCTGGCGCGACGCGGGGCTTCTGCGTCGGCCATGTGGGTCCTGAGGCCGCGGCGGGCGGGCCGATCGCGCTGATCCGCGACGGCGACGTGATCACGCTGGATGCGAAGGCAGGAACGATCTCGGTCGACCTCACAGACGAAGAGCTGGCGACGCGCAAGGCCGACTGGCAAGGCCCGCGGGAGACCATCTATGCCTCCGGTGCGCTGTGGAAGTACGCGCAGCAGGTGGGCGAGACCTATAAGGGCGCCGTGACCCATCCCGGCGGCAAGATGGAAAAGCACTCCTATGCCGATCTTTGATCGGTTCGCGACGCTGGCGCTGCTCGGCCTGCTTGCGGGCTGCAATGCGCCTTTCGAGGAGGCGCGCGCCCCGGCGCCGGTGGTCGAGATGTCGTCCGTCGCCGTCGAGGTGGGCGGGCGCAGCGTGCGTCTCGCGCCGCCTGCGGGGCTGTGCATCGATCCCGCCTCCGTTTCCGTTTCGGCGCGGGGCGCGGCGCTAATAGCCGGCGACTGCGCCGCTGCGGGGGTCGTCCAGGTATCGCAGGGGCTGCCCATCGCGTCGGTCCTGACGGCGAGCGTCGGGGCCGCCCCGCTGCCCGGCGAGGGGGGCGTGGACCGCCGGGCCGAAGCGCTGGAGATCGCGCTGCAGGCGGGGCTCGCGGACTCGCTGCTGGCCGAGAGCGACGGGACCGCCCGGCTGATCGAGACACGGCTGATCGATGGCACGGTCTACGCCCTGCTGGAGGACGGCTCGGCCCGCGCCTTCGCCGGGGCCGCCCCCCGCTACTGGCGCGCGGTGGGTGAGGAGAACGGACGCATGATCCTGCTGACCGTCCGCGGGCTGGAGGGGGCGTGGCCCGGCGAGGGGCTGCTCTTCGAACAGCTCACCGCGTTCCGCGCGGCGATCGCCCGCGCCAACGGCTCCGCGGCCTGAGGGCGGGATGTTCGCCCGGCTGACGGGGCTGTGGGGGGCGATCCTGACCCGCCTCGTCGGAGCGCTCTGGACCCGGCGGCTGGGTCGGCTCGACGCGGTGGAGACGCGGGCGCTGCGCCGCTGGCGCGCGCAGTCGCGGCGGCTGCTGCGGCTCGTCCGGACGCTGGACGAGAGGGCGACGCGGCGGCTGGACGGGCCGATCAGCGCCTCGGCTTTGATCGACGTGCCGCCCGATGCGACCATGGTGTTCCGTCCCGCCCTGCTCGCCACGGCGCAGGAGCCCGCGGGCCATGCGGGCCCGGCAAGCAATACGGCGGTCGCGCCGGGCGTCACGCTCTTTCACGACATGCCGCGGGCCGATGCGCTGATCCGCCAGCGGCCGGGCCCGGATGGGCGGCATGCCTGCGAGATCGAGCTCTGGGGCGGCGGCGGCAGCTTCCTGTCCCTCGCGCTCGCGCTGCCGGAGGGCGAGGCGAAGGCGACCCGGCGGGAGGATCTGATCCGCCTCGCCTACGATATCGGGGCCGAGCACCCGACCGAGATCTTCGCCCGCCTCAACCTCAGCCACGGTCCGAACGTCGAGGAGGTCGTGCGGCAGGTGGACCTGCGCGCGGGCACGAACTGGCTGGAATTCGACGTCTTCTACACCGATTTCGAGCCGGAGCGCGTCAACGAGATCTGGATCGACCTGATGTTCGATCCCAGGACCGCCAACCGGATCACGCTGCGGGACATCCTGATCCTGCGGCGGCCGCGGCTGTCGCTCTAGGAGGGGACCATGGACGAGCATCGGGACCGGTTGTGGATCGAGGCGGGCGTGGTGCGCGGGCGCCTGAAATCGGGCGGCTTCATCCCGCTGGAGCTGGTGCTCGGCGGCTCCGTCATCGCCCGGCCCGTGCCGCGGCAGGTGGAGGGCACGCCGAGCCTCGTGGAGATCAGCCATCCCCTGCCCGCGGCCGCGATGAACCAGGGGCTGTCGATCCTGCTGATCCGGCGCGAGGGGGAGGAGACGCCGCTCGCCCACCTGCCGATCCTGATCGGCGAGGACCTGACCCAGACCCTCGCGGGCGAGGTGGCGCTGTTGCGGGCCGAGCTCGACATGGTCAAGACCATCCTGCGCGAGCGCCTGCGCCGCGGGGCGTGAGGCTGGACCGGGCGGCGGGCGCGCCTAGCTGAGCGGCACATGAAAGCGACGGATCTCCTCGAAGTGCGCGATGCCGGGCTCTACTGCCCGCCCGGCGGGTTCTGGATCGACCCGGTGCGCCCCGTGGACCGGGCGCTCGTCACGCATGGGCATGGCGACCACTGCCGTCCGGGCTCCGCGCATCTGATGGCGACGGCGGAGACGATCGCAATCGCCCAGACCCGCTACGGCGCCGATGCCTTTGCCGCGACGCAGGCGGCGGAGCCGGGCGAGGTCATCCGCATCGGCGACGTGGACGTGCATTTCGCGCCGGCGGGCCACGTGCTCGGCTCCGCCCAGATCGTGGTGGAGGCGGGCGGGGCGCGGGCCGTCGTCTCCGGCGATTACAAGCGCGCGGCGGATCCGACCTGCGCGGGATTCGAACCGGTGGCCTGCGATCTCTTCGTCACCGAGGCGACGTTCGGTCTGCCGGTGTTTCGCCATCCGCCGGTGCAGGACGAACTCGACAGGCTCTTCGCCTCCATCGCCGCGTTTCCGGAACGGTGCCACGTGCTGGGCGTCTACGCGCTCGGCAAGGCGCAGCGGATCATGGCGGAGCTGCGCGCGCGCGGCTACGACCGGCCGCTGTGGATCCACGGGGCACTGAGCAAACTGACGGAGCTCTATGGCGAGTTGGGCGTGGATCTGGGCGAGATCCGGCAGGTGATGGCGGCGGACAAGGCGGAGCTGGCGGGCGAGATCGTCCTGGCCCCGCCCGGCGCCATCCAGGACCGCTGGGCACGGCGGCTGCCCGATGCGCTGCCGGTCGGCGTCTCGGGCTGGATGCAGGTGCGTGCGCGGGCGCGGCAACGGCGGGTGGAACTGCCGCTCGTCGTCTCTGACCACTGCGACTGGGACGCGCTCTGCGCCACCATCCGCGAGGTGGGGGCGGAGACCGTATGGGTGACCCACGGCGCCGAGGAGGCGCTGGTGCACTGGTGCCGCGAACAGGGGCTGGAGGCCGATCCGCTCGCCATCGCCGGGCGGGGCGAGGAAATCGAGGACTGATCGGGCACCGGCCGCCCCCGGTCTGCTGAAAAATTGACCGCGATGCCCGAAAAGTCGGCGATCCCGCGGCCGTGTGGCGCCGAAAGGCGCAGATCGGCCATTGGGGGCTTGGTGTTGCCCATCCTCCGTCCCTAGAGTGTTGGCGATACAACAGGGAGACTATCATGCTTCGCAAACTGTGCACGCTCGCGGCGCTCAGCCTCGCGGCGCCTGCGGCCTTTGCCCAGACCGAGATGCCATTCGCGCTGGACTGGAAATTCGAGGGACCGGCCGCCCCCTACACCGTTGCCATCGACGAGGGCTTCTTCGAGGCGCAGGGCCTCGAGGTCACGATCGAGGAGGGCGCGGGCTCTCTTGCGGCCATTCCGAAGGTCGCGACGGGGGCCTTCCCGGTGGGCTTTGCCGACATCAATTCGCTGATGCGGTTCCTCGACCAGAACCCGGGCGCGCCTGTGACCGCGGTCATGATGGTCTACGACAAGCCCCCCTTCGCCGTCGTGGGTCGCGTGAGCCAGGGCGTGTCGGCCCCCGCCGACCTGCAGGGCCGCGTGCTGGGCGCACCGCCACCCGATGGCGCCTGGGCGCAGTTCCCGATCTTCGCGGCCGAGAACGAGCTCGACGTCGCCACGATCACGGTGGAGCCCGTGGGCTTCCCGACGCGCGAGCCGATGCTGGCGCAGGGCGAGGTGGACGCGGTGACGGGCTTTTCCTTCTCCTCCACGCTCAATCTGATCCGGCTGGGCGTGCCGGAGGAGGACATCTCCGTCATCCTGATGGCCGATCACGGCGTCGACCTCTACGGCAACGCGATCATCGTGAACACCGACTTCGCCGAGGCGAACCCGGAGGCGGTGACCGGCTTCCTGACGGCCGTAGCCCAAGGCTGGCAGAGCGCGATCGACAACCCCGAGGCCGCGATCACCTCGCTCCTGGAGCGCAACCCGGCCGCCGATGCGGGGCTGGAGCAGCGCCGCCTGCAGCTTGCCATCGATGCGAACGTCATGACCGACTACGTGCGGGAGAACGGGATGGGCGGCATCGACGCCGACCGCTTCGCCGCCGCCATCGAGCAGACGCGGACGGTCTACGAGTTCCAGAACGAGCCGGACGCCGCCGTCATCTTCGACGCGAGCTACCTGCCCGAGGGCGACGTCCTGTCGCTCGAATGACAATGCGGGCGCCGGGCCGGTCCCGGCGCCTCTGCGAAAGCCCTGTCCCATGTCCCTTCTCGATATTCGCAATGTCCGCCACGCCTATCGCACCAAGGCGGGGCCGCTGCCGGTGCTGGACGGGCTCGACCTGTCGGTGCCCGAGGGCGAGTTCTGCGCGGTCGTCGGCCCCTCGGGCTGCGGCAAGTCCACGCTGACGCGGCTGGTCGCGGGGCTGATGCGGCCCGATGAGGGAGAGGTCTGGCTGCATGGCTCGAAGGTCACGAGCCCGCGCAAGACGGTGGGCATGGCCTTCCAGAACCCGGTGCTGCTGGAATGGCGCACCATCCTCGACAACGTGATCCTGCCGCTGGAGATCGTGGCGGGCTCGATGCCCCGGCGCGAGCGGGTGGCGCGGGCGGAGGAGTTGCTTGCCATGGTCGGGCTGGAGGGGTTCGAGGGCAAGCGCCCGTCGGAGCTGTCGGGCGGGATGCGCCAGCGTGCCTCCCTGTGTCGGGCCATCGTTCACAAGCCGGACGTGCTGATCATGGACGAACCCTTCGGCGCGCTCGACGCCTTCACCCGCGAGGACCTGTGGCAGACGATGCGGTCCCTGCGCGCGGCGGAGCCGTTCACCGCGCTCCTCATCACCCATGATCTGCGGGAGAGCGTGTTCCTCGGCGATCAGGTGGTGGTGCTGTCGGGGCGGCCCGCGCGGACGCAGCATGTGATGCGGGTGGAGCTGCCCGCCGACCGGACGCTCGACGTGCTCTACACGCCCGAGGTCGGCGACATGCTCCACACCCTGCGCGACGAGATCAAGATCGCGCAGGGCCGTGTGGTGGAGGACGCGTGATGGAGCGGTTGCAGCAGGTTCTCGTCCCCGTCGCGGCACTCGTGGTCTTCGCCCTGCTCTGGGAGCTTCTGGTCTGGGCCAATGGCTGGCCGGATTACGTGATGGCCTCCCCCAGCGACCTGCCGGCGGCCTATTCGCGGTTCTGGGGGCTCTTTCTCTCCGGCGCGTGGGAGACGTTGTGGCGCACGGTGCTGGGCCTCTTCATCGCGGTGGTGGCGGGGCTGGCGCTCGGCATGATCATGGGGTTCTCGCGGATCGCGCGCGACGCGCTCTATCCCCTGCTGGTGGGGTTCAATGCGATCCCGAAGGCGACGCTGGTCCCGGTGCTCGCGCTGCTCTTCATCGGGCAGCACGACTTCAACACGGTGATGATGGCGTTCCTGATCTCCTTCTTCCCCATCGCGGTGTCGGTGGCGGTGGGGCTGTCGACGCTGGAGCCGGAGTACCGCGACATCCTGCGCGCGCTCGGGGCGTCGCGGGTGACGATCTTCTGGAAGATCGCGCTGCCGAAGACGCTGCCTGAGTTCTTCGGCGCGTTGAAGGTCTCGGTGACGCTCGCCTTCATCGGGACGAACCTGGTGGAGATCGTCTCGCCACACGGGCGGGGGCTGGGGGCGCTGTTCCTGAGCGGGCAGACGAACTCGAACTACCCGCTGATGTTCGCGGTGCTGATCGCGCTGGCGGTGCTGGGGATCCTGCTGTTCTACGCGGTGGTGGCGCTGGAGCGGATCTTCGCGGGCTGGGCGGAGCGGCAGACGGGGTAGATCCGAGGAGCCCCACAAAGCGCGTGGTGGCCAGACCGCGGGATGGCGATCCGGCGGTGGAGCGGGGCGCTTTATGGCAGCCATGTCCGAGCGACGATTGAACGTCGCGCGAGCATCGGCCAATCGCCAGCCCGGTGGGGCGGTCTGGCGATCGCGCGGCGCCTTCGGCTTGATTCCGCGCGGCACGGGTACGCAGCAGCAATCAGCTTGTCACACGAGCCGAGCGCTCGGCAGACCGCGGGGTGGCGACCGGCCGCAGCGCGACGCGGTTTATGGTTGCCAAGTTCGGGCGACGGTCGGACGTCTCGCGTCCATCAGCCAATCGCCAGCCCGGGGGGCGGTCTGGCGATCGCGCGGCGGCCTTTGGCCTTGATTTCGCGCGGGGCCCCTATTCCAGCGGGAGCGATCCGTCGCATGGGGCGCGTCACTAATTCCTCGCCGCAGCCCCTTACGGGCGGTAGCAAGGAGTAAGAGCCCACACGCCCTCGGGAAAGGAGTGCCGCCGTGCCCCGCGATACCCCCCTTCCGCCGCCGGTCCTGCCGCTGTCGCCCTATCCGGATGTGGAGGAGGTGCTGAGCGGCCTGATCGCGGATGCGGACCTCTCCGAAAAAGACCGCGCCGCCATTGCCGCCCGCGCCACCGACCTCGTCGAGGCGATCCGGGCGGAGACGCAGCCGGGGCTGATGGAGGTCTTCCTCGCCGAATACGGCCTCTCGACCGACGAGGGCATCGCGCTGATGTGCCTCGCCGAAGCTCTCCTACGCGTGCCCGACGCCGCGACCATGGACGAGTTGATCGAGGACAAGATCGCGCCCGGCCGCTGGTCGGAGCATCTGGGGCAGTCCTCCTCGCCGCTGGTCAACGCCTCGACCTGGGCGCTGATGTTCACGGGGCGGGTGCTCGACGATGACGACACCAAGCCGCTCGCCGCCCTGCGCGGGGCGATCAAGCGGTTGGGCGAGCCGGTCATCCGCCGCGCCACCCTACAGGCGATGCGCGAGATGGGGCGACAGTTCGTGCTTGGCGAGGATATCGAGGATGCGCTGAAGCGCGCGACGAGGATGCAGGAGCAGGGCTACACCTATTCCTACGACATGCTGGGGGAGGCCGCCCTGACGGAGGCCGACGCGCAGCGCTACCACGACGCCTACACGCACGCGATCTGCACCATGGCTCGCGCGGCGAACCATGCGGAGATCGACCGCAATCCCGGGATCTCGGTCAAGCTCTCCGCCCTCCACCCCCGCTACGAGATGCGGCAGCGGGAGCGGGTGCTGGAGGAGCTGACGCCGCGCCTCGCCGAGCTCGCGCTGCTCGCCGCCGAGAAGGGCATCGGCCTCAACGTCGATGCGGAGGAGCAGGACCGTCTGACCCTGTCGCTGGAGATCATCGAGCGGGTGCTGGAGGATCCGCGGCTGAAGGACTGGGCCGGTTTCGGCGTCGTCGTGCAGGCCTATGGCCCGCGTGCCGGGGCGGTGATCGACTGGCTGGAGGCGACGGCCGAACGGCTCGACCGCAGGCTGATGGTGCGCCTCGTCAAGGGCGCGTACTGGGATACGGAGATCAAGCGCGCGCAGCAGGACGGGCTCGCGAGCTTCCCGGTCTTCGCCCGCAAGCCCGCGACGGATGTGAGCTACATCGCCTGCGCGCGGCGGCTTCTGAAGGCGGAGCGGATCTATCCGCAGTTCGGCACGCACAACGCGCATACCGTGGCCGCCGTGCTGCATATGGCGGAGCAGATGGGGATCGGCGCGGAGGCCTACGAGTTCCAGAAGCTGCACGGCATGGGCGGCGCGCTCTACGACATCGCGATGGAGCATTTCGGCATCCGCTGCCGGATCTACGCGCCGGTGGGCAAGCATCGCGACCTGCTCGCCTATCTCGTGCGGCGGCTGTTGGAGAACGGCGCGAACTCCTCCTTCGTCAACCAGATCGTGGACGAGGACGTGCCGGCGGAGAAGGTCGGCGCCGATCCGTTTGCGGCGATCGGGCATGATCCGGTCGTGGCGCCCGGTACGGAGCTGTGGCAGCCGGAGCGGGCGAATGCGCGGGGCTGGGACCTCGCCGCACCCGAGCATCTTGCGGAGATCGAGGCGGCGCGCGCGCCCTTCCGCGCGACGCGGTTCGAGGGTGGGCCGCTGTTGGCAGGGGAAGCAGCGCCAGAGCCTGCGCACGAGGTGCTGAGCCCGTCGAACCCGGCGGATCTGGTCGGGCACGCGCGTTTCGCTTCGACCGCCGATGTGGAGACGGCCTTTGCCGCCGCGCAGCCTTGGGACGTGGCGGCGGAGGAGCGGGCGCGGATCCTGAATGCCGTTGCCGATGCCTATGAGGCCGAGTTCGGGCGCATCTTCGCCCTGCTCGCGCGGGAGGCCGGGAAGACGCTCGACGACAGTGTGGCCGAGATCCGGGAGGCGGTGGATTTCCTGCGCTACTACGCGGCGCAGAAGGTGGACGCGCCGCCGCTCGGCCGGGTCGTCTGCATCTCGCCGTGGAACTTCCCGCTCGCGATCTTCACCGGGCAGATCGCGGCGGCGCTGATGGCGGGCAATGCGGTGCTCGCGAAACCCGCGCCGCAGACCACGCTGATTGCGGCGCTTGCGGTGGACCTGATGCACGGGGCCGGCGTGCCGCGCAGCGCGCTGCAGCTGCTGCCGGGTGCGAGCGAGGTCGGGGCGGCGCTGACCTCGGATGCGCGGGTGGACGGCGCGGCCTTTACCGGCTCCCACCCCACGGCGAAGCGGATCCAGGCGGCGCTGGCGGAGCATGCGGCGCCGGGCACACCGCTGATCGCGGAGACCGGGGGGCTCAACGCGATGATCGTCGACTCCACCGCGCTGCCGGAGCAGGCTGTGAAGGACGTGGTGGAATCGGCCTTCCAGTCGGCGGGGCAGCGCTGCTCGGCGTGCCGGTGCCTCTATGTGCAGACCGACATCTACGAGAGCTTTCTGGAGATGCTGAAGGGTGCGATGGATGCGTTCCGGGTCGGCGATCCGTGGTTCCTGGATGCGGATTCCGGGCCTCTGATCGATGCGGCGGCGCATGAGCAGATCGCGGGCTACGTCGAGGGGAAGCGGGCGGAGGGCAAGCTGCTCCACCAGATCACGGCACCGGAGGGCGGGCACTTCCTTGCCCCCACGCTGATCGCGGTGGACGGGATCGGCGAGATCGAGCGGGAGGTGTTTGGCCCCGTCCTCCACGTCGCCCGCTACCGCGCCGCCGATCTGGAGAAGGTGATCGGGGCGATCAACGCGACGGGCTACGGGCTGACCTTCGGGCTGCACACGCGCATCGACGACCGGGTGGAGTTCGTGACGGAGCGGGTCCATGCGGGAAACGTCTACGTCAACCGCAACCAGATCGGTGCCATCGTCGGCTCGCAGCCCTTCGGCGGCGAGGGGCTGTCGGGGACCGGGCCGAAGGCGGGCGGGCCGCACTACCTGCCGCGGTTCTGCCAGCCGGTGGAGCCCGCGCTGCCCGCGAGCCCCGTGGACCTGCCCGGTCCCACCGGCGAGGCGAACCGGCTGCGGCTGGTGCCGCGCCCGCCGGTGCTGTGCCTCGGCCCGGACGAGGCCGACCGGGCCGAGCAGGTGCGGCAGGTGGAGCGGCTGGGCGGCGTCGCGCAGCCGGTGGAAGAGCTGCCGGACCTGCGGACGGCGGAGCCCTTCGGCGCCGCGATCTGGTGGGGCGATGCGAAGACGGGGCGGACGCTCGCACGGCAACTCGTCGAACGCGATGGCCCGATCCTTGGCCTCGTGACCGGGGCGGTGGCCGTGGCCGACGTGCTGCACGAGCGGCACCTGTGCATCGACACGACCGCGTCGGGCGGCAATGCGCAGCTTCTCGCACAGGCGGCGACGGATGATCCCGCGGGCTGACGTCGCGCCGTTTCCACGTTGATCCGCGTCAATCCGGGCGCGTGGCGATCCGCTAGCCTCTCTCCACGGTCCCGCCGATCGCCGGGCGGGCCGGGAGAGACGCCATGGATCCGACACGCACGCTCGTCCTCTATTATTCGCGCACGGGATATACCCGGCGTGCAGCACGGGATCTCGCACGTGATCTCGGCGGCGCGACGGCGGAGTTCCGGACGCGGCGCTACGGATTGCCGGCGCTCGGCGTGCTGCGCGCCCTGTTCGACGTCGCCATCAAGGCGTCGCCGGAGCCCAAGGCGCCCCTGCCCGACCTGCGCAATGCAGGGCTCGTGGTGCTTGCAGGTCCGGTCTGGGCGGGAAAGCCCGCGGCGCCGCTGCGCCGGATGCTGGGCCTCGGCACGGTCCTGCCCGCGGATGTGGGACTGCTGCTGACCTCGGGCGAGCCGTCGGAGCCCAAGAACACCTACGACGCCTGCGAGGCGCTGCTGGGCCGCCCATTCGCGGCGACCGCGTTCATCGGCAACAAGATCGACGGAACCGACGAGATGGCGCAGCGGCTCGCCGCATTTGCCGCGCTGCTGCGCCAACGCTCCGCCGACGCCGCGGAATGAACGCGCCCGCTCCGATCGACGGCATGCGGCCCGTCTTCCGCACCGAGGGCGTGACCAAGGTCTACGACACCGGCGAGGTGAAGGTGCACGCGCTGGCGGGTGTCGATCTGGAGCTCTACCCGGGCGAGCTGACTGTGCTGCTGGGCCCGTCGGGCAGCGGGAAGTCGACGCTGCTCAACATCCTGGGCGGGCTCGACCATGTGACGGACGGGCGGGTCTGGTTCCGGGAGCGGGAACTGACCGCGCTCAACGACCGGGGGCTGACGCGGTTCCGGCGCGACCATGTCGGCTTCGTCTTCCAGTTCTACAACCTCGTCCCGTCCTTGACGGCGCGGGAGAACGTGCAACTCGTCACGGACGTCGCCCCCGATCCGATGGACCCGGCGGAGGCGCTGGAGCTGGTGGGCCTCGGCCCGCGGGTCGACCACTTCCCCGCCGAGCTGTCGGGGGGCGAGCAGCAGCGCGTGGCGATCGCGCGCGCCATCGCGAAGCGGCCGGAGGTGATGCTCTGCGATGAGCCGACGGGAGCGCTCGACAGCAAGACCGGTGTGCAGGTGCTCGAGGCGCTGCGTGACATCAACAACCGGTTCGGCACCACGACGGTCGTCATCACCCACAATGCGGAGATCCGGCGAATGGCCCATCGCGTCATCTGGTTCCAGGACGGCCGCATCAGCCGGATGGAGGTGAACGAGACCCGGCTCGCCCCGTCCGAGATCGCGTGGTGAGCCATGGACGCACTCGACCGCAAGCTCCTGCGCGACTTCGGCCGGCTCTGGGTTCAGGCGCTGGCCATCGCGCTCGTGATGGCGGGCGGGGTGGCGGTGCTGCTGATGTCCTTCGGCATGTCGCGTGCGCTCGACGAGACGCGGGCGGCCTACTACGAGCGCAACCGCTTCGCGGACATCTTCGCCAATGCCACGCGCGCGCCGGTCTCGCTGCTGGCGGAGATCCGGGGGATCGAAGGCGTGGCGAGTGCGGAGGGGCGGGTCACAGCACTCGCCACCCTCGATATCGCGGGCAAGACGGAGGCGACCATCGCCCATCTCGCCTCGCTGCCCGAGAGCGGCCCGCCGCAGCTCAACGTGCCGATGCTGCGGTCGGGGTCGTGGCCCGGCCGGCACGACACCGACCGGGTGGTGATCAACGAGCCCTTCGCGCTGGCCAACGACCTGCGGATCGGGGACCGCTTCCACGCCAATCTCAACGGGACAAAGCGGGCGCTGACGGTGACGGGCACCGCGCTGTCGCCGGAGTTCATCTACACGATCGGCCCCGGCGCTCTGGTGCCCGATGACGAGAATTTCGGGATCGTCTGGATGCCGGAACGGGCGCTGGCCGCCGCCTTCGACCGGACGGGGGCGTTCAACAGCCTCGCGGTGAAGATCCGGCCGGGCTTCGAGGCGGAGCCGGTCATGGACGCGGTCGACGCGCTGCTCGCGCCCTATGGCGGGCTCGGCGCCTTCGATCGGGGGGATCAGCCGTCCAACGCCTATATCGACAGCGAGATCGAGCAGCTCAGGACGCTTGCCTATGTCCTGCCGCCGATCTTCCTGGGCATTACCATCTTCCTCGTCAGCATGGTGATCGGGCGGATCGTGACGCTGGAGCGCAGCGAGATCGGCCTCTTGAAGGCGCTCGGCTATTCGAGTGCCGCGGTCTGCCTGCACTACCTGCTGCTGGCCGGGATGGTGGCACTGGTGGGCGTGGGTCTCGGCTGGGCGGTGGGAAGCTGGCTGAGCTTCGGCCTCGCCCAGCTCTATGCCGAGTTCCTGAACTTTCCCTACCTCATCTACAGCGTCTCGTGGAACAGCTACATCCTGTCCGCGCTGCTGGGCTTCGCCGCGGCGGCGGTTGGGGCGGTGCGTGCGGCACTGCGCGCGGCGGCGCTGTCGCCCGCGGTGGCGATGTCGCCACCCGCACCCACGCGGTTCCATCGCAACTGGCTGGACCGGACGATCGCCGCGATGCGGTTGAGCCAGCCCACGATGATGATCCTGCGCAGCCTGATCCGCTGGCCGGTGCGCGCGGCCCTGAGTGCGCTCGGCATGGCGCTGGCGGTGTCGGTGCTGGTCGCCTCGAACTTCTTTCCGGATTCCATCGACCTGATCATCGACACGGCGTTCTACCAGTCGAACCGGCAGCACGCGATGCTCACCTTCGACGACGACATGCCCGAACGCGCACTGCACGAGGCGCGCGCGCTTCCCGGCGTGCTGCAGGCGGAAGGGCAGCAGGCCCACACCGCCATCTTCCGCAACGCCCATCACGAAAAGCGCGTGGTGGTCGAGGCGCGGCGGCCCGGAACGGATCTGAGCCGGATCGTCGATGCGTCCGGCGTGGTCGTCGACGCGCCGCCGGGCGGGGTGATGCTGTCGACCCGGCTCGCGCGGCAGCTCGACCTGCAGGTCGGCGATATCGTCGAGGCGGAGTTCATGAGCGGCAAGCGCGGCACATACGCGCTGCCCGTCACCGGCTTCGTCACGCAGTTCTTCGGGCTGGGCGCCTACATGGACCAGGCGACGCTCAATGCGATGTTCCAGCAGGCGCCGCAGGTCTCGGTCGTCAACATCACCTTCGACACGGCTCGGGAGGACGCGCTGCACGCGCGGCTGCGCGAGCTTCCCAACCTCAGCGGCACGATCATGATGGTGGAGAACCGCCGTGGCTTCGAGGAGACGATCGGCGAGAACATCCTGATCGTCACGGCCGTCTACGCCATGCTCGGCATCCTGATCACCGTGGGCGTCGCCTACAACGGCGCGCGCGTGCAGCTTTCGGAGCGGGCGCGGGAGCTGGCGAGCCTGAGGATCCTGGGCTTCACGCGCGGCGAGGTCTCCTACGTGCTAGTGGGCGAGACCATGCTGCTCGCCCTGATCGCGCAGCCCTTCGGCTGGTGGATCGGGTGGCGCGTGGCGAAGCTGATGACGGACAGCTTCGCCAGCGACCTCTACACCATCCCGCTGGTCATCGAGCCTGCCACCTATGCCAATGCGAGCCTCATCGTGCTGAGCGCGGCGCTGCTGTCCGTGCTCGTGGTGCGGCGGCGGCTCGACACGCTCAACCTGGTGTCCGTGATGAAGACGAGGGAATAGCCCCATGCCGCAGCTTCGGCGAAACATCCTTTTGGGCCTGATCGGGGTCGCCGTCGTGGGCGGGCTCGGCTACGTGGCGTTCCGGCCCGAGCCGGTGCCGGTCGACCTGCACACCATCGAGATCGGGACGCTGACCGTCACCGTCGACGTGGATGGCGAGACGCGGGTGCGCGACGTGTTCGAGGTCGCGGCCCCCATCGCGGGCGTGGCGCTGCGCTCCCCGGTCGAGGTGGGCGACCGCGTCGTGGAGGGGGAGACCGTCGTCGCGCGGGTCGAGCCGGTGGCGCCTACGCTGCTCGACGCCCGCACGCGGCTGCAGGCGGAGGCACAGGTGCGCGAGGCGCAGGCGGCGCTGCATGTGGCGCGCACGGATCTCACCCGCGCGACCGAGGACGAGGTACACGCCCGCTCGCAGTTCAACCGCGATGCCGAACTGGTGGACCGCGGCGTGCTCTCGCTCACGCGGCTGGAGGACGCGCACCAGCGCCTCGCCGTCGCGGTGGCCGCGGTGGAGGCGGCAGACGCGCGCATCGATCAGGCCCGCAGCACGCTGGAGCGGGCGGAGGCCGCACTGATCGAGCCCGGCGGGACCGGCGCGGCGGGCGGCACGTGCTGCACCGAGATCGCGGCCCCGGCCACCGGCGCGGTGCTGGAGATCGACACGATCAGCGAGCGGCCGGTGCTTGCGGGCGTCCGGCTCCTGTCCATCGGCGATCCGGTGGAGCTGGAAATCGTCGCTGACCTTCTGTCGAACGATGCCGTGCGCCTGCCCGAGAGCGCCTCGGCCTCCGTCGAGCGCTGGGGCGGCCCGCCGCTGGAGGCGGTGCTGCGGCATGTGGAGCCCGCGGCCTACACCAAGGTCTCCGCCCTGGGGATCGACGAGCAGCGCGTGGACACGATCTTCGACCTCGTCTCCCCGCCGGAGGAGCGGCCCGCGCTCGGCCACGGCTTCGCGGTATTTCTCAGGATCGTGGAGTACGAGGAGACCGACGTGCCGCTGGTGCCGCTGAGCGCGGCGTTCCGCGCAGGCGAGGGCTGGGCGGTCTTCCGTGCGCGCGGCGATGTGGTCGAGCGCGTTCCGGTGGAGCTTGGCCGCCGCGACGGGCGGCACGCGGTGCTGCTGTCCGGTCTGGAGATCGGCGACCGGGTCGTCGTGCATCCCAGCGACGCGCTCGACGACGGGGCGATCATCGTCGAGCGCACGACCTTCTGAGTTCACAAGGCGGACCGTCATGAAACACTCCCCCCCTCCCAAGCCCGAACCGCAGATCGACATCGACAGCGTAGTCCATGCCGGGATCGGGCGGCTGACCG
Organism: Roseobacter sp. HKCCA0434; assembly: GCA_032464575.1. Lineage (GTDB taxonomy): Bacteria > Pseudomonadota > Alphaproteobacteria > Rhodobacterales > Rhodobacteraceae > Pontivivens. Next base: position 217,628 of record JAWDKM010000005.1, read on the forward strand.
GCGGCCTGTCGCCCGCGGCACTGGCGAGCGCCGGGCTCGACTGGTGGATGCATCTCGCGGGCTCGCCCCGCAAGCAGTCCGAACTGGCCCAGCGGGCGTGGTCGGCGGGCCTCGATGCGTGGACGGCGCCCTTTCGCGTCATGATCGACGGTGGCGAGGGCGATCTTCGCGCGCGGGCGGCCGCTGACAAGCGGTTCCGGCAGGAGGCATGGGAGCGCTATCCCTTCAACCTGCTCAGCCACTGGTTCCTGTTGCAGGAAGAGTGGTGGGAGGCCGCGACGACCGGCATCGAGGGCGTTGAGCCCGCCCATGCGCGCACCGTGGCGTTCATGGCACGCCAGACGCTCGACATGATGGCGCCGTCGAACTTCGTCGCGACCAATCCCACGGTACTGGCCCGCATCCAGGAGGAGCGCGGCGCGAACCTGGTGCGCGGGGTCGGCAACTGGATGGAGGACCTGCAACAGCTTCTCGGCACGAAGCGGCCCGGGCATCCGGACTACCGCGTGGGCGAGACGGTGGCGGTCACGCCGGGCGAGGTCGTCTTCCGCAACCGGCTGATCGAGCTGATCCGCTACGCGCCGACCACGAAGGCCGTGCGGCCCGAACCGGTCCTCGTCGTGCCGGCCTGGATCATGAAGTACTACATCCTCGATCTCTCGCCGCACAATTCACTGGTGCGCTACCTGCGCGACCAGGGCTTCGAAGTCTACATGATCTCGTGGAAGAACCCCGATCGGGGCGACGCGGACCTGGGCTTCAACGACTACTACGACCTGGGGCTGGGCGCGGCGCTGGAGGTGATCGCGCCCCGACCGTCGGACCGGGTGCATGCGGTGGGCTACTGTCTGGGCGGCACGCTGCTCGCCACCGGCGCCGCGGCGATGGCGAGGGACGGAGACGCGCGGCTGCAGACGGTGTCGCTGCTCGCGGCCCAGGTGGATTTCACCGAAGCCGGCGAGCTCTCGCTCTTCATCAGCGAGAGCCAGGTGACGTTCCTGGAGGACATCATGGCGATGCAGGGCTATCTGCGTGCCGACCAGATGGCGGGCACCTTCCAGATGCTCCGCTCCAACGACCTGATCTGGAGCAGGGTGATCCGCCACTACCTGCTGGGCGAGCGCACGGCGATGAACGACCTGATGGCGTGGAACGCGGATGCGACGCGGATGCCCGCGCGGATGCATTCGGAGTACCTGCGCCAGTTCTTCCTGGAGAACCGGCTGGCGCGTGGCCAGTTCCGGGTGCACGACCGCCCGGTCGCGCTGACCGATATCGAGGCGCCGATCTTCTGTCTCGCGACCGAGAAGGACCATGTCTCGCCCTGGCGGTCGGTCTACAAGATCGGGCTGCTCACCGACACGGACGTCACCTTCTGCCTCACCGCGGGGGGTCACAACGGGGGCGTGCTGTCGGAGCCGGGCCACCTGCGCCGCCATTACAGGATCGAGGACCGGGAAAGGCGGTCGGACCACGTGGCGCCGGAGGACTGGATGGCCGACACCCCGCAGCGTGACGGATCATGGTGGCCCGCCTGGACCGCATGGCTGGAGGCGCGCAGCGGTGCCCCAGTCCGGCCCAAAGCCGGAAACGGGGGGCAAGCGCTGGGGCCGGCCCCCGGGCAATACGTGCTCGCCTGACGGCCGATCAGGCGTCGAGGTTCTTGCGCGCCGGCGCGAACAGCGTCTGGCTCATCTCCACCAGCTTGCCGGTTTCGGCGGTGTACTGCTCGAACGCCTTCTGCATGAAGCGGGTCTGGATCTGCTGCAGGTCGCCGATGTTCTTGCAGTGCAGGATCTCGTGCTGGGTCTTCACGTCCTCGCGGATGCGCTCGGCCATGAACGACACGACCTCGCTGCCCAGTTCACTCATCGTCTCGGCCCAAGTGGTTCCCATGGCCGAGAAGTTCTCGAAACCGAGCTTCTGCAACGTGGCGACGTCCTCGGCGGCGCCGGTCTGCGTTTCAGTCGCGTTGGGGGCCTCGCCCTCTGCACTCTTCCGGGTCGTGGACTGCGTCGTACTCTTCATCGTTTCGGACCTCCCTTGTCACGCCGCCATCCTGCCCGGTGCAGTCCCGGACCGGATTGATCTCGCGCAAAGGGCTTCGTCACGGCGCATCCTAGGAAGGGGCCACGCATCGAGGATTGTGCCATGCCCAGCGTTGCGGAGACCGCCGCGCCAGCGCCGCGGGGGCTGACTACCGAAAAGGTCGCCGCGCGGCGGGCTACTGCCGGGTGGAACGAGCTGCCCCGCCCCCGGCGCGACGGGCCGCTGCTGGTGTTCGCCCGGCAGTTCACCGGACTGCTGGTGGTGATCCTGATCGGTGCGGCCGGGATCGCCCTTGCCCTGGGCGAGACGGTGGACGCGATCGCGATCGGGCTGGTCGTGGCGCTCAACGGCATCCTGGGCTTCGTGCAGGAGTGGCGGGCGGAAAATGCGCTGGAGGCGCTGCGCTCGATGCTCTCGCCCAGCGCGCTGGTGATCCGCGACGGGCAGGAGACGGTGATCCCGGCGCGCGAGCTGGTGCCCGGCGACGTGGTGGTGCTGGCCGCCGGGGACGGCGTTCCCGCCGATCTGGACCTGATCGTGTCGACCGAACTGCGCGTGGACGAAAGCGTGGTCACGGGCGAGTCCGTCCCGGTCGGCAAGATCGCGGGTGCCTCCGGCGACGCGGGCCGGCTTCTGGCCGGCACTGCCGTCGCGGCGGGCCGGGGCATCGGCGTGGTCACCGCGATCGGGGCCGGCACGTCCTTCGGCCGGATCGCGGAGCTGACCGGCTCGGTCGGACGCAAGCGCACGCACCTGCAGGTGCAGCTCGGCCGCCTTGCCCGGCAACTCGGCCTCGCCGCGCTGCTGATCGCGGCGGCGATCGTGGCGCTGGGGGCGGCGGTGGGCCGGCCACTCTTCGAGATGTTCATGACGGGGCTCTCGCTCGCCGTGGCGATGGTGCCCGAGGGGCTGCCGGCCGTGGTGACGATCACGCTGGCGCTCGGCGCATCGGCGATGGCGCGGCACAAGGCCCTCGCCCGGCGGCTTCAGGCGGCGGAGACGCTGGGCGCGGCCTCGGTCATCTGCACCGACAAGACCGGCACGCTGACCGAGAACAAGATGACGGCGACGAGGGTCTGGACACCCGGTGCGGTCTACGAGGTCACCGGCACCGGCTACGACCCCGCCGGCCATATCGAACGCGGGGGGCGTGCAGTGCGGGCGGCAGACGACCCGGTGCTCGCCGCGCTGCTGGAGACGGCGCTGACCTGCACGCATGCCGGCCTCCGTCACATGGAGGGCGAATGGACGATGGTCGGCGCGCCGACGGAGGGCGCGCTGGTCACGCTTGCCTACAAGGGATGGGCGCCGCTGCCGGAGGCGGATGCGCGGGTCGCGGAGACGCCGTTCTCCAGCGAGCGCAAACGGATGGGCGTGCTCGCCCGCAGCGCGGACGGCCATCGCCTCCACGTGAAGGGCGCGCCCGAGGTGGTGCTGGAGCGGTGCAGCGACATCCTTGGCGCGCGGGGGGCGGCAGCGCTGACGGTAGCGGGACGGGAGGAGGTGCTGGGCGCCTACCGGCGAATGGCGAAGGAGGGCCTGCGGGTGATCGCGCTGGCCGCGCGGCCAGCCGCACCCGGCGACGTCGCGGAAAGCGAGCTGACCCTCCTCGGCCTCGTCGGGCTCATCGATCCGCCGCGGCCCGAGGTGCGGCGAGCGATCGCGGGCGCGCGCGCTGCCGGGATCCGGGTGATCATGATCACCGGAGACAGCGCCGTGACGGCCGCAGCCATTGCCGCGGACCTCGGCATGGGCCGGCCGCGCTGCGTCGAGGGGACCGCGCTCGACGCGATCTCCGACGACGCGCTGGAGGAGATGCTGGAGGGCGATGTCCTCTTCGCCCGCACCCTGCCGGAGCACAAGATGCGCATCGTGGCGGCCCTGCAGGCGCGCGGCCAGATCGTGGCGATGACCGGCGACGGCGTGAACGATGCACCCGCGCTGAAGCGCGCCGATATCGGGATCGCCATGGGCATCCGCGGCACCGATGTGTCGAAGGACGCCGCCGACCTCGTGCTGCTCGACGACAACTTCGCGACCATCGTCGCCGCGATCGCCGAGGGACGGCGGCAGTTCGACAACGTCACGAAGTTCGTCCGCTACCTGCTCGCCTCCAATGCGGGGGAAGTGATCGCCATCGTGGTGAACCTGATCGTGGGCGGGCCGCTGATCTTCCTTGCCACGCAGATCCTGTGGATGAACCTCGTCACCGACGGCGTCACCGCCGTGGCCCTTGGACTGGAGAAAGGCGAGCGCGAGCAGATGGAGCAGCCGCCGCGGCGCCGCGACGCGCCGGTTCTGGGGCGCCGCGGGCTCGGGCTGATCCTCGCCTTCGGCTGCTACACCGCGACGGCGAGCCTGTGGCTGTTCTACACGGTGCTGCCGCTGGGCGAGGACATCGCGCGCACGGTAGCCTTCACCGGCATGGTGGTGTTCGAGAAGGTCAGCGTCTTCGCCTTCCGCTCGCTGCGCGAACCCTGCTGGCGGATCGGGTGGACGAGCAACCCGTTCCTGCTGCTGGCGCTCGGGGTGACGCTGGCGCTGCAGGTTCTGGCGATCACCTGGCCGCCACTGCAACTGCTGCTGCACACGACGACGCCGGAGCTGGAGCATCTGGTGCTGGTGGCGTTGCTCGCCCTGCCGCTGATCGTGGTGCCCGACCTGATCAAGTCGCGACGGCCGCGGCACCATCCGGCGGAGGCATGAGGTGCCGGCATTCCGCCACCCCAGGGCCACCTGCTAGAGGATCATGGTATTGACGTCCCAGAGCGAGGGATCGTCCGAGGCACCCGTGGGCATCGGGCGGGGCTTCAGGCTCATCTCGACGAGGTTGTTCTTGTAGGGGCTCTCGCCCACCCGGCGGATCACGCCACGGCCCAGCTTGTAGCGGTAGTTGCCGCTGACTGGGTCGGGGACCGCGTGGCAGACGGAATTGGCGAGGCTGCCCGGGTAGTTGAAGTTCGCCATGGTCACGCCGGGCCGCATTTCGTCGGAGACGATGGCCACGGCGACGAAGCTGCCCTCGACGGTATCGATATGCCCGGCCTCCAGCAGTTGGGTGAAGCTCAGCTCGCCATCCTCGACGCCCACGGGCCGCCCCTTCTGGACGTAGACGGTGTCGTTGTAGCCCTCGACGAGGTCGCCGCTCTCGATGCCGCGTGGCTCGGCGTCGGCAGGGTGGATGAAGATATAGGGCCACGGCCAGCGGCGGTGGAGATACGGCTTGCGGCGGTCGTCGAAGCCGGATTGCCACGTCTCGTTGACGCGGCCATTGGTGATCCAGACCTCGTCCATCGCGGGCCGGGGCTTGATCGCCTCGTAGAAGTCGGACCAGCCGTCGTTCTGCCAGGGCGTGCGCAGCATCACGGCCTTGCCCGAATGGGTGCCGAAGGCGGTCAGCCATTTGCGGTCGCGGGTCGGCCCCTCCTGCTCGCCCCAGTCGTTCTCTGGGTCGTGCAGGCGCTGCGTGCCGACGAGCTCACCGTTCACCATGCGCACCGGCGTCTGGATGCCGGTCGTGCCGAGCCGGCGCAGGTAGTCGTGGGAGCGCATCCCCTCCTCCTGTGCCTTCACGTGAAGGGCGTAGTAGCTGAGCACCCCATTGCGGGAGAAGCGGGCGGCATCCTCGAAGATGTCGGCGGAGCTGTCCCAGTCGAACCCCTCGAAGCCCATCTTCCGCGCGAACTGCGCGATGGCCCACCAGTCGGGGCGCGCGTTGCCGGGCGGATCGGAGATCTTGGAATAGAGCCGCAGGCGCCGCTCGGCATTGCAGCGGGTGCGGTCCTCCTCCCCCCAGCTCGCGGCGGGCAGGACGATGTCGGCGATCTGGGTGTTCAGGGCATCGACCGGATAGATGTCGGAGTTCACCAGCACCATGCCACCCGCATCGACGCGCGCCTTGTAGGTCTCGATCAGGTGCTCGCGGTCCACGTGCCGCGGCTGATGGTCGGAGCCCTTGACGAGGTCGTGGACCCGGTCGCCGAGCTCCTGGCTAGCCAGCATCGCGGGGAACCAAGTCGAGCCCATGACCCACATGAAGCGGACATGCCCGTCCATCACCCAGCGGTCTACATTGAGCGACTTCTTCCGGCGGCCGGGGTGCTTTTCGGGCGAGAGATAGCCGCGCCGCGGCCCTGCCCCCATCCAGCCGCGCTGATGCCCGCCGCCGCGGCTGATGACCTGCCCGCGGCGGTTGCCCGCGCCGCAGATCAGGCCCAGCGTCGCGATGGAAGCGGTGTTCATGTAGTTGTTGGACCAGTAGTTGCCCTTCTCCAGCATGAAGGAGGTCTTCACCCGGCTGCCATCCTCGTTTGGCCGGGCCATCATCTCCGCCGTGCGCTCGATCAGTTCGGGGCGCAGGCCGGTAATCTCGGCAGCGGCGTTGAGGTCGGCGGCGGGCTCTTCCATGATCCACTGCCGGTAGTCGTCCCAATCCGACTGATAGCGGCCCCAGGTCGTGCGCCACTGCCAGCGCGTGTTGCGGGTGCCGCGGCCATAGCCGGAGTTGACCTCCCACCGGCTCGCCACCCACTCGTCGATGAAGTCCTGATCCTGCCAGCCGTTCTGCACGATCAGACGCGACAGGGCGAGGTGCAGCGCCGTGTCCGAGCCGGGGATCAGCGGCAGCCACAGACCGCCATTCTCCAGCGCATACTGCACGCCCATCGTGCGGTGCGGCGTGACCATGATCATCCGCTTGCCCGGATTCTCGCCCCCCATCATCCAGGAGGTGAAGAGCACCGTCTTCGTCTCGTAGGGATCGACGCCGGAGCAGAAGGCGACGTCGCACGCCCCCCAGTCCTCATAGGAGGCGGAGAAGGCGTTGATGCCCGCGTCGTCGAGCCCCGGCGTATCCTCGGCCCGCTGAGGCTTGTCGTGCGGGGCGTAGACCGGCGTGCCGATGGCGGTGTCCACGAGCTTCGCCACCGCATGGGTGTTCTCGAAGAACTCGTAGGAGTAGGTCTTCATGCCCCAGGCGTGGACGCCGTACTTCTCCAGCACGTATTTGGAGACCTCGGCCATCACGTCCGTCACCAGCTCCCAGCTCACCGGGGTGAGCGTGTCCACGACGCGGATCATCGGCTCGCGCAGGCGGTCGCGAGTCTGGGTGTTGGGGTTGTAGAGTTTCTGGGCGAGCGTGCCGCCCCGGATCGAGTGGTTTCCTTGGGGGTTCACGACCTCCGTGTCGAAGTCGGGCACGACGACCACGTGATGCAGCCGTCCCTCGTATTCGACGATATTGTGCTGGGTGGGGCTGACCCATGCGCCGGTCGGCGCGCCGTTGGGAAAGTCCACGCCCAGCGCGTTCTCAGACGCCGCGGGTCCGCCCTGCCGGCCAACCGGCCAGCGCCAGACGATGTAGCCGCAGGCGACGATGCAGTAGTTGCAGGCGGTCGTCAGCCGCTCCGCATCCACGGGCGGCAGCGGCACCTGATCGACGTCGAGCGATCCGTAGGGATAAGTCATCGCGGTCTCCTCAGGCGCTCGGGTTCGCGGAATAGCCCCAGATCAGGCCCTGCACGCCGGTCGCGACGATGTCGTCGCCCTCGGCCTCCAGCATGATCTGCGGCAGGCTGGAGGTGGCATGGCCCGACACGATCATCCCGAACTTGGTCAGATCGAAAGTGCTCAGGTGCAGCGGACAGGGGCCGAAGACGGCGTGGGCCGACTGGTAGAGGCTCCCATCCATCCAGGCGCCCTGATGGGTGCATTGCTGGTTGAAGGCCACGATGTCCTCGTCCGGCCCAATGCCGCCGCCAGCAATCTCCCCCAGCTTGAAGAGGAAGTTGAAGGTGTCGGCGTTCGGGTAGCTGAACTCCACCGCCTCGCCCTGCTGGAGGGCGGACAGGCTGCCGATCACCTGCCGCGGATAGCGGGAGCCGACGAGCTGCGCGCCCGCGGGGCCCACGGTGCCGAGCACCGCGGCACCGGTGCCGCCGAGGATCAGGAACTCGCGCCGGGCCATGCACAGGTGCTGCGGCTCTGGGCGCTGTCGGGTGCGCTGCATGCTCACCTCCACGTCTCGATTTCGGGAAGGTCGGGGACATCGACCACATGCGGTGCCGCGTCGGAGCTGAGGCTTTCGAGGAAGGCCACGAGATCCGCGCGCTGCCCCTCGTCCAGCTCGAGCGGGCGCAGGAGGTCCGAACGGTTCGGCGTCTCGCCCCCGCCCGCGGCGTAGAACGCCACCACCTCGTCGAGCGTCCAGAAGGCGCCGTTGTGCATGTAGGGGGCGGTGTAGGCGAGCTCCCGCAGGCTCGGCGTGCGGAACTTGTACATGTCCGCCTCCCGCTTGGTGGAGTAGTAGAGGCCGAGGTCGCCGGGATCGGAGTAGTAGATCTCCTCCGTCACGCCCTTGGCGTAGTTCTCCCACCGCACAGTGATCATCTGCAGCGGATCGGTGGTGTCGGTGAGGATCTCCTGCGGCACGCCGGTCGCGTAGTACTGCTGGTTCGAAATCAGCGGGCCGTTGTGGCAGGCGATGCAGCCGGCCTCACCGCGGAAGAGCTCCAGCCCGCGCTGCGCCTCCTCCGACAACGCCGTCGCGTCGCCGTTCGCGAAGCGGTCGAAGGGGACGTCCTCGGGGTTGGAGACGATGGTGCGCTGGTAAGCGGCGATCGCTTTCCACGCATCACCGATGATCGGGTAGGGCGTCCCGAAGACCTCCTCGAACCGCTCCACATATTCGGGCGTGAAGGCGAGGCGCATCTCCATGATGCTGTCGTCGCCGTTGCCCGCGACGGCCCCGTGCGCGGCGGCGGGGGCCTGCGCTTCGAGGCTGGGGGAGGCGCCCGCCCAGAAGAACTTGTTGTAGTAGGCCGCGTTCAGGATGGTCTGGCTGTTGCGCCAGTGGGTCGTGCCCGGATAGCCGAAGGAGATCTCGGTGCCCGTGCCCCAGCCGAGATCCGGCAGGTGGCAGGCGGAGCACGGCATCGCGGAGTTGCCCGAGAGGCGTGGGTCGAAGAACAGCATCTCGCCGAGTTCGACCTTGGCCTCCGTCATCGGGTTGTCGCCCGGAACCGGCACGGGGCCGAGCGAGCCCAGCGGCGCGATCAGCGCATGGAGATCGGCGTCGATGCCCAGCACCTCTGCCGACGCGGGGCCGAGATCGGCGGTCTGGGCATGGGTCGCTCCGGCCAGCAGCAGGGCGACGAGGGCGGGGCTGAGGCGCATGGCTGTCCTCCTCATCGGGCGACCTGCGGTGCGGTGTCGGCGTAGCCCGGCAGATCGGGCGCCTCGATGGCGGGCACGTCGCCGGTCAGGCTTTCGAGGAAGGCGACGAGTGCCGTCCGCTCCTCCTCCGTGAGATCGAGCGCCGGAAGAGTGCCGTTTGCGCCCATGTCGTAGAAGGCGACGACCTCCTCCAGCGTCTCGAACACGCCGGAATGCATGTAGGGATCGGTCTGACCGACATCCCAGAGCGGCGGGGTGGCGAACCTGCCGATATCGGCGTCGTCCTTGCTGACGGCGTAGTAGCCCACGTCGGAGCGGCGGTTCATATAGTTCGGCACCCCGAAGGAGGCGTAGTAGCGCAGCATGGTGATCTGCCGCAGCGCGTCGTCGGCCATCGACGGGTGGTCCGGCACGCCGGTCGCGTGTACCTCCCCGTCGGAGAAGGTGGGGCCGGAGTGGCAGGCGGCGCAACCGGCGTCCCCAGTGAAAAGCGCCCACCCGGCGGCGGCCTCCTCGGAAATCGCGGCGGTGTCGCCGTCGAGATAGGCCATGAAGGGCGCGTTCTCGGTTCGGATCGTCTTGAGATACTCGGCCACCGCGCCGTAGATCCGCCCGCCATAGGGCTCGCCGCCATAGGCGTCCTGAAACATGTTCAGGTACTCGGGCACCTGCTTCAGCCGCTCTTGCACGAGGCGGCTGTCGGCGTTCATGAAATGCGCCTCGACGATCGCGTCGCGGGAGGCGGTGCCGAGGTCCGCGCCATCCAACCGCGCGTCCCAGTGCAGCGTCTCGCGGAAGGCCACGTTGAAGAGGGACGGCGCGTTCCGGAAATGCGGCGTCTCGGTATAGCCCTCGCTGAGCGGATCGCGTGTGGTCCACCCGGTCTCGGGCGCATGGCAGGTGGCGCAGGAGCGCGTCTCGTCCCCCGAGAGGCGCGTGTCGAAGAAGAGCATGCCGCCGAGCTCCGCCCGCGCGGCGTTGACGTCCGGAGGCGGGGGCAACCGGCCGAGGTCGTTCTGCGCCTGCGTGCCGTTAGCGCACAGTATCGTCAGGGCTGCGACCGTGGCGATAAGCTTCAGTCGATCATCCATGCTGTCCCCCGCCCTGAATGCCTGCATTGAGCAGGCGCCAGAGGGGCCGTTCGGTAAATGATCGAGATCATTTCAAATCAAAATTTTCGCAGTTCTTGCGCTGGATCATGGCTGCGAAGCCAACGGATATGCGAGCGAGGGGCGGAGGTTCCGCCATGAACACGCAGCACACATCCGCCGCCGCAAGCTGTTGCAATCACTGCCCTCTCGCCGCGATCTGCAGGACCGATCCGCAGATCGCCGTGCGCCGGATAACGGCCGGTCACGAGCTGCCCCTGCGCCGCCGGATGGACGGATCGATGTGGGCGCATGTGGTCTGCGCGGGCTGCCTGAAGACGGTGCACCACGCGCGGGATGGACGCACCGTGATCTCCGCCCTGCACCTGCCGGGCGAGCTGGTGCAGCCCGCCAGCGGTCGGCGCGGGCGCATCCATCACGAAGCGACGTGCGACACGGTCGTGCGCTCGCGCCATGTGGACACGGGGACGGAGCCGGGCCTCGCCTCCCGCCTGCTGGCGAGCACCGACCGGCGGATCGCGCGGGACGGAGCGCGGATCGTTCGCCTGGCGGGTGGGCGACCGGTTCCCAGCCTGTCGGCCATGATCCTCGACCTGCTCGACCGCGGCTGCGGACGCACCCCGGACGGCGAGGTCCTTGCGCTGCCGATCACCCGCGCGGAGGTCGCGAGCTATCTGGGCTTCGAACCCGAAACGGTCAGCCGGGCCTTCGCCGCGCTGAAGCGGTCGGGCGCGATCCTGCGGCAGGGCTGGGCAATGGTCGAGATACGGGACCGCGAGAAGCTCGCCCAGCTCTCGGAAGCATGAGGCCGCGGGCCGCTCAGCCGGTTCGGAAGGAAAGGTCGAAGACGCAGGCCCCGTCGCCGTGGGCACAGCAGGTGTCGTGCGCGACATCGATACAGGGGCCTGCCAGCCGGCCGAAGAGCTGGGCGAAGACGGCGCGGTGCCACGGGCAGCCCGGCAGGGCGACGGGATTGTGCGTGATGGTGAGTTGCAGCCCGCCCGCCCAGCGCGCGGTGAACTCCCCCGATCCCGCGAAGGTCCAGGCGTGGCGGGCGATGGCGCGGGTGAGGAGCCGGGCCGCGGGATGTCGTGGCAGGACGCGCAGCGCTGCGCGGGCCACGGGCGGGATACGGTGGGCGATGATGTAGTCCGCCGTCCGCGTCCCCGCCTCCGCTGCCAGAAAGCGCCAGTCGTCGGGGCGCTCGGTCATCAGCGTGTCGAAGAGATGGCGCACGTCGGTTTCGGGCACCATGCCGTCGGGCACGTCGCGGATGATACCGGCGGCCGCGAAGATCCGCGCGGCCTCCGCCTCGCCCAGCCGTTCGGTCAGCACGAGATTGGTCTGGATCAGCGCGTTCGGCCCGATGCGCGCGATGCCGGCATCGTCCAACATCGCGCTACTCAGCGGGGCGCTGCATGTCCGGCAGGACCAGCGCGTCGATCTGGCCCTCGCCCGCACCGCACGCCTTTGCCGCCGCCCGCGCCTTTCCTTGCGCACGGATCGCGGCCTGACGCTCCTTCACCTTGCGGCTGCGCTCGGCCGCGGCTTCCCAGTCGTCGGTCTGGGCCTCAGCGATCTGGCGGGTCTCGTCGAACTGGAAGTCGAGGCTCTTCTTGGTCTGCGGCCCCCAGTAGCCGACCTTGCCGAGATCGTAGAACGTCCGGCCCACCCCGGCCTTCAGGAACGCGCGCAGGCAGCCGAGGAGGTAGCGCCGCCGGTAGCCGGTCCCGCGCCACGGATAGTGGAACAGCGCCTTCCACATGTAGAAGCGTCGGTAGTTCGCCATCACCCGGTCGAGCAGCGTGGCGCGGTCCATCGCCTCGGGCTTCATGATCGGGGTGACGAAGTTGTACTTGGAGAAATCGAAGACCTCGACCTTGTCGCCGAGCTCCTGGAAGAGCGGCGTGAACGGCCACGGCGTGTACATCGACCAGTTGGCGAGGTCGGGGTTCCATTCGCGGGCGTAGCGGTAGGTTTCCTCCAGCGTCTCGACCGTCTCGTTCTCCAGCCCGACGATGAATTGCGCCTCGGTGAAGATGTCGGCCTCGCGCAGGAGTTCGATGGCGCGCCGGTTGTCCTCGACCTTCGTCTCCTTGTTGAAGCGGTCGAGCTTGAGCTGGGCGGCGGCCTCGGTGCCGAGGCTCACGTGGACGAGCCCGGCGCGGCGGTAGAGCGGCAGCAGTTCCTCGTCGCGCAGGATGTCGGTGACCCGGGTGTTGATGCCCCACTGGATACGGCGCGGCAGATCGCGGGCGATCAGCTCCTCGCAGAAGGCGATGAACTTCTTGCGGTTAATCGTCGGCTCCTCGTCGGCGAGGATGAAGAAGCCAACGCCGTGGTCGTTCACCAGCCCCTCGATCTCGTCCACCACCTTCTTCGGATCGCGCACGCGGTAGTCGCGCCAGAACTTCCACTGGCTGCAGAAGGAGCAGGTGAAGGGGCAGCCGCGGGCGAGGTTGGGTATCGCGACCTTGCGGTTGAGCGGGATGTAGATGTAGCGGTCCCACTCGATGATCGACCAGTCCGGGTCGATCCCATCGAGATCGCGGACGGTGGAGGCGGCGGGCGTTGCCACGATCTGCTCCCCGTCGCGGAAGGCGAGGCCCTTGATGCTGCGGCGGTTTTCCGGCCATGCACCGGTGGCGACGGCCTGGGCGAGGGCGACGAAGATCTCCTCCCCCTCGCCGCGCACGATCACGTCGACCGCGTCGCTCTCGGACAGGACCTGCTTGTACATGAAGGTCGCGTGAACACCGCCGAGGACGCGCAACGCATCCGGGACCGCCTCACGCGCGAGTTCCAGCGTGCGTTCGGCGGCGTAGATAGAGGGGGTGATGGACGTGACGCCGACGAGGTCGGGCTTCACCGCGGCGATGCGGGCGCGCAGCGTGTCCTCGTCGATATCCTCGGTCATGGAGTCGATGAAATGGACCTCGAACCCCGCGCGTTTCAGCGGCCCCGCGAGGTAGGGCGCCCAGGCGGGCGGCCAGTTCCCCGCAATCTCGGCGCCGCCGGAATGATAGTTCGGATGAATAAGGAGTATACGCATCGTGACATGTCCACTTTTGTTGACAGTCTACGGCCCGATGCGGTGGACGCCTTGATCGATGTCAAGGCGTCAGGGGGAGCGACCTGCTCCGGGAGGTCTCGGCGTGGCCGGGCGGGCGATCCAGGTGGCACCGATGATCGCCGCGGCCCCGATCCAGAACGCAGCCGTGGGCACTTCTGAGAAGACCAGCCAGCCGACGACCGTTGACAGGATCAGGCTGGAATAGCCGACGATGGCCAGCAGCCCTGCGGAGGCGTGGCGATGCGCGCGCAGAAAGCAGAACTGGGCCGCCTGCGCGAAGAGGCCGATGGCCAGCAGCACCGGCCAGTCCCCGGTCGCGACCGGCTGCCAGGACCACAGCGCGGGACCGGCGGTCGTCACCATCAGGCCCGCGGTATAGGCGGTCATCAGCACGACGGGCGGCTGGTCGTTGATCTTGCGCGTGACGACGATCGCCGCGGTGCCCGCGATCACCGTGACCGCCATGGCGAAGAGGGCCGGGTCGAGCGTCGCGCCGCCGGGATCTACCGCGACAACGACGCCGATCAGCCCCAGTGCGCCCGCCAGCCAGCGGCGCGGCGTGGCGGGCTCGGCGAGGAAGAGCGCGGCGAGCGCGATCATCACCAGCGGCCGAGTGAAGTTCACCGCGGTGTAGAGCGCGAAGGGCAGGTTCGCGACAGCATGAAAGCTCGCCGTCAACGTGACGGAGGACAGCGCGATACGCGCGAGATGCAGCCGTGGCCGCAGGGCCTGCGCGAAGTCGCCCCGTGCCTGCAGGATCCACGGCAGCATCAGGGCGAGGCCTACGGTGGCACGCAAAAAGACAAGCTGCACCGCCGGGAACTCCGCCCCGCTGGCCTTCACGATGACCAGCGCCCAGATGTTGAGCGCCATGTCGAGGATGAGCCATGCCCCGCCCCGCCATTCGGAGCGGGCGGCGGGTTCAGCGGCGGGGGTCACAGAGGTTCGCCATCAAGCGGAAGGCGCCGGGGACGAGTTGCTCCATCTGGTGATGCAGGATGAGCGCGCAATGGCTGTGGCGGCCCGCGCCGATCTCGGCGGAGACGAACGCGCCTTCGAGCGGCGCCTCGTACGGGTCGGCTATGGAGAGGAGCGGGCGATAGGCGTCGTCCCAGCGCGCGGCGAAGTAGAGGCCGCGCTCCTTGTGCCAGCCGCTCCAGTCCTCCGGCCCGATCGGGTTGGGGCCGGTGAGGATCGGGTGATCGGGGGCGAGATGCGTGACCTCGGCCCGCTCGTCGGTGACGCGCCAGCGCAGGGAGGGCTGGCCGATCTCCAGCCGCGCTGGCATCGCCGCGGGGTCCCAGTTGTCCCACGGGCGGTGATAGAGGGTGACGAGGGTGCCGCCCTCCCGCACCCACGCGGCGATGCGGGCCATGCGCTCGGCCAGGCCGGGGCGGAAGCGCAGGGCGAAGATGCCGAGGACGAGGGTATCGACGCCCAGCAGGCCCGCGTCGATGGCGATGAGGTCGGGCTCGGTGACGTCGGCGCCGATGCGGCGGAGCCAGTGGGCGACCCGGTCGCGGCCTGCGCCGACGACACCGATCCGGGCCTCCGGCAGGGCCACGTCGAGCAGGGCGAGGCGCAGGATCGCGGGGCGGGCGAGGACGCGCGGCGCGGTGTGCGGCGCCTCGATCCGCGTGACGGTGAGGGCCGGGGCACCGTCGAGTGTAACGGGGAGGTCGTGGTGGCCGGGCTGCGCGCTGTCGGGCAGCGAGAGAATGCCGTCCGCGCGGCTCCATCCGTCAGGCAGCGCCAGCGCCGCGCCGTCGGGGCGAAGGACCACCGCCGCAGAGCGCGCGCCGGTGGCGAGGTTGATGACCTCCGCGGGCGGATCGAGCATGACGCCGGTCGGCAGGGCCACTGCCGTCCGGTCGAGCGGCAGGCGCACCTCGATCCCCTGCCCCGCGACGATCGCCGAGGCCGCGATGGCCGGGCGCGGCGGGTCGAGCGGGTCGTAGGTCATGGGATAGGCGGGCGGCACGTGGCCCGGATCGGGGGTGTCACCGGTCCAGCCCTCAGGTGGCAGGATCCGCGGTTCAAGCGCCTCGGCATCGCCTGCGTGAGACTCCAGCGTGATCCCGGCGCTCTCGCCGGGCGCGACGAAGGACTGGGCAGCGGCGCCACGCACCTCGGCCCCCGACGCAAGCCAGAGGACGCGGGCGAGTTGCTTCCGCTTGCGCTCCAGCCGGTGTGCGTCGGCGCTTCCGGGTTGATCGGGCAGGAGGGAGAGTGCCTTGGCGGCATCGCGGGCGATCGCGGGGCCGTCGGGCCAGGCGGCGATGGCCGCGTCCATGGCCTCCTGCACCGCTCCGTGGCCGAGCGCTCCGAGGTCCGCGGGCAGGCCGTCGAGGATCGAGCTCTCCACCCCTCCCCCGACCAAATGGAGCGGAAAGTCCCGCCCCCTACGCGGCCAGTGGCCCATGCCTTGCGTCCGGTGCAGCGCCCGCGAGTGCTGACCCATCCGCGCCCAGGTCCAGCCGGTTATGGGATCGCGCCCCTCGCCCGAGACCATCACCGTCTGGGGCGGCGGCGGCAGGTCGTCGTCATAGGCGGTGCCTGCACCGGACCAGGCGGGCAGGTAGAGCTTCGCCACCTGCCAGGGCGTCGTGCCCTCGACCGCGAAGGCAGGATCGGCGGCGCGCTCCATCACCTCGTGCGCGATCAGCGTCATGGCGCGGTGGTGGCCGTGCTGCCCAGGCACGTCGAGGAAGGTGGGGCACAGGATGTCGGGCCGGGCCTGCCGCACCGCGCGCACGAAGGTGCGCAGCGTGTGCTCCTGCCCCCAGCGGGCCAGCGTCTCCTCCCCCGACTTCGAGAAACCGAAATCGGCCATGGGGTCGTCGGGTCCCTCGCCCATCCACCACAGCCGCATGTCGAGGAGATGGGCCGCGCCCTCCATCTCCGCCGTGCGCAGGGCGCCGAGGGCAGCGCCGGCCTCGCGCCCGATATCGTTCTGCCCGCCCTCGCCGCGCGTGGAGCAGACATAGGCGAGGTCGATCCCGTCGCGGAAGCGCAGGGCGGCGAGCATCGCCGACATCTCGTCATCGGGATGTGCGCCGGACTGCATGAAGAGCACGGGCGTCTTCAGCGTGCTCAGCGCGTGCCACAGCGCCACGATGCGCGGCGTGGCGCGATCGGTTTCAAGCCGGGACTGGTCGGGCGTCATGGGACCTCAGGCGGCGAGCGTGGGGGTGAAGGACTGGGCGAGCACGAGGGCCGCTCCGCCGCGGGCCGCGGCCATGCGGGAGCAGGTGCCGATGCGCAGCGGAGGCCCGGCGCCGTCGGGGCGGCGGGCCACGGTCGCGGGCAGCTCCGTTTCGGCGATAAGGTCTTGCAGCAAGCTCCCGGGCATCGCACCACACAGGATGGTCGCAGCGGGGTCGAGCATGTTCTCGATGACCGCGAGCGCCTGGGAGAGGGCCGCGGCGGCATCGTGCGTCCATGCCGTCAGCGCGGGGTCCGCATCGGCGTGCAACCGGGCGATGGCGTCCATGTCGGAGGCCGCGATCCCGGCAGCGGCGAGGCGACGCTCCAGCGCGTCGCGCGACAGGACCTCCTCCAGCGCGACGGGCACGCCGTCCGCGTGGACCGGCAGCCGCCCGATCTCACCTGCATTGCCGAAGGCCCCGGCGACGAGGCGGCCGTCCTGCACGATGCCCAGGCCCAGGCCGGTGCCGAAATAGAGGCACGCGAAGCAGTCGAGCCCCTCGGCTGCCAGCGCGATCCGTTCGGTCATCGCGGCGGCATTCGCGTCGTTCTGGACGATGACCGGCAGATCCAGCGCCTCGGCCAGGTGTACGGCGGGATCGACCTCGGTCCAGCCCGGCAGGTCGGTCGCCAGACCCGAGAGGGCCGTGCGCCCGAACGGACCCGGCATGACGACGCCCGCGCCCAGCATCCGGCCCCGCGCGCGCGGCACGGCGGAGAGTGCGGCCTCGCGCAGGCGCGGCAGATACGTGGCCACGCGGGCGGGATCCGCGCGGGCCAGCGGCACCCGCTCCTGCCACACCGGGCTGCCGGACAGGTCGAGCAGCGCGACGAGGATCGCGGCCGGGCGCAGTTCGATACCCAGCGCGTAGCCCCCGCCGGGATTGACCGCGTATTGAGTCGCCGGCAGGCCCCGCCGCCCGCGCGCCGCACCGACGATCTGCAGCAGGCCCTCCTCCTCCAGGTCGGCGATGATGTTGCTGACGGCCTGGGTCGTCAGCCCCGCCCGCCGCGCGATCTCCGCCCGGCCCAGCGCCCCGCCTGCGCGCAATTCGCCCAGCACCATCTGACGATTGTGGTCCCGGGAGCGGGTCGGATTGGCGCCGAGCGAGCGCGGTCTGGAGGGCGGGAGCGATGTCATGGCCCATGGCTAGCTCAACGAACTTGATTACTCAAGAAGATTGAGTTTAGGCTGATCGCAGAGCGCCGGTTCTCGGACCGGGGCGGTGACAGGAACCGGGAGAACACGATGCTCAGACTGAAACTGGCCGCCCTCGTCGCGGCGGGGTCGCTGGCGGGCGGCACGGCCTCCGCCCAGGTGGAAATCGAATACTGGCAGTACTTCTTCGACGCGCGGGTGACCGCGATGGAGACGCTGATCGAGAATTTCGAGGAGGCGAACCCGGACATCACCGTCACGATGACCCACTTCCCCTATGCCGATTACCGCACCAAGGTCGCGGCGGCGATCCCGGCCGGTGAGGGCCCGGACGTGGTCCAGCTCTTCTACGGCTGGCTGAACGACTACATCGAGGCGGAGTTGATCCAGCCGCTGCCGACCGAGACCTTCGATCCCGAGGTGATCGACGCGGAATTCTTCCCCATGGTCGGCGCGATGAAGCGGGACGGGCAGTACTTCGCCCTGCCGACGGCGGTGCGCAGCCTCGCGCTCTTCTACAACGAGCGGCTGTTCGAGGAGGCGGGGATCGAAGGCCCGCCCGAGACGCTCGACGAGCTGGTCGAGGTCGCGGCGGCACTGACCGAGCGGGACGGTGCGGGCAACATCACGCAGGTGGGCATCACGACCGGCATGACCGCGCAGGACCACCATTGGTTCCGCGAGGTGCTGGTGCGCCAGTTCGGCGGCGAGCCCTACACCGATGACTATCGCAACGTGAACTGGAATTCGGAGGCCGGGCAGGCCGCGCTGGAGTTCTATGCAGGGCTCGAAAGCGAGCACGGCGTCACCGCGTCCGGCTTCATGGACGAGCCGCAGGCGGCCTTCAAGGCGCAGCGCGCGGGGATGCATATCGACGGCAGCTTCCGCATCGGCTCGCTGGAGGATGTGCGCGGTCTTCGCTACGGCGTGGCCGAGCTGCCGGCAGGGCCGGACGGGACGCGCTCCAACTACTCCTCCTACTGGGTGAACGCGATCACGACGAAGGCGGAGGGCGAGCGCTACGACGCCGCCGTACGCTTCATGGAATACGTGGTGTCGGACGAGGCGATGCAGATCTGGCTCGACGTGGTGGGCGAGCTGCCCGCGAAGCCGTCCGTGGGTCTGACCGACGAGAACGCCAACGACCCGACCTTCGGCCCGTTCATCCGGGGGCTCGACTACGCCCACACCACCAAGTTCGCCGATGAGAGCGCGCAGCGGCAGATCCTCGTCGACATGCTCGCCCGCGTCGACATCGAGGGGCAGGACATGGCCGAGAGCCTGGCGGAGGCCGCGGCGGCCGAGCAGGCGATCCTCGACGAGTACTACGGCGAGTGAGCCCGGCGGCGCGGTCTTCGGGCCGCGCCGGTGTCCAACCAAGGCGGCGAGATGTTCAAGAACCTGACCATTCGGCAGAAGCAGATCGCCTGGGCGTGGGCCTTCCTCGCCGTGCCGGTGATCTTCTACGTCGTGATCCGGTTCTATCCGACCGGCAACGCCTTCGTGATCTCGCTCCAGGAGTGGAACCTGCTGGGCACGCGAAGCTGGACCGGCCTCGACAACTACGTGAAGCTCTGGAACGATCCGGTGTTCTGGAAGGTCTTCGTCAACACCTTCGAATACCTGCTGATCGGGACGCCGATCTCGCTGCTCATCTCCTTCGTCATCGCCTATCACCTCGACAAGGTGCGCACGGCGCATGGTTTCCTCAGGATGCTCTACTTCCTGCCGTTCATGACGAGCGCGGTGGCGATGGCGTGGGTCTGGCGGTGGTTCTACCAGCCGGTACCGACGGGGCTTTTCAACAACATGCTGGCGAGCGTCGGCATCCCGCAGATCGCGTTCCTGAACTCGACGACCAACGCGCTGCCCGCGGTGCTGGCGCCCGCGGTCTGGGCGGGGCTGGGGTTCCAGGTCATCATCTTCATGGCCGGGCTGCGCGCGATCCCGACCTCCTATTACGAGGCCGCGCGGATCGACGGGGTGGGCTGGTGGACGCAGCTCACGCAGATCACCATCCCGCTTCTCAGGCCCACCATCGTGTTCATCGTCGTCTTCTCCTCGATCGGGTTCCTGCGGATCTTCGACCACGTCTTCAACATGACGACGAACAATCCCGGCGGGCCGCTCAACGCCACGAAGCCGCTGGTGCTGATGATCTACGAGACTGCGTTCTCCAGCTTCGACATGGGGTATGCGGCGGCGCAGACGGTGGTCCTTTTCCTCATACTGCTGGTGGTGAGCCTGATCCAGCTTCGCCTGCTGAGGAGCGACTGAGATGGCCGGCGTGACCCTGACGGACATCCCTGAGACGGCGAAGCCCTCCTCCAAGGCACTCTTCGCCCGGCCCACCGGGCGCGGCCCGCGCGACAACGCCGCCGTGATCCGCTGGATGCTGCTGTTCCTCGGCGGGATCGTGATGGTGATGCCCATCGCCTACATGCTCTCGACCTCGCTGAAATGGCCGCACGAGGTCTACAACGTGAACCTCATCCCCGAGGAACCCACGATCGAGAACTACACCTACGTGCTGGAGGATGGACGGTTCTACGGCTGGTTCGTCAACTCGCTGATCATCGCGATCCTGACCACGATCTCGAACCTCTTCTTCGACAGCCTCGTGGGCTATACGCTGTGCAAGTTCAAGTTCCCGGGCCGCCAGATCGTGTTCATCGCGATCCTGTCCACGCTGATGATCCCGACCGAGATGCTGGTGATCCCCTGGTACCTGATGAGCCAGAGCTTCGGCTGGCTCGACACCTATTGGGGCATCATGTTCCCGGGGCTGATGACGGCCTTCGGCGTGTTCCTGATGAAGCAGTTCTTCGAGAGCGTGCCCGACGATTTCATCGAGGCGGCGCGGATCGACGGGCTCAACGAGTTCCAGATCTGGTGGACCGTGGCGATGCCGCTGGTGCGGCCGGCGCTGGCGGCTCTGGCGATCTTCGTGTTCCTGGGCAACTGGACGGCGTTCCTCTGGCCGTTGATCGTGACCAATTCGGTGGAGCTCTACACCCTGCCGGTGGGCCTGTCGGGCTTCGGCGACGAAGCGGACGTGGCGTGGGAGCTGATCATGACGGGGGCCGCGATCTCCACCATTCCGACCCTGATCGTCTTCCTGATCTTCCAGCGCTTCATCATCCGGGGCGTCGTCATGGCAGGACTGAAGGGGTGAGCGGCGGTCCGGCAACGCCGGCAAACGCTCCAGTGGAGCGTTTGAGCCACGAACGGGCGGAGCCCCGGAGGAGCGGCGGTCCGGCAACGCCGGCAAACGCTCCAGTGGAGCGTTTGAGCCGCGAACGGGCGGAGCCCCGGGCATCGGTTCTTGCGGCTGTGGAGACGCACCAATGACCGACCGCAGCACCTTTCCCGATCCGGTCTACCGCGACACCGTGCTCGCCCCGCTCTTCGAGGGGGTGAAGGCGACCTTCGCCGCGCACATGGACGCGGTCGACCGAGCGCATCTGGTGATGCTGGTCGAAACCGGGATCCTGACGGCGGAAGACGGCACGCAGATCGCCGACGCGCTCCATGCCATCGGGACGGAGATGGACCCCGCCCAGTTCACCTATACCGGCGAGCATGAGGACTGGTTTTTCCTCGTCGAGGCGGAGTTGCGTGCGCGGCTCGGCGAGCTGGGCGGCGCGCTTCACACCGCGCGGTCCCGGAACGACATCGACCACACGATCTTCAAGATGGCGCTGCGGATCCGGGTCGCGGCCTTCGAGGGGTTGCTGCAAGACCTCGCCGCCACGATGCTCGCCAAGGCGCGGGCGGAGCGGGACACGCTGATCGTCGCCTATACCCACGGCCAGCCCGCGCAGCCCTCGACCTACGGCCACTACCTGTCGGCGGCGCTGGAGGTCCTGCTGCGCGACGCCCGAAGGGTCAGCGAGGCCGCGGACCTGCTGGAGCTCTGCCCCATGGGTGCAGCCGCGATCACCACGTCGGGGTTTCCCATCGACCGGGGGCGGGTGGCAGAGTTGTTGGGCTTCGAGCGGCCACTTCTCAACTCCTATGGCTGCATCGCCTCGGTCGACTACGTCACCGGGCTCTATTCCGCGATGAAACTGGTCTTCGTCCATCTGGGCCGCGTGGTGCAGGACATGGCCTTCTGGTCGGCCTTTGAAGTGGGGCAGTTGCGGCTGCCCAACGCGCTGGTGCAGGTGAGCTCCATCATGCCGCAGAAGCGCAACCCGGTGCCGATCGAGCACACGCGGCACCTCGCGAGCGTCGCCGCAGGGCGGTGCGACGCGATCGTGGATGCGATGCGCAACACGCCCTTTACGGACATGAACGACAGCGAGGGAGAGGTTCAGCAGGCGGGGCACGCGGCGTTCGAGGGCGGGGGGCGGATGCTGCGGCTGATGTCCTCCGTCCTCGATGGCGCCCGGATCGACGGGGAGAAGGTCCGACGCAATGCTGACGCGGCCTGCGTGACCATCACAGAGCTTGCCGACACGCTGGTCCGGCGGGAGGGGCTGACCTTCCGCGCGGCGCACGAGATCGCCGCCGCGACTGCGCGCGACGTGATCGCGCGGGGCGTGTCGCTCGGCGACGGCTTCGATGCCTTCCGCATGGCATTCGAGGATCGGATGCGGCGGACGCCGACCCTCGATGCCGCGGCCTTTGCCGAGGCGGTCGCGCCGGAGACCTTCGTCGCGCGGCGCGACCGGCCGGGTGGCCCGGCGCCCGCCGCACTCGATGCGGCGTTCGAGACCTATGCGACCGATCTGGATACGCTCCGCGCCCGCACCGCCGCCCGCACCGACCGCTACGCCACTACCGACACCGCCCGCGCCGCCGCCTTCGGCGCGCTGAGAGGATAAACATGGCCCATCTCGCCCTGAGGAACCTGACCAAGCGCTATGGCGAGACCGAAGTGCTGCACGGCATCGATCTCGACATCGCCGACGGGGAGTTCGTGGTGCTGGTCGGCCCGTCGGGCTGCGGCAAGTCCACCACCCTGCGCATGATCGCGGGGCTGGAGGAGATCAGCGCCGGCGACGTCGCCATCGGCGGGCGGGTGGTCAACAACCTTGAGCCCAAGGACCGCGACATCGCCATGGTCTTCCAGAACTACGCGATCTATCCGCACATGACGGTGAGGAAGAACATCGGTTTCGGCCTGCGCGCCTCGAAAATGCCCCGCGCGGACAAGGAGCGGCGGATCGACGAGGTGGCCGGGATCCTCGACATGACGCCACTGCTCGCCCGCAAGCCCGCGCAGCTCTCCGGCGGGCAGCGCCAGCGCGTCGCGATCGGGCGGGCGATGGTGCGCGATCCGGCGGTGTTCCTGTTCGACGAGCCGCTCTCGAACCTCGACGCGCAGCTTCGCACCCAGATGCGGCTGGAGATCAAGAAGCTGCACCAGCGCGTAAGGTCCACCATCGTCTTCGTCACCCATGATCAGGTGGAGGCGATGACGCTGGCCGACCGGATCGTGATCATGAAGGACGGGCATATCCAGCAGGTCGGCACGCCGGACGAGGTCTATCGCCACCCGGCCAACACCTTCGTCGCGCGCTTCATCGGGGCGCCGTCGATGAACATGATCGAGGCGGAGGCGTCGGATACCGCGGCGCAGTTGCCCGGTGGCGGCGCGATCGCGCTGCCAGTGGCGGCGAAAGGCCCGGTCCTGCTCGGCGTCCGGCCCGACGACCTGCAACCGGTGGACGGCCCGGCGCTGGTGGAGGGGCGCGTCACGGTGCGCGAGCCGCTCGGCCCCGACACCCTGATCTACGTCGACACCGCAGCCGGCGAGATCGTGGCGAAGGCAGACGCGCGCACGCCGCCCGCGGTGGGCTCCACCGTTCGGCTGGGGGCCGCGGCGGAGGACCTGCACGTCTTCGACCGGACCTCGGGTGCTGCGATCGAACGGGTGCCGGCATGAAGGACGCCGTGCCCAGTTCCCGCCGGGGCGCGGTGCTCTGCATCGGGCGGGTCTACTGCGACCTCGTCTTCATGGGCGTACCCAGCGATCCGGCGCCGGGGCGCGAGGTCTTCGCCGACGGGCTGTCGCTGCATGCGGGCGGCGGGGCCGCGATCACCGCCGGGTGGCTCGCGAGCCTCGGCCGCCGGGCGGAGCTCTGCGCGCACCTGCCCGCCGCCCCCTTCGACGCGCCGGTGGTGCACGAGCTCGCTGCCGCGGAGGTGGGCATGGCGCTGTGCGCCCCCGCCGCGACGCCCGAACCGCAGCTCACCGTCGCCATCGTGCGCGGCGACGATCGTGCCTTCCTCACCCGCGCGCCCGGCCCCGTGGCGCCCCTGCCCGATATCGCGGAGCTGAAGCGTCTGGGGATCGGGCACCTGCATGTCGGCGAGTTGCGCACGCTGGTGGAGCGGCCGGACCTGATCGACCTCGCCCGGGCGGCGGGCCTGACCCTCTCCTCCGACTGCGGCTGGGACGATGCGCTGGATGCGAGCTGCGCGCCGCTGGTCGCGGCCCTCGACGTGTTTCTGCCCAACGCGGACGAGGCGGCGCGGCTCGTGGCGCTCGGCCTGCCGCGCTGCCCCAGCCCGCTGACCGTGGTCAAACGCGGAGCCGAGGGGGCGGAGGCCCGGCGTGGCGACAGGATCGTGAAGCGGCCCGCCCCGCGCATCGAGGTGATCGACGCGACCGGCGCCGGCGACGCCTTCGCCGCGGGGTTCCTGTCGCGCTGGCTGGAGGGGGCGCCGCTCGACGATGCGCTGCAGACCGGGGTGGCCTGTGGCGCTCTGGCGGTCACCCGGCCCGGGGGCCTCTCGGCGGCGCGCAAACCGGTATCGGCATGAGGGATGACGTGAAGCATCTCGACGACTTCGTGGCCCGGGCCCGCGCCGCTGCGGCCTCGCCCGACCCCGCGGCGGAGACCATGGCGCTGATGGTGCGCACCTTCGCGGACCCGCAGGCGCTGGATGCGGCGCTGCCGGAGCCGGAGGGCGAGGTCTGCCTCTTCGAAGACGACACGGTCAGCATCTGGCACGAGCGGTTCGAGCCCGATGCCGAGCTGCCGCCCCACGACCACGCGATGCCCGCCTTCCTCGGCGTCTACCGCGGGCGGGAGCGGAACCGGCTCTGGCATGTCGCCGGCGGCAGGGCACATCCGGGCGGCGTGCTCGATCTCGGGCCCGGACAGGTCCATGCCTTCGGGCCCGCCTGCGTGCATTCGGTCATCGCCCTAGATGGTGCGCCGAGCTTCGGACTGCACGTCTATCTCGGCCCGCTCAGCGAGATCGAACGCTCGCTCTACAATTGGGAGAGTGGCGAGCCCCTTCCGCTGACCGAGCCTGCCTTCCTGTCGATGGTGCGCCGCCCATGACAAGCCACATGGCGCGCGAAATCGCGGAGATCCCGGCGGCCTGCGCGCGGCTGCTGTCTGGACCTGCGGACGACGCGATCCGGGCGGCGGCGGCGGAATGGCGGGCGCTCGATCCCGCGCTGCTGGTGACGGTGGGGCGCGGCAGTTCGGACCATGCGGCGACGTATCTGTCCTATGCCTGTGGGATCGTATCGGGGGTGATCCCCGCCTCCTACCCGCTGTCGTTAGCCTCGCTGCACCGGCAGGAACCAAGGGCGGCGGGGGCGGCGGCGCTCGCCATCAGCCAGTCGGGGAGCAGCCCGGACATCGTGGCGGCGGCAACGGCGATGCGGGACGGCGGCGCCTCGCTGCTGGTGCTGACCAACACGGCGGGCAGCCCCCTTGCCCGCATCTCGGAGCGGGTCGTCGACATTGGCGCGGGGCCGGAGCGGGCCGTGGCGGCGACCAAGAGCTATGTGGCATCGGTCGTCGCGGGGCTGCGCGTGATCGGGATCTGGCACGGAGCGACCGCCCTGCTGGACGCGACGGAGCGGTTGCCCGACGCGCTTGCCGACGCGCTGACACGGCGGGCGGATGAGATCGCGGAGATGCTGGCAACCACCGATCGCCTCATCGTCGTCGGACGCGGGCCGTCGCTGGGCGTGGCACAGGAGCTCGCGCTGAAATCCATGGAGCTCTGCCAGACCACGGCGCTCGCCTTCAGTTCGGCGGAGATCCGGCACGGGCCGATGCAGGCGCTGCACGACGATTACCCTGTCCTCGACCTGGAGCGCGGCGATCCGCTGCCGGGCACCCGGACGCTGCACCCGCCGGAGCGGCCGTCGCTGCACCCGCTGATCGATCCGCTGCTCGACCTCGCGCCGATCTACATGGCGCTGGAGGCCGCGGCCCGCGCGCGCGGCCTCGATCCTGATGCGCCCTCGCGGCTCAAGAAGGAAACGGCCACCACGTAGGGTCATTTGCCTGATCCGGAGGCACCGACAGCCCAGCTGCACCGCGCAGGGCAGCCGCCCCCTGCCACGCCCCCGACCGCTGCAATTTTCGTCAAATTGTCACCTCGAGTGAGTCGGGCTGTGACAAAGCACGGGTACTCCACCGCCAACGCAACGGTTCGAGGATCGCGTATGATGGACGTGCTGAGGCTCGAAAACGTGTCCCGTCATTTCGGTGAGACGAAGGCCGTGGACCGTGTCGCGCTCGATGTGCAACCGGGTCAGTTCGTGGGCGTCATCGGCCGCTCGGGCGCGGGCAAATCCACGATGCTGCGGCTCATCAACCGCCTTATCGAGCCGACGGAGGGGCGCATCCTGTTCGGCGAGACCGAGGTGAGCGCCCTGCGCGGACGGGCCTTGAGGGCCTGGCGTCGCGACTGCGCGATGATCTTCCAGCAGTTCAACCTCGTCGAACGGCTCGACGTGCTGACCAACGTCCTGATCGGGCGGCTGGCCGGGCGCGGGTTCCTGTCGTCGATGGCCATGCACTTCACCGATGCCGAGCGCACCATGGCGATCGGGGCGCTCGACCGCTTTGACCTCGCGCCCCAGGCACTGCAGCGCGCGGGTACGCTTTCGGGCGGGCAGCAGCAACGGGTGGCGATCGCCAAGGCGCTGGTCCAGCAGCCGCGCATCATGCTGGCGGACGAGCCCATCGCCTCCCTCGATCCCGCCAACGCGACGCTGGTGATGGACGGCCTGCGCGACATCAACCGGGACGAGGGGATCACCGTGCTGGTGAACCTCCACACCCTCGACACCGCCCGCGCCTATTGCGACCGCATCGTCGCGATGCGCGGCGGCCGGATCTTCTTCGACGGGGTCGCGGCACAGCTCACCGACGACGTGGTGCGCGACATCTACGGGCTAGAGGGCCTGCGCGAATTCAACGAGGCCGTGACGTCGACGCAAGCCGTCCACGTCCCCGGCTGACACCACGAGAAGCCGCATACAGGGAGAACAACATGCGCTTTGTGACGACGACGATCCTTGCGACCGCCATCGCCATGCCGGCCCTCGCCTGGCAGGACGATTACCAGACCATCCGCTTCGGCATCCTGTCGGGCGAGAACGAGCAGGACCGGCTGGAGCGCAACGAGCCGCTGCGCGTCCATCTGGAAGAGACACTGGGCGTCGAGGTCGAGATCTTCACCGCCGGCAACTACGACGGCGTCGTTCAGGCGATCGCCGCAGACCAGATCGAGATCGCGCGCTTCGGCTCCTCCTCCTACGCCGCGGCCTACACCGCGACCAATGGCGAGGTGGTCCCGTTCCTGACCACCGAGAAGCAGAACGGCAATACCGGCTACCGCTCGATCATCGTGAGCCGCTGCGACAGCGGGATCGACACGCTGGCCGATGCGGCGGGCAAGGTCATGGCCTTCGCCGATCCCGACAGCACCTCGGGCTATGCCGTGCCCTACTACAACCTGGTGGAGCGCGAGGGCATCACGCCAGAGACCTATTTCTCCGCCGTGCCGTTCTCCGGCAGCCACGAGGCGGGCGTGCAGGGCGTCGTGAACGGCACCTTCGACGTCGCCGCAACCTGGCGCAACGACGAGTATGACGGCGTCTACCAGCGCATGGTCGCCAAGGACATGATCAACGACGGCGAGGTCTGCGTGATCTGGGAGTCGCCCGAGATCACCTCCGGCCCGTGGACCGCGCGTGCCAACCTGCCCGAGGAGATGATCGCGGACGTGGCCGGCGCGATCCAGTCCTTCCCCTCCACCGATCCGGAGGGCTGGCAGCTCTACACCAACTTCACGGAGGGCGAGGAGAACCCGGATACCGGATTCATCCCCGTGACCCACGAGCGCTACCAATGGATCGTCGACATGCGCGCCTGGCTGCGCGACCAGCGTCGCAGCTGATCCGATCCGGGGCGGGGCCATGTGGCTCCGCCCCTTCCCCATGCGGAGCCCGGACATGTCCCTGATCGCCGAGATGACGGCCCACCCGCCCAACGCGGGGCGCAGCGCCGTGGCCGCCTTCGAGGCGGAGTTCACCGCACACCGCCGCGCTGCCCGCCGGGCGTGGGGCATCGGGACGGCAATCTTCCTGATCCTCTTCGCGCTGACGGCCTGGCTCGGCGACTTCTTCGACGTGCGTCAGGTCACCAATGCCGAAGGGGAGCGCGAATGGCGCTGGGTGATCGCCGCCGGCATCCCGCGGCTCGGCGAGTACATCGCGCAGACCATCCCCGTCCTGAGATGGGAGAGCCTCGGCGCCGACGTCGCTGAGTGGTTCTGGCGCTGGCGCGTCTGGCTCGACCTGCTGGTGGAGACGGTGCTGATCGCCTTCATGGCCACGACGCTGGGCGTGATCGGCGGCTTCGTCCTGTCCTTCCCGGCGTCGCGCAACCTCGCCCCCAACGCCTGGGTGCTCTGGCTCAGCCGGCGGTACCTCGAGATCGCGCGTACCGTGCCGGACCTCGTCTGGGCGTTGATCTTCGTCTTCTGCTTCGGTGTCGGCCCCATGGCCGGGGTGCTCGCCATCGGACTGCACGCGGCAGGTGCCCTCGGCAAGCTCTATTCCGAGGTAAACGAGAACATCGACATGGGTCCGCTGGAGGGGGTGAAGGCCGCCGGGGGAAGCTGGTTCGACCAGATCCGCTACGGCGCCGTGCCGCAGGTGCTGCCCAACATCGTCAGCTACACGCTGCTGCGGTTCGAGATCAACGTCCGCTCCTCCTCGATCATCGGATATGTCGGCGCGGGCGGGCTGGGGCAGGAGTTCCGCACCGCAATGTCCTTTCAGGAATACACCGACCTCTCCGCACTCTTCCTCATCATCCTGGTGACGGTGATCGTGATCGACTTCGCCTCCGAGAAGCTGCGCCACCGCATCATCGGCATGGAAGGTTCGCCCGCATGACCCAGCCGACCGACGCCCGCATCGCCGCCGCCAAGACGGCGCATCCCCGGGCCTTCCGCGACCCCGCCCCGGTGCGGGCACGCAAGGTCGCGCTCTGGGTCCTCTTCATCGGACTTACCGCCTGGTGCCTGTGGGACTTCAACTTCTCGCCCGAGCGGATCTGGACCGGGCTCGGCCGCCTTGGCCGGGTCGCGAGCTTCATGTTCCCGCCGCACATCTGGACGACGTGGGAGGACTGGGCGGAGATCCTGAACGGCCTCGGCGAGACGCTGTCGATGGCCTTCCTCGGCACGGTGCTGGGTGCGGTGGTGGCGTTTCCGCTGGCCTTTCTCGGGGCGAAGAACATCAACCGGATCTTCTGGCTGCGCATGAGCGCGCGGCGCGGTTACGACGTGATCCGCGCGTTCGAGACGCTGATCCTCGCGCTGATCTTCATCCGCGCCTTCGGCCTTGGCCCGCTGGCGGGCATCCTCGCCATCGCGGTGAGCGAGATCGGCACCTTCGCGAAGCTGTTCTCCGAGGCGCTGGAGAACACGTCCCGCCGCCCGGTGGAGGGCGTGGTGGCCTCCGGCGGCTCCCGCCTGCAGTCGATCCGCTACGGGATCCTGCCGCAGGTGGCCCCGGTCTACCTGTCGGTGATCCTCTACAACTTCGAATCCAACGTCCGCTCCGGCACGATCCTCGGCATCGTCGGCGCGGGCGGCATCGGGTTCCTGTTGTCGGACCGCATCTCGGCCTATCGCTGGGACGAGGCGTGGACGATCATCTTCCTGATCGTCGGCATGGTCTACCTGATCGACGGCCTGTCCGCCCGCGCGCGCACCCGCCTGATCGGCACCCTCGATCGCAGCGCCTGACGGTCGGTTGTCGCTTTCGGGAAAGAACCTATGTTTGCGCGCGTCAATCCTTTAAGCTTTCCGGTAAAGAAACGGGGGCGGCAGCCCCCGCGAGAAGAAGGTCGGGCAGCGCATGGGTGGCGAGAAGGTCAAGACGATGGAGGAGTTCGCCTCGGTCAGCGGGATCTCCCGCCCGACGATCTCCAAGTATTTCCACGACCCGACCAGCGTCCGCTCCTCCACCCGCGCGCGGATCGAGAAGGCGCTGGAGCGCTACGAGTACCGCCCGAACATCTACGCGATGAACCAGAACCGCCGGCTGACGAAGAATATCGGCATCATCGTGCCCTACCTCGCCGATCCGTTCTTCGCGGAGATCGCGCGGAACATCGAGCAGCGCTGCATCGAGGCCGGTTTCTCACCGGTGCTGTTCAGCGCCCACGGCGACCCGGCGCTGGAGCGCGACATCCTGGAGAACCTTCGCGCTCAAAAGCCCGCGGGGGTCCTGCTCGCGCCCCTCGGCAAGACATCGGACCGGGCGGCGATCGAGCGGTTCTGCGAGAACGTGCCCACCGTGCTCTTCGACAGCAACATGGAGGGCGTGGGCGAAGCGTTCATCGGCTCGGACAACATGCAGAGCATTCCGCTGATCATCGAGTATCTCTGCCGCACGGGCACGCCGCCCTCCTTCTTCGAGATGCCGCCGGTGAACCCGAACGCCAACAAGCGGCGCATGGCCTATCTCGCCACCATGGAGCGGATGGGCCTCGCGCCCGACGTCGTCCGGGTCGAGGGCGAAGGCTGGAGCTTCGAGGAGATCGGCTATGAGGGCGGGCTGAAGGCCATCGAGGCCGGGCGCTTCGCCGGGGGTACGATCCTTTGCGGCAACGACCGGCTCGCCATCGGGCTGATCGCGGCCGCCTACGCCAAGGGCCTGAAGGTCGGGCGCGGCGCGGACTGCGCGCTGCGCGTCGCGGGGCACGACGATCACCCCTTCTCCCGCTTCACCTGCCCGTCGCTGACCACCGTGGCGCAGGACTACGAAGCGATCTCCAACCGCAGCGTCGAGACGCTCTTCGCCGTCGCCGAGCGGCAGGACCGCGGCGGCGCCAGGGTGGAGACGCTGTTCGAAGGCAGGCTCATCATGCGGGAATCGGCCTGAGATAGAAATTTACGCGCGTAAAATTTCAATTGACTTCGCGGCATGAATCACCTCTCCTGAAAGTGGCAAATCCAAATAAGAACCTTGGGAGGAAACTGGATGCCTTTGAGATCGTCACGCGGAGTGGCGAGCGCGATCGCGCTTGCCGCCGCGACCGGCGCCTATGCCGACAACCACACCACCACCGTCACCATCGCGACCGTGAACAACGGCGACATGATCCGAATGCAGGGTCTGACGGACGAGTTCACCGCGCAGCACCCCGACATCGAGCTGGAGTGGGTGACGCTGGAGGAGAACGTGCTGCGCCAGCGCGTGACCCAGGACATTGCCACCAATGGCGGCCAGTTCGACGTGCTGACCATCGGTACCTACGAGGTTCCGATCTGGGGCGCGCAGGACTGGCTGGTCTCGCTCAACGACCTGCCGGCGGAGTGGGACGCGGACGACATCCTGCCCGCGATCCGCGGGGGCCTCACCGTCGATGGCGAGCTCTATGCCGCACCGTTCTACGGTGAAAGCTCGATGGTCATGTACCGCACCGACCTGATCGAGGAGGCTGGGCTGGAGATGCCCGATGCCCCCACATGGGAATTCATCGCCCAGGCGGCCGAGGCGATGACCGACCGCGATGCCGAGATCTACGGCATCTGCCTGCGCGGCAAGGCGGGCTGGGGCGAGAACATGGCCTTCCTGACCGCTATGTCGAACTCGTTCGGCGCCAAGTGGTTCGACGAGAACTGGCAGGCGCAGTTCGACAGCGAGGAGTGGGCGAGCACGCTCAACTTCTACATGGATCTCATGACGAACTACGGTCCGCCGGGCGCCTCGACCAACGGCTTCAACGAGAACCTGTCGCTGTTCCAGCAGGGCAAGTGCGGGATGTGGATCGACGCGACCGTCGCCGCGTCCTTCGTCACGAACCCCGATGACAGCGAGGTGGCCGACAGCGTCGGCTTCGCGCTGGCACCCGACAACGGCCTGGGCAAGCGCGGAAACTGGCTCTGGGCCTGGTCGCTGGCGATACCCGCGGGCTCGGACGCCACCGATGCGGCCAAGCAGTTCATCGCCTGGGCGACGAGCAAGGAATACACAGCACTCGTGGCGGAGAACGAGGGCTGGGCGAACGTGCCGCCGGGCACCCGCACCTCGCTCTACGAGAACCAGGCCTATCTCGATGCGGCGCCGTTCGCCGAGATGACGCTGAACTCGATCAACGAGGCCGACCCGACCCAGCCGACCGTGGATCCGGTGCCCTATACCGGCGTCCAGTTCGTGGCGATCCCGGAATTCGCGGGCATCGGCACGCAGGTCGGCCAGGAATTCTCCGCAGCCCTTGCCGGTCAGCAGACCGTCGAGGAAGCGCTGGAGAACGCGCAGGCCCTCGTCACCGACGAGATGGAAGCCGCGGGCTACTAAGAGACGCAAAGTGTCTCCTGCCTGGCCGGGGGCGTCCCCATATTCACTCCCGGCCTTTTTTCCCGTCTCCCTCGGCCGAGCCGCACGGAGACGGCCCCGTCCCTGAGATGTCGAGGGATTTCCGATGGCGACCCAACATTCGCGTTCCGCGGCCCGTCTGATGATGGCACCGGCCGTCATCCTGCTGCTGGGCTGGATGCTCGTGCCACTGACGATGACGCTCTACTTCTCGTTCAAGCGCTACCTGCCGCTGCGCGGGGGCGACCAGGGGTGGGTCGGGTTCGACAACTACGTCCGGTTCGTCACCTCCTCGGCCTTCTGGCCCAGCGTGCAGGCGACGCTGGTCATCGTGGGCGGCGTGCTCCTCATCACCATCGTGCTGGGGGTGCTGCTGGCCCTGCTCCTGGACCAGCCGATGTGGGGCCAGGGCATCGTGCGCATCCTCGTCATCGCCCCCTTCTTCGTGATGCCCACCGTGTCTGCCCTGGTGTGGAAGAACATGTTCATGGACCCGGTGAACGGCCTCTTCGCGCATCTGTGGGAGTTCTTCGGGGCAACACCCGTCGAATGGCTCAGTCAGGCGTCGCTGACCTCGATCATCATGATCGTGTCGTGGCAATGGCTGCCCTTCGCCACGCTGATCCTGCTGACCGCGATCCAGTCGCTGGACAGCGAACAGCTGGAGGCCGCGGAGATGGACGGCGCCTCGCCGCTCGCCCGCTTCGGCTTCATCATCCTGCCGCACCTGTCGCGCGCGATCACGGTAGTGCTGCTGATCCAGACAATCTTCCTGTTGTCGATCTTCGCGGAGATCTTCGTGACCACCCAAGGGTCCTTCGGCACCCGGACGCTCACCTACCTGATCTATCAGCGCGTGCTGGAGAGCCAGAACATCGGCCTCGGCTCCGCCGGCGGGATCTACGCCGTCATCCTCGCCAACATCGTTGCCATCTTCCTGATGCGCATCGTCGGCCGCAACCTGGACACCTGAGGGAGAGCGCCCATGGCCCGTGCCGTCACGACCCGCCGCAAGGCCCTCAACACCGCCCTCGCCTGGGCGATCGGGCTCCTGATCTTCTTCCCGATCCTCTGGACGATCCTGACGAGCTTCAAGACCGAGGCGGTCGCGATCGCCGATCCGCCGCAGTTCCTGTTCTTCGAGTGGACGCTGGAGAACTACCGCGTCGTGCAGGAGCGGTCGGATTACGGCCGGTTCCTGTGGAACTCCATCGTGATCGCGGGCGGCTCGACGCTCCTCGGCATCCTGGTGGCGATCCCGGCGGCATGGTCCATGGCCTTCGTCCCGTCGCGGCGGACCAAGGACATCCTGCTCTGGATGCTGTCCACCAAGATGTTGCCGGCAGTCGGCGTGCTCTACCCGATCTACCTGCTCTTCATCCAGCTCGGGCTCCTCGACACCAAGATCGGGCTGACGCTGGTGCTGATGCTCATCAACCTGCCGATCATCGTCTGGATGCTCTACACCTACTTCAAGGAGATCCCGGGCGAGATCCTGGAGGCGGCGCGCATGGACGGCGCCACCCTGCGGTCCGAGATCCTCTACGTGCTCACGCCCATGGCGGTGCCGGGGATCGCCTCGACCATCCTTCTGAACTTCATCCTCGCGTGGAACGAGGCGTTCTGGACGCTCAACCTCACGGCGGCCTCCGCCGCACCGCTGACGGCCTTCATCGCCAGCTATTCGAGCCCCGAGGGGCTGTTCTACGCCAAGCTCTCCGCCGCCTCGACGATGGCCATCGCACCGATCCTTATCCTCGGCTGGTTCAGCCAGAAGCAGCTGGTGCGCGGCCTCACCTTCGGCGCGGTCAAGTAAGGGACGATCCACATGGGACGCATCACGCTCGACAAGGTGACCAAGACGTTCGGAGAGGTGGAGGTCATCCCGCCCCTCGACCTGGTGATCGAGGACGGGGAGTTCACCGTCTTCGTCGGTCCGTCCGGCTGCGGGAAATCCACGCTCCTGCGCCTGATCGCGGGACTGGAGGACATCAGCACCGGCCAGATCCGCATCGATGGGGCGGACGCGACCAACGTGCCGCCGGCGCGCCGCGGCCTTGCCATGGTGTTCCAATCCTACGCGCTCTACCCCCATATGAGCGTGCGCAAGAACATCGCCTTCCCGCTGCGCATGGCGGGCCTCGACAAGGCGGAGCAGGACCGCAGGGTGGAGCAGGCGGCCGCCGTGCTCAACCTCACCGACTATCTCGACCGGCGGCCGGGACAGCTTTCGGGCGGTCAGCGGCAGCGGGTGGCCATCGGACGCGCCATCGTGCGGGAGCCCGCCGCGTTCCTGTTCGACGAACCTCTGTCGAACCTAGACGCGGCCCTGCGTGTCGGGATGCGGCTGGAGATCAGCGAGCTGCACAAGCGGCTCGCCACCACCATGATCTACGTGACCCATGACCAGGTCGAGGCGATGACCATGGCCGACAAGATCGTGGTGCTGCGCGCCGGGAACATCGAGCAGGTGGGCTCCCCGCTCGAACTCTACCGCACGCCGCGCAACCTCTTCGTCGCGGGCTTCATCGGCTCGCCCCGGATGAACCTGATCGACGGGGCCGAGGCCGCGCGCCACGACGCCACGACCATCGGCATCCGGCCCGAGCATATCGACGTGTCTGCCAGCGGGGGGCTCTGGCAGGGCACCGTCGGCGTTTCGGAGCATCTGGGCTCCGACACCTTCTTTCACGTCCATGTCGACGGGCAGGAGCAGCCGATCACCGTGCGCCAGGGTGGCGAGGTCTCCTTCCACCACGGCGACCGGATCTGGCTGACCCCGGATAAGAGCCAGCTCCACCGTTTCGACATGCAAGGGCAGCGCCTGTCATGACGCGGCTCGCCGGGAAACGGGCGCTGATCACGGGGGCCGCCCGCGGCATCGGCCGCGCCTTCGCCGAAGCCTACGTGGCGGAAGGCGCGCAGGTGGCCATCGCCGATATCGACATCGACGGCGCGCGCAGCACGGCTGCCGCCATTGGCGACGCGGCGCTGGCCGTGCACATGGATGTGACGCGGCAGGACAGCATCGACGCCGCTATCGCGGACACGGTGCAGCAGTTCGGCGGCATCGACATCCTGATCAACAACGCCGCGATCTTCAACGCCGCCCCGATCGTGGAGATCGCGCGCGCCGACTTCCAGCGCACCTTTGACATCAATGTCGCCGGCACCCTCTTTCCGATGCAGGCCGTCGCGCGCCACATGATCGAGCGTGGCGAGGGCGGCAGGATCATCAACATGGCGAGCCAGGCGGGCCGCCGGGGCGAACCGCTGGTCGCCGTCTACTGCGCCACGAAGGCCGCCGTGATCAGCCTCACCCAATCCGCGGGGCTGAACCTCATCGAACACGGCATCAACGTCAATGCCATCTCCCCCGGCGTGGTGGACGGCGAGCACTGGGACGGCGTCGACGCCTTCTTCGCAAAGTACGAGGGCAAGGCGCCGGGTCAGAAGAAACGGGAGGTCGGCGCGGGCGTCCCCTTCGGCCGCATGGGCACCGCCGAGGACCTCACCGGCATGGCGATCTTCCTCGCCACGGCCGAGGCCGACTACATCGTCGCGCAGACATTCAACGTGGATGGCGGCCAATGGATGAGCTGACGCCCCTCTCCGACGCGACGCTCCACGACCTGCCCGCGGGCGTGAAGGTCCCGACCTACGACCGCGAGACGCTGACGCCGGGGATCGTGCATATCGGCCTCGGCAATTTCCACCGAGCTCATCAGGCTTGGTATCTCCACCGCCTGATGCAGGACGGTCGCGCCCGGGATTGGGCCATCCTGGGCGCGGGCGTCCGCCCCTCCGACGCGGCCCAGCGCGAGCGGCTGCTGGCGCAGGACTGCCTGACCACGCTGATCGAGCTCGACCCCTCCGGCACCTCGGCCGAGGTCACGGGCTCCATGATCGGCTTCGTCCCGGTGGAGGAGGACAACGCCGCCCTGATCGCGCAGATGGCCGACCCCGCGATCCGCATCGTCTCGCTGACCGTGACGGAGGGCGGCTACTATCTCGACCCCGCGACGGGTGGCTTCGACGCCGGCCATCCGGACATCCGCCACGATGCGGAGCACCCCGAAGCGCCGCGCACAGCCTTCGGCGCGATGATCGCCGCCCTGCGCCTGCGCCGCGAGCAGGGCACCGGTGCCTTCACCGGGCTGAGCTGTGACAACCTTCAGGGCAACGGCACGATCCTGAAACAGATCGTGACCGCGCTCGCCCGCCTCTCCGATCCCGAACTGGCCGCGTGGATCGAGGACACCTGCACCTTCCCCAACTCCATGGTCGACTGCATCGTGCCCGCCACCGGCCCGGAGGAGATCGCCCGGGTCCGCGCCCTCGGCATCGACGACGCGGCACCCGTGACCCACGAGAACTTCCGCCAGTGGGTGATCGAGGATGAATTCTGCGCCGGGCGCCCCGACTGGGACCGCGCGGGTGCCACCTTCTCCGACCGGGTGCATGACTACGAGGCGATGAAGATCCGCATCCTCAACGGCGGGCACCAGGTCATCGCCAACGCGGGCGAGATCCTGTCGATCGGCACCATCTCGGGCTGCATGGAGCATCCGCTCATCGCCGCCTTCTTCGCCCGGGTACAGGCAGAAGAGATCGCCCCGCATGTAAAGCCCGTCGCCGACATGACGCCCGCGGCCTATGTCGACCTCGTCGCCCGCCGCTTCGCCAACCCGGCGGTGATCGACACGACGCGCCGCGTCGCCTTCGACGGCTCCTCGCGGCACAGCGGCTTCATCGTGCCCACGATCCGCGATGCGCTCGCGGCGGGCAAGCCGATCGAAGGTCTCGCGCTGGTGGAGGCGCTGTGGGCGCGCATGTGCGAAGGGACGCGGGAGGATGGCAGCACCATCGCCCCCAACGATCCGCATTGGGAGAGCCTGACCGCCGCCGCCAAGGCGGCCCGGTCCGACCCGGCCGCCTGGCTCGCCCAGCGCCAGATCTATGGCGATCTCGGCGACGACGCCGGTTTCGCGTCGGCCTTCGACCGCTGGCTCCGGCAGATATGGATGCACGGTACGGCAAGCGCCCTCGCCGACTATGCCGGGGTTGAGGTTTCGCAGCCCACTGCAGGCTGAAACGTAAACGGGCCGCGAGGGATCACCACGCGGCCCATAAAAGTCGCTTCAAATCAGACCAGCGGCGTATCACTAAAGTCGAGCCCGATCAGCAGTGGATCGTGGTCGGACGCCGCATATGGCCCGGTCGAGGAGAAGCCCGGGTTCGTGAACTCGCTGTCGTAGTCGATGAGATCCGGCTCATCCGCCTGCGAGTGCCACTCGGCGACATCCACGACGTTGTCCGCCAGATCACCCGAGGCGATCGCATGGTCGAGCGCGCCCTGCTGCCCGTCGAAGACGAAGCTGTAAGCCTCCTCGATCCCCACGAACTCGGCGAGCAGATCGACATTGTCGTCCGTGTCGCGGATCGTCTGGACCGGATCCTCCTGCGCGTAGGCGTTGAGATCGCCGATCACGAGGTAGTCGCTCACGCCACCACCGTTGTACTCGGTCTCGAGGAAGGTCGCGAGTTCACCCGCCGCATCGTTGCGCGCCGCGTTCCAGAACGCCTGCCCGTCCTCCTGGTCGAAGTTCGGGTCCGCGATGACCGCGTCGATATCAGCCTGGGTGATCCCGGCACCGCCGCCGTCGAGGAACCGCTGCGCCGCATCCACGACATCCTGCAGGTTGCTGTCGCCCTTCGACTTGAAGTGGTTGACGGCCACGGTGAACTCCTCACCGCTCTTGTTGTCCTCGAAGGTCGCGACCACGGCCGGGCGGCTGCGCTGGAAGTCGCCGACCTGCTCGCTTTCGGGCACCACCTGATTGAGCACGTCCGCCAGTTCGAAGGTCGTGGCCGCACTCGCCTCCTCGAAGACCAGGATCTCCGCGTTGGTGACGGTGACCTCCTCCGGCTTGTAGATCAGGCCGGTGGTGATCGCGTCGGTGCCGATGAAGCCGTCGGTGGTCCCCGCGGGCTCGACGAAGGCATAGGTCCCCGCGCCCGCCACCGCGTTCAGCGCATCGACGAGCGTGGCGATGGAGCTGTCGGCGTCGAAGCCGTTGTTCTCCAGCTCCTGCAGGCCCAGCACGTCGGCGTCGAGGGCGAGGATCGCCTCGACCAGCTTCGCGGTCTGCTCCTCCAGATCGGTCGCGCTGGTGGCGCCCCGCGGGTCGATCCCGTTCGGGCCGGAACCCGGATTGCCGTTCACGTCGAGCGTCGTGAAGTAGTTGAGCACGTTGAAGCTCGCCACCGTCACGTCCGCCTCGATCGCCGGCGCATCGGGTCGCGCGCTCGAATTGGTGCTCTCGTCGATGGCGAGCTGTTCGGTCGGCACCACGTTGTACTCGCCGAAGCCGAAGCGCATGACGCCCTCGATATTCTCCGTGAGCTCGGTGCCGAGGCGCAGCGTCGCGCCCGCCTCGTCGAAGGTGTCACCGACATCGAGGAAGCCGTTCGGGTTGTTCGCGTCGTCGAATTCGTCGGGCACAGGGATGAACTCGAACTCGTCGGGGTTCTGCGCGCTCGACCCGTCGTCGATCAGCAGCCGGTTGTTGAGGTTCGCCTGCTGCAGCGCATCGATCTCGTCCTGCTCGGTTTGCGCATCGAAGAGCTGCGTCGGCTGCCGCTGCTCGCCCGCGCTCACCGTGATCTGGCCGAAGCGGTCTAGGTTGAAGTTCTCGATCACCGTCAACGCGTCGTCGGTGCCGGAGCTCACCTCGACCCGCATCCCCTCGAACGCCTCGAAGTCATAGGCGATCGTGGGATCGAGCACGATCTGGGCCGCGCCCGGCAGCGTGTTGCCGGTGGAGTTCGTCACGATGTCCGACACGTTGGTGAGCTGCGTCTCGCCGAAGAACTCCGCCACCTCGCCGGTCACGGTGACATTGTCGCCCTCGCTCACGGTCGGCGCACCGCCGGTGAAGATGAAGATGCCTTCCGAGGTCGCATCGTTCCCGTCGCTGTCCGCATCCTCCTCCTGCAGGAAGAAGCCGTTGCCCACGGTGAAGGTCACGACCGCGGTCACGGTCACCGCCTCGCCGAGCCGGGCGGGCACGTCCGTGGTCCCCTGGATCTCGGAGATCAGCAGCTCCTCGCCACCTCCCCCACCGCCGGAGCCGGCGTCGTTCGCGGCCCCCGGCGTCTCCTCCGCCGGGGCGTTCCACGTCCCGTCGTCATTGCGCTGGATGGAGAAGCCGATGGGCGTGGAGCTACCTTCGCTGACACCCACATCGGTGCTGGTCTGACCCGCCGCGGCGCCCTCGGTCGCTGTGATCTGACCCTCATAGCTGACGAACTCGACGAGTTCGCCATTTTCGGACAGCGCGAAACCGTCGGGACCGTTCTGGATGCCGTTCGAAGGCAGTTCGAACACCAGGTAATCGAAGGTGCCATCGGTCTCCCGCGCGGTCACGTCCGCTGCGCCTAGCGTGTC
Organism: Roseobacter sp. HKCCA0434; assembly: GCA_032464575.1. GTDB lineage: Bacteria > Pseudomonadota > Alphaproteobacteria > Rhodobacterales > Rhodobacteraceae > Pontivivens. Next base: position 257,453 of record JAWDKM010000005.1, read on the forward strand.
GTAGACCCCGCCGCCATTACCGTTCACCAGCTCCAGCAGAAGACCCGAGATATCGGCCCCCGCATCCACGCGGACCTCGATGAACTCGCCGACATCGCCGCCGTCGTTGTCGTAATGGAACTCGTTGATCCGGGCGTTGGCGGATGGCGTGACAGTCTCGTTCGCCGCACCGCGCGTCTCGGGGCCTGCCTCGCCCCACGTCCCGTCCTCGTTGCGCTGGAGCGAGAAGCCCTCTGGCGTCGAGCTGCCCTCGGCCACGTCGATGTCGGTGCTTGTCAGTTCCACGCCATCGACGGTCGTCGTGATCTCGCCCTCGTAGCTGACGAACTCGATGATCTCGCGCCCGTCACGCAGGATGAAGCCGTCGGGGCCGTTCTGGATGCCGTTCGTGTCGAACTCGAAGACCAGGTACTGGAAGTCCTCGTCGAAGCGGATGAACTTGCCCGAAACGCCGATATCGGCCTCGAATCCGTCGACGGTATCGTAGACCTCGCCGTTCGCGCCGTTGACGAGCTGGACGGAGATGTCCTCGGCATCGGCGAAGCGATCAAGCCGTATCTCGATGAACTCGCCGGTGTCGGTGCCGGCATTGTCGTAGTGCACCTCGTTGATGCGCGGCGTGACGGTGGGGACCTCCTGCTCGTTCGCGACGCCCCGGCTGTCCACGTCATCCACGAACCAGGTTCCGTCGAAGTTGCGCGCCAGCGATGCGCCCACCGGCGTGTCGCCGTCCTCGCTCACGCCGATATCAAGGCTGCGCAGGCCCGCAGCGGGGCCATCGACCGCGACGAAGCTGCCCTCGTAGCTTATGAAGTCGAGCACCTGGCCGCGATCGTTGACCAGCGCGATGCCGTCCGGCGCACCGTTCTGAAGACCGTTCGTCGGCAGCTCGATGAAGTTGTAGGAGAACTCGTCATCGCTCGAGCCGCGCGGGCCGATGCCGGTGGTCGCATAAACCTCGCCGTTGGAGCCGTTGTAGTAGTAGAGAGTCAGGTTCTCGGCGCGATCATCCGTCTCCGCCACCCGAACCTCGACGAACTCGCCAACATCCGTACCTTCGTTGTCGTAATGGATCTCGTTGATCCGGGTGTTGAACGGGAATGTCTCGTCGGCATCGAGCACGGTGATCTGCACGTCGTCGCTCTGCACCTGAAATCCGTCGCTGAGCTCGACCGTGACCTCGTAGACATTGTCGCCGTCGGCGTCCTGCGGGTTCTCGAAATCGGTCGCGAAGGCGAACTCGATCCGGACGCCGCCGGGCTCGAACTGCTCGGGAAGAACGATGAAGCGGTCGGCGTCCGCGCCCGAGAGCGAGATCGTCAGTTCGTCGCCATCGGGATCGTCGCCGACGGAACTGAGCAGCCCGACGCCGAATTCGCCCTCCTCGACGCTGATCTCGTCGTTCACCTCGAACTCTGGCAAATCGTTGGTACCTGTGACGGTCACCGTCACGGTCGCGGTGTCGGTTCCGCCATTTCCGTCATCGACGGTGTAGGTGAAGGTATCCGTCGCGGTCTCGCCCTGCCCCAGCGCGTCGAAGCGGTCACCCGCGTCGTAGATCACCTGACCGTCCACGATGGTCACGGTCGCGCCCTCGGCGCTGTTGGAGACATCGACGATCGTGAGCTGGTCCCCGTCGAACTCCCGGTCGTTGGACAGAAGCACCGCGGCGTCGAGCGCGAGCGGCGTGCCCGCCCCGGCCTCCGCCGCGTCGTCGCCGGCGAGCACCCCGTTGTTGCGGCCGTCGAGGAAGAGGGTGAAGCCGTCCTCCTCGAACCGGACCACCTCGATGTCGCGCAGTTCGTCGCGTCCGCTCTCGGGCGCGGCGTCCGTGGCCACAATGACCACCGGGTCGTCGTCGAGGTCGGAGATCAGGTAGTCCTCGATGCTGCCCGCATAGACCGCCACGTCCATACCGGCACCGCCGAACAGGAGGTCGCTGCCGTCGCCGCCCTCCAGCGTGTCGTCACCGCTGCCGCCGGCCAGCACGTCGTCATCGGCGCCGCCCGCCAGCACATCGTCACCGGAGCCGCCGCGCAGCGTATCCTCGCCCTCGTTTCCGACGAGCGTGTCGTCGCCCTGCAACCCTTCGAGCAGGTTCGCGCCCGCGTCGCCGGTCAACGCGTTGGCGCGGTCATTGCCGATCACGTTCTCGATGCTGGTGAAGGTTTCCACCACACCATTGGCAAAAACTGCCTGCCCGGTGCTCAGGTCCACATCGACGGCGATTCCGCCATAGTCGAAGGAGAGGGTGTCGTTGCCGCCGCCGCCATCGAAGGTGTCGATGCCGAAGCCGCCGATCAGCAGGTCGTCACCGCGCCCGCCGTTCAGGATGTTGTCGCCACGATCGCCGACCAGGGTGTCATCGCCGCGCCCGCCGGTGGCATTCTCGAAGTTGAAAATGCCCTCGACCGCACCGTTGACGAAGACCGCCTGGCTCGCCGAGAGGTCGATGCGGATATCGGCGCCGGTATAGCTGAAATCGACCGTGTCGATGCCGACACCGCCATCCATCGTGTCGAGGCCGAGCCCACCGCTGATGAGGTCGTTGCCATCGAGACCGATGAGGAATTCGGCCGCGGCCGTCCCGATCAGCGTGTCGTCGTCCGAGGTTCCAAGGATCGTCTGCGACATGGGGGGCATCCTTCTGTGACGTGGGGGGTGAAGCGTGAAGAAACGGGGGTATCAGACGGGGGCCGGGCGGGCGGACGCTCCGCCCATCGCCCCGGCCTGATATCGCCGACGCCGACAGGTGCGCGGGCCGACACGCGGCACGCGGCCACGGCGCGATGGCTCGATCACATGAAGACGAAAGGGCACGGAGCGATTCCCGCTAAGGTTGTAGCACGCCCTGTTCTATCCCAGCTTTCGACGACAGTTCTGCAGCGATGGGGGCCCGCCCGACCGCTTTTTATCGAAACTTGTCGAGATTGGATCAGCCGATGCGGATGATCCGCCCGCCGGCGGCCTGTGCATCCTCGGCATCGTGGGTGACGAGGAGGACCGGCAGGCCCCGCTCACGCGCCCGGCCGAAGACCAGCTCGCGCATTTGTGCCCGCCGGTCCGCGTCGAGGCGGGAGAACGGCTCGTCGAGCAGCAGCGCCTCGGGCTCGGACAGGAGCATCCGCATCAGCGCGACGCGCGCCTTCTGTCCGCCCGACAGCGTTGCGGGGTCGCGTGGACCGAACCCCTTCAGCCCCACCTCGGCAAGCGCCTCCTCCACCAGCCGTTTGCGGTCCGCGCCGGGGCGCAGGCCGAAGGCGAGGTTGGCCGCGACGCTGAGATGCGGGAACAGGAGATCGTCCTGGAAGAGGATGCCGATGCGCCGCGCCTCCGGCGGCTCCCGCGTCACGTCGCGCCCGCCCAGACGCACCCGCCCGTGCAGGGTGAAATCCTCGGCCAGCGTGCCGATGACGGCCGCGAGCAGCGTGGACTTGCCCGCACCCGACGGCCCCATGATCGAGACGACTTCGCCGGGAGCCACGCAGGTATCGACGCTCACCAGCGTGTCCGCGCCCCGGCAGATCATCAGCTTGTCTAGTTTGAGCCCGTCACGCATGGGAGAGCCCCCGCCGGTTTGCCCAGACCAGCCGCGGCAGGGCAAGCGCAAGCGCGAAGGGCAGCAAAGCTGCCGCCGTCTGGACCAGCGCATAGACCCCGATCGCGCGCCTGTCGCCGCCGGATGCCAAGGCCACCGCCTCGGTCGTCAGCGTCGGCACCCGACCGCCGCCGACCAGCAGCGTCGGCAGGTACTGCCCCACCGACACCGCGAAACCCACCGCCGCCGCGGTGAGAACCGGGGCCAGCAGCATGGGCAGTCGCACCCGCCACAGCACCCGGTCGGGTCGTGCGCCGAGGGCCGCCGCGATCGTCCCCATCCGCCGGTCCCACGCCCGGAACGGGTCGCCGAGCGACAGGAAGACGTACGGCAGCACGAAGACGACATGGGCCGCGATCACCGCGCCGCGCCCGGCATCGAGCCCGCCGGCCAGCATCAGCGCCTGCAGCCCCGGCAGGAACGCGATCTGCGGGACCAGCAGCGGCAGGTAGAGCACCCACATCGACGCCGCGCCCATCCTGAGGTCATAACGATACTCCGCCTCCAGGCATCCGATGGTCAGGACCAGCGCGATCAGCACGGCGACCGCACCGATCAGCGCCGTTTCCCCGCTCACCGAAAGAACCGCGTGCCCGTGCCGCTCCCAACTCAGCCAGGTCAGGCCGTCGGGCAGCACATGCGGGAAGGACCAGTGCCCCGCGACCGACCACAGCGCGAGCCCGGCAAGGCCGAGGATCAGGAGCGCCGCCGCCAGCACGCCCGGCAGCACCGCGAGGCCCCGGACCGCCGAGAGGCTCCGCGCACGTCCGCCCCCCTGCGCCCAGCGGCAGCCGAGGCGGCCCACCGCGATCTCCCCAAGCCGCCAGGCCGCCAGCGCCCCCAAGACCAGCCCAAGCTGCACGATCGCCCCGGCGGCCGCCTGCAACCGCATCGCGAGATCCGGATCGGCCATCCACCGCACCACCTGCACGGCGAGCGTCGGCGGCGTGTTCGGCCCCAGGATCAGCGCCACGTCCACCACCGACATCGAGTAGGCGAGCACCACGTAGACCGGCAGCCGGATCTGCGCATAGAGCCGCGGGAAAACGGTGACGAGCCAAGCCTTCTCCCGCCCGTAGCCCAGCGCACGGCCCACCAGCAGGCTGCGCCCGGTCTCCGCCTGCCCGAGTGCGGCTATGGTCATCAGCATGAGGAACGGCACCTCCTTGACCACCAGCCCGAGCATCAGCGCGAGGCCCCAGGGATCCTGCACGATCAGCACATCCGGCGGTCGGCTCCAACCCGTGAGCTCCGGCGTCATCGCCCGCACGATCCAGCCGGAGGGCGCCAGAAGAAAGGCCAGCCCAAAGGCCGCCGCCGCGTGCGGCACCGACAGCAGCGGCGAGAGCAGCCGCTCGATCGCCCGGAACGTCCGCGTCCCCTGCCACGCCGCGCAGATCGCCACCACAATGGCGAGCGACAGCACCGTCGCGCCCACCCCGCTCAAGAGGCTCAGCCGCACGGCGTCCCAGAACCCCGCCCAGCCGAAGAGCTGCGCGAAGGGCGCGCCGCTCAGCTCCACAGCACCCGTCGCCGGCATCCAGCCCAGCGCGGGCGCGAGCGTCCCGGCCAGCCCCGCCGCCACAGGGCCGAGCATGACGAGGACCGTCAGGGAGGGGACGAACTTGAGCCCGCGGCGACTGCGGCGGGCCGGGCGCGCCATTACTGGGCCACGCCGTAGCGCTCGATCCAGTCCGCCTCGATCCGGGTCATCCAGCTCGGATGCGGCTCCGGCAGCGCCGTGCCGAGCTCCGCCGGCGTCAGTGTCGCGATGCCCAGATCTATCGCCTCGAACAGCGCCCGATCCTCGGCGCTCAGCGCGTTCGTATCCAGCACCGTGCCATAACCCAGATGTTGCGGATCGAGGCCGCGCGCCTGCGCCTCAGGCGACATCAGGAAGTTCGCGACCACCATCGCCCCTTCCGCGGCATTGGCGTTGTAGGGGATCGCGACGAAGCTCGCATTGCCGATCGTCCCGCCCTCCAGCACGAAGGTGCGCACCGTGTCGGGAAGCTGGAAGTTCGCGATCGCTGTCGATGCCTCACCGGGCGAGAAGGAGATGGCAAGGTCGATCTCGTCATCCGCGATGAGCTGCAACTGCCGCGGCCCGGTCTGGGGATAGGCCCGCCCCGCGCGCCACAGGTTCGGCGTCAGCTCCGCCAGGAACGACCAGAGCGGCGCCGTCACCGCGTCGTAGTCCGCCTCCTCGACCGGCGCATAGAGCGCGGGATCGTCCGCCAGATCCACCAGCGCCTGCTTGAGGAAGGTCGAGCCCAGGAAATCCGGCGGCTGCGGGAAGGTGAAGCGGCCCGGGTTCTCCGCCGCCCATGCGGCCAACGCCTCCATATCCGCGAGTGGCTCGACCAGATCGGCCGTGTCGTGCATGAAGACGACCTGAGCCATGGCCCAAGGCGCCTCCAGTCCCTCGGTCGGGACGGTGAAATCCTCCTGCACCGACTTGCCCTCGACATCGACGTATTGCCAGTTCGGCAACTGCTCCGCGAAGGGGCCGAAGAGCAGGTCCGCATCCTTCATCGCCGCGAAGTTCGCTCCGTTGATCCAGATGAGATCGACCGCACCCCCTTCGTCGCGTCCCGCCGTCTTCTCCGCCAGCACGCGGCTGACCGCATCGGCGGTAGAGGCGATCTTGACGTGCTCCAGCGTCACGCCGTGCTCTTCCCACACCCGCTCACCGACCCACTCGATGAAGGCGTTCGTGGTCGTCGACCCACCCCAGGCATGCCAATAGACGGTCTGGCCGTCCGCTGCCGCCGTCACAGCCTCCCAATCGGCGGGATCGGTCTGGGCCGCGGCGGCCAGCGGCAGGGAGAGAGCGAGGGCGAGAAGTCGTTTCATGGTGTCTCCGGCATGTCGGATGAGGCGGTGAAGACGCGGCGGGCCAGCAACAGGCGCGAGCTCGCGGTCACGAAGCACAACACGCCGAAGATCCAGGCGAGCGGCGCGAACCATCCGGGGAACAGGCACAGGAGAACGAAGAACACGATCGTCTCCGTCCCCTCCAGCAGGCCCCCGGTGAAATAGAGCGACTTCACCCCGCGCGCCTCGGTCACCATCCGGGCCTTCTCCGCTAAAATCGCGTAGCCGAGAAAGCTCGCCCCGTTGAAGTAGAAGCTGGTGAGCAGGAACGCCCCCGCCGCCCCGTTCGCCGCCGGATCCAGCCAGACGAAGCCCATGGGGATCGCGCCGTAGAACAGGAAGTCGCAGGTGATGTCGAGATAGCCGCCGAAATCGGTCTTGCGGGTGGCGCGCGCGACGGCTCCATCGAGCCCGTCGGCCAGGCGCGACAGCAGGAGCGGCAGCAGAGCCCAGGCCGGCGCACCGAGCGCGATGACCCCGGCGGCGAGCAGCCCAAGCCCCAGCCCGATCATCGTCACCGCATCCGCACCGATCCCGGTCCGCGCCAGTGCCGCGCCGAGGCGGTTCACGACGGGATCGATCAGTTTGCGCGCGGCGGCGTCGAGCATGCGGGGCCTCGTGGCAGGGTGGGCCTCATCTGTCCCACAACCCCCTCCCAAGGCAAGCGCCCTGTCGCGAATGTGAGGGATGGCGAGCCCTTGCGGTTTGACGCGCCGCAATCCCCTCAACTGCAGGGCGTGCTCAGCCCGTCGCCGTCGCGATCACCCGGACCTCGACCAGGGCGCCCTCCCGGCGCAGTCCTGCGACCTCGACCGTCGTCCAGGCTGGATAGGGCTCCGCCACATACTCCCGCCGGACGGCGGCAAAGACATCGAAATGTGTCCGCAGCTCCACGTGATAGCTCGTCATCTCGACCAGCGCATCGAAGCCGAGCCCCGCGGTGCCCAGCACCGTCCCGATCTTGTCGAACGCCGCGCGGAACTGCGTCGGGGGATCCGCCGGCATCGCGCCATCCGGCCCGCTTCCCGTCACCCCCGTCAGGAACAGGTGCCCGCCCGACATCACGCCGGGCGAGACGCCCAGCGCCTCCGCCCCGGCCGCGAAGTCCGGCGGCACCACAGCCTTGATTGACATCAGCTCACCCTCGCCCCGGCCCCGCATCACTCTCGCCAAATACGCCCCTGCCGGAGGCACCCGGCGCAGCCGGGATCAGGCCTCGGGCACCAGGATCTCCCGCTTGCCCACCTTGTTGGCGGGCGTCACGACCCCGTTCTCCTCCATCTGCTCCACGAGGCGCGCGGCCTTGTTGTAGCCGATGGCGAGCTTGCGCTGGATATACGAGGTGGAGCACTTGCGGTCCCGCGCCACGATCGCCACCGCCTGATCGTAGAGCGCGTCCTCCGAGCCCGTGTTCCCACCGAGGCCGAGCACGAGGTCGATATCGCTCTCCGCCTCCTCGTCCGGGCCGTCCTGCACGCCGGAGATATATTCGGGCGCGCCCAGCGTCTTGAGGTGGTTGACCACGTCCTCTACCTCCTCGTCGCTGACGAAGGGCCCGTGCACGCGGGTGATCCGCCCGCCGCCCGCCATGTAGAGCATGTCGCCCATGCCCAAGAGCTGCTCCGCCCCCATCTCCCCCAGGATTGTCCGGCTGTCGATCTTCGACGTCACCTGGAACGAGATCCGGGTGGGGAAGTTCGCCTTGATCGTCCCGGTGATCACGTCGACCGAGGGGCGCTGCGTCGCCATGATGAGGTGGATGCCCGAGGCCCGTGCCATCTGCGCAAGCCGCTGGATACAGGCCTCGATCTCCTTGCCCGCGACCATCATCAGGTCGGCCATCTCGTCGACGATCACGACGATGAAGGGCATCTTCTCGGGTGCGAACTCCTCCGTCTCGAAGATCGGCTCGCCCGTCTCGTCGTCGAAGCCGGTCTGCACCGTGCGGGTGAACGCCTCTCCCGCCTCCAGCGCCGCCTCGACCCGCGCGTTGTAGCCGTCGATGTTGCGCACGCCCATCTTCGACATCTTGCGGTAGCGCTCCTCCATCTCCGCCACCGTCCATTTCAGCGCGACCACGGCCTTCTTCGGATCGGTCACGACGGGGGAGAGGAGGTGCGGGATCCCGTCATAGACGCTGAGTTCCAGCATCTTCGGGTCGATCATGATCAGCCGGCACTCCTCCGGCCCCAGATGGTAGAGCAGGCTGAGGATCATGGTGTTGATCGCCACCGACTTGCCCGAGCCCGTGGTCCCCGCGATCAGCAGGTGCGGCATCCGCGCGAGGTTCGCCACGACCGGTTCGCCGCCGATATCCTTGCCCAGCGCCAGCGGCAGCTTGTGCTTGCTGTCGCCATAGGAGGGCGCCGACAGGATCTCGCGCAGCAGCACCTTCTCCCGCACCTCGTTGGGCAGTTCGATCCCGATGATCGAGCGCCCCGGCACGGTGGAGACACGGGCGGCGAGCGCCGACATGGACCGCGCGATGTCGTCGGCCAGGCCAATCACGCGCGACGCCTTCAGGCCCGGCGCCGGTTCCAGCTCGTACATCGTGACGACGGGCCCGGGTCGGACGGAGACGATCTCCCCCCGGATGCCGTAGTCGTCGAGGACGCTCTCCAGCATCCGCGCGTTCTGCTCTAGCGCCTCGTCGCTGAGGTTCTGCCGAACGATCCCGATCGGGTTCTCCAACAGCGACAGGGCGGGCCGGTCATAGGCCCGCGCCGGGTCGCTCTCGAAATCGAGCTGCGGCTGCTCCTCGGCCTGCGCGGCCCGGCTCTTGACCTGCGGTTTTGGCGCCTTGTGCTGCACGACGGGACGGAAGACCGGCTCGTCGCGGGCCGCTGCCTCCAGGGCGGGCGCAGGCTCCACAACTTCCTCCGGCTCCTCGCGCCGGGCGACGGCGGCGTTGATACGGGCCATCAGCCGCTCACGGCCCGACGGTTCTTCCGTCTCGGCGGCATCGAAGCCGGGCTCGCGGCGGAGGCGCGCGGCGGGCGCCGGTTCCTCCTCGACCTGCCGCGGGCGCGGGCGTAGATGCGTCTTGCGCACCCAGAGCCAAGCGAGTGCCGCGGCCACCACGTGCCACGACCGCGCCCAGCCCGACCGCAGCGCTCGCCAGCCCCAGTGCGCCTCGGCCCGGTCCACGCCCAATGCAAAGGCCCCGACGATCAGCAGCCCCAGCCCGAGGGCGACCCCCAGCAGCGGTAGCGCCAACGCGATCTCCAGCGGGATCAGCACCAGCAGCGCCGCGGCCACCTGGTCGCCCAGAAGGCCCCCGATCCCGAAATCCGGCAGCCAGCTCGCCGGCGGCACATGCACCGCAGCAAAGGCGGCCGCGAGCACCAGTGCCGGCGGTACGAAGAGGATCCGCGTCACCGCCCGACCCCCGTCGCGCTTCGTCGCGAGCCGCAGCCCCCAGACGGCGAGCGCCAGCGGCAGGCCCCAGGCCGCCCAGCCGATCGCGCGGAGGAAGACCTCCGACAGCGTCGCCCCCGCATAGCCGAGCGCATTGACCGGCACCCGGTCCACGGAGTTGAAGAGCGACGGGTCCTCCGGGCTCCACGTCCACAGCATCGCGACCAGCGGCAGCGACAGCACCAGCAAGGCCGCGCCGATCCCGCGGCCGGTCCAGTGGCTCCAGACCCGCCCGGTCTCGCCCTTCAGCGGGTCGCGGACCGCGCGTGCGGTGAAGAACGCCATCGCCTCAGCCACCTCCCAACGTCTCGCGGATCGCCTCGAGCCCCGTGCGGACTTCCACCGCCGGAGCGACGAGGGCCGCGCGGATGTAGCCCGCGCCCGGATTGCCGCCGCCTAGCCGCGCATCGCTCTCCCGGCTCAGATAGGAGCCCGGCAGCACCTTCACCCCATGCTCGGACCAGAGGCGGATGCATGTCGCCTCGTCGTCTTCGACCCCGATCCACAGGAAGAACCCGGCCTCGGGCGAGGAATATCCCGGCACGTTGCCCAGCACCTCATCGGCCAGCGCGAACTTCTCGGCATAGAGCGCCCGGTTCGCCTCCACATGCGCCTCGTCGGCCCAGATCGCGGCCGCCGCCTTCTGCGCTGGAATGGGCAACGGCGCCCCGGCATAGGAGCGGAGCTGGCGCATCGCCGCGATGCTCTTCGGCCCGCCCGCGCAAAAGCCCGAGCGCAGCCCCGGCAGGTTCGACCGCTTGGACAGCGAATGAAACACCATCAGCCGCTCGGGATCGGTGCTCCCCAGCGCCTCCAGCGCCCCGGTCGGCGGCGCGTCACGCCAGATCTCCGAATAGCACTCGTCGGCGAAGACCCGGAAATCGTTGGCCTCGGCCAGCGCCAGCAGCCCCTGCCAGTACGCCAGGTCCGCCACCGCGCCCTGCGGATTGGCAGGCGAGCACATGTAGACCGCCGCCGTCCGGGCCAGCAGATCCTCCGGCACCGAGGCGAAATCCGGCAGGAACCCGGTCTCCGTCGTCGCGGGCACATAGACAGGCTCCGCCCCCGCCGTCAGCGCGGCCACGGCATAGCACTGATAGAACGGGTTCGGCAGCAGCACGACGGGCCGCGCGCCGTTCTTCTCCTCGGCCACCAGCGCAACGCAGGCCGCGAACAGCCCCTCGCGTGTGCCGTTGAGCGGCAGGATCTCGGTCTCCGGATCCTTCTCGACGCCATAGCGCCGCCTCAGCCAGGCCGACTGGGCCGCCCGCAGCTCCGGCAGGCCCTCATTGGGCGGATACTTGGAATAGCCCGCGATGGCCCCGGCCAGCACCTCCGCCAGCATCGGCGGCACCGGATGCATCGGCTCACCGATCGACATCGGCACTTCCGCTCCGCCCGGCGAGTGGGGGGCGAGAAGCGCGCGCAGGCGTGGAAAGGCGTATTCCGGCAGGCCGGAAAAGCGCTGGGGAAACTGCATGTCTGGCCTCATGGGTCCGGGATCATGGCGCCCCGGTTATCCCACGCATCCTACCGGCCCGCTGCCCCCCGGTCCAGTCCGCTGCCCCCGCCGGGCGGCTCTGCCGGGCAAACCACACCGCACTGCTGACGCGGCAAAGCCACACCCTGCCCCTTCATCTTTCCGGCAAGTACGCCCGCCGGAGGCGCACGGCCCTCATACGAACTGTTCGCGGATCAGCCGCTCCTCCAGCCCATGGCCGGGGTCGAAGAGCAGGCGATGCGCCACCGAGGGCTCGGACCGGATCACGGCGCGCACCACGTCACGAACCTCCTCGGAATCTGCCGTGGCCGCCACGCCGCGCTTCTCATGCTCAAGCACGTCGAACACAACTTCGGAGCTCGACGGCACCAGCGCGCCCCGCCAGCGCCGCGGCCGGTAGGCCGAGATCGCGGTCAGCGCCAGGATATCGGTCCCGATCGGCAGGATCGGCCCGTGTGCCGAATAATTATAGGCGGTGGAGCCCGCAGGCGTGCAGACGAGCGCACCGTCGCAGACAAGCTCTGCCATCCGTTCCCGCCCGTCGACGCTGATCCTGAGCTTCGCCGCCTGCGGCCCCATGCGCAGCAGCGAGATCTCGTTGATGGCAAGGGCCGTGTGCACCTCGCCCGCCTCATCCGCGACCTCCATGCGAAGGGGGTGGATCACCGCCTCTTCCGCCGCGGCGATCCGATCCTGCAGATCGTCCTCGGCATAGGCGTTCATCAGGAAGCCCACGGTGCCGCGGTTCATGCCGTAGACCGGCACATCCAGCGCCTCCGTCGCATGGAGGGTCGAGAGCATGAAGCCGTCCCCGCCCAGCGCCACGATCACGTCCGCATCATGCGCGTCGTGATCCCCGTGACGCTCCGCAAGCACCTCGCGCGCCGCCTCGGCCACCGGCGCGTGGGAGGCGACAAAGCAGAGCTTCGGCAGGTCTCGGAGCATCGGCGCGTCCCGCGTCACGGTCAGGGAGCGCGAGCATGGCCCGCCGTCGCCCCCCGATCAAGCCGGATGCGCTCCGCCCCAAACGACACGGCCCCGCAGAACGGGGCCGATGCGTCCGGCAGGACGTGGAGCGTCAGTCGAGCGCCACCGGTCCGCCATCCACCGAGCAGCGGCCGAAGGGCTCCAGCGGGAAGCCGGGTCCGAATTCGAGTGCGCCGGGCACCGCCGCCAGTTCGTGGATCAGCGACCCGATACAGGTGGCCGAGACCCGCTCCACCGAAACCGGCCCGTCGAAGATCACGACGCGTAGCAGCCGGTCGGACCCCGGCGCAAAGACATAGCCCGCACGGAAGGATGCCCCGCCGTCTCGCCGCGTCAGCAGCGCGGCATCGAAACCGAGTGTGTCCGCGAACGGCACCACCGAAAGGTCCTCGATATCGTCCGCGAACGCCACGAAGACGTCGAAGTCGCCGATCGCCTGCGACCGGAACGAGCTGTCGATCCCGCCGTCGAGATTCGCCCGCTCGACGGCGCGCATCACGTCGTCGGGCACGTTCCAGAGCGCCAGCCGGACACCCTGCGCAAGATCCGGATCCGAGGGAAATGACCGCGCATCAGCGCTCGCGGCGAAGAGGCTTCCGGCCACTGCGAAAAGGCAGAGAGCGTATCGAACGCCCTTTTTCATGAAATCGTGCACTGTCCACTCCAACTGGTGTCTGGCCTCTCGCAGGGCCTTATCCAAAACGGTACCGCCACAGTCGGTACGAGGCAAAAACCCTCGAATCCGACGTTGCGACTTTTTCCGCCTGATGAGTGGAACCTTTATCTGACGGAAGTCTTAGCTGAGCAAATTGGCGTATCTGGCGCCAATTGGGCAGGAATACGGCAAATGTGGTGATCTCGCCGCATTTTATACGTGAATCACGTCAAACGGGTGCGGCGTCCTCCACGCGCAACTTCGCCCGGCGCCGACCGCCCCATTCGTCGATTTCAAGGCGACCCGCGACGTGGAAGGGCCGGCCCCCATGCGCTTCCAGTGCGGGACCGAGGTCCCCCTCGAATGCGCGGAAGGCGATGGCATCGAGCCGTCCGCCGCCGGCGCCCTGCAAGGTCAGGCGCAGGTGGGATTCCCCTGCGCGCTTGGCAAAGCAGATCCGCTGCGAGGACAGTGCGAAAAGCGGTGCCGGGGCGCCCGCGCCGTAGGGGCCTGCGGCCTCCAGGTCCTCGATCAGCGCCGGTGTCGCACCCTCCGGCGTCACGAGCCCATCGATGCGAAGGTCCTGCGGCCCGCCGGCCCCCGCGCCCTGACGCTCCAGAAGGGCCGCCAGCCGCTCCATCGCGGCGTCCAGCCCGCTTTCCGTCACGGTCAGCCCGGCGGCCATCGCGTGCCCGCCGCCCTTCAGGAGCAGTCCCTCGCGGGTGCACGCCGCCACCGCGCCGCCGAGATCCACCCCTGCCACCGAGCGGGCCGAGCCCTTGCCGATCCCGCCGTCGAGACCGATCACGACGGCGGGGCGCTTGGTCGCCTCCTTCAACCGGGCCGCCACGATGCCGACGACACCGGGATGCCAGCCCTCGCCCGCGGCCCAGACCAGCGGACCGTCCGTGCCCCGCACCTCGGCCTGCTCCATGGCCTGCGCGAGCACCACGGCCTCGATCTCCCGCCGGTCCCGGTTCAGCCCGTCGAGCCGTTCGGCGAGCGCCGCTGCCTCATGCGCATCCCGCGTGGCGAGCAGCCGCGCGCCGAGATCCGCCGCGCCGATCCGCCCGCCCGCATTGACCCGTGGTCCCATCAGGAAGCCGAGGTGATAGGTCGTGGGCCGAGACGTGAGCCCCGCCACGTCGGCGAGAGCCACCAGCCCGGGCCGCGCCCGCCGCGCCATGACGCTGAGCCCCTGCCGCACCAGCGCCCGGTTGAAGCCCGTCAGCGGCGCCACGTCCGCCACCGTCGCCAGCGCCACGAGGTCGAGCATCGCCATCAGGTCCGGCACGGCGCCCTGCGTGCGCAGCGCCCGGTTCGCGCCCGCCAGCATGAGGAACACTACGCCTGCGGCGCAGAGATATGTGTACTCCACCTCCTCGTCCTGCCGGTTGGGGTTCACCACCGCCTGTGCCGGGGGCAGTGTCTCGCCGCCCTGGTGGTGGTCGAGCACGATGACCTCCGCCCCCTTCGCCATCGCCGCGGCGATGGGCTCGTGGCTCAACGTCCCGCAATCCACGCATACGATCAGGTCGTGGGTGGCGGCGAGCTCCTCCATGGCGGGCACGTTCGGGCCATAACCCTCGTCGATCCGGTCGGGGATGTAGAGCGTCGCGCCGTGCCCCATCGTCGCGAGCCAGTCGAGGATCAGCGCGGCGGAGGCCCCGCCGTCCACGTCGTAATCGGCGAAGATCGCGATCCGACGGCGCCCGTTCACCGCCGCGACGAAGAGCTCGACCGCATGATCCATGTCCTTGAGCGACGACGGATCGGGCATCAGGTCGCGCAACGTCGGCGCGAGGAACGCCTCGGCCGCCTCCACCGCCACGTCGCGGCGTGCGAGCACGCGTGCGACGGGATCCGACAGCCCGCAGGCCTGCGCGAGATGCGCCGCTGCCCGCTCCACCTCCGCGCCGGGGCCGACCCAGCGCCGCCCGGTCAGCGAGGCTTCGACATCGAGGAAGGCGGCGGCGTGGTCTCGCGGCATGTCACACATCATCTGGTGGTTTACTGATTTGCGCACCACTATATCGCGATAAGCCAACCGTCGAAAGCCCCCACCTGTCCGGAACCAAGCTTGAGGCACCGGACGGGTGCCTGCCGGTCCCCGGCGGGCTGGCGCATTGCAAGAAGGCCACATAGCGCGAAGCGAACAACGGCCTCGCAGTTGCCGACTGCCCCGTCCACACGATGGGAGCGCGATGTCAGAAGCACTCTCCCGCCTCCCGTGGCGAGGGGGTTCATCGGGACAGGCCGCCATCCCTGTTGCACCGCTCCCGCCCCTCCCCTATCACCACGCGCGACCCGGACAGAAGGACGCGACCATGACCCAGCCCCTCCGCATCGCCATCGCAGGTCTCGGGACCGTGGGGGTGGGCGTGATCCGGATGATCGAGGCACACGGGCCGCGCATGGCCGCCCGCGCCGGGCGCGCGATCGAGATCGCGGCCATCTCCGCCCGGTCCCGTACCAAGGGCCGGGGCGTCGACATCTCGGCCTTCGCGTGGGAAGACGACCCCGTGGCGCTTGCCCGCCGCGACGACGTGGACCTGATCGTCGAGGTCATGGGCGGCGAGGACGGCCCGGCCAAGGTGCTGGCGGAAACCGCGCTCGCCGCCGGCAAGCATCTCGTGACTGCCAACAAAGCCATGATGGCCCGCCATGGCCAGGCTCTGGCTGAACTGGCTGAACAAAATGGCGCCGTCCTGCGCTACGAGGCCGCCGTCGCCGGCGGCATCCCGATCATGAAGGCCCTGACCGAGGGCCTGGCCGGCAACGGGATCGAGCGGGTGATGGGCGTCATGAACGGCACCTGCAACTACATCCTGACGCAGATGGAGCAGACCGGCGCCGACTATGCCGACGTGCTGGCGACGGCCCAGCAGCTCGGCTATGCCGAGGCCGATCCCGCCTTCGACGTCGGCGGCATCGATGCGGCGCACAAGCTCGCCCTGCTTGCTGCCACCGCCTTCGGCACCCGTGTGGATTTCGACGGCGTCGCGACCGAGGGGATCGAGCAGGTCTCCCTCACCGACATCGAACAGGCGCGCGAGATGGGCTACCGCGTGAAGCTCCTCGGCATCGCACGCATGGGCGGGGACGGGCTGGAGCAGCGCATGCAGCCGGTGCTCGTGCCCGCGACCTCGCCGGTCGGGCGTCTCGACGGGGTGACCAACATGGTGATTGTCGAGGGCGACTTCGTCGGCAGCACGGTCTTCACCGGGCCCGGTGCCGGCGAGGGCCCTACGGCCTCCGCGATCCTCGGCGATGTGATCGACATCGCCCGGGGGCTGACGGTTCCGGCCTTCGGCCAGCCGGCCGCGACGCTGATCGCCGCGAACCGCGCGGCGAGCGCCGGTCCCGCGAGCCACTACCTGCGCCTCACGCTGACCGATGCGCCCGGCACGCTGGCGCAGGTGGCGCAGGCGCTGGCGAAGCATGGCATCTCCATCAACCGGATGCGCCAGAACGACCACGAGGGCGAGATGGCACCGGTGCTTATCGTCACTCACGACTGCGCCCGCACCGATCTCGACGCCGCCTTGACCGAGATCGCAGCCAGCCCGGCGAGCCTCGCTGCACCCGTGGCCCTGCGGATCGAGGAGGTCTGAAGGCCGCCAACGTCCCGTACATGATCCGGGACCACTCCGGACTCGCGTTGATTTTAAGGTTGCCTGAAGAACCGAGGGACCCGTGCTCGTCGGCCGGGGTGGTTCTTCAGGATCACCACCTCGGACCCGATCCGTGGCCGCTTTCCGAAGATCACCGCTCCACCGGCTCCGCCCGCCGCAGCCACAGCTCCACCAGCAGCAGGTAAGGCAGCCAGAACGCGACATTCTGCACGATGTCGAAGGCGCCCGAGAAATCCTCCTCCGACCACAGCCCTCCGGTCGCGAGGTACCAGAGTGTGTAGTGCAGCCGGTAGAGCCAGGACCCGATCGCCAGAACGAAGAACCGCAGCGCCCAGGCTCTGTGCGCCTCGAACCGCCCGGCGCGCGCCATCCGCACGGCCTGCACGGCGCTCACGAGCAGCAACGTTCCATAGACCGTGAACCCCGCGCTCATCAGTGCCCCGCCCTGCGTTCCGCGCGCGCCGATGTAGAGCAGCCCGCCGAGCGCCGCGGGCACCGCACAGGTCGCGAGCAGGTAACCCGTCTTCCGGTGCACCCGCGGCCAGCGCCGTCGCAGCGCCCCCACAAGCTGCACGGGCGCCAGTGCCGTGATTACCGCGCCGGTGAGCATGTGCAGAAACAGCCCCGCATTTACCACCATCCCGCCGGCGACCTGGAAATGTGTCTCCGCCGTGATGTCGGTGGTCAGCCCCCGCCAGCCGAAGACCGCGGCATAGATCACGAAGGGTAGCGCGAGCAGAACGATCAGCCCGAGCCCCGCCAGTCCACCCCATCCGCGCCGCACGCTCTCAGCCATTGTCCTCCGCCCGCGTATCACTCTCTTCAAATACGCCCGCCGGAGGCGGTCCCGCAATCGGCAAGCCTGCGCTACCCGGTCTCGCCGAGGTGCCGTTCGCCCCGGGCGGCGGCGAGGTCGATCTGGCGCTGGCGCTCGCGGAACCGGGCGCGGTCCTCTGCCGTTCGCTCGTCGATGCAATGGTGACAGCTGACCCCGCGTTCATAGGCCGAGTGCTTCAGGTCCCCGGGCGCCAGCGGCCGCCGGCAGCCGCCGCACAGCACGTGCGGCCCTTCCTTCAGCCCGTGCCCGACCGAGACGCGCTCGTCGAAGACGAAGCACTCGCCGCGCCAGAGGCTCTCCTCCTCCGGCACCTCCTCGAGGTACTTCAGGATGCCGCCCTCGAGGTGGAAGACCTCATCCACCCCCTCGCCCAGAAGCCAGCTCGTCGACTTTTCGCACCGGATGCCACCCGTGCAGAACATCGCGACCTTCTTGTTGTGGAAGCGGGCCGCATTTTCGCGCCACCAGGCGGGGAAGTCCCGGAAACTCTCCGTCCCGGGATCCATGGCACCTTCGAACGAGCCGATCGCGACTTCGTAGTCGTTGCGGGTGTCGATGACCACGACCTGCGGATCGGAGATGAGCGCGTTCCAGTCCGCGGGTTTCACGTAGCGACCCACGGAGGCAGTCGGATCGACCGGCCCCGTGCCCAGTGTCACGATCTCCGATTTAAGCCGGACGCGCAGCTTGCGGAAGGGCATTTCGGTGGCACCGCTGAACTTCGGCGCCAGCGCTTCACAACCGGGAATTGCGCGCAGACGTTGCAGGGCGCCACGTATGGCCTCGGGCGTTCCGGCGAGTGTTCCGTTTATGCCCTCATCCGCGACGAGGAGAATTCCGCGAACACTCAAGGCCCTCAGCTCACCCGAAAGGGCTGCAACCACCGTTTCGGGCGAGGTGATTCGCGTAAATACGTAGAAGGCGGCGACCTGAAAGCGCTGAGAATCGTTCATTTCTCCACTCAACTTAAAGTCATTGGACACAATATAGCTGCGTTTTGGCCACTATCTGCCCGGCTCGGCGGGAAATGGCCAGCCTTGCGCGTTGCGTTGGTGAGGGCGCTTTGGCATGTTTCCGCTCAGGTCAGGTGTATCCCGTGGGTTGGGATCGCCGCCGTCCAGGATCGGTGTGGGGGCTTCGATCCGGGCGGTTCGACATGAAGGTGGGGAGAACACACCAATGCTCAAGACTGCCATGAATGTCCTGCGTCGATTCCGGCAGGAGGACGACGCCGTCGTTGCCATCCAGGTCGTCATTTTCTCGGTCATGCTGCTGACCTCGACGGGTCTGGTCATCGACTTCGGGCGCGCCTACTCGGCGCATTCCCAGATGCAGAGCTTCGTCGACAAGGCCGCGCTCGCCGCCGCCAACGAACTCGACGGCGAGCAGGGCGCGCTGACGCGGGCCACCAACGCGGCGCTCGCCGTGTCGCAATCCTCCAGCTTCACCGAGGGCGAGGCCGAGTTCAGGGTCCAGGAACCCCTCACCTTCCTCAGCGCCAACCCGGTCGACGGAAACGGCGCGTTCTCCGAGGCGGCGCTGACCACCTTCGCCACCGAGCTCGACGATGAGGCCACGCACGTCTTCGTCCAGGCCGACGCCCGGACGATCAAGCTCGCCTTCCTGAGCATCGGCCTCGACGGCGTGACGGAGACCGGCGGCGTGACGGACCGCACCCGTGCCCAGCTCATCAACGAGGGGACCCAGTTCTTCGACGAGAACGGCAACCCGATCAACCAGATCGACGACGAGCTGCGCCAGCGCCTGTCCGATGCCACCGACGGCACCGGCGAGTTGAACATGCCCACCGAAATGCAGCTGTCGGCGTTCGCCGTGGCGCGCATGCAGGTCTCCTATTGCGGCGACATCTCCACGATGGTGATGTGCAACCCGTTCGAGAACGAGCGGCAGAGCTTCGCCGAGATCATGGACGACCAGGAAGGCGCCATCTTCCGCCTCACCAGCGACCGCGACAACGCGAACAACCCGATGCCGCTCAGCACCAATGACAACCTGATCCGCGTCGGCCTGCTGAAAAACCCGCTCGACGAGATCGGCGGCGATCCCGACGGTATCTGCAGCGATGCGAACCTCGAGCGCGTCTTCAGCC
Organism: Roseobacter sp. HKCCA0434; assembly: GCA_032464575.1. Taxonomy (GTDB): domain Bacteria; phylum Pseudomonadota; class Alphaproteobacteria; order Rhodobacterales; family Rhodobacteraceae; genus Pontivivens. The sequence goes on from JAWDKM010000005.1 coordinate 277,071, forward strand.
TGAACCCGCCGAATACGGACAATGGCGGCACCGGCACCATCGCCAGCACCTGGCAGTACTCCACCTCGGACGACGAGCTGGAACAGCTGCGCGACATGTGCCTGCTGGCCACCATCGAACCGCAGCTCCAGTGCATCGGCGGCGACGTCATCGTGAAAGCGGCGGAGCCCGAGACGATCACGACCAGCCTCAACACGCTCTTCGACATCTGGGACGCCCCGATGGACCGCGTGCTGTCGCTTCCGGTCACGTCCGACCGCGACTTCGCACCGGACTACGTCGCACCGCACGGCATGCTGACCCGCGCGGAATACGACGTTCATTTCGTGCAGGAGCAGGCCGGCGACGCCCAGGCGGACGTCGCCGATGCAGAGCAGAACATCGTCACCCTGACCGATACGATCGCAGCTCTCGAAGCCAAGGAAGAAGCGGAGGGCCTGAGCTCCCGAGAGACGCGGACCCTCGGGAACGCCCGAGACGAGCTCTACGCCGAGGGCAACTACGCCGCAGGTGGCCGGTTCGAGGGTCGGGATGCCTACAGCCGGCTCGACACCGCCCAGCGGGATCTTACCGCGTTGCTGCTTGAAACCGGCGTGTATCCCGATGAGGTAGCCAACTCGGCAAGCCGTCGCAACTACCTCGAAGTCGATGGCGCGACCCACGACAGCTGGGGGCCGATGCTGAGCCCGACCTGCCTGAAGGCAACGTCGGGCGCGAACTGCCCCATCTACAACGGCAATATCGCGATGCCGGAGGTTCTTACGACCTATGGCGAAAGCTCGACCAACCGCACGGCGATCGGTCCGAACGAGCCGATAAACGACTACTATCCGCCCGCTATGGTCCCGGTGGAGGGATCCACCACGGGCGAGGTGGAGGAAATCCCGGCAGCCGAGTACTTCAGCGATGGTGTGACCGCCGACTCAAGGGGCGTCGTGCCGAGTACCGGTGACACGATCTGGGTGATGGTCAACAATACGGACCAGTATCAGGACGCCGTCGTCAAGCAGGCAGAGACCGGCCTCGACTTCGATATCCGGATCGATCCGCGCAGCGTCCGCGAGATCCAGTTCCAGGCTGTACCTTACGAAGTCGGCGACCCGGAGCCGTCGCAGAACATCTTCATCACCTGGCGCAACGGTACCCTGACGCCGGCCTATCCAAACACGGACCTCTCCCATGCTGATCTCGATCCGGCCGAAGTGGTCAGCCTGACCTATGTCGCGAGCTTCCTCGAGTACGTGGCCGGCTACTATGGCAATCTCTACGACGCAGGTGTCGACTTTTCCAACCCCACCACGACCGAGGAGTGGGACATCGCGCTGGCTCAGACGATGTATGAAGGCTATTCGCTGGTCGAGCGTCAGTACGACAAGTTCCTAGACGCGAATCTTTCCGCCGGTCCGGGAAGCGACAGGTCTGTCATCAATACCGAGCCGACGCATTACCAGTTCGCCAGCAGCAACGTTCGGGCCGAACAGCCCGAGGAGCGTCGCCGTCAGCGGATCGCGGTTATCAACTGCTCGGTGATGGACACGGTACCGACCGATGGGCTGAGCGACGTCAATGCCTACTCGGGAGCCTACATCTCCGAACTCGAGGCGGTGATCGACGTCTTCTACACCCGCCCCGTCCATGTTACGGAATGCGACCTCGGCTCGACGACGGACCAGGTGGCGCTGGCGCGTGACCTGGCCAAGAGTGCAGCGCGGGATGCATGGGAAGCGTCCGGCCAGATCTGGGACTCCGCAAAAGAGCAGGAGTGGCTCGACACGGTCTGGCAACCGGCGCTGGACAGCGTCGACGTGACCCCGGGCCAGAACGCAATCAGCGACTGCTGGAATGAGGATATCGACGTGGCCAACGTCTATGCCGAGTTTATCGGGATCGCGGATCCGGCCGACGAGAACTCCGAGGACTTCCGGTCCTACGCCGTTCTCGTCCACTGAGACATCAAGGTTTCACACCCCTGGGGAGGGCCCGCTTCGGCGGGCCTTTTCTTTTTCGGCGCGCGCTGCGGCTCGGCCGCGCGTGTCCTCCCTTGACCCGGCGGGGATCCTCCCGTATCTGCCTGCGATATTCCCGGAAGTGAGAGCTTCCGGTCCCGCGGCCCGTGCGCCGGGGATCGCCACCGGTCAGCGCGTTGCGCCCGCCGGTGCGTTCGCCGTTTGGTACATGGGATAAAGGAGACGGACCATGTTCGAGAACCTGTCAGACCGCCTCTCCGGCGTGCTCGACAAGCTCACGCGCCAGGGCGCGCTGAGCGAGGAGGACGTGGCCACGGCGCTCCGCGAGGTCCGTGTTGCCTTTCTCGAAGCAGACGTCTCCCTCCCCGTGGCCCGCGACTTCATCAAGCGGGTGCAGGAAAAGGCCACCGGCCAGGCCGTCACCAAGTCCGTCACCCCCGGCCAGCAGGTCATCAAGATCGTCCATGACGAGCTTGTGGCCACCCTCGCGGGCGATGACGAGACCGCGGGCGAGCTGCGCGTTGACAGCCCCCCCGCCCCGATCCTGATGGTCGGCCTCCAAGGCTCGGGCAAGACCACCACCACCGCAAAGCTCGCCCTGCGCCTCACGGACAAGGGCAAGAAGCGGGTGCTGATGGCCTCCCTCGACACCTCCCGCCCTGCGGCGATGGAGCAGCTCGCGGTGCTCGGCACCCAGATCGGCGTCGACACGCTGCCGATCGTGCCCGGCCAGTCCCCGGTGCAGATCGCCAGGCGCGCGAAGCAGCAGGCGTCCCTGGGCGGTTACGACATCTACATGCTGGATACGGCGGGCCGCCTCTCCATCGATGACGCGCTGATGGCCGAGGTCGAGGCCGTGCGCGACGAGGCGAAACCGCACGAGACAATCCTCGTGGTCGACGGCCTCACCGGTCAGGACGCGGTCAACACGGCCGAGAACTTCGACCAGCGCATCGGCATCACCGGCGTCGTGCTCACCCGGATGGACGGCGACGGCCGCGGCGGTGCGGCGCTGTCCATGCGCGCGGTCACCGGCAAGCCCATCAAGTTCGTCGGTCTGGGCGAGAAGATGGACGCGCTGGAGGAATTCCACCCCCAGCGCATCGCGGGCCGCATCCTCGGCATGGGCGACATCGTCTCCCTCGTCGAAAAGGCTCAGGAGCAGATCGAGGCCGAACAGGCCGAGAAGATGATGAAGCGGTTCCAGAAGGGTCAGTTCAACATGAACGACCTCAAGAACCAGCTCGAGCAGATGATGAAGATGGGCGGCATGCAGGGCGTCATGGGCATGCTGCCGGGCATGGGCAAGATGGCCAAGCAGATGGAGGGCGCGGGCATCGACGACAAGGTGCTCAAGCGCCAGGTTGCCCTGATCAATTCCATGACCAAGGCGGAGCGCCGCAACCCTGCCCTCCTGCAGGCGTCGCGCAAGAAGCGGATCGCGGCCGGTGCGGGGCTGGAGGTGCAGGAGCTCAACCGCCTCATCAAGATGCACCGCCAGATGGCCGACGTGATGAAGAAGATGGGGAAGATGGGCAAGAAGGGCCTGATGCGCGGCGGCCTCGGCGCGCTGATGGGAAAGGGCGGCGGGCTGCCACCGGGGGCGACGCCTCCCGCGGGCCTCGGCGGCCCCGCGTCCACCCCGCCCGCAGGCGGCCTGCCGGGCCTTGGCGGTGCGGCCCTGCCTCCTGATCTCTCCGGCTTCGGCAAGAAGAAGTGAGCGCCAAACCGGCATATGACGCGGACCGTCCAACGCAGGACGGCCCCCTCCCCCATCTTCGGGGGAGGGATGGGGAGGGGGTATCCCTGACGAAGGGGGCTGCCCCCCTCCTCACGACGGAGCGCCTGACGCTGCGCCGCCTCGACACGCGCGACCGCGACGCTTTCCTCGCTTACTCCACCGGCCCCCGCACCGCCTTCACCGGCGGCCCGTCGAAGCCCTTCCGCGCGGTCGAGAAGTTTGCGGCGATGATCGGCCAGTGGACGCTGATGGGCTACGGCCGCTACGCGATCTGCCTCGACGCGGACGCGCCCGCCATCGGCCATGTCGGCCCACTGCACTACGACACTGCCCAACCGGCGGAAATGACGTGGACGCTCTGGGACGACGCGCATACCGGCCAGGGCTATGCGACGGAGGCCGCCGCCCGCGTCCTCGCCCACCTCCTCGACGATCTTGGCTGGCCCGGCATCGTCGCGCGGATCGAGCCGGACAACGCGGCCTCCCACGCCGTCGCCCTGCGCCTCGGCGGCAGGCGCGATGATGCAGCCCAGGCGCCCGCATGGATGCCGAACTCCGTCACCTACCGCTTTGGAGGCGCCGCATGACCGTCGCCCCCTACATGCGTGCACGCGCCGAGCAGCTTGACCCCCTCCCCTGTTCACGGGGGAGTGTCGGGGAGGGGGTTGTCCTGACCACCGAGCGCCTGACGTTGCGCCCGCCCCAGCTCGCCGATTTTGAGACCTACGCGGCCTTTTACGCCTCCGACCGTGCCCAGCATATCGGCGGCCCGCTGGACCTTCGCGGCGCCTGGAACCTTTTCCTCACCGATGTCGGCACCTGGGCCACCTTCGGCTTCGGCTTCTGGATGGTGGAGCATGAGGGCAAGCTGGCTGGCCAAGTCGGTCTCCACCACCCGCCGCACCACGCAGATCTGGAGCTGGGCTGGAACCTCTACGCCGGCTCCGAGGGCAAGGGCATCGCCCGTGAGGCCGCCGAGGCTGCCCGCAACTGGGCGCGCGCTCACCTGCCAGGCCAGCGGCTCGTCAGCTATATCGACCGGGCCAACACCCGTTCCATCGCGCTGGCCGAGCGCATGGGCGCCGCTGACGTCGGCACGGCGGAGCACGATACGGCCTGCGGCATCTGGCTCCATCCGGAGGGCAACGATGACTGATGCGATTCAGCACGCGCGCGAAGTCCTGGCCGAGCACCGCGCGGCCATCGACAACCTCGACGCCATCCTCGTCTACACCCTCGCCGAGCGCTTCAAGCGCACGCAGGCGGTGGGCCAGCTGAAGGCGGAGCACGCGCTGCCGCCTTCCGACCCGACCCGGGAATCGGAACAGATCGACCGGCTGGAACGGCTCGCCGCCGATGCCGATCTCGACCCGGATTTCATGCGGAAGTTCCTGAATTTCATCATTCAGGAAGTCATCCGCCATCACGAGCAATTTCAGGAAAAGGCTTGAGCGATCAAGCCGCTACGTACGACCAGATCAAGGAGAAACATCATGGCCGTCACCATCCGTCTCGCCCGCGGGGGCTCCAAGAAGCGCCCGTTCTACCGCATCGTCGCCGCCGACTCGCGCTTTGCCCGCGACGGCCGCTACATCGAGAAGCTGGGCACCTACAACCCGCTGCTGCCGAAGGACTCCGAGGAGCGCGTGAAGATGGACCTCGAGCGCGTCCAGGACTGGATGTCCAAGGGTGCAAAGCCCACCGACCGCGTGTCCCGCTTCCTCGAAGCCGCCGGCATCGTCGACAAGAAAGAGCGCGCCAACATGAAGAAGGCGGAGCCGGGCCAGAAGGCGAAGGACCGCGCGGAAGAGCGTGCCGCCAAGGAAGCGGAGGCCGCCGAGGCCGCAGCCGCACCGGCCGAAGAGCCCGCAGAGGAAGCCGCGGCGGAGGAGTGATCCTCCCCGCGCCCGCCGATGCGCGCCTTCTCCTCAGCCTTCGCCGCCGAGCTCGATGAGCTCCTCCGCTGGCGCCGCGACGTCCGCCGGTTCCGCACGGATCCGGTGCCCGACGCGGTGCTGGAGGCGTGCCTGACGGCGGTGGAACGCGCACCCTCGGTCGGCCTCAGCGCTCCCTGGCGCTTCGTCCGGGTGATCTCGGAGCAGGCATTGGAAGCCGCGCTCGCCAATTTCGAGGCGGCCAACGCGGACGCCCTCGCCGGCTATTCCGGCGAGCAGGCAGCGCGCTATGCAACGCTGAAGCTCGCCGGGATGCGGAAGGCGCCGGTGCAGTTCGCGGTCTTCTGCGACGACGAAACGGCGAAGGGTGCGGGCCTCGGCGCCCGCACGATGCCCGAGGCGCGCGCCTATTCGGTGGTCGGTGCGATCACCTATCTGTGGCTCGCCGCCCGCGCCCGCGGGTTGGGCCTCGGCTGGGTGTCGATCCTCGATCCCGAGCGGCTGGCCCGCGACCTCGCGGTGCCCGCCCACTGGCGCCTCGTCGGCTATCTCTGCCTCGGCTGGCCCGAGGCGGAGAGCGAGACGCCCGAGCTTGTCACCGCCGGATGGGAGAGCCCCCCCGGCCCGCCGGAGGTTCTGGTCCGATGAGCGATCTCGTCTGCGTCGGCGCCATCGCGGGCGCCTTCGGTGTCCGGGGGGAGGTTCGGCTGAAGAGCTTCACTTCCGATCCCGGTGCGATCGCCGACTACGCGCCGCTGATAACCGAGAAGGCCGACAGGTCCTTCGACGTGACCATCACGCGTGCCATCAAGAACGGCCTCGCCGCCCGCCTCTCCGGCATCGCGACCAAGGAGCAGGCGGATGCGCTCAAGGGCACCCGCCTCTACGCCCCGCGGGAGCGGCTACCAGCCCTGCCCGATGACGAGTTCTACCATGCCGACCTGATCGGCCTGACCGTGCTCGATACCGGCGGGACGGAGCTCGGCCGGGTCCGTGCCATCCACGACCACGGCGCGGGCGACATACTGGAGGTGATGGGGCCAAAGGGTGAGACCCTCGTCCCCTTCACGCGCGAGGCGGTGCCCACGGTGGACCTGACCGCGGGCCGTATCGTCGCCGATATCTCCGAGGATGCGGAATGACCTGCGCTCCCTCTTCTTCAAGTATCCCCGCCGGAGGCCGGCCCGGCCCGGGCCGCACCTGATGCGCTCCGTCGGGCGCAAGTCGATCTCCGCCAGCGCCACACCCCGCGCGCTGATGGAGGAGAAGGTGCTGGCCAATGTCTGGACCGCGCGCGTGCTCACGCTCTATCCGGAGATGTTTCCCGGGCCCCTCGGCCAGTCGCTGACGGGCCGCGCGCTGAAAGATGGGCTCTGGCAGCTTGCGCTCACCAATATCCGCGAACACGGGCTCGGCAAGCACCGGGCGGTGGACGACACGCCGACGGGAGGCGGCGCGGGCATGGTGCTGCGCCCCGATGTGCTAGACGCCGCGATCCGCGCCGCACCCGTGACCGGCCCCCTCCTCTACCTCTCCCCCCGCGGGCGGCGCTTCGATCAGGCGATGGCGCGGGAGCTCGCCGCCGGGCCGGGCGTCACGCTTCTCTGCGGCCGGTTCGAGGGGGTGGACGAGCGGGTGATCGAGGCGCACGGCATCACCGAGGTCTCGCTCGGCGATTTTGTCCTGACCGGGGGCGAGATCCCGGCCATGGCCCTGATCGACGCCACCGTGCGCCTGCTGCCCAACGTGCTCGGCAACGCCGCCTCGACGGAGGAGGAGAGCTTCTCCCACGGCCTCTTGGAGCATCCGCAATACACCCGCCCCAATGATTGGGAGGGACGCAAGGTGCCCGACATCCTCCTGTCCGGCCATCACGCCGCGATCGAGGCTTGGCGGCGGGAGCAGGCTGAGGCGCTCACCCGCGCCCGCCGCCCCGATCTCTGGGCCGACTACCAGGCCCGTAAGGACGGCAAGGGTTGATCCCGCACCGCGCGCGCTGTATGCGGGCGCCAACCGGGACACGTTCCGGCCTTATGGATTCGGCGCAGTGGGTGCCTGCCCGCTCGAACCGGCCGAGCCCATGACGAAAAGGAAAGTCGATCCGATCTCTGGCGGGCCAAGGATGGACCCGAGCAGTGCCCAAAGCTCTCGGACGCGCAGACATTCGCCGCAAAGGCGATCGCAAGGAAGATTGACATGAACCTGCTTCAGACGCTCGAAGCCGAGCAGATTGCCGAACTCGGCAAGGACATTCCCGATTTCGCCGCCGGTGACACCGTGCGCGTCGGCTACAAGGTGACCGAGGGCACCCGCTCCCGTGTCCAGAACTATGAGGGCGTCGTGATCGCCCGCAACGGTGGCGAGGGCATCGGCGCCTCCTTCACCGTCCGCAAGATCTCCTTCGGTGAAGGTGTCGAGCGTGTGTTCCCGCTCCACTCCCCGAACATCGACAGCATCACCGTGGTCCGCCGCGGCAAGGTGCGCCGCGCGAAGCTCTACTACCTGCGCGCGCGCCGCGGGAAATCCGCCCGGATTGCGGAGAAGACCAACTACCGCCCGAAGAAGGTCTGAGGTCACACCTCTTCGCAAAGTCATGCAGGCGCCCCCGCGGGCGCCTGTTTCGTTTTGTACCTCCCGAACCGGCCGGATATTCTGGGTAAAAGCGCGTGGGGCGTGGGGAGCCGACTATGCTGGAAATGCTGGGCCTGAGCCTGATCGGGGCACCGCGGGTGTTCCTGAGGACGCTGCCGCTGACGACGGTGGTGGCCTTCATCTATTTCGGACTGGTCACCAACGTGAACGATCCGCTCTGGCGCGTGGTGCTGATCCTGCTGCTCACGACGCCCTGCATTGCCATCGTGCGGCTGGCCGCGCTGCGGTCGGCCCTGATCACGACGGGACGGACCAAGCCGCCGACCTTCCAGAACCTCGTGCGGGCGCAGGTGCGCATCGCCTACGCCAACCTGTTGCCCATAAACTTTGTGCAGGTCGTCATCTTCACCGCAGTCAGCGCGCTGATCGTGGCGGAGCTGCGCCCGCACTTCATGGCGATGGTGGAAACCGCGGCCACCGGCGCGCCGGTGCAGATGCCGATGGAACTGGAGCAGAACCTCTCGCGCTTCGTCGGGGCGGCGGGCTGGCTCTTCGCCCTGATCGCCGCGGCGGGCTTCGGTGTCATGGGCACGGCCATGGCCGCGACGGCAGCCAACGCGGCGGAGAAGTCACCGCGCCACGACATCACCTACGGGCTGACCTTCAACTTCTGGAAGCTCACGATCGTCTACTTCTGCGCGCAGACCATCAACGCCATCCTCGTGGGGCTGCTCGCGATCCTGGGCATCGCGGCGCTTGGCATGTCAGGGCCGGAGAACTGGACCTATGTGCTGCCGGTGGTGGTCACGATCTATCTCAGCCTCCACTTCGCGACGACCGCGACGGCGGCGGCCCTCTCCTATGGCGCGCTGCTCGACCGGGATGCGGCGATCCGGGAATACGTGCAACAGCAGGTGGCCGGACCGCAGACCTCGGCCGAGGATCTGCGGGCGCTCCGCCACTCCCGCCAGCACTGATACCCCTTGCACGTCAGGCCCATCCGGAGTAACGGACGGGCTTGCAATCCAGCCCGGCGACGGGGAGCGGCCCGTCCCCTCCGATCAGTCGGGCGCGAAGGAACCAGGACCATGAAAAAAGACATCCATCCCGACTACCACGTCATCGACGTGAAGATGACCGACGGCACCATCGTGCAGATGCGCTCCACCTACGGGTCGGAAGGCGCACAGCTCAACCTCGACATCGACCCCTCCGCGCACCCGGCATGGACCGGCGGCGGCACCCGCCTGATGGACACCGGCGGCCGCGTGTCGAAGTTCAAGGCGAAGTACGACGGCCTCGGCTTCTGATCTTTCCCCCATCCGGGGGCTGCGATATTCAAGGGAAAGCGCGTCCGGCCGGGCGCGCTTTCTTGAATCCGGGAGGGACTATTGGCGCATATCGTGGTGCTCGGGAACGAGAAGGGCGGTTCGGGCAAGTCGACCACCTCCATGCACCTCTTCGCCGCCCTGTCCCGCTGCGGCCATCAGGTCGGCGTCATTGATCTCGACCTGCGGCAGAAGAGCTTCTTTCGCTACCTGGAGAACCGCGAGGCGTTCGTGAAGCGGACAGGCACGAAGCTGCCCATGCCGGTGCGCCACGCCCTCGACTACTCCACCCTCGACAGCGTCAGCGCGGCACAGGCGGAGGAGGAGACGCGCTTTGCCGAGGCGCTGAACCGGCTGGACGAGACCTGTTCCTTCATCCTCATCGACTGTCCCGGCTCGCATACGCGCTATGCCCAGATGGCCCACGCGGCGGCCGACACGTTGATCACGCCGATGAACGACAGCCTAATCGATTTTGACCTGCTGGCGCGGCTGGATCCGGAGACGGGCAAGGTGAAGGGGCCCAGCGTCTATTCGGAGATGGTGTGGAAGGCGCGCCAGCTTCGCGCATCCGCCGGTCTGAAGCCGGTGGACTGGGTGGTGCTGCGCAACCGGATCTCGACGCTGAACGCACGCAACAAGCGGCGCGTGGGCTCGGCCCTGAACGAACTGTCGAAGCGGATCGGCTTCCGCGTCATCCCCGGTTTTGGAGAGCGCGTGATCTTCCGCGAGATGTTCCTGTCTGGGCTCACCCTGCTCGACCTCAAGGATACCGGCGAGATCAGCCTCAACATCTCCAACCTCGCCGCCCGGCAGGAGGTGCGCGACGTGGTGAAGTCCCTCAACCTGCCCGACGTGAAGCTGAAGTTCTGAACCACCCGGCCATGAAAAAGGCGCCGACCCACGGGGCGGCGCCTTCCCAAATCGGGGTCGCGATGGTTCAGCCGCTGGGCTCGACCAGACGACAGATGCGGTTCTGTGCGCGGAGGCTGGAGCAGACGGTGGTCGCCTCCTCCTCGCTCATGCCGACGAACTGGGCCTCGTGCAGGTTGACGCCGTTCACTACCGTCTGGGACACCTGCCGCCGGGCGCTGTTGAGGGCGGAAACCTCGCTGGCCAACGCGTTCGTCAGTACCGATTCCGCGTAGTCCGGGTTGCGGTAAGCGCCGAGCTGGATCGCCCAGTCGCCGGTGCGCGGCGCCGGCCTAGGGGCCGCCATGGGCGCTACGCCGGTCACGCTGCGTTCGGCCAGGGCCGCGAGGCTCGCGCTGTCGGAGCGCAGGCGCATTGCCGTAGGCGACGGCGCGAAGGCGGATGCGGTGGTGGCGGCCTGGGCCTGCGGCACGATGGCGTTGCCGACCACGCTCGCCGCGGCCATGAGCTGCGTCACTTCGCTGGTGCCGCGCGGCATCGGACGCACCGAGGCCGTGATGGCGCCGGTCTCCGCCCGCTGGGGCCGGATGGTGGCGACGCGCGCCGGCGCCCGCTCGAAGCCCATGTTCAGCAGCTCCACCATGCGGTGATAGCGCCAGTCGGAGCTGCGCCCGCCGAAGATCACGGCGATCACCCGCTCCTGCCCGCGCTCGGCGGAGGCCGACAGGTTGTAGCCCGCCGCTCGCGTGTAGCCTGTCTTGATCCCGTCCGCGCCGCGGTAGCTGTTCAGGAGCCGCCGGTTCGTGTTGCGTACGTTGGCGATGCCCGCGCTCGCACTCGTGCGGCCGAAGATGTTGTAGTACTGCGGGTAGTCGTAGAAGAGGTGCCGCGAGAGCTGCGCCATGTCCCGCGCCGTCGACATGTGGCCACTCGCGGTCAGGCCGTGCGCATTGCGGAACGTGGTGGAGTTCATGTTCAGCGAGCGCGCAGTCTCGGTCATGAGCTGAGCGAACGCGGTCTCGGAGCCGGCGACGGCCTCGCCGATCGCGGTGGCTGCGTCATTCGCGGACCGGATGGCGGCGGCCCGGATCAGATAGCGAAGCGAAATGCGCTGGCCGGCCCGCAGGCCGAGCTTCGACGGCGGCTCGGAAGCCGCATTGCGCGAGATCCGGATCTGCTGGTCCAGATCCAGGGTTCCGTTCTCCACCGCCTCGAACGCGAGGTAGAGCGTCATCATCTTGGTGAGGGACGCCGGATGCAGGCGGGTGTCCGCATTGCGCGAATGCAGCACCTCCCCATCCCTTGCGTCGATGACGATGGCCGCATACGGCGCTGCCTGTGCGGCGGGCGTTGCGCCGAACAGGGCGCCCACGGTCACCATGACCGCGCTAAACACAACTCTCAGCATCGGTTTCTCCGACGAATGCCTGTCCACGGGTTACCGCTTGCCACGGATTTGTTAACTTGCAGTCTACATACTGCAGCGCACCCCCCTGACAATCAACGATTATCTTGCAGCATCTCCACATCATCGGCGAATTGTCGCCAAACGGTAACCCGCGCCGCCAGATTCGCGTTCAGGTTGCAGTCGAATGCGCCGCAAGCCATTGAAAAGATTTATTTTAGTATTTTTGTGCACTGCAGCACAATATCCTTGACGCAGCGCAACATAATCCCTATGTTCAGTCTCGAAGCAGGATGCACCCGTCCTGCTGCGTAACTCAGGAGTTTCAAATGGCGACGACCAAAACGACCGCGAAGGATGCTGCTGCCCAGATGGAGAGCTTCGCAGCCGACGCTCAGAAGACCATGACCGACACGGTCGAGAAGATGACCAAGGGCTTCGAGGAGGCCTCCTCCTTCGGTCAGGAGAACCTCGACGCGATGGTCAAGTCCGGCGAGATCGCAGCGAAGGCTGCCGAGGGCTTCGGCAACGAGGTGTCCTCCTTCACCAAGCGCTCCTTCGAGGAAGGTGTCGCGGCGGCGAAGGACATGGCTTCGGCCAAGACCATGACCGAGCTCTTCGAGAAGCAGTCCGCCTTTGCGCAGTCCATGTTCGACGGCTGGATGAAGCAGACCACGAAGATGAACGAGATGATGATGGCCGCCGCCAAGGATGTCTCCGCCCCGATGGGCGAGCGCGTCAGCGCCGCGACCTCCGCGATGAAATCCATGACCGCCTGATCGGGCAATCTGTCACACGATGCGCAAAAGGGGGCTTCGGCCCCCTTTTCTGTCGGCGCTCCGCCGATATATTGTCGGTCTGACTATGGGTCGGACGCATGATTTCCAGACACGCAATTACCCTCATGGCGGACAAGGAGGACGAGGACGGCGATGCCGCCGTCGTCACCAAGACCCGCCCGAAGACGAAGAAGCCGCCGCTTTACAAGGTGTTGCTTCTCAACGACGATTACACGCCGATGGAGTTCGTGGTCCACGTGCTCCAGCGGTTCTTCGGCATATCCCATGCCCAGGCGGTCGAGATCATGCTGACCGTCCACAAGAAGGGCGTGGCGGTGGTCGGCGTCTTCTCCCGCGAGATCGCCGAGACGAAGGTGACGCAAGTGATGGACTACGCCCAACGCAACCAGCATCCGCTCCAGTGCACCATGGAAAAGGAATGAAACGGCCGGCCGCATGAGCGACACGGACCGTCTCGACCACGCCCTTGCGGCGGGGCTGCCCTGGCCCGACGGGCCGGTGCTGTGCCTGCGGCCCCGGCCCGAACCGGGCTGGGCCGAACATCGCGACCGCCTGCGCTGCCTCCAGAGTTTTCGGCGCGATCACGACGCGCTGGGGCGGCTGGGCCTGACGCGGGTCGAGGCGCCGGAGCCGGGTGAGGCAGCGTTGGTCTGCCTCACCCGGGCACGGGCGGAGAATCTCGGAAACATCGCGCGCGCGTGGGATGTGCTGCCCGATGGCGCGCCGCTGATCGTGACGGGAGCGAAGACGGACGGGATCGACAGCGTGCTGAAACAGGTCCGCAAGGCGATGCCCGTGGCGGAGGTCGTGGCGAAGGCGCATGGCAAGCTCTTCTGGACCCTCAAGGATCCCGCCAGCCCGCCGCCGCCCGACTGGGCCCATGGCGCCGCGTCGCGCCCCAACGCCGACGGCTTTCATACCGCTCCGGGCATGTTCAGTCCCGATCGGGCCGATCCCGGCTCCGAACTGCTCGCCGCCCGATTCGGACCGGAAATCACCGGTCGCGTCGCGGATTTGGGCGCAGGCTGGGGTTGGCTCTCGGCAAAACTGCTGGAGACTGCACCTGGCGTCGCCGAGGTCGGGCTCTACGAGGCCGAGGGCCTGGCGCTCGATGCCGCGCGGCGCAATGTTCCGGACGCCCGCGCGCGGTTCCATTGGACCGACGTGACCGCCCTACCCAACGACAGCTTCGACTGGGTGATCACGAATCCCCCCTTCCACCAGAGCCGCGCGGCGGAGCCCGGGCTGGGGCAGGCGTTCATCGCCGCGGCGGCACGGATGCTCGCTCCCTCCGGCACCGCGTTGATCGTCGCGAACCGGCAGCTTCCTTACGAGTCGGCGCTGACGGCCGCCTTCCGCGACTGGGAGGAGCTGCCCGGTAACGGCGTCTACAAGCTCTTCCGCGCCCGCCGCCCGAAAGGCTGATTAACCCTTTCAAGCGGTTAACACTTGTTAACGCAGGCGACGGCGGCCAAGTGTTAACGAATGTTGACGCGCCTGATCCTCCTCGCCCTCCTCACCGCATCGCCCGCGGCAGCCGACACCTTCACCGGCCCGGCGATCATCATCGACGGCGACACGATCCGCATGGGAGACCACCGCATCCGCCTGTCGGGTTTCGACGCGCCGGAGCGGGACCAGCATTGCGGCACGACGCCCTGCGGGGCGGTCGCAGCCAACGAACTCCGCGCCCGCATCGCTGACCAGCCCATCACCTGCCACCCGGACGGCACCCGCCACGGCAACCGGATCGTTGCCACCTGCCACACGCCGGACGGCCAAACGCTGGGCGACTGGATGGTGAGCGAAGGCTACGCCGTCGACGACGCGCGCTACGCCCCGAACTACGCCCCGCAGACCGCGGCGGCACATGCAGCCGACAAAGGCCTCTGGCCCCACGGCCTCGCCTCCGGCCGGGCCTGGCGGATCGGTGCCGTCGACACGGCGGACATCAACCCGGCGGAATGCGCCATCAAGGGCAATATCTCCACCAACGGCCGCATCTACCACGTGCCGGGCGAATCGCGCAGCTACGGCGTCACCCGAATCGACCTCTCCCGCGGCGAGCGCTGGTTCTGCTCTATCGCCGAAGCCGAGGCCGCTGGCTGGCGCGCACCCGGGGCCTCGACGAGCTGACGCCGTCCCTTCATCTTTCCCGAAATACGCCCGCCGGAGGCGGTCCCGCCCTCTACATCCCGCGGGCCCGCTCGCGCAGCTCGAACTTCTGGATCTTGCCGGTGGAGGTCTTGGGCAACTCACCGAAGACCACGTGCCGCGGCGCCTTGAAATGGGCGAGGCCGGCGCGGCAATGGGCGATGATCTCCTCCGCCATGACCTCGGCCCCCGGCCGCAGCTCGACGAAGGCGCAGGGCGTCTCGCCCCACTTCTCGTCCGGTTTCGCAACCACCGCGCAGAACGCCACGGCCGGGTGACGGTAGAGCTCCTCCTCCACCTCGATGGAGGAGATGTTCTCGCCCCCCGAGATGATGATGTCCTTCGCCCGGTCACGCAGCTGGATGTAGCCGTCGGGGTGCTTCACGCCGAGGTCGCCGGTCCGGAACCACCCGCCCTTGAAGGCCCGGTCCGTCGCATCCGGATTGCGGAAATAGCCCTTCATCACGACGTTGCCGCGCATGACGACCTCACCAAGCGTCTCGCCATCCGCGGGCACCGGCGCGTCGTCCTCGCCCAGCACCTCCAGCTCCTCCAGCGCCGCATATCGCACGCCCTGCCGAGCCTTGAGCCGCGCCTGCTCCGCCTCGCCGAGCCCGTCCCAGTCTAGGTGCCACTCGTTGATGACGGACGGCCCGTAAACCTCCGTCAGCCCATAGAGGTGGGTGACATCGAAGCCCGCGGCACCCATGGCTGCCAGTACACTCTCCGGCGGCGGGGCCGCGGCGGTGAAGAAGGCAACCCGGTGCGGCAGGTCACGCCGCTGGTCGTCGGGCGCGTCGAGCAGCGTGCTCATCACGATCGGTGCGCCGCACATATGGGTGACGCCGTGATCCGCGATCGCGTCGAACATCGCCTTCGCCCGGACCTGCCGCAGGCACACATGGGTGCCCGCCACAGCACTCAGCGACCAGGGGAAGCACCAGCCGTTGCAGTGGAACATCGGCAGGGTCCACAGGTAGACGGGATGCTGCCCCATCGCGGCGTGCAGGACGTTCCCTGTGGCGAGCAGCATCGCGCCGCGGTGGTGGTAGACCACGCCCTTGGGATTGCCGGTGGTGCCGGAGGTGTAGTTGAGGCTGATGGCGTCCCACTCGTCCCGCGGCATCTGCCAGTCGTAGTCCGCGGCACCGGTGGCGAGGAACGCGTCGTAGGCGCAGTCCGCCTCGCTCACTGTTGGATCGGCGTACTCGATCAGCCGCGGCGGGGCGTCCATTCCGGCACAGGCGTCCTCTGCGAGTGCGCGCAGCTCCGCATCGACCAGCAGCACCTTCGCCTCGCCATGCCGCAGGATGAAGCCGATCCCGTCCGCATCGAGCCGGGTGTTGATCGCGTTGAGCACCGCGCCGCACATCGGCACGCCGTAATGCGCCTCGATCATCGGCGGGGTATTCAGGAGCAGGGCGGCCACCGTATCCCCCCGGCCGATTCCCGAGACGGCCAGAGCGGAGGCGAGCCGCCGCGCCCGCACATAAAGCTCCTCATAGCTGAAACGCTGTTCCCCGTGGATCACGGCGACGTGGCGCGGATGCACCAGAGCGGCGCGCGCGAGCAATGTCAGAGGGGTCAACGGCTGGTGGTTGGCGGCGCAGCGCAGCAACGCCTCGTTGTAGTCCGCTTCCGTCGGCATCGCATCCTCCCCTTTTTCCATCTTGATAGCAGAGCGGGACCCCCTCGCAACTCCGCGAGAAACCGCCTATATGACCGCTCTGCCGCGGGGACGGCTGGCATCGAACGGGTGAGAGATGGGATCGGTAGCGGGCAAATCCGTCATCGTGACGGGGGCGGCGAGCGGCGTAGGCCTCGCCATCGCGCGGAAATTCTGCGCGGAAGGCGCCAAGGTCATGATGGCCGACATCGACGACGAAAAGCTCGAGGAAGAGGTCCGCAACATCAAGAAGGACAGCGACCGGCTGCAGAGCTTCTCCTGCGACCTGCGCGAAAAGCTGTCGATCGCAAACCTTATGGCGACGACCATCGACAGCTTCGACCGGGTGGACATCCTGGTGAACGCGGCGCGGCAGGTGATCTCCTCCGACCCGCTCGATCCGTCGGGCGAAGTCTTCGACCAGCTCATGCAGCAGAACGTAAAGAACGCGCTCAGGCTCAGCCAGATGGTCGCGCGCAAGATGATCACGCAGGGCGAGGCCGATGGCGAGGCGCGCGCGAACGGCGCGATCGTGAACGTGACCTCCATCGCCTCGCAACGGACGCTGCCGGAACTGCTCGCCTATTCCGTCAGCTGTGCTGCGCTCGACCAGATGACGCGCAGCCTCGCCGTAGCGCTGGCGCCCAAGGGCGTGCGGGTGAACGCGATCGCCCTGGGCGGCGTGATGACCGGTCACCTGAAGGAAGCGCTGAAAGAGCGGGAGGAGCTGCGCGACGAGCTCACCGCCGTGACACCTTTGGGCCGGATCGGCGATGCGGAGGAGGCGGCGGAGGCGGCGCTCTTCCTCGCGTCGGACAAGGCGAGCTTCATCACCGGCCAGATCCTCGGTGTGGACGGGGGCCGGACTAACCTCGACCCGTTGGATGCACCGTCGGGCTGATCGGATCGACGAGGGCAGCGCCCGACCCTGGGTGGGCGCCGCATGACGTACATACGGCTCGCGCCATCACGACATATTCGGCCGGCACTGCTTCGTGGTCCGCTGTCAAAGCGCCCTCCCTTGGGGAGGGCCGGGCGGTACAGTTGCTCGTCGTGGTGTTCTGATCAGCCGTTCTCGCGCAGGACATATCCGGCGAGGTAGAGCGACCCGCAGATCAGCAGGCGAGCATCTGCCGGCGCTGCGGCCACGGCGCTGACAACGTCCGGCGCAACTACGGCTTCCATCCCGAGCTCCGACGCCGCCGTGGCCAGTACTTCGGGATCGGCGGCGTTCGCCTCTCCCGGCACCTCGACCGCGTGCAGGCTGCCTGCGATCCGCGCCAGTGGCGTCAGGAAGCCCTTCGCGTCCTTCGTGTTCATCATACCGCAAATCACGTGCAGCGGACGGTCCGGCAGGCGGCCCAGCGCTTCGGTCAGCGCCCGGCCCGCCGCGATGTTGTGACCGCCATCGAGCCAGAGGTCGCGGTCGCCCGCGACCTCGACCAACGGGCCGCGGCGCAGGCGCTGCATCCGCGCGGGCCACTCGGCGCGCGTCACCGCCGCCTCGCAGGCCACCTCGCCAAAGCCCAGCGCCCGCAGCGCCGCAAGCGTCGTGCCCGCGTTCTGCACCTGATGCGCCCCGATCAGGTTCGGTTTCGGCAGGTCGAGCAGGCCCCCTTGGTCGAAGAAGGCGAGCCGGCCCTGATCTTCGTAGACGTCCCAGTCTTGCCCGGCGATGGTCAGCGGAGCGCCGACTGCCTCCGCACGCGCCTCGATCACCGCGCGCACCGGATCGGACTGGCGGGCGATCACCGCGGGCACGCCATGCTTCAGGATCCCGGCCTTCTCCCCCGCGATCTCCTCCACCGTCTCACCAAGGAACTGCTGGTGGTCGATGGAGACCGGGGTGATGACGCTCAGCGCCGGGCGGTCCACCACGTTCGTCGCGTCGAGCCGCCCGCCGAGGCCCACCTCCAGCAGCAGGTGGTCGGCGGGCGTGCGGGAAAAGGCGAGGAACGCGGCACAGGTCGTGATCTCGAAATAGGTGATCGGCGCGCCGCCGTTCACCGCTTCGCATTCCTCGAGCAGCGCCATCAGCTCCGCCTCGCCGATGAGGCCGTCCGGCAGGCGGATACGCTCGTGAAACCGCGCGAGATGCGGGGAGGTGTAGACGGAGACGCGCTTCCCCGCCGCCTCCAGCCCCGCGCGCATCATCGCGATGGTGGAGCCCTTGCCGTTCGTGCCCGCCACATGCACCACGGGCGGCAGCGCGCGCTCTGGGTGGCCGAGAGCGGCGAGCAGCCGCTCCATCCGGTCCAGGGTCAGGTCGATGACCTTGGGATGCAGCGACATCAGCCGCTGCAGCACCAGGTCCGATGTGGGCGCGCTCATTCCTGCTGGGACATCGGCGGCGGCACGGGCGCCGCGGCGGCAGGCGCGGGCAGCACCTCCTCGGCCGGGGCGGGCAGGTCACCATAGCTGCGCGGCCGCTCGTTCATCAGAAGCCGCAGCAGCGTTGCGAGCTCGTCCCGCATCTCCTTGCGGTCCACTACGCGGTCGAGCATTCCGTGGTCGAGCAGGTACTCGGCCCGCTGGAAGCCCTCCGGCAGCTTCTCCCGGATCGTCTGTTCGATAACCCGCGGCCCGGCAAAGCAGATCAACGCGTTGGGCTCCGCGATCTGCACATCGCCCAGCATCGCGTAGCTCGCCGTGACGCCGCCGGTGGTCGGATGGGTAAGGACGACGATGTAGGGCAGCCCCGCCTCCTTCACCATGTTCACGGCCACCGTGGTGCGCGGCATCTGCATCAGGGACAGGATCCCCTCCTGCATCCGCGCGCCCCCGGCGGCGGAGAACAGCACCAGCGGCGCCTTGATCTTAACAGCCCGCTCGGCCGCCGCGATGATCGCGTTGCCGACATACATGCCCATCGAGCCGGCCATGAAGGAGAAGTCCTGCACCGCCACGACGCTGCGCAGGTCCCCGATCCGGCCCTCGGCAACGACCATCGCCTCATGCTCGCCAGTGGTCTTGCGCGCATCGGCCATCCGCTTCACGTAGGGCTTCTGATCGCGGAAATGCAGCGGATCGGCGATCGGGTCCTTCACCTGGATCTCGGTATACACACTGCCGTCAAAGAGCGATTCCAGCCGCTCCCGCGCGCCGATCACCATGTGATGGTTGCAGTTCTGGCAGGTGTAGAGCGCGTCCTTGAGCTCGCGATGAAACAGCATCGTCCCGCAATTCTCGCACTTGGACCAGAGGTTCTCCGGCACCTCGCGCCGCGAGAACAGCGAGTTGATCATCGGGCGGGTGAAATTGGAAATCCAGCTCATGGGCGCGGGCGGTCCTTTTCTCGGTTGGCCGTCAGATAAAGCCCGATGCAGGCGATTGCAACGACGGCAGGCGGTGCCTAGGGTCAGGACAACTGACACAATAAGGGGGGAGGACGGCATGGCGCTCGGCACGCAGATCCGGACCTGGTTCGAGGGGCGCTGGCATGAGGGGAACCCCGCCATCCTGGGCGCCGCGGACCACGCGACATGGCTCGGCACGCTGGTCTTCGACGGCGCGCGGACCTTCGAGGGCGTGTCCCCGGACCTCGACCTGCACTGCGCCCGCGTCGTCCGCTCCGCCCGCGCGATGGGGATGGAGCCGCCGGTGGAGGCGGACGAGATCGAGCGGATCGCCCGTGAGGGGATTGCGATGTATCCCGATGACGCCGAGCTCTACATCCGGCCGATGATGTGGAGTGCGGACGGTGCCGCGAACCTGATCGCGCCCGATCCGGGCTCCTGCGTCTTCGCGCTGACGATCGAGGATTTTCCGGTGCCGCCCCTAGGGGCCATCTCGCTGACGGTCTCGCCCTTCCGCCGTCCCCGCCCCGACATGGCGCTGACCGAGGCGAAGGCCGCCTGCCTCTACCCCAACAACGGACGGATGCTGACCGAGGCGAAGTCCCGCGGCTTCGACAATGCGCTGAGCCTCGATTTCGAGGACAACGTGGCGGAGACGGCGACGACCAACGCCTTCCTCGTGAAGGACGGCGTGGTGCGGACACCGGTGCCCAACGGCACCTTCCTTGACGGGATCACCCGGCAGCGGGTCATCGCGCTGCTGCGCGACGACGGCACCGAGGTCGAGGAGACCTCGCTGCGGGTCGAGGATTTCGCGGCGGCCGACGAGATCTTCCTGACCGGCAATGCCGCCAAGGTCACCGGCGTGAAGCGGTTCGAGGAGCGGGAGATGCAGCTCGGCCCCGTCACCCGGCGCGCGCGGGAACTCTACTGGTCCTACGCCCATGGGGCGTGACGCGCGGCGCATCGCGACCCTTTGGCTGCATTGGCTCAGCTTCGCCGGGATCCTGTGGTTCGTCTCGGTCCCGTTCGAGTGGAAGCCGCCGGCGGCACCCCTGCCCCACGTGATCGCCGCCCTGCTGGTCGCAGGTGTGGCTGCGATCTGGTTCGCGCTTTACGCCCTGCACGGCCCGCTCTTCAAACCGGGGCCGAAGCTGGAGAGGCTGGCGCGGCGCGTCCACCGGCCCGCACACCACGCGCTCTACCTCTCGCTGCCGTTGCTGGCGGGCGCGGCGGTCGTCACGCCTTTGGCCGGGATCGGCGAAGTGCCGGGCTGGGCGGTCACGGCTCAGGATCTGGTAGTGAAGGTCATGCTCTTCGCCGTCATCCTCCACGCGATCTACCACCTCTGGCGGCACACGGCGCTCAATGACGGCGCGCTGCGCAAGATCACGCCGCGCGCGATCCACCACCTGCTCTGACGAGGGACCCATGGCCGACATGCGCTGCATCGAGATCTCGAAACCCGGCGGGCCGGAGGTGCTGGTGCCCGCCACGCGCCCGGTGCCGGAGCCTGCGGTGGGCGAGATCCTGATCCGGGTGAAGGCGGCGGGCGTGAACCGCCCCGACGCCCTGCAACGCGCTGGCGCCTACGACCCGCCACCGGGCGCCTCCGACCTGCCGGGGTTGGAGGCCGCAGGCAAGGTAGTCGCCATCGGCCCCGGTGTCTCACGCTGGACGAAGGGCGACGCGGTGACGGCGCTGCTGCCCGGCGGGGGCTACGCGGAATACGTCGCAACGCCGGCCGATCACGCTCTCCCGGTGCCCGAGGGAATGGGGTGGGAGGAAGCCGCAGCGCTCTGCGAGACCTTCTTCACGGTCTGGATCAACGTCTTCGAGCGGGCCGGGCTGAAGGCAGGCGAGACATTCCTGGTCCACGGCGGCTCCTCGGGCATCGGCACCACGGCGATCCAGCTCGCCAAGGCCCGCGGCGCGCGGGTCTTCGCCACCGCAGGCTCCGCGGAGAAATGCGCCGCCTGCGAGACGCTCGGCGCCGAGCGGGCCATCAACTACCGCGAAGAGGATTTCGTGGAGGTGGTGAAGGCGGCAACGGGTGGCCACGGCGCGGACGTCATCCTCGACATGGTCGGCGGCGACTACATCCCACGCAACGTGCGCGCGCTTGCCATGGACGGGCGGCTGTCGATGATCGCCTTCCTCGGCGGACCGAAGGCGGAGGTGAACTTCGCGCAGGTCATGACGAAGCGGCTGACGCTGACCGGCTCCACCCTGCGGCCCCGCTCGGTGCAGGACAAGGCGGCCGTGGCCGAAGTGCTGGAGCGCGAGGTCTGGCCGCTGCTCGCCGCGGGCCGCATCGCCCCGGTCATGGACTCGACCTTCCCGCTGGAAAAGGCGGCCGAGGCCCATGCCCGGATGGAGAGCTCCCGCCATATCGGCAAGATCGTTTTGATGCCCTGAGCACTAAGCGACGAGGGACGCGCCCGCCCCCCTCTTCTCGATTACGCTTAGCAGAAGGGCCGCGTCCGACCCGGGGCTGGAGGCCGTCTCTGAAATCGCTCCGGTGGAGCGATTTAAGCCGAAGGGTGCGACAGCACCGTGTGTGCCGCAGGCGCGCCCGCCCATGGGGCGGGTCGGGCGCGACCCGGACGCGGGGCGCCCGGGCGGAACCAGAAACGAGCGCCCCAAAACAAAACGGGGCCCGAAGGCCCCGTCCGTCAGCAGCGCTCCGACCCGATCAGGCCAGCGTCTCGTCGATGCCCTTGCAGGCCTCCACGAGGCCCTTCACGGCGTTGACCGAATTCTGGAACATCGCGTTCTCGTCGTCGTTCATGCTGATCTCGACGATGCGCTCGATGCCGTCCTTGCCGATCACCGTGGGCACGCCGACATACATGCCGTCGAGGCCGTACTTTCCGTCCACGAAGGCGGCCGCGGGCAGTACGCGCTTCTGGTCCTTCAGGTAGCTCTCGGCCATCTGCACCGCCGAGGCCGCAGGCGCATAGAACGCGGAGCCGGTCTTCAGGAGCCCCACGATCTCAGCCCCGCCGTCGCGGGTGCGCTGCACGATGGCGTCGAGCTTGTCCTGCGTGGTCCAGCCCATCTGCACCAGGTCCGGCAGCGGGATGCCCGCCACGGTCGAATAGCGCGTCAGCGGCACCATCGTGTCGCCGTGGCCCCCCAACACGAAGGCGGTGACGTCCTTCACCGACACCTCGAACTCCTCGGCCAGGAAGTAGCGGAAGCGTGCGCTATCGAGCACGCCCGCCATGCCCACGACCTTCTCATGCGGCAGGCCGGAGAATTCGCGCAGCGCCCAGACCATGGCGTCCAGCGGGTTGGTGATGCAGATGACGAAGGCGTCGGGCGCGTGCGCCTTGATGCCCTCGCCCACCGATTTCATGACCTTGAGGTTGATGCCCAGAAGGTCGTCGCGGCTCATGCCGGGCTTGCGCGCCACACCGGCGGTGACGATGCACACGTCGGCGCCCGCGATCTCCGCATAGTCCTGCGCGCCGGACAATGCCGCATCGAACCCGTCGACCGGCGACGACTCGGCGATGTCGAGCGCCTTGCCCTGCGGGACGCCCTCGGCGATGTCGAAGAGCACAACGTCGCCGAGCTCCTTGAGCCCCACCAGATGCGCCAGCGTGCCGCCGATCTGTCCCGCGCCGATCAGCGCGATCTTCGCTCTCGCCATGTCCGTTCTCCATGTTGGCCGTTGGTAAGGTATGCCGCCGTGTACCGGCTGCGCGATCACATCGCAAGAATTCTCCCGCCTGCCTTGGCGGCCATTGCCCCACGGGATAAGGTCCGGTTCACACTGCGCTGCAGCATGCCCCCGGAGACGATCCGCATGGACCATACCGACGGCGCCGTCCGACTGCCACGGCCCGCCACGAGCATCTCCTCCCGCCTGCTCCTGATCGTGCTGTGCGTCCTGCTGGGGCTGGGGGCGGTGCTGCTGACCACCACCATCCAGGCGGAGCGGGAGGCCCGCGATCAGGTGCGCCAGACCAACGCCATCCTGCGCACGCTCGGCCGGACCCTGCAGGCGGGGCTGGATGCCGAAACCGGGCAGCGTGGCTACGTGCTGACCGGCGATCCTCAGTACCTGACGCCCTATACCCGCGGCCGCGCCGCGTGGCTCGACGAGATCGACCAGCTCGAAGTGCAGCTCATGCGCAATGGCTCGCAACGGCAGGTCGAGCTCGCCGAACAGCTACGCGAGCTGGCGACCCGCAAGCTCGACGAACTCGCGGCTACCGTGAACATGATCCGCGAGGACCGGCGCGAGGAGGCCCTGCAGGTCATCGATTCCGACGTCGGCAAGCAGCTCATGGACGCCATCCGGATCGCGATCGGACAGTTGCAGGAGGAGGAACTCGCGATCCTCGAACAGGCCGTCGTCCAGGCCGAGCAGCGGGAGGCGTTCTCGATCCCCATGGTCGCAGGCATCGGCGTGCTTCTCGTCCTGCTAATGGTGCTCGGCCTCTGGCTGGAACGACGGACGACGCTGGCGGAGGCCGCGGCGCGCGACACCATGGCCCTGCGCGAGGCGCGCGAGCGCTCCGACCTGCTGGCGCGCGAGCTGAACCACCGGGTAAAGAACCTCTTTGCCGTGATCCTCGCCATCGTCAGTCGGTCGGGACGGGAGGAAACCGACGTGAAGGAGGCGATGTCCAAGCTCCGCGACCGGATCCACGCCCTGTCCGTCGCCCACTCGGTCAGCATCGGGCAGCTGGAGACACGGTCGGCCGCGCTGCAGGATCTTGCGGAGGCGGCGCTGGCACCCTACCGCGACGGGCCTGCGCGGATCACTCTCGAGGGCCCGCCCGTGAGCCTGCCGGTCGTCGCGGTCACGCCGCTCGGCCTCATCCTGCACGAGCTCAGCACCAATGCGGCGAAGTACGGTGCGCTCTGCACAGATCAGGGTTCGCTCGACATCCAGTGGGAAACGACGCAGGACGATGTCGTTCTGCGCTGGCGCGAACGCGGCGTACGCCTCGATCCGGAGGCAGTGACCGAGGGGTTCGGCTCGGTCATGATGCGTTCCTCCGCGCGGCAGCTCGACGGCGAAATCGAGATCGAGCCCACCCGCGAGGGGTTGCACGCACGGCTACGCTTTCCGATCATGTGACTTGATGTGGCGCGACCGCGCCGGAGGGGGGCCCCATGCCGACCGTTCAATGCGCTGCCGGGCGCGCGAGGGGAGAGAAAGGTTTGTATCCCGCACCGTCCAACCTGCCGGACAGCCCGCTGGCAGGCACAACCATTCTGATCGCCGAGGACGAGGCGCTGCTCGCCCTTGACCTGGAGATCACGCTGGCCGACGCGGGGGCTATGATCCTCGGACCCGTCGCACGCGTGGAGGAAGGGCTGGCACTGGTCGCGGCGGTGGACGCGTTGCCGTCCGCGGCGCTTCTCGACGTGGATCTCTGCGGCGAGGAAGTCTACCCGCTGGCGCAGTGGCTCTACGACCGCGGTGTGCCGCTGGTGTTCCACACCGGGCACGCGAGCCCCGCGACGATCGCCGCCCGGTTCGAGGCAGCGGCGATCTTTCCCAAACCCGCCGACATGCAGGTACTGCTCGCCGCCATGGTCGACGCCACGGGCTGAGCAGATGGAGCTCGACGCGACCTTCTTCGCGCTGGCCGTGCCTGCGGTGGTCTTCGCCGGCATTTCCAAGGGCGGGTTCGGTTCGGGCGCTGCCTTCGCTGCCGCGCCGCTTCTGGCACTGGTCGTGCCGCCGCAGCTCGCCGTCGGGGTCATGCTGCCGCTCCTGATGTTGATGGACGTTGCAAACCTGCGCCCGTACTGGCGCAAGTGGTCCTGGCCCGATGCGCGGGCGCTGATGATCGGCATGGTGCCGGGGGTCGTGCTGGGCGTCGTCCTCTTTCGCTACACGAGCGACGACGCGGTGCGGTTGGCGATCGGGGCGATCGCGCTCGGCTTCGTCGCCTTCCAGATCGGGCGCGGGCAAGGCTGGATCGTCGTGCCACCGCGCCCCTTCTCCGCCAACCGCGCGATGGGCTGGGGGGCGGTATCGGGCTTCACGTCGTTCGTCAGCCACGCGGGCGGGCCGCCGGCGGCGGTGCATCTCCTCGGCCAGCGGCTGTCGAAGCAGGCCTATCAAGGCACCACCGTCATCATCTTCTGGTGGGTGAACGTGCTGAAGTTCTTTCCCTATCTCGCGCTGGGTCTCTTCACGCAGGAAACGGCGGTGGCGAACCTGATCCTCGCCCCCGTGGCGCTGGCCGGCACCTTCATCGGGGTCTGGGCACACAAGGTGGTCCCGGAGGTCCTGTTCTTCCGTATCACCTACGTGCTGCTGACGATCACGGGGGCAAAGCTGATCTGGGATGCGCTGGTCTGAGGAGATGAGGGCAGCGCCCGACCCGGGGTGGGCGCCGCGAAACATCGAAACCGTTCGAGCCGTTTAAGTACGCAAGCAGCCTTCCGATACTCGAACCGTCGCAGAAGTGCCCTTCCGTGGGGAGGGTCGGGCGCTGCCCGGCGCTGCCGCCGGGCGAAGGGTTGCGAACTAGACACCCGGCCCCGTCACGGGCGCACCCGGTGCATCCGTCCAGTGCTCACCCGCGGCGATGAGACAAGTCAGACCCTCCGGCGTCGTGATCGTCACGGTCCAGGAGCCCGTCTCCTCCGACGCGAAGACCTCCAGGATGCCCCGCGGGTCGAGGGCCATCGCGCGTCGCGTCTCACCGAAATGACCCGTCAGGCGCTCGATCACCTGGTCGCGTGGACCGCAGGGCGCACCCTCGGCCCGGGCGTCGAGGGCGGCGAGCGCCGCTCCGAAAAAGACGAGGGAGGCAGCGATGTGCTTCTGGAAACGTGTCATGGCAAATCCCTTTCGCGCCCGGAAAGCGGACGGTTTTCAAGAAAAAGGCTCTTTGAGAAAATCGGCGGAGTGGTCTGCGCCTCGGCCATCCTGCGCGCGGACGGTTAACGAAAGGTTGAGACAGATGCCTGCCGCAAGCGTATCGCACACGAAACAATCTTGCGCATACGCACCCGGAGTGTATGTTGCATCGCGACACGACGAGGAGACCCGCCATGACGCACCGCCCCCGCCGCTCCGTACTCTACATGCCGGGCTCCAAGGAACGGGCGCTGGACAAGGCTGAGACGCTCCCCGCCGACGCCCTGATCCTCGACCTCGAAGACGCCGTGGCCCCGGCGGAGAAAGATGCCGCACGCACCCTCGTCTGCGAACGGGTGAAGGCGAAGCCCTTCGGCCCGCGCGAGGTCATCATCCGGGTGAACGGCGCCGACACGCTATGGGGCGCCGCGGATCTGGAGGCCGCTGCAACGGCTCAGCCCGACGCGATCCTGCTGCCAAAGGTGAACAGTGCGGGCGACCTCGCCGCCGCGCGCAAGGTCACGGGCGACGTCCCGCTCTGGGCCATGATGGAAACACCGCTCGGGATGCTGAACGTCGCCGAGATCGCCAAGGCGCCGGGCCTTGCTTGCATGGTGATGGGCACCAACGATCTGGTGAAGGACCTCCATGCCGCCCACACGCCGGAACGGCTGCCGCTCGTCACCGGCCTCGGCCTCTGCCTGCTGGCCGCACGCGCCCACGGGCTCGCCATCATCGACGGGGTCTACAACGCCTTCAAGGATGAGGACGGCCTGCGCGCCGCCTGCGAGCAGGGCCGCGACATGGGCTTCGACGGCAAGACACTGATCCATCCGGCGCAGCTCGCCATCACCAACGCGGTTTTCGCACCATCCGAGGAGGCGCTGGAGGAAGCCCGCGCCCAGATCGCCGCGTTCGAAGAGGTCGAGCAGTCGGGCGGTGGCGTCGCCGTCGTCAACGGCCGCATCGTGGAGAACCTGCACGTGGAGAACGCGCGCCGGCTGTTGGCGGAAGCCGAGGCCATTGCCACTTTGGAGGCAGCGGCGGACTGATTTACCCTCCGGCCGCAGCCACTTGCCACGGAGCCTCCCCATGTCCCTCCTCATCCTGATCCTCGGCGTCGCCCTCTGGTGGGGCGCGCATCTCTTCAAGCGCGCCGCACCCGCCGCCCGGGCGAACCTGCAGGAGCGGATGGGCGATGCGTCGAAGGGGGTGGTCGCGGGGATGCTGCTGCTCTCCATCATCCTGATGATCATCGGCTGGCGCGGTGCGGACATCACCCTGCTCTGGGTCGCGCCCGCCTGGATGACCCACGTCAACAACACGCTGATGCTGGTCGCGGTCTTCCTGCTCGGCGCGGGCCATTCGAAGGGGAAGGCCCGCGCCTGGATGCGCCACCCGATGACGACCGCCGTGGGCGTCTGGGCCGTCGCGCACCTATTGGTGAACGGCGACGTGAAATCCCTGATCCTGTTCGGTGGCCTCGGCCTGTGGTCCATCGTCCAGATCCGGGCCATCAACCGCGCCGTACCGGAGTGGGAGCGGCCCGAGCCCGGCCCCATCGCGGGCGACATCCGCCTCGTCGTGATCACGCTGGTCGCCTACGCCGTGATCACCGGCATCCACGCCTATTTCGTCTGGCCATTTCCGGGGTAACGCCATGATCGCCTACCGCCTTCTGACCCACGAGGACACATCCGCCTTCTGTCACAAGGTGACAGATGCGCTGGCCAAGGGCTGGCAACTATACGGCAACCCCTCCTACGCCTACCACGCGGAGACGGGGAAGATGATGTGCGCGCAGGCCGTCACCAAGGACGTGCCGGGCACCTACGACCCCTCCATGAAACTGGGTGAGCTATGAAGACCAATGCGGGCCGCTTCTTCGAGGACTATGCCGTCGGGCAGGTGATCGCGCACGCCGTGCCGCGGACTATCGGCGCGGGGGAGCGGGCGCTCTACCACGCGCTCTATCCCGCACGTCACGCGCTCCATTCCGCGGATACGTTCGCGCAGGACTGCGGACTGGCGGCGAGCCCGCTCGACGACCTGATCGCGTTTCACACGGTCTTCGGAAAGACGGTACCGGACATCTCCCTGAATGCCGTGGCCAATCTCGGCTACGCCGAGGGGCGTTTCCTGCAACAGGTCTGGCCGGGCGACACGCTGCGCGCGACCTCCGAGGTGATCGGGCTCAAGCAGAACTCCAACGGCAAGACCGGCGTGGTCTGGGTCCGCACGCGAGGGGAGAACCAGCGCGGCGAGGCGGTGCTCGAGTATGTCCGCTGGGTGATGGTCCGGAAGCGCGATGCGGACGCCCCGGCACCGGAGACTGTGGTGCCCGAGCTGAAACCGGCCCTCGCGGCGGAGGATCTGGTGGTGCCTACGGGCCTCGACTTCTCCGCCTACGACTTCACGGTGGCGGGCGAGCCGCACCGCTGGGGCGACTACGCAGTGGGCGAGATCATTGACCACGTCGACGGCGTGACGGTCGAGGAGGCGGAGCACATGATGGCCACGCGCCTCTGGCAGAATACGGCGAAGGTCCATTTCGACGCCACCAACCGGGAGGATGGCCGCCGCCTGATCTATGGCGGGCACGTCATCAGCCTCGCCCGCGCGCTCAGCTTCAACGGGCTCGCCAATGCGCAGATGATCGCCGGTATAAATGCGGGCGCGCATGCCAATCCCTGCTTCGCAGGCACCACCGTGCGGGCCTGGTCGGAGGTGCTCGACACGGCAATGACTGTCGCGCCGGGCGTCGGTGCATTGCGCCTGCGCCTCGTCGCGACCGGGGGGCCGTCTGAGCCAGGCGATCTGCGTGGAGACGACAGCAGATATCTGTCCGGGATCCTGCTCGATCTCGACTACTGGGCGCTGGTTCCGATCTGACCGGCCATGTCCCGCATCACCACTCAACCTGACGTTGCGCCTGGGGCTACCTTCCGACAGGCCAGCGCGGCAGGGGCGCAACAAGAGTACGATTGCGAAATACGATGTGCTCGCGGCGTGAAGAAGTCGCGAAGACTGGCTTTGGAAAAGTGCGAATCGCTCGCTCGATTGATTCAACGCGCGCCTGGATTATGATCGTTTGCGCACATTTGTTGCGGTCCTTACGTTAAGACTTGAAGGTATGATGTGCTGTTGCAAATTTTCTTGGAGCCGTCGTTCCCTTGCTCTCCAGCCCCATCCGCGCGATTTGGGCTAGGAAAATAAGGGCGGGCGTGTGGCCAACGAGTGGCATTTTACTGTTGTTTGTTCTCAACATGACGCCTTTTCACCCCTCGCTATCCCCTTGGTTGAGCAATTTTTTGCCGATACACTTTTTTACATGACCGATTCGCGTGTAACCCGCTCCTGGATCGAGGAGAAAATGGCCGAGGCCGATGCCATGTACGCCGCGCAGCTTGAGAAAGCGCGGCGCGATGCGGCGGAGCTTCAGGTCAGATCGCAGCCTCAGAAGGCCGCGAAGCGCCGTGCGCGCACGCTCGACGACATGATCGACGCGCCGCAGGCTGCCAACAATACAAGCGCGCCTCGCTTTGCCCGGCGCGCTCGCACCGCCCTCATGTTCACCGTGATGGGGGCCGTCATCGCCCTTGCCGGCGAGCGTCTGGCCTATTCCGCGAAGTCGGAGAAGGTGATCGTCGCGGCCGATCCTGCCGAGATGATCCACGAATTGGCTGGCACCATCTCCACCGGGGAGATCGTGGTATCGGACCGGGCGCAGCTCTCGCGC
Source organism: Roseobacter sp. HKCCA0434 (assembly GCA_032464575.1). Classification (GTDB taxonomy): domain Bacteria; phylum Pseudomonadota; class Alphaproteobacteria; order Rhodobacterales; family Rhodobacteraceae; genus Pontivivens. The sequence continues at coordinate 307,365 of JAWDKM010000005.1, forward strand.
CTGGATGCCTCGATCGAAAACCTTCGATCGGCCGCAACGGCCGTGGTGGCAGGCGCGGACACCGCCGACGGAGCGGCCTTCGTCAGTCAGCTCCACAGTGGTGCCATGCGTATCGAGATGGGCGAGGCCGTGATGCTGCTGCCACCTGGCGGGACGCCGGTGCCGTTGTCATTCACCCGCTCTCACGGCCAGATCTTCGGTGGCTACCTCAACCAGCAATACGTCACGGCGAGCGTCGGACAATCCCTTGGCGGAACTGAGATTCTGCCGGAGGGCTGCGATGTGAGTGTCACCCGAGTGGCGCCCGAGCAATTCGCGGTCGTCCTGCTCAGCTGCAACTGACGTCTGGAGTGTGATCACAGCAAAAATTTTGTGATCACACTCCACTTCCCTGCGTCAAGTTTTCACGGATTCGTTCGGCATACGCGGGCATTCCGGGGTTTGGCGGCGCTTTCAACTGGTCTAGTTTAGCTGCGATACCCATACAGGTACGCAACCGACCAGGAGACCGCATGGCCGACGTCAATCGGGGCAACCGCCCGCTTTCGCCGCACCTGACGATCTACAAGCCGCAGCTGACCTCGGTCACGTCTATCCTGACGCGGATCACCGGTAACGCCCTGCTTGTCGCGTCGCTGCTGATCGTATGGTGGTTTCTCGCGCTGGCGAGCGGTCCGGAGGCATTTGCAACGGCGAACGGCTTGATTACGTCCGTCCTCGGCGACCTCGTGATGCTCGGTTCGGTCTGGGCGCTCTGGTACCACTTCCTCGCCGGCCTGCGACATCTCTACTGGGACACCGGCCGTGGTCTCGACCTCGAAACGGCTTACAGGCTGGGATGGGGCGTCGTCATCGGCTCTGGCGTGCTCACCATCCTAACCATCATCGCGGTCTGAGGGAGGCTCACATGGATTATCGCACCGACTACAAGCGCGTGATGGGTCTGGGCTCGGCCAAGGACGGGACCGAGCATTTCTGGCAGGTCAAGCTCAGCTCGATTGCGCTGGCCATCCTGATCCCGCTCTTCATTTTCACCTTCGGCCGCACACTGGGCAGCGACTACGAGACGGCGCTCGCCGTCTACTCCCAGCCCTTCCCGGCCATCGTCGCGGCCCTGACACTCGTCGTGGGCTGGATGCACTTTAAGCAAGGCGTGCAGGTCCTGATCGAGGATTACACGGGCGGGGCCACGCGCACCGCTCTGATCGTCGCCACGACCTGCCTGAGCTATGCCGCAGCGGCCGCCGGCATCTTCGCCGTGGCCCGCATAGCGCTCTGAGGAGATTACCCACATGTCCGCTTACGAATTCATCGATCACACCTATGACGTCGTCGTGGTGGGCGCCGGCGGATCCGGTCTGCGCGCGACGCTGGGCATGGCCGAACAGGGCCTGCGCACCGCCTGCGTGACCAAGGTCTTTCCGACCCGGTCCCATACGGTGGCGGCGCAGGGCGGCATCGCCGCCAGCCTCGGCAACATGGGTCCGGATTCGTGGCAATGGCACATGTACGACACGGTGAAGGGTTCCGACTGGCTCGGCGACACCGACGCGATGGAGTACCTCGCCCGCGAGGCGCCCAAGGCGGTCTACGAGCTGGAGCATTATGGCGTCCCGTTCTCGCGCACCGAGGAAGGCAAGATCTACCAGCGCCCCTTCGGCGGCCACACGACCGAGTTCGGTGAGGGCCCGCCGGTGCAGCGCACCTGTGCCGCGGCCGACCGAACCGGCCACGCGATCCTGCACACGCTCTACGGCCAGTCGCTGAAGCAGCAGGCCGAGTTCTACATCGAGTACTTCGCGACCGACCTCATCATGTCCGAGGATGGCGAGTGCCAGGGCGTCATCGCATGGAAGCTCGACGACGGCACGCTGCATCGCTTCAACGCGAAGATGGTGGTGCTGGCAACGGGAGGCTACGGTCGCGCCTATTTCTCGGCGACCTCCGCCCACACCTGCACTGGCGACGGCGGCGGCATGGTCGCGCGCCAGGGCCTGCCGCTGCAGGACATGGAGTTCGTGCAGTTCCACCCGACCGGCATCTACGGCGCTGGTTGCCTGATCACCGAAGGCGCGCGCGGCGAGGGTGGCTACCTCACCAATTCCGAGGGCGAGCGGTTCATGGAACGCTATGCGCCCACCTACAAGGATCTCGCCTCCCGCGACGTGGTCTCGCGCTGCATGACGATGGAGATCCGGGAGGGCCGTGGCGTCGGCAAGGATGGGGATCACATCCACCTCCACCTCGACCACCTGCCCGCCGAGGCGCTGGCCGAGCGGCTGCCGGGCATCTCCGAGAGCGCCCGCATCTTCGCCGGTGTCGACGTGACCAAGGAGCCGATCCCGGTGCTGCCGACGGTCCACTACAACATGGGCGGCATTCCGACGAACTACTGGGGCGAGGTGCTCGACCCGACCGAGGACGATCCCGACCGGATTGTGCCCGGCCTGATGGCCGTGGGCGAGGCGGGTTGCGCGAGCGTGCATGGTGCCAACCGCCTCGGCTCCAACTCGCTGATCGACCTCGTCGTCTTCGGTCGCGCCGCCGCGATCAAGGCGGGCAATGTCGTGGATCCCGAAGCGAAGAATGCCGACTTCAACGCCAAGAGTGTCGAAAGCGCGATGGACCGCTTCGACAAGTTGCGCCATGCCGAGGGCTCAACCCCGACCGCCGAGCTGCGGCTCGATATGCAGAAAGCGATGCAGGCCGACGCCGCCGTCTTCCGCACCGACAAGACGCTGGCCGAGGGGGTTGAAAAGATGACCGCCATCGCCGGCCGGATGAGCGATGTCAGCGTCACCGACCGCAGCCTCGTCTGGAACTCCGACCTGATGGAGACGCTGGAGCTCACCAACCTGATGCCCAACGCGCTCGCGACCGTCGTCTCGGCGGAGGCCCGCAAGGAGAGCCGCGGCGCCCACGCGCACGAGGACTACCCCGACCGCGACGACGAGAACTGGCGCGTCCATTCCTTGGCCTACGTAAACGGCAAGGGCACGACGCTGGGCTACCGCCCCGTCCACCTCTCCCCGCTCACCGGCCACAATGAGGGCGGCATCGACCTCGCCAAGATCGCCCCCAAGGCACGGGTGTACTGAGGCCCAACCGCATGGAGATCCGCTTCGAAGACAGGACCTTCTCCTTTCCCGATCTGCCGCCCGGTGACCACATCGCGCGGCAGATCGAGAAGAAGCGGACGTTCTACGAGGTCGATATGCTCACCGCGCTGGCGCAGAAAGTGCGGGCCGATGGCTGGGCCATCGACTGCGGCTCGAACATCGGAAACCATGCCCTCTTCTTCGCCGGCGTCATGGGACTGCGCTGCATCGCGTTCGAACCCGTGGCGCGAAACCGCAATATCCTGCAACGTCTCGTCGACACCAATGAATTGACGGATCGGATCGAAATCCGGGCAGAGGCGCTGGGAGACGTGCCGGGCGAGGTCGTTCTATCGACGCCGGACGAGGCAAATGCCGGGATGTTCCGCATCGTCGACGGTGCCGATACGGGCGAGCGGGCCTCCATCGTCCGGCTCGACGATGCATTACAGACAACTCAGGCGCCCGTCCGCCTCCTCAAGATCGACGTCGAGGGCTACGAGACCAACGTCCTGCGCGGCGCGGTCGGGATCATTACGCGGGACAGGCCATTGATCGTAGCGGAACTCGCGAGTCTGGACGAGTACGACCGTTTTCGTGCGGAACTCGACCGCCACCACTACGTCGCCGCCGAGGTCCATAATGCGACTCCGACCGTCGTTTTCGCGCCTGACGGGCGGGAGAAGGGACGCCCCATCCGTCGTGAGATCGCGCGGTTCGAAAAGAAGCACGGCACGCGATGATCGTAGCGAACCTCGCAACATATCCGGCGCGCCGCTCCAACCTGCTATCCGTCGTGCACGCGATGGCGCCACAGGTGGATCGCATCAACCTTGTACTCAACGAGTACGACGGCGTCCCGGACGAGCTTGCAGGCGTGTCCAACCTCAACCCGATCCTTCCGTCCGAGAACACCCGCGACACCGGCAAGTTCCTACCAGAAACGGGCGACGCGGACCTCGTGTTCCTGATCGACGACGACCAGATCTATCCACCGGACTACGTGGAGTTTTCCCGCAGATCAGTCGAAAACGTTGATCTCGACCGCTTCGTCGCAGGGTTTCACGGCACCATCTATCGCCCGCGACGGCTCAAGACCCTCTTCAAGCCGATCCTGCAGCGGCGCAAGGTCTTCTTCTTCAAGAAGGGGTTGGAGTGCACGACCCGCGTTTCGCAGCTCGGCACCGGTCACCTCGTCGCGCGGCCCTCGGCCCTGCCGCCCTATGACTACATGAAGGACGCCAAACGCTTCGTCGACATCCGCTTCGCCCGCTGGTGCCATGAGCAGAAGATCCCGATGCTCTGCTTGGCCCGCGCGAAGGGCTACCTCGACGACATCGCGTTCGAGGAAACGATCTACAACGACTTCACGGTCAGACAACCCAAACACGTCATGAGCGAAATCATGGCATTCGCTCACAAAGGCAAAGACTTGGGCCGCGCCGCACCGCTGCTGTCGCAGTAGCGGCGACGCCCCCACGATTGGAGAGGATCAGTCAATGGTTGAACTCGCACTTCCCAAGAATTCCCGCGTGACCGTGGGCAAGACCTGGCCGAAGCCTGCCGGGGCCACGAACCTGCGGACGTTCAAGATCTACCGCTACGATCCCGACCGCGGGGACAACCCGCGGGTCGACACCTACTTCGTGGATCTCGACACCTGCGGGCCGATGGTTCTGGACGCGCTCATCAAGATCAAGAACGAGATCGACCCGACGCTCACCTTCCGCCGCTCCTGCCGGGAGGGGATCTGCGGGTCCTGCGCGATGAACATCGGTGGGATCAACACGCTGGCCTGCATCTACGGCCTCGACGAGGTGAAGGGCGACATCGCGATATATCCCCTGCCGCACATGCCGGTGGTCAAGGACCTGATCCCCGACCTCACGCACTTCTACGCCCAGCACGCGAGCATCATGCCGTGGCTCGAAACCAAGACCAACCGCCCGGCGACCGAGTGGCGCCAGTCGATCGAGGACCGCAAGAAGCTCGACGGTCTCTACGAATGCGTGATGTGCGCAAGCTGCTCGACCGCCTGCCCGTCCTACTGGTGGAACGGCGACCGGTATCTTGGCCCGGCAGCCCTGCTGCACGCCTATCGCTGGATCATCGACAGCCGCGACGAGGCGACGGGCGAGCGGCTCGACCAGCTCGAGGATCCGTTCAAGCTCTACCGCTGCCACACCATTATGAACTGCACCAAGACTTGCCCGAAGGGTCTGAACCCGGCGAAGTCCATCGCCGAGATCAAGAAGATGATGGTCGAACGCCGCGTTTGACGCCCCGCTCGCACCTCGCCGTTGCAACGGCCCGCCGATCACGCAAGATCGGCGGGCCGTCTTTCATTCGAGGGGACCATTCATGATCCGGATTTCGACCGCAGCCATCCTTGCCACCGCGATGCTTTCGGCCTGCACCACCGGGGGCCCGTCCCGGGCCGACCTGCAGGAGATCGGGCGGGCCTGCCGCGCGCCCGAGAACATCGTAGGCACCTTCAACATGTCCTACCAGTTGGGCGCGAACGGGGAGCAGTATGTGATCCAGCCCGGCCCGAACGTGACGCAGGCACAGGCCGACAGGATCAACGCCTGCATCGCTGCGGGCGGTCCGCAGGCGACTGTCGCTGCCGCGCCCGCCTCGGTTCCGACCATCGTCGAAACGAACGGTACGCTGCCCTTGCCCACGGAGTACGCCCTGCAACCGGGCGACGCGGAGCTATGGGCGAGCCTGACCACCGCGCAACAGCAACGCGCGCTGCTGTTCCTCGACAGCGGGTCGACCATTCGCTCCTCCCTCACCGTCGACTAGGACGCTGCAGCACGCATTCGTTGCACGGATGTATCGCTGCATTGCAGGAATGCGGGTAACCGGATGAAGCGGCCCGCCGATCGCACACGATCGGCGGGTTATCAAATTGCGTGGGACACTGCTGTTTCGAAGATGACTTCGGTGGCCGTTCTCGCGGCTGCTTCAGCGTTGCTGGGCTGCGAGACGCAGCCCCAGGCGTCGATCCCGATCCACCCGGACGCCACGATGCGGGACGCCCGCACCATCATCCGCGCCTGCAGCGCAGAGGCGAACCAGTCCGCCGATACGGCCATGGTCGGCACCCATCGGTATGGCGCTCGCCGGAGGCCTGGTGAGCCTCGCCGCCACCGCGAGCGCCGATCCCGACCTGCGCACCGTACGGAGTTGATCGAGGACGGCCAGTCCGACGAGCGCACGATGCAATTCCTCGGCTTCATCGACGCGGTGGGACGGCCGAACGACAATCGAGCGCTGTCGCCGGGCCGCGCCCGTCGGGCCGCCGCACAGCTCGAGCAGATGGTGGCCGCGATCCAGCGCGACGTCGGCTCCTTTGACGCGCGCGGCTTCCGCGAGCTCACCCCGGTCGGCTCCAATGCCGACGATGCGGACCGGGCGACCGACCGCCACGTCGAGCTCTGGATCCGCTGACGCTGCTGGTCTTCGGGGCCCGACGACCCATCTAGCGCCCCTGACCGGACAATCGGGGCGCCAGATGACCGACAAGACCGATGCCGTCTACGAAACCCTGACCGACGCGCGCGCGCAGGACGACGCGGTGCCGGAGACGGCGCCGCGCAACTTCGTCACCCATCTCCTCAGCCTTTCGTGCAGCAAGATCGCGGACGGTCTGATCGATCCCAAGCTGGTGCTGAGCTGGCTGCTGACGAGCCTCGGCGCACCCACGCTCTATGCCGGGCTGCTGGTCCCGGTGCGGGAGGCCGGGGCGCTCTTGCCGCAGATCTTCACCGCGGGTCCCATCGCCGGGCGCGCGCGCCGGAAATGGGTCTGGGCCGCCGGCGCAGTGGGCCAGGGGATCTGCGCGGGCGGCATAGTGCTCGCCGCGCTCACGCTGAGCGGAGCCACCGCCGGGGCCGCTATCGTGGCCCTGCTCGCGGCGCTCGCACTCAGCCGCTCGATCTGCTCGGTGGCCTACAAGGACGTGCTGGGCAAGACGGTGCCGCAGCACGCGCGGGGCACCGCGACGGGGCTCGCCGGATCGATGGCGGCGGGCGGCACCATCCTTTATGGCTTGCTCCTGAGTGCGGGGATCGTCGACAAGCAAGTGCTCGTCATCTCCGGCATCGCGCTGGCCGCCGGGTTGTGGCTGGTCGCCGGCGCGCTCTTCACCACGCTCGCCGAGGAGGCCAATCCGGGCGAAGGCGGCACGCCGCGCGAGACGCTCGCGAAGCTCCCCCTGATCTGGCAGGAGCGCGCGCTCGGTCGCTTCATCCTCGTGCGCGGCCTGCTGACCGCCACCGCCCTCGCGCCGCCCTTCATGGTCACTCTCGGTACGTCGGACGCGGGGGAGAGCTTCGGGGCCCTCGGCCTCCTCGTCCTCGCCTCGGCGGGGGCCGCGTTGGTCTCCGGCTGGGTCTGGGGCCGCCTGTCGGACCGGTCGAGCCGCCGGGTTCTGATCTATGCGGGCCTCGCCGCGGCGGTGACGCTGGGCCTGACCACGGTTCTCGCGCTGTCCGGACCACTCGGCATGATCACGCTGCCCGCTCTCCTCTTCGGCCTCATGCTTGCCTATCAGGGCGTCCGCGTCGGCCGCTCGACCTATCTCGTCGACATGGCGCCCGAGGAGCAGCGGACGCTCTACACCGCCCTCTCCAATACCGTGATCGGCGTCATCCTGATCGCGGGCGCGGGCTTCGGCATCCTCGCCCAGTTTGCAGGAGCGACCACGGTCATCGCCATCATGGCCGCGATGAGCGCCGCCGGCGCTCTCCTCGCCCTGACGCTGGACGAGGTGCAGGACTAATTCCCGTTCGTCCTTCTGCCTTGCAGAAATATCCTCGGGGGGGGGGGTCGGGGGGCTGAAAGCCCCCCGGAGATCAATCCTCACCCCACCCCGCACTGCGCATCTCGTGCAGCCGGCTCACCGTGCGCTGGAACTCGAATGCCCCCTCGCCTTCCGGGTAGAGCGCCTCCGGCTCCGCCGCCGCGCTTGCCACCAACCCCGCCTTCGCCTCGTAAAGCGCATCGATCAGCGTGACGAAGCGCTTGGCCTCGTTGGCGCGCGCCCGGCTGAGCGTCGGCACATCCTCGATGAAGAGGACCCGGACCGCGTCCGCGATGGCGAGGTAGTCACCTGGCCCCAGCGGCTGGCCGCAGAGCGCCACGAAATCGCCCCGCCCCGCGCCATTGCGAAAGCGCGGCACCACGACCTCGCGCCCCTTGCGCTCCAGCACCAGCGGCGCACCGTCGCCGCCCGCGATCTCGCCCCATAGCGCATCGAAGTCCGGGTCGCCCGCCCTAAACCAGCGCTTCGCGCCCTCCAGCCGCCCGGTGCGGTGGTCAGCGCCATCGGAGAGCTCATGCACCTCCATCCGCTCCTTGATCAGTGCGATGAACGGCAGGAAAAGCTGGCGGTTCAGCCCGTTCTCATAAAGCGCATCGGGGTGCCGGTTCGACGTCGCGACCACGATCACGCCGCGGGCGAACAGCTTCTCGAACAGACGCCCCACCAGCATCGCATCCGTGATGTCGGTGATCTGCATCTCGTCGAAGCAGAGCAGCGTCGCACCCTCGGCAATCGCCTCGGCCACGGGCTCCACCGGATCCTCCTGCCCCCGGGCACGCGCCGTGCCGATCCGCTCGTGCACATCCTGCATGAAGGCGTGGAAGTGGACGCGGCGCTTCGGTTCCACCGGCGCGGTCTCGAAGAACAGGTCCATCAGCATCGACTTGCCGCGCCCGACCCCGCCATAGAGGTAAAGGCCAGGAATGTCCGCCTCCCGCACCCGCTCGCGCCCCCAGCCGAAGAGGCCGAGCCGCACCTTCTTGCCCGCCTTCGGGTCGTAGCCCTTCAGCCGGCCATGGAGCAGTTGCAGCTTCTCCGCCGCGAGCCGCTGCGCCGGGTCGGCATTGAGCGCACCGTCAGAGACCAGCGCGCGGTATCGGGGGAGAGGTCCTTCGGTCATGCTTCCCGATTAGCCGTCCGGCGCGGTGCTGACCAGCCCGCGGTGGTCCGGGGCGCGCCCGATCGGGCGCGGGGCCTCTGGCGGGGATATTTGAACAAGGAGGAAGGCGGGCGAACGTACTCGTCATGGTCGGGCGCGACCCGACCACCTCCCGCCGCGGAAGATCCACAGGACGAGCCTGATGATGACGTCCGGCCCGTGGCGGCGCTACAGTCCGAGCATGACCTTGCCGATCCGCCCCGCCCGTCCCGAGGATGCCGCCACCATCGCGCGCATCCATGTCGAAAGCTGGCACGAGACATATACGGGCCTGATCCCCAACGCCTTTCTCGATCAGCTGGATGTCGCGCGCAGCACCGCCTTCTGGACGGAACAGATCACGGCGCCCGGCGCCAGCCGCATCCTGATCGCCGGTGACGTCGCCTTCGCCAACTCCGGCCCGATGCGCGACGACGGTCTGCGCGCCGGCGGGTGCCCGCACGAGCTCTACGCCCTCTACATCCTCAAGCGCGGCCAGCGGCGCGGCCTCGGCACTGCCCTGTTCGCGGCGGCTTTTGAGGGGCTCGAGGGCGACACCGGCCTCTGGGTGCTCGAGGACAACAACCCCGCCCGCCGCTTCTATGCCGCGATGGGCGCTGCCAAGATCCCCGGCGCCGACAAGGAGGTGCCCTTCGGCGAGGCCGCACGGACCGAGCTTGCCTACCGCTGGGCGCCGTCACATCAGGAATCCTGAACCGAACCCATACAATAATTCGTTTGAGCCGTCCTCGGCCCCGCGCCTACCCTCGTGGATCCGGAGGAAGCCGCCATGACCCAGTCCCGTCTGTTCACCCCCGTGCTGATCGCGGGCTCGCTCATCATGCTGGTGAGCTTTGGCATCCGTGCAAGCTTCGGCGTCTTCCAGATCCCGATCGCCGAGGAGTTCGGCTGGTTGCGCGCAGAATTCTCGCTCGCCATCGCGATCCAGAACCTCGCCTGGGGCGTCGGCCAGCCGATCTTCGCCGCGATTGCGGAGCGGTTCGGAGATCGCAAGGCGATCATCCTGGGCGCCGTGGTCTACGCCATCGGCCTCGCGCTCTCGGCCTATGCGGTGAACCCAGCACAGATGCAAATGCTGGAAATCCTGGTCGGCTTCGGCATCGCCGGCACCGGCTTCGGCGTCATCCTCGCCGTGGTCGGCCGGGCAACGGCGGACGAGCACCGGTCGATGGCACTCGGCATCGCGACCGCCGCCGGTTCCGCCGGTCAGGTCGTGGGCCCGCCGATCGCCGCGGCACTGCTGACCTTCATGGACTGGTCGGGCGTGTTCCTGGTCTTCACGGTTCTCATCCTCGCCTCCCTCGCCTTCCTGCCGCTGATGCGGGTGCCGCAGCCCGCGTCCCGCTCGGCGGTGGAGGAGACCATGGGTCAGATGCTGGGCCGGGCCTTCCGCGACCCGTCCTACGTACTGATCTTCGTCGGCTTCTTTTCCTGCGGCTACCAGCTCGGCTTCATCACCGCGCATTTCCCGGCGTTCGTGACCGAGGTCTGCGGTCCGATCTCGCCCGGCGGTGTGCTCGACAGCGTCGGCATCTCGGACACGGCGGCACTCGGAGCCTGGTCGATCGCGCTGATCGGGCTCGCAAACATCGCGGGCACGATCTACGCGGGCAAGCTCGGGGCGACGCTGCCCAAGAAGTACCTGCTGGCGGGCATCTACGCAGGCCGGACGGTGATCGCGGCGCTCTTCATCGCGCTGCCGATGACGCCGCTGACCGTGATCGTGTTCTCGATCACGATGGGCTCGCTGTGGCTCGCCACGGTGCCGCTGACCTCCGGACTGATCGCGCATCTCTACGGATTGCGGTACATGGGCACTCTTTACGGGATCGTCTTCTTCTCCCACCAGCTTGGCAGCTTCACCGGCGTCTGGCTGGGCGGCGCGCTCTACGACATCTACGGCACCTACGACGCGGTATGGTGGGTGGGCGTTGGCGTCGGTGCGTTCTCCGCCCTCGTCCACTTGCCGATCCGGGAGCACCGGCCCCAACCGCTGGCGGCCTGACCGATCACTCTCTCCCAATACGCCCGCCGGAGGCGGACCGGCGGGGCGTCAGCCCCGCCGCCGGACCCAGAGCACGAACGGCAGAGCGACGAAATACATGGTGATCCCGTAGACACCAGAGGCGAGCGAGAACGGCCCGATCACCGAGCCGCCGCCGATCAGCGCGCCCACCGTGATCCCGAGCGTGCCGTTCTGCACCCCCGCCTCGATGGCGATCGCGACCCGCTCCTTCGCCTCCAGCCCGCCACCGCGGGCAAGCGCATAGCCCACCGCCAGCATCACGGCATTGAGTACGATCAGCAACGGCCCGAGCACCGGCAGGTTCTCCACGAACACACCCCAGTTCGCCGCCAGTGCCCCGACGATGATGATGACGAAGAGCACCGTGGCGATGCGCGAGGCCACCCGCTCGAACCGCATGCCGAAGCCCGGGGCTGCCGTACGCAGGCCCACGCCAAGGCTCACCGGCACCGCCGTCAGCGCGAACATCGACAGCGCGAGCGAGGTGACGTTCACCTCCGGCGCCGCCTCACCCAGGAACCAGTCCACGGCGAAGGCGACCAGCAGCGGCACGGTCACCACCGAGAGGAGGCTCACCACCGCGGTCAGCGACACCGACAGCGCCACCGCCCCGCCCGCAAGTTTCGTGATGATGTTCGAGGTCACACCCCCCGGCGCATAGGCGAGGATCATCACGCCCACCGCCAACTCCGGCGGCAGGGCGAAGACCTGCAGCAACAGGAACGCGATCAGCGGCAGCAACAGTATCTGCGCCACGGCCCCGATCAGGAACGCCTTGGGCATTCGTGCCACCCGCGCAAAGTCCGCCGGCAGCAGTCCGAGCCCCAGCGAGAACATGATGAACGCCAGCGACAGCGGCAGAAACACCTCGATGAGCATGTCCGTCCCTCCCCTCTTTTCTTTTTGTCGGCAGAGAGTGCGGCGCGATGGCCCGTCGCACCAACCGAAAACCGCATGACGTTAGGGAAGGGCGATGCGCTCCGGTCCCGAAACCGCTTTAAGTTGCACCGCGGCAAGCCTTTCCCTTGAAACGAAGCAGCCCGTCCCGCAGGAATGACGCGATCGCAGCAACCGACCTTCGGGAGACGCCCCCATGGCGACCAAGACCGCGAAAGACAACATCTTCTCCGACCGCATGCTGAGCCTCGGCCTCGCGCGGGTGTCGGAGGCCGCGGCCATCGCGGCGGCCAAGCTCATCGGCTCGGGCGACGAAAAGGCCGCCGACCAAGCCGCCGTGGACGCGATGCGCACCCAGCTCAACATGCTCGACATCAAGGGCGTCGTGGTGATCGGTGAGGGGGAGCGGGACGAGGCGCCCATGCTCTATATCGGCGAGGAAGTCGGCTCCGGAAATGGCCCCGGCGTGGACATCGCCCTCGATCCGCTGGAGGGCACGACCCTGACGGCCAAGGACATGCCCAACGCGCTCGCCGTCATCGCGATGGGCCCCCGAGGCTCGATGCTGCACGCACCCGACGTCTACATGGACAAGCTCGCCATTGGCCCGGGCTATCCCGACGGCCTCGTCACCCTCGATATGAGCCCCACCCAGCGCATCCAGGTCATGGCCGCGGCGAAGGGCACGACAACCGAGGGCGTGATGGTCTGCGTCCTCGAACGCCCCCGCCACCAGGACCTCATCGCCGAGATCCGCTCGACCGGCGCCCGCATCCGCCTCATCACCGACGGCGACGTGGCCGGCGTCATTCACTGCGCAGAGGCCGAGAAGACCGGCATTGATATCTATATGGGCTCCGGTGGCGCGCCGGAGGGCGTTCTGGCGGCCGCAGCGCTCAAGTGCATGGGCGGTCAGATGCAGGGCCGTCTCCTCTTCCGCAACGACGACGAACGCGGCCGGGCGGAAAAGGCCGGCATCACCGACCTCGACCGCATCTACGAGCGCGACGACATGGTGACCGAGCACGTGATCTTCTCCGCGACCGGCGTCACCGACGGTTCGGTCGTGCGCGGCGCTCGCCGCGACGGCGAATACCTGGAGACTGAGACGATCCTGATGAGATCGAAGACCGGCTCCGTCCGCCGCCTCTTCTACCGCCAGAAAAACCAGTAACTTCGAAAGTCCCCTCCCCCTAGAGGGGGAGGGCTAGGGAGGGAGTGCAAGCGCCTCCCACGGCACCCCTACCCCCGATAATCCTCCGCCCGAAATCCGTCGCCACCGCTCACATAGGTCTCGGCCCCCGGCACGATATCGGTGTTCTGCACCGCCACAACCTGCCAGCCCGCGGCGACCTTCCGCGCGACGAAGATCAGCATGTTCTGCCGATCCCCCGCCACCGAGCCATCCGGCGCATACTGCCCCGACAGCCGCGCCCGCCCATGCACCACGGCGACCTCGCCCAGCCTCCGCACCTTCACCCGCCCGAACCGCAGAGTGCTGTCGCGAAAGAAGGTCGTCAGCCCGTAGTGATGCGCCTTTTCGGTCGCCGCCCGGTCCTGCCACCAGATCCCCACAACGTTCACGAAGTCCGCGTCCTCGGCCATCAGCCCGGCCAGCGCCGCCGCATCCCGCGCCATCCACGCCGCGGCAAAGGCCGCCGGAATGTCTTCAGGGCTCTGGGGCAAGTCGGTCATCTTCCACCTTGAACGAAAATATCCTCGTGCGGCAGCGCGAAACCGCGTCTCAGTTCACCTCCACCACCTTGCCGGGGTTGAGGATGTTGCCCGGGTCGAGCGCGCGCTTGATCTCGGCCATCACCTGCCAGCCCGCGCCGTGCTCCGCCTCCATGTAGCGCTTCTTGCCGATGCCGACGCCATGCTCGCCGGTGACGGTGCCACCCATCCGCAGCGCCCGCTCGGCCATGGCATGCGCCAGCCGCTTCGCCTCCGCCAGCTCGCCCTCATGGCCCGGTTCGATCAGCAGGGCGGCGTGAAAGTTCCCGTCGCCCACGTGGCCGAGGATCGGTCCGGGAATGGCGCTCTGCGCGATCTCCGCCGCCGTCTCCGTCACCGCCTCCGCCAGGCGCGAGATCGGCACGCAGACATCCGTCGTCACCGCCCGACAGCCGGGGCGCAGCGCCTTCACTGCGTAGTAGGCGTTGTGCCGGGCGTGCCAGAGGCGCCCCCGCTCCTCCTGCGCCGTCGACCAACCGAAATCGCCGCCGCCGAACTCGGAGACGATCTCGCGTACCGTCTCCGCCTGCTCCGCCACCCCGGCCTCGGACCCGTGGAACTCCATGAAGAGATGCGGGGTCTCCGGCATATCCCGCTTGTCCGAGGCGTTCACGGCCCGCACGCATTCCGCATCGAGGAACTCGATCCGCGCTATCGGCACGCCCATCTGCATGGTTGCCTGCACCGCCGCCACCGCGCTGTCGATATCCGGGAAGGCGCAGACCGCGCTCGCTGCGGCCTCCGGCTGGCCCTGCAGACGCAAGGTCAGCTCGGTGATGATCCCCAGCGTCCCTTCGGAGCCCACGATCAGCTTGGTGAGGTCGTATCCGGCGGAGGACTTGCGCGCGCGACTGCCGGTATGGATCACCCGCCCGTCCGCCAGCACCACCTCCAGCCCCAGTACATTCTCCCGCATGGTGCCGTAGCGAACGGCGGTCGTGCCCGAGGCGCGGGTCGCCGCCATCCCGCCCAGCGAGGCATTGGCGCCGGGATCGACCGGAAAGAACAACCCCGTCGCGCGCAGCTCCTCGTTCAGCGCCTCGCGGGTGCATCCCGGCTGCACACGGCAATCCATGTCCTCGGCATTCACCTCCAGCACGGCGGCCATCTCGGACATGTCGAGCGAAATGCCGCCGCTGAAGGCGAGCGCATGCCCCTCCAGCGACGTTCCCGTTCCCCATGGCACGATCGGGCAACCATGCTCGGCACAGGTCCGTGCGACCAGCGCCACCTCCTCCGTAGAGCGGGGAAAGACCACCGCATCGGGCGGCACCTCGTCGTAGTAGCTCTCGTTCCGGCCATGCAGCGCGCGGACGCTGTCACCGGTCTGGACCCGATCGCCCAAGGCCTTGCCCAGCGCGGCAATCGCAGTTTCTATACTCATGTCGTTCTCCCCGGTTGCCCGCGATCCTGCGGAGCGTCGCAGTTCCTGTCAAAGGCTTGCCCCATGTCCCGTCCGCTCACCGGCCATGACGGCCCCTATCCCGCGCCCTTCGAGACCGCCGAGCAGATCGTGCCGGCCGAGTGGATCGACTACAACGGCCACATGAACGTGGCCTACTACACGATGGCCATCGACCGGGCGCAGGACCAGTTACAGGACGTGCTCGGCCTCGGCGAGGCGCATGCGAAGGCGAACCGCCAGGGCCCCTACGTGCTCCAGTCCCACATGCACTATGTCGGGGAGATGCTGGAGGGCGCCCGATTCCGCGGCCGCTTCCTCCTTCTCGACCACGACACCAAGCGGATGCACATCTGGGCCGAGCTGGTCAGTGGTGGCGAGGTCCGTGCGACGTCCGAGCTCATGGTGATGAATGTCGACCTCGATGCCCGCCGCAGCGCGCCCTTCCCCGACTGGGCGCTGAAACGACTTGAGCGGATGAAGGCCGATCACGGCAATGTGCCCCGCCCACCGCGCATCGGCGCGGCCCTCGGGTTGCGACGGTAGGGGGATCGCCGGGCCCATCTGCGAAAGGCCCCGGATCAAGTCAGGGGCGGTTGCAACGAGCTCCACCGTCCCGGCCGTGGAGCCGGGACCGCTCCGAACGAAGTACCTCAAACCGAAAGGCCCCGGATCCGGTCCGTCCGGGGCGGCGCCACGCGGCAAAACCGTCCTGCCGGGCTGATAGGCCGGGCCGCGCCCGACCTCCCCCCCCCCCCCGGAGGGCGCGTTGGCGATGTTGTTCGCAGAAGGCGCGGCGTCGACGCTTGACGGCGCGCTTCGCGAAACCGGTCGGAAAGCGCCCTCCGGGTCGGGCGCGGCCCTCCGCACACAGGCGCTACCGACACCCCGGCTCGGTCCCCTCGATGAACGTCCTCACGCTGTCCAGCGTGGGCGCCTGCCCGCGGAAGGGCTCGCCCAGTGCGCCGACGATGCTCAGGTGGCCCACGCCGCGATAGATCTCCAGCCGCACGCGGTTGCCGCCCTTGCGCAGGGCCTTCGCGAAGCTCTCCGCCTCCTCGACATCCACGATATTGTCCCGCGCCCCGTGCAGCAGCACCGTCGGCGGCGCTGCACCCGCACCGAAATTCACCGGCTGGCTCTCGTCCCGCGTCGCCACCGGGAAGATCGCGCCGAAGCGCGCTCCCTCGATCGGCAGGAAATCGTAGGCGCCCGCGATCCCGACGAAGCCCGCCACGGCCTCACACGGATCACTGCCCAGCGCCGCCAGATAACGCGGGTCGTGCACGATCAGCGCCGCTATATGCGCCCCGGCAGAATGGCCGATCAGCCAGACCGGCGCGCCACCGGCCACATCGCGCCGCACAGCCTCGACGACCGCGGCCACGTCCTCCACGAAAGTCGGGAACACCACCCGTGGCGCGAGGCGGTAGTTGGGCACCGCGACCCGCCAGCCCTCCGCCGCCAGCGCTGTGCCGATGAAGCGGTAAAAGCGCTTGTCCCCGGCCGACCACGCGCCGCCCTGCACGAAGACCACCACTGGCCCGGTCCCGCCCGGATCGTAGAGGTCATAGCGCTGCCGCAGGTCCGCGCCATAGGCGATGTCCCGCACCTCGGCCACGCCCTCGACCTCCGCACGGGCGTTCACCAAGTCGATGGGCGAGCACCCGGCCAGCGCCAGCACCACACACAGCCATTTCCACATCGTCAGATCACCCGGAACAAGAGCCAGATCGTGCCCCCGGTGAAGAGGTAACCCGCCAGCGCCAGAAGCCCGTCCCGTCCGATCAGCGCGAGCCCGAAGGCAAAGATCGCGGCAGCCGCGGGCAGCATCGCGAAGGGGATGAAGCCGAGGAAGTAGATGGAGAAGGCAAGTGCGGCGCAGATGATCGAGATCGCGATCCTTGCCGGCCAGCTCCGCACCAGAAAGACGAGGCGCGCCTTCAAAAGACGGTCCACCCGGCGGGCATAGGGCCGCGCCCAGCTCAGCGCACCCTTCAGCCTTTCATACCCGACATCGCGGTTGGCGATGAACTTCGGCAGCCAGATGCCCTTCTGCCCGACCCAGCTCTGCACGATGAAGATCAGCATCAGCGTGGCGGCCACATCCGGCAGCCCGGGAACGCCCCCGACGAAGGGGATGAGCAGCACGCCCGACAGGAGCGTCAGCAGCACGCCGAGCGGCCGGTCCTCGAAGGCACGGACCAGCGCGCCGACCGTGGTCCCCTCCTGGTCCACGGTCTCACCGAAATCGTCGAGAACATCTTCCAGCGGTCGGGTTCGATGCGGCATGTCCTCTCCTTCTACGGGCAACGCGTCAGAGATGTGAACGGGCTCGCGGCGGCTCAAGGACGGATTTGCAGTTTCCCGTCAGGTAGATGGGGGTGGAGCGGTTCGGGCGTATCTGCTTCCGGACTTGCCCTGCCCGTTGCACCTCCAAGCCCGACCGAAGCCGCGCGAGCGCCGGCCCGTGGGATGGCGCCCCCGACCTGCGGACGACGCACTTTATACCTGGAAGGTCATTGCCACCTTCGAACCGAGCACCCCGCAGCAAAGCGCCAGCCCGCCGGAACGGGCAGGCGCTCGCCCGGCGCCTTCGGCTTGATTCCGGACGGTTCGTGCCCGTGGCAACCGTGCTCACGCGCCACCGGATCGAGGCAGGCACCCGAACCCAAAAGCCCCGATCCCAAAAAGCCCGCGCGCAGCGCTTGCGCCGCACCCGCCGCACCCGTAAACCACCGCCAATTTGCCCGCATCCGACCCGGAGTCGCCCACATGCCCAAGCGCACCGATATCTCCTCGATCCTCATCATCGGTGCGGGGCCCATCGTGATCGGGCAGGCGTGCGAGTTCGACTATTCCGGGGCGCAGGCCTGCAAGGCGCTGCGGGAGGAGGGCTACCGCGTCGTCCTCGTCAACTCCAACCCCGCTACAATCATGACTGATCCGGGCATGGCCGATGCCACCTATATCGAGCCGATCACCGCCGAGGTCGTCGCCAAGATCATCGAGAAGGAGCGCCCCGACGCGCTCCTGCCCACCATGGGCGGGCAGACCGGCCTCAACACCGCGCTGGAGCTCGACGATCTCGGCGTGCTGGAGAAATTCGGCGTTGAGCTGATCGGCGCCAAGCGCGACGCCATCGAGATGGCCGAGGATCGCAAGCTCTTTCGCGAGGCGATGGACCGGCTCGGCCTCGAAAACCCGAAGGCGACCATCGCGAACAGCTACGACGAGGCGATGGAGGCCCTGCCCCATGTCGGCCTGCCCGCCATCATCCGCCCCGCCTTCACGCTGGGCGGCACCGGCGGCGGCGTCGCCTACAACCGCGAGGATTACGAGACGATCTGCCGGAGCGGTCTCGACGCCTCCCCCGTCTCCCAGATCCTGATCGACGAAAGCCTGCTCGGCTGGAAGGAGTACGAGATGGAGGTCGTCCGCGACAAGGCGGACAACGCGATCATCATCTGCTCCATCGAGAACGTGGACCCGATGGGCGTCCACACCGGCGACTCCATCACCGTCGCCCCGGCCCTCACGCTGACCGACCGCGAGTATCAGGAGATGCGCAATGCGAGCATTGCCGTGCTTCGCGAGATCGGGGTGGAGACCGGCGGCTCCAACGTGCAATGGGCCGTGAACCCCGAGAACGGCCGCATGGTCGTGATCGAGATGAACCCGCGGGTGTCCCGGTCGTCAGCGCTGGCGTCGAAGGCCACCGGCTTCCCCATCGCCAAGATCGCGGCGAAGCTCGCGGTCGGCTACACGCTAGACGAGCTCGACAACGACATCACCGGGGTCACGCCCGCCTCGTTCGAGCCCACCATCGACTACGTCGTCACCAAGATCCCCCGGTTCGCCTTCGAGAAGTTCCCGGGCTCCGAACCGAACCTGACCACCGCCATGAAATCCGTGGGCGAGGCCATGGCCATCGGCCGCACCTTCCACGAGTCCGTGCAGAAGGCGCTCGCCAGCATGGAAACCGGCCTCACCGGCTTCGACGAGATCGCCTTCGACGGGCGCGAGGCGCTGGTCGCCGAGCTTTCCAAGCAGACCCCCGACCGGCTCCGCGTGATCGCGCAGGCCATGCGGGAAGGCCTGGGCGATGACGAGATCCAGGCGCTCACCTCCTTCGACCCGTGGTTCCTCGCCCGCATCCGCGAGATTGTGGAGGAGGAGGCGCGGATCGCCGCCACCGGCCTGCCAGACACCACCGCGGGCATGCGCCGGATCAAGATGATGGGCTTCACCGACGCCCGCCTTGCCCACCTCACCGGCCAGACCGAGACGCACGTGCGCCACCACCGCCACCGCCTCGACGTCCGTGCCGTCTTCAAGCGCATCGACACCTGCGCCGCGGAGTTCGAGGCGCAGACCCCCTACATGTACTCGACCTACGAGGCCGACATGATGGGCGAGGTCGAGTGCGAGGCCCGGCCCACCGACGCGAAGAAGGTCGTGATCCTCGGCGGCGGCCCCAACCGGATCGGCCAGGGCATCGAGTTCGACTATTGCTGCTGTCACGCCTGCTTCGCGCTCACGGATGCGGGCTACGAGACCATCATGGTCAACTGCAATCCGGAGACGGTGAGCACCGATTATGACACCTCCGACCGCCTCTATTTCGAGCCGCTGACGCTGGAGCACGTGCTCGAAATCCTGCGGGTGGAGCAGGAGAACGGCACGCTGCACGGCGTCATCGTCCAGTTCGGCGGCCAGACGCCGCTCAAGCTCGCCAACGCGCTGGAGGCCGAGGGCATCCCGATCCTCGGCACCTCGCCCGACGCGATCGACCTCGCCGAGGACCGCGAGCGGTTCCAGGCGCTTCTGAACGATCTCGGTCTCAAGCAGCCGCGCAACGGCATCGCGTCGTCGGCCGAGGAGGCCATGCGCATCGCCGACGAAGTTGGCTACCCGCTGGTCATCCGCCCCTCCTACGTGCTGGGCGGCCGCGGGATGGAGATCGTGCGCGATACCGCACATCTGGAGCGCTACATCACTACCGCCGTGCAGGTCTCCGGCGACAGCCCGGTGCTGCTGGACAGCTACCTCGCAGGCGCCGTGGAGGTGGACGTGGACTGCCTGAGCGATGGCGAGAAGGTCCACGTCGCCGGCGTCATGGAGCATATCGAGGAGGCCGGCGTCCATTCCGGCGACAGCGCCTGCTCGCTGCCCCCGCATTCCCTCGACGCCGCCACCGTGGCCGAACTGAAACGGCAGGCCGCGGCTATGGCGCTCAAGCTCAACGTCGTGGGCCTGATGAACGTGCAGTTCGCGATCAAGGACGGCGAGATCTTCGTGCTGGAGGTCAATCCCCGCGCGTCGCGCACCGTGCCCTTCGTCGCAAAGGCCGTGGGCTCGCCCATCGCCTCCATCGCCGCACGGCTGATGGCGGGCGAACGCCTCGGTACCTTCGAGCTGAAACCGGCCGAGACCGACCACATCGCCGTCAAGGAGGCCGTCCTGCCCTTCGCCCGCTTCCCCGGCGTCGACACCCTGCTCGGCCCGGAGATGCGGAGCACCGGCGAGGTCATGGGCCTCGACACCTCCTTCGAGCGCGCCTTTCTCAAGGCCCAGCTCGGCGCGGGCGTCGACCTGCCGCGGGAGGGCACCGCCTTCATCTCGATCAAGGACGCCGACAAGGGCGCCGCGATGCTGGAGGCCGCGCGCACCGTCGCGGGTCTCGGCTTCGAGATCGTGGCCACCACCGGCACCGCCGCCTGGCTGGCGGAGAACGGCGTGATCGCGACCAGGGTCAACAAGGCGCACGAGCCGCGCCCCAACATCGTGGACGCGATGAAGGACGGGACCGTCGCCCTCGTGATGAACACGACCGAAGGCGCACAGTCGATCGCCGACAGCCGCGACATCCGCCGCGTCGCCCTTCATGACAGGATCCCCTACTACACCACCGCCGCCGGGGCTCGCGCCGCAGCCCTCGCCATGCGCAACCGCCTCGACGGCGAGATCACGGTGATGCCGATTCAGGGACTGGGCGCGGCCTGACCACTCGCAGGGCAGTCCGGTCGCGAATTCAGCTACTGACGAGCTCGGTTAACGACCCGTCGCGCGGTGCTCCGGCGGACGGGTGTCATATGCTCTTTGCGCGCAAGTCATGCGCGTTTCATACGCTCCTTCAGTGAGCGGATGACGTCACGGCAATTGAGCGGGTCTTCGGCGTGGGGACGGTGGGTCAGGACATGTGTTGCGCCCAGGTGTGGCGTGTCCGCACCGCTCTCCACGATGCGCAGCGGCACGTAGCGTCCGCCCACCAGTCGCGCGTGGATCGCCACCGCACCCGGCGCCGGGACATACAAGCCCCTGACCTCGAAGCGGAAACGCATCCCGTCCGCGCCATCGAGCCAGATGGCGCCGAGATGATCCGCCCGGGTGTCCTGGTTCGAGAAGTCGAACAAAACCTGCCCGTTCCTTGCCTGTTATCCTACAAGGTTTGGACCTGACGCGGTTTGTGTCAACCACATATTGCGATAGTGTCGCAGCTCACTCCGCGGATTCGAGAAACTCCCAGCGATGGCAAAGCTTTACTTCAACTACTCCACGATGAACGCCGGCAAGAGCACGATCCTGTTGCAGGCCAGTTACAACTATCGCGAGCGCGGAATGGACACGCTTCTCCTCACGGCCGATCTGGACCGCCGCGCCGGGCATGGAAGCATCGCCTCCCGCATCGGAATCGCCGCCGAGGCCGAGACCTATGGGCCGGAAGACGACCTGTTCACCCGGATCGCGGAGCAGCTCGAAGGCCGGAAGCTCGCCTGCATCTTCGTCGACGAGGCGCAGTTCCTTACGAAGGAGCAGGCCTGGCAACTTGCCCGCGTCGCCGACGATCTGGGCGTCCCGGTGATGGCCTTCGGCCTGCGCGTGGACTTTCGCGGTGAGCTCTTTCCAGGCTCGGCAACGCTGCTGGCCCTTGCGGATTCCCTCAGGGAAATCAGGACGATCTGCCATTGCGGACGGAAGGCGACGATGGTGATCCGGCAGGACGAGGATGGTCGGACGCTGATGGACGGTGAGCAGGTGCAGATCGGGGGGAACGAGACCTACGTGTCGCTCTGCCGGAGGCATTGGCGGGCGGCGACGGGGAGCTAGGCTCAATCCCCCTCCCTGGTCCTCCCCCCCCCGAGGGGGGAGGGGATTGGCTCGTTACGGCACGTATTTCTGCACGAAGCCGACGACGCGCTTCACCGTGTCGTTCTCAAAGAGCCGTGGGACGTAGTACTGCCCCGCCGCCCGCTTCGTCACTTCGGTCATCGTCGGATAGGGCGAGACCATCGAGGTCAGCGCCGAGATCTTCAGCCCGTTGGCAATCGCCAGCGCGTAGGGCTGGATCAGTTCGCCCGCGCGCATCCCGACCATGGAGGCGCCAACGGGCTTTCCCTTGTGCACCATGACCTTGATGAGCCCCTCGGTCCGCTTTTCCGCTTGCGCGCGGTCGTTCTCCGCGAACTTGAAGCGGAGCACCTCGATGCCGGAGCCGTGCCTCTTCTTCGCTTGCGCCTCGGTGAGGCCGACCTGCGCGATCTCGGGATCGGTGTAGGTTGCCCACGGGATGTGGTCGCTCTTCGCCTTGGAGGGCAGGCCGAACAGCATCGACTTGATGATGACGGTCGCATCGTAGCTCGCCTTATGCGTGAACTGCAGGCCACCGGTCACGTCACCGATGGCATAGACGCGCTTGTTGGAGGTCTTCAGCCCCTCGTCCACCTTGACCGCGCGATCGTACGTCACCCCCGCCTTGTCGAGGTCGAGGCTCTCCACGTTGGCCTTCCGACCCACCGCGACGAGCAGGTGCGAGCCGGTGACGGAGCGGCCATCCTCCGCGGTCACGGTCACGCCGCCCTCCGGGGAGACCTTTACCACCTTGAACCCCTCCTCGATCTCGACGCCGTCCGCACGGATCCGCTCCAGCGCGATGGCCGTGATCTCGGGATCGTCCTTGTTCAGAACGGTGTCGCCCTCGACCACTGTCACCGGCACGCCGAGGCGGGCATGGGCCTGGGCCATCTCCATCCCGATCGGACCGCCGCCGATGATGATGAGGCGCGAGGGCGTCTCGCGCAGGTCGAACAGCGTCTCGTTGGTAAGGTAGTCCACCTGGTCCAGCCCCTCGATCGGCGGCACCAGCGGGGAAGAGCCGGTGGCGATGACGAAGCGGCGCGCCTCGATCACCGTGTCGCCGGCCTGCACCTCGGTCTCCGAGATGAAGCGGCCGTATTCCGTGATCACGTTGACGCCCAGCCCCTCGAACCGCTCGACGCTGTCATGGGGCGCGATGGCGCCGATGACCTCGTGCACGTGGTCCTTCACCGCGGCGTAGTCGACTTGGGGCGTCACGTTGGCGATGCCGAAGGCGGCGGAGTGCGCCTGGGCGTGGGCGTGGTGTGCGGCGGAGATCATGGCCTTCGACGGCACACAGCCGTAATTCAGGCAGTCGCCCCCCATCTTGCCGCCTTCGAGCAGTGTCACGCTGGCGCCCATCTGGACGGCTCCGGCCGCGACGGACAGCCCGCCGGAGCCTGCACCGAGGATGCAGATATCGGTCTTGATACGGTTCATGGGATCATTCCTCGACGGGCAGGGCGGACTTGCCGCGGATGGCCTTTATGACGATGGGCAGGGCGGCGAGGGCGCAGAGGCCCAAGATCGGCCCGATGATGTGCGGCTCGAAGATGATGCCGAGGTTCGGGCTTTCCCCGCGGGCGAAGACCTCGCCAAGGCCGACGCCGATCCAGGTGTAGACCACCGAGCCCGGCATGATGCCGAAGAAGGTGGTGAAGGCGAAATTGCGCAGCTTCACGCCGACCAGCGCGGGGATGAGGTTCGCGGCGAAGAAGGGGATCGCGGGCACCAGCCGCAGCAGGAACAGCACGCTGATCTCGTTCTCGTTGAGCGCCTTCTTGATCTGCGCGACCTTGCCGCCGGAGGCGTCCATCTTGGCGGCAAGCGTCTCCCCCAGACCCGCCTTCGCCGCGACGAAGATCACGATCGCACCTATGGTGGCCCCGGTGACGGACAGCAGCACCCCGCCCACGAGGCCGAAGAGGAAGCCCCCCGTCAGCGTCATGATCGCCGCTCCCGGCAGGGAAAAAGCGACGACGACGATATAGGCGACCACGTAGACGCCGGCGGCGAGGGCGTAGTTCGCATCGCGCCAGGCGATCAGCGCCTCACGGTTCTCACGCAGCGTGTCGAAGGTGAGGTAGTCGCGCAGGAAGATGAAGCCGAGCACCGCGACCGCCAGGATGGCGATCAGCGGCAGCGCGCGCTTGAGGTCGAAGCCTTGCTTGGGTTCGGACATGAGCCGGTCCTCCGGTCGGGGGTGAGCGTTTCGGGTCGGCCCACATCTGCGCGGCTTCGACAGAGGGTGGAAGGGGCCTCACGCCGGGTTGACCCTGCACCGCCATTTGTTTCAAAGCGGGGCTCCGACAAATCCGTGAGCGGGGAATTGACTTCACCCGGACCGCGCCGTAACAGGGCGGCTCACGAGAATTCGGGGTGACGAATCCGCCTTTTTCTGGCGCCGGCACCCGCGCGGGGGACGTCCTCGCGGCATGACGAGGGCGCCCGAGCGGCGCAAGGAGAGACGAGATGAAGCGCACCTTCCAGCCGAGCAACCTGGTCCGCAAGCGGCGCCACGGCTTCCGCGCCCGCATGGCGACGAAGAACGGCCGCAAGATCCTGAACGCGCGCCGCGCACGGGGCCGCAAGAGCCTCAGCGCCTGATCCGGACCTGATCCGATGACCCAGCCGCCGGAGGCTCCGCTCGTGCAGCCGGAGCCTCCGGCGGCTTTGTCGTGGGCGGATGTCGGCGTGATGCGCAAGCGGCGGGACTTCCTGGCCGCGGCCCGGGCCCGGCGTCAGGCGTTGCCCTCGATGGTCGTGCAGGCGCGCAGGCGGCACGACGATGAGCCATCAGAGACCGCGGTGCGTATCGGCTATACCTGTTCCAAGAAGGTCGGAAACGCGGTCGCCCGCAACCGGGCGAAGCGCCGGTTGCGCGAGGTGGCACGTGCGGTGCTGCCCGGCCTCGCCCGGCCCGGATGGGACTACGTCCTGATCGGCCGGCGCGATGTGACGGCGGAGCGGCCCTTCGAGCTTCTGAAATCCGACCTCGCGACAGCGCTTGCGAAGCTGCACCGATGAGCCCGCTTGCCCGCCTGCTCGCCCTGCCCGTCCGGGCCTATCGTGCCGCGTTCTCGCCCTGGGTCGGTCACAACTGCCGCTACCAGCCGACATGCTCCGCCTACGCGCTAGAGGCGTTGGAAAAGCACGGCGCGCTGCGCGGCGGATGGCTCGCGGCACGGCGGATCGCGCGGTGTCATCCCTGGGGTGGCTCCGGCATCGACAACGTGCCGGACTAGCTGTCTACAAGGTTGGGCGGACCTGGAGGCGGCTCCAAGTCGCCCCCCTACGCGACCTGGCCAGAACGCCCAGAAAGCGGTTTCCGGATCGGCGACAGTTTGCGCCGGATCGGATGGTTTTTCGGAATCGGGAAACGGGACACATTCAGCACAGTCTGATTTCATCCCAAAGGATCCCGACCATGACCTCCGAAAACGTCCTCTTGATCCAGTCCAGCGCCCGCACCGACGCGTCCGTCACCCGCCGCCTGAGCCAGGCGTTGGCCGAGCGGATCGGCGGTACGATCGTCACGCGCGATGTCGCCCCCGGGCCCGAATTCGTCGACGGCGACTGGGTCGGCGCCAACTTCACCCCGGCAGCGGACCGGACGGACGCACAGCACGCGCGCCTTTCGGGCTCCGACGTGCTCGTCGCAGAACTGCAAGCCGCGGACACCATCGTCATCGGCCTGCCGATCTACAATTTCGGAATGCCGGCATCGCTGAAGGCCTGGATCGACCAGGTGGCACGCTCCAAAGTCACGTTCGAATACGGGGACACCGGTCCGCGCGGGCTTCTGACGGGCAAGCGCGCCTTCATCGTGGTTGCCTCCGGCGGGACCGAGGCGTTCGGCGATGTGGACTATGCGACGCCGCACCTGCGCCACGTCCTCGGCTTCCTCGGCATCACCGACGTGACGGTGGTCCGCGCCGACCAGCAGATGGTCAAGGGCGAGGCGATCGTCGAGGCCGCCGAGCGCCAGATCGAGGAACTGGCCGTCGCCGCCTAGGTCAGACGCGGCTGCGGCTTCAGGAGCCGCGGCCGCTCTACGAACAGGTCCTTCTCCCGCTCGCCCGAGCGCAGCGCATCCACCGCATCGAAGAGGATCTGCGTCGCCTCCGCCCCGTCCGACGGCAGGCTTGCCCCGTGGATCGGCTCGCCCGCGCGCACGTGGAAGCGCTGCCGGTCCTTGTTGAGCACCTCGTAGAACAGCGTGATGTCGCGCAGCGTCGGGTGCATCTTGTCGAAGAGATAGAACAGCAGCGAATTGCGCGCCGTGATCCGCATCGGGATCACCGGCAGCTCGTATTTCCGCGCGAGCATCGCCGCCGAAGGCATCCACTCCCGCTCATGCAGCCGCAGACCGCGCCGCTTGGACAGGCGCCCGGCCGGGAAGATCACGGCGAGGCGGTCGTCCTTGAACGCACCGCGGGCATAGGTCAGCGTCTCGCGGTTCTTGGCGTGGCTGCGCTTATCCTCGCGCCACTCCACCGGAGCGATCATCGAGATGAACTGCGGCATGATCCGCAGGATGTCCCCGTTGGCGAAGAAGAAGAGGTCGGGCCGCTTCTCCCTCAGCAGGTGGTACATGATGATGCCGTCGGCGATGCCGGTGGGGTGGTTGCAGACGACGATGGCGGGGCCGGTGGCCGGAATGTTGTCGAGGCCGTCATGCTCGACCCGTCGCGCAATCATGTCAGACATGCGGTCCATGATCTCTGCCGTCGGCTCGTTCTCCAGCTCCGTGCCGAGCTCGACCGTCCGGTCGTAGCCGAGCATCAGGTGCAGGAGGCCCCGGATCGGCCGCATGGCCGGACCGCCCCGGTAGATCCAACCGGCCCGCTCCGCGATGAGTTCGTCGATCTTCTCCTGCATGGCGGGCACCTATCGTTTCCCCGTATCACTTTTGTGACGCCATTCGAGGGCGCATTTTGTAGATATGTGGCCCGTTCGCATAGGTTTTCGAGGGACCAGGCTGCTTTCGTGATGGTTGAGCGGCGAGGAATTGCCACTACCGACGATCGAACCGAATCTTGACGAATTCGCCCGGTGCGGGCTCGAGGACACCGTGTTTCGCGCCGGGCGCGCGCGCCTTGACTTTCCGGCCCGAATGGCTTGCCAGCCACGCCTCCCAATCCACCCACCAGGAGCCGGGATGCTCTTCGGCCTCGTCCATCCATTCGGCGAGGGTGGGGGCGGAGAGGTCGTCGTTCACCCAGTACTGGTATTTCTGCGCGGCCGGCGGGTTCACCACGCCCGCGATGTGGCCGGAGCCTGCGAGGGTGAAGCGGACATCCGCGTTCTCCATCATCCGAGCGCCGCGATAGACGGAAGTCGCGGGCGCGATGTGATCCTCCCGCGTCGCGACGTGGTAGACGGGCCCGCGGATGTCGGCGAGGCTCAGCGCCTCGCCATCGACCGTGAGCGTGCCGTCGACGAAGGAATTGTCGCGGTAGAAGCGTTCCAGATAGAAATGGTGGACCTTCGCGGGCATCGCCGTGGAGTCGGCGTTCCAGTAGAGCAGGTCGAAGGGGAACGGGTCCTTGCCCAGCATGTAGTTGTTGATGCAGTAGCCCCAGATCAGGTCCGCCGAGCGCAGCATGTTGAACGCACTCGCCATCTTTTCGGCCGGCAGATAGCCGCGCTCCATCTCCTGATCCACGGCGGCGATGGTCTTGTCGTCGACGAAGACCTGCAGCTCGCCCGCATCCGCGAAATCAAGCTGCGCGGTGAAAAGCGTGGCGGAGGCGACGCGCGTGTCCTTCCGCTTCGCCGCACGGGCGAGGAAGCTGCCCACCATCGTGCCGCCGATGCAGTAGGAGGCGAGGTTGATCTTCTTCTGCCCCGTCTCCTTCAGTGCCACGTCGATGGCGTCGGAGACGGCCTTCATGTAGCTCTCCCACGTCTCGCCGGCCTGCCGCTCGTCGGGATTGACCCAGGAGATCATGAAGACGGTGAAGCCCTGGCCCACCAGCCACTTCATCAGGCTCTTCTTCTCGTTGAGATCGAGCACGTAGTACTTGTTGATCCAGGGCGGCACGAACAGCAGCGGGCGCGCATGCACCTGCTCCGTCGCCGGGGCGTACTGGATGAGCTGCAGCACGTTGTTCTGCCAGATCACCGCCCCGGGGGTAACGGCCATGTCGCGGCCCACCTCGAAGGCGTCCATATCGGTCTGGCGGATCAGGAGGTTGCCCTTCCCCCGCTCCAGGTCGGCGAGCATCATCTTCAGCCCGCGCACGAGGTTGTCGCCCTTCTGCGAGGCCGTCGCCTCCAGCACCTCGGGGTTCAGCGCGAAGAAGTTCGAGGGGCTCATCGCCTCGACGAAGCTGCGGGTGTAGAACTCGACCTTCTTGCGCTCCTGCGGGTCGAGATCGCCGATCGAATGGGCGGTGCCCTGCATGTAGCTCGACGTCAGCAGGTAGGACTGCTTGAGATAGTCGAAGAGCACGTTTTCCGACCACTGGTCGTGCTTGAAGCGCTTGTCGCCCGGCTTGGGCACGACCACCGGCTCGGACGGCTCGCCCAACCAGCGGGACCACGCGCTCTGCCATAGCTCCGCCTGGGCCTGCCACCAGGCCATGGTCGCGGCGGCCAGCTCCTTGGGGTGGTTGGCGAGGACATGGGCGAAGTTGGTGAAGGTCGGCAGCGTGTTGAGCGGGTCCGGCGTCACGGGCCGGTCGGCATTCGCGGCCTGTGCGGCAAAGACCTTCTGCCAGATCTCCGCACTGGTCTCGCTGACCCGTGCCATGTTCTGCGTGAATTCCGCGCTTTCGCGCATCCACGCCTCTACAGCGTCGCGTTCGCCCCCGGCGTCGGCCATGCACGTCCTCCCGGCGATCCTCCCGTGCACCCTGTACCGGTTCGGTCGGATGCTTTATCAGCGATGCTAGAGCAAACAGCCTGCAGGCAAAACCCTGATGCGAACGCCGCTCCTCCTCCTCGCGCTCGGCGGTTGTGCCTTCGGCGAGACCGTGGGGTTCTACGAGATCCCCGAAGGCACCGAACTCGTGGTCGGCGACGGCCCCTATCCCGAACTGCTGGCACTCGAGGAGATCGAGGCGCGCGGCTTCGTCCTGCTCACTCCGGGCGAGATCCGCGACACCCGCGGCGAGGTCGACACGCTGCAGGCGAGCGCCGGCGCGCTGCTCGACACCGCGGCGCTGGAGGCGCGGGCGATCGCGCTCAGGGCCGAGACGGCCGAGATCGGCGATCCGGCGGCAACCCTCAGCCCGGAGGCCCGTGCGCTTCTCGACCGCGCGGCACGCCAGTCGGCGCGCGCGGCAGCCGTCAACAGTTCCCCGACCGAGGCCCGGATCCTGCAGGAACGCGCCGCCGCCCTGCGCGCACGGGCGGCCGGGCCCTGATCCCTCGCCCCGCGCGGCCCTCGGCCTATCTCTCCGGCTCATCTGATTCGTCACCGGAGATACCGCATGGAAAACGTGCTTGGACTGCTGAGTGATCCGACCAACTGGGCCGCCCTGCTCACCCTGATCGTCATGGAGGTCGTGCTGGGCATCGACAACCTCCTCTTCATCTCGATCATCACCAACAAACTGCCCGAGCGGCAACGCGCGCTGGCCCGCAACCTCGGAATCGGGCTCGCCCTCGCCATGCGGCTGGGCCTGCTCGCGGCCATCGCGTGGATTGTGGGGCTGGTCGAGCCGGTGTTGAACATTGGCGAGCTTGCCCTGTCGTGGAAGGACCTGATCCTGATCGCGGGCGGAACCTTCCTGATCTGGAAGGCGACGAAGGAGATCCACCACCACGTCGATCCCGAGCCCGAGGGCGACATGCTGGTGGGCAAGGCGGTCGGCATGACGCTGGGGGCGGCCATCATGCAGATCCTGCTGCTCGACCTCGTCTTCTCCATCGACTCGATCATAACGGCCGTGGGCATGACCCCGCATGTGCCGATCATGGTGATCGCCATCACCTTCACCGTGATCTGCATGCTGGTCGCCGCCGCCCCGCTGTCGCGCTTCGTCAGCCAGAACCCCACGGTGGTGATGCTGGCGCTCGGCTTCCTCCTCCTGATCGGGACGACGCTCGTGGCCGAGGGTTTCCATGCGAAGATCCCCAAGGGCTACATCTACGCCGCCATGGCCTTCGCCGGGCTGATCGAGGGGCTGAACCTGCTGGCCCGTCGCAAGAAGGCACGGCTGCGGGTCGAGGCCGAAGCGGGGGTGTCATGAGAACTTCTTCTCTGTCGACATCTCCTCCTGGGTGAGGGCCGTCCCGAAAACGCGCGGCGTTTCAGCTCCGAACGTGCGGAGCCCCGGGCAGACAGGGGGGACAGACAGCCCCCTGCCCGCCAGGAGAGGAGTGTCAGTCATGCCGCCCGTCCCCTACTTCTCCTGCCATGACGTCGCCATCCGGGAGAGCGCCGAGGGGACCCGCGGCCGTCGACCGCTTCCTCGCCCTCGCCTCCGAGGACCGCGCCGTCCATACCCGCCATGTCGGGGCGTATCTCAGCGACATGAACGCGATCTACCCCGACTATATCGAGGACGACATGGACGAGGTCCCGCAGAGTGCGGACGAGATCTGGAACCACGTCCGGCCCCGGGCGGTCTTTGTCGAGGACCGGCGTGGCAAGGACTACGTCATGGTGTCCTGCAGTTGCGGCTGGGACCCAGAGCCGGGCCCGCTGATGTCTTGCGAGATCGGCGACACGCTTGTGGAGGTCGGGGGCTTCGACGGCCATCCGACATATCGCTCTGCCAGCACCAGATGGCCGGAGGAAGACAACGGCATCGTCTAC
Organism: Roseobacter sp. HKCCA0434; assembly: GCA_032464575.1. Classification (GTDB taxonomy): domain Bacteria; phylum Pseudomonadota; class Alphaproteobacteria; order Rhodobacterales; family Rhodobacteraceae; genus Pontivivens. The sequence goes on from JAWDKM010000005.1 coordinate 338,419, forward strand.
CGCGCCGAGGGCTCCAAGCTCACCACCCGGCGCTAGGCGTCGCCGGATCGCTGACCTCGGCGTACCCCTTCGATGAGGGGAGGCGCGAGTGCTCGACCATCCGCCGGGCCGTGCAGCACGCTGACATCGCCCGTCGTCTCCAGCACCACGGCGCGAACCTCCGAGAAGTCCAGCACGTTGGCCTCGCGCAGCTTCGCCATCAGGTCGGCCCGGGTGATCCGCGCCCGTGCGAGGTTCTCATCGAGAATCTCGGGTCCCTTCATCAGCAAAAGCGGCTCGTTGTCGAGTATACCGCGCACGATCGCGAACCGCTGCCGCAACCACGCCGCCATCACCTGGATGGCGAAGATCGCGGCGATGACCCCGGCGGCGCGCAGCGGCGAGACACCCTCCGTCAGGATCGCCGATCCCAGCACGGACCCGATCGCCACCGTCAGCGCGAAGTCGAAGCCCGACATCTTGGTAAACGCCCGCAGTCCGACGAGGCGAACCACGATTACGATGGCTACGAACAGCAGCGCCGCGTCGCGCAGAATGAGAAGAGCGCCGGTCATGCCGCGCACAGATGTGACGGCGCAACATCCGTTCAACGAAAAGCCATATCGCGACACGAATACGACATTGCACCCCCTGGCGGGGCTCTCCATAACGGCGGAACCCGCAACCTCCAGACAGATCCGAGCCGATGTCCGAAGAGTTCTACCGCATCAAGCGCCTGCCCCCATACGTGTTCGCCGAAGTGAACCGTCTGAAGGCGGAGTACCGAGCGGGCGGGATGGACATCATCGATTTCGGCATGGGCAATCCGGACATGGATACGCCGAGCCACATCGTCGACAAGCTCTGCGAGACGGTGCGAAAGCCGCGAACCCACCGCTATTCCGCCTCCAAGGGCATCCCGGGGCTGCGCCGCGCGCAGGCGGGCTACTACGCCCGCCGCTTCGGCGTGACGCTCGATCCGGAGACGGAGGTCATCGCGACGCTGGGCTCCAAGGAGGGGCTCGCCAACCTCGCCATGGCGATCACCGCGCCGGGCGACGTCATGCTGGTCCCGAACCCCAGCTACCCGATCCACCCCTACGGCTTCATGATCGCCGGCGGCACGCTGCGCCACATTCAGACGCTGGTGAACGGCAAATTCGATCCCGAGGCGTACTTGCGCGCCCTCGAGCAGGCCGTGATCCATTCAGTGCCCAAGCCCGTGGCGGTCGTCGTGAGCTTCCCGTCGAACCCGACGGCGCAGGTGACCGATCTCGACTTCTACCGCGACCTCGTGGCCTTCGCTAAGAAGAACCACCTGTGGCTGCTCTCCGACCTCGCCTATTCGGAGATCTATTTCGACGGCAATCCGCCGCCCTCCCTCCTGCAGGTCGAGGGGGCGAAGGACATCGCGGTGGAGTTCACCTCGCTGTCGAAGACCTACGCCATGCCGGGCTGGCGCATGGGTTTCGCGGTCGGCAATGAGCGGCTGATCGGGGCGCTGACCCGCATCAAGTCCTATCTCGACTACGGTGCCTTCACCCCTGTGCAGGTGGCGGCGGCCGCGGCGCTCAACGGTCCCGACGACTGCATCGAGGAGATCCGCGGCATCTACAAGGCCCGCCGCGACGTGCTGGTCGAGGCGATGGGCCGCGCAGGCTGGGACATCCCGGCGCCGCCCGCCACGATGTTTGCCTGGGCGCCGGTGCCCGAGCGGTTCCGCCATCTTGGCTCCATGGAATTCTCCAAGATCTTGCTACGTGAAGCGGAGGTGGCGGTCTCGCCCGGAGTTGGCTTCGGTGAGTACGGTGAGGGGTACGTGCGCCTCGGGCTCGTGGAGAACGAACAGCGCATCCGCCAGGCCGCGCGCAACCTGCGCCGTGTGATGGAGGATGCGGACCGCATCCTCGCAGACTACCAGGGACCGGGAGAGACCGCGTGAGCGAGTGGGATTTCGAGCACCAGAAGGCCGTTACGGCCCTGACGCTGAAGCAGATCGCCGAGGAGGGCGACCTCGACGAGGCGGTGGAGGTCACGCTCGACCTCGAATTCCTGCCCGGCGACGGCGCGGATGCGGAGGCGTGCGCCAAGGCGCTGACGAGCTTCGGCTACGAGGTCGAGGTGCAGGAAGACGGCATGATCTCCGCCTCCATCGGCGGCGTGCCGCTGACGCTGGACGGCGTGTGGACGCAGGAGGAGCGTGCGACGAAGATCGCGCTCACCCGCGGCTACACCCCCGACGGCTGGGGCTTCTGGGAGCCGTGACCGCCTGAGCCGGGACGCTCCCGCCCGTCGGTCGCCCTCGCGGGCTCCCTCCCGTTGGGCCGGGCCGCGCCTACGGCGCGGAGCTTGATCGGCGGCGGGTCCGGGCGCAGGCTGGGCAGGACCTTCAGGAGACCGCCATGCCCATCGATCCTGCAACGCTGCTCGCCTTTCTGGCCGCCTGCATCGTGATCTACGTCATTCCGGGGCCGGACATAGCCTATATCGCCGCGAACGCGCTGCCGGGCGGGCGGCGCGGCGGGTTGCTGGCCGGCACCGGGACCGTGATCGGGGCGAGCATCCACGCGCTCGCCGCCGCCCTCGGCGTCAGCGCCATCTTCGCCGCGTCGCCGGTTGCCTTCGAGGTCGTGCGCTGGGCGGGCGTCGGCTACCTCGCCTGGCTCGGCTGGCAGGCGCTGCGGAGCGACGGGCGGGCCGAGGCTGCGGGCGCGACGCCGAAGCGACCGCTCCTCATCATCGCGAAGGGCACGGCGATCAACGTGCTGAACCCCAAGGTCGCGCTCTTCTTCCTCGCCTTCCTGCCGCAATTCGCCGATCCGGCCGCGGGCGCGCTGACGGCACAGCTTGCCACGCTCGGCGTCACCTTCGCGCTGGGCGGCGCGGCCTGGTGCGCGGGGCTGGCGCTGGCCTTCGCCTGGGCCGGCGGGCGGCTCGGCGCATCGGCGCGGGTGGCGCGCTGGCGCAGTCGGGTCACCGGCTCGCTGTTCCTGGCATTTGCCGGGGCACTCGCCCTCGGCGACCGGTAGCGGACAGCGCTCCCCGCGCTATCTCCCAGCCCGTAATTGCAGGAGAGGAGCGTGCCCATGATCGCCCGTATCGCCCTTGCCGCCATCATGGCGGCGGGCCCCGTGACCGCCCAGACCTTCGAGATCGTCGCCGAGCTGGACCAGGGACCTGGCAACGTCACGGTAACGCCGGACGGCCGGATCATCCTGAGCCTGCACCAGTTCTACGAGCCCGAGATGCGCGTGGTAGAGCTGACCGCCGACGGCAGCCTCGTCCCCTTCCCGACGCCCCGCTGGGCCGGGCCGCGACAGGCGGACGGCACCGGCCTCGCCGCCGTGCTGGGCCTGCGCAGTTCGGCGGAGGGCGTGGTCTGGATGCTGGACAACGGCAGCGCGGGTCAGGTGCCGCAGCGGCTCATCGGCTGGAACACCGCGACCGACGAGCTCGAGGCCGCGATAGACATCCCGGCGCAGGCCTCGATCGAGGGGTCGTTCCACAACGACCTGGCTCTCGATGCGGAACGGCCGCTCGCCTATATCGCGGACATCGCGGGCGGCTTCGCGATCGTGGACCTGGACACCGGGGAAGGGCGCCGGGCGCTCGACGGACACGTGTCCACCATGGCCGAGGACGTGGATTTCGTCGTGCGGGGCGAGGTCTTGCGCAACCCCGACGGATCGCGCACCCGCACGGCGTTGAACCCGATCACGATCAGCCCGGACAACGCCTGGGTGTATTACGGCGCCATGAACGGCACGGCGGTCTGGCGCGTCCCGACGGCGGCCCTCGCCGACCCGGAGCTGCCGGCCGAGGAGCTTGCGGCGCTGGTCGAGCGCTACGGCGACAAGCCGCCCTCGGACGGGATCACGGTAGACGACATCGGCAACGTCTACATCACCGATGGCGGCGGCAACGCCATCGGCGTGACCGGGCCCGACGGCCGCTACCGCGTCCTGGTGGCCGATCCGCGTATCGAATGGCCGGACGGCATGTCCGCCGGGCCGGACGGGTGGATGTACGCGACGGTGAACCGGCTGAACAACACGCCACCGCTCAATTCGGGGGCGAGCACACCGCCGCAGGGCCCCTACTACATCGTCCGCTGGCAGCCGATCGGAACGGCGGTCGTCGGGCGCTAGAGTACGGCGATAGAGGCGCCGCATCGGAGCTTTTCGTGATGCGGCGCTCCACCCCCGAGGCGGCATCAAATGTGCTCGACGCGGTTGTCGCAAGGGAGGGTGCGCGGCCATCGATGGGATCACTGCTTCGGTCTCGCGCATAGCGTAAAGGTCACGAGCATGATCGACGGCGAAAGTACGATGCGTGATGAGCTTGCCGTGCAGTCCCGTCACCTCAACCCGCGCTCTGGCCATATCGACATCGTCGGCGTTTTCGATGGGCAGCGGCCGTACTGCTACCGTCCACCAAAGCACATCGGCCGACCCGTGCAACATCCACCTCCCTGCGAGCAGCCGAGCCTCAGGCGAAGGTCCAACTCCTGCGCTGGCGGCAGAGCGGTGCACCTCGACGTGCAGGGCATCGATCGGGACCTCCACGAGAGCCGATGGATACCGACATGACCAGTCAGCGCCTCTGAGACGCAGCGCACTGGACCCCGCAGGATACCTCATTGAACGCGCCGCAGTCGATCTCGCGAGGACCTTGGATCTGAGGTCAGCCCCACCAGCGCGGGCCCGAGCGGATCATACGAAGGATCCGTCGGACCGACCGTCAGCCATCGTCCCGCCCCGCTTCTCCGGCCTACGAGGCGGCTTGACCCGCACCCAGTTCGCTTGCCGACGCATCCGCAGCTCATACCCGCCCTTCTGCCTGCTCGGACGATGGAGCACGTCGCGGATGGTGAGTAACCTCCTTCGAGTACAGGACATTACCCGATGTTCGCGCTCGCATCGATCTGGACCGGGTAACCCGCAGCGAGAACCGCCAGCACGGGACTGGGGGTCAGCGGACGGACCGGTCGGTCCGGAAAGCGCTCGGGCTTACCATATCCCCCGAAGCTCCATCGGCGCGCGGCACCGCGATGTGCCAACCATGCGCCAGTACCGTCCGTGAAGAGCGCCCCGTCCGGCAGAGCGTCCGGCGCCGCAGGATCCTGCGGGCCGCGCCGCGCGGCGTGCAGTGCGGCGTCCATCTCCGGCACCCGGATGCCGGGCCGCCAGGCCTCGGCAAAGGCATGGGCGTCCTCCTGCCGGCACAGGAAGCAGGGGCGGTGTCCGGCCGCGAAGGCCGTCGCCTCGTCAAGAAAGAAGAGATGCGTGTAGCCCGGCCCCATCACCTGCCGCCGCCACTCCTTCCAGCGCAGCCGGCAGATGATCCAGTGCTTCGAGGCCCAGCGGCGCGCGAGGCTCCCGTCCTCGCGATGCAGGCGCCCGCCGCGGTTGCCCGTCCACGCACCCCGCGCGCGGTCCGCCACGATCCCGCCGAACGGGGTGACGCGGTTGGTATGCGGCACGACGGCCTCCCTTGCAGCGCCGATGCGGTGTTGGCAGGGTGCCGCCATGCGAGCGCCCCTGTCCATCCGCGAATGCCCCTCGCCCAATCACGGCGACCGGCGCGGGGTGGTGCCCTCCCTGATCGTGCTGCACTACACGGCGATGGAAAGCGCTGCGGCGGCCATCGAGCGGCTGTGCGACCCGGCCTGCGAGGTGTCCGCCCACTACGTGATCGGCCGGGGTGGCGAGGTGACCCGGCTGGTGGCTGACGAACACCGTGCCTGGCACGCGGGCGCGGGCGCGTGGCGGAACGTGACGGACGTGAACAGCCATTCGCTGGGCATCGAGCTCGACAATCCCGGCGATGCACCCTTTCCGGAGGCTCAGATGCTTTCGCTGGAGGGACTGCTCTGCGATCTCCGCGACCGCTGGCGGATCGGACCCGAGGGGGTGATCGGGCACTCGGACTGCGCCCCGGGGCGGAAGGGCGATCCGGGTGCGTTCTTCGACTGGGCGCGGCTGGTTCGGGCGGGGCACGCGCTTCCCACACCGCACGGCAAGGGCGCGCGCGCCGACATGGAGCGCTTCCTCGCCGCCACCCGCACCCTCGGCTGGACGGCGGACGCGGCACCCGAGGATATCCTCGCGGCCGTCCGCCTGCGCCACCGGCCTGGCGCGTCCGGCCCGCTCTGCTCGGCCGACATGAGCGTGGTGGGGCTATGAGCCGTTCCGATCCCGAGGGCATCCTGCCGACCTACCGACGGCAGGCCGGAGCCTGGGATCGCGGCCGGCCGACGGTTCTCTTCGAGCAGCCCTGGCTCGACCGCTTCGCCGCCCTGCTGCCACCCGGCGGCCGCGTGCTCGACCTCGGCTGCGGCACCGGCGTCCCGATCGCCCGATGGCTGATGGACCGCGGCTTCGCCGTCACCGGCATCGACGGCGCGCCCGAAATGCTGGAGCTCGCCCGCGCCCACCTGCCCGAGGCCGAATGGATCGAGACGGACATGCGCACCCTCGCCCTCGACCGCCGCTTCGACGGGATCGTCGCGTGGGACAGCTTCTTCCACCTCACCCCGGACGCGCAGCGCGCGATGTTCCCGATCTTCGCCGCACATCTCGCACCGGGCGGCGCGCTGATGTTCACCTCCGGTCCTGCTGCGGGCGAAGCGTGGGGGCGGGTCGGAACCGAGCCCGTCTATCACGCGAGCCTCGCGCCCGAGGACTACGTGGCGCTGATGGCCGCAGAAGGGCTCGCCCTGCGCGGCTACCTTGCCGAGGATCCCGACTGCGACCGCCATACCGTCTGGCTCGCCCGGCATACGGACGACCGCACCGGCTGAACCCGCGCGATGGCGTATCTGGACCGGGAAAAGCCCGGGCCTTCTTTCTGGTCCGAATGCGCAAATCCGTCCTCTCCACCGAGCGCGCCGCCGCAAGACTGGCCGGGCTGGGCCTAACACGCTAACATCACACGAGCGCGAACCGGCCGAGAACAGGCCGGGCGGGCGAGGCAGTGTCGGCGGAACCAGCGGGCGTGAGGGCAGTCGCATGACGGACATGGTATTCGGCGCAGAGGCTGCGCCGAGCGCGGAGCGCGAGCCGATCGTGCCGCGCTGGTGGCGCACGGTCGACCGCTGGACGCTGTCCGCCGTGCTCGTGCTCTTCCTGATGGGGCTGCTGCTCGGCCTCGCCGCCTCGCCGCCGCTCGCCGCACGCAACGGACTCGACCCCTTTCACTACGTGACCCGGCAGGCGGTGTTCGGCGTCGTGGGGCTCGCCGCGATGCTCATCGTCTCGATGTGGGAGCCCAAGGCCCTGCGCCGCTGGGCCACGATCGGCTTCGGGCTGACCTTTCTCGCCGTGCTGCTGCTGCCGGTGCTCGGCACCGATTTCGGCAAGGGGGCGACGCGCTGGTATTCGCTGGGTTTCGCGAGCATCCAGCCCTCGGAGTTCCTGAAGCCCGTCTTCGTCGTCTTCGCCGCCTGGCTGATGACCGGCTCGATGGCGCGCGGCGGTCCGCCGGGCAAGTCTCTCTCCTTCGGGCTGGCGGTGGCGGTGGCGGCGAGCCTCGCCCTGCAGCCGGATTTCGGGCAGGCGAGCCTGATCCTCGCCGCCTGGGGGCTGATGTACTTCGTGGCGGGCGCGCCGATGCTGCTGCTCGTCTCGCTCGCGGGCGCGGTCGTGGCCACCGGCATCTTCGCCTACAACAACTCGGAGCATTTCGCCCGGCGCATCGACGGCTATCTCGACCCCGTGGTCGATCCGACAACGCAGATCGGCTACGCCACCGCCGCGATCCGGGAGGGCGGGTTCCTCGGCGTCGGCGTCGGCGAGGGGCTGGTGAAGTGGCGGCTTCCGGACGCGCATACCGACTTCATCATTGCGGTCGCAGCGGAGGAATACGGGCTGCTGCTGGTCCTCGTGATCATCGGGCTCTTCGCCTTCATCACGCTGCGCGCGCTCTTCCGCCTGAGCCGGGAGCGGGATGCGTTCATCCGGCTGGCAGGGACGGGGCTGGCGGCGCTCTTCGCCATGCAGTCGGTCATCAACATGGGCGTCGCGGTGCGGCTGTTGCCCGCAAAGGGCATGACGCTGCCCTTCGTGAGCTACGGCGGCTCGTCTCTGCTGGCGACGGGGGTGTCGCTCGGCATGCTGATCGCCTTCACCCGGACGCGGCCGCAGGACGATCTGGGCGACACGCTGGGGCTCGGCGCGCGGCACGGGTAAGCGCCTCCGGCGGGGATATTTGACGAAGAGAGAGCGGGGCATGAGCGGACGCAAACTGGTCATCGCGGCGGGCGGCACGGGCGGACACATGTTCCCCGCGCAGGCGCTGGCGGAGGAGATGCTGGCGCGGGGCTGGCGGGTTTCGCTCTCGACCGACGTGCGGGGCGCGCGCTATGCCGGGGCCTTTCCCGCGGAGGTACCACGCGAGGTGGTGCGCGCCGCGACCCCGGCGCGCGGCGGAGCGCTCGGCAAACTGGTGGCTCCCCTGATGATCGGCCGCGGCGTGCTGGAGGCGGTGAGCGCCATGCGCCGCGACCGGCCCGCGGCGGTGGCGGGCTTCGGCGGCTATCCGGCCGTGCCCGCGATGACCGCGGCGAAGCTCTTGGGCATTCCAACCCTGATCCATGAACAGAACGGCATTCCGGGGCGGGTCAATCGGCTCTTCGCCAGGCGCGTGGACAAGGTTGCCTGCTCGGTCTGGCCCACGGTCCTGCCGGCCGGCGTCGATGCCGAGCATACCGGCAACCCGGTGCGCGGCGCGATCGCGGCACAGGCGGGTGCGCCCTACGACTTCCCCTCCGACGGGCCGCTCAGGGTGGTGACCATCGGCGGCAGCCAGGGTGCGGCCATCATGAGCCGGGAGGTGCCCCCGGCCCTCGCCGCCCTGCCCGGCGATCTGCGCGCCCGGCTCGACGTCGCCCATCAGGCGCGCGGCGAGGACGAGGCGCGGGTGCGGAGCGCTTATGCAGACGCCGGGATCGCCGCGGAGGTGAAGGGTTTCTTCGATGACGTCCCCGAGCGGCTCGCCGCCTGCCAGCTCGTCATCAGCCGCTCGGGGGCCTCGTCGGTCGCCGATATCTCCGTCGTCGGGCGGCCTTCAATCCTGATCCCCTTCGCGCTCGCCGCCGACGATCACCAGACGGCCAATGCCCGCGGGCTGGTGGAGGCCAAAGCGGCCGTGATGCTCCGTGAAAACGAGGTTGACACCGACCGCCTCGCCGCCGAGATCAGCGCGATCCTGTCGCGCCCGGCGCGCGCCCGCGCCATGGCCGATGCCGCACAGGGCGTCGCGAAACCCGACGCGCAGGCCCGCCTCGCCGATCTGGTCGAGCGGGTTGCCGAGATGAAAGGAAACGCATGAACGACCGTCCCACCCGCCTGCCGCAGGATATCGGCTCGATCCACTTCGTGGGCATGGGCGGCATCGGCATGTCCGGCATCGCCGAGGTGATGCTGAACCACGGCTACAAGGTGCAGGGCTCCGACCTGAAAGACGGCCCGATCCTGGAGCGGCTGCGCAAGCACGGGGCGGAGACGTTCATCGGCCAGTCCGAGGACAACCTTGAAAACGCGGAGGTCGTCGTCGTCTCCACCGCGATCAAGAAGGGCAATCCGGAGCTCGACGGTGCGCGCGCCCGCGGCCTGCCCATCGTGCGGCGGGCGGAGATGCTGGCGGAGCTGATGCGGCTGAAATCGAACGTCGCGGTGGCCGGCACGCATGGCAAGACGACGACGACCTCGCTGGTGGCAGCCATTCTGGACGCGGGCGGGGTAGATCCGACGGTGATCAACGGCGGGATCATCCACGCCTACGGCTCGAACGCGCGGATGGGCGATGGCGACTGGATGGTGGTGGAGGCAGACGAGAGCGATGGCACCTTCCTGAAGCTGCCAGCGACCATCGGGATCATCACCAATATCGACCCCGAGCACATGGACCACTACGGGGATTTCGACGCGATCCGCGCGGCCTTCGACAGCTTCGTGTCGAACATCCCCTTCTACGGCGCGGCCGTGATCTGTATCGACCATCCCGAGTGTCAGGCGCTGAAGGGCCGGGTGATCGACAAGCGGGTCATTACCTACGGCTTCTCGCTCCAGGCCGACATCTGTGCCGTGAACCTGCGCTATGACGGGCCTGTCGCCTGTTTCGACGTAATTGCGCGGCACCGGCACGGGGAGCGGAGGATCGAGAACCTGCGCCTGCCCATGCCCGGCGAGCACAACGTGCAGAACGCCTTGGCGGCGATTGCCGTGGCACTCGACCTGCGCATCCCGGACGAGGCAATCCGCAAGGGGCTGAGCGGCTTTGGCGGCGTCAACCGGCGCTTCACCCATGTGGCCGAGGTCGGCGGGATCACGATCATCGACGATTACGGCCACCACCCGGTGGAAATCTCGGCGGTGCTGCGCGCGGCGCGCAAGGCCACCAAAGGCCGGGTGATCGCGGTCCATCAGCCGCACCGGTTCAGCCGCGTGGCAAGCCTGTTCGACGATTTCTGCACCTGCTTCAACGATGCGGACGTGGTTGGCATTTCCTCGGTCTACGCAGCCGGGGAAGACCCGATCGAGGGCGCCGACCAGATCGCCCTGGTCGAGGGGATCAAGTCCCACGGCCACCGCGACGTACGGGCCGTGGACGCGCCGAAGGGCATCCCGGACTTCGTTCGCGACGTGGCCGAGGCCGGGGACATGGTGGTATTCCTCGGCGCCGGGACGATCACCCAGTGGGCCCATGCGCTGCCGCGGAGCCTGACGTGATATTGCGGCCCCCCTCCTCTCCTCCCCCCGGCGGGGGGAGGAAGCAAACGGGTCCGATCAAGGCGCATTGGAGTGACCGGAGCGCTCCCCTCCCCCCGCCGGGGGGAGGGATAGGGAGGGGGGGTCCCTCACCAAACCGCTCCCCCGTCGTATCATGAGCACAACGCGCTCAATGCAACTGACCGACCACCTTCCCGAGATTCGTGGCCGCTACCTGCCCGAACGCGACATGAGCTCCATGAGCTGGCTCAGGACCGGCGGCCCGGCCGAGGTTCTCTTCATGCCTGCCGACGAAGCCGATCTCGCGGCCTTCCTCGCCGCCTGCCCCACGGACATCCCGGTTATGCCAATCGGCGTCTGCTCCAACATGATCGTGCGCGACGGCGGTATCCGCGGCGTGGTGATCCGCATGGGCCGCGGCTTCAACGCGATCGAGATCGAAGGGACCCGCGTCCGCGCGGGCTGCGCCGCGCTCGACGCGCAGGTGGCCAAGCGCGCGGCGGAAGCAGGCATCGACCTCACCTTCCTGCGCACCATCCCCGGCGCTATCGGCGGTGCGGTGAAGATGAATGCCGGCTGCTATGGCAGCTATACGGCGGATGCGGTGGTGGAGGTGTCGGGCTATCTTCGGGACGGTTCCCCGATCATGCTTGCCAAAGATGAGATCGGGTTCGCCTACCGCTCCTCCGACCTGCCGGAGGGCATGGTCGTGACCTCCGTCCTGCTCGAAGGACCCTCCGGCGACCCGGCGGAACTCGCACAGAAGATGGAGGATCAGCTCGCCAAGCGCGCCGAAAGCCAGCCGGTCGATGAGCTCTCCTGCGGCTCCACCTTCCGCAATCCGGCGGGCTATTCCTCGACAGGCCGCGACGACGACGTGCACGACCTCAAGGCGTGGAAGGTGATCGACGATGCGGGCTGCCGTGGACTGACGCTCGGCGGCGCGATCATGAGCCCCAAGCACTCCAACTTCCTCGTCAACACCGGCACCGCGACCTCGGCCGATCTGGAAGGTCTCGGCGAGGAAGTCCGAAAAAGGGTTTTGGCCCATTCCGGCATTGAGCTAGAGTGGGAAATCATGCGGATCGGGGACCACTCCGGCCGCTGACGACCCCGGACCTTCAACGCAGGGGCAAGAAACCGGGGCGACACCAGAACGAGGCGGGCATGTCGAGCAGTGGACAGCCCCGCATCGCGGTCCTGATGGGCGGCCCGTCGGCCGAGCGAGAAGTGTCGCTCGTCACCGGTGAGCTGGTCGCGGCCGCGTTGCGGGATGAAGGATTCGAAGTGGTGGAGATCGACGCGGGCCCGACGCTGCCTGCCGATCTCGCGCGCGAAAAGCCCACCGCCGTTTACAACGCGCTGCACGGCCGCTGGGGCGAGGATGGCTGCGTGCAGGGCCTCTTGGAATGGCTCCGCATCCCCTACACCCATTCCGGCGTTCTGGCCTCGGCACTCGCGATGGACAAGCTGAAGACCAAGGCCGCCTATCGCCGCGCGGGCCTGCCCGTCGCCACGGACCTGCGCTGCACCAAGGCCGAGGCGATGGCCGCCCACCCGATGGAACCGCCCTACGTGGTCAAGCCCTACAACGAGGGCTCCTCGGTCGGCATCTACATCGTTCAGGCGGGCGCCAACGGCCCCGCGAAGCTCTCCGACGACATGCCGGGCGAGGTGATGGTGGAGGAATACGTGCCCGGCCGCGAGCTCACCGTCAGCGTGCTCGACGGCCGCGGGGCGATCGCCGTCACCGACATCATCTCGAACACCGGCTGGTACGACTACCAGGCGAAGTACGGCGAGGGCGGCTCGCGCCACGTCGTACCGGCGGACCTGCCGGAGGAGATCACGGCGCTCTGCCTCGACTACGCCGCGCGCGCGCATGAGGTGCTGGGCTGTCGCGGCGTGTCCCGCACCGACATGCGCTGGGACGAGAGCCGGGGTGCCGACGGCCTCTATCTGCTGGAGACCAACACCCAGCCCGGCATGACGCCGACCTCGCTGACGCCCGAGCAGGCGGCACAGATCGGGATCTCCTTCGGCAAGCTCTGCCGGATGCTGGTGGAGGACGCCTCATGCGACCGCTGAAACGCGACTACGCCCCGTCCCGCTGGCGCTACCGCCTGTCGCGCTGGTGGCTGAGCCCGCGGGTGAGGCTCATGGTCAAGCGCGGCCTGCCACTGAGCATCATCGCGATGGTCGTGGGCGGTCTGGCCGCCAATCCCCACAACCAGGCGTGGGTGCGGGCTCAGGTGATGGCGGCGCATTCCGCCGTTGTCGATCACCCGGAGTTCGCCGTGCTGGCACTGGAGATCGAGGGCGCGGGCGCCGACCTGACCGCCGAGGTGGCGGATGCACTGGCGGTGGAGCTGCCCGCCTCCTCCCTCCGCCTCGACCTCGACGAGGCGCGCGCACGGGTCGAGGCACTGGCGCCGATCGACACCGCACAACTCACCATCGGGCCGGACAAGGCGCTGAAGGTCCGCGTGACCGAGCGCATCCCCGTCGCCGTCTGGCGCGACCGGCAGGGCCTGCACCTCGTCGATCCGCATGGTGTGGTGGTCAGCGATCTCTCGCCCGCCGCCGAACGCCCCGATCTGCCGATGATCTTCGGCACGGGGGCGGCCACGCATGTGGGCGAGGCGCTGGCGCTGGCCGACGCCGCCGGCCCCATCGGCCCCCGCATCCGCGGCATGGTCCGCGTCGGCGAACGGCGCTGGGACATCGCGCTCGACCGCGGGCAGCGCATCCTCTTGCCCGAGAGCGGCGCGGTGGAGGCGCTGCTTCACGTCCTCGCCCTGCATCTCAGCGAGGAGATGCTGGAGCGCGACATCGAGGCCATCGACATGCGCGATCGCACCCGCCCCACCGTGCGCCTCACCGACCACGCCGTGCGCGAAATGCGCCGCCTGCGCGCCATGGAAGCGGGAGAGGACGCATGACCCGGAACCTGCTCTATCAATCGCAGCGCGCCATGCGCGAGCGGCGGGAGAACGCGCTGCGCCGTGGGCTCGTCGCCATCGTCGATCTCGGCTCGTCCAAGATCACCTGCCTGATCCTCGCCATCGACTTCGCCCTGCTGCGCGCCACCCGCGCGGATGGTGTCGGGCGGCTCGACGGGCAGGCGGGGCTCAAGGTCATCGGCGCGGCCACCACCCGCTCCCGCGGGATCGAGCTCGGTGAGATCGCGGCGATGGAGGAGGTCGAGCGCGGCGTGCGCACCGTCATCAACGCGGCCCAGAAGATGGCCGAGGTCCGCGTCGACCATGTCATCGCCTGCTATTCCGGCGGACGCCCCCGCTCCTACGGCCTGCTGGGCGAGGCGGAGGTCGAGCACGGCGAGGTGACCGAGGCCGACATCGGCGAGGCGCTCGCACAGGGCGACGTGCCCGACTACGGTACGGGTCGCGAGGTGCTGCATGCGCTGCCGGTCAACTTCACCCTCGACCATCGCACCGGGCTGACCGATCCGCGGGGTCTGACCGGCGCGCGGCTCAGCGTCGACATGCACATGATGACCGTGAGTGCCGAAAGCATCGCCAACATGGTGCAGGTCTTCCGCCGCTGCGATCTGGAGCTGTCGGGGCTGGTGCATTCCTCATACGCTGCGGGGCTCGCCGCGATGACCGAGGATGAGCTCGAGCTTGGCGGGGCCTGCATCGATCTCGGCGGCGGCTCCACGAACCTGTCGATCTTCATGAAACGGCAGATGATCTATGCCGACACCGTACGGCTGGGCGGCGATCACGTAACCTCCGACATCTGCCATGGACTGGCCGTGTCGAACGCGGTGGCCGAGCGGATCAAGACGTTCCACGGCGGGCTGGTCGCGACCTCGCGGGACGATCGCGACCTGATCGAGGTGGCGCGCGACCCCAACGACCACACGCCGACACGCCCCACGGTGAGCCGGGCGGAGCTGATCGGCGTCATGCGTCCGCGCGTCGAAGAGATTCTGGAAGCCGCCCGCGACCGTCTCGATGCCGCGAGCTTCGAACACATGCCCGGCCGCCGCATCGTGCTGACCGGCGGCGGCAGCCTCGTGCCGGGGCTGGAGGAGATCGCAGCCCGCATCCTCGGGCGCCAGGTGCGGCTTGGCCGCCCGCTGCGCATTCCGGGACTGCCCCAGGCCCAGACCTCCGCCCAGTTCTCCGCCGCTGTCGGCCTCGCGCTGCACCTGGCCAAGCCGTCGGACGAGTGCTGGGACTTCGAAGTGCCCGCCGACCGCTACGGCACCCAGCGGCTGCGCAAGGCGATGCGCTGGTTCCGCGAGAACTGGTAGCGCCGCCTCCGGCAGGGATACTTGAGCAAATCCGAAAGGCTCACCGCACCACGAAGACCGACAGGTGGGAGTGCTGGGCGAGCCAGCCCGCATGGGAGGAGAAGACGTATTCCCGCCATCCCGGCTTGTGCGACGCCATGACGATCAGGTCGGCGCGCAGCGTCTCCGCCGCTCGCTCCAGCCGGTCGTCGAGCTCGGCGGCGGGGTCGGTGCTGATCTCCACATGCGTACGGATCGGCAGCCCCAGTCGGCCCGCCTGCCTGGCGGCGAACGCCTCGAGCAGGTGACGTGCCTCCTGCACCCGGCCCCTCACGTGGTCGGGGCTGTGGGACGAGACGGCGCAGAACACGAGCTCGCCCTCCGTCGCCCGCGCGATCAGGGCGGCCGCGTCGATGGCGCTGGTCAGCGACGGCGTGTCGCCCAGATCGATGGGTACGAGAATGCGACTGTACATGCGGACCTCCCCGATACCGGCCTGTTCCACCGACTGTAGCGGCGGAGGGCCACCGGTGCCTTGCGGGAGGTCAAGCGCGACATTCGCGCGAACGTGAAGCCGGGACCCACCCGCCGTAGTTGTGTGCAGGATCTTGCGGCCTCACCATTCAGGCGCCTGATGGAGGGGATCATGCGACATCCGATGGCAATTATCGTGGCCGCCTGCATGGCGGCGGGATCGGCACAGGCCCAGGACATGACCAGCATGCAGGGGCTCGGCAGCATGGCGGGCCATGACGCCCACATGCTGCACATCCGCCTGTCTCCGGAGCGGCAGGCACGGCCCGGCGACGCGGAGCGCGCGCGGCAGGTCGCCCGCGACACCGCCGAGACGCTGGAGCAGTTCCGCGACCACCGCCTCGCGCGGGAGGAGGGCTATACCCCTTTCGGTGACGGGCCGGATGCCGACGTCGTCCACTTCGTCCATATCGGGCACTCGATCATGGAGAACTGGCGGCTCGACACCCGCTATCCCGGCGCACTGCTCTACCGCCGCCACGGAGCGGATGACTACGAACTGATCGGCGCGATGTACGTCGCCCCGGCCGACGCGGAGATGGCGGAACTCGACCGTCGGGTGCCGCTCAGTCAGACCCGCTGGCACCAGCATGTCGACATCTGCACGCCCCGGCCGATCTGGAACACGGAGAAGTGGGAGCAGCTGGATACGCAGGGGCGCATGGTCTACTGCCACGAGAGCCCCATCGCCACACGCGCGGCCTGCGATGCCGTGGGCGGCCGCTTCCACGACGTGATCTTCGGCTGGATGGTCCACGTCTACCCGTTCCGTGAAGACCCGGCCGCGTGGTGGTACGAGGACTGGGGCTGAGCCCCCGCGCGACGGAAACGCCCCGCTCCGCCGTAGAAGGGATCACGGAACGGAGAACGAAGGGGACAAGATGGTCCGGACGGCTTTCCTGTGCTGCATGCTCACCGCGCCTGCCCTCGCCGACGGGGCGGCGCCGATGGGGTTGCTCGGCGACATGTCGGCGCACGACCTGCACATGACCTTTACGCCCGACACACCCGCGCGGGCGCAAGATGCGGAGCGGGCGCGCGAACTTGCGCTGGAGGTACGCGCGGCCATCGCGCGCTACGCCGATCCGGAGCTGGCGCGCGCCGACGGCTACAGCCCCTTTCTCGACGACCGTCGGCCCCGCGGACAGGTGCATTTCACCCATCGAGGCCGGACGCGCGCGGAGCGGCGCGGCATCGATGCGGAGCGGCCCGGCTCGCTCCTATACATGAAGCACGGGCCGGGGGACTACGAACTGATCGGCGCGATGTTCACCGCGCCGCAGGGCGCGAGCCTCGACGAACTCGACGCGATCGTGCCCGTCAGTCAGGCGCAATGGCATCTGCATACGGACCTCTGCCTGCCGCGCCGCCTGCGCGACCGCTCCGCCTGGCAGGAACGCGATGCGCAGGGCCGCCCGATCTACGGCACGATGAGCCCCATCGCGACGGAGGCGGAGTGCGACGCGGTGGGCGGACGCTTCCAAGAGGCGGTACTGGGCTGGATGGTCCACGTCTATCCCTTCGGCGGGGACCCGGAGATGTGGTGGCGGCACGACCAGGGCGGGATGCATTGACGGTTGCAGATGCAGCCGAAAGCCTGCTCCCATGTCAGACGCACCGGTCTACGAGATCGATCCCGCGGCCTTCTGGGCCGATCCCTATCCCGACCTGAAGCGGATGCGCGCCGAGGCGCCGGTGTGCTTCGTCCCGCAACTCGGCGCGACGCTGATGACCCGGCGGGACGACATCTTCCGCAACGAGAAGAAGATTGACGTGTTCTCGTCGTACCAGCCGGACGGTCTGATGACCGTCCTGATGGGCGAGAACATGATGCGCCGCGACGGCGACGGTCACATGTCGGAGCGGCGGGCGATCTTCCCTACCGTGTCGCCCCGCACGGTCAAGGACGTCTGGCGCGCGCGGTTCGCGGCGGCGACGAAACTGGTGCTCGACGATCTCGCCCCCCGCGGCGCCTGCGATCTGGTGGCGGACTACGCGATGCCGGTGAGTGCGGAGGCGCTGAAGGCGATCACCGGGCTCGACAACATGGACTGGCGGGAGATGGACCGCGTCAGCCAGGGCATGATCGACGGCTGCGCGAACTACGCGGGGGACCGGCAGGTCGAGGCCCGCTGCCACGACTGCACCGCCTCGATCGACCGGCACATCGACGCCCGGCTCGCCGACCCGCCGGAGCATTCGCTGATCGCCACGCAGCAGGCGGCGGGGCTGGGCGAGGACCGGATCTGGGCCAACGTGAAGCTCGCGATCTCCGGCGGGCAGAACGAGCCGCGCGACGCCATCGCGGGCTGCGCCTGGGCGCTGCTGAGCCACCCGGAGCAGCTCGCGATGATCCGGCGCGGCGAGGCCGAATGGCTCGCCGCCTTCGAGGAGTATGCCCGCTGGATCAGCCCCATCGGCATGTCGCCGCGCCGCATCGCGCAGGCGGCCGAAGTGGACGGCATCACCTATGTCGAGGACGACCGGGTCTTCCTGATGTTCGGCTCCGGGAACCGGGACGAGGCCGTTTTCGCCAGACCCGATGCCTTCGACATCACGCAGGATGCTGGCCCGTCCATCGCCTTCGGCGCGGGCCCCCATTTCTGCGCGGGCGCCTGGACGTCGCGCTGCCTGATCGCGGAGGTGGCACTGCCGATGCTCTTCGACCGACTGCCGAACCTGCGCCTCGACCCAACCCGCCCGGCCCGGTTCGGCGGCTGGGCCTTCCGCGGGCCGCTCGAGGTAGCCGTGACCTGGGGCTGACGTGACCGCAGACTGGCCGAAACCTGCCGAGAGCGCCTTGTTTTCGCCGGATTTACAGTTTTCGCAACCCTTTTTACCGTGACCGACTCCAGCCTTTGAGTTACTTTAGCGAATCAGAAGGAGGTCCCGAACAACGAGGACCCCTCGAGCGGTAGAGCAGAGCAACATACAGGCGGATCACATCATGAGTCTGACTCTTCGGATGCCCGAGCAGACCGAGCTGAAGCCGCGCATCCTCGTCTTCGGCGTAGGCGGTGCGGGCGGCAATGCGGTCAACAACATGATCGACAAGCAGCTTGAAGGTGCGGAGTTCGTGGTGGCGAACACCGACGCGCAGGCGCTGCAGCAGGCCCAGGCGAGCCGCAAGATCCAGATGGGCACCCAGGTGACCGAGGGTCTGGGTGCGGGTGCCAAGCCCGCCGTGGGCGCCGCCGCGGCCGAGGAGAGCATCGAGGAGATCGTGGATCACCTCGCAGGCTCCCACATGTGCTTCATCACCGCCGGCATGGGCGGCGGCACCGGCACCGGTGGCGCGCCGATCATCGCGCAGGCGGCCCGCGAGATGGGCATCCTGACCGTCGGGGTCGTGACCAAGCCCTTCCACTTCGAGGGCACGAAGCGGATGCGCCAGGCCGATGAGGGTATCGCCGAGCTGCAACAGCACGTCGATACGCTGATCATCATCCCCAACCAGAACCTGTTCCGCCTCGCCAACGAGAAGACCACGTTCACCGAGGCCTTCATGATGGCCGATGACGTGCTCTACCAGGGCGTGAAGGGCGTGACGGACCTGATGGTGCGCCCCGGTCTCATCAACCTCGACTTCGCCGATGTCCGCTCCGTCATGGACGAGATGGGCAAGGCGATGATGGGCACGGGCGAGGCCGATGGCGAGACCCGCGCGGTCGACGCGGCCGAGCGCGCCATCGCGAACCCGCTCCTCGACGAGATCAGCCTGAAGGGGGCCAAGGGCGTCCTGATCAACGTGACCGGCGGCAACGACATGACGCTGTTCGAGCTGGACGAGGCCGCCTCCCGCATCCGCAAGGAAGTGGACGAGGACGCCAACATCATCGTGGGCTCCACGCTGGATCCGGCACTCGACGGCGTGCTGCGCGTGTCCGTGGTCGCCACCGGCATCGATGCGGCCATGGCCGAGCAGGCCGCGGCTGAATTCGCCGCCGCCGCCGCCACCCGCCCGGCCCCCGCTCCGGCCGCCGCTGCACCGGCCCCGGTGGCCGAGCCCGAGCCGATTGCCCCGGCCGCTGCCGTGACCACGCCCACCACCGTCTCGGACCTGATCGCAAGCCGCGAGCGTGCGCCCGAGCCGCGGGTCGAACCGGCCCCCGAGCCGCAGCAGATGGAGGAGCATGTCGCCGAGGCCGAGCGCCCGGCGGGCGAGCCCTCCAACGAAACGCTCGCCCGGCTCCAGGCCGCCGTTGCCAAGCAACCGTCGCACTCCACGCCGCCGCGTCCGGCCCCCGCGCCCGCGCCGCAGGCCCAGGACGGCGATCGCAAGCCGGGCTTCGGGATCAACTCGCTCATCAACCGGATGACGGGTCAGCCCGAGGGGACGCCAGCGCCGCGGACCGAGCCGCAACAGGCCAAGCCGCGCGCGGTGCCCCAAGCGGCGCCGCGTCCGGCCGATCGCCTCGACGAGGATGAGCGGCAACGGATTGAAATTCCGGCGTTCCTGCGGCGCCAGGCCAACTGATCACGCCAACGGGAATACGCGCATTCCCCTCGATCGCCCCGTGTCCGCGCGGGGCGATTTTCTTTTGAGATCAGGATATTAACTCTGCAACTGTGATGTGACACAAACAGACACATAGCTTGATTTGAACCAGTCGGTCTCAAGCCCCTATTTATGCGTTAACAAACAAGGGAAGCCCAAGAAGACTTCCCGTTATTGAACGAGGTCAGGCTTGCAATCGCTTTATCAGACGACGCTTCGCCGTGCCGTCCGGTTGTCCGGTATCGGCCTGCATTCGGGCCGCCCGGCCGAGCTGGTGGTGCGCCCCGCATCGGTCCATCACGGCATCTGGTTCCGACGCATGGACCTCGTCGCACGCGATACGATGATCCCGGCAAGCTGGGATGCGGTGACCGACACGACGCTGAACACGCGCATCGCGAACGAGGCAGGCGTCACCCTCTCGACCATCGAGCACCTGATGGCGGCCCTCTACGGCTGCGGCATCTCCAACGCGCTGATCGAGGTGGATGGCCCGGAAGTGCCGATCATGGACGGCAGCGCCGCGCCCTTCGTGCGCGCCTTCCTGAATGCCGGCCTCGCGGAGCAGGACGCGCGCCGGACGGTGCTGCGCGTGCTCAAGCGTGTCGAGCTGGATGAGGGCGGTGCCTACGCAGCACTCGAGCCCGCGCGCCAGTTCGAGGTCGATTTCGAGATCGACTTCCCGAACACAGCGATCGGCTGGCAGTCCAAGCGCCTCGCCGTCGTCAACGGGACCTTCGTGGATGAGCTGATGGACAGCCGCACGTTCGTACGGGCGGCGGACGTGGACGCGCTGCGTGCCCAGGGCCTCGCCCTCGGCGGCTCGCTCGACAACGCCGTCGTGGTCGAGGGCCGCACGGTGCAGAACCCCGAAGGCTTCCGCCACGCGGACGAGGCCGTGCGCCACAAGATGCTGGACGCCGTGGGCGACCTCGCGCTGGCCGGCGCGCCGCTGCTGGCACGCTACACGGGCGTGCGCGCAGGCCACGGCGTGACCAATCGCCTGCTGCACAAGCTCTTCGCCACGCCGGGCGCGGTGCGGCTCGACGTCTGCCGCGACCGCGACGTGGCCGGTCTGCCGGGCATCGTCCGCCAGGAAGAGGCGCTGCGCCGGATCGCGTGATCGCCACCGCCGCAGGCGGTGCTTCCCCAGCGCTCGCGATCCGTGTTATTGCACGGAAAAGTATGGGCGCGCGGCGCCCGCAGGGAAGGAGCGGGCGCCAGCCGCCCGCGGCGAAAGACGGGACTACCACACATGATGCGCGTGACGCGGCTGCTGTTCATCCTCCTCACCGCCCTGAGCCTGTCGGCCTGCGGCGTGTTCCGCGGCGACGAGGACGAAACCGCCAATCTGGAAGCGCGCTCCGCTCAGGAGATCTTCGAACTCGCCGAAGGGCAGCTCCAGCGCGGACAGGCCCGCACCGCCGCCGCGACCTTCTCCGAGATCGAGCGGCTCTATCCCTACTCGCAATGGGCGAAACGCGCGCTCATCATGTCGTCCTTCTCCTACTACGAGGCGACGGATTTCGAGGAGGCCCGCTCGGCTGCCGAGCGCTATATCAGTTTCTATCCCGCCGATCCGGACGCGGCCTACGCGCAGTACCTCATCGCGCAGAGCTGGTACGACCAGATCACCGATGTGGGCCGCGACCAGTCCAACACGCTGGAGGCGCTGCAGGCGCTTCGCGTCCTGATCGAGCGCTATCCAGGCACCGAGTACGCGCGGGAGGGCGAGCTGCAATTCGATCTCGCACTCGACCACCTCGCGGGCAAGGAGATGGAGATCGGGCGCTACTACCTCAAGCGCGGCCATTACATCGCCGCCCTCCGCCGCTTCCAGGCCGTGGTGGACGAGTACCAGACGACCTCCCACACGCCCGAGGCGCTGCATCGGATGGTGGAGAGCTACCTCGCGCTCGGCTTCGACGACGAGGCGCTGAAGGCGGCGTCGATCCTCGGCTATAATTTCCCGGGCTCGGACTGGTACCAGGACAGCTACGCCCTGATCCAGTCGAACGGCCTCGACAACGCCTCCCCCGACGGGACGACGGCGGGGCGGCTGTGGCGGCAGATCGTGCTGGGCGAATGGCTCTGAGCCCATGCTGCTGAGCCTGTCGGTTCGCGACATCATCCTGATCGACCATGTGGAACTGGCCTTCCGCCCCGGCTTGAACGTGCTGACCGGGGAGACGGGGGCGGGCAAGTCGATCCTGCTCGACGCGCTCGGCTTCGCCCTGGGCCACCGCGGCCGGGCCGATCTGATCCGCAAGGGCGCGGAGCAAGGCGAGGTGGTGGCGGAGTTCGCCCTGCCTCCAGACAGCCCGAT
Source organism: Roseobacter sp. HKCCA0434 (assembly GCA_032464575.1). Classification (GTDB taxonomy): domain Bacteria; phylum Pseudomonadota; class Alphaproteobacteria; order Rhodobacterales; family Rhodobacteraceae; genus Pontivivens. The sequence continues at coordinate 360,747 of JAWDKM010000005.1, forward strand.
CCGCGCGGAGCTGGAGGAGGCGGGGCTCCCCGACGACGGCGACACGCTCCTGATCCGCCGCGTGAATGGCGAGGGCGGGCGCAAGACCGCTTGGGTGAACGACCGCCGCTGCTCCGGCGAGATCCTGCGTCGGATCGGTGCGCATCTGGTGGAGATCCACGGCCAGCACGACGATCGCGGGCTGCTCGACCCCAAAGGCCACCGCGCCCTGCTCGACGCCTTTGCAGGCGCGGAGGACGCGCTGGAGGGGACCGGCCAGACGTGGCGGGCCGTCTCCGCCGCGAGGCGCGCGCTCGATGCGGCGCGCACCCGGCTGGAGGCCGCCCGCAGCGACGAGGAGTTCCTGCGCCACGCCATCGGAGAGCTCGACGCGCTCGATCCGCAACCCGGCGAGGACGAGACACTCGACACCCGCCGCCGCCAGATGCAGGCCGCCGCCCGTGTCGGCGAAGACGTGACGAAGGCCGACGGCGCGCTCGGCCCGCAAGGCGCCGAGGGCCCGATGAACGACGCCCTGCGCTGGCTGGAAGGCGCGGCGGGCAGCCTCGAGGGCCTGCTGGAGCAGCCGGTCGCGGCCTTGGAACGCGCCCTCTCGGAGCTGGCCGAGGCGCAAACGGGCGTTGCGTCCGCGCTGGAACAGCTCGACGCCGACCCGATGGAGCTGGAACGGGTGGAGGAACGCCTCTTCGCCATCCGCGGCCTCGCCCGCAAGCACGACGTCCTGCCTGACGACCTCGCCGGGTTCGCGGACGAGCTGCGCATCCGCCTCGCCGCCATCGACGGCGGCGCGGAGGAGATCGCCGGTCTGGAGGCGGCACTGGCCGATGCGGAGGGCGAATACGATACGGCTGCCACCGCGCTCGGCGACCTGCGCCGCACCGCGGCCGCCCGCCTCGACGCCGCCATGGCCGCCGAGCTCGGCCCGCTGAAGATGGAGCGCGCTGTCTTCACCACCGACATCGCAGACGCGCCGCCGGGCCCCGAGGGGCGCGAGGCCGTCACCTTCACCGTCGCCACCAATCCCGGCGCGCCTGCGGGCCCCATCAACAAGATCGCGTCGGGCGGCGAGCTTTCCCGCTTCCTGCTGGCACTAAAGGTCTGCCTGACGACCCGCGCCGAGGGCCTGACCCTGATCTTCGACGAGATCGACCGCGGCGTCGGTGGCGCCACCGCGGACGCGGTCGGCCGCCGCCTCGGCACGATCGCCGACAAGGCGCAGGTCCTCGTCGTGACCCACTCGCCCCAGGTGGCCGCGCGCGGCGCGCATCACTGGCGCATCGCAAAGTCGGTGGAGGGCGGGATCACGACGACCCGCGTCACGCCGCTCGCCCCCGCCGACCGCACCGACGAGATCGCCCGGATGCTGTCCGGCGACAAGCTGACGGATGCCGCGCGCGAGGCGGCAAAGGCGCTTCTGAACGGGTGATCCGCGCTAGGGCCTGCGCGGCTTCTTCGTCGGTCGATTGAGTATTTCCACGAAGTCGAAGACGCATATCGCGCTCTTCATCCGGAATGGCGCCCCGACCGCTCGGCCTGTCCCCGACCGGGCAACCGGCGGAGAGCCGGGGCGCGCTTTCGACTTCGGCGGCCATCGGCTCTCCAGCCTGTACCGCAGTCGCACTATGCCCCGATTCCCCTTTCGAGTTCGTAAAAATACTCCCGCCGGAGGCGGAACCGGGGCGCGCGCCCCGGCCCCGTTCAGTTCTTCGCGATCCACGTCGCCAGGATGTCGCGCGCTGCCTGCAGGTCGCTCTTGTGGATCATCTCGGTCACCGTGTGGATGTAGCGGGTGCCCACCACGATCCCCACGGCACGCGCGCCCGCCGCCGCCTGCTGGGCGGCCGCGCCATCCTGCCCGCCGGAGGCCAGGACAGTCCGCTGATGCGGGATGTCCGCCTCCACGGCGAGCGCCTCGATCTCCTCCACCAGGTCGATATCGGCGATGAAGCTGCCGTCCTTGATGTGGAGGCCGAAGCCCTTGCCCTGCTCCGTCACGCTCTGCGGTTTCGGCACGCCCGGCGTGTCGCAGGCGAGCGTGGTGTCGATGCCGAAGCCGATCTCGGGCTTGATGTCGAAGGACGCGGTGCGCGCCCCGCGCAGACCCACCTCCTCCTGCACGGTGAAGGCGACGTGGAGTTCGCAGTCGTGCCCGCTCTTCTTCGCCGCGCGCAGCGCCTCGATGCCGAGCCAGCAGGCGATCCGGTTGTCGAGCGCCTTGGACACCACCTTGTCGCCCATCTCCACCAGCGGCTCGTCCATCACGACGTAGTCGCCGACGCGCACCTTCTCGGCGGTCGCCTTGCCCATGCCGATATCGACGAAGAACTCGGAGATCTCGGGCACCTTCTTGCGGTCCTCGGGCGAGGCGATGTGGACCGGCTTGCCGCCCGGGTTCATCACGCCCTTCAGATCAACGTCCTTCGTGCAGACCAGCACCCGGCGGGAAAACAAGTTCCGGTTGTCGAAGCCGCCCACGGGATTGACGTGGATCCACCCCTCCTCGCTGACATGGCTGACGAGAAACCCGATCTCGTCCATGTGGCAGAGGAGCATGACCCGCTTGCCCGAACCATTGCGCTTCACGAGCAGGCTGCCCATCGGGTCGACGCGGATCTCGTCGGCGAGGCCCTCGATCTCCGCCTCGATCAGGGCGCGCACGCGGTGCTCGCGACCCGGCACGCCGGGGGTCTCGCATAGCCGCTTGAGCAGGTCGATGTCCATGGTGTCCTCCTTGGTGGTCGGCCCTCGACATAGCACAGGGACCGGCGCGTCACACTGCCCCTCCACAAACCGCACGTTACGGGTTATCTGCAACACTATGCCGATGTCCTACAAAGCCCGCCGCCGCTGGTCGATCATCCTTCTGCTGGTCTGGCTCCCGGTCTACACGATCGTCGCCTGGGTGGTGCTGGTTTCGATCCCGCGACAGCCGATCGTTATCGAGCTCCTCATGTACGCGGTTGCAGGAATTCTGTGGGCGTTGCCGTTCAAGAACGTCTTTAAGGGCGTGGGCAAGCCAGACCCCGATGGCTGACGCCGTTCCTCTTGCACCGCAGCAATAAATCGCCGACAAAGACGCAACTTGTGCGGGAGAATAAGCATGGCCGACGGAGCGACCCCGATGAGCGACACGCCAACTCAGGACATCTCGGTTCGCGAGGCCTTCGGTATCGACACCGACATGACGGTAAAGGGTTTTGACACGGCCACGGACCGGGTTCCCGAGCTCGATCCGACCTACCGGTTTGACCGTGACACAACCTTAGCGATTCTTGCCGGCTTCGCACACAACCGTCGCGTGATGATCCAGGGCTATCACGGCACCGGGAAATCGACTCATATCGAACAGGTCGCCGCCCGCCTGAACTGGCCCTGCGTGCGCGTGAACCTCGACAGCCACATCTCGCGGATCGATCTGATCGGCAAGGACGCGATCAAGCTCAAGGACGGGGTGCAGGTCACCGAGTTCCAGGAAGGCATCCTGCCCTGGGCGTTGCGAAACCCGGTTGCGATCGTGTTCGACGAGTACGATGCAGGCCGCCCCGACGTCATGTTCGTGATCCAGCGCGTGCTGGAGCGGGACGGCAAGCTGACGCTGCTCGACCAGAACGAGGTGATCCACCCGAACCCCTATTTCCGCCTCTTCGCAACTGCGAACACGGTCGGTCTCGGCGATACGACGGGCCTCTACCATGGCACCCAGCAGATCAACCAGGGCCAGATGGACCGCTGGTCGCTGGTCGCCACGCTCAACTATCTCCCGCACGATGCAGAGACGGAGATCGTGCTCGCCAAGAACCCCTCCTGGGGGGGCGAGGACGGCCAGCGCAAGATCCGCCAGATGGTGACCGTGGCCGATCTTACCCGGACCGCCTTCATGAACGGCGACATCTCCACCGTGATGAGCCCGCGGACCGTGATCGCGTGGGCGGAGAACGCGCGCATCTTCGGCGATGTGGGCTTCGCCTTCCGCCTGACGTTCCTCAACAAGTGCGACGAGCTGGAGCGGCAGACCGTCGCCGAGTTCTACCAGCGCTGCTTCGACGAGGAGCTGCCGGAGAGCGCGGCGAGCGTGAGCCTCGGCTGAGCCATGGCGCTGCGCCCGGAACTCCACCCCCCGGCGCTCGATCCCGAGATGGTCGACACGGCCGAGCATCTGGTCGCCGACATCGTCGACGGGCTGGACACCGGCGACGACGTGTCGGGCCCGCTCGAAATGCTCCGTGCGCTGAGCGGTCATGACGATCTGGAGGCGGAGTACTACCGCGAGCTCTACAGCCACATGACCGACCGCGACGCTGCCGAGATCGCCCTGACGCCGGAGGCGCCGCGGGTCACCGATCTCACACGGGCCGAGCTGATCGACATCGTGGAGCGCGTCCGATCGGTGCCGAGCGAGCGCGAGTACCACTACTACCTCTCGCTCTTCGATCGGAACGTACCGCATCAGGAGGTCTCGGATCTGATACACTACCCCGCGCAGGATTGGCTGGATCGCCTCGGCAAGGCGGAGCCGTCCGCCGAGGATATCGTCGACGAGGCGCTGAGCGCGCAGATCACCACAACGGAACTGCCCGAATATGAGTGACAACCCCGCAGACCCGTTCAAGAAGGCGCTGGCCGAGGCCACGCGCACGCTCGCCAACGAGCCGGAGATGAAGGTCAGCTACTCCGTCGACCCGCCGGGCATGTCGAACGACACCGCCCGTCTGCCGCAGGTCACGCGCCGCATGACCCGCGACGAGGTGATGCTCGCCCGCGGCACGGCGGACGCCTACGCGCTGCGCACCCGCTTCCACAATGCCTCCACCCACAACCGCTATGTCCCGCAGGGCGAGATGGCCCGCGACATCTACGAGGCGATGGAGAAGGCCCGGTGCGAGGCCGTTGGCACCCGCGCCATGCCGGGCTGCGCGGGCAACATCGATGCGAAGATCGAGGCGGACGCCCAGCGCATGGGCTACGGCGACATCATCGAGGCGTCCCAGGCCCCGCTCGCCGAGGCCGCAGGCTACCTCGTCCGCCACCTCGCCACAGGGCGGCCCCTGCCGGAATCCGCCAACAACGTGATGGAGCTGTGGCGCGGCTTCCTGGAACAGCAGGCCGGCGCCACCCTCGAGAACCTCGACGAGGTGCTCGCCGACCAGCGCGCCTTCGCCCGCTTCGCCCGCCAGGTCATCGACGATCTGGGCTACGGCGAGGAGCTCGGCGACGATCCCGATGCGGGCGACGAGGAGGAAGGCGCTGACGCGGAGGCCGAGGAGCAAGAGGAGCCCGAGGCCGAGCAGGACGGCGGCGACCAGCAGGACGAGACCGAGGCTTCCGACGAGACCTCCGAGGAAACCTCCGAAGCCGATCCCGACGCCGCCGAGGCGCAGGTCGCCCAGGACGAGACCGAAGAGGCCGACATGGCCGAGGATGCGGAGATGCAGGAGGGCGAGCCGCCCGCCGACCTCCCGCCCCCGCCGGTCAGCGAGGCCGACCCGAACTACGACGTCTTCACCACCGATTTCGACGAGGAGGTGATGGCCGAGGACCTCGCCGGTCCCGACGAGCTCGAACGGCTGCGCGCCTATCTCGACCAGCAGCTCGAACCGCTGAAGGGCGCTGTCTCGCGCCTCGCCAACCGCCTGCAACGGCGGCTCCAGGCGCAGCAGAACCGCAGCTGGGACTTCGATCAGGAGGAAGGCGTGCTCGATGCCGGCCGCCTCGCCCGCGTGGTCGCGAACCCGACGACGCCGCTGAGCTTCAAGGTCGAGCAGGATACGGAGTTCCGCGATACTGTCGTGACCCTCCTCCTCGACAATTCAGGCTCGATGCGCGGCCGCCCGATCTCCATCGCGGCGATCTGCGCGGACGTCCTCTCCCAGACGCTAGAGCGCTGCCAGGTCAAGGTCGAGATCCTGGGCTTCACCACCCGCGCCTGGAAGGGCGGGCAAAGCCGGGAGAGCTGGCTGCACGCCGGCCGTCCGCCGATGCCCGGCCGCCTCAACGACCTGCGCCACATCATCTACAAGCGTGCCGATGCCCCATGGCGCCGCGTGCGCCCGAACCTCGGCCTGATGATGAAGGAAGGGCTGCTGAAGGAGAACATCGACGGCGAGGCGCTGGAATGGGCGCACAAGCGCCTGACCGGGCGGCCCGAGGCGCGACGCATCCTGATGGTGATCTCCGACGGTGCGCCGGTGGACGATTCCACCCTGTCGGCCAACCCGCCGAACTACCTCGAAAAACACCTGCGCGACGTGATCGCGATGATCGAGCGACGCAAGCAGGTGGAGCTGCTCGCCATCGGCATCGGTCACGACGTGACCCGCTACTACCAGCGGGCGGTGACGATCACCGATGTGGAGCAGCTTGCGGGTGCCATGACAGAACAGCTCGCCGCCCTCTTCGAAGCGGACCCGCGCCTGCGCGCGAAGGCCGAGCGGCGCAAAGCCGGCTGAGGCGCTCCCTCGTCGCTCACCCGTCGGCTTCCTCCCGTCGGGCTGACCCGACTATGCCGCGCGACTGCGGCTCCGGCACGCGGCTACTGCTTCACGGCTGCAGCCCGAGCAGGCTCCGCCTTTCGAGTTCGCCCAAATACTCAAACACAACGGCGCAACCAGACGGACCGTCCAAGAAACGCGCCACCTGGCCCTTTCGGATCCGCCCGGATATCCAGATCCTGCCAGCGGCAGCAGGCGCATCCCTTACCCCCGAAGCACCCGGTCGCAGCCCGTCTGCTGCAACATCTCCCGCGTTGCAGGCGTGAGATCGGACGCGGCGTGGAGTTCCCGCAGCCGGTCGAGGCACTTGCCCTGCCAGCGGAACGGCATCTGGCGATAGGGGCCGGAGGCAAGCTCGACCTCCAGCACGTCCTGCTCCGCCTCCAGCGCTGCGGCATTGGCCTCCAGGAACGGCAGGTAGTCGCCCCCGACCAGCTCCAGCAGCGGGCGCAGCACGGTGAGGTCGTCCTCCCACGCCCCCTCCAGCCCCGATGCATCGTCGATCCGCCGCAGCCAGTGGGCCACGGCTTCGCCCTCGGCCATCATGATCCGTTCGGAGATCGGGTCGAATGCCAACTGGCTGAGCTGTCCGAAGAGGGCGAAGTCCGCCAGCGCCGGCCGTGAGCCGAACAGATAGCCCCGCTCCTCCAGCAGGCCGCTCATGGCGGCGAGCACGGCGCGGTAGCCCGCTTCGATCACCGGGCCGTTTTCGGGTGTCGCGCCCACCATCGGCATCCGGTCCTCCTGCCGCTTGCGCACGGTGGCGGGCAGGACCGGGCGCATCGCTTCGGGCACGGTCGCGCCGATCTCGCCGCCGAGCCAGCGCATTGCGAAATCGGCCCCCTCGGGCGTCGACCAGCGGTACCAGAACATCGCCTTGGTCAGCCATTCATCGGCCATGTCCTCGATCAGCGCATTCAGGAAGGCCGCGTCGTCGCCCGGCGGCACGACCTCGCGCCCGTTGATGATCTCGCGCTCCAGAATGCCCGCGATCTCGGTCGAATCGGTCATGTCCCGACCCATCGGGTGGCGCAGGACCGGCAGCAGCACCGGCGAGACCTCGACCTTGCGGCCCGTGAGCTGCGGCATCTCCACGATCCAGTCGAAGGGGATGCGGCGATAGCGCAGGAGCGCGCGCACCTTCATGGAGTAGGGCGAGGCCGTGAGGCCGATCAGCTCGTAACGTGCGCTCATGGAAAGATCCGTCTCCGGCAGGCAGGCGCCTTCAAGTCCGGCGCTACTCGGCGGCCTGCGCGACGCGCGCTCCCCCAACCAGCCGGAAGGCCATATCGACGTAATGTGCTGCGATTGCCGCCGGTTGCAACCGTCCACTGTCGCGATACCAGGTGGAGACCCCCGTGAGCATGGCGATCATCGCCATGGTGGTGATCCGCGCATCCTCCATCTGGAAGAGGCCGTCGGTCGCTCCGGCGCGCAGGATCTCCTCCAGCACACCTTCGTATTCCCGTCGCAGGCGCTCGATCTCGGCGAAGTTGTCGGGCTCCAGGTTGCGCAGCTCCATGTAGGAGATGAAGACCTTTTCGGGCCGGTGGATGTGATAGTCGATGTGGAAGCGCACCAGCCGTTCCAGCCGCGCAACGGCAGGTGTGGCAGGGTCAGGCGCCACCGCCTCCCAGCTCGCCAAGAGGTGCTCCATGTGCCCGCGCATGATGTCGAAGAGGAGGCTCTGCTTGTCGGGGGTGTAGAGGTAGAGGGCGCCTGCCTGCACGCCGACCTCCCGCGCGATCTGGCGCATGGAGACGGCGGCGAAGCCATGCCGGGCGATCAGCCGTATCGCGGCCTCCTCCACGGCGGCCCTCGTCTTTTCCCCGTTCGAGCCGGTCTTGCGTGCCATGCGCGATCCCCTGTCCGGCACCAAGACTAACTGAACAAGCGTCCAGTTGACAACGATCCCGCACCGAAGGACCGGTCGGGACGTTGGATCACGTGGCAAGATGGCCGGGACAAGGCGTCCCGCGGGCAAGTGACCTAGCTGCGGCCCCAGTGGATGCGGGCCCAGACCCGCTCATGCACCACGTAGGTGGCAAGCCCGGTGACGGCCCCGCTCAGCGCGATACCGGCGCCCTGGACGAGGGACCCCGTAAAGACAAGCCCGATGAGCCCCATGGAGACGAGGCCGAGCAGTTGCCAGCAGACGGCCTTGGCCACGGTTCGGATCGGGCGATCCATCGACTGTCCTCCTGATCGATGCGGTGATGTCCTAGCCTTAGGGTCTCCCTCGACAGACGGGAATTCGGAACTTACGCTCCACAAAATCCGGCTTGGTGACTTTAATCAACACATGGTGGTGAAATGGACAAGCGCGCCCGTGCCGCGCTCTTTCGGGAACGACTGGAACAGGCGATGACCCTGAAGGGCGTCAGCCGGAGCGCGCTCGCACGAGAGATCGGGGTCGACCGCTCGACGATCTCCCAGCTCCTGTCGGCAGGCGAGGTTCGCCTCCCGAACGTGCAGCTCGCCGCCGACGCGGCCGCGGCGCTCGGCGTCTCGATGGACTGGCTCGCGGGGCTTACGGAACGGCCCGAGCGGCCGGGCGACCTGATCGCCAACGCGATGACCATGACCGACGCGGCGCGCAGCGCGGTGGATGCCCAGCTCATGGCCTGGCACGAGGAGGCCCGCGGCTACAAGATCCGCCACGTGCCCGCCACGCTGCCGGACTTCCTGAAGATGCCGGAGGTCATCGCGTGGGAATACGCCCCCGCCGCGGACCGGACGACCGACCAGGCCATTGGCGCGACGGAGGACGCGATGGCCTGGCTCGACCGCCAGCAGTCGGACTACGAGATCGCGATGCCGCTGTCGGCCTTGTCCGCCTTCGCTGCGGGCACGGGCTACTGGTTCGGGCTCGACCGCGACATCCGGGCCGAGCAGATGAGACGCATGGCGGAGGATTGCGAGCGACTATACCCGACGCTGCGGCTCTTCCAGTTCGACATGCACCGGGTCTATTCGGCGCCGATCACGACCTTCGGCCCGATCCTCGCCGTGATCTACCTCGGTCAGAGCTATCTCGCCTTCCGCGAGTCGAGCCGTGTCGCCTCCCTCTCCCGCCATTTCGACCGGCTGGTGCGGGAGGCGGAGATCGACGCGCGAGATGCCGCGGCCGCGATCCGTCAGTTGCGGGACCGCATGGTGCGCTGAGCAGATGTGCGTATTTGCCGGAAAGATGAAGGCGCGCCGCCGCCCCCCTCTTTCCCGCCAGTACGCCCGCCGGAGGCGCACGGTCGTCAGAGGCGGAAGCCGCTCTTGGGATAGACGCCCAGGATGCGCAGGGACGAGGTGAAGTAGTCGAGCTCCTCCAGCGCGCGGGCCACACCCGGCTCGTCCGGGTGACCGTCCACTTCCGCGAAGAACTGCGTCGCGGTGAAGGAACCGTCGGTCATGTAGCTTTCGAGCTTCGTCATGTTCACGCCGTTGGTGGCAAACCCGCCCATCGCCTTGTAGAGCGCGGCGGGGATGTTGCGCACGCGGAAGAGGAAGCTTGTCATCATGGGCCGGTCGGAGACCTCCGGCAGCACGCCATGGGGCGCCATCACGAGGAAGCGGGTCGTGTTGTTCTGCGCGTCCTCGATATGGCGGGCCAGCACGTCGAGGCCGTAGATCTCCCCCGCGAGCTCCGAGGCCAGTGCCGCGCGGGCGGGATCGGCAAGCTCCGCCACGGCGCGGGCCGATCCGGCCGTATCCACGCCCGTGATCGGCTGGATACCGCGGTCGTTGAGAAAGCCCCGGCACTGGCCCAGAAGGACCGTGTGGCTCATCGCCTCCCGCACGTTGGCCAGCGTCGTGCCGGGCAGCGCCAGCAGGTTGATATGCACGCGCACGAAATGCTCGCCGATGATATGGAGGCCGCTGTCGGGCAGGAGCTGGTGCACGTCGGCGACGCGGCCATAGGTGGAGTTCTCCACCGCGATCATGCCCAGATCGGCGCGGCCGGTGCGCACGGCCTCGATCGCGCCCTCGAAGGTGCGGCAGGGCAGCGGTTCCATGTCCGGAAACATCTCGCGGCAGGCCTGGTGCGAATAGGCGCCGGGTTCCCCCTGGAAGGAGATGGTTCCAGTTCTGGTCATTCAAGCCTCGTGCCATCTGGTCGCGCCTCGGAACGAGGTCGCTTCGTCGCGCCTTCTATACCTTGAAAACCCTGTGGGGGAACGGCTACTACACGCTGGAAATTCGGAACCCCGGGCCCGGCCGCCCGGTCAGTGAGGAAGGTGCCTATCGCATGGACAGTCTCGAACTCAACAAGATCGTAGCCGGCGTGCTGGGGGCGTTTCTGCTGCTCCTGCTCTTCGGCTGGGTCAGCGATAGCGTCTACGGGTTCTATGGCGGGCATGACGAGGAACATCTCGCCTTCGAAATCGAACTGCCGGAGGAGGAAGGCGCCGAGGTCGAGGTGGCCGACGCGGGTCCCTCGATCGGCGAGCTCCTGCAGACCGCATCCGCCGACGAGGCGGCCTTCCGCGCCTGCGCGGCCTGCCACAACGCGGCTGAGGAGGCAAATGGCGTCGGTCCGCACCTCGTCGGTCTTCTGGGCCGCGACATCGGCAGCGTGGCGGGCTACGACTACTCCGATACGCTCGCCGGTATGGGCGACGTCTGGACCGCCGAGGCGATCAGCGCCTTCATCGAGAACCCGCGCGGTTGGGCGCCTGGCACCAAGATGGCCTATAACGGCATGCGTCGCGCCGAGGATCGCGCCGACGTGATCGCCTACATCGCGGCGGCGGGCGGCCAGGACATCTCCGAATTCATCGTGCTGCCCGAGGAGGACGCGTCCGCCGAGGGCGAGGCGGTGGAGGAGGCTTCCACCGAAGAGGCCGTGACCGAGGAGGAGACGGCAGAGGCGCCGGTAGACGAGCGCGTGGAGCCGACGGATGCAACCACCGGCGACGGCGAGGGTGATGTCGCGGATACGGGCAGCGAGGCCGATGAGACCACGCCCGAGGAGGAGGCCGTGGCCGAGGACGAGGCCGTCGCACCAGCTGCAGAAGACGAGACCCAGGCAGCCGAGGACGTCGCGCCCGCAGCCGAGGATGGTGCCGTTGCGGCAGATACGACGGGCGATGCAGACGCATCCGTAACCGGGGACGACGTGACCGCGACGACCGATGAGGTCACGACGGCTCCGTCGCGCGCCCCCGAGGCGGATGATGCCTCCAACGTCGACGAAGCGGCCTCGGAGACCATCGAGGAGGAGAACGCGCCGGCAGCAGACGAGGCGACCGAAGCGGCCCCTGCCGAAGAGGCCGCTCCGGCCGACGACGCAGCGGCCGATGTGCCGGCCTTCATGCAGAACGCGTCCGCCGAAGCCGGCGAGGGGCTGTTCCGCGCCTGCCGTGCCTGCCACGTGCTGGAGGACGGTGTGAACCGCGCGGGGCCGCATCTCTACGGCATCGTCGGCCGCGAGGTCGCCGCCGTCGAGGGCTTCAACTACTCCAGCGCGATGCAGGAAAAGGGCGGAACCTGGACCTACGAGGAGCTAAGCGGCTACCTCGAGAACCCGCGGGAGTGGGTTCCGGGCACCCGGATGGGCTATGCCGGGATGCGCAGCGAGGAAGATCGCGCAAACCTGATCGCCTATCTCGAGGCGGCAGGGTCGGAGTAATCCCGCCCCAACACGTTGGAAACAAGGGAAAGCCGCCCGAACGGGGCGGCTTTTTCACGTCCGGGGCTGCGTGGATGCGTCGCGCAGATCGCTTCGCGGGTTGTCACCACCGGGGGGGCGACCTAACGATTAAGGTAACTCAGTCGTCGAAGGGATCCAGATGCTTTCCAGCCTGCGCAACGCCCGTCACCGTGCCGCCTCCCGTCCTGTCGACATGCGCGCCGGTTTCCTCGAACGGGTCCGGAGCACGGGGCTGGCGCTGCTGCTCGGGGCAGCCGTCACGTCGGTCGCATGGGCGGAGGGCCACGAGGGCGACGTCACGGTCGCGCACGGCATATCCTCCTTCGGGGCGCTGAAATACGAGGAAGGCTTCGCCCACTTCGACTACGTGAACGCCGAGGCGCCGAAGGGCGGATACTTCTCGCAGTGGGCCTTCGGCACGTTCGACAGCGCGAACCCCTTCGTCCGCGACGGCGTGGCGGTCGGAGGTGCGGCGCTGATGTATGACAGCCTACTGGTCGGCAGCGCCGACGAACCGGATTCGGCCTACGGGCTGGTGGCCGAGACCATGGAGTATCCCGAGGACCGAAGCTGGGTGATCTTCAACATGCGGCCCGAGGCGCGCTTCCACGACGGCACCCCGATCACGGCGGAGGACGTCGTCGCGAGCTTCGACGCTCTGATGGAGTTCGGCAACCCGGCGCGCTACCGCCTCGGCATCTTCGCCGATTTCGAGGGGGTCGAGGCCCTCGACACCCACCGTGTCCGCTTCGACTTCAGGGACGGGGTGTCGACGCGCAACCTTCCGCTGTTGGCGGGCGGCATGACGATCCTGTCGAAGGCGTGGCTCGACGAGAACGACTTCACCCGGACGACGCTGGAGCCGATCCCCGGCTCCGGCCCCTACCGGCTCAAGAGCATCGATGCCGGCCGCTCGGTCGTCTACGAGCGGGTCGAGGACTACTGGGCGGCTGACCTGCCGGTGAACGTCGGCTCCAACAATTTCGACGAGTACCGCTGGGAGTACTTCACCGACTCCACCGCCGCGTTCGAGGCGTTCAAGGCAGGCGTCTACACCTTCCGGCAGGAAAACACCTCCCGGCTGTGGGCCACGGCCTATGACTGGCCCGCGCTCAACAACGGCTACGTCGTCCGGGAAGAGCTGCCCGACGGCCGGTCGGTCGGCACCCAGGGCTGGTGGATCAACATGCGGCGCGAGCGGTTCCAGGACCCGAGGGTGCGCGAGGCGATCAGCCTGATGTTCAACTTCGAATTCGCCAACCAGGCGCTGTTCTACGGCCTTTACAACCGCACCGACAGCTTCTGGGAGAACACGGATTTCCAGGCGGAGGGGATGCCCTCCGAAGATGAGCTCGCCCTGCTGGAGGAGGTCCGCGACCACATCCCCGAGACGGTGTTCAGCGAGGAGGCGTACGTGCCGCCCGTGTCCGGCGGGCAGCGGCTCGACCGGCGCCTGCAGCGCCGCGCCGTGCAGCTCCTTCGCGAGGCCGGCTGGACGCTGCAGAACGGGCGGCTCGTCAACGAGGCGGGCGAGCAGTTCCGGATCGAGATCCTGAACGACAGCCCCTCCTTCGAGCGGATCATCAACGGTTTTGCCCAGAACCTCGAGGCGATCGGGATCGATGTAGATGCGGAGATGGTGGACGCCGCGCAGGCCCAGCGCCGCCAGCGGGAGCTCGACTTCGACATGGTCACGCAGGGCTTCCGCATGTCGCTGACGCCGAGCCAGAGCACGCAGGTCATCTTCGGCTCGCAAAGCGCCAACGAGCCGGACACCTTCAACCTCTCGGGCATCGCCAACGAAGGCGTGGACCAGCTCCTCCTGCGCATCGGCGAGGCGCAGACCCGGGACGAGCTGCGCACGCGGGTCCAGGCGCTCGACCGGGTGCTGCGCTCGATGTTCATCTGGGTGCCGCAATGGCATTCGGGCCAGTACTTCGTCGCCTATCTAGACGTCTACGACCGGCCCGATGTGATCCCGCCCTACTCGCTGGCCACCGGCACCTGGTGGTGGGACGAGGAAAAGGCCGAGCGCCTGCGTGCGGCCGGCGTGCTCTGATCCGTCATGGGCGCCTACATCCTTCGCCGACTGCTTCTGGTGATCCCGACGCTCTTCGGGATCATGCTGATCAACTTCGCTCTCACGCAGTTCCTGCCCGGCGGCCCGATCGAGCAGATCATCGCCGAGATCAACGGAGCTGCGGGCTCCACCGAGCGCTTCACGGGAGGCAGCGGCGACGCGGGGATCGAGACGGCGCAGGGCGGGGGCGAGTACCAGGGCGCACGCGGCCTGCCGCCCGACTTCATCGCGGAGCTGGAAGAGCAGTTCGGCCTCGACCGCCCACCGGCCGAGCGGTTCCTCCTGATGATGTGGAACTATCTCCAATTCGATTTCGGGGAGAGCTACCAGCGCTCCATTTCCGTCGTCGATCTGGTGATCGAGAAGCTTCCGGTGTCGATCACTCTGGGCCTGTGGTCGACGCTGATCGCCTACCTGATCTCCATCCCGCTCGGCATCCGCAAGGCGGTGAAGGACGGGACGCGGTTCGATACCTACACCTCCGGCATCATCATCGTGGCCTACGCGATCCCGGGCTTCCTGTTCGCAGTGCTGCTGTTGGTGCTGTTCGCGGGCGGGTCCTACTTCCAGATCTTCCCGGCCCGGGGTCTGACCTCCCCTGGGTGGGAGACGTTCCCGTGGTGGCAGAAGATCACCGACTACCTCTGGCACATCACGCTGCCGGTCATCGCATCCACCATCGCGAGTTTCGCCACACTGACGCTGCTCACGAAGAACTCCTTCCTCGACGAGATCCGCAAGCAGTACGTGATGACCGCGCGGGCGAAGGGCCTGACGGAGCGCCGCGTGCTCTACGGCCACGTCTTCCGCAACGCCATGCTGATCATCATCGCGGGCTTTCCGGGCCTGTTCGTCTCCGTCTTCTTCGGGGCGAGCCTGATCATCGAGACGATCTTCTCCCTCGACGGGCTGGGCCTGCTCGGCTTCCAGTCGGCGGTGGAGCGGGATTATCCGGTCGTGTTCGGCACGCTCTACGTCTTCGGCCTGATCGGGCTGCTGATCGGGATCCTGTCGGACCTGATGTACGTGCTGGTCGACCCGCGCATCGATTTCGAGAGCCGCCAGACATGACGCTCACCCCCCTTCAACGCAGGCGGCTCAACGCCTTTCGCGGCAACAGGCGCGCGCTCTGGTCCTTCTGGATCTTCGCCGTCCTCTTCGGCCTGTCGCTGATCGCCGAGGTCATCTCCAACGACCGGCCCATCGTGCTGTCCTACCAGGGTGAGCTGATGTTCCCCGCGCTCGGCGGCGTCTACGAGGAGGTGGATTTCGGCGGCGATCCCGGCTTCCTCGCCGATTTCCGCGATCCCTATGTGCAGTGCCTGATCACCACCGGCGGCGCCGAGGCGTGCTTCGATATCCCCGAGGAGGCGATGGAGGAGGCCGAGACGACGGGCACCGTGGAGGGCCAGCTGGTGGAAGCCGGCTGGATGATCTGGCCGCTCAACCCCTACTCCTTCAACACCATCAGCTACGAGGTTGCGCGGGCGCCGTCCTCGCCGGACGAGCGGCACCTGCTGGGCACCGATGATCAGGCGCGCGACGTGCTGGCGCGCGTGATCTACGGGTTCCGCACGGCGGTGCTGTTCGCTTTCGCCACCGTATTCATCTCGTCCGTCGTCGGGATCGCGGCCGGCGCGGTGCAGGGCTATTTCGGGGGCTGGATCGACCTCTTCTTCCAGCGGTTCGTGGAGATCTGGGGTGCGACGCCGTCGCTCTACATCATCATCATCGCGGCAGCGCTCTTCACCATGAACTTCTGGCTGCTGGTGGCGCTGATCTCGCTCTTCTCCTGGACCGCATTGGTGGGCGTGGTGCGGGCGGAGTTCCTCAGGGCGCGCAACTTCGAATATGTCCGCGCGGCCCGCGCGCTCGGCGTGACGGACGGGGTCATCATGTTCCGCCACGTGCTGCCCAACGCGATGGTGGCGACGGTGACGCTGATGCCGTTCCTGATCACGTCGTCGATCGCGGGGCTCGCGACGCTCGACTTCCTAGGCTTCGGCCTGCCGTCGAACTACCCCTCGCTGGGCGAACTGGCGCTGCAGGCCCGCAACAACCTGACCGCACCGCACCTGGGGATCACCGCGTTCCTCAGCCTCGCCATCATGCTGTCGCTCCTCGTCTTCATCTTCGAGGGCGTGCGGGACGCGTTCGACCCGCGGAAGGTGCTGAAATGAGCCTGCTCGAGGTCAGGGATCTGCGCGTGAGCTTTGCCGAGATGCAGGCGGTGCGCGGCGTGAGCTTCACCGTCGAGAAGGGGGAGACGGTCGCGCTGGTCGGCGAGAGTGGATCGGGCAAGTCGCTGACCGCGCTTTCGACCGTCGAGCTCTTGCCCGACAGCGCCACGGTCGCGGGCTCCGTGCGCTACGAGGGGCGGGAAATCCGGGGCGCCGATCCCGCGACGTTGCGGGAGATCCGGGGCAACGATATCAGCTTCATCTTTCAGGAGCCGATGACCTCGCTCAATCCGCTCCAGACCATCGAGAAGCAGATCGGGGAAAGCCTGGCGCTTCACCAGGGCCTCAGCGGGGACGCGGCGCGCGCGCGGATCGTCGAACTGCTCGACCGGGTGGGTATACGGGACGCGGAGAACCGGCTGAGGAGCTATCCGCACGAGCTCTCCGGCGGGCAGCGCCAGCGCGTGATGATCGCCATGGCGCTCGCCAACGGGCCGAAGCTCCTGGTGGCAGACGAGCCCACCACGGCGCTCGACGTCACGATCCAGGCGCAGATCCTGGAGCTGTTGAAGGCGCTGCAGCGGGACGAGGGGATGGGAATGCTGTTCATCACCCACGACCTCGGCATCGTGCGGCGCATCGCCGACCGGGTCTGCGTCATGAAGGACGGCGAAATCGTGGAGATGGGTCCGACCGCCCGCATCTTCGCCGATCCGCAGCATCCCTATACGCAGAGGCTCTTGGCCGCCGAGCCCACGGACAAGCCGCAACCGGTGCAAAGCGGCGCCAGCACGCTGGTGGAGACGAAGGACCTGCGCATCTGGTTCCCGATCAAGACGGGCCTCCTGCGCCGGGTTACGGGCCACGTGAAGGCAGTGAACGCCGCCACCATCTCCGTGCGCGCCGGCGAGACACTGGGCGTGGTGGGCGAGAGCGGGTCGGGCAAGACGACGCTGGCGCTCGCGATCATGCGGCTGATCTCCTCCGAAGGGCCGATCGTGTTCCTCGGCCGCGATATCCAGGGGCTGAAGAACAAGCAGCTCCGCCCGCTGCGTGCCGACATGCAAGTCGTGTTCCAGGATCCCTACGGCTCGCTGTCGCCGCGCATGAGCGTGGTGGAGATCGTGGCCGAGGGCCTCGGCGTCCACGGTACCGGCGACGGGCGCACGGCGCGCGAACAGGTGGCCGAGATCCTCGCGGAGGTCGGGATCGATCCCGAGACGATGGACCGCTATCCACACGAGTTTTCCGGCGGGCAGCGCCAGCGCATCGCCATCGCGCGGGCCATGATCCTGCGACCGAAGCTGGTCGTGCTCGACGAGCCGACCTCCGCGCTCGATATGACGGTGCAGGTCCAGATCGTGGATCTGCTGCGCGAGCTGCAGCGGCGCTACGGCCTCGGCTACATCTTCATCAGCCACGATCTGAAGGTGGTACGCGCGATGAGCCACAAGGTCATGGTCATGCGCCTTGGCGACGTGGTGGAACAGGGTCCGGCGGACGCGATCTTCGACGCGCCGCAGACCGATTACACCCGGGAGCTGATGCGCGCGGCCTTCGGCACGCCGGGCGACGTGGCCGCAGCCGAATAGCCGTCGCACGGGCGGCCAGCCGCCGGACATGAGTATTTGCACGAATTCGAAAGCCGGTTTCGAGTTCGTGCAAGTCCTCTCGCCGAAGGCCCGCGCCGTCAGGCGCGCCCGTAACCGCCGCCCGAGGGCGTGTCGAGCCAGTAGGTGTCGCCCGGTGCCATCTCGGTCTTGTCGGCAGAGCGCAAGGTCTCCTCGCTGCCATCCGCACGGGTCACACGGCTGATCCCGAGCGCCCCTGGCCCGCCCCCGTCGAGACCGGGAGGCGGCAGCGTGCGGTGGCCGGAAAGGACGGCGAGCGTCATCTCCTCCAGGAACCGGATGCGTCGCCGCGTGCCGTCGCCGCCGCGGAATAGTCCCTGCCCGCCGGAGCCGCGGCGCAGAGAGAACTCGTCGAGCACCACCGGGAAGCGCCATTCCAGCACTTCCGGATCGGTGAGGCGGGAGTTCGTCATGTGGGTGTGCACACCGCCGGTCCCCGGATGCCCCTCGCCATTGTTGAGCACGCCCGCGCCGGAGCCGCCGCAGATCGTCTCGTAATACTGGTAGGTCGCGTTGCCGAAGGTCGTGTTGTTCATCGTGGACTGTGCCGCGGCCTGCACGCCCAGCGCCAGCAGGAGGGCCGATGTCACCGCCTGCGACGTCTCCACGTTCCCCGCGATCACCGCCGCCGGGTATTCGGGGGAGAGCATGGTGCCCTGCGGCAGCACGACCTCCAGCGGTTTCATCACGCCCTCGTTCATCGGGATGTCGTCATCGACCAGCAGGCGGAAGACGTAGAGGACCGCGGCCCGCGTCACCGGCTCGGGCGCGTTGTAGTTGGTGGCGAGCTGGCCGGTGGTGCCGGTGAAGTCGATCTTGGCTGACCTCGCCTCCCGATCCACGCTGATCCTTACCCGGATCTCTCGCGGATTGCCGTCGAAATCGGGGTCCATCGCGTAGGTGTATTGCGCGTCGTGCAGCGTCTCGATGGCGCGACGCACGCATTCCTCGGCATTGTTCTGCACGTGGTCCATGTAGGCGCGCACGATGTCGAGACCGAAGAGGGCGACCATCTTCAGAAGCTCCTGCGCGCCTTTCTCGCAGCTCGCCACCTGCGCCTTGAGGTCGGCGATGTTGGTATCGATGGCGCGGACCGGGTACTTGGCGGAGAGGAGGAGGTCGCGGGTCTCCCCCTCCCGGAACCGCCCCGCATCGACCAGCTTCCAGTTGTCGATCAGCGCGCCCTCGTCGTGGATCGTGCGGCTGTCGGGCGGCATGGAGCCGGGGGTGAGGCCGCCCACATCGGTGTGGTGCCCGCGTGCGGAAGTGAAAAAGAGCAGGTCGCCGCCCTCGGAGAACACGGGCTGCACCACCGTGATGTCCGGCAGGTGCGTGCCGCCGTTGTAGGGCGCGTTGAGCACGTAGACATCGCCCGGCCCCATCTCCGGGTTCTGCGCGATGATCGCCTTTACGGAGGCGCCCATGGAGCCCAGATGCACCGGCATGTGGGGCGCGTTGGCGATCAGGTCGCCCTCGGCATCGAAGACGGCGCAGGAGAAGTCCAGCCGCTCCTTGATCGTGACGGAGGCGGCGGTGTTCTCCAGCACAGCGCCCATCTGCTCGGCGATGGACATGTAGAGGTTGTTGAAAACCTCCAGCATCACCGGATCGGCTTCCGTGCCGACGGCGAAGGCGTTTTCGCGCGGCTCGATCCGGTGGAGTGAGACGTGGTCGTGTGCGGTGATCCGGGCCTGCCAGCCGGGTTCGATGACGATGCTCGTGTGCGGCTCGACCAGCACGGCGGGACCGGTGAGCGTATCGCCGGGGCGGAGCACCTCGCGGCGGACGAAGCGGGCGTCATGCCAGCCCCCCGCATAGATCGGCGCGGTTAACGCGGTGTCATAAACCTCGTCGCGCGTGTCGGTTTCGTAACGGCTCTCGCTGAGGTCCGCCGCCTCGCCCACCGCCTCCACCGCGACGCTCTCGATGACCAGCGGCACGTCGCCAGGGGCGAAGCCGAAGCGCTGCCTGTGGGCGGTGTCGAAGGCTGTACGCAGCGCGTCGAGCGAGTCGAAGGGGATGGGGAGCGCGGTGTCGGTGCCCTTCACCTTCAGGTTCAGCACCTTGTCGAAGCGCAGCGCCTCCTCGCCCACGCCCTGCGCCATCACCTCGTTGGCGGTCTGGGCCATGAGGCTCTCGATGATGTTGGCGGCCTCCAGCCAGGTTTCGTCGGCCAGCTCAGCCTCCAACGCCTGCTGGCGGGACGCGCGGATGTCCGCGAGCCCCATGCCGTAGGCCGACAGCAGCGAGGCGAAGGGGTGGATCAGGCAGGTCTCCATCCCCAGCGTGTCGGCGATGGCGCAGGCGTGCTGGGCGCCTGCCCCACCGAACACGGTCAGGCAGTATTTCGAGACCTCGTAGCCGCGCTGGACGGAGATCTTCTTGATCGCGTTCGCCATGTTCTCGACCGCGATGCGCAGGAAGCCGTCGGCCATCTCCTCGGGCTGCATCCCGGCTTGCGCCGCAAGCGCCTCGAAGGCCGCGCGGGTGGCGTCGACGTCAAGCGGGCGGTCGGCTTGCGCGCCGAAGATCGCGGGGAAAAACTCGGGCCGCAGCTTGCCGGTCAGCACGTTGGCATCCGTCACCGCAAGCGGCCCGCCGCGGCCGTAGCAGGCGGGGCCGGGATCGGCACCGGCGCTCTCAGGCCCCACGCGCATCCGCTGGCCGTCGAAGGTGAGCAGCGAGCCGCCGCCCGCCGCGACCGTGTGGATGTTCATCATGGGGGCGGTGATGCGCACGCCCGCGACCTCGGTATTCAGCACCCGCTCGTATTCGCCCGCGTAATGGCAGACATCGGTGGACGTGCCGCCCATGTCGAAGCCGATGATCTTCTCGAACCCCGCGATTTCGGAGGTGCGGACGGCGCCGACGACGCCGCCTGCGGGACCGGACAGGATCGCGTCCTTGCCCTGGAACATCCGCGCATCCGTCAGCCCGCCGGAGGACTGCATGAACATGAGCTTCCCCGCCGGATCGCCGTCGAAGGCGCCGGCCACCCGGTCGACGTAGCGGCGCAGGATCGGGGAGAGGTAGGCGTCCACCACTGTCGTATCGCCACGGCTGACCATCTTCATGAGCGGGGAGACCTCATGGCTGACGCTCACCTGCGCGAAGCCGAGATCGCGGGCGATCTTCGCCGCCGCGGCCTCGTGCGCCTGATGGCGGTAGCCGTGGACGAAGACGATGGCCAGCGCGTCGATGCCCTGCCCCTTCACGCCCTCCAACGCGGCGCGCAGCCCGGCTTCGTCGAGCGGCTGCTCCACCGTGCCGTCGGCGCGCACCCGTTCGTCGGCCTCCACCACCGTCTCGTAGAGCATCTCGGGCAGCACGATGTGCCGGTCGAAAAGCCGGGGCCGGTGCTGGTAGCCGAGGCGGAGCTGATCGGCGAGACCCTTGGTGATGACCAGCGCCGTGCGATCCCCCTTCCGCTCCAGCAAGGCATTGGTTGCGACAGTCGTGCCCATCTTGACCGAAGCGACGCGGGCCAGCGGGATAGTGCCCTCGACGCCGAGGAAGCGGCGGATGCCTTCGAGTGCGGCGTCCTGGTACTGCTCCGGGTTCTCGGACAGGAGCTTCGCGGTGTGCAGGCCACCCTCCGGATCGCGGGCGACGATGTCGGTGAAGGTGCCGCCGCGGTCGATCCAGAAATCCCACGCTCCGCTCATGCCCGCTGTCCTTTCGCCAATTCGCGCCTAGTCTTGGCGCGCACCACGACGAAGGGCAAGCACATGGCAGGCGAGATCAGGGACGCGCGGCCCGGCGACGCGGCGGCGATCGCGGCGATCTGGAACCACGTGATCCGGGAGACGACGGCGACCTTCACGACCGAAGAGAAGGGCGAAGGCGCGCTGCGCACCTGGCTCGCCACGCAACAGGCGGCGGGGCGGCCGGTGCTGGTGCTCGACGATGGCGGCTGCGTCGGCTTCGCCACGTGGGGCCGGTTCCGCGGCGGGCCGGGCTATGCGCATGTGGCGGAGATCACGGTTTACCTGGCGGAGGACGCGCAGGGGGCGGGCGGCGGTCGCCGGCTGCTCGCGGCACTGCAGGAGCGGGCGCGGACCGCGGGCCTCGAACAGCTGATCGCCGGGATCAGCGGGGAGAACGAGGCGGCCATCGCCTTTCACCGCCGCTGCGGGTTCGAGGAGGCCGGGCGCATTCCGGGCGCGGGGCGCAAGTTCGGCCGGCTGCTCGACCTCGTCCTGATGCATAAGCCTCTCTGATCGAACCCATGCCGGATCGGCGTTGGACCGGCGCGGGTCCTTCGACGCAGGCTGGGCGGGACAACGGGAGGGCACGACATGAAGATCGATCACCTTGCCGCCTTCAGCGACGGGCCCCGCGGCGGCAACCCAGCGGGCGTCGTCCTCGCCGGCACGCATCCCGAGGCGGAGCGGATGCAGGCCGTGGCCGCGGAGCTCGGCTATTCGGAGACGGCCTTCGCTGCATCTTCGGGAGACGGCTGGCATGTCCGGTACTTCGCGCCCGCGGGGGAGGTGCCGTTCTGCGGCCATGCCACCATCGCGCTTGGCGCGACGTTGGGCGAGGCACACGGGGCCGGCACCTATGCTCTGCGCACGGCCGGCGGCGACGTCAGGCTGACATCCCAGCGGATGGAGGCGGGCTGGCGCGCCGAATTCACGTCGCCCCCCGCCCGGCACGAAACGTTGGACGAGCCGCTGCAAGGCGAGATCCTGTCCCTTTTTGCGCTGGATCCGGGCGATCTTGCCCCCGGATGGCCACCGGTCCTGGCCGAGGCGGGCGCGCGCCATGCCATCCTCGCCCTCGCCGACCGCGCGGGTCTGTCGAAGATGCACTACGACATGTCCGGGGGCACCCGCCTGATGCGGCGGCACGGGCTGGTGACGGTGGCGCTGATCCATCTCGACGCGGATGGCGTGATGCACGCCCGCAACGCCTTCGCCTCCGGCGGCGTGGTCGAGGATCCCGCGACCGGGGCCGCGGCCGCCGCGCTGATGGGCTGGCTGCGGGACAGCGGCCGCGCCACGGGACCGCTCACCATCCTGCAGGGGCAGGACATGGGCGTGCCGTGCCGGCTGGAGGCCGAGGCCCTGCCCGCACCGGGTGCCGGCGTGCGGGTCGGCGGCACAATCCGTCGTATTCGTTAAGCCTTCTTCTGGCCCTTTGGAGTCTGTCTGCTAAACTTTATCCATGTCGATCTGGTCCCGCATAAGCGAAGCCATCGGGGCTCTGCGCTCGGGCGAGAGCCTGTCCGCGGTGTTCGAGCGCCTGCGCACGCCGCCCGAGCGCTCCGTCGCGTTCACCATCGCCGTCATCGCGCTTGGCGCCAAGATGGCGAAGGCCGACGGGCACGTGACCCGCGACGAGGTGACGGCGTTCCGCGAGGTGTTCCACATCGCGCCCGCGGATGAGGAGAAGGCGGCGAAGGTCTTCAACCTCGCCCGGCAGGACAGCGCGGGCTACGAGGCTTATGCAGAGCGCATCGCCCGCATGTTCGTGGAGGAGAAGGCCGCGCTGGAGGACCTGCTGGAGGGGCTCTTTCACATCGCGGTCGCCGACGGGATCTATCATCCGGCCGAAAACGACTTCCTGCGCCGCACGGCGGAGATCTTCGGCCTGGGCGAACGGTGCTTCCGCGCGATCCGAGCGCGTCAGGTTCCCGATGCGGAGCCCGATCCCTACGACGTGCTGGGCATCACGCCTGAGATGTCGCTGGACGAAATGCGCACGCGCTGGCGCGACCTGGTGCGCGAGACCCATCCCGACCGGATGGTCGCCCGCGGCGTGCCGGAAGAGGCCGTGAAACTCGCCACCCGCAGGCTCGCCGCGATCAACAGGGCCTGGGAGGAAGTGCTGCAAGAACGCACCGCTGCCTGACTTCCGGCAACACAACCTCCGGTTGAGGTCGATTTTTTGGGAACTTTCTGTCACATGGCCGTGTTATCGGCTTGTGACCGACGATGAATCGATGCTCTTTTGCTGAAACGCAATTCCGCATTGTGAAATGGATCGGTGACTGCGCATAATGAAGGTGGTCCGCAACGGGCCCCGAAACCCCTATGCGGTGCGTCCGTACCGCGACTCAAAGGAATGGAGAGAGGGATGAAAGCTGTTTCTTCCGTTATGATTGCGGGCGCTGCTCTCGCACTCGCAGCCTGCGCCCAGCAGGAGGAAGTTCTGGTCGTCGAGGAGCCGGCGGTTGAGACCGTCGCCACCGAGTACACCGTGTTCTTCGGCTTTGACCGCGCCGACCTGACCGATCTCGGCGCGCAGACCGTGTCCGAGGCAGCCAACGCCGCAACCAGCGTGGGTGCATCCTCCGTTTCCGTCGTGGGCCACACCGACACCGTCGGCTCTGTCCAGTACAACCAAGGCCTCTCGGAGGCACGTGCGGCCACCGTCGTGGGCGCGATGGTTGCCGACGGCGTGAACCCGGCGATCATCACCGCATCCGGCCGCTCCGAGCTCGAACTCGCAGTCCCGACCGACGATGGCGTGCGCGAGCCGCGCAACCGCCGCGTGGAAATCGGCATCAACTGATCGCCATTCCCATATCGGCATAGACGCCGATGCAGGGCCGCTCCATCCGGGGCGGCCCTTTGCATTTCAGGAGGGCGGCGAAGACGCCGTCCGCCTTGCTGCCGGCGATCGACGCCACACATCGTCTTATGCGACAGGGCGGCGGCCGCCCCGCCGTCACATCGAACCCACGATGAGGAGCAATGGTCCCCGATCCGCCCTTCAAGGCCGCCATCGTGGGCGGCTCGGTCGGCGGCCTTGCCGCGGCGCTGGAATTGCGGTTGCGATTCAATGCGCAGGTGGCGGTCTACGAACGCTCCGCGAGTGCGATGCAGGTGCGCGGCGCCGGTATCGTGATGCAGCCCGAGGTCGAGGCCCTGCTCAACAGGATCGGCGTCGGGACGCACGCGATCAGCGTCGAACTGCAGGAACGCGTCGTTCTCGGTGATGAGGGTGAAGGTCGGCGGCAACATGCCCCGCAGCTCATGACGGCATGGGACACGCTCTACCGGACCATGCGCGCGCATCTTGCGGATGCGTGCTACCGGCAGGACAGCCGGCTGCTCTCGATCGACCGGGCGGGCGATGGCATCTCGGCGGCGTTCGCCGACGGATACACCGTGGAAGCGGAACTGCTGATCGGAGCGGACGGTCTCAACTCGACCTGCCGGGCGCTGCTGACGGACGCGGGCAGCGCGGCGCGCTATGCCGGCTACGTCGCCTGGCGCGGGCTGGAGGCGGAACGCGACCTGCCCGGCCCGCTCGTCGACGCGCTGAGCGACCGTTTCACGCTCTTCAGCCGCCCGGGCCTCCAGATGCTGTGCTACCTCGTGCCGGGCGCCGAAGGATCTACCGAACCCGGCACGCGGCGGGTGAACTGGGTCTGCTACGTCAACACGCCGGAGGAAGCGCTGGAGCATCTGATGACGGGACGGTCGGGCACACGGTTCCGATCCTTCCTGCCCCCCGGCGAGGCGACGGAAGACGTGCGCCGGACCGTTCTGACACTGGCCGAACGCCGTTTGCCGCCGTTGTTCCACGCGCTCGTGGAGGCTTCGACCCCGTTCATGCAGCCGGTGCAGGACGTGGACGTGCAGCCGCGCCTCCACGACCGCGCCGTGCTGATCGGAGACGCCGCGGGCACCGTGCGGCCCCACACCGCGTCGGGCACGTCGAAGGCGTTCGGCGATGCCGCCATGCTCGCCGACGCGCTGAAGGGCTGGAGGCGCGAGCGCCCCGTGCCGGCGGACCGCCTCGAAACCTGGGCGACATCGCGGACTGCGGCCCTGTCCTCTCTCGCCCGGCGCGGACGGCGGCTCGCTGCCCATTCCGGGCTGGGGCCGCCGGGGCCGGACTAGAGCTGCGCCCCATCGCGCGCCGCCTGATCTTGGCGAGATAGATGCTTTTTTGCATCAACCGGCGAAAATGCCGCGATGCACCTGATCCGCGGGAGGGCACCTGCCGGCGCCACCCTATCTCGTTGAGCAGGATCGTGCTTTGCGCGGTCGTAACCTCTGACAAGGAATGGAGAAGAGGGATGAAGTCCGTTACCACCGCCCTGATTGGTGCCACCGCGGTACTCGGCGCATGTGCCCACGTCCAGGAGGCGCCGCCGCCCCCTCCGCCCCCGCCCGCCGTCGAGGCGCCTGCCGCGACCGAATACACCGTCTTCTTCGGCTTCGACCAGGCTGACCTGACCGATCTCGGCCAGCAGACCGTGTCCGAAGCCGCGTCGGCCGCGATGGCCGATGGCGCGACATCGGTATCGGTCGTCGGGCACACCGACACCTCCGGCTCCGTCGAATACAACCAGGGTCTGTCGGAGGCCCGCGCCTCCACGGTCGTGGGCGCGATGGTCGCCGACGGCGTGAACCCCGCGATCATCACCGCGTCCGGCCGGTCGGAAAACGACCTCGCCGTGCCGACCGAGGACGGCGTGCGCGAGCCGCGCAACCGCCGGGTGGAGATCGGCCTGTCCAACTGACGGCCGCCACTCCCGTTTCCAGATGCCCCGCGCCCATTCGCGCGGGGCATTTTCGTTGATGGGCCATTGCAGGTGGCGGGCGTCCGCTTAACTGTCAGGGTCAACCGACAGCCAAGGAGCCGCCCATGTTCTCGCAGCCTCTCACCGCCCTGCCCGCCCGCCTGATCGCGGAGGCGACCGGGGGGCCTGGCGAGCTGGAAGGGCTGCCGGAATGGGATTTCTCTGCGCTCTACGCCGCGCCGGATGACGAGAAGCTGACCGCCGATCTCGACTGGCTTGCGGGCGAGACCAAGGGCTTCCGCTCCGACTACGAGGGACAGCTCGGCGAGAAGAGCCCGGACGCGCTTGCCACCTGCATCCAGCGCTATGAAGGCATCCAGACCGTGATGGGCCGGGTGATGTCCTATGCCGGCCTGCGCTACTATCAGAACACCACCGATCCGCAGCGCGCGAAGTTCATGTCCGACATGCAGGACAGGATCACCGCGATCAGCGCCGATCTCGTTTTCTTCAGCCTGGAGATGAACCGGATCGAGGACGAGCGTTACGCGCTGCTGATCGATCAAAGCGCGGAGCTGCGCCGCTACAAGCCGGTGCTCGACCGGATGCGCGCCATGAAGCCCTACCAGCTGTCCGACGAGCTGGAGCAGTTCCTGCACGACCAGTCCGTCGTCGGCGCCGCCGCCTGGAACCGCCTGTTCGACGAGACGATGGCCGGGCTGGAATTCGAGGTGAACGGCGAGACGCTGCCGCTGGAGGCGACGCTCAACCTCCTCACCGACACCGACCGCGCGAAGCGGGAGGCGGCGACCCATGCGCTGATCGCCGTCTTCCGCGAGCACCTGCCGCTCTTTGCCCGCATCACCAACACGCTCGCCAAGGAAAAGGAGGTCGAGGATCGCTGGCGAAAGCTGCCGACGCCGCAAGCCTCCCGCCACCTGTCCAACCATGTGGAGCCCGAGGTGGTACAGGCGCTGCGCGACGCGGTGGTTGCGGCCTATCCGCGGCTCTCGCACCGCTACTACGCGCTGAAGGCGAAGTGGCTCGGCCTCGACAGGATGCAGGTCTGGGACCGCAACGCGCCGCTGCCCACCACCGATGATCGCGTGATCGGCTGGGATGAGGCGAAGGACACGGTGCTCGATGCCTACGCCGGCTTCGATCCGAAGATGGCGGAGCTTGCCGAACCCTTCTTCACCAAGGGCTGGATCGATGCGCCGGTGAAGCCCGGCAAGGCCCCCGGCGCCTTCGCCCATCCTACCGTCACGGACGCGCATCCCTTCGTGATGCTGAACTACCTCGGCAAGCAGCGGGACGTGATGACGCTCGCCCACGAGCTCGGCCACGGCGTGCACCAGCGGCTCGCGGCAAAGCAGGGCGAGCTGCTCTCGTCCACGCCCCTTACTCTGGCCGAGACCGCGAGCGTGTTCGGCGAGATGCTGACCTTCAAGAGACTGCTCGCCCAGACGGAGGAGCCGCAGAAGCGCAAGGCCCTCATCGCCTCCAAGGTCGAGGACATGATCAACACGGTCGTGCGCCAGATCGCCTTCTACGATTTCGAGGTGAAGCTGCACGACGCCCGGCGCGAGGGCGAGCTGACGCCCGACGACATCAACGCGATCTGGATGAGCGTGCAGGCCGAAAGCCTCGGCCCCGTCTTCGAGTTCGTGGAGGGGTACGAGACCTTCTGGTCCTACATCCCCCACTTCATCCACTCGCCGTTCTATGTCTACGCCTATGCCTTCGGCGACGGGCTGGTGAACGCGCTCTACGCCGTCTACGAGGAGGGCGATCCGGAGTTCCGCGAGAAGTACTTCGCAATGCTGGAGGCCGGCGGGTCGAAACACCACAAGGAGCTGCTGGCGCCCTTCGGCCTCGACGCCTCCGACCCGAAGTTCTGGGACAAGGGGCTCAGCGTCATCGAGGGGCTGATCGACGAGCTGGAGGCGATGGAGGCGTGACCTTCGCTGCCATCGGAATATCTTGCCGCGACGGGACCTTAGACGAGGTTTCGTAGCGGATTGGAACTCCGATGGCGGAGGCGTACGGCAAGTCGCACCTGAAGGCGGTCGCCCGCTTTCGAATCGCCCTGATCAGCATGTCGCCGGCCAAGCTGCTGCTGACCGGCTATGTCAGCTACATGCTGATCGGCTGGGTCCTGCTGTCCCTGCCGGTGGCGCAACAGGTCCCGGTCGGTCCGCTCGACACGCTCTTCATCGCGACCTCGGCGGTGTCCACGACGGGGCTCGTCAGCGTCGATCCGGGCGGCAGCTTCACCCTGTTCGGCGAGATCGTCATACTCCTCCTGATCCAGGCTGGGGGCCTCGGCTACATGACCATCGGGTCGTTCGCGACCCTCGCGATCCTCGGCAAGCTGCCGGGGATGCGGGCGCGCACGACGAAACACGCCTTCAACCTGCCCGAACACATCCGCCCCGGCCATTTCGTCGTCTGGGTCGTCGTCTTCACCCTGATCGCGGAGACGATCGGGGCACTGGCGCTGTGGCCGATGTTCGCGGCGGCCGGCGAGCCGGACGCACTGTGGCTCGCGATCTTCCACTCGGTCTCCGCCTTCTGCACGGCGGGCTTCAGCCTGTTCTCGTCGAGTTTCGAGGGCTATGCGGGCCACGTCGGCATCAACATCGTGATCTCCGCCCTGTCGATCCTGGGCGCGATGGGCTTCCTGATCGTGGTGGACACGTGGCGGACGCTGACCGCACAGCGGCGCTGGCTCGGCTTCTCCTCCAAGGTCATCGTGCGGATGACCTTTTCCTTCCTCGTGATCGGGACCGCGGTCCTCTTCGTCGTCGAGCCCACGATCGTCGGCCTGCCGCCGGTGGAGCGGCTGCTGGCCGCGTTCTTCCAGACGATGACGGCGGCGACGACGGTGGGCTTCAACACGGTTCCGATCGGGGCGATGAGCCTCGCGGCACTGATGCTGTTCTTCTTCCTGATGATCATCGGGGCGTCGCCCGCCGGCACCGGCGGCGGCCTGAAGACGACCTCCTTCGCCGCCCTCGTGGGCCTCGTCCGCTCGACGCTGAAGGGGCGGGACGAGATCCGCTATCTCAAGCGCCGCGTGCCGCTGGACCGATTGCAGCTCGCCGCCTCCTCGCTCGCCTTCTACCTGGTGCTCGCGGGGTTCGCGATGTTCTTCCTGTTCCTCACCGAGCCCGGTGCGGCTTTCGAGGTCGTGATGTTCGAGGTCATATCGGCCATGGGCACGGTGGGGTTGAGCATGGGGATCACGGGCGATCTCTCGCCACTCGGCAAGCTCATCGTCATCGTTCTGATGACCGCGGGCCGTGTCGGCATCCTCACCTTCGGCATCGCCATCGCCTCCCACGACGAAAGCCGGGAGGAGGAGCAGGACAACGAGCTCGTGCTCTAGGCGCCCGCCACGCGGATCATGTCGATCGTCGCGGCATTCCCGCGGGAGAATTCGAGCGTCACCGGGAAGTCCGTTCCGTCCAGCACGGCCGCGTTGAACGCGTCCATCTGGCGGAGGTATTGCTCGACCTCGGGAAAGCGGTGCTCCCGCGCCTCGTGGCCGCGGCGGACGATGACGCGGGCCTCGCCGAACTTGCGGGCGTTGAACGGGGCGGGCACCTCGATGACGCCGCGGGTGCCGTGGAAGGTCATGGACTGGTGCGGGGCCATGCGCATCGAACAGTGGAAATCGAGTGCGAAGCCGTCGAAGTCCACCATCGTGCGCGCAGTGACGTCGACTCCGTTCTCCATCATCAGCTTCGCGGTGGCCGAGACCGGCTCTGCCCCCGTGACGAAGCGGGTGGTGACCGACGGATAGACGCCGATATCGCCGAGCGCACCGCCCTCCGTCTCGGCCCGGTTGCGGATGTTGTCGCCGTCATCGTTGAAGAAGGCAAAGGCGCCTTGGACGTGCACCAGTTTCCCGATCGTCCCCTCGGCCAGCAGGTCGCGCACGAGGTGCCATTGCGGGTGATGGCAGACCATGAACGCCTCGGCGATCAGCTTGCCGGTCCGGTCGCGCACGCCGATCAGCTCGTCCACCTGCGCGGCATCCCACGCGATCGGCTTCTCGCAGAGCACGTGCTTGCCCGCCTCCGCCGCGCGCTTGGTCCATTCCACGTGCATGTGGTTCGGCAGCGGGATGTAGATCGCGTCCACGTCCGGATCGTTGATCAGCGAGTTGTAATCGGTGTAATGCGCGATCGGCTCGTAGCCTGCGACCCGCTTGGCGGAGCGGGAGGCGACGGCCTGCACCCGGCCGCGCTTCGACAGGTGGATGGCGGGCATCACGTCGGTCAGCGCGATCTTGGCCGCGCCCAGAATGCCCCAGCGAAGCTCGGTCATGAATGCTCCTCCTTCGCCACCTCGGCGAGTGCGCGGTTGTAGGCCTTGAGCGCGTCGACCTGGAAGAGCGCGCCCAACAGCTCCGGCGGGCCATCGGCGCGCCCGTCGACCACCGGCACCACGCCGCCCTTGATCCGGTCGAAGAGCGGCATCGCCTTTTCCAGCGTGTCGGCGCGGGTGAGGTAGGCACCCTGCTCCACCAGGCTCCAGCTCTGCGTGTCGGAGGCGCCGTTCTCCGCCCCCCGCGGGCGCATGAGGGTGCCCACGGTAATGGTACAGAGCACGTAGTCCTGCGGCCCGGCGGCGACGTGGCGCCCGGCCCGTTCGAGCTGCGTGAGGAAGAAGGAGCGGTCGACCAGCTTCACCGACACAGCGGTGGCGAGCGACACGGCAACCATCACCGCGATCCCGGCCTGCCAGTCGCCGGTGAGCTCGAAAACGATCAACGTGGTGGAGATCGGCGCGCCCAGCACCGCGGCCGCCACAGCCCCCATCCCGGCGAGGGCGTAGAGCGACTGCGCCCCGCTCACCGTCGGGAAGATCGCGGTGGCGACCCAACCGAAGGCGAGCCCGGTCAACGCGCCCAGCATCAGCGAGGGGGAGAACACCCCGCCCCCCATCCGGCCGGCCATCGTGACGGCCACCGCGATGACCTTCACGACGGCGAAGAGGAACGCGGTCCAGAGCGCGAACTCGCCCGACAGCGCACGGTTCGTCGTCTCGTAGCCGACGCCGATGATGTGCGGGAAGTAGATCGCTATGATGCCGAGGATGGCGCCTGCCAGCGCCGGGCGCAGGGGGATCGGCAGGCGCAACTTTTCCTGCACCCAGTCGCCCGCGTCCTCGGCGAGGAAGATCGCCTTCATCATCGCGACGGCGACGAGGCCGCAGACGAGGCCCAGCATCATGAAGGCCGGCAGTTCCACGTAGAAGGCGAGCGTGTGCTCGGGCAGCATGAACTCCGGCCCGTCCCCCGACCAGAGGCGCGAGACGACCGTGCCCGCGACCGACGCCACCACGATGGGGGCGAAGGCGTGGATGGCGAAGTGGCGCAGGATGACCTCCAGCGCGAACAGGGCCCCCGCGATGGGCGCGTTGAAGCTTGCCGACACCGCCCCCGCCACGGCACACCCCATCAGGTCGCGCGCCGTCATGTCGCTCGCCCGGATCCAGTTCGACACCTGGGAGGAGATCACGGCGGCGAGGTGCACCACCGGCCCCTCCCGCCCCGTCGACCCGCCGGTGGAGAGCGTGATGAGCGAGGCGGCGGCGGAGGCGAGCCCCGCCTCCTGCTCCACCCGCCCGCGGCCCAGGGCAGCGCCTTCGATGACATGCGCCACGGACCGACCCCGCCCGTCAGGGGTGAAGCGCCACAGGATCAGCCCGACGGCAAAGCCGCCGAGGATGGGGATGCCGAGCACCACCGACCAGTGCAGCGTCGAAAGGTGCGAATGCAGTTGCTGATCCGTCTCGCCGTAGAAGGTTTCCTGCAACAGCGCGATGCCCTCGCGGAACAGGATGGCGACGATCCCGGCGAAGATCCCGATGACGAGGGCGATCAGCCAGAACTGGATCTCGCCCGGGCCGTCCTTGCGCAGACGGCGGATGTCATCCGCCCACTTGCGGCGCACCAGCCTCCACTTGCGTCTCAGGATGTTGACCATCGGCCCTCCGCCCACCTTCGGTCCTAGCACCGGGGCGAAGGGGCGAAAAGGGGCCGATCAGAAAGGGATGCTCACAGTTGTTCGACCGTCACCCGGTCGGTGTAGAAGGCAACGTGGTCGCGGATGCGCTCAACCTCCGCCTTCGGGCTCTCGTAGGACCAGGCGACATTGGCGAGAGTGCCGCTCTTGGCCACGATCGAGAAGTAGCAGGCGTCGCCCTTGTGCGGGCAGTGCGAGGCCCGATCGGTCCGGTCGAGAAACTCCATCGCGATGTCCTCGCGCGGGAAATAGATCACATGCGGGTAGTCGCCCTCGGCCAGTTCGAGGGCATTGGCGCTTTCGGCGATGATGGCACCGGCGGCGCGCACGACCCAGGTGCCGTCGGCCTTCGTGATGGTGATGTAGCGGTCGACCATGGGGGGTCTCCTCATGTCGTGGCGGGGTGGGCCGTCACCTTGCCCGTCGCAGATGACGGTTCGGTAACGGTCAGTCGGTGAGCGGGGCACAGGCGGCGGTGAGCCAGTCGCGGGTCTCGGGTGAGACGAGCGGGCCGATCTCCGCCAGCACCCGGGCGTGATAGCTGTCGAGCCAGTCGCGCTCGGCAGCCTCCAGCAGGTGGGGCTGGATAAGCCGCCGGTCAATGGGCACCAGCGTCAGCGTCTCGAAGGAGAGCATGGGCTGGTCGCCGCCCTCCGGCGTCGTCGGGTCCTCGACCACCACCAGGTTCTCGATCCGGATGCCGAAGGCGCCCTCGCGGTAGTAGCCCGGCTCGTTCGAGAGGATCATGCCGGGCTCGAAGGCCACCGTGGAGCGGCGCGACAGGCTCTGCGGCCCCTCGTGCACTCCGAGATAGGCGCCAACGCCGTGGCCCGTGCCGTGGGCATAGTCGAACCCCGCGGACCAGAGCGGCGCGCGGGCAAGCGCGTCGAGATGCGCCCCGCCCAGCCCGTCGGGCCAGCGCAGGCGGGAGATTGCGATCATGCCCTTGAGGACCAGGGTGAAGGCGCGGGCGGCGTCGGGGTCCACCGGGCCGGTGGCCATGGTGCGGGTGACGTCGGTGGTCCCGTCGACATATTGGCCCCCCGAATCCACGAGCATCAGCTCGCCCGGCACCAGCGTTCGGTCGCTCTGCTCCGTCACGCGGTAATGCACGATGGCCCCGTTCGGCCCGCTGCCGGAAATCGTCTCGAACGAGATGTCCTTGAGCTGGTTCGTGGCCCGGCGCTTCGCCTCCAGCTCCTTGACGATGGCGATCTCCGTGAGCTCGCCGGAGGGCGCGGCGCTGTCGAGCCAGCACAGGAACTCCGCCATCGCGGCGCCGTCCCGGCGGTGGGCGGTTCGCGCCCCCTCGATCTCCGCCGCGTTCTTCCGCGCCTTGGGCAGGCGGACGGGCTCGTGGTCGAGGATTTCCGCATGGTCGAGCCGCTCGGCCACCCAGACCGGCGCGCTGCCCTTGTGCAGCGCGACCTTACCGGTGAGCGCCTTCAGCGCGCCCTCGAACTCGGCCAGCGGCGCGATCTCCACCGGGGCAGGACGCGGTTGGCC
This sequence comes from Roseobacter sp. HKCCA0434, assembly GCA_032464575.1. Lineage (GTDB taxonomy): Bacteria > Pseudomonadota > Alphaproteobacteria > Rhodobacterales > Rhodobacteraceae > Pontivivens. The sequence goes on from JAWDKM010000005.1 coordinate 394,799, forward strand.
AAAGAGGTCCACGCGCCCATCGTCGTGCAGGATCGCGAAGAGATGCGGTACGGGCGTCCGCGCGATGTCGGCCCCGCGGATGTTGAGGAGCCACGCGATGGAGTCAGGGAGCGTCAGCACTGCGGCCGTCGCCCCCTTCTCCCGCAGCTCCTTGGCCAGCCGCGCGGCCTTGTCCGCGGCACTCTCGCCCGCGAATTCGAGCGGGTGCTCCACGATGGGCTCGGCGGGCGGCTGGGGCTGGTCCTCCCAAACCGCGTCGACCGCGTTGGCAACCGGGCGCAGTTCGACGCCGTCCAACGCCTTTTCCAGCTTCGCGATCTCGGCGGGCGTGTGCAGCCATGGATCGAAGCCGACCACGCCCGCCTCCAACCGCTCGGCCAGCCAGTCGCCGACCTGCGTCTCGGTCCAGTCCACCGGAGTGAACACCTCCGTATCCACCTGGTTGCGGACCTGCAGCGTGTAGCGCCCGTCGACGAAGACCCCGGCCTCCCCGGCCAGCACAACGCAGAACCCCGCGGAGCCGGTGAAACCCGTCAGCCAGGCGAGCCGCTCATCGCGCGGGGCCACGTTCTCCCCCTGGTGGGCATCGGCGCGGGGCACGAGAAAGGCATCGAGCCCCCGCGCCGTCATCTCGGCGCGCAGGGCGGCCAGCCGCGGCGCACCGGTGTCGGGAGAGGTGGACATCTCGAAGGATTGGAACATGATCACTCCCGAGGATAAGCGTGAGCCAGAGTTCGCACCTTCGCCATCGCCGCCCGCCGGCGCAAGGCCCGACCAAGGAGATCTCCCCGGATGCGCAAGACCTTCCGCGTTCTGTCCTACGTCCTGTTCGTGGCCGCGTTCGTGCGCCTCTACTTCGACTTCACCGCCACTGTCATGCAGGACCGCGCGTTCCGGATGTTCAGCACGGGCGAGATCTGGGCGGGCATCCACCGCGAGAGCCTGCTCGGATTGCAGCCGGGGGTGGAGCGCTACCTGCCCTCGGGCCCGTGGATCTGGGAGAACCTCGTGTTCCCGATCCTGCAGACTCCGCTCTTCCCGATCATGATCGGCTTCGCAATCGTGTTCTGGATCGCGGGACGCGGGCAGCCGCAGTTGCGGTGAGGCCGTTCGAAGAGACGAGGGCAGCGCCCGACCCTGGGTGGGCGCGTCACTTCCTGTAATCTGCTTGAACAGGCCGCAAGTCTTGGCGCGGTCGATCCGCTTGCTCCGGTGCTAAAGCGCCCTCCCGTGGGTAGGGTCGGGCGCTGCCCGGCGGTGCCGCCGGGCGGGACGCTGCTTCGCTGCCCTCCGCTCCTACTCGATCTCCACCACCTCGCGCAGCGCGCCGCCCTCGCCGAAGATCCGAATCCGCTGCCGGCCGCCCCCATCCGTCGTGACAACCGCGAACCAGCCGCGACCCTGCGTCACCGCCTCCGCCCGCTCGCCCTCGGGCAAAGCAATGACCTCCGGCACTACCGGTGCCTCCGCTCCATCGCCCAGGCGGATGACAAGCAGGCCCACGATCGCTATCACGCCGAGGATCATCACCGCCGTGAGTACGGTGACGAGCCGGCGCAGGAACCGCAGGTTGGCGGGCTCCGGCGGATCCTGATCGGAGGGCGTCGCCATGTCTGAACCTTTCGAACTGATCGCGGCCAATGCCGGCCGCCTTGATAAGGTCCTCGCCGACGTGGCGCCAGAGGGGACGGGCCTGTCGCGCTCCCGCCTGCGCGCGCTGATCGAGGGTGGCGCCGTCGAGGGGCCAAGCGGCATCGAGACCGACATCCGCCGCCGCGTCACCCCCGGCGAGCGCTTCGCCGTCACCCTGCCCCCCGCCACCGATCCGGAGCCGCAGCCCGAGGACATCCCCCTCACCGTCGCCTACGAGGACGCGCACCTGATCGTGGTGGACAAGCAAGCCGGCATGGTCGTCCACCCCGCGCCGGGGGCGGAGACCGGCACCCTCGTCAATGCACTCCTCCACCACTGCGGCGACAGCCTCTCCGGCATCGGAGGGCAGCGGCGGCCGGGCATCGTCCACCGGATCGACAAGGACACGTCGGGCCTTCTGGTCGTGGCGAAGAGCGACGCGGTGCACCAGGCCCTCGCCGCCCGCTTCGCCGCCCACGACATCGACCGGCGCTACCGCGCGATCTGCCACGGCGTCCCCGATCCCGGCGACCCGCGCCTGCGCGGTGTGCCGGGGCTGACGATGGAGCCCGGCGGCGTGATCCGCATCGAAACCAATCTCGACCGCCATCCCGCGGACCGCAAGAAGATGGCCGTGCGCCCCACCGGCCGCCACGCCGTCACCCGCGCGCGGGTGCTGGAACGCTTCGACCTCGCCCGCCCCCTCGCCGCGCTGATCGAGTGCCAGCTCGAGACCGGGCGCACCCACCAGATCCGCGTGCACATGACCCATGCGAGCCACGCCCTCGTCGGCGATCCGGTCTATGGCGGGCATCGCACGGTGCCGGAGGCCGCCCGCTTCCTGCATGAGTTCCCCCGCCAGGCGCTGCACGCCGCCACGCTCGGCTTCGCCCATCCGATCACCGGAAAGGCGCTGGAATTCGAGAGCCCGCCGCCCGCCGACATGACCGATCTTCTAAGTGACCTTCGTTCACTCCGGTGAACAATCGCATTTCTTGCGATCCATTCCTTGCAAATCCGCGTATAATCCCCAGATAGGGTTCAACGCCCAGCCACCAGGGGGTTTTCTCATGGCCAATTACACCAGTCTTCCCGCTCCCAGCCCCGAACAGGGCCTGTCCCGCTACATGCAGGAGATCCGCAAGTTTCCCATGCTGGAGCCGGAGGAGGAATACATGCTCGCCAAGGCCTGGGTCGATCACCAGGACAAGGAGAGCGCGCACAAGCTCGTCACCTCGCATCTGCGCCTCGCGGCGAAGATCGCGATGGGCTATCGCGGTTACGGCCTGCCGACCGCAGAAGTGGTCAGCGAAGCCAATGTCGGCCTCATGCAGGCCGTCAAGCGCTTCGACCCCGAAAAGGGCTTCCGCCTCGCCACCTACGCCATGTGGTGGATCCGCGCCTCGATCCAGGAATACATCCTGCGCTCCTGGTCCCTCGTGAAAATGGGGACGACCGCCGCGCAGAAGAAGCTCTTCTTCAACCTACGCAAGGCCAAGAACAAGATCGGCGCGCTGGAGGAGGGTGATCTTCGTCCCGAACACGTGCAGAAGATCGCCACCGATCTCGGCGTGACGGAGGAGGAGGTGACCTCCATGAACCGCCGCCTCTCCGGCGGCGACGCCTCGCTCAACGCCCCGTTGAAATCGGATGGCGAGGGCGCGTCCGAATGGCAGGACTGGCTGACCGACGACGATGCCGACCAGGCGCAGGCCTATGCCGAGCAGGATGAGCTGGAAAACCGCCGCGAGCTCTTGATGCAGTCGATGGAGATGCTCAACGAGCGCGAGCGCCACATCCTGACCGAGCGCAAGCTAAAGGACGAGCCGCAGACGCTGGAGGACCTCTCCCAGGAGTATGGCGTCAGCCGCGAGCGGATCCGCCAGATCGAGGTCCGCGCCTTCGAAAAGCTACAGAAGCGGATGCGTGAGCTTGCCGCAGAGCAGAACATGATTCCGGCGGTGAACTGACCGCCGGGCGACCTATCTGCCTGCTCCGAAAGGGAGATGGCAGATGGTCGAACGCATTCTGGTCCTCGGTGCGACGGGCGGCACCGGCAAACTGGTGATCGAGGCGGCGCTGAGGCGCGGCCTGAAGGTGAACGCCGCCGCCCGCGACCCCGGCGACATCGAAGCAACCGATCCCGACATCCGGCCCGTCGAGGTCGACGTGCTGGAACCCAGCGGCCTCGACACCGCGCTCGAGGATGTCGGCGCCATCGTCTCCGCCCTCGGCGTCTCCAACGATCCCAAGACGCTCGCCTCCCCGCCGCCGCTCTATACCGACGGCCACATGAACGTGGCGGACGCGATGGAGGGCAAGGGCGTCGATCGCCTCGTCTGCGTCTCCGCCCTCTGGTCGCGCGGCAATGATTACGGGCCGCTGTGGTTCAAGGCCGGACCGGTCATGGCGCTGACGCGGGTCTACTCCCAGATGCGGTCGATGGAGCGGCAGTTGAGTGCGAAGCCCTGGCTGCGCTTTACCGCGGTGCGGGCAGGCTACCTGCAGGACGACCCGATCGACAGCCCCGCGCCCGAACCCCATGCCGACCATCCGCCGGAGGGCCACTGGCTGACCCGTCGGGCCGACCTCGCGGAATTCATGGTCCAATGCGCGTTGGACGACACCTGGATCCGGAAGTGCCCCTGCTTCGTGCAGAAGGAGGACGGCAACGTGCTGTCGCGCAAGACACCGGACGTCGCCTGACCTCTATCCAACGATCAGAAATTCATGTAAAACATGAATATCTGATCGCTTGGAGCCAAGGCATGCCCCTCTCACCGGCCCTCCGCCGCGCCTGCCTCGCGGCGCGCATCACCTGCCACGTTGCCATCGTCGCAATCCCCCTCGCGGCGCTTTACACCATCGCCACCCGCGGTCTCGACCCGACACTCGCGCTGATCGGCCTCGCGGCTCTCGTGCTCCCAGTGGCGGTCGGCCTCTGGGGCCTCGCCGCCCTCGCGCGGTTCTTCGAGACCGCGCGCCGGGGCCGTGTGCTCACCGCGACGGCCACGCGCAACCTGCGCCGTTTCGCCCTGTCGCTGTTGATCCAGGCTGCCCTCACGCCGGTCGTCGGCGCCGCCTTCTCCGTCCTCGACAGTTGGGCGAACGGCCCCGGCCAGCGCACGCTTGCCGTCGCGATCTCCAGCGACGTGATCGGCTTCGCGGTGCTCGCGGCCCTCCTGCTCGTCGTCGCCAGCGCCCTGGCCGAGGCCGCCGCACAGGCCGAAGAGCGTAAGCTCATCATCTGATGCCGATCGTCATCCGCCTCGACGTTATGCTCGCACGGCGCAAGATGCGGTCCAAGGACCTCGCCGCACGGATCGGGATCAGCGAGCAGAACCTCTCGATCCTCAAGACCGGCAAGGCGAAGGGCATCCGCTTCGACACCCTGGAGAAGATCTGCCGCGCACTCGACTGCCAGCCCGGCGACCTGATCGAGTGGGAGCCGTGAACCTTCGGCTCCGCCCAAATATCCGCCCGCCGCAGGCGCATGGAAAAGCTTTGACGCCGCACGGCGTCTCCACTGTCATCCTCGGGCCCGATCCGAGGATCGCCCGACCATGACGGCACCGTCAGATCCAGTCGGCGATCCGCGCCGCCGCGTCCTCCGCCGCCAGCTCCGTCACATCGAGCTCCAGCATCCGGTCCCCGCCCTCGCGGATCAGCGGACGGCGCGCCGTGATGCCGGGATAGAGCGCGGGATCCCGCGGCTTGCGCTTGCCGGCGCGACCCGGGCTCTGCAGGCGCCGCAGGTTCTCCTCCGCCGCACAATCGAGCACCACCACGAGATACGGACAGCCCCGCCGCCGGGCGAGTGCTGCCCCGGTCGCCCACGCTGCGCGGCCGTTCACCGAGTCCGCGAAATGCGCGTCCGTCAGGACCACCGGCACCTCCGTCGGCAGGTCGACGACGCGGCGATGGGCGATTTCCCGCACCTCCGCGACGGCCTCGTAGAAGGCCGGAGATTTCGCCTCGGTCAGCGCGAAGGAGAGATTGTAGATCGTGTGGTTGTCGAGGAGGCGCGCCCCGATCCGCTCGGCCAACGCCGTGCCGATGGTCAGCTTGCCCGTGCCCGGGCGTCCGTTGATGTGGACGATCACTTCGTGCCGAACATCCGATCGCCGGCATCGCCGAGGCCGGGCAGGATGTAGCCTTTCTCGTTCAGCCGCTCGTCCAGCGCCGCCGTCACGATCCGCACGTCCGGGTGCCGCTCCTTCATGCAGGCGACCCCCTCGGGCGACGCGAGCAGGCAGAGGAAGCGGATATCCTTCGCGCCCGACTGCTTCAGCAGATCCACGGTCGCGGCGGATGAGTTGCCCGTCGCCAGCATCGGATCCACCGCGATGACCACGCGGCTGTCGAGCTCGGCGGGCACCTTGTAGTAGTACTGCACCGGCTTCAGTGTCTCCTCGTCCCGGTAGAGGCCGACGAAGCCGACGCGCGCCGAGGGGATCAGGTCCATCACCCCGTCCAGAAGCCCGTTGCCCGCCCGCAGGATCGAGATCAGCGCAAGCTTCTTGCCCTTCAGCGTCGGCGCCTCCATCTCCGTCAGCGGCGTGTCGATCTGGGTCGTGGTCATCGGCAGGTCGCGCGTGACCTCGTAGGCGAGCAGGTGGCTGATCTCCCGCAGAAGCTGGCGGAAGACGGCGGTGGAGGTCCCCTTCTCCCGCATCAGGGTCAGCTTGTGCTGCACCAGCGGGTGATCGACGACGGTCAGGTGCTGGGTCATACGGTGGCCTCCTCGAAACGGGTCATCAGGCGCGCCCGGGTCGCCGCATCGCAGAAGGCGGCGTTGAGCGCGACGCGGTTGATGGCATCGAATTCCGCGCGCGTCCAGCCGAAGACCCGTGCGAGGTCCGCGTATTCCTTGCGCATCGACGTGTGGAAGTAGGGCGGATCGTCGGTGGAGACGGTGACGCGCACGCCCGCGCGCAGCAGCCGATCGATCGGGTGGTCGTCCAGCGTCTCGTAGACGCCGAGCATGACGTTGGAGCCCGGATTGACCTCCAGCACGATCCCCTCCGCCGCGATCCGGTCGACGAGCGCGGGATCCTCGATCGCCCGCACCCCGTGGCCGAGGCGGGTGGGGCGCAGGTGGTCGAGGCTCTCACGCACGCTGTCCGCTCCCCCGAACTCGCCCGCATGGGTCGTGATGCCCAGCCCCGCCTCCCGCGCGATGTCGAAGGCCGGGGCGAACTCGGCGGCGGCAAACAGCGCCTCGTTCCCGCCCATGCCCCAGCCGGTGAGGCGCGGCGTCAGGTGGGCGACGGTCGCCACCGCCGTCTCCCGCGCCATGTCGGCGCCCAGATGCCGGACGGCGGTGGAGATGAAGCGGCATTCGACCTCAGGCACCGCATCCGCCCCCGCCTCCATCGCGTCGAGATAGGCGGGCCAGTCGACGAGCGACGTGCCGGTCAGCGTCGGCGCGAGGAACAGCTCGGTATAGATCACGCCCTCCGCATGCGACTGGCGCAGCACCGCCTCCACCAGTCGGCGGTAGTCGTCCGGGGTCTGGAGGACGGTCGAAACCGCCTCGTAGGTCTGCAGGAAATGCGGGAAGTCGGTGTAGACATACATCCCGTCCTCGATGACCGAGGAGAGATCCACCCCCTTCTCCGCCGCGAGCCCCGCCATGAACTCCGGCGGGGCGGCGCCCTCCAGGTGCAGGTGAAGCTCGGTCTTGGGCAGGTCCGCGACGGGGATGTCTTTCAAATCAGGCTCTTTCCATGGTTGCCGGGCGCGAGGCCCAGATGCGCGGCCACCGTCTCGCCGACATCGGCGAAGCCATGCAGGCCGAGCTCGCGCCCGCCCAGCCCCGCCATCAGCACCGGCACCCGCTCCCGCGTGTGATCCGTGCCGCGCCACGTCGGGTCGTTGCCGTGATCGGCGGTGAAGATCATCAGGTCGCCGTCGCGCAGGCCGCTCAGCAGCTCCGGCACGCGGGCGTCGAACGCCTCCAGCGCGCTTGCATAGCCCGAGACGTCGCGGCGGTGGCCGTATTTCGAGTCGAACTCCACGTAGTTGGCGAAGACGAAATCGCGGTCCCGCGCCTCGGCCAGCAGCCGCACGGTATGGTCCACGAGGCCCATATCGTCCGTCGCCTTGTGCAGCTCCGTGATACCGCGATGGGCGAAGATGTCGCCGATCTTGCCGACGGCAAGCGTGCGCCCGCCGCCCTCCACCACCCGGTCGCAGATCGTGGGTTCCGGCGGCGCGATGGCGTAATCGCGGCGGTTCGAAGTGCGCTCGAAAGCGCCTTCGGCGCCGATGAAGGGCCGGGCGATGACGCGACCGACCTTCATCGGGTGGACCAGTTCGGCCGCGATCTCACAGACCTCGTAGAGCCGATCGAGGCCGAACGCCTCCTCATGCGCGGCGATCTGGAAGACGCTGTCGGCGGAGGTGTAGCAGATCGGCTTGCCGGTGCGGACATGCTCCGCCCCCAGCTCCTCAATGATCGGAACGCCGGAGGCATGCTTGTCGCCGAGGATGCCGGGCAGACCGGCGCGGGCGATCAGCGCGTCAGTGACCTCCGCCGGGAAGGCCGGGATCGTCGTGGGGAAATAATGCCAGTCCCATGGCACCGGCACGCCCGCCAGCTCCCAGTGGCCCGAGGGCGTGTCCTTGCCCTGGCTCACCTCGGTCGCCGCACCCCAAGCGCCGGTGGGCGTGGTGCCGAGCCCCGGTGCGTCCAGACCCGAAGCGAGCTTGACCGCCGCCCCCAGCCCCAGCGCGTCGAGATTGGGCATGTGCAGGGGACCCGAGCGCCCCTCCTCCGCCCGCCCCTCGGCGCAGGCGACGGCGATATGGCCCAGCGTGTTGGCGCCCTCGTCCCCGAACTGCGCCGCATCGGGCGCACCGCCGCAGCCCACCGAGTCGAGCACCAGGAGGAAGGCGCGGGCCATCAGGCGATCCGCCCCTTTTCCAGCGGCAGCTCGCGCGGTGCGTCGTCGCTGATCCTGTAGGCCGCGCGCAGCCGCGCCTCGGCCCGGTCGGCGGCGTCCTCGCTGGCAGCATGGATCCGCGCGATGGGCTGGTCCTCGTCCACCCGCATCCCCCGGCCCGCGAGCATGTCGAGGCCCACGGCATAGTCGATCGGATCGGCGGCCCGCACCCGGCCGCCGCCGAGTTCCACTACGGTGAGGCCCACGCCCTTCGTGTCGATGCGGCTGACGAAGCCGGGACGCTCCGGCGCGATCTCCCGCACCACCGAAGCCGAGGCCAGGTGCCGCTCGTAGTTCTCCATGAAATCCGCGGGGCCGCCGAGTTCGCTCACCATCCGCGCGAACCGCTCCGCCGCCTGCCCGCTCTCGAAGGCGGCGCGCATCTTCGCCTCGCCCTGCGCGGCATCGCCCGCCAGCCCCGCGAGGAACAGCGCCTGCCCGCCGAGAGCGACCGTCACGTCCCAGAGACGGCTGTCCACCTCCTCCATCTTCAGGAAACGGACGGCATTCACCACCTCCAGCGCATTCCCGGCGGCGGTCGCCAGCGGCTCGTTCATGTCGGTGATGATGGCCGACGTCTTGCAGCCCGAGCCGTTCGCCACCTCCACCAGCGAGCGGGCCAGTGCATCCGCATCCTCCGCCGTCGCCATGAAGGCACCGGTGCCGACCTTCACGTCGAGGACCAGCGCGTCGAGGCCCGCCGCCAGCTTCTTCGACAGGATCGAAGAGGTGATGAGGTCGATCGACTCCACCGTCCCCGTCACGTCGCGAATGCCGTAGAGCCGCTTGTCCGCCGGCGCGATGTCCGGCGTCTGACCGATGATGGCGCAGCCGACCTTCTGCGTGACCCGCCGCAGCTCATCGAGATCGGGCTGCGTGCGGTAGCCGGGGATCGCGTCGAATTTGTCGAGCGTCCCGCCCGTATGCCCCAGCCCGCGGCCGGAGATCATCGGCACGTAGGCGCCGCAAGCCGCCAACGCGGGTGCGAGCATCAGGGAGACGTTGTCCCCCACCCCGCCCGTCGAATGCTTGTCGATCACGGGCCCATCGAGGTCCCAGCCGACCACCGTGCCGCTGTCGCGCATCGCCTGGGTCAGCGCCACGCGCTCATCCATCGCCATGCCGTTGAGCAGGATCGCCATGGCCATGGCGCCCACCTGCCCCTCGGTGATGCTCTCGTCATGCAGCCCCGCGATGAAGAAGCGGATCTCCCCCTCGCTCAGCCGGTCGCCGTCGCGTTTCTTGGCGATGACCTCCTGCGGCAGCATCAGTAGCCCTCCGCCGCGCGGGGCGCGTCGGCCCCGTCGAGCGTGGCGATCAGTGCGTCGAGCACGCCGGACGCCCCGATGCGGAAGGTGGCGGGCGTCGCCCACCCCTCCCCCATGATCTCGTCGCAGAGCGCCAGATACGCCCCCGCGTCCTCCGTCGTCTTCACCCCGCCCGCGGGTTTGAAGCCGACCTCCTCGTCGCTCGCCCTGATCGCCTCGAGCATGATGCGCGCGGATTGCAGCGTGGCGTTGATCGGCACCTTGCCGGTAGAGGTCTTGATGAAGTGCGCGCCGCCCGCGATCGCCTGCTCCGCAGCCTCGCGGATCAGGTCGGGGGAGCCGAGCATCCCGGTCTCCAGGATCGCCTTCACCTTGGCACCGTCGACCTCGCGCCGGACACGGCGCACGATGGCCGCGACCTCCTGCGGGTGGCCTTCGAGGAGCTTGGGATACGGCGTGACCACGTCGATCTCGTCCGCGCCGTCCTCCACGGCCTGCTCGGCCATCTCCATCACGTCGTCGGCTTCCTCCATGCCGGAGGGGAAGTTGACGACCGTGGCGATGCGGATATCGGTGCCCACCAGCCGCCGCTTCGCCGTCATCACGAATTGCGGCCAGATGCAGATCGCGGCCGTCTTCCCGTGCGGGGTCTGCGCCCGGTCGCAGAGGGCGAGCACATCCTCCTCGGTGCAGTCCTCGTTGAGGTTGGTGAGGTCGAGGCAGGCGAGCGCGCGCGCCGCTGCGTCCTTCAGATCGCTCATGCGAAGCTCCGTACATAGGCGCGGACCAGGCGGATGAAGCCCGCACGCGCCTTCGCCGATTCCTCTAGGGTCTCGGCATGGGAATTGTTGATGTCGGTCATGCCCGCCCCGTAATTGGTGATGCAGGAGATCGCGGCGACCTCCAGCCCGATCCGACGGGCGAGGATCGTCTCGGGCACCGTGGACATGCCCACCGCATCCGCACCCAGCGTTCGGATCATGCGGATTTCGGCCGGGGTCTCGAAACTGGGGCCGGAGAACCAGGCATAGACCCCGTCATGCAGGGTGATCCCCTCGGCCCGCGCGGCGTCGTGCAGCCGCTCGCGCAGGGCAGGCGCATAGGCGTTGACCATGCCCACGAACCGCGCATCGCCCTCGTCCCCGATCAGCGGGTTCAGGCCCGAGTAGTTGATATGGTCCGACAGAGCCATCAGCGCGCCCGGCGGCATCTCCTCCCGCGTGGAGCCCGCCGAGTTGGTCAGCAGCACCGACGCCGCCCCGATCCCCTTCAGCAGTTCCAGCGCAGGCCGCATCGCCGCCGCTTGGCCCTGCTCGTAGTAGTGCACCCGGCCCGACAGGATCGCGCAGCGCACGCCCTCCAGATTGCCGACGACCAGCGCGCCGGCATGGCCCGAGACGCCGGATTGCGGCATCCCCTCGATCTCGTCGAAGGGGATCCGCTGCGCCTCCTCCATCTCGTCCGCCATCGCCCCGAGGCCGGAGCCGAGGATCATGCCGAGCGCCACCGGCGCCTCGCCGATGCGCGCGCGAACCGCGTCGAGGGTCATTCCAGATGCTCCGTCGTGAAGGTCCCAGGAAGAAGGTCGCCCACTTTCATCCGCGTCTTCTCCCCCTCCGGTCCGGCGAGGATCACGGCCACGTCGGGCTTCGCGAACTCCACCAGCTTCTGCCGGCAGCCACCGCACGGCGTGATCGGCACCGGGCTGTCGGCGATCACCAGCACTTCCGTGACCTCCCGCACGCCCGCCGCGCACATGGCCGCGATGGCGCCCGCCTCGGCACAGGTCCCCTCGGGGTAGGCGACGTTTTCCACGTTGCATCCGGCGAAGATGCCCGCGGGCGTGCGCAGCGCAGCCCCCACCTTGAAGTTGGAATAGGGCGCGTAGGCGTTCTCCCGCGCCGCCTTGGCCGCCTCGAACAGGTCCTGCATCAGCGTTCTTTCACGTAAGGTACGCCGCCCGCCTTGGGCGCGCGCGCCTGACCGATGAACCCGGCCAGAAGGATCACCACCAGCAGATAGGGCAGCGCCTGCACCAGTTGTACCGGGATCTCGAAGCCTGCGATCTCCTGCCCCTGCAACCGGCTCTCGGACGCCTCCAGGAAGGCGAAGAGCAGACAGGCGAACATCGCCTGCACCGGCCGCCACTTGGCGAAGATGAGCGCGGCCAGCGCGATGAAACCGCGCCCCGCGCTCATGTTCGGGATGAAGCCGGAGTTGAGCGCCATGCTCAGCGTCGCCCCTGCCAACCCGCACAACAGCCCGCAGCACAGCACCGCGCGGTAGCGCAGGCTCGTCACGGAAATCCCCGCTGTATCCACCGCCGCCGGGTTCTCACCCACCGCCCGCAGGCGCATTCCGAACCGCGTACGGAACAGCACCCACCAGGTGAACGGCACCGCCGCAAAGGCGAGGTAGACGAATATCGACTGGTCGAAGAAGAGGTTGTGCACCGCCTCGCCCACCGGCCCCAGATCCTCCATCCACGCGAACAGCCAGCGATCGCCGCCCTGCAACCGCGCGTCTGCGGGCAACTGCGGCGTCCGCCCGCCCATGGAGAACATGGCGTTCCCGATCACGGCCGACAGCCCCGCGGCGAGGAAGTTGATCGCCACGCCCGACACGATCTGGTTGCCGCGGAAGGTGATGCAGGCGACCCCGTGGATCAGCGCGAACGCCATCGAGGCGGTCACCGCGAGCACCAGCGCCAGAAATGCGCTCCCGGTCTGCACGCCGGCTGCGGCACCCACGAAAGCCGCGATCAGGATCTTGCCCTCCAGCCCGATGTCGAACACGCCCGACCGCTCCGAATAGAGCCCGGCGAGACAGGCGAGCAGCAGCGGCGTCGCCAGCCGCAGCGTGGAATCGAGGTTCGCGATACCGATCAGATCAAGCATGGGCCTGCTCCCGCATCGAGAAGGCCCGCGCCACCCAGGGCCGGAACATGAACTCCATCGCCCCCGCGAACAGGATCACGAGACCCTGGATCACCACGACCATGTCACGCGTGATGGTCGGCATCTCGAAGGCAAGCTCCGCCCCGCCCTGATAGAGGATGCCGAAGAGCAGTGCCGCGAACACGATCCACAGGGGATGCGACCGTCCCATCAGCGCCACCGCGATCCCGACGAAGCCCGCCTGCTGCGGAATGTCGAGGAAGACCCGCGTCTGGTCCCCCATCACGGGGTTCAGCGCCATCATGCCGGCGAGCCCGCCCGAGATCGCCATCGTCAGCACCACCGTCCGCGTGACCGAGATCCCGGCATAGCGCGCCGCCGTTGGGTTCGCGCCGTAAACCCGCACCTCGTACCCGAATTTCGTGCGCCAGATCAGGACATAGACGAACACGCAGGCGATCAGCGCGATGACGAACGACAGGTTCGCCGGGCTCGTCGAGATGCCGGGAAAGATCCCCTCCAGCCAGGTGAGCTTGGGCATCCACGCCGACTGCTCGAAGGTCCGCGACTGCACGGACGCGTTGCCCGGCACCCGAAGGTAGTTGTTGATGACGTAGTTCATCAGGGAATAGCTGAGGAAGTTGAACATGATGGTGGTGATCACCACATGCGCGCCCCGCTTGGCGAAGAGATACCCCGGGATCGCCGCCCAGATCGCCCCGAAGAGCGCGCCCATCGCGATCGCGAACGGCAGGATCCCCCACCACGGCAGGTACTGGTCGAGCCCCAGGCACGCGAGCCCGACGCCGAGACCGCCCACATAGGCCTGCCCCTCACCCCCGATATTGAACTGCGAGGCATGGAAGGCCACCGCCACCGCGAGCCCGGTGAAGATGAAGTTGGTCGTGTAGAACAGCGTGTACCCCACGCCGTTCCCGTAGCCGAACGCTCCGAACAGGATATGCCCAACCGCCTCCACCGGGTTCTCCCCGATGGCCAGCACCACGAGCCCCGCAACGAGGAAGGCGGTCAGCAGGTTGAGCAGCGGCAGCAGCCCGAAATCGACCCAGCCGGGCAGTTCCTTGTTCATTCGCTTTTCTCCCGCGCCACAGCCTCGCGGGCGGCCGCCCAGCAGGTTGCTAGAATAGCCGCGGCGAGCAGCGTAAAGAGCCACCAGCCGAGCAACAGAAAGACAAACGCCACGATACCGACCAGACGAACGACGCCATTCACGTTCTCGGTCCCGCCGAGTTTTGCCATGAGCGAGGCCCACACTCTGGCAGGGAAGGAACCTGCCGGCAGAAGCTGCATCCCGAAACTGACGACCGCCATTGCGACCGCGAGGATCAAGCCGATCAGGGGCAGGTGGTTCATCAACTCGAAACGACCCTCAAACCCGAACATCTCGACCTCGCCCCGCCTTCATCTTTCCCGAAATACGCCCGCCGGAGGCGGTCCGACGCTTGCCGCTCACGCCGCCTTCTCCCCTTCGCGCACGCCGGACATCAGGAGGCCGATCTCGCGCTCCGTGGCGTCCGTGCCGACCTCGCCCATGATCTCGCCCGCGAACATCACGAGGATGCGGTCCGACAGCGCCCGGATCTCGTCGAGTTCGACCGAGACGAGCAGGATCGCCTTGCCCGCGTCGCGCAGCTCGATGAGGCGGCGGTGGATCGCCTCGATGGCGCCGACATCCACGCCGCGGGTGGGCTGGCCGACGATCAGGACGTCAGGGTCCTGCTCGATCTCGCGCGCCAGCACGATCTTCTGCTGGTTGCCGCCGGAGAAGTTGGCCGCCTTCAGGTTCGGATCCGGCGGACGGACGTCGAAGGCCTCCATGTTCTTCTGGCAGGTGTCGAGGACCGAGCCGCGGTCGAGCATCAGCCCGTCGCCGAACTCGTCATTGCGCTGGTAGCCGAGGATCGTATTCTCCCGCGCAGTGAACTTGGTGACGAGCCCCATGCGATGCCGGTCCTCCGGCACGTGGCCGAGGCCGTTGCGCGGGCGCCAGGCGCTGTCATTGCCGACGACGCCGACCAGCTCCACCTCCCCGGCGGAGATGGGTCCGATGCCGGCGATGGCCTCCAAGAGCTCCGATTGCCCGTTGCCGGAGACGCCAGCGATGCCCACGATCTCGCCCGCGCGGACCTGAAAATTCGCGTCCTTCACCCGCCGCACGCCGATCTCGTCGACGACCTCCAGCCCGCGCACGTCGAGCTTCACGTCGCCGGGCGTCGCGGGGGCCTTGTCGACGCGCAGCAGGACACGGCGGCCGACCATCAGCTCGGCCAGCTCCTCGACGCTCGTCTCCGCCGTCCGGCGGCTCGCGACCATCTCACCCTGCCGCATGACGCTGACCGCGTCGGTCGCGGCCATGATCTCCCGCAGCTTGTGGGTGATCAGCAGGACCGTCTTTCCCTGCGCGCGCAACTGCCCGAGGATGCGGAAGAGGTGGTCGGCCTCGTCCGGCGTCAGCACGCCCGTGGGCTCGTCGAGGATCAGGATCTCCGCCCCACGATAGAGCGCCTTGAGGATCTCCACCCGCTGTTGCAGGCCCACCGGCAGGTCGCCGACCACCGCGTCGGGATCGACGTTGAGCTCGTATTCCCGCTCCAGCCGCTCCAGCTCCGCCCGGGCCGCCGCGCGACCGCGTTTCAGCAAGGAACCGCCCTCCGCGCCGAGCATCACGTTCTCCAGCACCGTGAACGGCTCGACCAGCATGAAGTGCTGGTGGACCATGCCGATGCCGAGGGAAATCGCCGCATCGCTGTCGGGGATCTGCACCTGGTTGCCATCCACCGCGATCGTGCCGCGATCCGCCTGGTAGAAGCCGTAGAGGATAGACATCAGCGTCGACTTGCCCGCCCCGTTCTCCCCGATGATGCCGTGGATCGTGCCCTTCTCGACGACGAGGTCGATGTCGCGGTTGGCGTGGACCGAGCCGAAGCTCTTGGAGATGCCCTTCAGCTCGATGGCGGGTGCGCTCATGCGGCAGGCTCCTTGATGCGGGCGACAAGCTCGACGGTATTGCCTTCCGGGTCCTGCGTGAAGACCCCGCGCCAGCCGATCCAGTCGAACTCCTCGATCCGGTGGGGCTGGCCGGTCTCCGCGTACCAGGCGATGGCCTTCTCCTGCTCGGCCGGGGTCACACCCAGCGCGAGATGGTGCAGGGAGGAGGATCCGCCAGTCTGCGGCACGCCCTCGGGATGGAGGTCCGGCCGCGTTCCCGCACCGGGACCGAAGAGGGCAAGGACCTGCGTATGGCCCGCGACACCGGGCCCGAGATCGAAGAAGACGATGCCGCCGGCCCGCGCGGCCAGCCGCGTCAGGCCCAGCACGTCGGCGTAGAACGCCTCCATCGCGTCGAGATCGGCGCAACGGATCGCGATCTCGCCCAGCCCGCCCACGGTGAAGGGCGGGCGCTGTCCCTGAAGTTCAGCCGTCATAGTCGAGTTTTTGACCAGATGGTCCAGACTCGCAAGCGCTAATGCGCGATCAGTACGGGCAGTCCGATGTCGCCATGTAGTCGTGCACTTCCAGATCGCCGGAGATGATCTGGTAGGACAGATCCTCGACCATCCCCACCATCGTGCGGTCCACCAGGAACTGGTTGTGCTCGTCGACCGCATAGCCCACGCCGCGATCCTCAAGCCCCAGCGACTGGATGCCGTAGGTGTACTCGCCCACCGCGTGGTCCTTCAGCGCGAAGTAGACGGCGTAGTCGACCTGCTTGAGCATGGAGGTCAGCACGGAGCCCGGCTCAAGCCCGTTCTGGTTCATGTCGACGCCAATGCCGAGGATGCCCGCATCCGCCACCGCGTCCAACACGCCCACGCCCGTGCCGCCGGAGGCGTGGTAGATCACGTCAGCACCCTGGGCGATCTGTCCCTCGGCCAGCTCCTCGCCCCGCTCCGGATCGTTGAAGGCCGCGGGCGTGGTGCCCGTCATCTCCACCAGCACGGTCGCGTCGGGGTTCACCGCCTTCACGCCGCCGACATAGCCGCAGGCGAACTTGCGGATCACGGGAATATCCATGCCGCCGACGAAGCCGACCGTGTCGGACTCGGAGGCCATCGCCGCCATCGCGCCCATCAGGTAGCTGCCCTCGTGCTCGCGAAAGACGACCGAGCGCACGTTGGGCTGGTCCACCACCATGTCCACGATCGCGAAGTCGGTGTTCGGAAACTCGGCCGCGACCAGGTTCACCGCCTCGCCGTAGAGAAAGCCGATGGCCACGATGGGCTCGTAGCCCTGCCGCGCGTAGTCCCGCATCAGCTCGACCCGGTCCGCACCGTCGGGCAGCACGACCTCCGCATAGTTCCCGCCCTCCGTCATCCGGTAGAGCTCGGCCCCGTTCCAGGCGCTCTCGTTGAAGGAGGCGTCGAGCTTCTCACCCCCGTCATAGAACAGGATGGGCCCCTGCTGGGCGAGCGAGGGGAAGGAAATGGCGGTAAGCAGTGCGGCGACGCCGGCGGCGCGAAGCATGGTCGATTCTCCGGGAAGGACGTTTTCGCCCGCGCCTATGCACCGGATCCGACCGGGCGGCAACCGCCGCCCCGACGTCGCGACGCAGGGTCCATCGGCCCCCGCCGGGCCGGCACGCTCAGTAGGGGCAGTCCCCGTCCGCGTAGGTGTCGTGGACCTCCGTCTCGCCCGCCGCGATCGAGCGCGCGGCCTCGTCGGCGGCCGTCTTGACCTCCTCGCTGACGAGGGCCGCGTTATCCTCGTCCATCGCGATCGAAAGGCCGCCCTCCGCCACGCCGAGGGAAAGGACGCCTGCCGCCCAGTTCTCCTCGTCGAACGCCTCCTGCACGGCGACATCCACCCGCTTCAGCAGGGAGGTCAGGACGTGGCCCGGATGCAGTCCGTTCTGGTTGGAATCCGTGCCGATCCCTAGCACGCCGGCATCCGCCACGGCCTGCAGCACGCCGATGCCGGTGCCGCCCGCGGCCTGCATGATGACGTCGGCCCCTTCGGCGATCTGGCCGCGGGCGATCTCCGCCCCCGTCACCGGATCGGCCCAGGCCGCCGGCGTGTCGCCGGTCATGGTCGCGAGCACCCGCACCTCCTCGGAGACCGAGGCCGCACCCTGCCGATAGCCGCATTCGAACCGGCGGATCAGCGGGATGTCCATGCCGCCCACGAAGCCGATCACGCCGCTCTCGGACGTCATCGCCGCCATCTTGCCGGTGATGTAGCTGCCCTCGTGCTCCCGAAAGACGACGGACTGCACGTTGGGCGCGTCGACCTCGATATCCACGATGGTGAAGCGGGTGTCGGGGTAGTCCTCCGCCACCTTCCTCACCGCGTCCGCATGGAGGAAGCCGATGGCGACCACCGGACTGTAGCCGCGCGCCGCGAAGTAGCGCAGTGCCTGCTCGGATTCCGCGGGCCCCTCGATCTCGTACTCGCCGTAGCGCTCGCCGGTCGTCGCCGCCCAGCGCTCCGCACCGCGCCACGCCGCCTCGTTGAAGGACGCGTCGAACTTGCCGCCCACGGAATAGACGACCGCGGGAGTGGCCGCGGCCATCGTCGCCGTCATCAGGACCGCGATGCTCAGCATCAGAAGTCGCATCGGTCCGGGCTCTCCGCTTCAGGTCGGGCGAGGGGCGCGCACATGCGCCCCCCGCGGGGTCGTCTCAGTACGGGCAGGCGCCGTCGGAGGTGTAGTCATGGACCACGACCTCACCCGACACGATCGCCGCGTTCGCCGCTTCCACGGCCGCCGCGATCTCGTCGGTGTAGAGCGCCTCGTTGTTCTCGTCGATGGCCAGGCCCACGCCCGCTTCCGCCAGACCGTTGACGTCGAAGCCGTAGGAGAACTCGCCGTTCATAGAGTCGGTGAAAGTGTCGTAGACCGCGTTGTCCACCCGCTTGAGCATCGAGGTGAGGACGGATCCGGGGTGCAGCGCGTTCTGGTTGGAATCCACGCCGATGCCCAGCTTGCCCTCATCCGCGGCCGCCTGCAGGACGCCCACGCCCGTGCCGCCGGCCGCGTGGTAGACAACGTCCGCCCCGCGGTCGAACTGCGAGCGGGCCAGCTCCGCACCGCGCGTCGGGTTGTTCCAGGCGGACCCGTCCGTGCCGGTCATGTTGCCGAACACCTCGATATCCGCGTTCACGGAGCGCGCGCCGCCGATGTAGCCGCACTCGAACTTGCGGATCAGCGGGATGTCCATGCCGCCGACGAAGCCGACCGCGTTGGACTCCGACGCCAGCGCCGCCGCGATCCCCGCGAGATAGGAGCCCTCGTGCTCCTTGAACACGATGGAACGCACGTTGGGCAGGTCCACGACCATGTCCACGATGGCGAAGTCGGTGTCGGGGAACTCGGCCGCCACCTTCTCGACCGCCGAGCCGTGGGAGAAGCCGATCGCGATGATCGGCTCGTAGCCCTGCTGGGCGAAACGGCGGAGCGCCTGCTCGCGCTGCGCGTCGTTCTGGATCTCGAAGTCGCGATAGGCGACGCCGGTCTCCTCGGCGAAGCGCTCCGCGCCGGTGAAGGCCGCCTGGTTGAAGGACTGGTCGAACTTGCCGCCCAGGTCGTAGACCACCGCCGGCCGGATGTCCTGCGCCTGTGCGGCAGCCGCCGCCACGAGCGACGCGATCGCCGCGCCGATCAGGGACTTCTTCATTATGTACCTCTTCCTGTTATATGGGGGCGGCGCCATGCCTAAACACCGCCGGAATTGTGTTTCCGTCGCCGGAACGCCGGGTAGTGCATCCCATTCCCGAAGCGCTTTCAAGGGCAAAACAACAGGCTCCCCCAGCGTCGCGCGCGGCCTCAGACGGCCTCGCTGCGCTCCGCGCGCTCCGCCCGCTCCCACGCCTCGCGCTTGCGATAGAGGGTGGAGGGCGAAATCTCGAGCATCCGGGCCGCACGCGGGATCGAGCCGTTGCACTCCGCGATGGTCGCCTCGATGAAGGCGCGCTCAACCTCCGCGAGGCTGCGCCCCACCATGCCGGAGAACGCCGCGCGCCCTTCCAGCGGCCGGTCCAGGTTCGGCTCCTCGGCCGCGACCTTCCGCGCCCCGATATCGGGCGGCAGCATTTCGGGCGTGACCTCCAGCCCGTCATGCAGCACCACGACGTTGCGCAGCACGTTCAGGAGCTGGCGCACGTTCCCGCGCCAGACCATCTGGCGGAAGAGGGCCTTCACCTCCTCGGACAGGCGCTCGAACCGCTTGCCCTCCTCGGCGGCGTAGCGGCGCAGCATCTCCTCCCCGATCAGGTTCACGTCGTTGTCCCGGTCGCGCAGCGGAGGCAGGTGCAGCGGCACGACGTGGAGGCGGTAGAACAGATCCTCGCGGAAACGGCCGGCCGCGACCTCCGCCGCCGGATCGCGGTTCGTCGCACAGATGATGCGCACGTCGACCGAGCGCGCGCGCGTCGCACCCACCGGCTGCACCGTGGAGCTCTGGATGAACCGCAGGAGCTTCGTCTGCAGGTTCAGGTCCATCTCGCAGATCTCGTCGAGGAAGAGCGTGCCGCCATGCGCCGCGACCGCCGCGCCTTCCTTGTCTGCGATGGCCCCGGTGAAGGAGCCCTTGAGGTGGCCGAAGACCTCCGACTCCAGAAGGTGCTGCGGAATCGCGCCGCAGTTCAGCGGGACGAAGGGCTTCTCGGCCCGCGTGCTCAGGTCGTGGATCGCCTGCGCGCAGACCTCCTTGCCCGTCCCGCTCTCGCCCGTGATGAACACCGTCGCGGTCGACCGTCCGATCAGGTGGATCGTCTGGTAGATGTCCCGCATCTCCTGGCTGTCGCCGATGAAACCGGGCGGGGCGGAACGGTCCACCTCCTCGGGCACCTCGCGGCCGACCAGGGGAATCGGACCGGGCTGGGCATGGGCCACCGCCGATTTCAGGCGCAGCTCGTCGAAGGGTTTGACCAGGAAATCCGACGCGCCCATCCGCATCGCCTCGACCGCCACCTTGATCGAGCCGTTGGCCGTGATGACGATCACGCGCGTCTCGGGCGCCTGCGCCTTTATCCATGTCAGGATGTCGCTGCCGTTGCCATCGGGCAGCATCATGTCGAGCAGAACGATATGGTGTCTGGCTGCGTCGAAACGTCGCCGCGCTTCGGCTGCGGTGAACGCACAATCGACCTCGTACCCGGCCTTTCCGAGCACGGTCTTGTACATCAGCGACAGGGACGGCGTGTCCTCAACCAGAAGAAGAGTCTTGGTCATGCGCGGATCATACAAAAAAGGTCAAACGTCACCACCCAAAAGTGAGGCCACCGAATTAAATCAGCTTCTGCGCTCGACACCGATGGCCTGGATAAGTGCCGAGATTTCCACCGGAAGCTGAGTGAAGCAGCTCGAGATGGTGACAAAATCGCCATCATGCGCGGCTCGGTTCATCGTCCGCGCGATCGAACGCAGCCGCATCCCCCCGATCGTGCCCGCCACCCCGGTCAGGACGTGGCTCTGCGCGCGGATCACCGCCACGTCGCGGCCGCGCACCGCGCTGTCAAGTGTCTCCAGCGCCCCCTCTAGGTCCGTCTCCACCTGTTCGAGGAGCGTGCCGACCATGGGCTCGCCCATCATCTCGGCCATCGGGCGGAAGACGGTGAGGTCGAGCACGGCGACACCCGGCGCCGCATTCGGTCCCGCCGCCCCCGTCTCCATCAGGTCGAGGATCCGCTGCCCGAAGCTGTCGAGCGAGCCGATCGGCTTTCCGATCGCCCCGACCGCACCCAGTTCCAGCACCCGCTCCACATGCTCGGCGCCGACATGCGCCGTCAGGCAGATCGTGGGGATCATGATCTCCCGCTCCGCCAGCCGCCGCAGCACGTCGAGCCCCGAGAGCCGCGGCATCTCCACGTCGAGCAGGATGACATCCGGCTGCTCCCGCTCTGCCAGCTCCAGCGCCACGATCCCGTCGCGCGCGACGGACACGCGGGCACCCAGCCGCTCCAGCATCTCGCGGGCCACCATCAGGTTGGTTTCGTTGTCCTCCGCCAGCAGGACATGAAGGCGAGACAGATCAGGGGTGCTGGACATCACTCATCGCGCCGCCGGGTAACCGATACGGGTTAGCGCTGAGCCGATTTCCTCCAGAATCGCCGGATCGTCAATGGTCGCCGGCATCTTGTAATCCTGCCCGTCGGCGATCTTCGCCATGATCGCGCGCAGGATCTTGCCGGATCGGGTCTTCGGAAGACGGTCCACGACCACCGCCGACTTGAAGGCCGCAACGGGCCCGATCTCGTGACGGACGCGCGCGACGCATTCGGCCACGATCTCCTCCTCCGGCCGGTTCACGCCCTTGGAAAGGCAGAGGAAACCAACGGGAAGCTGGCCCTTCAGCGGGTCGGCCGCGCCGATCACCGCGCACTCGGCCACGTCGGGATGACCGGCCAGCACCTCCTCCATCGCGCCGGTCGACAGGCGGTGCCCGGCCACGTTGATGACGTCGTCGGTGCGCGCCATGATGAAGAGGTAGCCATCCGCGTCGATAAGCCCCGCATCCCCGGTCTCGTAGTAACCCGGAAAGGTATCGAGATAGCTCTTGCGGAAACGCGCATCCGCATCCCACAGCGTCGGCAGCGTGCCCGGCGGCAGCGGCAGCCTGATCGCCACCGAACCCAGTTCGCCGGCCGGCATCTCCTCCCCCTCGGGGCTCAGGATGCAAACCTCGTAGCCCGGCATCGCGACGGAGGGCGAGCCCACCTTGATCGGCAGCGCGTCCATGCCGAAGGGGTTGGCGGCGATGGCATAGCCCGTCTCGGTCTGCCACCAGTGGTCGATCACCGGCACGCCCAGCACATCGCCCGCCCAGTTCACCGTGTCCGGATCCGCCCGTTCCCCGGCGAAGAACAGCGCCTGCAGGCCGGAGAGATCGTACTTCCGCGCCTCCTCGCCCTTCGGATCCTCCCGCTTGATCGCGCGGAAGGCGGTGGGTGCGGTGAAGAAGCTCTTCACCCCGTGCTCGGCGATCACCCGCCAGAAGGTCCCGGCATCGGGCGTGCCCACGGGCTTGCCCTCGAAGACGATCGTCGTGCAACCCGCCAGCAGCGGCGCGTAGCAGATATAGGAATGCCCCACGACCCAGCCGACGTCGGAGGCCGCCCAGTACACGTCCCCCGCCTCGACGCCGTAGATGTTCTTCATCGTCCAATGAAGCGCCACCATGTGCCCCGCGGTCGGGCGGACCACCCCCTTGGGCTGCCCCGTCGTGCCGGAAGTGTAGAGGATGTAAGCCGGGTCCGAGCCCTTGACCGGCACGCACTCCGCCGGCTGCGCCCGGCTCATCTCGTCGAGAAGGTCGAAGTCGCGGCCCGGCACCAGATCCGCCGTGCCGGCCTCGCGCTGCAGGATCAGGCAGACCTCAGGCTTGTGCGCGGCCAGCGTGATCGCCTCGTCGAGGAGCGGCTTGTAGTGCACCACCCGCCCCGGCTCAATCCCGCAGGAGCCCGCGATGACGGCGCGCGGGGTGCAATCGTCGATCCGCACGGCGAGCTCGCGCGCCGCGAACCCGCCGAAGACCACCGAATGCACCGCACCGATCCGCGCACAGGCGAGCATCGCGACCAGCGCCTCGGGCACCATCGGCATGTAGATCACGACCCGGTCGCCCTTCAGCACCCCCTGCGCATGCAGCACCCCGGCCATCCGTGCCACGCGGTCCTGCAGCTCGGTATAGGTGATCTTCGTCTTCGTGCCCGTGACGGGGCTGTCATGGATGATCGCGACCCGCGCGCCGTGGCCCGCCGCGACATGCCGGTCCACACAGTTCCACGCGGTGTTGCCCATGGCATCGGCGAACCAGGTATTCGTCGCCGCATCATAGCCCTGCGTCGGCGCCATCTGCCAGTCGAGCGCGGCGGCCTGCTTCAGCCACCACCCGTCCGGATCCGCCTTCCACGCCGCGTAGGTCTCCGCGTATCCCATGTCGCCTCCCGATCGTCTCTTTCTTTCGTTGCGCGGGATCGACCCGGCGGCTCCGATCATGGCAAGCCGGGCGCGCCTGTCGATCATTTTCGTAGCGGCCATGCATGGCAGGCCGCCCTCGCGGGGGAGGTGGGACGGGATCGCGGCAAGGCGCAACACGACCTTCGCAGGGGGCGCCCGACGCCCCGTGCCCGTGGCGGATCAAGCCGTGTGCTTGGCCAGCCCGTCGTCGAGCGGCAGCCAGTCCAGCCGCTCGTTCCAGAAATCGTGCCCCTCGGGCGTGAAGTCCTGCGGATGGGTGAGGCCCGCGGCGTAGACGTGAATCTCCTCCGGCTTGCCATCCCAGCTATAGGCGACCGGCGTGCCGCAGGTGGGGCAGAAGCGGCGCGTCACCCCGGGCGAGGAGAGGTAGAACGCGGGTTCCCGCCGGATCCAGCGAAAGCCCTCCAGAGGCACCGCGACGAAGGCCGCGACGGGGGCGGCGCAGTTGCGGCGACAGCTCTCGCAATGACAGTACTTCTGCCAGAGCCGCGTCCCGTCGAAGGCCCAGCGGATCTGGCCGCACAGGCAGTGTCCCGTCGTCTCGCTCATGGCAGTCCTCCCGTCGGGCCGGACCGGCCCGGTCCACTCAGTCTAGCATGATACGGGCGGCGACATGCGTTCGGCGGACCTCCAGATGCAGGTGATCGTCGTGGCGTGCCACCCCGCAGGCCTGGCAGCGGAAGAGCGGGCTCTCGACACCTAGACGCTCCGGCAGATGAGGCTCGACCAGCACGCGGCGCAGCCCGTGCGCCGGATCCTCTGCCGCCAGCCACAGGCAAGCTTCGCGCACCGGCGCTCCGCATCGAGCGGCCGGTCGGGGATCGCGTTCCGCAGCCGAAGGGCGCCCCTCCGCCCCCTCGTAGGCCAGCGCCACATCCACCGAATGCCCGTCGCGGTGGCTCAGATGCGGTGACAGGGGAAAGCCGTCGAACAGCGGAAACCCGGCATCGAGCACGCGCACCGGCTGCCCGGACCCCTCGGCCATCGCCACCAGCAGATCCCGCACCTCCGGCACCGCGTAATGCCGGTTCATCGCACAGAGCGCCCGCGGCTGCACCACCACGGGCCCGCCCTCGCAGGGCAGCGGCACCCGACCGAAGCCCGTCGCCGCGGACCACGCGACCACCGACAGCCCGATATGGAAACCGAGGAGCAAGGCGGCGTGCCGCAGCACTCGGGCCGACCCCGTCCCCCCGCGCGATCAGCCCGGCGAGCCACGCCACACCACCCACTTGCGTCGCCGCCGTCAGCACCGGCGCGAGCGCCACGTGGATCAGGAACACGCGCCCCGCCCTCTCTCTTCGCCAAATATCCCCGCCGGAGGCAGCCGCCCCTCAGCCATAGGAGGCGACCGGCGTCCCGGCGAGCGCCGCGATGTTGAGCAGCCCCCGCGCCGTGATCGAACTCGTCACGATATGCGCGCGGTTGCCCATCCCCATCAGGATCGGCCCCACTTCGAGGCCCCCTGCCTTCATCTTGAGAATGTTGCGCACGCCCGAGGCCGCATCGGCATTGGCGAAGACCAGCACGTTCGCCGCCCCTTCCATCCGCGAGCCGGGGAAGATCCGCGCCCGCAGCTCGGGATCGAGCGCTGCGTCCGAATGCATCTCGCCTTCGTATTCGAAGCCGCAGCTCCGCGCATCGAGCATCTCCAGCGCAGCCCGCATCCGCCGCCCGCTCTCGGTGTCGAGGTTGCCGAACTGGGAATGCGAGCAGAGCGCCACCCTGGGCACGAGGCCGAAGCGCCGCACATGCCGCGCCGCGCCCACAGCGATCTCCGCGATTTCCTCGGCGGTCGGCTCGGGATGCACATGGGTGTCCGCGATGAAGAGCGCGCCGCTCTCCAGGATCATCAGGCTGAGCGCGCCGACCGGCGACAGCTCGCGGCTGCCGAGCACCTGCTCGATATAGTTGAGATGCCAGAGATACTGCCCGAACGTCCCGCAAATCAGGCTGTCCGCCTCGCCGCGATGGACCATCACGGCGCCGATCGCGGTGGTATTCGTCCGCATGATCGCGCGGGCGAGGTCCGGGGTGACGCCCTTGCGCGCCATGATCCCGTGATAGGTCTCCCAGTAGTCGCGATAGCGGGGGTCACTCTCCGGGTTCACGATCTCGAACGCACCGGGATCGAGCGGGATGCCGTTGCGCTGCGCCCGGCTCGCGATCACGTCGGGCCGGCCGATCAGGACCGGGGCGTCCACCGTCTCCTCCAGCATCGCGTGGGCGGCGCGCAGCACGCGCTCATCCTCCCCTTCCGCGAAGACGATGCGCCGCTGCCCGCTGCGCGACGCCTCGAAGACCGGCTTCATGATGAGGGCGGAGCGGTAGACGGAACCGTCGAGCTTCTCCTTGTAGGCCTTGAGATCCGCGATGGGCCGCGTGGCCACCCCGCTCTCCATCGCCGCCTTCGCGACGGCCCCCGCGACCACCGCGAGCAGGCGCGGGTCGAAGGGTTTCGGGATCAGGTAGTCGGGGCCGAAGACCAGCCGCTCGCCGTGATACGCCGCGGCCGCCTCGGCGCTGGAGGCCGCGCGCGCAAGCTCGGCGATCCCCTCCACGCAGGCGACTTTCATGGCGTCGTTGATCTCCGTCGCACCCACATCCAGCGCCCCGCGGAAGATGAAGGGGAAGCAGAGCACGTTGTTGACCTGGTTGGCATAATCCGACCGACCCGTCGCGATCAGCGCGTCGGGCTTCACCGCCCGCGCCGCCTCAGGATCGATCTCCGGATTGGGGTTGGCGAGCGCCAGGATGATCGGGGCCTCGGCCATCTCCGCCACCATCTCGGGCGTCAGCACGTTCGGCCCCGACAGCCCCAGGAACAGGTCCGCGCCGCCGATCACATCGGCCAGCGCCCGCGGCCCGCCGGGCTGGGCATAGGCGGCCTTCTGCGGCGTCATCTCCGCCTGCCGCCCCTCGTGGACGAGGCCCGCGAGATCGCAGAGGAACACGTTCTCCCGTTTCACCCCGAGCGTCAGCAGCATGTCGAGGCAGGCGATCCCCGCGGCACCGCCGCCGGTGGAGACGACCTTGATGTCCTCGAACCGCCTGCCGGTCAGCCGCAGCGCGTTGGTCGCCGCCGCCCCCACCACGATCGC
Source organism: Roseobacter sp. HKCCA0434 (assembly GCA_032464575.1). Lineage (GTDB taxonomy): Bacteria > Pseudomonadota > Alphaproteobacteria > Rhodobacterales > Rhodobacteraceae > Pontivivens. Next base: position 421,583 of record JAWDKM010000005.1, read on the forward strand.
GGTGCCGTGCTGGTCGTCGTGGAAGACCGGAATGTTCATCCGCTCCCGGCATAGCTTCTCCACGATGAAGCAGTCAGGCGCCTTGATGTCCTCGAGGTTGATCGCGCCGAAGGTCGGTTCCAGCGCCGTCACGATCTCGGCCAGCCGCTCCGGATCGCTCTCGTTCAGCTCGATGTCGAAACAGTCGATGTTGGCGAATTTCTTGAAGAGGACGGCCTTGCCTTCCATCACCGGCTTCGAGGCGAGCGCCCCGATATTGCCGAGGCCCAGCACGGCCGAGCCGTTGGTGACCACCGCCACCAGGTTCTGCCGCGCGGTGAACCGCGCCGCCGCCGCCGGGTCCGCCTGGATGTCGAGACAGGCCTCGGCCACGCCCGGCGAATAGGCCCGCGCGAGGTCGCGCTGGTTGGCCAGCGGCTTGGTCGCCCGGATCTCCAGCTTCCCCGGCCGGGGATGCTCATGGTAGTCAAGCGCCGCCTGCCGGTTCGCCTGCTTCTGATCGGTCATCCATCCCTCCAGCCGGTCCTTCGGACCTGACTAGCGGGCGGCGACCTCCGCGCCAACCAATTCCGGCGCAAGATCCTTCTCGTAGACCGTGCAGGGCTGCCCGTCCGCACCCGACGCGACCAAGCCGACCTCGTCGAAGCCGTTCCGGACGTAGAACTGCTCGGCCGCCTCCAGCCCCGTACAGGTCTCCACCCGAAGGCGGGTCACGCCGGCCGCCCGTGCGCGGTCTTCGACCGCGTCGAGCAACAGCCGCGCCGCGCCCGAACCGCGGGCGGCCGGGGCGACATACATAGACTTCAGCTGCCCCCACTCCTCGCACTGGTGGACGAAGGCGGCGCAGCCGACCGCCATTCCCTCCTCCTCCGCGAGGAAGAAGGTCACGTTCTGCGCACCGAGGTCCTTCACCCCCAACCGGAATCGCCGTTCAGGCGGAAAGCGCGCTTCGAGAAAGGCGCAACTATGCGCGAGTACGCATTCCGCCTCGGGTGTCGTCGGGTCCGTGGCAAAGACTTTCATCTCCGCTCCTCCGCTGGTTCCCACAATTCCACCGGACTTCCTTCCGGGTTGTTAACGCGCGCGAAACGGCCGATGTTCGGATCGTCCCACTCATCGCGCGTCTCCACCGCGAGCCCCTCACCCCGCAATGTCTCTATCAGCGTGTCGAGGTCGTCGACACGCAGGTTCAGCATCCACTGACGATCGCCCGGCCAGTATCGGGTCTGCTCGTCGAATGGTTGGAAAACGGTTGGACCGGCCTGTTGGATCCATGGCACCCCGTCGATGCCGAACCGGTCCGCGTACCAGGCCGAAAGCGCCTCCGGGCTGCGCGCCCGGAAGAACAGCCCACCGATGCCGGTCGCCTGCGCCATCATCGGTGGCCCACCCGGTTGCGCGGGCGGTCGCGGCCCAGCCGTTGCAGAAGAAGGTTGCGCTGCGCGCCCACCGCATCGGGGTCGAAGACCACCCCGGCATCGGGCAGCGTCGCCGCACGGTCGGCGATGAGGTCGTCCGTATCGCCGATCTCGTTCGGCGTGCGGCGGTTGTAGGGAATGATCCTTGGCTCCGCGCACTCGGGCCCCTCGCAGGCCTGCGGAAAGGGCGGAAGCGGCGGCACGTTCGCCTGTGGTCCCTGGGCGAGAGCCGGGGCGGCGAGGTATCCAGCAAGGGCGACGCACAGCAAGCGCATAGCATTCCCACGATCAGGGCCGGTAGGCATCCCCACCCTCGCCGGCCGTTCCGATCATAGATACGCGAATGCGCGCCGGCGACTAGGACGCGGGGATCACGCTTTCATCAAATCGTCGCGTTTCGATCGGCGTGAGCCCGCGCACGCATAGGTTGCGCCAGAACTGTCGCAGAAAAGTCGCACTATGTTGCAAAACGTTGCAGATGATGTGCTGCTCGACAGGCGCGGCACGCCTTCCGATCCGAAGCGAACCAGACAGGACCCCCACGGCGGCACGCCGACGCCGCCGGGCGTTTGCGAGGCCCTCTCCGAAGACGCCCCCCTCCCCGCCCGCCGCGGCAGCGCGGACTACGGCGCGCCTACTCCGCCGCCTTCGGCTGCCGCGCCTCCTCGATCAGCCGCAGGATGCCCGCCGCCGCCTCGGGGATGTTCGTGCCGGGGCCGAAGATCGCCTTCACGCCCGCCGCGCGCAGAAAGTCGTAGTCCTGCTGCGGGATCACGCCGCCGCAGACCACGATGATGTCCTCCGCGTTCTGCGCCTTCAGTGCCTCGACGAGCTTGGGCGCCAGCGTCTTGTGCCCCGCCGCCTGGCTGGAGATGCCCACCACGTGCACGTCGTTGTCCACCGCGTCCTGCGCGGCCTCCTCCGGTGTCTGGAAGAGCGGGCCGACATCCACGTCGAAGCCGATATCGGCGAAGGCCGTGGCGATCACCTTCGCGCCCCGATCGTGCCCGTCCTGCCCCATCTTGACCACGAGCATCCGGGGCCTGCGCCCCTCGGCTTCGGCGAACGTCTCCACGTCGCGCTGGATCTGGGCAAAGCCCTCGTCGCCCTCGTAAGCCGCGCCGTAGACGCCCGCGAGCGTCTTCACCTCGGCGCGGTGCCGTCCGAATACCTTTTCCATCGCGTCCGAAATCTCCCCCACGCTCGCCCGCGCCCGCGCGGCCTCCACTGCCGCGGCCAGCAGGTTGCCGTCGCCCCGCGCGGCCTCTTCAAGTGCCGTCAGCGCCGCCTCGCATTTCGCCTGATCGCGGGTGGCGCGGATCTGCTCCAGCCGCCTCACCTGCGCCTCGCGCACCGCGACATTGTCGATATCGAGCACGTCGATCGGCTCCTCCTCGTCGCGGCGGTACTTGTTGACGCCGACGATCACCTCCTCGCCCCGGTCGATGCGCGCCTGCTTCTGGGCAGCCGCCTCCTCGATCCGCAGCTTCGGCATGCCGGAGGCGACGGCCTTGGTCATGCCGCCGAGCCCCTCGACCTCCTCGATCAGCGCCCAGGCGGCCTCCGCCAGATCGGCGGTCAGCTTCTCGACGTAATAGGAGCCGGCCAATGGGTCGACCACGTTCGTGATCCCCGTCTCCTCCTGCAGGATAAGCTGGGTGTTGCGCGCGATGCGGCTGGAATGCGCCGTCGGCAGCCCGATCGCCTCGTCGAAGGAGTTGGTGTGCAGCGACTGCGTCCCGCCCAGCACCGCCGCCAGCGCCTCGTAGGCCGTGCGCACCACATTGTTATAGGGGTCCTGCTCCTGCAACGACACGCCCGACGTCTGACAATGCGTCCGCAGCATCAGCGATTGCGGCTTCTTCGGCTCGAACTCGCTCATGATCCGGTGCCACAAGAGCCGCGCCGCCCGCAGCTTCGCCGCCTCCATGAAGAAGTTCATGCCGATCGCGAAGAAGAAGCTCAGCCTTCCTGCGAACTTGTCCACGTCCATGCCCGACGCCAACGCCGCCCGCACATATTCCCGCCCGTCCGCGAGCGTGAAGGCGAGCTCCTGCACCAGGTTCGCCCCGGCCTCCTGCATGTGGTAGCCGCTGATCGAGATCGAGTTGAACCGCGGCATCTCCTGCGCGGTATAGCCGATGATGTCCGACACGATCCGCATCGAGGGCTCGGGCGGATAGATATACGTGTTGCGGACCATGAACTCCTTCAGGATGTCGTTCTGGATGGTCCCGGAGAGATCCGCGATGGAGCATCCCTGCTCCTCGCCTGCCACGATGAAGCTCGCCAGCACCGGGATCACCGCCCCGTTCATCGTCATGGAAACGGAGATGTCCTTCAGCGGGATCCCGTCGAAGAGGATCTTCATGTCCTCAACGCTGTCGATGGCCACGCCCGCCTTGCCGACATCACCGACGACGCGCGGGTGGTCACTGTCATAGCCGCGGTGGGTGGCCAGATCGAAGGCCACCGAAACCCCCTGCTGCCCCGCCTCCAGCGCCTTACGGTAGAAGGCGTTGCTCTCCTCCGCCGTCGAGAAGCCCGCATATTGCCGGATCGTCCAGGGCCGCCCGGCATACATCGTCGCGCGAGGGCCCCGGACGAAGGGCGCGTGACCCGGCACCGTGCCCAGATGCTCCAGCCCCTCCAGGTCCTCCGCCGTGTAGAGCGGCTTTACGTCGATGCCCTCCGGCGTCTCCCAGGTCAGGTCGTCGAGCGGACGGCCCCGCAACTCCTTCTCCGCCAGTGCTTTCCAGTCGGTCATGTCGGATCTCCTTCAGGGCATCGGGTGGCCGAGGGATGCTTCCAGCACAGCATACCAGTCCCGGCGGGTCATTTGGATGTCGTAAGCCGCCGCGGCGGCGCGAATGCGGTCGGGGGTCTGCGAGCCGAGGATCGGGATCGGCCGCGCCGGGTGCGCCATAAGCCAGGCGAGTGCGGCCGCGGCCCGGTCGCCGCCCCCGATCCGGTCGAGCTCGGCCGCCACCGGGCCGTCCCCGGTCATCAGCGCGCCACCGCCCAGCGGGCTCCACGCCATCGGGGTCAGCCCCACCTCCTGCGCGAGGTCCAGCGTCCCGTCGAACAGCGCCGAGGTCTCGCCAACCGAAATCTCCGGCTGCGTCACGACCATCGGAAAATCGAGGAAGCTCTGCAGCGCCCGTGTCTGCGCCGGGGTGAAATTCGACACCCCGACCTCCCGCACCACGCCCCGCGCACGAAGGTCGCTCAGCGCGCCGGCCACCTCCTCATGGCTCACCAGAAGGTCGGGCCGGTGGACCAGGAACACGTCGATCGCGTCGACCTTCAGCCGCTTCAGCGAGGCCTCGGCACTCGCGATCAGCTCGGGCGCCCGGCTGTCATAGGGCTCCGGCGGCACGATCCCGCCCTTCGTGACCAGCACGACCCGCTCGCGCAGGCCCGGATCGGCCGCGAACAGATCGCCCAGCCGCTCCTCCGCCTCGCCGAAGCCGGTCTCGCCGAACCCGTAGATCGCGGCCGTGTCGAGCAGGTTCGCCCCGATCTCCAGCGCCGCCCCTACTTTGGCCCGCGCCTCCTCCAGCGGGGTTCCCGCAAAGCGCCAGCAGCCATAGGCGAGCGTGCCCACTTCGAAGGGCCCGAGGGCCCTCGTTCGCGGAACTGTCAGAATGTCGCTCACGCTTGCCTCTCCCCTCCGTCGAAAAACCGATTATCTTGGGCAGCGAAGGGAGCCGACATGCTCAGACTGCTTGCCGCCGCATTGTTCGCCGCCGCCCCGGCGCTGGCCCAGGACGATCCACTGGCCGAATACCTGTGGGAGGCGCGGCCGATCCTGATCTTCGCCGATAGCCCGCGCGACCCGCGCGTCGTCTCCCAGCTCGCCCAGTTCGAGGCGGCGCAACGCGATCTCGACGAGCGCGATATCGTCGTCATCCTCGATACGGAGGAGGACAGCGCCCTGCGCGACCGCTTCCACCCGCGCGACTTCCAGTTCTTGCTGATCGGCAAGGACGGCGAGGTGAAGTACCGCAAGCCCGACCCAGTGCCGGTGCGCGAGCTCGTCCGCCTCATCGACCGCATCCCGCTGCGCCAGCAGGAGATGCGGGCGCAACGCGCGCTGCGCGGCATCGCCCCCACGGGCGACAGCAGCGAACTGACCGAATAGGCCCGCCCCGTCACCTTTCCCCGAATACGCCCGCCGGAGGCGCACGGCACCCCTACTCGGTGAACTCCGCCGCGTCGGGGATCCGGTTGAAGGCGATCTTGGCGCCGGTATAGGCCACCTTGTGCGGCGGCAGCTCGCCGAAGCGGATGGTGTCCTGCCCGAATTTCCGGTTGAGCCCGTCGATGGCCGAGCACAGCGCCTCGCGCCCCGTCTGCTCCTCGCGCGCACCCAGGAGGTCGCCCGTATCCGCGCCCACCTCCTGCAACCCGCCGAGCATCACGCTGACCGAGACCGGCGCGTCGAACCGCAGCCGCGCCCAGTACCGCTCGAAGGTGCGGAGCAGCGTGAAGCTGTCCTGCGTCGCCGCGATCTCCCCCTCCGAGCCGTGCCGGCCCCGCACCCCGCATTTCACGCCCACGTGGAGCGAACGGGCGAGCAGCCCCTCGCGCCGCAGCCGCGAGGCGGCCTTGACCAGCAGACGCCGCGCCACCAGCCGCGCGCCCTCGGCCGAGCGGTTCTGCGGCGTCAGGATCTGGCCATGACCCAGCGAATGCCGTTCCGTTGCCGGATACACCACCGCCTCGCCGCGCAACTGCCGCAGGAAGCGCTCGCCCTCCACGTTGCGCCATAGATGCCTGGCCGCCTTCGGATCCATCGCATGAAGCGCGGCGACGTCGCGGATCCCCGCCTTCTCGAGCCGCGGCAGGATGCCCTTCGACACGCCCGGCAGGTCGCCCGGCCGCAGATGCGCGATCTTGTCCGGCAGCACGTCCGGGTGCAGCCAGTCCACCGCCGGTTTGCGCAGCCCCGCCGCCACCTTCGCCAGCATCTTGTTGGGTGCCACGCCCACCGAGCAGTTCAGCGCCGGGCTCACCTCGTCGAGGATCACCTGCTGCACCTGCCGCCCGATCTCCAGCGCCTTCGAAAGCTCCCGTTGCGAGCCCGTCAGCCGGCAGGAGAACTCGTCCACCGACCAAGCCCGCTCGATCGGGATCACCATGTCGACCGCCGCACGGATGCGATGGTGATAGCTTACGAACAGGTCGTGCTTGGCCTGCCGGATCGCGATGCTGGGACAGCGCCGCCGCGCCTCGGCCACGCGCATCATGTTGATGCCCAGCCGCTTCGCTTCCTTGCTGGCCGCGATCAGCGCCGCCCCCGGCGCGTCCACCGTCACAACGCCGACCGGCCTCCCGCGCAGCTCCGGCTCCTCCGCCTGCCAGACGGAGGCGAAGAAGGAGTTCATGTCGAAGAACAGGACGTCGACCCGTGGTTCCATGATCCGACTCGGCACTGGTTGAAATCGGAACAAAAATAGAACATATTGTCTGCCAAGGCGAGTCCGCCGACCGGACCCGCCCGCCGCACCGCGTCGCCGCGCCCATGTTCGTGCTGCGCCCGATCCCGCCGGATCGGCGCTGGAAGGATGGGGGACATAGCGGACAACAAGAAGACCGCTCAGGATCCCATCGCCGGCCGGACCGGTCCGCGACCGGTCTATTGATGAGCGAGGCGCCCTGCTCCAGCAGGGCGACGCTCTCGCTCAGGCTCTCGATCGCCTTGTTCCCTCGGCGCAGCAGGTTGCGCTTCGTATCGATGTGATCGGAAAAGAACGGCGCCCGCCGCCCGGGGTCGAGCGTGGCATGGCGCTCGCCGCGCATGTCCTCGGTCATAGCATCAATCGTGGCGAGGATGTCGTAACAGATCACCACGGGCCGGATCGTGTCCGCCAGCACCATCTGGATATCGCCCGCGGGCACCGCGAAGATCACGTCGTGCCGCTCTCGCGGGATGAAGGGGACGTAGCCCGGATTGCTCTCGAAGAGCGCCGCCACCACCTCCGCCACCCGGTCGAGATCGTCCCGTTCGAGCTGGTAGACACGCGTCTCGATCTCCGCCCGGATCGCCTTCTGCACGTCGATCACCCGCTCCCGCCGCCTGCGCCGCTCGTCGCGCAGGAAGGCAAAGACCCGGCTCAGCACCGCCACCACGGCCGACACCGCAGCAGCAATAATCGCGGCCGTGACGCGGTCATCCATGGCGGAGCCTGACCTGGGAGCGCACGACCATCACGAATCCCTCGGCCCAAGCCAGTAGAATGCAAAGCTGGATCAGGACCGCCAGCCCGCTCTCCGGCAGGACGTCGTGGAGCGACGCCAATCCGTTGCCGATCTGCACTGCGACTTGCGACAAGACAAAAATCGCAAGCGCAGTCCGCCAAGGCATTGAGACCGGCCATCCGGCGCTCGCCACATACCGAAACACGATCAGCCCCGGCAGGAAGCACATCAGGTAGAGCGCGTAATCGGCGACCGCACTTTCTGGCCGACCGAAAGCGTCGATCAGCCCCACGTTGATCGGTACCGCACTCAAGACACCCGCAAGGGAGCCTATCACATAGCCGGGAACGCGCACGATCCAGATCACGTCAGGTTCGCCCACTGATCACGCTGACCTGGATGGCGGGTCTGCCACCGACATATTCGCTGCCGTGACTTTTCACTCGAACTCCATGATCACCTCGTCCACGGCGAGGCTGTCGCCGGGGGCCGCGTTGATCTTGGCTACCGTGCCCTTCCGTTCGGCGCGCAGCACGTTCTCCATCTTCATCGCCTCCACGGTGCAGAGCGCCTGACCCTCCTGCACCTCGTCGCCCTCCTCCACGGCCAGCGAGACCACGAGGCCCGGCATCGGGCAGAGCAGCATCTTGGAGGTGTCGGGCGGCAGCTTCTCCGGCATCAGCGCCGCGAGTTCGGCCACGCGCGGACTGCGGACGAAGACCTTCCGCCGCGCGCCGCGCCACGCCATGTCGTAGCCATTGGTGATCCGCCCCGCCTTGATCGGCATCGCGGCCCCATCGACCACCGCGTCGATCAGCACGTCACCGGGGCGCCAGGCGGTGAGGTCCACCGCCATCTTCACCCCCGCCACGGTCACGTCGAACAGCCAGTCGCCGGCATCGACCACCTCGACCTCGCGCGCCTCGCCGTTCATCTGCACGACCCAGTCGGAACCGGGCTTGTACTCCCGCCCCTCCATCGCGCCGGAGACCTGCGCCCCGCGCCGCTGCCGCACGAGGTGCGTGGCCGCGGCCACCGCGCTCATCCGCACGGCATCGGCGGGCGAAAGCTCCGCCCCCTCGAAGCCCTCGGGATATTCCTCCGCGATGAAGGCCGTGGTGATGTTGCCCGAGACGAAGCGGGGATGATCCATCACCGCCGAGAGGAACGGCAGGTTGTGCCCGATCCCGTCCACCTCGAACCGGTCCAGCGCCTGCCGCATCCGGTCGATCGCCGTGTCGCGCGTCTGACCCCAGGTGCAGAGCTTCGCGATCATCGGGTCGTAATACATCGAGATCTCGCCGCCCTCGTAGACGCCGGTGTCGTTGCGCACGCGCCGCTCGACCTCTTCCGGAGGGCGATAGCGGGTCAGCCGCCCGATGGAGGGCAGGAAGTTGCGGAACGGATCCTCGGCATAGAGGCGGCTTTCCATCGCCCAGCCGTCGAGCTTCACGTCATCCTGCGTCATGCCCAGCTTTTCACCGTAGGCGACCCGGATCATCTGCTCCACCAGGTCCACGCCGGTGATCAGCTCCGTTACCGGGTGCTCCACTTGGAGCCGCGTGTTCATCTCCAGGAAGTAGAAGCTGCGCTCCCCGTCCACGATGAACTCGACGGTGCCCGCAGAGCAGTAATCCACGGCCTTCGCCAGCGCGACCGACTGCTCGCCCATCGCCTTGCGCGTCTCCGGGTCGAGGAAGGGCGAGGGCGCCTCCTCGATCACCTTCTGGTTCCGCCGCTGGATCGAGCACTCCCGCTCACCCAGATAGATGCAGTTGCCGTGCGTGTCGCCGAGCACCTGGATCTCGATATGCCGCGGCTGGGTCACGAACTTCTCGATGAAGATGCGGTCGTCGCCGAAGCTGCTGGCCGCCTCGGATTTCGAAAGCTGGAAGCCCTCCCGCGCCTCGTCGTCGGTCCACGCGATGCGCATCCCCTTGCCGCCGCCGCCGGCGCTGGCCTTGATCATCACTGGATAGCCGATCTCGGTCGCGATCTTCACCGCGTGCTCCGCATCGTCGATCAGGCCCATGAAGCCGGGGACGGTGGAGACGCCCGCCTCCGCCGCCAGCTTCTTCGACGTGATCTTGTCGCCCATCGCCTCGATCGCGCCCGGCGGCGGACCGATGAAGGCAACGCCCTCCTTGGCCAGGGCCTCCGCGAACTCCGCGCGCTCCGACAGGAAGCCGTAGCCCGGATGCACCGCCTCCGCCCCTGTCTGCCGGATCGCATCGAGGATCCTGTCGATCACGATGTAGGACTGGTTGGCGGGCGGCGGGCCGATATGCACCGCCTCGTCCGCCATGCTCACGTGCAGCGCGTCGCGATCCGCGTCGGAATAGACGGCGACCGTCTGGATCCCCATCTTGCGCGCCGTCTTGATGACGCGGCAGGCGATTTCCCCCCGGTTGGCGATCAGGATCTTCTTGAACATGTCCCTCGTCCTTTTCAGACAGCACGAACGGCCCGCGCTCCGGGACGGAGGCGGGCTGGGCGAGCCGCGTTGGTGTTCAGTGTCGGGTTATCTCCAGACCGGACGGCCCAGATTGATCTGGCTGGAATCGGTGAGGGCCCCGGCCGCCGCACCGACCACGATGGCCGGGGCCGCCGCAGCACCGACGATGACGCCGGTGCCGAGCCCGATGGCGCCGCCGGACAGGCCGCGGTCGCCAGTGGTGTTGCCGCAGGCGGCGAGCGCCGCCACGGCGATGAAGAGGAGGATGCGCATGCGTCTTGCCCACGTTCGTCCGGCCTCAGACGGACCGTGGCGAACCCTATCACAACCACAGATTGCGCGACAAACCCCCTCACAATCCGAACACCTCGGGGAATGACCTGCGCGCAACATCCTCGTCGATGCGCAGCAATGCGTCATAGGATGTGGGGTCGAATGTCTCCTCGGCCGGGATCACTTCCCGTCCGAACAGCCAGGACAGGCGCCCGGCATCGAGGTTGCCGCGCTCGAAGGGCTGGTCCCCGAAATGCTCCCAAAGCGCCGCCATAAAGGCCGTATCGGCCTCGCGATCCTCCTTGCGGCGGTCGCGGTAGCGCTCCCGCGCCTTGAGCTCTGTCGCGCCCTTGGGCGAAGCGCGGCGCAGGACGAACTGGTAGTCGGTGCCGCGCAGACGGCCGGGGAACCCGCGGTGCTTCAGCATGGCACCGCCCCCGGCCGCGAGGACCCGTTACTGCCTAGCCGTAAAGGCCACTTACTGGACGGCGAGACCCACGCCGGCCCCGACCAGCGCGCCCAACGCCGCGCCGTCCTCGACATCGTTGCCGGTCGCCTCCGCCGCGATGGCGCCGCCACCGGCGCCCACGGCCGCGCCGGTCGCGACCGCGCAGCCCGACAGGCCGAGAATGAGGAGAAGTCCCCCAATGGGGAAAAGAACCGTCGTCCGAACCATCGTAGCCTCCGATTGCTGCATGTGTGCCGGAGGGACAACGACCCGTTCGCGTTATGGTTCAAAAACAATGGCGCGAGGGGCGCAGCGCAGCCACGCCCCTCGGCACTATCAGCGGCGCTGGAACGTCCCGCTACCGACAGCGGCCGCACCGACCGCGGCACCGATGACGGCACCTTCGGTTTTCTCGTTGTCGGTTGCTTCGGCCGCGAGGGCGCCGAGCCCTCCGCCGAGGACGGCACCGGCCGCGACCTCGTCGCCCCGGGTGCCGTTGCAGCCTGCCAGAAGCAACATGCAGACGCCCGCAAGCGCGGGCAGGCGATATGCCTTAACCATGGATCCCTCCGTGATCGACAGATGGAAGACGCGCACGGCCGTTGCGGGGCCGTGCGCGCGGGATCAGTTGGTCGCGGCGCCGACGGTCGCGCCCACGGCTGCGCCGCCGATGGCCCCGTCGGAGATGTCGCGATCGGTGATGGCCGCAGCGGCCGCGCCGCCCACGGCGCCGATGGCAGCACCCCGTGCCGCACCGGCCTGCTGGCTCTGCGTACAGGCTGCGAGACCGGCGAGAAGGACCGCGAAGGCGGACATACGGATGATGGACATGTCAGTGCTCCTTTCCACTTTGACGTGTGCGGAGAGAACCACGACATTTCGTCACGGTTCCATAACACCACCGTCAACGTGGAAGCGGAGTTCTGCCGATCAGCCACGCAGTGCCTCGATCAGTTCGTCCTTGGTCATGTTCGAACGCCCCTCGATCTCGAGCTCCTGCGCCCGGTCGTAGAGCTCGTCCTTCGTCCATTCCTCATAAGGTTTCGCCTTCCCGCCCTTCTCGGACGGGTTCATGTCGTCATTGGCCTGCGCGTTGGCGATGGCCGCGGCCTTCTGTTGGTCGTAGCCCTTGTCGCGCAGCGCCTCGTAGGTCTCATCATCCTTGATGGACGGTCCGTGATCCTTGGTCATGGCCTCTCCTCCTGTGATGGAGGGGGAGGTAGCGCGGAGCTGCGCATGGACCCGCCAACGGGCGCGCAATGCGGGATCGTGCAGCAGCTCGGCAATGGCCTCGGAGGTCCCCGGCGGCACCCGCCCCTCCACCTGTCCACCGGCCCGGACCCGCAGTCCGGAGGGGCGGCGGCGCACCTCCACCACCGGAGAGAACCCGCGCAGCCGCTTGAGCCTGCGCCACAGGTCCTGCCGCACCTGATGCGCCAGCCGCCCCCGCCGCAACGGCGGAAACTCCGCGCTCGCCTCTACATCGAAGCGCGGCGGCAGGCGCCGGGCGAGCGTCAGCACCTCGGCGTCGCGAAGGGTATGCCAGCGGGCACCGCTCATGGCTGTCCAGACATAGGAAAAGAGGCGATGAGGGCGGCGCCCGAGCCTGGGTGGGCGCTCACGACGTCGGAGCCGCTTGACACGCCCCAAACCTCGAAACTCGCGCTCCCGACGGAGACGTTGCAACGCGCCCTCCCGGGGGGAGGCTCGGGCGCCGCCCGGCGGTGCCGCCGGGCGAGACCGGTATCAAACGCAACGCTCGAAACCAGCCTGGCCTCACCTGGATCAGGACACATCGCCGCCCTCACAACGGAATGTTGTCGTGCTTCTTCCACGGGCGGTCCTGGCGCTTGTTGCGCAGCATCGCGAAGGCGCGCGTGACCCGTCGCCGGGTCGAGTGGGGCATGATGACCTCGTCGATGAAGCCCTTCTCCGCCGCCTTGAAGGGGTTGGCGAAAGTCTCCTCGTATTCCGCCGTGCGCTCCGCGATCTTGTCTGCGTCGCCCAGCTCGCTGCGATAGATGATCTCCACCGCCCCCTTCGCGCCCATCACCGCGATCTCCGCCGTAGGCCAGGCGTAGCTGATGTCGGAGCGGATGTGCTTGGAGGCCATCACGTCATAGGCCCCGCCATAGGCCTTGCGCGTGATCACCGTGACCATCGGCACCGTCGCCTCGCCATAGGCATAGAGCAGCTTGGCGCCGTGCTTGATGACCCCGTTCCACTCCTGCGAGGTCCCCGGCAGGAAGCCCGGCACATCCACCAAGGTCAGCAGCGGGATCTCGAAGCAGTCGCAGAACCGCACGAAGCGGGCGGCCTTGCGCGACGCGGCGATGTCGAGGCAGCCTGCCAGCACCATGGGCTGGTTCGCCACCACGCCCACCGTGCGCCCCTCCAGCCGGATGAAGCCGGTGAGGATGTTCTTGGCATAGGCCGCCTGCATCTCGAAGAAATCGCCCTCGTCGGCGATCTTCGTGATCAGCTCGTGCATGTCGTAGGGCGTGTTGGGATTGTCCGGGATCAGCGTGTCGAGGCTGTCGTCGATCCGGTTCGCGTCGTCGAAGCTGGGCCGGACCGGCGGCTTCTCGCGGTTGTTGAGCGGCAGCAGATCGACGAGGCGGCGCACCTCGCCCAGCGCCTCCACGTCATTCTCGTAGGCTGCGTCGGCGACGGAGCTCTTCGAGGTGTGGGTCGCCGCACCGCCCAGCTCCTCCGCCGTCACCGTCTCGTTCGTCACGGTCTTCACCACGTCGGGGCCGGTGACGAACATGTAGGAGCTGTCGCGCACCATGAAGATGAAGTCGGTCATGGCGGGCGAATAGACCGCGCCGCCCGCGCACGGCCCCATGATGACGGAGATCTGGGGGATCACGCCCGACGCCTCGATATTGCGCTGGAACACCTCGCCATAGGCGGCGAGGGAGCCGACGCCCTCTTGGATCCGCGCGCCGCCCGAGTCGTTGAGCCCGATCACCGGCGCGCCGTTCTGCACGGCCATGTCCATGATCTTGCAGATCTTCTGGGCGTGGGTCTCGCTGACCGAGCCGCCGAGCACGGTGAAATCCTGGCTGAAGACATAGACCAGCCGCCCGTTGATCGTGCCCCAGCCGGTGACGACCCCGTCGCCGGGATGCTTGTGCGCATCCATGCCGAAATCGGTCGCGCGGTGGGCGACGAACATGTCGTATTCCTCGAAGGAACCGGGGTCGAGCAGCACGTCCAGCCGTTCGCGCGCGGTGAGCTTGCCGTTCTCGTGCTGCCGGTCGATCCGCTTCTGTCCGCCGCCGAGCCGCGCCTGCGCGCGCCGCTCCTCGAGCTGGTCGAGAATGTCCTTCATCGCCGGTTCCTCCCTCTTGTTGCGCTGCACACTAGCGGTGGGACCTGCCCGCGCAACGTCTGTTCTGCGAATTTGCAAACTCTGGCGATGACAGTCTCTGCGATTTGCGAAGTTGCGAAGTCGCTTGTCACCGACGCACCCGACGATATGAACACAGTTCAAAGGAGACGTCATGAGTGCAGTCGAAGATCGCCGCGCCGCCCTGCGCGAAACCCTGATCGACGCGGCAGAACGGCGGGTCGAGGCGGACGGCCTCGCCTCCATCCGCGCGCGGGATCTGGCGAAGGAGGCGGGGTGCTCGGTCGGCGCGATCTACAACATCTTCGACGATCTCGACGCGCTGATCCTGGCGGTGAACCTGCGGACCTTCGCAAAGATGGGGACGGAGATCCGGCAGGCCATGGCCGAGGCCGGCGACGTGCCCCCGGCCCAGCGGATGATCGTGATGGCGAACGCCTATCTCGACTACGCCTCGGCCCATCCGCGGCGCTGGCGGACGCTGTTCGATTTCAAGATGTCGACCGAGTCGGACGTGCCGGAGTGGTATCTGAAGGCCCTCGGCGAGCTCTTCGAACTGATCGCCACCCCCCTGCGCGAGCTCTTCCCGGAGGCGGAGCCCGAGCGGATCGACATGCTGACGCGCGGGCTCTTCTCCTCGGTCCACGGCATCGTGCTCTTGGGCGTGGAAAGCCGCATCTCCGGCGTCCCGCGAGCGCGGCTGGAGGAGATGATCGCCTTCATCATCACCGCGGCATCTGACGCCACGTTAAACTGAACAACGTTCACGAATGACTTGAACAGCGTTCAGGAATCTCCAATTCTCTCCTCGTGAACAGCGTTCATGGAGGAAACGGGATGCTGAGACTGATGGATACGCTGATCCGGGGCGCGCGTGCGCGGGCCGAGGATGCAGTCACCGACCGCTACGCGATCGAGCTCATCGAGCAGAAGATCCGCGACGCGCAGGCGAGCTTTCGTGCCGCCAAGACGACGCTGGCCACGCTGATGCAGCGCCAGCGGGTCGAGGAGCGGGCGGTCGAGGCGCTCGACATCCGCATCGCGGACCTGACCGACCGCGCCGCTCAGGCGCTGGAGGCAGGGCGCGAGGATCTCGCCCAGGAAGGGGCGCTCGCCATCGCGGATCTGGAGAACGAGCGCGCGGTGCGCCAGCAGACCCTCGACCGGCTGGAGGCGAAGGTCACCCGCCTGCGCCACAGCCTCGACCGGGCGAACCGGCGCATCATCGACCTCAAGCAGGGTGCGATCGGTGCGAAGGCCGTGGAGCGGGAACGGCGCGCGCAGGCGGGCCTCGGCCGGACCTTCACCTCCACCCCGCATGTGCAGGAGGCCGAGGAGCTGATCGCCCGCGTCATGGGCGCCGACGACCCGTTCGAACAGGACGAGATCCTGCGCGAGATCGATGCCGAGCTCGACCACAGCAACGTCGCCGACCGGCTGGGCGAGGCGGGCTTCGGCAAGCGCTCCCGGGTCAGCGCGGACGACGTGCTCGCCCGGCTGCGCCGGGACGACTGACACCCACCGTCATCCTCGGACTTGATCCCAGGATCTCCCGGGAAACCGGCAGATGGCCGGGTCGAGCCCGACCATGACGCCCCTTGCAACCGTGACCCCGGGCCGCTGCCCGTGGCCCCTTTTCAACCGTCATCCCCGGACCTGACCCGGGGATCTGCCGAAACCAAGGACCAACGAGAGGAACTTCGACATGACCAATGACAACGGAAACTCGATCTACACGACCTTCAACTTCGCCGGCGTGGCCGTCGCCTACGGGATGCTTGCGCTCTCGATCTGGCTCGCCCCAGTGGACCTGTCGACGAAGGGGTTCTGGGGCATGGGGGTCTTCCTGCTGACGCTCAGCCTCGTGAACCTCGTGAAGTACCGGATCGACAACCGCATCCGCGAGGACCGGATCCGGCAGCTCGAAGCCGCGCGCGACGACAAGCTGCTCGAGGAGTTCGTGAGCGACCCCAAGGTCTGATCTTGCGCCCGGGGTTTGCAAAGCCCTAGCGTCGGCTTTGCAAACCGGAGGCGTCATGAACCGCACCAAACTCTATGCCGGCGTCCAGCTCCGCGAGCTGCGGCGCCGGCACGACCTCACGCAGAAGGCCTTCGCCGCGCGGCTGGGCGTCTCGCTCTCCTACCTCAACCAGATGGAGAACAACCACCGCCCGGTGGCGTCCTCCGTGCTGCTCGCGCTGGCCCGGGAGTTCGCCTACGACATATCGACCCTCGATGCGGGCGAGGCGGAGCGGCTGGTCGCCGACATGAAGGAGGCGCTGGCCGATCCGGGGCTCGGCGAGGTGCCGGTGCCGGACCTCTCTCTGGTCGCCTCCAACGCCCCGGCGCTGGCGCGGGCGTTCCTGGCCCTCCACCGCCAGCATCGGGAGGTGCGGGATCGCCTCGCCACGCTGGACGCGCGAATGGCCGGGACCGGGCACGCGCCGCAGCCATGGGAGGAGGTGCGTGACTTCTTCCACTACTGCGACAACTACATCGACGCGATCGACCGGGCGGCGGAGGGCTTTGCGGCGCGGCATCTGACCGGCGCGGACGCGCTGGAGGATTGCGCGGCGTGGCTCAAGGCGCAGGGCACCCAGCTCATCCGCCTGCCGCGCGGGCCACTCCGGCGCTACGAGGGCGATACGCTGACGATCTCGACGGAGCCGGACCGGGCGACGCAGCTCTTCCAGGTGCTCCACCAGGTCGGGCTGATCGCTCATGGCGACCTGATCGACGCGACGCTGGACCTCGCGCGCTTCTCGACGCAGGACGCGCGGGACATCGCGCGGGTGGGGCTGGCGAACTATTTTGCCGGGGCCGCACTGCTGCCCTACGGCGATTTCGCGCGGGCGGCACGGGAGATGCGGCATGATCTGGAGCGGCTCGCCCGCCGCTTCGGCGCCTCCATCGAGCAGGTGGCGCACCGGCTGTCAACGCTGCAGAGACCGGGGGAGAAGGGGGTACCCTTCTTCTTCGTCCGCGTGGATCCGGCGGGGACGATCACCAAGCGGCACTCCGCCACCCGGCTGCAGTTCGCGCGGTTCGGAGGCGCGTGCCCCTTGTGGAACGTGCACCGGGCCTTCGAGACGCCGGGGCGGTTCCTCACCCAGCTCGCCCAGACGCCGGACGGGGTGCGCTATGTGTGCCTTGCCCGCGAGGTCACGAAGCCCGGCGGCAGCTACCGCGCGCAGGTGCCGCGCCACGCGATCGGGCTGGGCTGCGAGGTGGAGCATGCCGGGGAGCTGATCTACGCCGACGGGATGCGGGTGGACGATGCGGCGGCCTTCGAGCCCATTGGCGTCTCCTGCCGCATCTGCGAGCGCACCCGCTGCCACCAACGCGCCCTGCCTCCGCTGGAACGCCCGGTGCGCATCGACGCCAATCGCCGCGGGGCGCTGCCCTATGCGTTGGAGTGAGGCGCGGGTGCGGAGGGCAGTGCCCGACCCTGGGTGTGCGCTTGAGGACCTCGGAACCGCAGGGACATGGGCGCGCCTACACAACCTCATCCGATGCAAGCCCCTCCCCTGCGCGGAGAGGGGCCCCAAGCTCCGAAGACGGGACCTAGGCCACAGCCTCCAGCGCGGCCCCGGCGCTCAGCACGGCCACCGCAGCCCGGGCCACCTCGCGGCCCTTATCGACGAAATGCGCTTCGAAGAAGCGCTGGTGCTCCGCCGAGTTGTGGAAGTGATGCGGCGTCAGCACCGCCGAGAGCACGGGCACGTCCGTGTCCATCTGCGCGCGCATCAGCCCGTCGATCACCGATGCGGCCACGAAGTCGTGCCGGTAGATGCCGCCATCCACCACAAAGGCCGCGCCGACCACCGCGGCATAGCGCCCGGAAGCCGCGAGCCGCCGCGCCAGCAGCGGGATTTCGAAGGCGCCCGGCAGGTCGAAGACATCGACGCCCCAGTCCGGCCGCAACTGGCCGAGCTGATCGATGAAGCCCTCATGTGCGCGGTCCACGATGTCCGCGTGCCAGCGGGCGCGGATGAAGGCGATATGGGTCTCACGTGTCATGGCAGTTCTCCTTTCGCTCAAAGACACGACGACCCCGAGGCAAGAGGAGACACGCCTGCCGACGCAGGCGCACGGGCGCCGGACGGCACCCGCTCTCCCGTTCTCTCACATCCGGACTGTTACCGTCGGCTCCGGAATTTCACCGGATCTGCTGACCTCCTCCCGAAGGAGAAGCGCTCGCGGGCTGTGACCGCCGGTGGGGAATTGCACCCCGCCCCGAGAACGTCGCCCGCCCCCTGTTCGGAGCAGGCGCCTTAGGCTAGCACTCGAAATATGGACCTGTCAGCCGACCTGCCGCCTTCCCTTGCGTTCTTCGAGACGATCGACGCCACCTGGCCCGCCGCGCGGCGGTGGGAGGCGGGCGGCTGGACCCGGCGCGAGGGCGCGGGCGGCGGCAGCCGGGTCTCGGCGGCGACGGCGTTGGCATCGCCGCAGGTCGCAGAAGCGGGGCCGCTCGTGATGGTCCGCCCGGGTGAGGCGGCGCTGGACGTGGCCCTGGAGGATGCGGGCTACGCGATGAAGGACCCGACGCGGGTCATGGTGGCCGAGGCGGCCGCCCTGCCCCCGCCGCCGCCCGGCCCGCACACCATCGCCGGACAGGCGCCGATCGCGCTGATGGAGGAGATCTGGGCCGCGGGCGGCATCGGGCCGGAGCGGCTGGCGGTGATGGCGCGGGCGGCAGGGCCGAAGGCCTACATCGCGGGCCGCGTCGGCGACCGGCCCGCGGGGAGCGCTTTCGTCGGGATCCACGGCGACATCGCCATGTTTCACGCGCTGGAGATCGCCGCACCCTTCCGCCGCAACGGCCTCGGCCGCGACCTGACGCTCGCCGCGGCACTCTGGGCGCGTACCGAGGGCGCGCGCTGGCTCTCGCTGCTCGTCACGGAGGCCAACGCGCCGGCCCGCGCGCTCTACGCTGCCATGGGCTTTCGCGACATCGGCGGCTACCACTACCGCATCAAGGAGGACGCGCCATGAGCCCCGACCATCCCACCGCGCTGAACCTGCGCCAGCAGGACCCGCTGCCGGAGCGGACCGAGAAGTTCTTCCGCATCTGCGAGGAGAAGATCGGCCTCGTGCCCAACGTGCTGCGCGCCTATGCCCACGACACCGAGAAGCTCGACGCGTTCTCGCTGATGTACAACGACCTGATGCTGGGTGAGAGCGGGTTGAGCAAGCTGGAGCGGGAGATGATCGCGGTGGTCGTCAGCGCCGTGAACCGCTGCTTCTACTGCCTCGTCGCCCACGGTGCCGCGGTGCGGGAGATCTCGGGGATGCCGGAGCTCGGCGAGGCCCTCGTCATGAACTACCGGGTCGCGGACGTGACGCCGAAACAGCGCGCGGCACTCGACTTCGCGGTGCAGATGACCGAGGCGTCCTACCGGATCGAGGAGGCCGACCGGCAGCGCCTGCGCGATGCGGGATGGACCGACAAGGACATCTGGGACATCGCCGCGGTCGCGAGCTTCTTCAACATGTCGAACCGCATGTCGTCGGCCATCGACATGCGGCCCAACGCCGAATACCACGCCGCGGGGCGCTAAGCGCTCACTCCACGCCGAGGTAGAAGGTCGCCCAGACCTGCTTGGCCAGGAATTCCTCGTAGAGGGCCGTGTCCTCGATCTGCGGGTAGACGGTCATGGTGGGGCCGATGCCGCCGATGGGCAGCGGGGTGCCGTCGACATGGGTGGCGAGGATCGGGCCGTGCTCGACCATCTCCTCCCACGGGATCTCGACGCTGTAGCCGTCGAGCGCCATGGGGTAGGCTGCGCGCCCCTCGGCGCCGACGGCGGCCATGACGTCGCTGAGCAGCGGGCCGGAGAAGGTGGCGGGCTGATCCTCGGTCCCCGGCATGTTGGTGACGATCTCGGCCTGCGGCAGGGCCGCGAGCATGTCCATGTCGAAGGAGGCGCCCTCCTCGAAGACCAGCTCCATCTTTCCGAGTACGCTGAGATCGTCGATGGTGGAGGGGCCGCGGTTGCCCTGCCCGATCTCGCCGCCGACGGTCAGGACCACCTGCCCGGCCGGCTCCGCCAGTTCGGCAGTGGCAGGAAGGGCGAACAGCAGTGCGGTGATGCCGAAAGCAGTGCGCATGGGAGGGGATCCTTTCGCTGAGTACGTCTCAGCGTCCGGCAAAGAGGGCCCGGCTCCAAGTATTTAGAGGTCGCTCGGAGGCGCTTCGGCAGCATCTGCCGTTTTCGGATGCGCCCAAACGTGGAACTGCCTGCGATCTGGGCGAAGCGCAACTGGAGGTAGAAGCAAGCAAGCCCGACGTGAGGTCTGGCATCCGGCGTTCAGCGTGGCTATGGGGTCCGTCCGTACCCGCGCGGTGATCAGGTGATCTGCTCGATGCGAGTGAGCTCCAGTGACGGCTCCGTGGGAATGTAGTCCTCGATGATGCGGCGCATCTGCTCGAAGTCCTTGCCGTAGAAGAAGAGCGCCGTTTCCTGCGGTCCCTCCCAGTAGCCCAGCATGCTCCCCAGGCCCTCGAGCCGCCGGTTCGCCTCCGCGATGATCTCGTTCACGTCGCTGTTGGCGTAGACCTCGTCCGGCAGATCGGTGCCGTTGAGAAACATGCCGAGGCCGTCGAGCTGGCCGAAGGGATGATCGGGCCGGTCGTCGGGGAAGAGGATGCGGGAGCCCTTGGGCGCGCCGGCCTTCTCCAGCGTGGCGATCACGACGTCGAGCGCCTCGTCGGTCAGGTCGGTCAACTGGATCTCCACATCGCAAAAGGCGATGCCGTGCGGCGGCTCCATGAGCTGTGTGCCACCTCCGGTGACGGCGCCGAGGCCTTGCGCGGTCAGCACCTGATCCAGCGGATCCTCGAACTGGTCGTGGCGATCCATCGGCTGGACCTTGGCGTTGAGCCGGGCCGTGATGATAACACCCTCCGGCGCGGCCGGCGCGTCGGGCTTTCCCCCGAAAAGTCTCTTGAAGATCATGGCGATTTGTCTCCTCCCACCGTTCGGGGGGAGACTGCGGTGCTCCGCCCGACCCGGCTAGGGCCGCGGGGCAACAGCGGGCTCAAAACGAAAAGGCCCGGTCGGGGACCGGGCCTTGATCGTGGGATGCCGCGGCGATCAGTGCAGCTTGGTCGAGACCTGCCCGATGGCGTCGTCGATCAGGCCGTTGGCCCGGCTCGCATCCATGTTCTTCGCGATCACCTCGCGCGCAGCCGCCACGGCGACGTCGACGGCGCGGTCCTTGACCTCGCGCATGGCGGAGGCCTCGGCGGACGCGATCTGGTCCTTTGCGGCCGCGAGGCGACGCTCCACCGCCTCGGCCAGATCCTCGTGGGCCTGCTTGGCCGCGGCCTGCGCGTCGTCGCGGGCCTTTGTCACGATCTCGGCCGCCTGCTGCTCGACCTCCTTCTGCTTGCGCTCGTAGGAGGCGAGGAGGGACTGTGCCTCCTCCCGCAGTTCACGGGCCTCGGCGATGTCGGAGCGGATCTTCTCCGCCCGGTCGTCGAGCATCTTGGTGATGATCGCGGGCACCCCGAAATAGAGCAGGATGCCGATGAAGACGACGAAGCCGATCGCGACGACGATATCGGTGTTGTAGAGGAAGTCCATCGCGCGCTCCTTACGACTTCACGCGGGAGGAGACTGCGGCGTCCACCGCGGCCGCGTCCGCCAGGTCCGGGGTCAGTGCCGCGACGAGGGCCTGCGCAGTCTCCTTCGCGACGCTTTCGACCGCGGCGGCGGCCTCGTCCCGGATGGCGGCGATGCGCTTCTCGCTCTCCGCCGTCTGTTCGGAGATCTCGACATCCGCGCGTGCCATGGCGGCGTCGACCTCCTTCTGCACGTCGGCCCGTGCCGCGTCGGCGATGCGGTTCGCCTCGGCCCGGGCGTCGGCCAGCGCCTTCTCGTAGGCGGTTTCGGCATCCTCGGCCTGCCTGCGGTAGTCCGCGGCACGTTCGAGGTCGTTTGCGATGGCGTCCTGCCGCTCCTCGAGCGTTGCGCCGATGCGCGGCAACGCGATGCGCGACAGAACGAAGTAGATCGCGACGAGCGCGATCAGCAGCCAGAAGATCTGGTTGGGAAAGGTCTCGATGGCGAGCTGCGGCATCCCCGATGCTTCAGCGCCTTCGGTTGGGGTCGCCATGGCTGGGTCTCCGATCCGCGGCTGATGGGCCCGGCGGGGGCCCTGGAATTCGTCAGATCAGCCGCGCCCCCGGGTGGGGGAGCGCGGCGGGGTCGTGTCGCCTCAGACGGCGAACATCAGCAGCAGTGCGACGAGGAAGGAGAAGATCCCCAGCGCCTCGGCGAATGCGATGCCGATGAAGAGCGTGGCGGTCTGCTCGCCCGCGGCCGCCGGATTGCGCAGGGCACCGGCGAGGAAGTTGCCGGCCACGTTGCCGACGCCGAGTGCGGCGAGGCCCGAGCCCAGTGCCGCGAGGCCCACGCCGATGTACTGGCCCAGCTGTCCGATATCGCCTTCCATGTGTATGCTCCTTTGGGTTGGCGTAAGAGTGGAATTCGGTGGTGAGGTCCGGGCCGTCAGTGGCCCGGATGCAGCGCGTCCTTGAGGTAGACGCACGTGAGAATGGTGAAGACGTAGGCCTGGATGACGGCCACCAGCACCTCCAGCGCGTAGATCGCGGTGACGCCGAGGATCGGCACGATCGCACCGATGCCCATTGCACCCGCGAAGCCCGCGAACACCTTCAGGACCGCGTGGCCCGCCATCAGGTTGGCGCCCAGACGGATCGAGTGGCTGACCGGCCGCACGAAGTAGGAGATGAGCTCGATGACCGCGAGGACCGGGCGCAGCGCCAGCGGCGCGTCCTCGGCCCAGAAGAGCTTGAGGAACTTCGTCCCGTTGATGACGAAGCCCAGGATCGTCACGCCGAGGAAGACGAAGAGTGCGAGCACCACCGTCACCGCGAAGTGCGAGGTGACAGAGAAGCTCGTCGGGATCAGCGCCAGCAGGTTGGCGAACAGGATGAAGGTGAAGAGCGTCATGACATAGGGGAAGTACTTCACCGAATCCTTGCCCGCGACGTCCTCCATCATCTTGTAGATGAAGCCGTAGACCAGCTCACCCACGGATTGCAGCCGCGTCGGCACCATCGCCCGGCCCCGGCTGCCCATCACGAAGAGCAGCACGATGGAGATCACGGTGATCGCCAGCCACAGGGTCTGGTTGGTGATCATCAGCAGATCGCCCCAGCCTTCCGGCCCGCCCTCGCTGAAAAAGCCGGAGACGACGAACTGATCCATGGGTTTGATGACGAAGCCGCCGTCTTCGGGAACACCTGCCACGTATTGGCCCTTTCTGTCAGCCGCCGGACGGCGGGTCTTCGACCGCGGACGCGGCCTCCTGGTCCTTGCGCTCGGCCTGACGCTGCTGCACCCGCTTGGCGGTCCGCATCATCGTCTGGATCCCGGCCGCAAAGCCGAGAAGGCCGAAGATGGCGAGGAAGATCGGGAGCGTGCCGAACAGCCAGTCGAGCCCCCAGCCTATGGAAAGGCCGATCATCATCCCGGCGACGAGCTCGATCACCATCTGCCAGGCGAGGTTCGCCTGATGGTACTTGCTCTCCGCCGTCTCGGCGGGTTCGTGGGCCGCTTTCGCCGCCGCGATCCGCCTGTCGAGCTCGTCCAGCCTGTTCCGGTCGTTCATCCCGGCCCCTTGCCGAATTTGCGCGGACCATAGGCAGCGTCAAGGGGCAAGTCAACAGGTCCATAGGGGCGGCTACGTCAGCAAAATCAAGGGGTTGGCGAGGGCCGCAAAACCGCCGCGGCGGGCGGGAGGCGCGAGGATGCTCCAAACGTCATCTTCAACCAATCGGTTGATGATTCATCCGCAGCCTGTACGGTCTGCCTCTATGACCGCCCGCCAGAACGATCTCGACGCGATCTTCGCCGCCCTCGCGGACCGGACCCGCCGCGCCATCCTCACCCGGCTGCTCGAAGGCGACCTGCCGGTCGGCCAGCTCGCCGAACCGTTCGACCTGACGCTCGCCGGGGTCTCGAAACACCTCCAGATCCTGACCCGCGCGGGCCTCGTGACGACGGAGAAACGCGGGCGGGAAAAGTGGTGCGCCCTCAACCCGGACGCGGTCGCCGCCGCCGCCCAGTGGATCGAAGCCTTCGGCGCGTGGGAAGCGGCCGACCTGGAAGCCGCCCTCGCCCCGTACATCGACCCCTGAGCTTCCAGCTTGCGGCAAATATCCCCGCCGGCAGGCGGAACCGTGCCTGTAGCCTGTCATCCTCCGGCTCGACCGGAGGATCTCGTCATCAGGAGATGCCCGGGGCAAGCCCGGGCATGACCGCTCCGCTCAGCCCACCAGTTCCTCGGCCTTGCGCAGGTCGACCGAGACGAGCTGGCTCACGCCCTGCTCGGCCATCGTGACGCCGAAGAGCCGGTCCATCCGCGCCATCGTCACTGCGTGGTGGGTGATGATGAGGAAGCGGGTCGAGGTCTGCCGCGTCATCTCGTCGAGCAGGTCGCAGAACCGCGTCACGTTTGCATCATCGAGCGGCGCGTCCACCTCGTCGAGCACGCAGATCGGCGAGGGGTTGGCGAGGAACACGGCGAAGATCAGCGAGAGTGCGGTCAGCGTCTGCTCCCCGCCCGAGAGCAGCGAGAGGGTGGAGAGCTTCTTGCCAGGGGGCTGGCACATGATTTCCAGCCCCGCCTCCAGAGGATCGTCGCTCTCGACCAGTTCCAGGTTCGCCTCACCGCCGCCGAAGAGGTGGGTGAAGAGCTTGGCGAAGTTCTCGTTCACCGTGTCGAAGGCGGCGAGCAGGCGCTCGCGGCCCTCCTTGTTGAGGTTGGCGATGCCGGTGCGCAGCTTCTCGCAGGCGGCGTCCAGATCCTCTTTCTCGGCGGCGAGCTGCTCGTGCTCCTCGCGGACCTCCTTACTGTCCTCCTCGGCGCGCAGGTTGACGGCGCCCAAGGAGTCCCGCTGTCGGCGCAGGCGCGCGATGTCGGTCTCGATCATCTCGGCGGGCGGCATCCTGTCCGGGTCCGCCTCGAGGATTTCGAGGAGCTTCTCCGGCGCGACGTTCATCTCCTCGCGGATGCGCTCGGCGGCGGTCCCAACGGCCTGCTCGGCGGCCTCTTGAACGGCCTCGGCCCGGGCACGCGCTTCCCGTGCCTCCGACGCCGCCCGCTCCGCATCCCGCTCGGCCTGCTCGGCGGCGCGGGCGGCGGTTTCTGCCTCGGCCAGCGCATCGGCGGCGGTCTTGCGACGGGCTTCGGCGCGTTCCAGCTCGCGGGCCAGTTCACCGCGTTTCTCGGCGATCTCCTCGGGCTGCGAACGGGCGGAGGCGAGCTCCGCCTCCTGCTTCTCCGCGCGGGATTGCAGGTCGGCGATGCGCTTCTCCGCGGTGTCGAGCCGGTGGCGCCAGCCGCTGAGCTCCTTGGTCAGCTCCTGCATCCGTTTGGTGCGGGCGTCGCCCTCGCGCCGGATCTCGTCGGACTTGGAGCGGGCGGCGAGCATGGCGGCGCGGGCTTCGGAGACGGTGCCCTTCTGGGCCTCGACCCCGGCGCGGGTGGCGTCGAGATCGTCGAGCTCCGCGATGGCGGCCTGCGCTTCGGTCAGCGCGCCCTCGGCCTCTCCGACCTCCTCACCGCGGCGGGTGAGCGCGAGTTTCAGTGTCTCGGCCCGACCTTCGAGCATCGAGCGGTCGGCCTCGGCGCGGTTGAGCGCGCGCACAGCACCCGACAGGGCCTCGTCGGCGCCTTTGCGCGCAGTGCGCGCCGCGCGGTCGGCGTCGGTGGCGGCGTTCAGCGCTTGGCGCGCGGCCTCGTGCGCTTCGGTCGTCTCGCGCGCCGCGCGCTCGGCCGTGTCCAGCGCCTCACTCAACTCGTCGAGCCGGTTCTTCTGTTGCAGGCGCAGGGCCGTCGCCGACGGCGCATCCTCCGCGGACACCCGAAACCCGTCCCAGCGCCAGAGATCGCCCTCCTTCGAGACCAGCCGCTGACCGGGGCGGAGCGCGTCCTGCAGGGTGTTCCCCTCCCCGCGCGCCACGAGCCCAACGGCCTGCAACCGCCGCGCGAGCGCGTCGGGACCCGCCACGTGGTCGGCCAGACGCGCGGCGCCGCCGGGCAGGTCCGCGGCGTCGGGATAGGCATCGAGCACCGCCCAGCCGGAGCCGTCCGTCGCCAGCGGCGCTTTCAGGTCGTCTCCCAGCGCCGCCCCCAGCGCCGCCTCGTAGCCCGGTGCCGCGCGCACCTGTTCGAGGAGCTGGTCGCCGGACCCTGCATCACGGGCCAACAGCCGGGTCAGCGCGTCGACCTCGGCCCGGAGCGCCTTCGCCTCGCCTGCCGCGGCGGAGGCAGCGGCGCGGGCCTCAGCCTCCGCACCCTGTGCCTGCGTCCGCTCGGTTTCGGCCCGTGCAAGCGCCGCTTCGGCGGCATCGGCAGCGGTCTGGGCATCGGCCTGCGCAGTCGTCGCGGCCTCCAGCCGATCACCCGTTTGGCCGAGATCGCGCTCCACCGTCTCCGCCGCCTCTCGGGCCTGTTCGAGCTCTCGGTTCAGCTTGGCGAGCACTTGCTGCGCCTCGTCCAGACGCCGCTGGGTCGCCTGATGGCGGGCGGCGAGGCGGGCGGCGTCCTCGCTGAGGCGATCCAGCGTCGCCTCCTCACCCTGCAGTGCAGTCGCCGCCTCGGTCGCCGCCTTCTGCGCGGCCTCCAATGCGTCCGCGTGCCCGGCATGGGCCTGTTTCAGGGCAGACTGCTCCCAGTCGAGCCGGTCGATGGTCTCGCCCGCATCCTTGTTGAGCTGACCCTCGCGGTCCATGTCGCTGCGGAGTTGCGCGATCGTCTGCTCCATCCGCTCGATGGCGCGGCGGGCGCGGTGCTCGCGGTCCTTCAGCGTGTCGCGCTCGACGGTAAGGCGCTGCAGGACGGCGCCCGCGACGGCCTCCTCCTCCCGCTTCGGGGGGAGCGCGTCGGCGGCCTCCTGCCGGGCGGTGGCGCGGCGGGTGGCCTCGCCCTGCGCCCCGGCGGCGGCCTTCACGGCGTCGGTCAACGCGGCCTCGGCCTCGGCCCGCGCCGCGTCCGCCTCGCGCCAGCGGCGGTAGAGGAGCAGCGCCTCGGCCTGCCGCAGCTCCGCGGCGATCTCGCGGTAGCGGGCGGCCTGCCGGGCCTGCCGCGCGAGGGAGGCGAGCTGGCTGTCGAGCTGGGCGAGCACGTCCTCCACCCGCTCCAGGTTCGCCGCCGTCCCCTTCAGCTTCAGTTCCGCCTCGTGCCGCCGCTGGTAGAGGCCGGAGATCCCGGCGGCCTCCTCCAGGATCCGCCGCCGCGCCTTGGGCTTCGCGTTGATCAGCTCGGAGATCTGGCCCTGCCGGACCAGCGCGGGGCTGTGCGAGCCGGTGGAGGCGTCGGCGAAGAGCATCTGCACGTCGCGCGCGCGGGCATCCTTGCCGTTGGTCTTGAAGGCGGAACCGGCGTCGCGCGTGATCCGGCGCACGATCTCCAGCCGGTCCTGATCGTTGAAGGTGGCGGGCGCCAGCCGTTCGGTGTTGTCGAGGGTCAGCGTGACCTCGGCATAGTTGCGCGGCGGGCGGGAGGAGGCGCCGGCGAAGATCACGTCCTCCATCCCCGCGCCGCGCATGGCGGTCGGGCGGTTCTCCCCCATCACCCAGCGCAGCGCCTCGAGCAGGTTGGACTTGCCACAGCCGTTCGGCCCGACGACGCCGGTCAGGCCGTCGGCGATGACGAGCTCCGTCGGATCGACGAAGCTCTTGAAGCCCAGAAGTCTCAGCTTGGTGAACTGCACGCGGTCTCTGCCACTCGATTCTTGCCTAGGGTCATGCTCCGTGTGCGGCAGCGGAGAGTCAAGTTGACGCACGCCAGATAAGGCGGACGGCACGTGGCGAGACACAAGATGTTGGGCGCGTCAGGCTGGCATTCGCCGGGCGCCGCATTCGCGCTATCACGCTGGGAAACCAACGGGAGCATCGCATGTCCGACATCCACCTCGCGGGTCTTTCCGGCTCGCTGCGCAAGAACTCCTCCAACACCATGCTGATGAACGAGGCGGCGCGGCTGTTCGCCCCGGCACGCTTCACGCAGGGCGACATGAACCTGCCGCTGCTGAACGAGGACCTGAACGAAGGCGACGGGCCGGAGGCGGCGCGGCGCCTCGCCGAGGTGATCCGGAGTGCCGATGCGCTGATCATCGCGACGCCGGAGTACAACAAGATGATCCCGGGTGTGGTGAAGAACGCGCTGGACTGGATGAGTATCCTGAAGGGCGGCAATCCTCTGATCGGCAAGCCGGTGGCCATCATGTCGTCGGCCGCGGGCAAGGCGGGGGGCGAGCGGTCGCAATACAGCCTGCGGCTGGCGCTGGTGCCGCACCAGGCGCGCGTCGTGCTGGCGCCGGAGGTCACGATCGCCGGGGCGAACGATGCGTTCGACGAGGACGGGCGACTGAAGGATCCGAAGAGCACGGAGTTCCTCGGCAAGCTCATGAATGCGCTGAAGGGCGAGATGGCGTTGCTGGCGCGCGAGACGGCGCCGGCCTGAGCGATGAGGGCAGCTCTCGACCCGGGGTGGGCGCTTTCCGACGATCCCGTCGAGGACGATCTTCGCAGGTTTCCCGTCGGCAGAACCGCTTCATATGGAGTAAAAGCGCCCTCCCGTGGGGAGGATCGGGCGCTGCCCGGCCCGTCGGCCGGGCGGGACGGACGAGCTAGGGGCTCACCGGCGCGTCCGCCTTCAGCCGAGCCATGACGATCTGGCTCTGCACCCGTGCGACCGCAGGATGGGGCAGCAGCACGTTCTGCACGAGGTCGTTGAGGGCCGCGAGATCGGTGCAAAAGGCGCGCAGCATGTAATCCGCCTCGCCCGTCAGGGTCCAGACGCCGACCACGGCCTCGGTCCGGGCCATGAGGCGCACGAAGTCCTCGGCGTTCTCACGGCTGTGGGCGGCCATGGTGATCTGGATGAACGCCTCCACCGCGGCCCCGATGCGCGCGGCGTTCACCGTGGCGCGATAACCGGTGATGTAGCCCGCCTCCTCCAGCCGCTGTTTGCGCCGGGCGACCTGCGAGGCGGAGAGGTGCACCCGCTCCGACAGATCCGCCGCGGTAAGGCGGGCGTCGCGTTGAAGGAGAGCGAGCAGTTTGTGGTCGGTCGCGTCGAGGCGGTCGGGCATGATGAAATCTCGCGCTGGCAGCCCTTGAGATGCCGAAAACTCGCATGATGGCGCCGGACAGTCCACCAGAATGCGCAGATGTCGCTCCTGCGCGCCCCTATCTTTCAGTCAAAGCATCCAACAGGAGGATTCCATGGGTCCGTTCCCGCATGACGCCCCGAAGGCCACGATCTCCGACGCGAACCCCGCCGGTACCGACGGGTTCGAGTTCGTAGAGTTCGCCCATCCGGAGCCGGAAAAGCTCGACACGCTCTTCCGCTCGATGGGCTACGAGCCGGTGGCGCAGCACAAGACGAAGGACATCGCCGTCTACCGGCAGGGCGACATCAACTACATCGTCAACCGCGAGCCCGGCACCCACGCCGCGCAGTTCGTCGAGGATCACGGCCCCTGTGCCCCCGCGATGGCTTGGCGCGTGGTCGATGCGCAAGTGGCACTGAAGCGGGCGCTCGACCTCGGCGCGACCGAGTATACCGGCGCGGGCAAGTCCATCGACGCGCCCGCCGTGATCGGCATCGGCGGCTCGCTGCTCTACTTCATCGACAATTACGACGCGGGCCGTTCGCCCTACGATGCGGAGTTCGAGTGGCTCGGCGAACGCGATCCGAAGCCCGTCGGCGTCGGCTTCTACTACCTCGACCACCTGACCCACAACGTGGTGAAGGGAAACATGGACACCTGGTACAAGTTCTACTCCGAGACGTTCAAGTTCAAGGAAATCAAGTTCTTCGACATCGAGGGCAAGTATACGGGCCTCGTCTCCCGCGCGCTGACCTCGCCCTGCGGCAAGATCCGCATCCCGATCAATGAGGATCGCGGCGACAAGGGCCAGATCGTGGAGTACCTCAAGCGCTACAACGGCGAGGGGATCCAGCACATCGCGGTGGCCTCGGAGGATATCTACAGCTCCGTCGATCAGATCCACGAGAACGGCATCCGCTTCATGCCGCCGCCGCCCGAGACCTACTACGAGATGAGCCAAGACCGGGTCGTGGGACATGAGGAGCCGATCGAGAAGCTCAAGAAGCACGGCATCCTGATCGACGGCGAAGGCGTGGTGGATGGCGGCGAGACGCGCATCCTCCTGCAGATCTTCTCCAAGACCGTGATCGGGCCGATCTTCTTCGAGTTCATCCAACGCAAGGGCGATGACGGCTTCGGCGAGGGCAACTTCAAGGCGCTCTTCGAGTCGATCGAGGCGGACCAGATCGCGCGGGGCGTCGTGGGCACCGCTGCGGAGTAAATCAGAACGAGAGGGACCGCGGGCGCGTCCGGAGCAATCCGGGCGCGTCTTGCTTTAGAAGCGCCGGGCGAGCGACAGGTTGACGATCAGGTCCACGTCCGCGCCAGGTGGGACGAGGGTCAGCCGCACATCGGTCGTGTCGCGCCAGCGGGCGATGCCTGTGACGCCGGCGATGGGAATGAAGCCCTCAACATTCGGCAGGCCGTAATCGTCCTCCAGGATCTCCGACAGGTCCTCGTAGAGGGCGATCCCGGCGAAGGCCCCGGCGCGCAGGCTCCAGTCCGGCGTGGGCCGTGCCACCTCCGCACTCAGGCCATAGAGGACGAAGGGCGAGACCTCCTCGTAGCTGTTATAGAAGACGCCGCCCTCGACCGATTGTTCGAGGCCGCGTATGCCGGACCATCGCCAGCCGAGCGCGAGACCGGGGTTGAAGTCGTTGAGCGCGCCGCCGTCCCCGAAGTGCTGCGAGCCGAGGATCAGGGCTCCGAACCGCTCCTGCGCCGCGAGCGGCCCGGTCAGGAGCATCAGGATCAGGACCACATAACGCATCGCACGCCCTCCACGCCCCTCCGGCTTACGACAGCCACCGCGCAAATGAAAAGGGCCGGCTCCATGGAGCCGGCCCCGTCTCGTTTCGAAGAAGCGCCCGTTAGAGGGTGCGCTCGACCTCCTCGGTCTCGAAGATCTCGATGACGTCGCCCTGGCGGATGTCCTCGTAGTTCTCGAAGGCCATGCCGCATTCCTGGCCGGACTGCACTTCCTTGACCTCGTCCTTGAAGCGCTTGAGCGTCTTCAGCGTGCCCTCGTGGATCACCACGTTGTCGCGCAGCAGCCGCACACCGGCGGAGCGGCGGGCGACACCTTCGGTGACCACGCAGCCCGCGACCTTGCCGACATTGGAGACCTTGAAGACCTCCTTGATCTCGGCATAGCCGATGAAGGTCTCGCGCACTTCCGCCGACAGGAGGCCGGAGGCCGCCGCTTTGATGTCGTCCACCAGATCGTAGATGATCGAGTAGTAGCGGATCTCGAGACCCTTCTGGTTGGCACTCTCCCGCGCGGGCGCGTTGGCCCGGACGTTGAAGCCGATGATCGGCGCGCCGGAGGCTTCGGCCAGCGTCACGTCGCTCTCGGTGATGGCGCCGACGCCGGAGTGCAGCACGCGCACGCGCACCTCCTCGTTGCCGATCTTCTCCATCGCCTGGACGATCGCCTCGGCGGAGCCCTGGACGTCGGCCTTCACCACGATGGGCAGTTCCTTGACGTCCGCGTCGGCCTTCGCCTTCGCGAGGAGCTGGTCGAGGGTCGTCGCAGCCCCGGCGGCGGCGCGCTTGTCCTTGGCAAGTTGCTGACGGTACTCGGAGATTTCCCGCGCGCGGCCCTCGTCCGGAACCACGTTGAGGACGTCGCCCGCCTCCGGCGTGCCGTTGAGGCCGAGGACCTCGACCGGCACGGAGGGACCGGCCTCGTTAACGCGCTCGCCCTGATCGTTGATCAGTGCGCGCACCTTGCCCCACTGCTCACCCACGACGAAGATGTCGCCGCGCTTGAGCGTGCCGTTCTGCACAAGGACCGTCGCGACCGGGCCGCGGCCCGTATCGAGCTGCGCCTCGATCACGGCGCCGGAGGCCTCGCGATCGGGGTTCGCCTTCAGTTCGAGCAATTCGGCCTGAAGCGTGATGTTCTCGATCAGCTTGTCGAGACCGGTACCCTCGACGGCCGAGACCTCCACGTCGAGCACGTCGCCCGACATCTCCTCCACGATGACCTCGTGCTGGAGAAGCTGGGTCCGCACCTTCTGGGGATCGGCGCCGGGGCGGTCGATCTTGTTGATCGCGACGATCATCGGGACGCCCGCCGCCTTGGCGTGGGAGATCGCCTCGATCGTCTGCGGCATGACCGAGTCGTCCGCCGCGACCACTAGGATCACGATGTCCGTCACCTGCGCACCGCGGGCA
Organism: Roseobacter sp. HKCCA0434; assembly: GCA_032464575.1. GTDB lineage: Bacteria > Pseudomonadota > Alphaproteobacteria > Rhodobacterales > Rhodobacteraceae > Pontivivens. Next base: position 454,073 of record JAWDKM010000005.1, read on the forward strand.
CGCATGGAGGTGAAGGCCGCGTGGCCCGGCGTGTCGAGGAAGGTGAGCTTCGCGCCGTTCTCGGTCCTGATCTGGTAGGCGCCGATATGCTGCGTGATGCCGCCGGCCTCACCGGAGACCACGTTGGTCTTGCGGATCGCGTCGAGCAGGGACGTCTTGCCGTGGTCGACATGGCCCATGATCGTGATGACGGGCGCGCGTGATTCCAGATCCTCGACCTTGTCGTCGACGGTCGTGATCACGTCCTCGACATCGGCATCGGAGACACGGACGACCTTGTGGCCGAACTCCTCCACGATCAGTTCCGCGGTATCCGCATCAATCGTCTGGTTCTGCGTGGCCATGATGTCGTTCTGCATCAGCGCCTTGACGACGGCGGCGACCCGCTCCGCCATACGGTTGGCAAGCTCGCCGACCGTGATCGCGTCGGGCACCTGCACGTCGCGCACGATCTTCTCGCGCGGCTCGTTGGAGCCGCCGCCCTTGCGCTGCTGGCGTTCCTGACGGCGGCGCATCGCGGCGAGCGATTTCTGCCGGCCGCCCTCACCAAGCGCCTGGTTGATGGTGAGCTTGCCCTGGCGGCGCTTGTCGCCACCGGCGCGGCCCTTGCCGCCGCGGTCGTCGCGGCGGTCGTCACGCTTGGGCGCGGCACCACCGGGCGCGCTGCGGCGCGGGCCTTCGTTCTCGTTCGGCGGGGCGGGGATATCTGCGGGCGAGACGACGGCCTCGTCCTTCTTGCCGCGGGGCTTTGCCTTCTGACGGGCCTCGTCGTCGGCCTTGCGCTTGGCCTCCTCGGCCTCCTGCATCGCCTTCGCCTCGGCCTCCGCCTGCAGGCGCGCGGCCTCTTCGGCCTCGGCCCGTTCCTTGGCTTCCTTCTCCTCGCGGAGACGGTCCATCTCGGCCTTGCGGCGTTCCTCGGCCTCTTTCTCCTTTGCGACGCGCTCGGCCTCGGTCGCCTTGGCGGCCATCAGGGCGCGGCGGCGGCGCTCGATCTCGCTGTCGGCAAGCCCCTTGCTCGCGCCGCCCTGCGCGGCGCGGACCTGCGCGGCGTTGCCGCCGCCGGTCGCTGCCGTTCCGGGCTTGGGCACGACGACGCGCTTGCGCTTCTTCTCCACGACGACCGACTTCGATCGCCCGTGGGAGAAGCTCTGCCGGACACGGCTCGTCTCGGTCCCGCCACCGCGCGTCCCGACCGTCCTGCCCTTGCCGTCACTGCCTTTGTTGTCGCTCATGCTGACCTTAACCTTCTCGCCGGGGCCCCGTGCCCCGCATCTGTTCATCCGTCTGCCGCGTCCCGTCCGGCGCGGCGTCATCCGTCTTTCCAACGCCCTCATGGCCTCGCAGCCCGGCAAGCCGCGACGCCTCTCTGAGGACCTGATCGGTGATGCCGCCCCCGTCCAGCGCGGCATGTATCACATTATCACGTCCGAATGCCAAACCCAATTCGTGCCCGGAAAGACAGGAAATTAGGGGAGCCTCCGCCGCGAGGGGGCGAAGTTTGGCGCGCTGGGGCTCGGAGCCATCCGACGCCTCCACCAAGGCCGCTACGGGTCGGGCGCGCAGCCGCGTCTTTACCGTGTCGAACCCCATATGGGCTAGCCCGGCCTTTCTGGCAAGGGCCAGCGCATCCTGAACGCGGCGGAGCAGCAGACGCTCCACAAGATCGGGCAGATCGGCGGGGGCCTTCACCTGCCGCTTGGCCGCGCGGTTGAAGAGATTCTTCTTCGCCGCCAACGCGATGGCGCCCCGGTCGGCGCTCACCCACATGCCGCGGCCGGGCAGCTTTTCCGCGATGTCCGGCACGACCGTGTCGTCCGGGCCCACGACGAAGCGGACGAGCGGTGCCTTCGGCCCGCTCGTGCCCGTCGCGATGCAGCGCCGTTCCGGCGTCTCGCGATCCTTGATGCGACCACCCCGGCTCACGGGCGCGACCTTCCGAGGGCTGGGATCAGCCCTCGGCCTCCTCGGTCTCTTCGGCCCCAGCCTCTTCCGCCTCGGCGGCCTGCTGGGCGACCAGTTCCTCCGGATCGATGTAGCCAAGGAGGACGCGGGCGGTCATGACGAGCTCGCGCGCCTCCTCCAGGCTGACGTCGAAGCTTTCGAGCAGGCCATCATCCTTCACGCGCTTGCCGTCGATGGTGGTGTAGCCGCCGGCGAGTTCCCAGTCGGCGCACTGTGCGAAGTCCTCCAGAGTCTTGATGCCGTCCTCGGCCAGCGCGACGATCATCTGCGGGGTCAGGCCCTCGAACTCGAAGAGGCTGTCCTCGACCCCCATCTCGCGGGCTTTCTCGGTCGCCGCGGCGTTGATCGCGTCGAGCGCTTCGCGGGCGCGGGTCTGCAGCTCCTGCGCCGTCTCCTCGTCGAAGCCGTCGATGACGGTCAGTTCGTCGAGTTCGACGTAGGCGACCTCTTCCAACGAGGTGAAGCCTTCGGAAACGAGGAGCTGTGCCACCATCTCGTCCGCGTCCAGCGCCTCCATGAAGAGCTTGGAGCGTTCGGCGAACTCGGCCTGACGGCGCTCGCTCTCCTCGGCCTCGGTCATGATGTCGATGTCCCAGCCGGTGAGCTGGGAAGCGAGGCGCACGTTCTGGCCGCGGCGGCCGATGGCGAGCGAGAGCTGCTCGTCGGGCACCACGACCTCGATCCGGCCGGCATCCTCGTCCATCACGACCTTCGCCACCTCGGCGGGCTGGAGCGCGTTGACGAGGAAGGTCGCCGCGTCGTCGTTCCAGGGGATGATGTCGATCTTCTCGCCATTCAGCTCGTTGACGACCGCCTGCACGCGGGAGCCGCGCATACCGACGCAGGCGCCGACCGGGTCGATGCCCGAATCGTAGGAGATCACGCCGATCTTCGCACGCGAGCCGGGATCGCGGGCCACCGCCTTGATCTCGATGACGCCGTCATAGATCTCCGGCACTTCCATCTTGAAGAGCTCGGCCATGAACTCCGGCGCGGTGCGCGACAGGAAGATCTGCGGGCCGCGCTGCTCCAGCCGCACATCCTTGATGAAGGCACGGATGCGGTCGCCGTTGCGGAACGCCTCGCGCTGGATGAGCTGGTCGCGGCGCAGCATCGCCTCGCCCCGGCCCACGTCGACGATGACATTGCCGTACTCGGTCCGCTTGACGAGGCCGTTGATGATCGTGCCCTTGCGGTCCTTGAATTCCTCGTACTGACGCTCGCGCTCGGCCTCGCGCACGCGCTGCATGATGACCTGCTTCGCGGACTGCGCGCCGATGCGGGAGAAGTCCATGGGCGGCAGGGGATCGCGGATCTCGGTCCCGATCTCGGCCTGCGGGTCGATCTCGCGCCCGTCCTCGAGGTCGAGCTCGGTGAAGTGGTCCTCGACCTCCTCCACCACGGTGCGCACTCGCTCCATGGTCAGGTCGCCGGACTTGCGGTCGATATGGGCGCGGATGTCGTAATCGGCGCCGTAGCGGGCCTTCGCCGCGCGGGCGTAGCTCTCCTCCAGCGCCTCAATCACGAGGCCGGGCTCGATCATCTTCTCCCGCGCGACCGCGTCGGCGATCTGCAGAAGCTCCAGCTTGTTGGCGGCAACCGTGGCCATGGTCCTTACTCCTCCTCGCTCGAGGCATCTTCCTCGATGATCTCGTCAAATCCTTCGAGCTTCGTCTCGCGGGCCTTCAGGCTCTCCGCGATCAGCTCGTCCGTCAGCACCAGCTTGGCGTCGGCCAGCCAGTCGAATTGCAGGCCGACGATACCTTCCTGGATCTCGATCAGGACCTCGCCGTCCTCGACGCCCTGCAACACGCCCTTGAAGCGCTTGCGGCCGTCGATCAGCTCCTGCGTCTCCAGCTTCGCCTCGTAGCCCGCATAGTCCTCGAAATCCTTGAGACGGGTCAGGGGGCGGTCGATGCCGGGGCTGGAGACCTCCAGATTGTATTCGCCCTCGATCGGATCCTCGACATCGAGGAGCGCGGAGACGGTATTGGAGATCTCCGCACAGTCGTCGACCTCGATCCCGCCGGGCTTGTCGGCCATGATCTGGACGAGCTTGGTCTTGCCGCCCTGGAAGCGCACACGCACGACCTCGTAGCCCATGGACTCCACGGTCGGGGCGATGATGTCGCGGATGCGCCGGTCTATGGCGGCCTTGGCGATCAGGTCGGTCACGTTCTCTCTCGTCGTCTCTGGCAATCGGGCACAAAAAAACGGGCCAGCGGCCCGTCGCACTCGTTCGGTGGTGGCCGGGTTTGGACCCCAGCCTCCGCTGTTGATCCGCTACATAGCCCCGGCGGGCGCGCCGCGCAAGTGGAATGACCCGCGCGGCGCTGCCGATCAGCCGAGCTGTTCGAGCAGGGCCTGGGCCGCAGGCTCCGACGAGGGCGGGTTCTGGCCCGTGACAAGCCTGCCGTCGGTCAGGACATGGGGCTCGAAGACGCCGGCCTTCGAATAGTTGCCGCCCAGCTCCTTCAGGGTGTCCTCGACGAGATGCGGCACGACGTCGGTCAGCTCGACCGCGTCCTCCTCCTCGTTGGTGAAGCCGGTGACCTTGCGGTTCGCCACGATCAGATCGCCGTTCGCGTCCTTCGTATGCTTGAAGACGATCGGGGCGTGGCAGACGGCGCCGACGGGCTTTTCGGCCGCCCAGAACGCCTCGATCAACGCGATCGAGTGCGCGTCGTCCACAAGGTCCCAAAGCGGGCCGTGGCCGCCGGGATAGAAGACAGCGTCATAGTCCGCGGCCGAGATATCGGACAGCTTGTGCGTGGTGGCGAGCGCCTGCTGCGACGCCGGATCGTCCTTGAACCGGCGGGTCGCGTCGGTCTGCGCATCCTCCGTGTCGCTCTTGGGATCGAGCGGCGGCTGACCGCCCTCGGGCGAGGCCAGCGTAACCTCCGCCCCCGCATCCTTGAAGACGTAGTAGGGCGCCGCGAACTCCTCCAGCCAGAAACCCGTCTTCTCGCCCGTATCGCCGAGCTCGTCGTGCGAGGTGAGTACCATGAGGATCTTCTTGGCCATGCGTCATCTCCTGTTCTTGTTGTGGGCGCGACCCGGCGGATCGGGCACCTAGTGCCGCAATCCACGGCATCCATGCATTCCGTTGCGCCAACACGCGGGGCGGCGAAGCGTTCACGGACCGCGCACAAACGCCGCAGGAACGGTGGCAGCCCGTCGGGTGTCGTTCTTCCGCAAGAGACGAATAAAGGAGGATCCGATGAGCAAGAGCCGCGAACAAGTGTGGGACGAGTGGCGCGACCTGACGAACATGGCGCCCAAGGAGCTGGAGGACTGGCTGGAGACCGAGGAGTCGAAATCCGTGGGCGACAGCGACGGCGGCGAGAGCACCGGCCACAGGTCGGGCCGCCGGATCGTCGAGATCAAGCGCACCAACAAGGACGACCTTACCGACGATCAGTGGGAGCACATGGGCAAGGTCGTGGGATACATCAAACGTCACCTCAGCCAGGGCGGACCCGACGACGACGTGGAGCACTCCGACTGGCGGTACTCGCTGATGAACTGGGGGCACGATCCGTTGAAGGACGATTGATGTGCCTCCGGCGGGCGTATTGGGCGAGAGTGATGCTGAGGCGGGCGGTCCGTAGACGTCCGTCATGTCGTCGAGGGAGCGGCGCACCGTGTACTTCGGCACGTTCCGGTTGATCTTCTCCGGGACGGCAGGTGGAGGCGCGAGACGGAACTCCAGTATGGTCCGAGATCGGCGAGGATGTCCGTGTACATCTTCACGCCGGTCATGAGGCAGACAACAAGGCTCGCCTTCCGAGTTGCAAGCCGGTGCGGAAAGACCAGTGGTGAGGGCCGCGGCAGCAGTTTCAGGCGCCGTAGGAGATCACGAGGTCGCCCCACAGGCCGGACAGCAAGCCGGTCCATTGTTCGAAGACGTCGGCGAGGATCAGCGCTTCCTCGCGCCCACCGTAGTGATCCACGCCCGAGACAAAGGCGTGGAGCTCGGCGTCGGTCGGCTCTTAATCAGGTATGACACTTGCACGCGCATCACGGCGCGGGAGCGCGTCTAGCGTGGCGAGCGCTTGGCGAGGATACGCTGCAGGGTGCGGCGATGCATCGAGAGGCGGCGCGCGGTCTCGCTGACATTGCGGTCGCACAACTCGTAGACCCGCTGGATATGCTCCCACCGCACGCGGTCGGCGCTCATCGGGTTTTCGGGCGGTGCAGGCTTCTCCTCCGGCTTGGCTAGAAGCGCCGCGGTCACGTCGTTGGCATCGGCGGGCTTGGACAGGTAATCGGTGGCGCCGATCTTCACCGCCGCGACCGCCGTCGCGATGGCGCCATAGCCGGTCAGTACCACGATCCGAGAGTCCTCGCGGGCGCCGCGCAGCGCCTCCACCACGTCGAGGCCGTTGCCGTCCTCCAGCCGCAGGTCGACCACCGCATAGGCCGGCGGCTTCGACTGCACGGCGGCTTTGCCCTCCGCCACGGTCGACGCTTCCGTCACGGTGAACCCCCGCTTCTCCATCGCGCGCGAGAGACGCCGCAGAAACGGCTCGTCGTCATCGAGCAGGAGTAGTGTCGGGTCCGGTCCGAGATCGGATGCAGCATTGGGTGTCATTGGCGAACCTGTTGTCATGTCTTGCGCTTTCTACGCTCGACATGGCGCGCCGGATCACCGGGTCAAAGAAGCTCCGTATAACAGGCGGTTCGGCGTGCCATGTCCTCGGCCGTCGTGTTGCTCGGGAAGAAGTCGAGAAACCCCTCCTCCGGCGCCATGAGATAGGTAAAGGAGGAGTGATCGACGAGATAGTTCTCGGGATCGTCTCCGACCTTTGCCGAATAGGCGCGGTATACCCGCTTCGCCGCCTCGACCTCTTCGACCGAACCGGTGAGCCCGACCATGTCGGGATGCATGAAGTCGGTATATTCCGCCATCTGCTGCATGGTGTCCCGCTCCGGATCGACGGTGATGAAGACCGGTTTGACGTCGATGCCCTGCTCGGTCAGCAGGTCCACCGCCACCGCGTTGCGCGACAGATCGATCGGGCAGACGTCGGGGCAATAGGAGTAGCCGAAATAGACCAGCGTCGGGCCGTCGATCACCTCCGCATCGGTCACGCGCGTGCCGTCCTCGCGGATCAGGCTGAACGGGCCGCCGATATCGGCGCCGGCCACCTGGCTTTCGCGGCACTGCGCGAAACGATCATCCCCTCCCGATCCGCCGAGCAGGACCACCCCTGCTGTTGCGGCCAGGGCTGCGACGGCCACCCCGACGGCGGCGATTGCGGCGATGCGGATCATGGTAGGCTCCCCCCTTGAGTCTCGCCCGAAATGTAAGCAATTCCCGTACCGGGAACCAGTGGCGTCAGGCCACGATCGCCCCTGCCCGGCGCAAGTCGGCTAGCGTCTCCGCCCCGAACTGGCGCATGGCGTTGTCCAGATCGTCGCGCAGGATGTGCAGCGCCTGGTCGGCCCCCGCCTGACCGGCGGCTGCCACGCCGTAGAGGAATGGCCGCCCGGCGAAGCAGAAATCGGCCCCGAGCGCGAGTGCGCGCGCGATATCGAGCCCCGTGCGGATGCCGCTGTCGAAGACGACGGGCGCGCGCCCGCCCAGCGCCTCGACGACGCGCGGCAGTGCTTCGATAGCCGGGGGCGCCGCGTCGAATTGCCGCCCCCCGTGGTTCGAGACCCAGACGCCGTCGGCGCCCCGCTCCACCACTTCGACCGCATCTTCGGGGCTCAGGATACCCTTCACCACCAGGGCGCCCGGCCAGTCCTGCCGCAGCGCCTCGACATAGGCGAGGTCCGGATTGTGGATGAAACGCTCGGTGAAGAAGCGTCGGACCTCCTCCAGATCGGTGGAGCCGGCGTACTTCGCGATCGTCGCGAGCGTCGCCTTGCCATTGCGTGCGGTGGCGAGCGCCCAGCGCGGGCGGACGGCGATGTGGCTGAGCATCCGGCGGCTCACCCCCGCCTGGATCGAGAGGCCGGCGCGACGCTGCCGTTCCCGGCGGGAGGGGGCGGGTATGTCGACGGTCAGGGCGAGCACCTTCATGCCAGCCTCCCACGCGCGGGCAAGCACGTCACGCCGCAGTTCCGGATCGCGGGGCGGATAGAGCTGGAACCAGCCGTAATCGCCGGCGACCGGGCCGACCTCCTCCGGCGTCATGGCCGCGACCGTGGAGAGGCAATAGGGCACCCGGCCCCGCCGCGCCGTGTCGGCGAGCATCGCCTCCGCCCCCGGCCACATCAGGCCGGTCAGTCCGACGGGCGCCATCCCGATGGGCGCGCCATACTCCTGACCGAAGAGCGTGTACGACAGGTCGGGGCCCTGGTCGCCCTTCAGGAAACGGGGCATCAGCCGCACGGCGTCGAGCGCGGTCCTGTTGGCGCGCAACGCAACGTCGTCGGTGGTGCCGCTGTCGAGATACTCCCACGCGAAATGCGGAACCCGGCGCCGGGCGGCTGCCGCGAGGTCGGAGATGGCGGGAAAGCGGTCGTCTAGGTTCTGCATGGGCGCGACCGAAGCACTTGGGTGGATGGCGGTCAAGCTCGCGGCGGCGCTACGGGGAGAGAGCAGCGCCCGACCTGGGTGGGCGCTGCTCGGCCGGCGCTTCGAAGTGATACCACCCCGGACTTGATCCGGGGTCTTTTGCCTCAACAAGGCGCCAGTTGCACGAGGTCCCGGCTCGGCGGCCGGGACGGTGGGCGAGGGGTGTCATCGTCAGGCTCAACCCGGCCATCGTCCGATGCAGGAGGTCCCCGGGGCGCGCCTCAGCACAACCACTCAAAAGCCCATCCGCCGCATGGAACAGGCGGTGAACACTTCTTTAACTCGGCCGCCCGCTCCGCTATGTTGCCGGTCATGACCGACTGGGAAGACGATCCGTTCGAGGCCGCCGCGGAGCAGAGCCTCTCCGCCCGCGCGATGGCCGCGCGCCCGGCCCACTATCTCGACGACCTGAACCCCGAGCAGCGGCGCGCAGCGGAGACTTTAGATGGGCCATTGCTTGTCTTAGCTGGAGCTGGCACCGGAAAAACGAAGTCCCTAATGGCCCGAATAGCTCACCTGGTACGGAGAGGTAGAGCCAGATCAGAAGAGGTTCTTGCGGTTACGTTCACCAATAAAGCGGCACGCGAGATGAAAACGCGGCTCGAGAACATGCCGTATGGCATTCCCTCGCATATGCCGTGGATGGGCACTTTCCACGGGCTTTCCAATAAGATCCTCCGCCGTCATGCGGAGATCGTGGACCTGAAGTCGAACTTCACGATCCTCGACACGGACGACCAGATCCGGCTGCTCAAGCAACTCATCCAGGCGGAGAACATCGACGAGAAACGCTGGCCGCCACGCCTGCTCGCATCGATCATCGACAACTGGAAGAACCGGGGCTGGACGCCCGACAAGCTGCCGGCCTCCGAAGCCGGGGCCTTCAACCACCGCGGGCCGGAGCTCTACGACGCCTACCAGAAGCGGCTGATTACGCTGAACGCGGTCGATTTCGGGGACCTGCTGCTGCACGTCCTGACGATCTTCCAGACCTGCCCGGACATCCTCGAAAAGTACCAGCGCTGGTTCCGCTACATCCTCGTGGACGAGTATCAGGACACCAACGTCGCGCAGTATCTCTGGCTGCGGCTGCTCGCGCAGGGCCACCGGAACATCTGCTGCGTCGGCGACGACGACCAGTCGATCTATGGCTGGCGCGGGGCGGAGGTCGGCAACATCCTGCGGTTCGAGAAGGACTTCCCCGGCGCGACCGTGATCCGGCTGGAGCAGAACTACCGCTCCACCTCCCACATCCTCGCCGCCGCCTCCGGCGTCATCGCGGCCAACGAGGATCGGCTGGGCAAGACGCTGTGGACCGAGGCCGAGGGCGGCGAGAAGGTGCGCCTGATCGGCCATTGGGACGGCGACGAGGAGGCCCGCTGGATCGGCGAGGAGGTCGAGGCGTATCAACGCGGCACCCGCGGCCTCGATCCGATCGGGCTCAACGACCAGGCGATCCTCGTCCGCGCGTCGTTCCAGATGCGCGCCTTCGAGGACCGGTTCCTCACCATCGGTATGCCCTACCGCGTCATCGGCGGCCCCCGCTTCTACGAGCGGATGGAGATCCGGGACGCCATGGCCTATTTCCGTGTGGTCGTGAGCCCCGACGACGACCTCGCCTTCGAGCGGATCGTGAATACGCCGAAGCGGGGGCTCGGTGACAAGGCGCTCGCCACCATCAACAGCTTCGCCCGCGAACATGGCGTCAGCATGATGGACGCGGCCCGCACGGTCGTCGCCGATGGCGGGATCAAAGGGAAGGGCGGCAAGAACCTCGACGAGCTGATCCACGGCTTCGACCGCTGGCGCGCGATCATGCGCTGGTCCGCGCAGCCCGGTCCGCAGGACGACGATGTGATCGATGTGGACGAGCCGATGCCGGAGCGGCCCGCGGGGCTCGACGCGCCGCTCTCCCACACGGAACTGGCGGAGCTGGTGCTGGAGGAATCCGGCTACACCGCCCACTGGCAGAACGACAAGACGCCGGAGGCGCCGGGGCGGCTAGAAAACCTCAAGGAACTGATCCGCGCGCTGGAGGAGTTCGAGAACCTGCAGGGTTTCCTCGAACACGTAGCCCTCGTGATGTCGAACGACACGGAGGATTCGGCGGAGAAGGTCACGATCATGACGCTCCACGCCGCCAAGGGGCTGGAGTTCCCCGTGGTCTTCCTGCCGGGCTGGGAGGACGGGCTGTTCCCCAGCCAGCGCAGCATGGATGAGACCGGGCTCAAGGGCTTGGAGGAGGAACGCCGCCTCGCCTATGTCGGCATCACGCGGGCCGAGCGGCACTGCACGATCAGCTTCGCCGCGAACCGGCAGACCTACGGGCAATGGAATTCCCAGATGCCCTCCCGCTTCATCGACGAGCTGCCGCAGGAACATGTAGATGTGCTGACGCCGCCGGGCCTCTACGGGGGTGGCTTCGGAGCGGCGGCTCAGGCGAGCCCGGCGGCGCAAATGATGCGCGGCTCCGACCTGATGGAGAAGGCGTCGAAGGCCGATGTCTACAACTCACCGGGCTGGGCGCGCCTACAGAAGAATTCAGGCCGCCGGTCCATGCGCGCACCATCGGAGGCGCGCAACATGGTGATCGACGCCGCGGCCACGCCGGCCTTCGAGCTGGGCGAGCGGGTGTTCCACCAGAAGTTCGGCTACGGCACCATCGCCGCCTTCGAGGGCGACAAGCTGACCATCGATTTCGAGAAGGCCGGGCAGAAGAAGGTGGTGGCGAGCTACGTCACCGCCGCCAACGAAGTGCCCTTCTGAAATAGAAAACGGCGGCGCGAACCGGGGAGGTTCAGGGAGGGATGCCCCGGTTCAAGCGCCGCCGTTCTGAGCCTTGCCCGCGTGTAGGGTCGCGGGCTGGCTTACCCCATCAGGGGATCTTGATCACTTGCCGTAGACGGCCTCGTAGGCCACCGAGCGGATGTTCGCGCGGGACAGGCCGAGGTCGTTCAGCTCCGCGCCGGACAGAGCGTCGAGCTCGGACACGGTGCGGTTGAAGAGGCGGCGCTTCTCGAACGCTTCCACACGCTGGGCCCAGAAGGCGCGGACGCGGTCGGCGAAGGAGGTGCCGCGGATGTCGGTGCTGGTCACAAATGCCATTGTTCAGGTCCTTTCATTTGGGACCGGATCGCGGCCCCCGTCTCGTGTTCTGCTGCAGTGCAATGTAATGGGCAGCCTTGCTGCCACAACATCCGTTCGGTCCGCCACGCCATGCATTGGATGCATGGCCTGCGGCGGAGCCATGGTGGAATGACGCTGGGTCAGGCCATCTCGCCATAGGTGGCGGTGCGCGCCACGCGCGTGATGTCGGCACGGTTCATGCCGAGATCCTCGAGCTCATACTCGGTGTGGCGGCGGAGTTCGGCCACCGTTTCGCGATATTGCACCCACTTGGCGTATTGCGCGCGCAGACGCGCAACCGTGTCGAAGAGGCTGCGGCCGCCGGCGGTCATCGTTGCAGTCGTCATCGCAGATCTCCTTGCTTCAGGCCACGGCGTCCCCACGACGCGCGGCTCGTTGTGATGCACTGCAATATGGAGAGCATCGCACGGCATTCAAACCGCTTTGGAGCTGTAGCGCCCTGCACGGAATGCATGGCCGTTCCGTCGCCTTGCGCTACTTCGACATCATGATCCCGACCGCCCTGATCCACCGCGATTTCCGCATCTACGTCATCGGCAACTTCTTCGCCCTCAACGGCGTCTGGGTGCAGCGGATCACCATCGCGTGGCTCGGCTGGGCCCTGACCGACAGCGCGAGTTTCGTGGGCCTGCTCGCCTTCCTCATGATGATTCCGACGCTGGCGCTCGGCCCCGTGCTGGGCGTGGTCGTCGATCGCTCGGACGTGCGGCGCGCCGCAATCGGGGCGCAGATCGCATTGGCCACCGTGACCGCCGGCCTGATCGGCACCTATTTCAGCGGCGCGCTGGGGCCGGTGCTGCTCGCGGCCTTCGCGCTGCTGATCGGAACGGTCACGGCATTGCACCACCCGGTGCGCATGGCGATGGCCCCGCGCCTCGTCCCGCGGGAGGCGATCGGCGCGGCGGTGCCGATCATCTCCATCAACTTCAATCTGTCGCGGTTCCTCGGGCCGTTCATCGCGGGCACGCTGATCGCAGCCTTCGGGATCGGGGCCGCGCTAGTGGTCAACTTCGTGGCCTTCCTGCCGCTGCTGCTTGCACTCGTCTTGGTAACCCCGCGCCCTGCGGACGGGCCGAAGAGGGAGACGACAGGCTTTTTCGACAGCTTTCGGGAGGGGCTCGCCCATGCGGCATCGGACCGGGTGATCCGCTCCGGAATCGCGATGACGGCGTTTGCGGCCCTGCCGGCCCGCGGCGCTCAGGAGATCCTGCCGGTGATCGCGGACGGGGCCTTCGCCCGTGGACCGGAGGGTCTGGGCCAGCTCACCGCAGCAGCGGGGCTGGGCGCGCTCTTCTCCTCCGCCTGGCTGGCCACCCATCCGATCCTGCCGGGCGACCGCCTGCCCCGCCTCTCGGTCGCCGCGGCGTTTGCGAGCGTGCTGCTGGTGGCCGCGCTGGCCGTCGCGCCGAGCTGGCCGGCCGCGCTCGCCGTACTCTTCGGGCTCGGGGCGGCCGGAACGCTCACGGCGGTGGGCATCCAGTCCGCCATCCAGATCCGGCTGGGCGATACGATACGCGGGCGGGTGATGAGCCTGTGGGTGACCACCGCCCTCGCCGCGACCGCGACGGGCGCGATCCTGTTGGGTGTCCTGACAGATGTCGTGGGTCTCGGCCCCGCGCTGACGGGCTCCGCGCTCATCGCCACCCTCCTCCTGATCCTGTCCACGAGGCTGCAATGAGACTGCTCCTGGCCATGACGCTCGCCGCGTCGCCCCTCCACGCCATGACCTGCATCGGCGAGGATGCCGGCGCGAACGTTCCGCCCGTCGTGGAGATCCGCAGCGCCATCGAGGATGGCCAGTATGCCCGCGCCTTCGACTTCGCCGTCGAGCGCGGCCAGATCGACGAGGGCGACGCGACGCGGCTGGGGGCGGAGCTCTACGACCTCTACGGGACCGGCGTGACGAGTTGCACGATCCTGTCCTCCTCCGGCAGCGGCGACACCTTCCATCGGGAGGCCGTGCTGTTCGAGAGCCCGGAAGGCCTGCTCTTCGCCGCCATCGCCGCCTACCGTGGGACGGAGGGCTGGCAGGTGCTGTCGGTGCACCTTACCACCAACTACGACTCGATGCTGCCGCATCTTTAGGCGCTCAGCGCTGCGCCTTGCGGGCCAGTGCCTCCAGCCGGTCGAGGAAGCGGGACCGGTCAGCCTTGGAGAACGCCTTGCCGCCGCCCTGCCGGAACGGATCGGCGGCGCGCAGATCGGCCATGAGGTCGCGCATGGCAAGCTGGTGCCCGATGGAGGCCTCGGTGAAGACCTCGCCGTCGGGCCGGATCGCCGCCGCCCCGGATTTCAGCACCCGGTCGGCAAGCGGAATGTCGGAGGTCACACAGATGTCCCCCGGCCCCGTCCGCTCCGCGATCCACATGTCGGCGGCATCCGCGCCCGCCTCGACCACCACGGTTTCGACGTCGGGATGCGGGTCGGGCCGGATCCCGCCATTCGAAACCACGAAGACGCGCAGGCCGTGGCGGTGGGCCACGCGCTTTGCCTCCTCCTTCACAGGGCAGGCATCGGCATCGATGTAGAGCGCCATCTCTCACCTTGCGTTGTGCCGCGGGGGCGGCGATAACGCGCTCCGATCTATCTGAGGGTTTGACCGATGACCAGCTTCACGCCGCGCGTGTTCTCCGGCATCCAGCCGACCAACCACCTGCAGCTCGGCAACTATCTGGGCGCCGTGAAGCGGTTCGTGGAGATGCAGGACGACGGGATGGAGACGATCTACTGCATCGTCGATCTGCACGCGATCACGGTCTGGCAGGATCCGGCGGACCTGAAGCACGCGACGCGGGAGCTCGCCGCGGCCTACCTCGCTTGTGGCCTCGATGCGGAGAAGTCGATCCTGTTCAACCAGAGCCAGGTTCCGCAGCACGCGGAGCTCGGCTGGATCTTCAACTGCGTGACGCGGCTGGGCTGGGTGAACCGGATGACCCAGTTCAAGGACAAGGCGGGCAAGAACGCGGAGAAGGCCTCGCTTGGCCTCTATGCGTACCCGTCGCTGATGGCGGCCGACATCCTCGCCTATCACGCGACGCATGTGCCGGTGGGCGAGGATCAGAAGCAGCATGTGGAGCTGACGCGGGACATCGCGGCGAAGTTCAACCACGATTACGGCGTGGAGTTCTTTCCCGAGACGCAGCCGATCATCGAGGGGGCGGCGACCCGTATCATGTCCCTGCGCGACGGGTCGAAGAAGATGTCGAAGTCCGACCCGTCGGATGCCAGCCGCATCAACCTGACCGACGGCGCCGACACGATCGCGAAGAAGATCCGCAAGGCAAAGACCGATCCCGAGCCGCTGCCCGAGACGCTGGACGGGCTCGCCGACCGGCCCGAGGCGAAGAACCTCGTCAACATCTACGCGGCCCTCGCGGACACTTCGCCCGAGCAGGTGATCGCGGAGCATGGCGGCGCACAGTTCGGCCAGTTCAAGCCGGCGCTGGCCGAGCTCGCGGTCGAGAAGCTCGCCCCGATCAGCGAGGAGATGACCCGCCTGATGGCCGATGTGGCGGAGATCGATCGGATCCTCGGCCGGGGGGCGGATCGGGCCGCCGGGATCGCGGAGCCGATCCTCGCGAAGACCTACGACATCGTGGGTTTCGTGCGCTCGCGCTAGCCCGGTCGGATCACGTCGATCCGGTCCATGGCATCGGCCACGATGTCCCCGTGCGTCGGGCTGTCCGCGCGGGCGCGCAGGTTCTCGATCCAGAACCGGAACAGCGGCTCGTAACCGCGCCGGTGCACGGGCTTGTGCATGTCGCGCAGCGCGCCGGGCTGCGTCGACCCGATGAAACTCGCATGCTGCAGCACCTGCGCCTCCGACGGCAGCTCGATCGGGTCGGGCGAGCGGACGGCGGCAGGCGCGCTTGCCACGTCGAACACCGTGACGGCCCCGCCGGTGTCGATATCGAGGCGGTCGCGCAGGTCATGGACGATCAGAGGTCCTGCCCGTCGGTCGGAGATGTCGCGCATGAGGGCAACGAGGCTTGTCGCGGCGCAGTCCTCCAGGATTGGCAGCGGCGTGCCGTATCCCGCGAGCATGTCGGCGTGGCGGCGGCAGAACGAGATCTCGCTTGCCACGAACTCCTCCACCGTGTCGGACAGGACGAAGAGCGGTCCGAGGGACTCACGCGGTTCCAGCCGCTCCAGATCACGCCGCGGCATGTCCGTGACCATCGCCGAGACATGCGGCTTGAAGGTCAGCTCGCGTGCGTCCGCGAGGCGGCGCATTGCCGCACCGGTACACAATATCCGAGCGGAGATGCCGTAATCCAGAGTTGCGATCTGATCAAAAAGATCGGCGCTTCCCCCTTTGACTACAGCAATACCGTCGGCCATCGGTTGCTTCATCCATGTTGCGAAATCCATTCGTCCCTCGACTTTCCGCCATCACTGCCATTGTGCGGCGCTACAGACCAAGCTATGACACAGTTTAAAAGCATGTGGGAGAGTGTCACTTGTCGAAAATTGTGTACTCGCATCGAATTGTGACTGTGCTTCAGCAACTTGTAGTTGATCTTGGCTTGACCGTTGTCGTGTCGGATGAAAACACGGACGTGAAGCTGGATCAGAACGAACACACCTTTCGCGAGGCAGCCGATCTCTTGCAACTTGCAATGGAAAAAGAAAGCGAAGATTCAGCTACAGCGTTTGTTTTTCACAAGAAGCCCTAGAACTCGCACCTTCTGACCACATTTTAGCCAAATGCCGACGGTATCCCCATGGAAACGCTTGGGGAACCGTCATGCCAAAGTCAGACAAGACCGTCATCGGACGCCGTGCCGGCATGAGCCTCGCGCGCGCGGAACGCTTTGCGCATGCTGCCAACGGCCGGGGCGGACCTCGTCAGCCGACGCGGCCCACTCCGGGCGAACCGAACCTCGAGGCCCTCAAGGGACCGAACCGCCTCGTGATCTTCGGCCTCACGCTTCTGGCGGGCGGCGCGCTCGCCGCCGGCCTCGTCTTCCTCGACCGGCACAACGTGCTGGACAAGATCGAGCACGCGGTCATGGCGCGCGTCGTGCCCGACGACGGCATACAGGACGAACCGGTGGACGAGGTAACCGCCGCCGCGCTGCGCGTGCAGCCGGTCGGCCGGATCTGCTCGAACGCCGTCTACGACGAGGTTCGCGCAACGCGCATCGCCTTCGACGCCGGCAGCCATGACCTGACGCCGCAGGCGCGCGCCGCGGCCCGGCGTGTGGCGCAGCGCGTCGCGGGCTGCGACATGATCCAGCTCGTCGTTACGGGCCATGCCTCGTCGGAGGCGGATGGCCGCATGGTCCACCTGGTGAGTTGGCGCCGGGCGGAGGCGGTGATCGCCTCGATCTCGGAGGCGGGCTTCGACACTCAGATGTACCGCGCCCAGGGCGTCGGACTGACCGCAGCGGAGGAGACCGTGAGCGCCGTGACCTTCGACGTCGACGTGTCGGAGCTGGAGGCGGCACGGACCGCGCCCGAAGAGGTTCGCCCGACCATGGAGGAGGGCGAATGACCGCGATGGAAATCCTGGACCAACTCCTTGCGCTGCAGGTGCCGCTCGTCCCGGCCGTCTTGGTCGTCCTCGTCCTTCTGGCGGTCGTGGGCCGTCGCCGCGGACGCCGTAAGTCGACCGAGGTCGCCACGACGCTGGATGCGGCCTACCGCACGGAGTTCACGCGGCTCCAGCGCCGCAACAACGAGCTTGAGCAGCGCCTCTCGCGTGTGACCAGCCGGTTCGAGAAGGAGCGGCGCCGCGCACGCGCACGCTGAGGCGCGCCGCGGTCTTTCAGATCAGCTCAGTTCCGCCGAAAGGTCCTGGAGCACGTCGAGCAGGCTGTCGACGTTCACCGTCTCCGGGTTCACGTCCTTGGTCGCGAAGTAGCGCAGGAAGATGTTCCGCGTCTCTTCGTCCATCCCCTCGTGCAGGCCCATGGTCCACACCGGGAAGAGCCGCTCGCGCACGTCGGAACAGGAGATCAGGATGACGTTGGAATGCCGCGGATCGTTGGCGATCCGGTGATACGTGGCGCTGACCTCGGCCCGCCCGCCTTCGAGCACCTGCAGGAAGTAGGTCCCGCTATAATGCAGGATGCCGGTGATGCTGTTCATCGCGTTGTTGCGATGGCAGGTCTTGATCAGCTCCCGCAGGTCCATGGACATCGAAGGGTTACGCTGACTGTAATATACCAAGCGGGTCAGGTTCACAGGTCTTCTCCGGAGAACTTACTGAGAATACCAGTGCGAAAAAGCCCGCATCAAGTCAAGTCACCGCTGGTATCCCTTTTGCCTTCGCCTGTCTTTTCAAAACCTCACGAAGATTGAACGCCGCCTCCATCAACTTTTGGGTGTATTCTGTTCGCGGATTGTCGAATATTTCCGCCGTCGCACCCTGCTCTACCACCGACCCGTTCTTCATCACCATCACGTAGTCGCTGAGCGCGCGCACCACGGCAAGGTCGTGGGAGATGAAGATGTAGCTGAGCTCGTGCTCCACCTGCAGGCGACGCAGCAGCTCGATCACCTGCTTCTGCACCGAGCGGTCGAGGGCGGAGGTCGGCTCGTCGAGCACGATCACATCGGGCCGCAGGATCACGGCGCGCGCGATGGCGATGCGCTGGCGCTGCCCGCCGGAGAACTCGTGCGGGAAGCGGTTGCGGAACGACGGCTCCAGCCCGACATCGGTGAGCACCTGCGCAACGCGGCTCTCCCGCTCGCTACGCGGCAGATCGGGGGCATGGACGCTCAGGCCCTCCGCGATGATCTCGCCCACCGTCATGCGGGGGCTGAGTGAGCCGTAGGGGTCCTGGAACACCATCTGGAGCTGATTGCGATAGCGCCGCATCTCACCCCGGTCCAGACCGCCGATCTGGTGGCCCTGGTAGACGACGACGCCCTCGGAGGGCAGGAGCTGCAGCAGCGCCCGGCCCAGCGTCGACTTGCCCGAGCCCGACTCGCCCACGACGCCGATCGTCTGCCCCTTTTGCAGCGCGATATCGATGCCCTCCACGGCGCGGAAGGTCGTGTCCTTGCGAAACAGCCCCCCCGGCGTGCCGAACGTCACCTCCACGTTCTCGCCCTTCAGCAGGACCGGCGCATCTGCGGAAACCGGCGCCTTCGTGCCCTCCGGCTCGGCGGCGAGCAGCATCTTGGTGTAGTCGGTCCTGGGATTTCCGAAGATCTGGGCGGTCGGCCCCTCCTCCTCCAGCAGGCCCTTGCGCATCACGTAGACCCGGTCGGCGAAGGCCTCGACGATGGTCAGGTCGTGGGTGATGAAGAGGATCGACATTCCGATCCGCTCCTGCAGGTCGGCGAGCAGTTGCAGGATCTCCGCCTGGATGGTCACGTCGAGCGCCGTGGTCGGCTCATCGGCGATCAGCAGGTCCGGGTCGTTGGCGAGCGCCATGGCGATCATCACGCGCTGGCGTTGGCCGCCGGACAGCTCATGCGGATAGGCCCGGATCTTCTCCTCGGGATTGGGGATCTGCACCAGCTTCAGGAGCTCCAGCGCGCGGGCCATCGCGGCCTTGGCGCTCAGCCCCCCATGGACGCGCAGCGGCTCGCAAAGCTGGGTGCCGATGCGGTAGAGCGGATCGAGGGACGTCATCGGCTCCTGGAAGATCATGGTGATCTTCGCGCCGCGAAGGTCGTTCAGCTTGCGTGGGCGGAGGCTCAGCAGGTCCTGCCCGCGGTAGCGTACCGCACCGGTCGCAGTGCCGTTTCCGGCGAGCAGGCCCATGGCGGCCATCATGATCTGGCTCTTGCCCGAGCCGGATTCGCCCACCACGGCGACCGTCTCACCCGGTTTGACGTGCATCGAGACGCCCCGCACTGCCTCCACCGGCCCGTCGGGCGTGTCGAAGGTGACGCGGATGTCGTCGATGTCGAGAACGCGCGTTTCGCTCATGCGCAACCGCCCCGGACCCGATCCGGGGCCTCCCTTCCTGTCGCCGAAGGGAGCGGTCCCGGCACGGCGGCCGGGACGGTTGCGCCCGTCTTCAGCGGTTGAACTTGTCGGCGAGCTCCGCCACGCGTTGCCCGAGGGCCCGGGCCGAGGCCAGATCGCTCGCCCGCGGCACCACGTCGGGCCCCTTGTCCACGTCCGATTGTGCGGCCGCGCCGAGGTAGTAGCCCATCCGATTGAGGTTCTCCGGATCGTCGCCCGGGTGGATCTGCTCCGATCCCGGCTGACCCAGCGAGACCCAGATCATCTGCTGCTGGGAGGCGAGCACCACCATGCGCAGCAGCGTCAGCACCTTGTCGCCACTCAGCGAGCCCGAATTGGTGAAGCCCGCCGCCAGCTTGTCCTTCCACGCCGCGTTCTGCCATTTCTTCGAACTCGCATCCGCGAACTGCTCGAACGTGCCGGAGACCGAGCCCATATAGGTCGGCGAGCCGAAGATGATCGCGTCCGCGCTGTCGAGCGCCTCCCACGGTCCGCTGTCGGGCGAGGTGAGGTCGTCGGCCTTCAGCACCTCGACCTCGGCGCCCGCATCGCGCGCGCCCTCGGCCACGGCCTCCGCCTGCTTCTCCGTGTGCCCGTAGCCCGAGTGATAGACGATCGCGACCTTTGCCATGATGTGCTCCTTGCGCTCCGGCGGACCGTCCGCCTTCTGTCGGGGAGCTATCGGGGCGGGCGCCACCTTCAATCGTCATTGCGGAACCAAATTGTCGCCCCATCACCGGTCCTTCGGATCGAGCGCGTCGCGCAGCCCGTCGCCCAGGAAGTTGAGCGCGAAGAGCAGCACGGTCAGCGTCAGCGCGGGCCAGATCAGCATGTGCGGCGCGTTCTGCATGTTCTTCGCCCCTTCGGAGATCAGCACGCCGAGCGAGGTCAGCGGCTCCTGCACGCCGAGGCCGAGGAAGGAGAGGAAGCTTTCGAGCAGGATCACCTTCGGGATCAGGAGCGTCATGTAGATGATCACGGTGCCCAGCGTGTTGGGAATGATGTGCCGCCGCAGGATCGCGCCGTTGCTCACGCCGAGCGACTCGGCTGCCTGTACGAACTCCCGGCGGCGCAGGGAGAGCGTCTGTCCACGCACGATCCGCGCCATGTCCAGCCATTCGACGCAACCCACCGCGATGAACATCAGCACCACGTTTCGCCCGAAGAACACCACGAGCAGGATCACGAAGAAGATGAAGGGCAGCGAGTAGAGCACATCGACGATGCGCATCATCACGTTGTCCACCCGCCCCCCGATGAAGCCGGCCGTGGCGCCGTAGAGCACGCCGATCACCAGCGCGACGCCGGAGGCGAGCAGGCCGATCATCAGGGAGATACGCAGACTGATCAGGATGCGGCTCAAGAGGTCCCGCCCGTTCGCATCCGTTCCGAAGTAGAAATGCAGCCGGTTCACGTCGGCGGCCATGATGATGCGGTTCTCTGCCTCGTCGATCTCCACCACACGGGCATTGGTGAAGAGGTCAGAGCGGTCGAGATACCGCGTCACCCTTTCATCCACCTCGCGCAGGGATGTGCCGGTGACGGTCAGCACTTCGCCCTCCAGCGTGATG
Source organism: Roseobacter sp. HKCCA0434 (assembly GCA_032464575.1). Classification (GTDB taxonomy): domain Bacteria; phylum Pseudomonadota; class Alphaproteobacteria; order Rhodobacterales; family Rhodobacteraceae; genus Pontivivens. The sequence continues at coordinate 475,209 of JAWDKM010000005.1, forward strand.
CCGTCGAGCTGCAGGCGGGCGCGGCGCAGGGCGCTTTCGGCCTCGGGGATGATCTCCTCGGCCCGCGGATAGGCCTCCAGCGAGGCGGGGGCGCGGACATAGGCCGGGTAGACCTCCGCATAGTGGTGCGGCGCGATCGCCGGACCGATGATCCCGGCAAGTGCCGCGAAGACCAGGACGACGATGGAGGCCATGGCGGCCCGGTTCCGGCGCAGGCGCAGGAGAGCGGTCTGCCACAGGGAGCGGGAGCGGACCTCCGGCTGTCCCGCGGCGATTTCGGTCACGTCAGTCATAGCGTACCCTCGGGTCCAGCAGGGCGTAGAGCAGGTCCACGATCAGGTTGAAGATCACGACGAAGATCGCGACGATGATCACCGTCCCCATCACCAGCGTGTAGTCGCGGTTCAACGCGCCCTGCACGAAGTACCGGCCGATGCCGGGAATGCCGAAGATCTGCTCGATGACGATGGAGCCGGTCAGAAGCGCCGCGGCGGCGGGGCCTATGTAGCTGACAGCAGGCAGGCTCGCCGCCCTCAGCGCGTGCTTGATCACGATCATCCGCGTCGGCAAGCCGTAGGCGCGCGCCGTGCGCACGTGGTCGGAGCGCAGCGCCTCGATCATCGCGCCGCGGATCAGGCGCGCGACGACCGCCACCTGCGGCAGCGCCAGCGCGATGACCGGAAGCACCATCTGCTGCCAGGAGCCCCAGCCGATGGCGGGCAGCCAGCCGAGCCAGACAGCGAAGATCAGGCTCAGCACCGGCGCTACCACGAAGTTGGGTATGGTGATCCCGAAGGTCGCCGTCGCGATCACAGCGTAGTCGACCCACGAGTTCTGTCGCAGCGCCGCGATGGAACCGAGCGTCGCCCCGACCAGCAGCGCCAGCGCCAGCGCCATCCCGCCGAGCTGGATCGAGACCGGCAACCCCGCGCCCAGTATTTCCTGAACGTCGAAGTCGCGATAGACGAAGGACGGCCCCATGTCGCCCTGCACCAGGTTGCCGAGATAGCGCGCATATTGCTGCCACAGCGGCAGGTCGAGCCCGAAGGTCGCATTGAGATTGGCCATCACCGATGGCTCCAGCGTGCGCTCCTGATCGAAGGGGCCGCCCGGCGCCACGCGCATCATGAAGAACGCGGCGGTGATGATGAAAAACAGAAGCGGTACGGCCCCCAGAAGGCGCCTGATCGCATAAGCCAGCATGATCGAACTTTCGGAAAGGGTACCGCCTGGCCCTCGCCAGACGGCACCGGTGTCAACTCACTGGGAGATGGACATGAAGCGGGTCGGGTGGACGTTCTGGATGTTGTCCTCCCACCCTTCCAGCGCATCGCTCACCAGCGAGCGCGAGGAGTAGTAGAGCAACGGGATCTGCGGGTTGTCGGCGAGGAAGAGCTCCTCGGCCTGAGCCAGCACCTGCGCCCGCTGCTGCAGGTCGGTCGTCTCGCCCGCCTGGTCGAGCAGCCCGTCATATTCCGGGTTGTCGTAGTTGCCGTAGTTGAAGCCCGGATTGTCCGCCCGGTTCAGGAACAGGAAGTTCTGCGGGTCGGAGTAGTCGCCGATCCAGCCGGCGCGGGCGACGTCGTGCACCTTCTCGTCGCGCAGCATCGCATAGTGGGCCGAGGCGTCACGCACGTTGTAGGTCGTCTCCACGCCGAGGATCGACCACATGTCGGCGATGGCGGTCGCCGCGTTGCGGTGGTTCTCGGACGTGTTGTAGCTGATCTCGATCTCGATGGGGTTGTCGGGACCGTAGCCCGCTTCCTCCATCAGCGCGATGGCGGCATCCTCGCGGTCGAGCATGGACATGTCGGACCACTCGTAGGACGGCGCGTCGTCGCCCAGATAGTTGCCGATCCCCGGCGGAACCCAGCTATAGGCGGGCATCATCGTACCGGAGAAGATCTCCTCCGCCAGGAAGTCACGGTCGATCACCATGGACAGCGCCTGCCGGATGCGCGGATCGTCGAAGGGCTCCCGCGCTGTGTTGACGCCGTAGTAGTAGACGCCGAGATAGGGCGCGATCCGCACTGCGTCGTCGTACTCCGCCTCGAGCCGCGGAATGTCCTCCGCCGGCAGGTCGGAGCAGGAATGGACCTCGCCCGCTTCCCAGCCGCGCACGCAGGTGGCGCGATCCTCGAAGGGCAGGAACTCGACACGCTCGATCTCGACGCTGTCGGCGGCGTGGAATTCCTCGTTCTTCGTCAGCACGATGCGATCGTTGAGCGTGAAGCTTTCCAACGTATAGGCGCCGTTGGAGACGTGGTTCTCCGGCAGGACGAAGTCATTGCCGTGCTCCTCGACGGATGCGGGATGCACCGGCAGGCCGGTCTGGTGGGTCAGCAGCTCCAGAAAGAACGGCGTCGGGCCTTCCAGCGTGATCTCCAGCGTCTGGTCGTCAATCGCGCGGACGCCGAGCTCCTCCTTCTCCATGTCGCCGGAGTTGATCGCGGCAGCATTCTGGATCGGGTAGAGGATGTTGGCGTATTTCGCGCCCGTCGCCGGATCCATGATCCGCTGAAGCGAGTAGACGAAATCGCCGGCGACGACCGGATCGCCGTTCGACCAGCTTGCATCCTCGCGCAGGGTGAAGGTCCAGACCGTACCATCGTCGGACGTCGTCCATTCCGTGGCCACACCCGGGATCACGTTCGCCTCGTTGTCGTAGATGACCAGACCCTCGAACATGTCGCGCAGCAGGTTCGCCTCGGTCACGGTGGAGGTCTTGTGCTGATCGAGCGTTTCGGGATCGCCGTCGGAGCCGCGGAAGTAGGTCTGGGCCGAGGCCGCCGCACCGAGCGTCAGTGCCAGCACCGACGTGAGGGCAGCCGTCCGCAGAATCGAACGAGGCATGTTTTATCTCCCTGTGGTTGATTAGCCTGTCTGCAAGGCTGACCTATTCATAAATCCGTTGCAAGGTGATCACCCGCCTTCGCACACCGCGACTGACGCGACGAAATCAGCGTTCTGGCCGCGGTCGCGAAACGATGACGGCCACTTGCCGGGCATCGTCGATCTTTCCGGCAACTTCCTAAAAATTGAGATATCTCAGTCACGAAGGCTGCATACGACCTCCGCTGGCCCATCGATTCGCCCGTTCGTGCCGGTTCGGAACGCAACGGGGCGCCACCGCGGGCGCCCCTGCGCGATTTGCGAAGGCGGTCGCGGCCGTCAGAGGTGGTAGCCGCCGTCCACCGGGATGACCGTGCCGCTGACGAACCCGGCCGCGGGCGAGGCGAGAAAGGCGATGACGCCCGCCACGTCTTCGGGCATCCCGATGCGGCCCAGCGCCGTGTTGCCGCGCAGGTAGTCGCGCGCCTCCGGCATCCGGTCGAAGAGTTCCGCGTTGAATTCGTCGTCGAGCCCGCCGGGCGCCACCGCGTTCACCGTGATCCCGCGCCCGCCGAAATGCTTCGCGAGGTACGGCGTCAGGCTCTCGATCGCCGCCTTCAGCGGGCCGTAGCTGACCAGCGGTGCGAAGGCGACCTGCGCCGTGCCCGACGAGATCAGCACCACCCGGCCGCCCTCCGCAAGCAGCGGGTCGAGCGCCTGGGTCAGCATGAAGACGCCCTTGTAGTTGGTGGAGTATACACGGTCGAGCGCGCCCTCCTCCACCTGCCCGAACATCTGGTCGCCGAGGATCCCGGCATTGTTGACCAGAATGTCGAAGTCCTGCCGGCCCCACTGGCCAAGCTGGCCGTTCACCGTCTCGACGAAACCCGCGATCTCGCCCGTGCCCGACAGGTCGAGTTGCACGGCGGCGGCCTTCCGGCCCAGCGCCTCGATATCCGCGACGGTCTGCGCCGCGTCCTCGGCCCGCGCGCGATAGGTGATGATCACGTCCGCCCCGTCCGCGGCCAGCGCCAGCGCGGTTTCCCGGCCGATGTTGCGGTTGCCGCCGGTCACCAGCGCGATCTTGTTCTGAAGCTTGCTCATTGTCTCTCTCCTCATCAGGGCGCGACTGCCGCGCCGTCGAGGTAGAAGATGGACAGTGCTTCTTACGCCTCATACCCTGCCAATCAGCAAGTCCATAGTGCATGGAGCGCAATATGTCCGGCCGTCTGGAAGACAGCGCCCTCTTCGCCCGCGTGGTCGAACTGGGATCCCTCCGGGCGGCCGCCATGGAGGCCGGGGTAGAGCCCTCCTCCGTTTCGCGCCGCATGACCGCGCTGGAGACCCGGTTGGGCGCAAAGCTGCTCGATCGCTCGGGCGCGCGGACCCGGCCGACCGAGGCGGGCGGGCGTTACCATGCCGCGATGCGCGGCCTGCTCGGCCAGGTCGATGCGGTGGAAAGCGAGATCGCGGGACAGACGCTGCGGCCGAGCGGCCGCCTGCGGGTCGCCGCCAGCATCGATTTCGGGCAGGCACATGTTGCACCCTGGCTGCTCGACTTCGCCAAACGGCACCCAGATGTGAGCCCGGAACTGCTGCTTGACAGCCGGTCGGTCGACCTCGTCCGCGACGACATCGACGTCGCGATCCGGGTCGGCCGCCCGCCCGACAGTGCCCTGATGGCCCGCAAGCTGGCGAACGTGCCGCGAGCCCTCTTCGCCGCACCCACCTGGCTGGAGGAGAACCCGATCGGCACCGTCGCGGACCTCGCGCACAAACCGCAGGTCTTCTTCCACCCCGAGCACCGGCTCCGCCCGCTGGAGATCACCGATCCCGACGGCAGGCTCCATCGCGTCCCGCGCGGAGATGGCGTCACGATCAACGCCATTGCCTCGATCGTAGAGGCCGTGAAGGCCGGGTTCGGCCTCCATGCTGGCCCGATCTGGGCCTTCCATGCCGCACTTGAGGCAGGGGAGGCCGTGCAGGTATTGCCCGACCACGTGCTTCCCGTCCCGCCGATCATGGCGCTCTGGCGTCCCGCCGTGGTCCAGCCCGCCGCAATCCGCAGCTTCGTGGAGCATGTGGCCGAACGGGCGCGCGCGGTGCCGGGCCTCATGCGCTGACGCCCGGCACACCCTTTCGAGCATCCGCGCCGAAGACCGCGGGATGCGCCCTCAGGACAGGCACCATTTCAGGATTGCCTTCTGCGCGTGCACCCGGTTCTCCGCCTCGTCGAAGATCACGGACTGCGGCCCGTCCATGACCGCATCCGTGACCTCCTCGCCCCGGTGCGCGGGCAGGCAGTGCATGAAGAGCGCCTGCTCCCCCGCCGCCGCCATCAGAGCCTCGTTGACCTGGTAGGGCTTGAGGAGGTTGTGCCGCCGGTCGCGCGCGCTGGCGTCGTCATGCATGGAGAGCCACGTGTCCGCAACGATGAGGTCAGCACCCTCCACGGCCTTCACCGGATCGCGCTCGATCCGCACGTCGGCCCCTTTGGAGCGGGCGAAATCCACCGCCTCCGCCTCCGGGTCCAGCACCTCCGGCCCGCTGAAGGTAAGGTCGAAGCCGAACTGCCCGGCGGCATGCAGGAACGAGGCGCAGACATTGTTGCCGTCCCCGGTCCAGACCACCCGCTTGCCCGCGATAGGCCCCTTGTGCTCCTCGAAGGTCAGGACGTCGGCCATGATCTGGCAGGGATGCGTGCGGTCGGTGAGCCCGTTGATGACCGGCACGCTCGCGTGCTCGGCTAGCTCCAGCAGCGTCTCCTCCGCGAAGGTGCGGATCATGATGAGGTCGACATAGCGGCTGAGCACCCGCGCGGTGTCCGCGATGCTCTCGCCATGGCCGAGCTGCATCTCGGCCCCGGTCAGCACCATGGTCTGCCCGCCCATCTGACGCACGCCGAGGTCGAAGGAGGTGCGCGTGCGCGTCGACGGCTTCTCGAAGATCAGCGCGACCATCCGGTCCTTCAGCGGCTGCTCCGCATCGGGCGCGCCCTTGGGCTGCCCGGCGCGCGCCTCCTTCATCGCGCGTGCGTCATCGATGAGGTCGCGAAGAACGGGGGCATCGACCTTGTTCAGGTCCAGGAAGTGTTTCATGTCGGAAATCCCTTTCCGGGAGATGTCGTGGGGGCGGAGCGCGACGGCTCCGCCCGGCAGGATCAGGCGGCCGCGCCCTTGGCGACGGCGCCCGCGGCGGCATCGAGACGTCGCAGCGCCTCGTCCACCTCGGCATCGGTCAGGTTCAGCGGCGGCAGGATGCGGATCACGTTGTCCCCGCCACCCACGACCAGAACGCCCGCGTCGTGGCCCGCCGCGATCACGTCGCCGTTCGGCACCCGGCACTTTATGCCGAGCATCAGCCCGGACCCGCGGACCAGTTCGAACACGTCCGAATGCGAGGCGACCAGGCTTTCCAGCCCCTGCCGCAGACGACCCGAGATGGCGGAAACGCGATCGAGGAACCCGTCCTCGGTCACCACCTCCATCACCGCGCAACCCACGGCACAGGCGAGCGGGTTACCGCCATATGTCGTCCCGTGCGTGCCCACGGTCATGCCGGACGCCGCTTCCTCGGTCGCAAGGCAGGCGCCGAGCGGAAAGCCCCCGCCGATGCCCTTGGCCACCGCCATGATGTCGGGGGCGGCTCCGGACCACTCATGGGCGAAGAGCTTGCCGGTCCGGCCCATGCCGCACTGGATCTCGTCATAGATCAAGAGGATGCCGTGCTCGTCGCAGAGGTCGCGCAGACCCTTAAGGCAAGGATCCGGCACCGGCACGATGCCGCCCTCGCCCTGCACCGGCTCAATCAGGATCGCCGCCGTCCGCTCATTGATCGCGGCGTTCAGCGCATCGTGATCGCCGAAGGGCAGATGCACGAAGCCCGGCAGCAGCGGGCCGAACCCGTTCGTCAGCTTCTCCGACCCCGCGGCCGAGATCATGCCGAGCGTCCGCCCGTGGAAGGAGCCGGAGAACGTGATGATCTCGTCGCGGCCGGTCCCCTTCACCGCATGGTACTTGCGCGCCATCTTCACCGCGGCCTCGGTCGCCTCGGTCCCCGAGTTGGTGAAGAAGACGGTGTCGGCGAAGGTATGCTCCACCAGCATCTCCGCCAGCCGCTTCTGCTTGGGGATCTCGTAGAGGTTGGACGTATGCCACAGTCGTCGGCCCTGCTCCTCCAGCGCGGCTACCAGACGGGGATGCGCGTGGCCCAGAAGGGAGACGGCGATGCCGGCCCCCATGTCCAGGTAGCGCGTGCCGTCTTCGGTCATCAGCCAGGGGCCCTCGCCCTTCTCGAAAGAGAGCGGTGCCCGCGCATAGGTCGGCAGGACGGGCGTGATCACTGTGGTCACTCCTGAAAGGCTGCGATGAATGGGATTTCGGCGCCCGCGCAGCCGGATCGGGCGCCGAAACCCCGCTTATCCGGGCCACCTGCCGCCAAGTCAACGAAAAGGCTCGACCGCCGCCTTCATCTTTCCCCAAATACGTACTGGCGCGCGGCTTGCCATATGCGCCTCCGGCGGGCGCATTTTGGGAAAGATGAAAGAGATCAGGCTCTGTACTGCGGGACCGGATTTCGCCGAGGATGCGGCGGTCCTCGCCCTGTTGCGCGATGCTTTCGCCGGCATGGAAAGGCGGATCGATCCGCCGTCGTCGCTGGGCCAGCTCGACCTCGATGGCATGGTGCGAAAGCGGCGGTCAGAGCGATTGATCCTCGGGCGCGATGACACGGACATCGTCGGCTGCATCTTCCTCGCGCACCGTCCCGATCACGCCTATGCAGGCAAGCTGGCCGTGGCCCCGCCGCGCCGACGTCAGGGGATCGCGCGAGCCCTTCTGGCGGAGGCCCAGCGGCAGGCAGACCGCCCGGTCCTGCGCCTCCAAAGCCGCATAGAACTGGTGGAGAACCACGCGCTCTTCCTCCGCTGTGGCTTTCGGGAGGTCGCACGTACCGCCCACGCCGGCTACGACCGGCCGACCTCGATCACCTTCGAGAAGACGGTTCGGACCATCGCCGATTGATCCGCGCTCGGCGTGCGACCAGTGTGCATCGCGAGAAGGAGCCCCCCGATGCCGAACCGTCCGTACGCCGCCCTGATGATGCTGATCGCCGCCGCGTGCATGGGCACCGCGTCGCTGATGGCGAAGCTGCTCGGGACCTCGGGCATGCACGCCTTCCAGGTCAGCGGCGGCCGCTTCCTGTTCGCGCTGATCGCGCTGGGGATTGCCGCGGCCATCCTGCGGCCGCGGATCATGCAGCCAAACCTGCCGTTGCACGCATTGAGGGTGCTGCTCGGCTGGTCCGGCGTGACCTGCCTCTTCTTCGCGATCGCCCGGATGCCCATGGCCGATGCGACGGCGATCAGCTTCCTCAACCCGGTGATCGCGATGCTGCTGGCGATCCCGCTGCTGGGCGAACGGCCGGGCGTCTGGCGCTGGGGAGCCGCGGTCGCGGCCCTGATCGGCGGGCTCCTCCTGATCCGGCCCGGCTTGGGCGCGGTGCAACCCGCCGCGCTGATCGCGCTGGCCGCCGCCTTCTTCATGGGCGGCGAGGTCATAGCCATCAAGCGCCTGACACGCCGGGAGGCGCCCTTTCAGATCCTCATCGTCAACAACATCATCGGCTGCACGCTGGCGCTTTCCGTCGCGTCCGCGGTCTGGATCTGGCCCACCTCCGCGCAATGGCTGCTGATGGCCGCGACGGGCCTCAGCGTGGTGGCAGCGCAAGTCTGCTTCCTGCAGGCGATGCGCGCTGCGGAGGCGAGCTTCGCGATGCCGTTCTTCTATGCCACGCTGATCTTCGCCGCCCTCTGGGACCTCGCCCTGTTCGGCGTGATCCCCGACACGCTGTCGCTGGCCGGATCGGCGGTCATCATCGCGGCCGCCTGCATCCTCGCCTGGCGCGAGAGCCGCCCGCTCAGCCCCGCGCGTGCGCCATGATCGCCTGCGCCTCGGCCGGGGAGAAGGCGCGGCTCTCGCCCGCCATCGCCACACGAGTGTAGAGGTCACGCCATGCATCCTCGCGCATCAGCTCGGCGAAGCGAGTGCTGCGCCAGGTCACCGCGCGCTCCCGCAAGGCGGCGAGTTCCGGGTCCGCCATCCAGCCCTCGAGCTCCGGCGTGCCATGGGCGAGAACAGAGACATCCTCGACCTGGTTGAAGTTCCGCTCGACCCAGTATCCCGCATCCACTGCACTGCCCTGCCGGTTCGACCGGCCCCGCGCCGCCTTGACCACGAAGCTTTCCACATCGCCCAGCGCATAATGGTTGAGCTGCACCAGACCATAGGCCGGCCGCGTGAAATCCGTGAAGACGCCCTTCTCCACGAAGCGCTCCGGCAGCCGGACCCCGTTGCTGTCCACCCAGACCGGCTGCCCAACCGGTTCGAGCGGACGGTGTACACCGGGCCGCGCATAGGCCCCGCGCCGCCACAGCGTCTTGATCATCGCGCAGCGCCAGGGCCAGTGCAGCGGGTTCGGCGCACAGCGGGTAAAGCGCTCGGTGACCGGCCGGTCCTCCCATGTAGTCAGGCCGGAGGATCCGAACATCCGCCAGGTGAGCGCCCAGCAATCGGCCTCCCGGCTCCCGACCAGCGCCTCGAGCGTGCCGCCGCACAGGTTGACGTACTCGTCCACGTCGATGCAGATCACCCAGTCGGCAGCCGCCATCAGCGGATGCTCCGCCGCCTCGCGCAGCGCACGCCATTGCGGCCCGCGCGCGCCGTCCCGCCCCCGCAGGTGCTCGACCACGCCCATCGCCGCGAGCCGGTCCAGCATTGCATCGGTCCCGTCGGAGCAATCGTTGGAAAAGGCGAGCACATCCGTCACGCCCAGTGCCCGATGGTGCGCGAGCCAGTGGAGCAGGCCCACGCCCTCATCCTTGACGCAGAGGATGGCGAGGACCCTCATGCCTTCATCTTTCCCGAAATACGCAGGCTCACCGCCGCAATGCTCCCCTGAGGCCCGACAGGCTCACGCCGCCGCTCACCACCGCGGCAAGGCCATAGAGCGCCGCGCCGCCGCCCACGAGCAGCAGCAAGGCGACGTAGCGCAGCCCGCCCGCCTCGAACCAATCCTCAGCAAGGATCGAGAAGACGAAGAGCCCGGCCCCCATCACCAGCGTGGCCCCCAGGATCCGCGGCAGCGCCCGCGTCAGCCGCGCGTCCATCCGCGCCGCATCACCGAACTGCGCCGCCGAGCGCCAGAGCAGCATGAAGTTGACCCATGCCGCCAGCGTCGTGCCCCATGCGGCGGCCGTGAAGCCGACCAGCCAGGCGCCACCTACGGCAACCACCACGTTCACCACCATGGCGACGACGGCGAAACGGAAAGGCGTGCGCGTATCTTCCCGCGCGAAGAAGACCGGCGAGATCACCTTGATCAGCACGAAGGCCGGCAGCCCCGCCCCGTAGATCGCCACCGCCCGCGCGGTCGCCGCCGCGTCCCCGGCAGAGAACGCGCCGCGCTCGAACAGCACGCTGACCAGCGGCGCCGGCACGATCATCAGCGCTACCGCCGCGGGCAATGCGAGGGCCAGCGCGAACTCCGCCGCGCGGTTCACCGCGTCGCGCCCGCCCGCATCGTCCCCGGCGCCCAGCCGACGCGACAGGTCCGGTAGCAGGACGACGCCGATGGCAATCCCCACGACGCCAAGCGGCAACTGGTAGAGCCGGTCGGCATAGTTCAGCCACGCCACCGCGCCGTCGAAGAAGCTCGCGACCTGGCGGCCCACCAGAAGGTTGACCTGCATCACCCCGCCTGCCAGCGCCGCCGGGAAGGCGATAACCGCGAGCCGCTTCAGTTCCGGCGTCAGGCGCGGCCGGTGAGGCACGACCCGGTAGCCCGCCCGTCGCGCCGCCTCCCACACCAGCGCCATCTGCGCGATGCCCGCGAGCGGCACGCCCCAGGTCAGCGCCGTCCCGATGTCGATCCCCGCCGCACAGCCGCCGAGCATCGCAGCAACGAGGATGATATTGAGCAGAACGGGTGCCGCCGCCGCCGCCACGAAGTGGCCCGTCGCGTTCAGCACGCCGGACAGCAGGGCGGCGAGCGAGATGAACAGGATGTAGGGAAACACGATCCGCCCCATGTCGACGGCCAGATCGAAGCGCGCATCGTCGGTGAAGCCCGCCGCCATCAGGAGCACCAGCCCCGGCATGGCCAGCTGTGCAACCAGCGTGAAGACGATCAGCAGCCCGGCCAGGCCCGAGAACGCGTCGCGCGCGAAGGCGAGCGCCCCCTCGCCCCGCTCCAGCTTCTTGGAGAACATCGGCACGAAGGCGGTGTTGAACGCCCCCTCGGCAAAGAACCGGCGGAACATGTTGGGCAAGGAAAAGGCGACGAGGAACGCTTCGGCCACGGGCCCCGCGCCGAGGAAGGCCGCGATCAGGATATCGCGCGCGAAGCCGAGGACGCGGCTTGCCAGCGTCCATCCCCCGACGGTGAGAAAGGCGGAAAGCAGTCGGATCGGTCGCATCGGTCTCCCCGTGATCGACCCTCCTTACGCGCCTTCGCGGCGGGCGTCACGGGGAAGCTTGGGGGCGGACCGGACCGCCCCCTGCCCGGATCAGAGGATGAAATCGTCCGCCGTCAGCGTGCCGGTAAAGCCGTCCAGCACGATCAACGCGCCCAGACCGCTTTCGTCCGGTTCGTCCAGCAGGATCTCCGTACGGTCTGCGAAGAGGGTGATGTCGAGATCGCCGAAGCTCTCGTCGAAGGCCGAAAGATCGATCAGATCCTCGCCTTGGGTGAAGTCGGTAACCGTGTCGCGGGCGGCACCTCCGCGGAACTCGAAGACATCCGCACCGGCGCCACCCGTCATGAGATCGTCGCCCGTTCCGAAGTCGTAGTCGTCGGTCACGACGCCGTCGACGATCCGGTCGTCACCCTCCCCACCGATCAGCGTGTCGTCGCCTGCGGCACCGATCAACGTATCGTTGCCGCTGCCTCCGTTGAAGAAGTCGTTGGAGATCCCTTCCGACTGACCGTCGTTCCCCTTGAAGAAGTCGTTTCCAGCCTCGCCGAAGGCTTGGCCCGAGTCCCCGAACGTGAAGATCCGGTCGTCGCCGTCCCCAGCGAAGATCAGGACGTCCCCGTCGTCGGCCCCGAAGCTGATCGTGTCGTTCCCCGTGCCGCCGAATACGGTGTCCGCACCGCCATTGGTGACGATCTCGTCATCGCCGCTGCCGCCGAAGAGTTCGTCCGCGAAAGCGGAGCCCGAGATGGTGTCGTCGCCGCCGAGAGCCTCGATCCGGGTCGGACCCGTGAACAGGAACTCCGCACTGATATCGTTGCGTCCGTTCGTCCCGATCACGTTCTCGACGTTCTCGATGACCTCTACCGCACCATTCGCGAAGATGGCGCTGCCGGGACTGAAGCCGCCGTCGGGCGCCAGGTCGATGTCGACATCCGCCGAGGTATAGGAAAAGTCGACCGTATCGATACCCGCACCCCCGTCGAAGCTGTCGATGCCGAGACCGCCGATGAGGGTGTCGTTCCCATCGTTGCCGAACAGCATGTTGTCGCCGTCACTGCCGGTGATGAGGTTGTCTCCGGTCGAGCCGACCACATTCTCGAAGCTCAGGATCCGCTCCAGCACGCCGTTGAAGAACAGGGCGCGACCGCTCTCCAGATTGATATCGACGTCGGCGCCCGTGTAGTCGTAGTCGATCGTATCGACACCGGACCCGCCGCTCATGGTGTCGATCCCGAGCCCGCCGGAGATCGTGTCGTCCCCGCCCAGTCCGATGATGCGCTCGGGCGCGTCGCTGCCAAACAGGCGGTCGGGCCCCTCGGTTCCCTCCAAAACAACTTCCATGCCGAATGCTCCTATACACGTTAAGCGTGTTCTCAAGGTATCATGCAGACGTCATTGCATTTTCGGAATTAACCTAGACTTTGCAGCATATTGTCCGAATTAATACCCCCCGTTTCACCCGCGGGAATGAGTGCTGTCAGGATTCAATCCGAAGCACCATGGAACACGCATAGCGTGTCAGCTCGCCCGGATCCCGTTGAGCACGATGTCGACGTGCGCGTCGAGAAACGCCTCCTTGTCCAGGGGGGCGAAGCGGTCAAACGTCATCCGGTAGATCGACAGGAAGACGGCGGGCGCGATCACCAGCTCCGGCATCGCGATCGCCGGTCCGGGGCGCAGCTCGCCCCGCTCCACGCCGCGCCTCAGCACGCCCTGCATCAGCGCCCGGCCCTGGGTGAAGGCGACTTTGTGATAGGTCTCCAAAAGCTTCGGGAAGCGGCCGCCCTCCGCGATCAGGAGGCGCATGATCGACATCAGCTCGGTGTCGATGAAGTGGTCGTAGGCCATGCCGAGGATCAGCCGCAGCGCGTCCTCCGTCGTGCCGTCGGCCAGTTCCACGGCTTCGGACGCCTGGCGGATCGTGCGTGTGATCGTGCTGCGGATCACCTCCGCGAACAGCGTCTCCTTGCTGTCGAAATAAAGGTAGATCGTCGGCTTGGAGATGCCGGCCCGCTCTGCGACGGCATCGAGCCGCGCGCCCTCGTAGCCCTGCTCGGCGAACTCGCTCAGGGCCGCGGCCATGATCTGGATCGTCCTGTCCTCTTTCGACAGTCGGCGGGGGCTCGGGGTTGTTTCGGTCACCACTCCCTACTAGCTTACTGACCGGTCAGTAAGCAAGAGGCACTCCTATGACCGAGACCGCCGACGCAGCGCGCCCGGGCCTGCCCCTGAAAGTGATCGAGCGCGACGCAGAGGGTGGCCGCCCACCGCGCAAGCGTCGCCGGCTCATCTTCCGGGCGGTGTTCCTCGTCCCGTTCATCTTGGTCCTGCTCGCCGTCGGCGGCGTTGTGGGACTGTATTACCAGCCGCCGAGCCTACAACGCTTCTTCGAGGCGACGGGGCTTCAGCCCGGTGGCGGGACCTCCAGCCCCATCGCGCTGCCGCCGGATGTCGAACTGCCCGAAGACATGGCCCAGACGCTGCAACCGACCGACGTCGTGGGTCTTGCACGGCTGATGCCGGAGGGCGACAAGACCATCGTCGCCCCGCCCTTCGGTGCCGGCGATGCCCGGATCGCGGAACTGCTCGTGGACGAGGGCGACACGGTCGCGCGAGGTGATCGCCTCGCCATCCTCGACAACCTCGACGTCCTTGAAAGCGCGGTGCTCTCGGCGGAGGCGGACCTCGCCGTGCGCGAAGCCACGCTGATCCAGACCCGCCAGTCCGTCGCGACCTCCATCGAGGAGGCGCGGGCCGACGTGGAGCGGGCCGAGGCGGCCTCCGACGTGGCCGAGATCGAGCTGCAGCGCACGACCTCCCTGCGCGACCGGGGGGTGTCCACCCAGGCGTCCCTCGATCAGGCGCAGGCAACCGCGCGCGAGGCGGATCGGGAGCTGGCGCGGGCCCGCGCCACCCTCTCCCGCTACGAGACCGACGATATCGACGAACAGCCCGACGTGCTCGTGGCACAGCGCAACGTGGATGCGGCGGAGGCGGACCTTGCCCGCGCGCGCCGCGACCTGTCGCAGGGCGTCGTGGTCGCGCCCATCGACGGCACGATCCTCGACATATTCCTGCAACCCGGGGAGCGGCCCGACAGCGAGGGCATTCTGGAGATGGGCAACACGGCCCAGATGATGGCGGAGATCGAGGTCTTCCAGTCGCAGATCCGCGGCGTCGATGCCGGGCAGCCGGTCGAGCTGGTGGCCGACGCATTGGGGGAGACGCTCTACGGCACGGTGGAGCGGATCGGGCTTACGGTGGGGCGGCAGGACGTGGTGTCCGACGATACGGCGGCCAACACGGATGCCCGCGTCATCGACGTACTCGTCCGGCTCGACGAGGCGAGCTCGTCCATCGCCTCGCGCTTCACCGATCTCGAGGTCATCGCGCGGATCGACACGAGGACCGCGCAGTGATCGCGCTCCTCACCCGGCTGATCGGCCGTTTGCCGGTCGGCTGGCTGCAACTCACACACTCCAAGGGCCGGCTCTTCGCCGCCCTCGCCGGTGTCGCCTTTGCCGACGTGCTGGTGCTGGTGCAGCTCGGCATACTCGGCGCACTCAACAGCACGATCATCGAGGGCTACGAGATGTTCGAGGCGGACATCATGATCTCCGCCAACGACGCCAACACGATGACCGAGGGCAGCAACGTGCCGCGCCAGTACCTGTTCGAGGCGCTGGCCGATCCGGACGTGGTGGACGGCACCTCCCTCTTCATCGGGTTCCGCGACTGGCTGCACAACAACGACGACCGCTCGCTGCAGGTCTTCGGTATCGATACGGAAAAGTCGGGTTTCCTGCGCCCCGACCTCGCCGCCCAGCTCGCGCCGCTGCGCCTGGCCGACTACGCGATCCTCGACCGGATGACGCGCGGCTTCACCGCAGAGGAGGCGGCGGCCGTGCGCCCCCAGACCCCGATGGTGTTCGAACTTGAGGGACGGACCGTGACCGTGGTCGACACCTTCGAGGGCGGCGTGGGCTTCTCCGCCGACGGCTACATGTTCGCGTCCGACCAGACCTTCCTGCGGCTCTTTCCCGCGCGCAGCACGGGCGCGCCGAACCACATCCTGCTGCGCACGGCCCGCGGCGCGGATGCGGAGGCCGTCGCCGCCCGCCTGCAGGAGCGGATCGGCGACCAGATGCGCGTGCGTACCTTCGAGGCGGCGGCGCAGCAGGATCTGAGCTACCAGACCACCGAGCGGCCCACCGGCATCATCTTCGGCTTCGGCGTCGTGATCGGCATCATGGTAGGGATCGTCATCGTCTATCAGGTGCTGGCGACGGACGTGGCGGACCATCTCAAGGAATACGCGACGTTCAAGGCTATGGGCTACTCGCAGGGCTTCTTTCTCGGTATCGTGCTGGAAGAGGCGCTTGTGCTTGCGGTGCTCGGCTTCATTCCGGGGGTGGTGATCGCCCTCCTGCTCTATGCCGGAATGGAGGCAGCGACGGCGCTGCCGATGACCCTGACCGCGACGACGGCGGTCGCCGTGCTGGTCGGAACCATGGTGGCGTGCGCGCTGTCCGGCGCGGTCGCGACGCGCCGGCTTGCCTCGGCCGATCCGGCGGACCTGTTCTGACATGAACATCTCCAACGCCCCCGCCCCGATCGACGTGCGCAACCTGAACCACTGGTTCGGGATGGGCGACGCGCGCAAGCAGGCGATCTTCGACGTGAATGTCAGCATCGCGCGTGGCAGCCTCACGATCCTCATGGGGCCGTCGGGCTCCGGCAAGACGACGGTGCTCACGCTGATGGGGTGCCTACGCGACGTACAGGACGGATCGGTGAACTTGCTTGGCAGCGAGCTCAACGGCGCGGCGGAGCACCGGCAGGTCCAGCTCCGCCGTCGCCTCGGCTTCATCTTCCAGGCGCACAACCTGCATGACAGCCTGACTGCGCGGCAGAACGTACTGATGGGGCTCCAGGTACACGGTCGCGCCCGCGATCCCGAGCTCGAGAACGAGGCGGCGCGCCATGTGCTGGAGCTCGTGGGTCTCGGCGACCGCGTGGATTACCTGCCTGCCAACCTCTCCGGCGGGCAGAAACAGCGCGTCGCGGTGGCCCGCGCCCTCGTCGGCAATCCCGAGATCGTCTTCGCCGACGAGCCCACCGCCGCCCTCGACAAGGAGAGCGGGCGCAACGTGGTGGAGATGCTGAAGGCTTTGGGGCGCGAGCGGGGCACCACGACCGTCATGGTGACGCACGACAACCGCATCCTGGAACTCGCCGACCGGATCATCACGCTGGAGGACGGCCGGATCGTCTCGGACACGTGAGGTGGGGTATCGGATTTTGGTATGTCCGGTAACGTCCGCTCGGTGCCGGCAGTGCGTCGCGGAAAGGGTTCCGGCGCCGCTTTGCCCTGTTCGTGGATCTCCCCCGGCTGAATGACGGACAACGCCGCTTGGAACGCCGTCCCGTTTGACGACTGACCGATCTGATGGTGAACGAGATCTTCAAGGCGGAGGCCGGGGGGCAGCCCCCGGGGAACCGACATCGCCCTGCAAGCCGATCCGGCACGCCCGGATGCCCTCTCCGACATCCTGGAATCCGGTATTGCAACGCCGAACCCGGCCGTCGCCGGACAGTTAAGCGGGTGTGGATGACCCCGAACAGACCGGGCGGACGTCCTACTGCGGGCCGGGATCATCTGCTGGGTACGCCGGCCGTTCAGGCCGAGAATGGGCGTGTAGGGGGAGGCGGCCCCGCTCTCGACGACCGTCTCCAAGCTCGGACAGCAGGTATCCGGCATCGACACCCGAGGCCGAGCAGCATGGCCGAGCATCCATCGCGACGGCGTCCGTCCCGAAACAGCCACTGAGGGCTAACGCGTGCCCTCTGGCCGCCGCATCACCGCGTCGCGCAGCGCGCGCTCCACCTGCCGGCGCTTGCTTTCTGAGGTGAGCTTCATCCCGAAGAGATCCTTCACGTAGAACGTATCCACCGCCTGCTCGCCATAGGTCGCAATGATGGCGGAGAAGATGTTGACGTTCGACGCCGCCAGCGCCCGCGTGAGGTCGTGCAACAGTCCCGGCCGGTCGCGCGTGTCGACCTCCACGATGGTGAACAGGTCCGACCCCTGGTTGTCGAAGCGGATGCGGGTGGGGACGATGAAGTCCTTCTCCCGCCGCTTGATCTTGTCCTTCGGATCGAGCGCGGCGCGCGCCACGACCTCGCCCATCAGGGTGCGCATCACCGTGTCGCGCAGCCGCTTCAACCGCGCCTTCTCGTAGGGCGTCTCGTCCGCGTCCTGGATCCAGAAGACCGAGATCGCGTAGCCGTCCGAAGTGGTGTAGGTCCGCGCATCCAGGACGTTCGCCCCCACCAGAGCAAGCGCGCCGGCCAGACGGGCGAAGACGCCGGGGTGATCGGGGTTCACGAAGGTCACGCGGGTCGCGTCGCGGTCCGGATCCTCGACGAAGTCGCTTTCCACGCGGTGGTCGTCCACTGCGGGGATCATATGGGCCACCCGCTCCTGCGTGGCTGTGGAAAGCCCCAGCCAGTAAGGCGTGTAGTGCCTGTCGAGCTCCGCCTGCACCCGGTCCGCAGGCCAACCCGACAATGTATCGGCAAGGGCCGTCTTCGCGTCCTCCTCCCGCTGGTCGCGGGTCGGACTTTCGAGCCCGTCGGTCAGGTAGTCCGCGGTGTAGGAGTAGAGCTGGCGCAGCAGCGTGGCCTTCCAGTTGTTCCACGTATTCGGCCCCACTCCGCGAATGTCGCAGACGGTGAGCACCAGCAGCAGCCGCAGCCGCTCACGGCTCGCCACGATCTTCGCGAAGTCGCTGACAGTCCGCGGGTCGGAGATATCGCGCTTCTGCGCCGTATCGCTCATCAGGAGGTGGTGGCGCACCAGCCAGACCACCAGCTCCGTGTCCGCCTCGTCCAGCCCGAGGCGCGGGCAGATCTCCGCCGCCATCTCGGCTCCCAGCTCCGAATGGTCCTCCGGCCGGCCCTTGGCGATGTCGTGCAGCAGCATGGCGACGTAGAGCGCACGGCGGTTGATGTCCTTGGCCATGATCTCGGTGGCGTAGGGCAGCTCGTCCTCCAGCTCCCCGCGCTCGATCTTCGACATGACGGAGATGCAGGTGATCGTGTGCTCATCCACCGTGTAGTGATGGTACATGTTGAACTGCATCATCGCGACGATGCGCCCGAACTCCGGCAGGAAGGCGCCCAGCACGCCGGTCTCGTTCATCCGCCGCAGCCCCCGCTCCGGGTTTCGGTTGCCCAGCAGCAGGTCGAGGAAGATGCGGTTGGCCCGCGTGTTGCCGCGGATCCCCTCCAGCAGATCGAGATTGGCGGTAGCGAGCCGCAGCGCGTCCGGGTGGATCAGCGCGCCTGTCTCCACCCCCACCTGAAAGAGCCTGAGCAGGTTCACGGGGTCGGCGAGGAACGCATCGGGATCCTCGACCGTCAGCCGCCCGTCGCTCAACGCGAAGCCGTCCGGCGTCCGATCGCGATAGAAGAAGCCTCCGAACGCGCGGCTCAGCGAGGGGCGCTGCTTGATGTGCGTCGCCTCCAGCGCAACGAGGAAGATCCGGCTGAGCTCGCCGACGGATCGCGCGTGCAGGAAGTAGACCTGCATGAAGCGCTCCACCCCGCGCTGGCCGTCCGCATCCTCGAAGCCCATGGCGCGGGCGACCTCGACCTGCATGTCGAAGGTGAGCTGTTCCGTCGCGCGGCCCGCGGCGAGGTGTAGGTGACAGCGCACCGACCACAGGAAGCTCTCGGCGGCGGAGAAGATCGCATACTCATCCTCGGAGAAGACCCCCTTGTCGACCAGCGTGCGGATGCTGTCGACGTTGTAGAGGTACTTCTCGATCCAGTAGAGCGCCTGAAGGTCGCGCAGCCCGCCCTTCGATTCCTTGACGTTGGGCTCGACGAGGTAGCGCGAGCCGCCGCTCTTCTCATGCCGCGTCTCGCGCTCGGCGAGCTTCGCCTCCACGAAGGCAGGACCGGTGTCGCGGAAGAGTTCGTCCCAGATCCGGGTGTCGAGCTCGGCCGACAGGCCCTCGTCGCCCCAGATCAGCCGTCGTTCCAGAAGCGAGGTGCGGATCGTCATGTCCTCGCGCCCCAGCCGCAGGCACTGCTCGATCGTGCGCACCGACTGGCCGACCTTCAGCTTGAGGTCCCACAGCAGGTAGAGCACCGCCTCGATCAGGCTCTCGCCCCAGGCGGTCTGCTTGTAGGGGGTAAGGAACAGGAGATCGACGTCGGAGAACGGCGCCATCTCCGCCCGCCCGAAGCCGCCGACGGCAAGCACCGCGATGCGCTGGCTCTCGGTCGGCGTCGGATTGGGGTGCAGCCAGCGGGACACGACCTGAAGCGCCGTGCGCACCAGCCCGTCCGTCAGTCGGCTATAGGCGCGCGCGGCCTGCGGCCCGCAGAGCGGCGCATCGGCAAGTGCTGCCGCGATGCGGGATCGCCCCGTCTCCTGCGCCGTGCGAAGCTCCGCCAGCGCCCGTTCGCGGTATTCGGCCGGCGTGGATGCGTCGCCGTCCGCGATGCGGGCGACCAGTGCCTCCGTGTCGATCACCCGCCCCGCCAGCTCGAACGCGCTGGCGGACGGGTCGGTCATCGCCGGGTCAGAAACCGGCGAGTCCGAATGCGGCTGGGGCGGGATCAACAAGCTGGGGTCCGTCACGGCTCACTTCCATGATCGCGAGCGCACGTTCGTTGCCGCCATCCGGCCGGAAGCGGAACGCGCCCTCCACCCCGGCGAAACCGGCGGGGCTGGTTATGTTCTGTGCCGCGAACACGTTGAAGTCGCCGGTCTGGCGGGCCTCCGCGATCAGGGCTGCGACCGCAGCAATACCATCATAGGCGAGCCCCGCAAGCGGATGCGGCTGACTGCCGTAGCGCGAGGCATAGCGCGACGCGAAGGCTTCGGCCGGCGCCGGGTCCGCGACCGTGTACCACGCGCCGTCGAGCGCGCGTTCCGCCGCGATGGCCCCGCCCGAGAGCTCCTGCAGGCCCATGACCTGCACGTTGTCGACGTCGAGGCCATAGAACGGCAGGAAGGACGCGGCGTAGATCAGGCCCGTGCCCCGGTCCGACATCACGACCGCATTGGCGCCGGCGGAGGTCATCGCACTGGTGAAGGCCTCGCCCGCCGCCGGAATGCCGTCGCGGGACCGGGGATAGGACGCCGACGCCACGAGCTGCGCATTCGTGCGCCGCGCCGCGGCCTGTACCGCGTTGAGCGCCGCCTGACCCTCGGCATCCTGCGTATGGATCACGCCCGCCCGGTTGCGGCCCTGCGCCGCGGCGAAGGAGAGCATGCGCGCGGCACTGTCCTCGAAGGTCTTGCCGAGGATGTAGACGTTCTGTCCGGCCACGGCCGGGTTGTTGGAAAAGGCAAAGACCGGCACGCCCGCCGCCTGCGCCGTCGGGCCCACTTGCGCGACGGAGGTCGAGAAGAGCGGGCCGACGATGACGTCGGCGCCCTGCGCGACGGCCTGCGACGCCGCCCCGGCCGCGCGGGAGGCCTCGCCCCCCGTCGGGATCACCTGGAGCTGGATGTCGACACCCGTCGCGTCCGCTACCGCGAGCCGCGCCGCCTGCTCCAGCGCGCGGCCGATCGCGTCGCGCTCCCCGTTGCCGCTGCCCGTGGGCACCAGAAGCGCGACCTGCACCGGCCCGTTCGGATCGACCTGCCCGGGGGCGAGGACCGTACGCTCCGGCGCGGTCCGGGTCGGCGTCTCCGGCGCCGCGCGCTGGGTCGGCTGCTGAACGCATCCCGAGACGAGGGCGGCGAGGGCCGCTGCGGCTCCGGCGCGCAGAATTCGGGTGACGGCGGTCGGTGTTTCGCGCATCATGCGCCTCCTGTCTCGTTCGGACCGCGCGGCAGTCCGGCGGGTCGGGATCGGCATGGTAGTCCGCGGCCCGCCCATGGCAAAGCCGGAAATCGTCTATGGAACCCTCCGATGCCAGAGCCCCTCGAGCCCGCGCTCCATCTCGTCTCGACACCGATCGGAGCAGCGCGCGACATCACGCTGAAGGCGCTCGACGTGCTGGCCGCGGCCGACGTGCTCGCGGCGGAGGACACCCGCACGCTGCGCCGGCTGATGGAGATCCATGGCATCGCGCTGAACGGACGGCCCCTGCTGCCCTATCATGATCACAACGGCCCCGCGCAGCGGCCGAAGCTGCTCGCCGCCCTGGCGGAGGGTCGAAGCGTCGCCTATGCTTCGGACGCGGGAACGCCGCTCGTCGCCGATCCGGGCCTGCAGCTCGCCCGCGCCGCGATCGGGGCGGGTCACGAGGTGCGCACCGCGCCAGGTGCGTCGGCCCTGCTGGCAGCGCTGGCGGTTGCGGGGCTGCCGACGGACCGCTTCCTGTTCGCGGGTTTCCCGCCGCCCAAGGCCGGGGCCCGCCGCCGGTTCCTGGAAGATATCGCGCAAGTGCCCGCGACCCTGGTCTTCTACGAAAGCGCCCGGCGGCTCGCCGCGGCGCTGGCGGACATGGCCGACATCCTCGGCCATACCCGCGACGCCGCCATCTGCCGCGAGCTCACGAAGCGGTTCGAGGAGGTGCGGCGCGGCCCCCTCGGCGACCTGTCGCATCCCGGCGACGGCCCGCCGCGGGGCGAGATCGTCGTGGTGATCGGCCCCCCGCAGGCGGTCGCCGCCGATGACGAGAGCGTTCTCGCGCTGCTGCGCGGGGCCCTCGAGACCATGCGAACCCGGGACGCCGCCGACACGGTGGCCCGGCAGACCGGCCGTCCCCGCAAGGACGTCTACCGGATGGCGCTGGGATTAAGGGAAGATTAGGGAATTCATGGTGTGACGACTGCATGTCAGTCGAACCGAGACAGCTCGATTTCCTCGCCGCCCTCGATGGTCCGCCGCTCCCGACGCCGCCATGCCCGGACCGCGAGCGACGCCGGCGCCGCGGCGCACTCTCCCATGCGGCCGGCACGGCGGCGGAGGAGACGGCGCTGCGGCTCTACCGCATGCAGGGGGCGCGGCTCGTGGCGCGCCGGTTCCGCCGTCGCGGCGTGGGTGAGATCGACCTCATCGTAGAAATCGGCGGCAGGCTCGTCTTCTGCGAGGTCAAGTCGCGCCGCACGCTGGAGGAGGCGGCAGCCGCGATCACGCCCCGGCAATGGTCGCGCTTGGAGGCGGCGGCGAACACCTATATCATGGAACACGGAGTGAGCGCCCGGACCGAACTGCGCTTTGACGTGGTCCTCGCCGACCGGCAGGGCGGTGTCGAGATCCTGGAGAATGCTCACCCGTACTGAGGCTGGAACACAGGCGAAAAAGGGATCGAGCATGTCTTTCTTCAAACGGGGGCCGGGCCTGACGCTCGCCTTTGCGCTCATGCTGGGCGGATGCGCCCCGCTCACGGTCGGCGGGCTCGCCACCGGTGCGGTCACGGCCGCGCAGGAGCGCAGCACCGGCGAGGCGCTCACCGATACCGAGATCAAGGTACGGATCAACAACGCCCTCCTGCAGACCGATGCCGGCCTTTTCGGCCAAGTGTCCACCGACGTGACGGAGGGCCGCGTCGTGCTGCTCGGCGCCGTTCCGAACGAGGCGCGGCGCGCGCAGGCCGGGGAGATCGCCCTCTCCGTCCAGGACGTCCGCGAGGTGATCAACGAGCTCATCGTGGCTGACCGCGGCTTCCGCGACCTTGCCAACGACGCGCGGATCAGCAACACGGTGCGCTTCCGCCTCCTCGACTTGGAGGACGTGCAGTTCGTGAACTACAGCGTTGAAACGGTGAATGGTGTGGTCCATGTGATGGGGCTGGCGCAGGACGCCGACGAACTGCGCCGGGTCACGGAGGCTGCATCACGTGTGTCCGGCGTTCAGCAGGTGGTCAGCCACGTGCTGTTCGTGGACGATCCACGGCGCCGGCGCGACAACACCTGAGCGCCCGATCCCGGGCGCCCCGTCCCGTAAAGGAGAGGCGATGACGCTCAAGGTCGCCGTTCAGATGGACCCGCTCGCCGATGTCGACATCGACGCGGACAGCACCTTCCGCATCATGGAGGAGGCCGAGGCGCGCGGGCACCACCTCTTCGCCTATACCCCGAACGGGCTGAGCTGGCGGGAGGGGCGCGTGCTCGCCCGCGGTCACCGCGTCTCCCTGCGGCGGACACACGGCGACCATTACGATGCGGAGCCGGAGACCGAGGTCGACCTCGCCGACTGGGACGTGGTCTGGCTGCGCCAGGATCCGCCCTTCGACATGAGCTACATCACGACAACGCACTTGCTCGACTTCGTCCATCCCGCCACCTTGGTGGTCAACGACCCGACCTGGGTGCGCAACTTCCCCGAGAAGCTGCTAGTCCTCCGCTTTCCGGAGCTGACGCCGCCAACGCTGATCGCCCGCGACCTGCAGACCCTGCGCGAGTTCCGCGCCGAGCACGAGGACGTCATCCTCAAGCCGCTCTACGGCAATGGCGGCGCGGGCGTGTTCCGCCTGACGCCCGAGGATCGCAACCTCGCCTCGCTGCACGAGCTCTTCTCCGGCATCAACCGCGAGCCCTTGATCATGCAGAAGTTCCTGCCCGCCGTCTCGAAGGGCGACAAGCGCATCATCCTGGTCGACGGCGAGCCGGTGGGCGCGATCAACCGCGTGCCGGCGGCGGGCGAGACCCGGTCCAACATGCATGTCGGCGGCAGGGCGGAGAAGGTGGAGCTAACCGCGCGCGATCGCGAGATCTGCGCCGCCATCGGCCCGACGCTGCGCGATCACGGGCAGATCTTCGTGGGCATCGACGTGATCGGCGACTGGCTGACCGAAATCAACGTGACCTCCCCCACCGGCCTGCAGGAGCTGGAGCGGTTCGAGGGCACGAACGTCACCGCCCGCATCTGGGAGGCAATCGAGGCGCGACTGACCTGATGTCGATCCAGCTTGCCATCCTCAACACCTACCTGCGCTGGATCGAGAAACCGCTGCTCGCCCGCGCGCCCGACGATGCGATGCGCCTGCGCGCGGGCATGAAGCGCACCGCGGATCGCGTGTTCCGCTGGCCCGAAACCGTACGCCAGCACGGCGACTTCGTGCCCGGCCCCTACGGCTCGATCGAATGCGTCTGGATCATCCCCGACGGCGCACCGCAGGACCGGATGATCATTCATTTCCACGGCGGCGCCTTCCTGATGGGCTCGCCCGCCACGCATCGCCACCTCGCCGCGGCCCTGGCGGAGCGCACCGGCCTGCGGGTGCTGCTGCCGCACTACCGTCTCGCGCCCGAGCATCCGTTCCCCGCCGCGGTCGAGGACGCGCAGGCGGTCTGGCAGGCCCTGCTCGATCGCGGACTTGCGCCCTCGCGGATCGGTCTGACCGGGGACAGCGCCGGTGGCGGGCTCGCCCTCGCACTGCTGCACATCCTATGCACGCGCGATGCCGGGCGACCCGGTGCCCTCGCCCTGATGAGCCCGTGGACCGACATGACCCTCTCGGGCGAGAGCTACGAGCGCAACGTCGCGCGCGAGGCGATGCTGCCCTTCCCCCGCATCGCGCAGGCCCGCGACATCTACATGGATGGCCGACCGGCAGACGATCCGACGGCCTCGCCGCTCTTTGGCACCTTTCCCGGCGCGCCGCCTGTGCTGATCCACGGCAGCGGTGCCGAGGTGCTGGAGGACGACGCCCGCCTGATGGCGGCGCGGCTGGAGCGCTTCGACGCCGACGTGACGCTGGAGATGTGGAACCGCACACCGCATTGCTGGCACATGTTCCACGGCTGGCTGCCGGAGGCGGACGAGGCGCTGGACCGCATTGGCGCATTCCTGCGGCATCATCTCGACGCCGAAGCGCTGGAAAAGCCCGAGCGTGCACGTTACGAGGAGCTTCGACCTCCAGCGAAGGCCTGAAAATGACCCACCAGATCGCCCCGCAACCCGGCATTCTCGACGTGATCCCCTACCAGGGTGGCGAGAGCAAGGTTCACGGCGCGAACCGCGTGGTGAAGCTCAGCTCCAACGAGAACCTGCTCGGCCCCTCGCAGCGCGCCATCGACGCCTACCGGCGCGTGGGCGACGGTCTCAACATCTATCCCGACGGGAGCCATGCGGAGTTGCGCCGTGCGATCGGCGAGGTGCACGGCCTCGACCCCGCGCGGCTGATCTGCGGCGCTGGCTCGGACGAGATCCTGAGCCTCCTCTGCCAGGCCTATGCCGGGCCGGGGACGGAACTGGTCCACACCGAGCACGGCTTTGCCATGTACGCGATCTACGGCAAGGTCGCGGGCGCGACGCCCGTGGTTGTGAAGGAGAAGAACCGGGAGACGGATGTCGATGCGCTCCTCGCCGGGGTCACGGACAAGACCCGCCTCCTCTTCGTCGCAAACCCCAACAACCCGACCGGAACGCTGATCCCGGATGCGGAGATCGCGCGGCTCGCCGACAGCCTGCCGCCGCATGTCCTCCTGGTCCTCGACGGCGCCTATTCAGAATTCGTGCGGGAGCCGGGCTACCAACCGCTCTCGATCGTCGAGGGGCGCGAGAACGTGGTGATGACCCGCACCTTCTCGAAGGTCTACGGCCTCGGTGCGCTGCGCATCGGCTGGGCCTACGCGCCCGCCCACGTGATCGACGTGCTCAACCGGGTCCGCGGGCCGTTCAACGTGACGGCGGCCGCGCTCGCGGCGGCGGAAGCGGCGGTGCGCGACACCGAGTGGACCGAGCACTGCGTGATCCAGACCGAGATCTGGCGCGAGTGGCTGGCGCGCGAGCTGCGCCGCGCGGGGATCGAGAGTGATCCCTCGCACTGCAACTTCATCTGCGCCCGCTTCCCCGATGACGCGACCGCCAAGGCCGCCGACAAGGCCCTGCGCGAACGTGGCCTGATCGTGCGCGACGTGTCGGGCTACAACCTGCCGGGCTCGCTGCGCATCACCATCGGGGATGAGGCCTCGATGCGCGGCGTTGCCGATACGCTGACCTGGTTCATGGCCGCGCGATGATCTATCGCCGCGTGGCCCTCATCGGCCTCGGCCTGATCGCCGGGTCCATTGCGCTAGCCGCGAAACGGCGCGGTCTGGCCGGGGAGGTCGTGGGCACCGCCCGCACGGCAGAGACCCGCGCCACCGCGGCCCGCATCGGCCTCGTGGATCGGGTGGCGGAGACGGCGGTGGAGGCGGTCGAGGGCGCCGATCTCGTCATTCTCTGCGTCCCCGTCGGCGCGATGGAGACCGTCGCGCGCGAGATCGGCCCGAAGCTGGCGCCCGGAACCGTCGTCTCCGATGTCGGGTCCGTGAAGCAGGCGGTGACCGACGCCGTCGCGCCCCACCTGCCCGAGGGCGCCGTCTTCATTCCTGCCCACCCCCTCGCAGGTACCGAGCATTCGGGCCCGGAGTCCGGCTTCGCGACCCTCTTCGAGAATCGCTTCTGCGTGCTGACTCCTCATGATGCGCCGCGCGACGAGGTCGCCCGCTACCGGCAGTTCTGGGAAGGCATGGGCGCGAATGTCGACGAGATGGATCCGGCGCACCACGACCGTGTGCTCGCCGTGACGTCCCACGTACCGCACCTGATCGCCTACACCATGGTCGGCGTGGCCGACGACCTGCGCCGGGTTACGAATTCCGAGGTCATCAAGTACTCTGCCGCCGGCTTTCGCGACTTCACGCGGATCGCGGCGTCGGATCCGACGATGTGGCGCGACGTGTTCCTCAACAACACCGGCGCGACGCTGGAGATCCTGGGCCGCTTCACAGAGGAGCTCTTCGCCCTGCAACGCGCGGTGCGGAAGGGCGACGGGGAGCACCTGCATGACTACTTCACCCGCACTCGCGCCATCCGCCGCGGCATCCTGGAGGCCGGGCAAGACACCGACGCCCCCGATTTCGGACGGGTGAAGAAGGACTGATCTGCGCGGCATGCCCGCCAGGCGATAGGATGGGTCGGTGTGCTACCACCCCGGACTTGATCCGGGGTCTTTCACCATCAAGCGCCTCGGCGCTTCGGCCGGGACGGTTACGCGATCTACCGACGTTGCAAGCGCGGTGAGGGTCCCAGGATGATCGGACCCAGCCGCGTCAGCCCATCGCGGAACTGCAGCGGTGCCGACAGGCTGCTCGGGTCGCCGCTGGTGCGCGCCAAGAGCCGCAGGCCGAAGACCACCGCCTGCGCGTTGCCTTCGGGAATCGCTCCGTTCGCCACGCCGAGCTGGATCATCTCCTCCCAGTTCCGCGCGCGGATCGTCATCTCACCCTCGGCCAGACCCTGCGAATCCGCCGTCACCTCCCCCAATGCGCGCAGGTCGAGCGCACCCCAGGTGGCACTCGCATCCGCCACGTCGAGTGCCAAGACATCCGGAAGGTCCTGCTCCAGCGCCGTCAGGCTGAGCGCCGCGTCGAAGGTCGCGACCGCGTCCAGATGCACCACGTCGAAGACCGGCGGCAGCACGTCGCCAGGATCGATCCGCCCCCGCAGGTCGTCGGACAGCGTCATCTCCGTCAGCGACAGGCCCAGCCGGTGCGTCGTCCCGTCCATCGGCTCCGCCGCATCGGTCGCCGCAGCGACCTGCGCCACCGCGGCCGTCCAGCCTTGGGTGCTCTCGACCGACACCTCCTGCCCCTCGATCCGCGAGCGGCTGAGCGTGAAGGAGCCGTCGGCAGTCACGGCAGCCGACGCGCGCAGAACCTCGCCCTGCACCGCCAGCCGCTCGAAGGGTGTCGCGACGGTATGCACACCCGGCCAGGCGAGGATCAGCTCGAAGGGCCGGTAGCTCAGCGTGAGCATCTCGAAACGCGGACCGGACCAGCTCCACCCGCTCTGCGGATCGGCGAGCTCGACCCCGGTCAGGATCGTGTCGATCCGGTTCGGAAAGCCCGTGATGGTGAGATCGTCGTATTCTGCCACCCAGCCTTCGGCCGCGCGGGCCGCGAACCAGGTCTCGACCGCATCGCGGCGCAGGTCGGCACTGACCCACCAGTAGCCGGACCAGCCGAGGGCCGCGATCACGATAACGACGATGAGCGCGCGCATCTGCATGGCGATCTCCCCCTCTCGATCCAAGCGCAGGACCGGCCTATAGCATGGGATCGAAAGGACGGTAAGCAATGGACCTCAGGCAACTCTGGGTATTCGGCTACGGCTCGCTGATGTGGAACCCCGGCTTCGCGCATGCGGAGCGGCAGGTGGCGGAGCTGCCGGGCTTTCGCCGCTCGTTCTGCATGCGCTCGGTCGAGCATCGCGGCACGCCGGAGGCGCCCGGGCTCGTGCTGGCACTGGAGGAACATGCCGGCACGTCCTGCCGCGGCGTCGCCTTCCGCCCCGAAGCCGAAGCGGCGGAGCGGACGCTCGCCTACCTGCGGGAGCGGGAACTGGTCACGTCAGCCTATCTTGAGACGGCGCAGCAGGTGCACCTCGACGACGGGCGGGCCGTTACCGCGCTGACCTACGTCATGGACCCGCACCACGTTCAATACGCGGGCGGGCTGCCACTGGCCGAACAGGCGGAGATCATCGCGCGCTCCACCGGCGGTCGGGGACCGAACGCCGACTACCTCTTCGCCACGGTGGATGCGTTGAAGGAGCTCGATATCGCCGATATCGAGCTGGAGGAGTTGGGCCGCCGGGTGGCGGCCCATCCGAAGATCAGCGGGCGGCGAGCTGCCGCGACACGATAGAGAACCACTGCCCGTCGCCGCGCATCTGCTCCAGCCCCCGGTTCAGGCGGGAGATGGCACGCACGCCATCCGGGTTGGACTGGTTGGCCACCGCGTGCAGCGTCACACCCCGCTCCAGCGCGGGCACCGGCGCGACCTGCGCGCCAAGGCCACGCTCCGCGATGATGTCGCGCGCGTCGGTGAACGGCATGCTCACCAGATCGACCTCGCCCGCCAGCAGCGCGGTGAAGCAGCCACCGCTATCCGGCCGGCTGACCAGATCGCCGCCGCGGCCCGGCAGGCGGTCGGCTTCCAGGTCGAAGGTGAACAGCCCCTCGGGCCTGCAGATCCGCGCGGACGACAGCGACGCAGGCTCGGCGGCACCGGCGAAGCTGTTGCCACCCAGCGCCCAGGCCGTCATCCGGATCTCGTGAAACGGTTCGGAGAAGGCATACTTCGCGCAGAGCTCGATCATCTCCACGGCGAGCGTCTCGATGACGTTGCAGTTGGGACGGATCGAGGGGAAGCCGACGTCGTAGGCCTCGCTGCCCATCGCCATCAGGAAGGCGAAGTTGTCGCCGACCAGTGTGGTGTCGACCTCGGCATCCGGCGCGATGCGGCCATAGGCGGTTTCCAGAAGCTCGGTGGCGAGACCGCCATTGGGCAGGTTGGCCCCGGAATAGGGCGCGTTCCCGTCATAGGTCACAAACCGCACGTCGGCCGGACCACCGAGGTCGATCTCGGGCTCCGGCTCCTCGGGCACGAGGGCCGCGATGGTCGTCTCGGGTTCCGGCTCCGGCTCGGGGGTGGGCGCCACGGAGACACGTTCCGGGGCGGGTTGTGGCGGCGAGGCCTCGATCACCGCGACCGGAGCGGCCGCGACCTGACCCGAGTTGGAACAGGGCAGATCGATGACGTCGCCGACCTCGATCACGTTTGGATCGAACCCGATGACGTTCCGGTTGGCCTCGAAGATCGGGCGGAAGTTGCCGTTGCCATAGGCCCGCTCGGTGATGCCCCGCAACGTGTCGCCCGACTGGATGATGTAAGGCTCGCAGGGGACCTGCGCGGCCGCGTCGGACGCTGCCATGACCGTTGCCGCCCCCGCGGCCATGAGAAGAGATGACCGTCTCACACGTACTATCCCGAATAAGTTTTGTTATCAGGTGCAACTGCACACCATGACCGCAAGGCCTACAAGTGCGGTGCGGCAACAATGCGGCACCATGTTGCCGTGCGTACGCAGGGCGCGGAACGTCGTTGGATTGCCCGCGCGCAGCGCGTAGGATCGCGAAAAAAACGAACTACGCGGGGCAGTATGATACTGGAAACCGACAAAGAGCCGCACTTTTCGCAGCCCATACGCCAGGTGCTGCTGATGGTGCTCATCCTCGGGCTGACGGGCGCGGGCGCGTTCGTGATCTATGGCTCGGTCGCATCGGTGTTCTTCGCGAACATCTATCTCAACGGCTTCATCCTCGGGGTGTTCGTCGTGGGCGTGCTCGCCTGCTTCTGGCAGGTGCTCACGCTCATCAGCGCCGTGAACTGGATCGAGGGCTTCGCGCTCAACCGCCCCGGCCACGAATTCGTGCAGTCGCCGCGGCTGCTCGCCTCGCTCGCCGCACTGCTGAAGGACCAGCGGGCGCGCCGGGGGCTGACCGCGAACTCCACCCGGTCGATCCTCGACTCGGTGGCCACCCGCCTCGACGAGGCGCGCGACATCACGCGCTATATCATCAACCTCCTGATCTTCCTGGGTCTTCTGGGCACGTTCTATGGTCTCGCAACCACGGTTCCAGCCGTGGTGGAGACCATCCAGGCTCTCGCCCCGTCCGAGGGCGAGCAGGGCATCGCCGTGTTCCAGCGGCTGATGAGCGGCCTTGAAAGCCAGCTCGGCGGCATGGGCACCGCCTTCGCCTCTTCGCTGCTCGGCCTCGCCGCCTCGCTTGTCGTGGGCCTGCTGGAGCTTTTCGCCGGTCACGGCCAGAACCGCTTCTACATGGAGCTGGAGGAGTGGCTGAGCTCCATCACCCGTATCGGCATCTCGACCGAGGGCGAGGGCGGCGCGCAGGGGCCCATCGCCTTTGACCTCGAAGGGCTGGGCGAACTGATGCGCCGGGCCGAGGAGCGGCGGGCGGAGACCGACGCCCGCATCGGTGAGTTGATCAACGTCGTCGCAGGCCTCGCCTCCCGCATCGACAGCGGTCAGAACGACAGCTCCAGCGAGGACATCAACCGCCTCGTCGCAAGCCAGGAGCGCATGACCGCCGCCGTCGAGGCGCGGGAGGAGGAGGCCGGCGCCCTCGATGCAGAGACGCGGATGCGCCTCAAGAACATCGACGTCCAGCTCCTGCGCGTGCTGGAGGAACTGGCCGCGGGCCGCCAGGACAGCGTGTCCGAGATCCGGGCCGAGATCGCGGCCCTCACCTCCGCGGTGAGGGGCGACTGATGGCGCTCCTCCGCCGTTCGGGCCAGCGCTTCACGGCCAATATCTGGCCGGGCTTCGTGGACGCGATGACCGCGCTCCTGCTGGTTCTGATGTTCGTGCTGACGATCTTCATGGTCATGCAGTTCGTGTTGCAGGAGACGATCTCGGGCCAGGGCCGTCGGCTGGAGGAGCTCTCCACCGAGCTCGCCACCCTGGCCGAGGCACTGGGGCTGGAGCAGCAGCGCACCGATCAGCTCGAAACCGAGGTCGGCACGCTGACCGGTTCCCTCGATGAGGCCAACGAACTCGCGGAGACGCAACGCCTCCTCATCGCGTCGCTGGAGGCCGAGGCCGACGAGGCCTCCACCCGCATCGCCAGTTTCGAGGAGCAGGTGGCGAGCCTTCTGGCCCGCAACACCGACCTTACCGCCTCGCTGACCGCGTCGCGCGACGAAGCCGCCGCACAGGCCGAGGAGCTGACCGCCAACGCCGAGGAGATCGCCCGCCTGCGCGACGAAAGCACCGAGCAGATCAGCCAGATAGAGGCGCTGCAACTCGCGCTCGCCAGCGCCCGCGACGAGATCAGCGCGCAGGAGGAGGCCGCCCGCCTCGCCGCTGCACAGCGCGAGGCGCTGGACGCCCTCGTGGCCGATCTGCGGGCCGAGGCGGCCGAGCAGGAGGTCTCCCTCGCCGAGCTCTCTGCCGCACTCGACGAGACGCGCAACGCCAATACCGAGCTCCAGACCGCCCTCGCCGACACCCGCGCCGAACTGACGGAAGAGGAGCAGGCGCTCCTCGCCGAACAGGCCGCCGCCGCGCGCCTGCGCGAACAGCTCGCCAACGCCGAAGGCGCCCTGACCGAGGAGGAGCAGGCCCGCCTCGCAGAGGCCGCCGCCGCCGAGGCCCTGCGCGAGCGGCTGCAGAACGCCGATGCCGAGCTCACCGCCATGACCCTCGCGCTGGAGGAGCAGCGCCGCGAGGCGGAGGAGACGCTGACCCTGCTCGCCGCCGCCGAGGCCGCCCGGCAGATCAGCGACCAGGCCCAGGCCGATCAGGTCAGCGAACTCGACCGCCAGCGCGCGCTCCTCAGCCAGGCCAACCAGCTCCTGACCGAGCAGCGCAGCGAAACCGCGGACGCTCGCCGCCAGGTCGCGCTCCTCAACCAGCAGACCGCCGAGCTGCGCCGCCAGCTCTCCGGCCTGCAGAACCTGCTCGACGCCGCAGCCGAGCGCGATGCGGAGAACCAGGTCCAGATCGAGGCGCTGGGCTCGCAGCTCAACAGCGCGCTCGCCCAGGTTGCCGCGGACCAGCGCCGCCGCGCGCAACTGGCCGAGGACGAGGCGGAGCAGCTTCGCAACGCCCGCTCCGAATTCTTCGGCCGCCTGCGCGAGATCCTCGGCAACCAGGAGGGCGTGCGCATCGTCGGCGACCGCTTCGTCTTCTCCTCCGAAGTGCTGTTCGAGCCCGGCTCCGCGCAGCTCGGGGTGGAGGGACGCCAGCAGATCTCGGACGTGGCGAGCGTCATCCAGCAGATCTCGGGCGACATTCCGGAGGACATCGACTGGATCCTGCAGGTGAATGGCCATACCGACCGCATCCCGGTCAGCACCGCCTCGGCCTATGCAGACAACTGGGAGCTCAGCCAGGCGCGCGCTCTCTCGGTCGTGCGCTACCTCCAGAACGCCGAGGACATCCCGCCGAACCGGCTGGCCGCGACGGGCTTTGGCGAGTACCAGCCCGTAGACGAGGGATCGAGCTTCGAGGCGCTAGCGCGCAACCGCCGGATCGAGCTGAAGTTCACCCAGCGCTAGGGGGGCTGTGCTACCCTCCGAGGCCGGAGGTCACGCCATGCTCGAACTCTTTCACGCGCCGCAAAGCCGCTCCTCCCGCTTGCTCTGGCTGCTGGAGGAACTTGGTGCGGAAGGGGTAGAGGTCCGCTACATGAACATCGCCCGGCGCGATGGCAGCGGCGGGCGCGATCCGGCGAACCCGCATCCCGATGGCAAGGTCCCCGCCCTGCTGCACGACGGGGCCCTGGTGCTGGAGACGACGGCGATCATCCAGCATCTGTGCGACCTCCATCCCCAAACCGGGCTGTTGCCGCCCGTTGGAACACCGCAACGCGGCGTAGCACTCGGCTGGCTCGCCTATTACGGCGCCGTGCTCGAACCGGTGCTGATCGCGCAGTTCATGGGCCTGGGCGATGACCCGATGATCGCACGGACCTATCGCGATCTCGGCGCGGTCCATGCGCGGATAGAGGCGGCGCTGGCCGAGGCTCCGTACCTGAGCGGCGAGGCGTTCGGTGCCGCGGACCTGCTCTACGCCAGCCTCGGCACCTGGATGCGCGACGCCCTGCCGCAAAGCGAACCGGTCCAGGACTGGCTCGACCGCTGCCTTGTCCGCCCGGCCTGCGCCGCCGGGGCTGCGCGAGATGCGGAACCGGTGGCGTAGGACTGTCATTCTCGGACTTGATCCGAGGATCCGCCTATGGGGGCGGCCTGGACGATCACAACACTGCCACCGTCCGGGCCGAAGCGCCGGGACCGTTCCGTCACGAGGCGCTCGGCAGCCAAAAACCCCGGATCCAGTCCGGGGCGGTATTGTTCTGGAGCATCGCTCCGCCCTACGGCACCTCCGGGCAGGACAGCTCTCAAAGGCAAACTCACGCTGGCTGACCCCAAACGAAAAAGGCGGCCCAACGGACCGCCCTTTCCAATCACGTCTTCCGGATCACTCCGCTGTCAGCAGCGGGGGCCGGTCGTTGGAGGACAGGCGTTTGCCGTCCTCGTCGATGTCGAGCTGGAGCTTGCCGTCACGGACCGAGACCCGGACGACGCCCCCCTTGGCCAGCTTGCCGAAGAGCAGTTCCTCGGCCAGCGGCTTCTTGATGTTCTCCTGGATTACGCGAGCCAGCGGCCGCGCGCCCATCTTCTCGTCGTAGCCCTTGTCGGCCAGCCATTCGGCGGCGGGCTTCGTGAGCTCGATGGTCACGTTGCGGTCCATGAGCTGCGCCTCGAGCTGCAGAACGAACTTCTCGACCACCTGCAGGATCACCTCCTTCGGCAGCGCGCCGAACGAGATCACCGCGTCGAGGCGGTTCCGGAACTCGGGGCTGAACGTCCGCTCGATCGCGGCCGTATCCTCGCCCTCACGCCGGTCACGGCCGAAGCCCATGGCGGTCTTCGCCTGCTCCGCGGCCCCCGCGTTCGAGGTCATGATCAGGACCACGTTGCGGAAATCGACGGTCCGGCCGTTATGGTCGGTCAGTTTCCCGTGATCCATAACCTGCAACAGGATGTTGTAGACGTCCGGATGCGCCTTCTCGATCTCGTCGAGCAGCAGCACGCAGTGCGGGTGCTGGTCCACGCCATCGGTCAGAAGGCCGCCCTGGTCGAAGCCAACATAGCCCGGAGGCGCGCCGATCAGGCGGGAGACGGCGTGCTTCTCCATGTACTCGGACATGTCGAAGCGCAGCAGTTCCACACCAAGGGTGTCTGCGAGCTGCTTGGCCACCTCGGTCTTGCCCACGCCGGTGGGCCCGGCGAACAGGTAGTTGCCGATCGGCTTTTCCGGCTCGCGCAGACCGGCGCGGGAGAGCTTGATCGCCGCCGACAGCGCCACGATGGCCTCGTCCTGACCGAAGACGACACGCTTCAGCGACGCTTCCAGATCCTTCAGCACCTCCGCATCATCCTTGGAGACGTTCTTCGGCGGGATGCGGGCGATCTTGGCCACCACGGCCTCGATCTCCTTCGCCGTGATCGTCTTGCGCCGCTTCGACTCGGGCAGCAGGTGTTGCGCCGCACCCGCCTCGTCGATCACGTCGATCGCCTTGTCGGGCAGCTTGCGGTCGTGGATGTAGCGCGCGGCGAGGTCCACGGCGGACTTGATCGCCTCCTGCGTGTAGCGGATGTCGTGATGCTCCTCGAAGATCGGCTTCAGGCCGCGCAGGATCTTGATCGCGTCGTCGACCGTCGGCTCCTTCACGTCGATCTTCTGGAACCGGCGGGAGAGTGCGCGGTCCTTCTCGAAATGTTGGCGGAACTCCTTGTAGGTGGTCGAGCCCATGCAGCGCAGCCCGCCGTTCTGCAGCGCGGGCTTCAGCAGGTTGGACGCGTCCATGGCCCCGCCGGATGTCGCACCGGCGCCGATCACCGTATGGATCTCGTCGATGAAGAGCACGGCGTCGGGGTGATCCTCAAGCTCCTTCATCACGGCCTTGAGCCGCTCCTCGAAATCGCCGCGATACCGGGTACCGGCGAGCAGCGCGCCCATGTCGAGCGAGTAGATCGTGGTCTCCTCCAGCACCTTGGGCGTCTGGCCGTCCACGATCTTGCGCGCGAGGCCCTCGGCGATGGCCGTCTTGCCCACGCCTGGGTCACCCACCAGAAGCGGGTTGTTCTTGCGGCGGCGGCACAGGACCTGGATGCAGCGCTCCACCTCGTCGTCGCGCCCGATCAACGGGTCGACATCACCGATGCGCGCCTTGGCATTGAGATCGACGCAGTACTTCTCCAGCGCCGTCTCCTCCTTGCCGCCCTGCGGCCCGGAATTGGACGCCTGCTCCTCGTTCACATCCTCGGCGCCCAGCACGGGGCGCGCGTCGGAATGGGCCGGATCCTTGGCCACACCGTGGGAGATGTAGTTGACCGCATCGTAGCGGGTCATGTCCTGCTCCTGCAGGAAATATGCAGCGTGGCTCTCGCGCTCGGCGAAGATCGCGACGAGCACGTTTGCCCCCGTCACCTCCGTCCGGCCGGAGCTCTGCACGTGGATCGCAGCGCGTTGGATCACGCGCTGGAAGCCGGTGGTCGGCGCGGCTTCGGACCCTTCGATGTCACTCACCAGTGCGTCCAGCTCCTCGTCGAGGAAATCTGTCAGGGTCGTGCGCAGGCGGTCGAGGTTGACGGAACACGCCGTCATCACCCGTGCCGCATCGGGTTCGTCGATGAGCGCGAGCAGCAGGTGCTCCAGCGTGGCGAGTTCGTGCTTGCGTGCGTTGGCCAGCGCCAGCGCGTTGTGAATTGCGGCTTCAAGAGTGTTCGAGAATGACGGCATACCGCAGGTCCTTTCGTCTGCCGCCGCGCGTGATGGCACGGCGGGCGAGCGCGACGGAAGCGCTCCTTTCATCATTTCGGCTTCACCGGGGTCGGATCAAGGGCGAAAGTCGGGCTTTCCATCAATTCGCGGGGAATTGCCGCAGAGACAGCCCATCAATCACCGGGACTGCCGATATGGTGGGCATCTGATAACGGATCAAGATGTGGGGGCCACGGGCAGGAAAGACTCGTCGCAGGCCACGAAAGAGCTGTTCGGGAAGGCATGGCCCGCCTAGCGTGGCCCGGCCATGCGACGACCGACCGCCCTCCGCAATGCAGGACTGCGCCGACTGCTCCTCGCGCAGACGCCCGCGGACTTCGCGGACTGGCTCGATTTCGTAGCGATCGGGGCGCTGCTGGCGTTCACATGGCAGGCCGAGCCTTTCGTCTTCGCCCTACTGGCGGTCAGCATGGGCGCCCCTTACCTGCTGCTCGGGCCACTGGCTGGGGTGTTCGTCGACCGGGTCGCCCTGCGTCAGGTGCTGGTGTGGAGCAACCTGCTGCGTGGTCTCGCCACGACGCTGATGTTCTTCGCGCCAAGCTGGCCGGTTCTGCTCGCCTTCGTTGCACTGCGCAGTGGGGTGGACACCTTCTACACGCCCGCCAAGCAGGCGGCGATCCAGGCCCTGACGGGACCGGCGGAGCGGACCTCGGCGAACGGTCTCAGCCACGCGATCAACCAGGCGTCCAAGATCGTGGCCCCGGCGCTTGGCGGCGCGTTGCTGCTAAGGCTCGATGCGTCGGAGGTGTTCCTCGTGAACGCGGCCGTATCGATCCTCGCCGCAGCGCTGGCCCTTCGGCTGAACCTGCAGGGCCGCGCCCGCGTGGAGAGCGGGCCCTCGTTCAGGCAGGACCTCCGCGCCGGGCTGAACGACATCCGGGGCAACGCCATCGTCCGCGCCGCACTCCTGATGATGGCGGCGGGCTACTTCGCAATGTTCTTCTACGACACGCTGATCCCGCCCCTGATCCGCAGCCTCGGCTTCACCCCGACCGATCTGGGCCTCGCGCTCGCCTCTGTGGGCGCGGGCGGCGTGATCGGGGCGCTCGGGCTGTCGCTGGGGCCGGAGCCGCGCCGCCCCTTCCTCTGGATCGGCGCCGGTGCGTTCGTCGCGGCTGTGCTCGTCATCTGGATCGGACTGGCGGAGCTCGGCATGGCGGCGATGTCGCGCCCGCTGTTTCTCGCCGTCTTCGGCGTCGTCGGTTTCGCTACCGCGCTGACTGTGGTGCCGTTCCGCACGATCCTGCAAAACAACGTGGCCGAGGCGCGGATGGGCCGAGTGACGGCGCTCAGCGAGGCGGCGAACACTATTGCGCTGCTCTCCGCCCCGTTCATCGGCGCGGCCGTCGCGGCGGCCTTCGGGATCGGCGCCGCCTTCGTTCTGGGCGGCGCCGTGATGCTCTGCGTCGCGGGCGCGGGCGTTGCCCTGCGCAACCGCCGCTAGAGGGTTCAGCCGAACTCGACCAGCAGGTCCTTCGCGTCGACCTGGCTGCCCGCCGGGGCGTGAACGGCCTTCACCGTGCCCTTTCGGTCGGCATGGATCGCCGTCTCCATCTTCATCGCCTCGATGGTGAGCAACAGGTCGCCCTCCGCCACCTCCTGCCCCGCCGCGACCGCCACCGAAGCGATCACGCCGGGCATGGGAGCGGCCACGTGGTCGGCATTGCCGAGTTCCGCCTTCG
This sequence comes from Roseobacter sp. HKCCA0434, assembly GCA_032464575.1. Classification (GTDB taxonomy): domain Bacteria; phylum Pseudomonadota; class Alphaproteobacteria; order Rhodobacterales; family Rhodobacteraceae; genus Pontivivens. Next base: position 513,314 of record JAWDKM010000005.1, read on the forward strand.
GTCGCTTCGCAACGCCGGCTGCCGCCTTGCGGTCGGGCACCCGGATCACCCGCGGCTGGCCGTTGAGCTCGAAGAAGACGCGGACCTCGCCCTCCTCCGTCGTGTCGCCGATCGCCTGCAGGCGGATCACGAGGGTCTTGCCCCGAGCCAGCTCCGGCTGGATCTCCTCCCCCGGCTCCATGCCGTAGAAGTAGACATGGGTCGGCAGAATCCGCACCGGGCCGTAGTCGCGGTGGCGGCCCATGTAGTCGAGGAAGACCTTCGGATACATCAGGTACCCGTTCAGATCCTCGTCATCGACGTTCCAGCCGTTGAGTTGTTCGGAGAGGTCCTTGCGCGTCGCCTCCAGATCGACGGGCGGCAGATGCGCGCCGGGCCGGTCGGTCGAGGGTTTCTCGCCCTTCAGCACCTTCCTGACCAGCGGCTTGGGCCACCCGCCCGGCGGCTGGCCGAGATTGCCGCGCAGCATATCGATCACGGAATCCGGGAAGGCGACGTCCTTCTTCGGATCCTCCACATCGGCGCGGGTGAGGTTCTGGCTCACCATCATCAGGGCCATGTCGCCCACGACCTTGGAGGACGGCGTCACCTTCACGATGTCGCCGAACATCTGGTTGGCATCGGCATAGGCCTGCGCGACCTCGTGCCAGCGTTCCTCCAGCCCCAGCGAGCGCGCCTGCGCCTTGAGGTTGGTGAACTGACCGCCCGGCATCTCGTGCAGCCAGACCTCGGAGGAACCCGACTTCATGGTGGTCTCGAAGGCGGCGTACTGCTCGCGCACGTCCTCCCAGTACTCGCTGACCCGCCGCAGAGCCGCGCGGTCGAGGCCGGTGGCCCGTTCCGTATTCTCCAGCGCCTCGACGATGGAGCCGAGCGGCGGCTGTGCGGTCAGGCCCGAGAACGCGTCCATCGCCGCGTCCGCCGCATCCACCCCGGCCTCGGCCGCGGCCAGCACCGTGGCGCCGGAAATCCCGGAGGTGTCGTGCGTGTGGAAGTGGATCGGCAGGCCCACCTCCTCCTTCAGCGCCTTGATAAGCACGCGGGCACCGGCGGGCTTCAACAGCCCCGCCATGTCCTTCACGCCGAGCACGTGCGCGCCGCCATCGCGGAGCTGCTTTCCCATCTCGACATAGTATTTCAGGTCGTACTTCGCCCGGGCGGGGTCGAGGATGTCGCCCGTGTAGCAGATCGTCCCCTCGCAGACCTTCCCGTTCTCGATCACCGCATCCATGGCGACGCGCATGTTCTCGACCCAGTTGAGGCTGTCGAAGACGCGGAAGACGTCCACGCCGGACTCCGCGGCCTGCTTGACGAAGAACTGCACCACGTTGTCGGGGTAGTTGGTGTAGCCCACCCCGTTCGAGGCGCGCAGCAGCATCTGCGTCATGATGTTGGGCATCCGCTCGCGGATGTCGCGCAGGCGCTGCCAGGGGCACTCCTGCAAGAAGCGGTAGGCGACGTCGAAGGTCGCCCCACCCCAGCACTCGACCGAGAACAGGCCCGAGAGCTCATGCGCATAGGTCGGTGCGATCGCGATCATGTCGGCCGAGCGCATCCGGGTGGCGAGCAGCGACTGGTGCCCGTCGCGCATCGTGGTGTCGGTGAGCAGAAGCCGCTTCTGGTCGAGCATCCAGTCCGCGACCGCCTTCGGCCCGTGCTCGTCGAGGATCTGGCGCGTGCCCTTGGGCGGCGCATCGGCGGGCTGGCGCGGCGCCTTGGGCAGCTTCGCATGGGCCGATGGCTTCGGCCGCCCCTCCACGTCGGGATGGCCGTTCACCGTGATGTCGGCGATGTAGTTCAGCAGCTTCGTCGCCCGGTCCCGCCGCTTGCGGAAGTCGAAGAGCTCGGGCGTCGTGTCGATGAACTTCGTCGTGTAGGTGTTGTTGAGGAAGGTCGGGTGCTTCAACAGGTTCTCGACGAAGGCAATGTTGGTCGCCACGCCGCGGATCCGGAACTCCCGCAGCGCCCGGTCCATCCGGCTGATCGCGGCATCCGGCGTCGGCGCCCAGGCCGTGACCTTGGTCAGCAGCGAGTCGTAGAAGCGGGTGATGACGGCACCCGAATAGGCCGTGCCCCCGTCCAGACGAATGCCCATGCCCGTGGCCGAGCGATAGGTGGTGATACGCCCGTAATCGGGGATGAAGTTGTTCTGCGGATCCTCGGTCGTCACCCGGCATTGCAGGGCATGCCCGTCGAGCTTCACGTCGTACTGGCTCGCGACACCCGTCGCCTCGGTCAGGCTCTTTCCTTCCGCGATCAGGATCTGGGCGCGCACGATGTCGATGCCGGTGACTTCTTCGGTCACCGTGTGCTCGACCTGCACCCGCGGGTTCACCTCGATGAAGTAGAAATCGCCCGAATCCATGTCCATCAGGAACTCGACCGTGCCCGCGCACTCGTAGTTCACATGGGCGCAGATCTTCCGGCCGAGCTCGCAAAGCTGCTCGCGCTGCGTCGGCGACAGGTACGGCGCGGGGGCACGCTCCACGACCTTCTGGTTGCGGCGCTGAACCGAGCAGTCCCGCTCGTAGAGGTGATAGATGTTGCCGTGCTTGTCGCCGAGGATCTGCACCTCGACGTGGCGCGCGTTCTGCACGAGCTTTTCGAGGTAGCCCTCCCCGTTGCCGAAGGCCGCCTCCGCCTCGCGCCGCCCGGCGAGCACCATGTCCTCCAGTTCCTCGGGCTTCATGATCGGGCGCATGCCCCGGCCGCCGCCGCCCCAGCTCGCCTTGAGCATGAAGGGATAGCCGACCGCGTCGGCCATCCTGCGCACCTCGTCCATGTCGTCGGGCAGCACCTCGGTCGCGGGCACCACCGGCACGCCCGCCTCGACCGCCACACGGCGGGCGGAGGCCTTGTCGCCCAGCGCCCGCATCGTCTCCGCCTTCGGACCGATGAAGGTGATCCCGGCCGCGACGCAGGCATCGACGAAATCGGGGTTCTCGCTGAGCAGGCCGTAACCCGGATGGATCGCGTCCGCGCCCGAGAGCTTGGCGACCCGGATGATCTCCTCGATCGAGAGGTACGCCGCCACCGGCCCCAGCCCCTCGCCGATCTGGTAGGCCTCGTCCGCCTTGAAGCGGTGCAGGCCCAGCTTGTCCTCCTCGGCGAAGACGGCGACGGTCCTCTTTCCCAGCTCGTTGGCCGCGCGCATGATGCGGATGGCAATCTCGCCACGGTTGGCGATCAGGATCTTCTGGAATTCGGGCATGGAAAGTCCCTCCGGGCCGGGGGTCGCGTCGCCGTGAGTGTTAGCAACCGCACAATTGCGTCACAATACGCAATAGCGGGTACCCGAGCGGAAGCAGGAGGATAAGGGCGCTGATGACAGGCGGATGCTACTGCGGCGCACTGCGCTACGAGGTGACGGGCCGACCGGTCTTCAAGGCACAATGCCACTGCCGCGCCTGCCAGCACGTCTCGGGCGGCGGGCCGAACTACTTCATGGTGCTGCCCCCGGACGGGTTCGCTTACGTAGCCGGCGTTCCGAGGCGCTTCGCCCGCCCGGATCTGGAGCAGCCGGTGACACGCGAGTTCTGCGAGACCTGCGGAACCCATATCGCGACCCGGCGCCCCGATCTCGACGGCGTGGTGCTGAAGGTCGGAACGCTGGACGATCCGACGGCCTTCGGCGGACCGAAGGCGGCGATCTTCATGGAGGACCGGCAACCCTTCCACGTCGTCGCCGACGATATTCCCCGCTTCGAGACGCTACCGCCGCAGGGATGAGGCATTGCAATGCTCGGCCTGGCCACTGAACGGGCATATGTCGGCCGAATTGGGGGAGCACGGACGTGCCGGCGGCCGCGGCGCGGCGGCCGACACGGTGGTTACCAGATCAGAACCATTGCCCCGGCTCCATGAAGCCGAGCTCCATGAGCTGTGTGTCGGTCCAGTCGAAGGGCACCGAGCGTCGCCACATGAAGGTGGGGATCTCGAAGGTGGAGCCGGGATTGCGCTTCAGGCTCTTCGCCACGCGGAAGGAGGCGATCGCAACCGTCACGTTGTGGTGCCACGGGCAGGAGATCGTGTTCATCTCCGGTTCGTTGAGCCGCAGGTCCTCGCCGATCCGCAGGCCTTCGGCGGCCTTGAAGAGGGCGACGCGGTCGATGCGCCGCCGCTCCCACGGGACGAACTCCTCGTAGCGCCAAGCGAGGCCGCCGAAGATGTCGTATTGCCGGTCGAGCGGCTCGCCATCCTCCCAGCGCTGAAAGCCGTAATAGCCCGAACCGTCGAGATGCGCCGTCTCGCGCGAGACGCCGTTGGGGGCCTTGTCGAGATCGGCGGCGTAGAGATCGACGACGTAGGTAAAGACGTGGTCGCGCCGCTCCTCCTCCATGAAGCCGGTCAGATCGGCGATGCCGCGGCTCGTCATGTAGGGATAGAACAGGTACTCGCCGTTGAAGCCCCAGTAGATCCAGCGCCCCGCGAACCGTTCGATGAGCCGGTTCAGCACCTCCACCGCCTCGGCCCGGTTCGCCACGGACATCTCGATGCGGCTGAGCGCCTGGCCGTCGATCTCCGCCCCGCCGTCATGGGCGTGGCCCACGGTCACGATCTCCTCGAAGCCCAGAGCGGCGTGGTGGGAGAGGGTCGAGGGCACCTCGACAGCATCTTCGCAGAACAGAATGGCGACGGGACCGGCGCTGCGCGGCCGCAGGTCAGTATCGAGGTATTCGTCGAGGCCGGCGTAGATCATGAGCGATGCTTAGCCGATCGGGCCGGCGCGCAAAATCCCCGATCGGGGCACCCGCGATGGGCGATCTTTAGCCGGGAATACTTCACGTTAACAAAATTGCGTAGACGCGCCTTTAATAATAGCTTGCTTTTCCATTGCACATCATATTCGCGCCGCTATATCAGTATGTACCGCGCCTGCCACAAACTAAAAATCACGCTTGGCAGGCCGGGGGGCCAAACATAACAACGAAAGCGAGACACTGATGAGTGAAATGCAGGAGATCGACAAGGGCGAGCTGCTGGCGCTGACATCGGAGATCGTGTCGTCTCACGTGGCGAACAATCCGGTGGCCATGGGCGACCTTCCCAACCTGATCGAAAGCGTCTACGGCAAGCTCAACGACTTGTCCGCAGGGGCGGACGAGCAGGTCGAGGAACTGGTTCCGGCGGTTCCGATCAAGAAGTCCGTGACGAATGAATACATCGTTTGTCTGGAGGACGGCCGCAAGCTGAAGATGCTCAAGCGGCATCTGAAGACGGCCTACGACATGACGCCCGAAGAGTATCGCGCGAAGTGGGGCCTGCCCTCGGACTATCCGATGGTCGCACCGGCCTACGCGCAGAAGCGTCAGGAACTGGCCAAGAAGATCGGCCTCGGGCGCAAGCCCCGCAAGTAAAGCCCGGTTGCGGGGACGCCCGCGGCCCGGTAGATCACGGCGTGGCCCCGGGGGACGGGGCCACGCCGATTTCTTTCGTACAGAGGCCCTCGAGTGATGTCCGCGCCCAAGAAGCTCTTCGTGAAGACCTATGGCTGTCAGATGAACGTCTATGACAGCGAGCGGATGGCGGGCGCCCTGGGCGCCGCGGGCTACGAGGAGACGCAGGATCAGGGCGAGGCCGACATGATCCTGCTCAACACCTGCCACATCCGGGAGAAGGCGGCGGAAAAGGTCTATTCCGAGCTCGGCCGCCTGCGCCCGCTGAAGGACGCGAACCCCGACCTCAAGATCGGCGTCGCGGGCTGCGTCGCACAGGCCGAGGGCGAGGAGATCATGCGCCGCCAGCCGCTGGTGGACCTCGTGGTCGGCCCGCAGGCCTATCACCGCCTGCCCGCGATGGAGGCGAAGGTGCGCGAGGGGGAGAAGGCGCTCGACACGGACTTCCCCGAAGAGGACAAGTTCGACCACCTGCCGCAACCCGGCCCTCGGGGCCCGAAGATGCGGCGCGCGCCGGCCGCGTTCCTGACAGTGCAGGAGGGGTGCGACAAGTTCTGCGCCTTCTGCGTCGTGCCCTATACCCGCGGCGCCGAGGTGTCCCGCCCCGCCGAGCGGCTGCTGGCCGAGGCGCGGGATTTGGTGGAACGCGGCGTGGTGGAGATCACGCTGCTCGGGCAGAACGTGAACGCCTATCATGGCGACGGGCGGGATGGCGTCTGGTCGCTCGCCCGGCTGGTTCGGGAGCTCGCGCGGATCGACGGGCTGGAGCGGATCCGCTACACGACCAGCCATCCCAACGACATGACCGACGACCTCATCGCCGCCCACGGCGAAGAGGCAAAGCTGATGCCCTACCTCCACCTGCCGGTGCAGGCGGGTTCGGACGCGATACTCAAGGGCATGAACCGCAAGCACACGGCGGAGGAGTATCTTCGCCTGATCGGGCGGATCCGGGCGGCGCGCCCCGACATCGCCATGTCGGGCGACTTCATCGTCGGCTTCCCGGGCGAGACGGACGCGGATTTCGAGGCGACGCTGGAGCTGTGCCGGGAGGTCCGCTACGCCTCCGCCTTCTCGTTCAAGTACTCGCCGCGACCCGGCACGCCCGCCGCCGGGCGGGACTTCGTGGGCGACGACGTGGCCTCCGAGCGGCTCGCGCGGCTGCAGGCGCTGCTGACCGGGCACCAGCGCGACTTCCAGAAGGCGCAGCTCGGCCGCACCCTGCCGGTGCTGATCGAGAAGCCGGGTCGTGAGCAGGGGCAGATGGTGGGCAAGTCGCCCTACCTGCACGCCGTGCATCTCGACGCCGCCCCGGACAGCGTCGGCCGGGTGCTGGATGTCGAGATCGTGGCGTCGAACCCGAACTCGCTGGCCGGCCGCCTCAGAAACTGAGGCTGACGCCCGCCTGCATCCCCTCGTCCCGGCTCCAGTCGAGGAACAGGCTCGTGCCGCTGCCCAGCGCATTGCCGAGCACCGAGCCGATCCCGTCCTCCGGCGGGCGCTTCAGCCGCAGGCGGGTCCGGTCCGGCGCCCCCTCGATACGGACGTTGCCGATGTAATCCTGCAACACGCTGTCGGACGAGGACGGATCGCTCAAGAAGAGCCCGGTCCGTCCCTCCGAATCGTTAAAATGTTGAGCAAATCCCGGCACGCCTAACAAAAAAAGCCCCACGACGGTGGCTGCCGTCCTCTGCATCCGCGTTCTCCCCCCGAAGTCCCGCAGGTATGTGATGCAGGAATTCTACCTCAGGTTGATAGCGGGGCAACAGTTGGGGGGAATGGAGGTCAGGCCCGGAGGTCGGAGTCGGTGCCCCAGAGCGCCGCGTGGGGCGCCCAGCCGCCGTGGCCGCTCGCCTCGATCCGGCACCAGCCCGCCTCGCACCGGTCGAGCCGCGCGATGGCGCCGCCTTGTGCTATGGCGGCGACCGGCGCGTCGGCGGCGGGGTCGGATTTCAGCTCGACTGTCTCGCCGCGCACCAGCACCGTGCGGACGCCGGACAGCAGGGCAAAGTGGACCCAGCCGCCCATGCCCTCGTGATCGCGCACCTGCCGCCAGTTCTCGTACTCGGCGACCACCCGCAGCGGCATCCCGCGGTGCAGGAACCGCCAGTCGATCCGGTGGGCGAGGCCCGGGCCCCTCCGCACGTTCGCACTGCCCGCCTTGAGGCTGACGAAGCGCGGCAGGGGCAAGCCCGTCACCTGCCCTCGATCCTGAGCCCCAACCGGCAGCGCGGCGAGGGAGGCGAGCACGAACAGGCGGCGGGTGAGGCGCATTCGGTTTTCCGGTTCCAGTCGAGGCGTCGCGATCCTAAGCTGGCATGTGCCGGAAATCACGTCGAAAGGGGGCCTCCATGCCCGCAACCCCGCTCACCGTTGCCGTCACGCGCCGACTGCCGGAGCCGGTGGAAACGCGCCTCGCCGAACTGTTCGACGTCCGGCTGAGTGACAGCGACGTGCCGCTGGGGCGCGGCGATCTCGCCGCGCTGATGGCCGACACGGACGTGCTGGTCCCGACACTGGGCGACCGAATCGACGCTGCTCTTCTGTCGGGCGCGGGTGAGCGGCTGCGGCTGATCGCGAATTACGGCGCGGGCGTGGACCATATCGACGTGGCCACGGCGCGAACGCGGGGGATCGCGGTGTCGAACACGCCCGGCGTGCTGGCCGAGGACACGGCGGACATGGCGATGGCCCTGATCCTCGGCGTGACACGGCGGCTGAAGGAGGGCGTCGGGCTGATGCAGTCGGGTGACTGGCAGGGCTGGAGTCCGATGGCTTTGATGGGCAACCGGGTTGGCGGCATGCGGCTGGGCATCCTCGGCATGGGTCAGACGGGCCGTGCGGTGGCGCGGCGGGCGACGGCCTTCGGTATGAGCGTCCACTACCACACCCGCCGCCGCCTGCGCCCGGAGACGGAGGAGGAGCTGGGCGCGCGGTTCTGGGAGAGCCTCGACCAGATGCTCGCGCGCATCGACGTGCTCAGCGTGAACGTGCCGCACACGCCGGCGACCTTTCACCTGCTCAACGCCCGGCGGCTGAAGCTGATGAAACCCACGGCCTTCGTCGTGAATACGTCGCGCGGCGAGGTGATCGACGAGAACGCGCTGACCCGCGCGCTGCGCGCCGGGGAGCTCGCGGGCGCGGGCCTCGACGTCTTCGAGCATGGGGCGAGCGTGAACCCGCGGCTGAAGGACCTGCCCAACGTGCTCCTGCTGCCCCACATGGGCTCCGCGACCGAGGAGGGGCGGCTGGAGATGGGGGAGAAGGTCCTCATCAACATCAAGACCTTCGCCGACGGCCACCGCCCCCCGGACCTGGTGGTGCCGGGGATGTTGTAGGCTCATCATCCGGTCACCAAGGGCGGCGCCCGAGCTTGGGAGGGCGTTTCGGAGCGGAGGAAGCTTCGCGGGCCGCTCACACCGTCCCTCAGTTAGACCGAGTTGGCAGGCTGCAATGCTGCTCCGGATCAGGCGATCCGGTGCTTCAAATGAGATCCGCAAAGAGATGAGGGCTGTGCCCGACCTGGAGGGCGCCAGCGGGACGGGGTTGTGGGGTCCGCGCCTTCAAGCATAGATGTCGCGCCTTCCGCGTCCGACATCGCCAACGCGCCCTCCGGGGGGGGGGAGGTCGGGCGCGGCCCGGCGGTGCCGCCGGGCGATGCACGCATTCTGATGAGGATGACCTGAAGGAGAAGATCGCGCGGGACTGGAACTCGAAGGGGCCGGCTCCGAACGATGTCGGCTACGTGACCCGGTTCGAGATCACGAAAGAGATGGCCGCGCGCTACCCGGTGGAGATCGCCGGGGGTTAGGCGCACCAGGAGCTCTGGGTGCCGGCCGAAGAGCTGGAGGCGTTCAACGACGCCATCGTCCGTGAAATCGAGGTGGTCTCGGAGTATCGCGGCGGGGTGCGGGTTCAGGGGTGAGCGGCCCCGGCTCGGGGGCCGGGGTGGTTGCACGAGGTGCCGTCCCGGGCCTGATCCAGGACCTTTCGCTGCCGGGCTCGACGGTAGGAGATCCTCGGGTCGAGCCCCAGGATGACGCGCGGCGGGAGGGAGCGGTCCCGGCTCTGCGGCCGGGACGGTCGATGAGGGGCATAATGCTCTGGCTCGACCGGAGCATCTCCCACCAACGCCAGCGTTGAGCTACCGCGACGTCCCCACACACCGCCCGAACTACCGTCGACGCGCCATCTCCAGCACGTCGTCGAGAGCGTTGCCGTCCTTGTCGGCGTCCAGCATCGACATCAGTCCGCCGAGGCCGCCCTGTTGGCCGCCGCTTCCGCCCAGTGCAGACATGACGCCGCCAATGACCCCGCCTCCGCCGCCAAGCAGGTCGGCGAGGCCTCCGCTGCTCTGCCGCTGTGCCGTGATCTCGTCGTCGGGAACCTGCCTCTGCATCGCGCCCTGCATAAGCGCCGCGATGGCCGGCAGGAAGTTCGCGACGGTGTCCTGCGGCACCGCCGTGCGCTCCGCCGCCCGTGCGGCCAGGGCGTTCTGCGCGTCGCCGCCGAGGATCTCGGACAGGAAGCGCTCGCCCTCGGCCCGCGCGTCGGGCTGTGCCGCGGCCTCAGGCACGTCGAGCAGGCGGGTCTGCGCCGCGCCCTCCGCCGCGCGCAGTACGCTCTCGTCCGCGCCGCCCTGCGCCCGGATCGCGGTCGCGCGGCCCAGCGTCGGCGCGATCATTTCGGTCAGCTTCTCGGTCTGCGTGGCGTCGAGCCCGAACTGCGCGCCCAGCTGTGCGAGGCCCTGCCCGCTGGTCGCGCCCCGCAGCAAATCCGTCAGTGACATGTCGCTCTCCCGTCGTCGGTTCTACCTGGACGGGAACCTAGCGCGGATCATCGCCGCGGCCCGCGCGGCAAGGGCGGGCGAGGTCTGCACGCCGTAGCCGCCCTGCCCCGCGAGCCAGAGGAAGCCGTCGCCCCCCCATCCCACATGCGGGGTGCGGTCGGGGGTGAAGGTCCGGAGGCCCGCCCAGGTGCGCTCGACCCGCGTCACGGGCTCCGTCACAGCCTGCGCGTAGCGGTCGAGCCCCTCGGCCAGCACCATGTCGTCGGGCCAGGCGTCCATCGGCTCCACCGGGTCCTCGTCGGCGGGGGAGACCATGAGGCGCCCGGCCTCGGGCTTGGCGTAGAAGGTCTCGGAGGCCGACAGCAGCATCGGCCAGCGAGCGATGTCGTGCCCGGCGGGCGCGGGCAGGATCGCGGCGGAGCGGCGGCAGGGGGTGAGGCCGAGGGGGGCGACGCCGGCCATCTGCGCCAGCACGTCAGCCCATGCCCCGGCAGCGTTCACGACGACCGGCGCGGTGAAGGTCCCGGCGGTGGTCTCCACCGTCCAGCCGGGTGCGATGCCGGTGACCTCGGCCCGCGTCGCGATCTCGCCGCCCGCCGAGCGCAGCGCCTTGCGGTGGTCGCCCATCAGCCGGTCCACGTCGATATCGGAGGCGTCGGCCTCGTAGGCCGCGCGCACCGCCCGGTCGCGGTCCAGGATCGGGAAGCGGCGGGCGGCGTCATCGATGCCGATCTCCTGCATGGAGGAGCCGGTGAGCTGCGCCTCCAGCGCCGCCTCCTCTCCGGGTCCGGCGACGATCAGCACACCGCGGGGGGAAAGGTAGGGCGTGAGCGCCGCCCGGCTCTGCCGGTTCATCTCGCGCACGGCGGTATTGCCGTAGTTCTCGACGAAGAGCGCGGCAGACCGGCCGGTGGCATGCACGCCCGGATGCGCCTCCCGCTCCAGCACGATGACGCGGTGGTCGGGCGCGAGCGCCGCGGCGGCGGACATGCCCGCGATGCCCGCGCCGATGATCAGGACGTCCGCCTCCCTCACAGCGTGTCGAGCGCCTTGCGGAAGACCGGAGCGTCGACATTGCCGCCGGTGGCGACGCAGATCACGGTGTCGCCCTCGATCTCCTCGGGGTGGAAGAGGGCTGCGGCGAGGCTGACGGCGCCGCCCGGCTCGAGCACGAGCTTGAGGCGGAGGAAGGCGTGGGCCATGGCGCGCAGGGCCTCCTCCTCGGTCACGACGAGGCCGGGGCCGCAGCGCTCGGCCATGATCGGGAAGGTGAGCTTGCCCGGCGACGGCGTGATGATCGCGTCGCAGAGCGAGCCGGACAGGCGGTTGTTCCGCTCGATCCCGCCGGAGCGGAGCGAGCGGGCGACATCGTCGAAGCCCTCGGGCTCCACCGGGCGCGCGCGCAGGGCGGTGCCGTCGAGGCCAAGCGAGACCCCGGCGGTGAGGCCGCCGCCGCCGCAGCAGACGAGGACGTCGGCAGCCTCGATGCCCGCGTCCTGCGCGATCTCCAGCCCCACGGTGCCCTGCCCCGCGATCACGTCCGCATTGTCGAAGGGTTTGACGAGGGTGAGTCCCCGCTCCTCCGCCAGACGCGCGCCGATCGCGTCCCGGTCCTCGCTGCCGCGCTCGTATTCGATGACCTCGGCACCCAGCGCCTTGGTGTTCGCAATCTTCAGCGCGGGCGCGTCGGAGGGCATGATGATCACCGCCGGAATGCCCGCCGCCCGCGCGGCATAGGCGACGCCCTGCGCGTGGTTGCCGGAGGAGAAGGCGATGACGCCGCGCGTCCGCGTCTCCTCGGGCAGTTGCGAGATCGCGAACCACGAGCCGCGCGCCTTGAAGGAGCCGGTGTGCTGCAGGCATTCCGCCTTCACCAGCACCCGCCGCCCGGCGATCTCGTCGAGGAAGGGAGAGGACAGGATGGGTGTGCGCCGCGCCACGCCCTCCAGCACCTCGGCCGCCTGCCGCACGCGTCCCGGATCGCTCATTGCGGCCCTCCTTCATCTGTCTCGAAGTATCCCCGCCGGAGGCGCACGCGTCTGCCCGCGCGCCCGTGCGTATTTGAGCAAAGAAGAAGCCTCATGCGGTCTTCTCCAGCAGCGCGCGGAAGGTGGCGAGGCTTTCGGGCTCGTCAAGGAACGGCACGTGGCCGCGCTTCGGCACTGTGGCCGCGATCATGTCTGGGCGGGTGGCCTGCATCTTGGTGAAAGTCTCGGCGGTCAGCAGGTCGGAGTTCTCGCCCCGGAGGGCGGCGAGCGGCAGGCCCTCCAGAGCGGCGAAGACCGGCCAGAGGTCAGGGGCGGCGCCGCCTGCCTCCACCGCGTCGCGCAAGGCGGGGTCGTAGCGCAGGTCGAGGCCGTCCGCGCCCTGCTCGAACCAGCGGGCGGCCCAGATGCGCCACTCGTCCACCGTCACGTCCGGGAAGGCCTTCGCGTGGAACCGCGCGAGGCCCTGCGCCGCCTGGTCGAGCGTTCGCGCCGCGGGGCGGCGGCCGAGATAGGTCATGATGGCGTCGATGCCGCTCGTCGCGATCTCCGGCCCGATATCGTTGAGGAGCACGCCCGCAAGCCGGTCCTTGACCATCGCGGCGAGCACCATGGCGATGATGCCCCCGCGCGACGTGCCCACGATGGTCACCTTGTCGAGGCCGAGATGGTCGAGCAGGGCCACCACGTCGCCTGCCTCGACCGGCACGGTGTAGCCCTCCGCCGGGTTCGGGTCGCGGTCCGAAGCGCCGCGCCCGCGCAGGGAGATGCGGATCAGCCGGACCTCGCCGCCGACCTCGGCCATGAAGGGCTCGAAATCGCGCATGTCGCGGGTGAGGCCCGGAATGCAGAGCACCGGCGCGCCCTCGCCCGCATCGTCATAGGCGATGGAGAGACCATCGGCGGTGGTGAAGTGCGTCATGCCGCGATCTCCGGGATCGTGGTGAGGTCGCTCAGCACCCGGTCCGGCGCGCCCCAGAGCCGGTCGACGGGCGCGCCTGCGCGGTTCACCCAAGCCGTTTGGAAGCCGTAACCGGCCGCCGCGCACACGTCCCAGCCGTTGGAAGAGACGAAGAGCACCTCGTCCCGCGCGCAGCCGAAGCGGGCGCCTACGAGATCGTAAACACTGTCATGGGGCTTGAAGATGCCGATGCTCTCGACGCTCAGCGTGTCGTCGAGCACCGCCTCGATGCCCGCGGAGCGCACCGCGCCCTCCAGCATCTGCGGTGTGCCGTTGGAGAGGATCGCGGTGGCCTTGCCGGCTTCCTTGAGCGCCGCGAGCATCGCCGGAACCTCCGGATAGGCCGACAGCTCCCAGTAGAGTTGCAGCAGACGCTCCCGCAGGTCGGGATCGTCGAGGGCGGAGGCCTCCAGCGCCCAGTCGAGCCCGTCCTGCGTGACCTGCCAGAAATCCGTGTGCCGCCCCGCTACCGCGCGCAGCCAAGTGTATTCGAGCTGCTTTGCCCGCCAGTCCGCCGCGATCTTCGGCCAGTGCTCGGCAAAGCTCTTCCGCCCGGGCTCGGCGGCGGCCTCACGTGCGGCCGCGGCCACGTCGAAGAGCGTGCCGTAGGCATCGAAGATGCAGGTGGTGATCGGCATGGGCGCGCTCCCTCGTTCGCCCCGCAGCCTGCGCGAGCGCGCGGCGCGGTTCAACAGCGCGATTGTGGCCGACACATCCTTGATTTCGCGCAAGACAGCGCGCGCGGGGCGGCTCTACTGTCTCGCCGGACTGAGAGACTACAGGAGACCCGCCCCATGTCCGACCACCACGGCACCATCCACTGGACCGAGCTTGCCACCCGCGACATCGAGGGGGCGGAACGCTATTTCGGCGCGCTCTGCGGCTGGACCTTCGACAAGATGATCGCGGCCGATGGCGGGACCTACACGATCGCGATGCAGGGCGACCGGGCAGTGTGCGGGCTCTTCGACATGACGGACGTACCGCAAATGGCGGGGCTGCCCGCGCACTGGTCGACTTACATTGCGGTCGACGACGTGGACGCTGCGGTGGCGGCCACCCGGGCAAGCGGGGGCCGCGTGCTGCGCAACCCGTGGGACGTCGCGCAGGTCGGCCGCTGCGCCATCGTCGCCGACCCAGGCGGGGCTGCGGTCGGCCTCGTCACGCCGGTCAGAGAAACAGCAGGATGATCCAGTAGCTGACCATGGCATGCGTTCCGGCGGTAGCGAGCCACGCAGCGAGGGCCAGCACGGCCTGCCAGCGCGTCATGGGCTGCTGATAGCTTGCGACGGCGCCGGCCCGGATCGCGCTCGGCACGCTCATCAGCGCGAAGCCGAGCAGGAGCATCGACTGGACCATCAGACCGTAACCGGCGAGCGCCGCGCTCATCAGCAGCACCGCCCCTTGCCCGAGGCGCCGGCTGAACGCCTGCATGATGTAGGAGAGGCACCGCCCGCCATCGAGCGGCCAGAGCGGCAGCAGGTTCAAGAAGTTGAGCGCGCCGGTCAGTATCGCGAAATAGTAAAGGTATTCAGCGGTGAGGGGCGCGCTCTCCACCAGCATCTCGCTCATCGCCACGGCTGCGACCAGCGGCGCGATGCAGATCCCCGGCCCCATCAGCGAGACGAAGAAGCTCTTGAGCTGGCTCGCCGGGACCTGGTCCGAGATCGCCACCCCGCCGAAGAGCGGGATCAGCCGGAACCGTGCATCGTGGTGGCCGATCACGCGGTAGGCGGCGACATGGCCGAACTCGTGGATCACCACCACGGCGATCAGCATCAATCCTCCCACGGGGTCCAGGAGGTACATCGCGAACGCGATCGACAGGAGCGCGAGCACCAGCGTCTGCAGCCCCGGCGGTTCGGACAAGTGGCGGGCCGGGTTGATCCAGCCTCCGCGCAAGGCGCGCCAGATGCCACCGTTCAGCGCGGCGGCGGCGAGGAGAGACAGCATGAAGCGGTTCCGTGATACGCGCCGCGCACCCCACGCACGCGGCCCGTCCATGGGCCATGCGGAGCGGAGTTGCGTCAAGCCGCCGCAGCCGAATGTGGCCGGGCGTTGCAAGGCTTCCTCAAGGTGGCCAGGGCGTTACCGAACGGGCGACAGATGGCGCGCAAGGGCAGTCGGATGCTCGCTTCCGCTCTGCCCACTCCCGCGCCGCCGCTTCTCTGAGGCCGGTACTAGCCGTCATCCTCGGGCTCGACCCGAGGATCTCCCGATGCAACAGATGGTCGGGTCAAGCCCGACCATGACGGTTACTCGACGAGCCAGTCGCTGGAGGCACCCTCAAAGGTTCTCCGGCTGCGCCATTGCCGTCACGTGGAAGCCGCCGTCGACGAACAGGCACTCGCCGGTCGTCGAGCCGCCCAGCTCCGACAGCATGTAGAGCGCGGCGCCGCCCACATGATCCAGCGTCGCGTTGGCACGCAGCGGCGCATTGGCCTCGGTGTTGCGATAGACCTTCCGCGCGCCGCCGATCGCAGCCCCCGCCAGCGTCCGCATCGGTCCCGGCGACAGCGCGTTTACCCGGATGCCGTCGGGTCCGAGGTCGTTGGCGAGGTAGCGCACCGTGGACTCCAGCGCCGCCTTCGCCACGCCCATCACGTTGTAGTTCGGCGTCACCCGCTGCGCCCCGAGATAGGAGAGCGTGAGGATCGAGCCTCCCTCCTTCATCAGCGGTGCCGCCCTGCGGCTCAGCTCGATCAGCGAATAGCAGGAGATGTCGAGCGAGTTCAGGAAGTTCGCGCGGCTGGTGTTGATGAAGCGCCCCGTCAGCTCGTCCTTGTTGGAATAGGCGATGGCATGGACGAGGAAGTCGAGCCCGCCCCACTCCTCCTGCAACCGGGCGAAGACGGCGTCGAGCGATGCCTCGTCCGTCACGTCGCAGTCGAGCAGGATGGAGGAGCCCAGGCTCTCCGCCAGCGGCTGCACCCGCTTGCCGAACGCCTCGCCCTGATAGGTGAATGCCATCTCGGCCCCGTGCGCGGCGAGCGTCCGCGCGATCCCCCAGGCAATGGACTTGTCATTGGCGACCCCCATCACGAGCCCGCGCCTGCCTGCCATCAACTGGGTCATCCGTCAGCCTTTCGAAGCCTTTACCGGCCCCGGTTTGACCACGGATGGGAGGCGGGATCAATGTGGTGGTGTGGATGGCCGCTTGGAGCCAAAAGTGTCGGATGCTGCACTTGCACGAAAGTCGGCATTGTATGTGACGCCGTTTGCCCAGCAGGCATCAGGTTGTGCGATGCCCCAT
>JAWDKM010000006.1:0-52500 GCA_032464575.1 Roseobacter sp. HKCCA0434
AAGTTCGAGGTGGAGCTGATCGCCCCGATCGCGATGGAAGAGAAGCTCCGCTTCGCCATCCGCGAAGGCGGCCGCACCGTCGGTGCAGGCGTCGTCTCGAGCATCATCGAGTAAGCGAACCCCGTAAGCTGCGGCCGGGGGACCCGTTTCCCCGGCCGTGCTCTTTGAAATTGTGATGGATGAGGCGACCCATGAACGGTCAGAACATTCGCATCCGGCTCAAGGCCTTCGACTACCGTGTGCTGGACGCCAGCACGCAGGAAATCGTGTCGACCGCCAAGCGTACGGGTGCCACGGTCCGCGGGCCCATCCCGCTGCCGAACAAGATTGAGAAATTCACCGTTCTTCGGGGTCCCCATGTGGACAAGAAGAGCCGTGAGCAGTTCGAGATCCGCACGCACAAGCGGCTGCTCGACATCGTTGACCCGACGCCGCAGACGGTGGACGCGCTGATGAAGCTCGACCTCGCCGCGGGCGTGGACGTCGAAATCAAACTCTGAGGGGGCAGGGAAGATGCGTTCCGGAGTGATTGCAAAGAAGCTGGGCATGACCCGGCTGTTCATGGAGGACGGGCGGCAGGTGCCGGTCACGGTTCTCCAGATGGAAAGCTGCCAGGTCGTCGCACAGCGGACGGCTGACAGGGACGGCTACACCGCCGTTCAGCTCGGCGTAGGCCAGGCCAAGGCGAAGAACGTTAGCCAGCCGATGCGCGGCCACTTCGCGGTCGCGAAGGTGGAGCCGAAGCGGAAGCTTGCCGAGTTCCGGGTGTCCGAGGACAACCTGATCGGCGTCGGTGAGGAGATCACCGCGGACCACTACTTCGCGGGTCAGTATGTCGACGTTGCCGGCACCTCGATCGGTAAGGGCTTTGCCGGTGCCATGAAGCGGCACAACTTCGGTGGTCTGCGCGCCTCGCACGGCGTGTCGATCAGCCACCGTTCGCACGGCTCCACCGGTCAGTGTCAGGACCCGGGCCGCGTGTTCAAGGGCAAGAAGATGGCCGGCCACATGGGTGCTGTCCGCGTGACCACGCAGAACCTGGAGGTCGTCAAGACCGACAGCGAGCGCGGCCTCATCATGGTCAAGGGCGCTGTCCCGGGCTCCAAGGGTGGCTGGGTCACGATCAAGGATGCCGTTAAGAAGCCGGTGCCCGAGAACGCGATCTTCCCGGCGGCCCTGAAGTCCGCAGCCGAGGAAGCCGCGAAGGCCGCTGCCGAAGCAGCAGCCGCTGCCGAAGCCGAAGCTGCCGCCGCCGCCGAGGCCGCCGCAGCCGAGCAGGCCGCAGCCGAGGAAGCCGCGATGAAGGAAGCCGAGGCCCAGATCGAGGCCGACAAGGCGACCGATGGCGGGGCAGAGGATGTCGCTCCTGAAGGGGGTGAGGAGAAATGAAACTCGACGTGATCAACCTCGATGCCGCAGCGGCAGGCTCGATCGACCTCAACGACGAGGTCTTCGGGCTGGAGCCGCGCGCGGACATCCTGCACCGTGTCGTGCGCTGGCAGCGCGCGAAGGCGCAAGCCGGCACGCACTCGGTCAAGGGCCGCTCGGAGGTCAGCTACTCCACGAAGAAGATCTATCGCCAGAAGGGCACCGGCGGCGCACGCCACGGCTCCCGCAAGGCGCCGATCTTCCGCAAGGGTGGCGTCTACAAGGGCCCGACCCCGCGCAGCCACGAGCATGACCTGCCCAGGAAGTTCCGCAAGCTGGGCCTCAAGCACGCGCTGAGCGCCAAGATGACCGCCGGCGAGCTGGTGGTGATCGAGGAGGCGAAGCTGTCCGAGGCGAAGACCAAGGAACTCGCCAAGCGGCTCGACAAGCTCGGCTGGAAGCGTGCGCTGGTCATCGACGGTGCGGATGTGGACGAGAACTTCGCCCGCGCCGCGCGCAACATCGAAACCCTCGACGTGCTGCCGAGCGTCGGCGCCAACGTGTACGACATCCTCAAGCGCGACACGCTGGTCCTGACCAAGTCGGCCGTCGAAGCACTGGAGGCACGGCTGGCATGAGCGTGAAACCGGAACTCTACGACGTGATCCGCCGGCCGATCATCACCGAGAAGACCACCCTCGCATCCGAGGCTGGCGCGGTGGTGTTCGAGGTAGCGATCGACGCGAACAAGCCGCAGATCAAGGAGGCCGTCGAAGGTCTCTTCAACGTCAAGGTAAAGTCGGTGAACACCACCGTCACCAAGGGCAAGGTCAAGCGGTTCCGCGGACGTCTCGGCACCCGCAAGGACGTCAAGAAGGCTTACGTGACGCTCGAAGAGGGGAACACCATCGACGTCACCACGGGCCTCTGATAGAGAGCACCGACTCACGGCCCTTTCGGGGGCCGTGATCGCATTTTGAAGACCAAGATCAACCAACGGAAGACAGCAAGATGGCATTGAAGTCGTACAAGCCGACAACGCCTGGCCAGCGCGGGCTGGTTCTGATCGACCGTTCGGAGCTGTGGAAGGGTCGTCCGGTCAAATCCCTCACCGAGGGTCTGACCAAGAACGGCGGCCGCAACAACACCGGACGGATCACCATGCGCCGCAAGGGCGGCGGGGCGAAGCGTCTTTACCGCATCGTGGATTTCAAGCGTCGCAAGTACGACGTCCCCGCCGCGGTCGAGCGCATCGAATATGACCCGAACCGGACCGCGTTCATCGCGCTCCTGAAGTACACCGATGGCGAGCGCGCCTACATCCTGGCGCCGCAGCGCCTCGCGATCGGCGACATGGTCGTCGCCGGCGAGAAGGTCGACGTGAAGCCGGGCAACGCGATGCCGTTCACCGGCATGCCGATCGGCACGATCGTGCACAACATCGAGCTGAAGCCGGGCAAGGGCGGTCAGATCGCACGCGCCGCGGGCTCCTACGCCCAGTTCGTCGGTCGTGACGGCGGCTACGCGCAGATCCGCCTCTCCTCCGGCGAGCTTCGCATGGTGCGCCAGGAGTGCATGGCGACGGTGGGCGCGGTGTCGAACCCCGACCACTCGAACCAGAACCTCGGCAAGGCAGGCCGCAACCGGCACAAGGGCATCCGCCCGTCCGTCCGCGGCGTCGTCATGAACCCGATCGATCACCCGCACGGTGGTGGCGAGGGCCGGACCTCGGGTGGCCGCCACCCGGTCACGCCCTGGGGCAAGCCCACCAAGGGCGCCCGGACCCGCACCAACAAGACGACCGACAAGTACATTGTCCGGTCGCGCCACCAGCGTAAGAAATAAGGAGGCCTGACAAGATGGCACGTTCAGTCTGGAAAGGCCCGTTCGTCGACAGCTACGTCCTGAAGAAGGCGGAGAAGGCGCGCGAATCCGGCCGCAATGACGTGATCAAGATCTGGTCGCGCCGGTCCACCATCCTGCCGCAGTTCGTCGGCCTGACCTTCGGCGTCTACAACGGCCGCAAGCACATCCCGGTCAACGTGACCGAGGAGATGATCGGCCAGAAGTTCGGTGAGTACGCTCCGACGCGGACCTATTACGGTCACGCCGCGGACAAGAAAGCGAAGCGGAAGTAAGACGATGGGACAGGAAAAGAACCCCCGCCGCGTCGCGGAGAATGAAGCGATGGCCGTGAGCCGCATGCTGCGCACGAGCCCGCAGAAGCTCAACCTCGTGGCGCAGATGATCCGGAACAAGCCGGTCGACAAGGCGCTGACGGACCTGACCTTCTCCAAGAAGCGCATCGCGGAGGACGTGAAGAAGACCCTTCAGTCTGCGATCGCCAACGCGGAGAACAACCATGGTCTCGACGTGGACGAGCTGATCGTGGCCGAGGCCTATGTCGGCAAGAATCTGGTGATGAAGCGCGGCCGTCCGCGGGCGCGTGGCCGGTTCGGCCGCATCCTCAAGCCGTTCTCCCAGGTCACGATCAAGGTGCGTCAGGTCGGCGCCGAAGAGGAGCAAGCCTAATGGGTAACAAGGTCAATCCGATCGGGCTGCGCCTTCAGGTCAACAGGACCTGGGACAGCCGCTGGTATGCCGACACCAAGGAGTACGGCAACCTTCTGCACGAAGACATCAAGATCCGCGAGTACATCCACAAGACTCAAGGACAGGCCGGCATCAGCCGCATCATCATCGAGCGCCCGC
Source organism: Roseobacter sp. HKCCA0434 (assembly GCA_032464575.1). Taxonomy (GTDB): domain Bacteria; phylum Pseudomonadota; class Alphaproteobacteria; order Rhodobacterales; family Rhodobacteraceae; genus Pontivivens. The sequence continues at coordinate 4,081 of JAWDKM010000006.1, forward strand.
ACCGCAAGTGCCGGGTGACGATCCATGCGGCTCGGCCCGGTGTCATCATCGGCAAGAAGGGCGCGGATATCGAGAAGCTGCGCCGCGAGCTGTCGAAGCTGACGGACAGCGAGCTGCACCTCAACATCGTCGAGGTCCGCAAGCCCGAGATCGACGCGCGCCTGGTGGCCGAGAACATCGCCCAGCAGCTCGAGCGTCGGGTGTCCTTCCGCCGGGCGCTGAAGCGCGCCGTGCAGAACGCCATGCGCATGGGTGCGCTCGGCATCCGGATCAACGCCGCCGGCCGTCTGGGCGGGGCCGAGATCGCACGGACCGAGTGGTACCGGGAGGGCCGCGTGCCGCTCCACACCCTGCGGGCCGACATCGACTACGCACATGTCGAGGGCAAGACCGCCTACGGCATCATCGGAATCAAGGTCTGGATCTTCAAAGGCGAAATCATGGAGCACGATCCGTCGGCTCGTGACCGCCGCCAGGAAGAGCTCCAGTCCGGCGGCCGCCCCGGCGGGCGCGGCTGAGCGGGTAGGGGAGAGACGACATGCTTTCGCCAAAGCGTACGAAGTACCGCAAGCAGCACAAGGGCCGGATCCATGGCGAGGCCAAGGGTGGCTCCACCCTCAACTTCGGCCAGTACGGTCTGAAGGCGACGACGCCCGAGCGCGTCACCGCCCGTCAGATCGAGGCGGCACGCCGGGCCATGACGCGCCACATGAAGCGTCAGGGCCGCGTGTGGATCCGCATCTTCCCCGACGTGCCTGTCACGTCGAAGCCCACCGAGGTCCGGATGGGTAAGGGTAAGGGCTCCGTCGACTACTGGGCGGCCAAGGTGAAGCCGGGCCGCGTGATGTTCGAGATCGACGGCGTGAACGAGGACGTGGCCAAGGAGGCGCTCCGCCTCGCGGCCATGAAGCTCCCGGTCAAGTGCCGCTTCGTCCAGCGCGAAGACTGGTAAGCGTCCTTCACAAAGTGGTATCTTAGGGCCGCTCCGAAAGGAGTGGCCCTAATTTTTGTGAGATCTGAAGTGTTTCTTCTCAATAGAAAAAAATCATGCGCGATCTGTGAGTATGATCAGCAGCTTGAAGATTTGAGGTGGCAACTGCTCCTGCAGAGGCCTTCTTCTCCAATCTATGAGTGTGTAGATTATGACAGGCTACATAGTGATCCAGAGTGTGTTCTAGAGTATAATGGCGCTAAAAAAAACTTTGAAACTCTTTCAGGCTTCTCAGAATACGCAAATCGAATATTTAGTTCCGAAACTGATGAAAATGCTCGCCTCTGGCGTCTAAAGCGCGTCTCTAGCCCTTTCGATGATGAGGTTGCCGATGTTGATTTAGGTATCGATAGCTTTGTAAGAATAGCATGCAATTTTCATATTTTTTACGGAAATAAGGATGCTGGTCGTCTTGTTTTTAGACCGATGCAGGATAATATACTGGATTTTGATTGTGTTGGTGCGCATTTATATATAAATCTATTATTTCCATTAGTAATTAATTTCTGGGAGGTGCGTAGGCTACTATCTATTGTCTCGGAGCCATTTTCCATGGATCTAGATGGCAGGGCGAGCATTGAGCATCGGTTTGCCTTGTCGGATGCGATGTCAGCCACGCTTTGGAATGCACAGTTATCGCGGTCCCGGGGGCAGCCTCTGTACTTCGAACACCAGGGGGTGGCGGAGCGCCAAAAAATTCAAGCTGAATAGCGGGCTGTCAGCCCTTGCACTGTTTGGGCAAGAGGAGTAATGCAACCGCTCATCCATGACCTCCACCGGAATCAGGGTGACTCGCATAACGCGGGGCCCTCCGGTGATTGTTGAAAAAGGAAGACCGGCAATGAATGCCAGTGAACTTCGCGACAAGACGCCGGACGAGCTGCGCGATCAGCTCGTCGCGCTGAAGAAGGAGGCGTTCAACCTGCGCTTCCAGGGCGCCACCGGCCAGCTCGAGAACACCGCACGCATGCGCTCCGTCCGCCGTGACGTCGCACGTGTAAAGACGATCCTGAACGAAAAGGCCGCTGCCGCGGCATCGTCCAATGAAGCCGCATCCGCGGCGGGGGAGGCGTAAGTCGATGCCCAAGCGTATCCTTCAAGGCACCGTCACCAGCGACAAGAACGACCAGACCGTCACCGTGCTGGTCGAGCGGCGCTACACGCACCCGCTGCTGCACAAGACCGTCCGCGCGTCCAAGAAGTACCGCGCGCATGACGCAGAGAACGCCTTCAAGGTGGGCGATGTCGTTCGCATCCGCGAATGCGCGCCCCACTCGAAGTCGAAGCGTTGGGAGGTTCTGACCGACACGTCGGCGGAATAACCCAACATCAACGAAACCGCGGGGCCGGGCTGCACCGGTCCCCGCAGGTCGGGAGATAATCCATGATCCAGATGCAGACGAATCTGGATGTAGCTGACAACTCCGGCGCGCGCCGGGTGCAGTGCATCAAGGTTCTCGGCGGGGCGAAGCGCAAGTACGCCTCCGTCGGCGACGTCATCGTGGTCTCCGTGAAGGAGGCCATTCCGCGCGGCCGCGTGAAGAAGGGCGACGTCCGCAAGGCCGTCGTCGTGCGCACCGCCAAGGAAGTCCGCCGCGAAGATGGCACCGCCATCCGCTTCGACCGCAACGCCGCGGTGATCCTGAACAACTCGAACGAGCCCGTGGGCACCCGGATCTTCGGTCCGGTGGTGCGCGAGCTGCGTGCGAAGAACTTCATGAAGATCATCTCGCTCGCACCGGAGGTGCTGTGATGGCTGCGAAACTCCGCAAGGGCGACAAGGTCGTCGTGCTCGCCGGCAAGGACAAGGGCAAGGAAGGTGAGATCACCGCCGTAATGCCCAAGGACGGCAAGGCCGTCGTCTCCGGCATCAACGTCGCGATCCGCCACACCCGTCAGACGCAGAACAGCCAGGGCGGCCGTATCTCCAAGGAGATGCCGATCCAGCTGTCGAACCTCGCGCTCGTCGATCCCAAGGACGGTGGCCCGACCCGCGTCGGTTTCCGCGTGGAAGACGGCAAGAAGGTGCGCTTCGCCAAGAAATCCGGGGAGACCATCGATGCTTGATGCAGCGACCTACACCCCGCGTCTCAAGACGCAGTATCGCGAGCAGATCCGTGCCGCTCTGAAGGAGGAATTCTCCTACAAGAACGACATGATGATCCCGCGCCTCGACAAGATCGTCCTGAACATGGGCGTCGGCGAGGCCGTGGCGGATTCGAAGAAGATCAAGGCGGCCCATGACGATCTGATGAAGATCGCGGGTCAGAAGCCGGTCATCACCAAGGCCAAGAAGTCCATCGCGGGCTTCAAGGTGCGTGAGGAGATGCCGCTGGGCGTCAAGGTCACGCTGCGCGGCGACCGGATGTACGACTTCCTCGACCGTCTGATCACGATCGCGATGCCGCGCATCCGCGACTTCCGTGGCATCTCGGGCAAGAGCTTCGACGGCCGTGGCAACTACGCCATGGGCCTCAAGGAGCACATCGTGTTCCCCGAGATCAACTTCGACCAGGTCGACCAGATGTGGGGCATGGACATCGTCATCTGCACCACGGCGGAGACCGACGACGAAGCCAAGGCGCTGTTGAAGCACTTCAACATGCCGTTCACGAACTGAGCCGCGGAGAGAACCTATGGCAAAAGTTTCCATGATCGAGCGGCAGAAGAAGCGTGAGCGTCTGGTCGCGAAGTACGCCGCGAAGCGTGCAGAACTGAAAGAGCGGGCGAACGACGAGAGCCTGGACCGGTCCGAGCGGTTCAAGGCGCGCATGCAGCTGGCAAAGCTGCCGCGCAACTCCTCGCCCACCCGTCTGAACAACCGGTGCCAGGTCACGGGCCGTCCGAAGGCTTACTACCGTAAGCTCAAGATGAGCCGGATCGCGCTGCGGGACTATGCCTCGATCGGGCAGATCCCCGGCATGGTCAAGTCGAGCTGGTAAGGAGGATTTGAGATGTCTATGAACGATCCTCTCGGCGATATGCTGACCCGCATCCGCAACGCGCAGATGCGCGGCAAGACGTCCGTGGTCTCGCCCGCATCCAAGGTGCGCGCCTGGGTGCTCGATGTGCTCGAGGCCGAGGGCTATATCCGCGGCTACGAGAAGACGACCGGGGCCGACGGCCATCCGGCGCTGCGCATCGAGCTGAAATACTTCGACGGCGAGCCCGTGATCCGCGAACTGCGTCGCGTGTCCACGCCCGGCCGTCGCGTGTATTCCGGCGTGAAGGACATCCCGCAGGTCCGTCAGGGCCTCGGCGTGGCCATCGTCTCCACCCCGCGCGGCGTCATGTCCGACGCGCAGGCACGCTCCGCCAATGTCGGCGGTGAAGTGCTCTGCACCGTATTCTGAGGAGGCTTTACACATGTCTCGTATCGGAAAGAGACCGGTCGACCTGCCCAGCGGCGTCACCGCCACGGTGTCCGGCCAGACCGTCGAAGTGAAGGGGCCGAAAGGCGTCCGTAGCTTCACCGCGACCGACGACGTCGATCTGAAGGTTGAGGACAACGCCATCACCGTGGCGCCGCGCGGCAAGTCCAAGCGCGCACGCCAGCAGTGGGGCATGTCCCGCACCCAGGTCGCCAACTGCGTCCAGGGCGTGACCGAAGGCTTCAAGAAGGAGCTGGAGATCAACGGTGTGGGTTATCGTGCGCAGGTGCAGGGCAACACGCTCAAGCTCGCGCTCGGCTACTCCCACGACGTGGACTTCGCGATCCCGGAGGGAGTGAAGATCACGGCGGCCAAGCCCACCGAACTGGTGGTCGAGGGCATCGATCAGCAACTCGTCGGCCAGGTCGCGGCCAACATCCGCGAATGGCGCAAGCCGGAGCCCTACAAGGGCAAGGGCATCAAGTACAAGGACGAGTTCATCTTCCGCAAGGAAGGTAAGAAGAAGTAAGGAGCGCATCAGATGGCGAACAGCAAACGTGAACTGTTCCAGAAACGCCGCCTGCGCGTTCGGAACAAGCTGCGGAAGACGGCGAACGGCCGTCCCCGCTTGAGCGTCCACCGCTCGTCCAAGAACATCTCGGTGCAGATCATCGACGATGTTCAGGGCGTGACACTTGCCGCGGCCTCCACGCTGGAGCCGGGCCTGGGTGTTGTGGGCAAGAATAATGTCGAAGCGTCCGCCAAGGTGGGTGCCGCGATCGCAGAGCGTGCCAAGGCGAAGGGCATCGAAGATGTCTATTTCGACCGCGGCGGCTTCCTGTTCCACGGGAAGGTCAAGGCGCTTGCGGATGCGGCCCGCGAAGGCGGCCTGAAGTTCTAAGGAGGCGATCATGGCTCGTGAAGACAATCGCCGGGACCGTCGCGACCGCGACGAGAACCCGGAATTCGCCGATCGCCTCGTCGCGATCAACCGGGTCTCCAAGACCGTGAAGGGGGGTAAGCGCTTCGGCTTCGCCGCTCTCGTGGTTGTCGGGGATCAGAAGGGCCGCGTGGGCTTCGGCAAGGGCAAGGCCCGCGAGGTGCCCGAGGCGATCCGCAAGGCCACCGAGGCGGCTAAGCGTTCGATGATCCGCGTTCCCCTGCGGGAAGGCCGGACGCTGCACCACGACATGCAGGGCCGCCACGGCGCCGGCAAGGTCGTTATGCGCACGGCACCGCAGGGTACGGGCATCATCGCCGGTGGTCCGATGCGCGCGGTGTTCGAGATGCTGGGGATCCAGGACGTGGTGGCGAAGTCCACCGGCTCCCAGAACCCCTACAACATGATCCGCGCGACCCTCGACGGTCTGAAGAAGGAATCGTCCCCCCGCCAGGTCGCGCAGCGTCGCGGCAAGAAGGTGGCCGACATCCTGCCGAAGACCGACGCTCCGGCCGAAGCGGTCGAAGAGACGGTGGAGGCATAAGGCATGGCAACCATCGTCGTGAAGCAGATCGGCTCCCCGATCCGCCGCCCGAAGGACCAGGAGGCGACCCTGATCGGCTTGGGCCTGAACAAGATGCACAAGACCCGCGAGCTGGAGGATACCCCGTCCATCCGCGGCATGATCGCGAAGATCCCGCATCTGGTGGAGATCGTGGAGGAGCGTGGCTGAACCAGCCGTGCCCCTGACTGAACCGAAGGCTCCGGTCCATAGCGGATCGGAGCCTTTTCTTTTGGTCGCCCCGCTGCACTTGATCGTTGCAGATTGTTCCGTCGGACTGCTCCGAAACGAACAACTTGGGAGAACGCCATGGACATCGACGGTCGAACCTTGCACGTGCGCGATACCGGTGGAGACAAGCCTGCGCTCGTGATGGTGCACGGCATCATGATGGACGGCTCCGTGTGGGAGGCGCAGAGCGCCCGTTTCGCGGACACTCACCGGGTCGTCTGCCCCGACCTGCGGGGACACGGTGCCTCGCCCGCCGACGCGCCAGAGATCAGTTTCGAGGATCACAGCGCGGACCTGCTCGGCATGATCGAGGGGCTCGGGCTGCGGGACGTCACCTATGTCGGCTGGTCGATGGGCGGGGCGATCGCGCAGGTCTTCGCGGCGGAGCATCAGGATCGGCTCATGCGCCTCGTTCTTGTGGACACCACCCCGCAATTGGTCGCCTCGCCCGATTTTCCACACGCGGTCCCTGCCGAGGCGGCGCAGGAGCTGGGTGGCATGTTGGCGTCCGACTTCGCGGCGGGATGCGCGGCCTTCTCCGGCCTCGCCGCGCCGGAAGACAACGCGGTCGCTGCACGGATGGCAGCGATCTCGGCGGCGACCTCACCGGCGGTGGCGCTTGCAGCCTTCGCGAGTTCCGGGGCCCGCACGCAGTGGTCGGAGCTCGACGCGATCGAGGTCGAGACACATGTGATCTGCGGAGCGGAGGACGGAATCTGCCCGCCCGGGGCCTCCGACGCGATGGCGGCGCGCATTCCGGGCTGCACGACCCCGGTGCATAGGATCGAGGGTGCGGGCCACGTCCCTTTCATGACCCGGACGGCCGCCTTCGACGATGTGCTGTCGCGAATCCTCGTGTGACCCTTGCGCAGCGCATGACCGACCGCTATACGCGCGCGGTGGTCGGCACTGCGCTGACTCGCATGAACGAAACCCGTGTCCGGCCCCAGTTCGCTTCGGGGGCCGCGTCCGGAAAGGAGAAGCGACATGAAACTCAATGAACTGCGCGACAATCCCGGCGCGACGCACACCAAGAAACGCGTCGGCCGTGGCCCCGGCTCCGGCAAGGGCAAGACCGGTGGCCGCGGGATCAAGGGTCAGAAGTCCCGTTCGGGTGTGGCGATCAACGGCTACGAGGGTGGCCAGATGCCGCTCTACCAGCGACTGCCCAAGCGCGGCTTCAACGTGCCGAACCCGAAGAAATACGCCGTCGTGAACCTGGGCCTGATCCAGAAATTCGTCGATGCGGGCAAGCTCGACGCGAAGAACGAGATCGACGAGGACGCGCTCGTCACCTCCGGCCTTGTGCGCCGGAAGCATGACGGTGTCCGCGTTCTGGCGAAGGGCGAGATCTCGGCCAAGGTGAACCTGAAGGTCACCGGCGCGTCCAAGGGTGCTGTCGAGGCGGTCGAGAAGGCCGGCGGTGCCATCACCATCACCTCCGCGAAAGCTGAAGAGGCGGCCGCGGAATAACGGTTGTGGGGGCGGACCCCGCCCCTTACATCGTCGTTAGACCATTTCGCGCCGCCTGAGCCATTCCGGTTCGGCGGCGCACGCATGAAAGGGCCCATTCCACATGGCATCCGCAGCGGAACAGATGGCCGCAAACATGAGCTGGAGCACCTTTGGCAAGGCCAAGGAACTTCAGCAGCGCATCCTCTTCGCCCTCGCACTGCTCATCGTCTACCGGATCGGGACCTATATCCCGGTGCCCGGCATCGACACGGTGCAGCTTCGCGAGTTCTTCGAGCAGGCACAGTCCGGCATCGGCGGCATGGTGAACATGTTCACCGGCGGCGCGGTGGGCCGGATGGCGGTCTTCGCGCTCGGCATCATGCCGTACATCTCCGCCTCCATCATCGTGCAGCTCCTCACGGCCATGGTGCCGAGCCTGGAGCAGCTCAAGAAGGAGGGCGAGGCCGGACGGCGCAAGATCAACCAGTACACGCGCTACGGTACGGTCGCCCTTGCCATCGTGCAGGGTTACGGCATTGCCGTGGGGCTGGAGACGGGGGGGCTCGCCCTCGATCCAGGCTGGTTCTTCCGCGCCTCCACGGTCATCACGCTCGTCGGCGGCACCATGTTCCTGATGTGGCTGGGTGAGCAGATCACCGCGCGCGGCATCGGCAACGGCATCTCGCTCATCATCTTCGTGGGCATCATCGCGGAGCTGCCGGCGGCGCTGGCCCAGTTCTTCGAGGCGGGCCGCACCGGCGCGATCTCGGGCGGCGTGGTCGTCGGGATCATCGTCATGGTGATCGTCGTCATCGGCTTCGTCGTGTTCATGGAGCGGGCGCTGAGGAAGATCCACATCCAGTATCCCAAGCGCCAGGTCGGCAATAAGATGTATGGCGGCGAGAGCTCGCACCTGCCCGTCAAGCTCAACCCCGCGGGCGTGATCCCGGCAATCTTCGCCTCCTCGCTTCTGCTTCTGCCGCAGACCTTCGCGACCTTCGGCACGGCGGAAGGCGGCGGGATCCTCAGCTACGTCTCCGCCTATCTGGGCCGCGGACAGCCGCTGAACCTGCTGTTCTTCGGCTCGATGATCGTGTTCTTCGCCTACTTCTACACCGCGAACGTCGCCTTCAAGACGGAGGACGTGGCCGACAACCTCAAGAAGCAGGGCGGCTTCGTGCCCGGCATCCGGCCCGGTGCGCGGACGGCGGAGTACCTCGACTACGTGGTCACGCGCCTGCTGGTGGTAGGCTCGGCGTATCTCACGGCAGTTTGCCTGCTGCCGGAGGTCCTGATCTCCCAGCTTGCAGTGCCGTTCTACTTCGGCGGCACCTCGGTGCTGATCGTGGTATCGGTCTCCATGGACACCGTCAGCCAGATCCAGAGCCATATGCTCGCGCACCAGTACGAAAGCCTGATTGAAAAGTCGCGTCTGCGTGGTAAGGGTGCGTCCCGGAAGAAAAAACCACTGGGACGGCGCTGATGAACATAATCCTGCTGGGCCCGCCGGGTGCCGGGAAAGGCACTCAGGCGCGGATGCTGGTCGAGGAGCGGGGCATGGTCCAGCTCTCCACGGGCGACATGCTCCGGGCGGCCAAGACCTCCGGCACGGAGATGGGCAACAAGGTCGCTGACGTGATGGCGCGCGGCGACCTGGTGACCGACGAGATCGTCATCGGTCTGATTGCCGAGCACCTCGACGGCGACACCGGCGCCGGCGTGATCTTCGATGGCTTCCCGCGCACGCTGGCGCAGGCCGACGCGCTGCGGGACCTGCTCGGTCAGCGGGGCGAGAGCCTGGATGCTGTCGTCGCGATGAAGGTCGACGACGAGGCACTGATCTCCCGCGTCACCGGCCGGTCGACCTGCGCCAATTGCGGCGAGGTCTACCACGACCAGACCAAGCCGATCCCCGCGGACGGCAAGTGCGTGAAGTGCGGCCATACCGAGTTCACGCGCCGGTCCGACGACAACGAGGATTCCATGCGGCATCGCCTCCTCGTCTATTATCGCGACACGTCGCCCCTGATCGGGTACTATCATGCCCATGGTCAGCTCCGCTCCATCGACGGCCTCGGTGCCATCGGCGACGTGAAGCAGCGGGTCGAGGGCGCCCTGGCGTCCTGAAGCCCGGCCGTTCCGGACAAAGTCCGGAGCGGCTATTGACGCGACCGTCATTTCGGCTATAAGTCGCGCCTTCCCCGTGAAAGGGAGAATCGGACCCGCCGGGTCCATCCCCGGTCCATCGGCTCACACCGGTGGGCCTCAGTTGTGAAAAAAGGTTCTGGAGCTACGGAACCGCAACAAGCTGGAGAATATCCTTGGCGCGCATTGCAGGCGTTAACATCCCGACGAACAAGCAGGTGCAGATCGCCCTGACTTACATCCACGGCATCGGCCGCAGCTCCGCACGCGATATCTGCGAGGCGACGGGCATCGAGCCGACCACCCGCGTGAACGAGCTTTCCGACGCCGACGCGCTGAAGATCCGCGAGCACATCGACGCCAACATGACGGTCGAAGGCGACCTGCGGCGCGAGAACTCGATGAACATCAAGCGCCTCATGGACCTCGGCTGCTATCGCGGCCTGCGTCACCGTCGCGGCCTGCCGGTCCGCGGTCAGCGCACGCACACCAACGCGCGCACCCGCAAGGGCCCGGCAAGGCCCATCGCAGGCAAGAAGAAGTAAGGAGGCTGATCCATGGCACGTGAAAAGATTCGCGCGAAGAAGAAGGTCTCCAAGAACATCTCGGCCGGTGTCGCGCACGTGAACTCCTCGTTCAACAACACGAAGATCCTGATTTCCGACGCCCAGGGCAACGCGATCGCGTGGTCCTCTGCCGGTGCGATGGGCTTCAAGGGTTCGCGCAAGTCCACGCCCTATGCCGCACAGGTCGCTGCAGAGGATGCGGGCCGCAAGGCGCAGGAGCATGGAATGCGCACCCTCGACGTCGAGGTGCAGGGCCCCGGCTCCGGCCGTGAGAGCGCCCTACGCGCGCTCAGCGCCGTCGGTTTCACGATCACGGCGATCCGGGACGTGACCCCGATCGCGCACAACGGCTGCCGCCCGCCGAAGCGCCGTCGCGTCTGATCGCGACCTGAAAGATCAGGGGTGCGGGCGGATTTTCCGCCCGTGCCCCCGTTCCGTTTGAAGTTCGAATGACTTCCCTCGGGTGTTCCCGGCACCGGATCCGGCCGGGAACTGGTATGGAGGATACTAGATGATCCACAAGAACTGGCAGGCTCTCATCCGCCCCACCAGCCTCGAGATCAAGCCGGGCAACGACCCCAAGCGCCAGGCGACCGCGGTCGCCGAGCCGCTGGAGCGTGGGTTCGGCCTGACCCTGGGCAACGCCCTGCGCCGCGTGCTGCTGAGCTCGCTACAGGGTGCGGCCATCACCTCCGTCCAGATCGACGGGGTGCTGCATGAGTTTTCCTCCGTCGCGGGCGTGCGCGAGGATGTGACCGACATCGTCCTGAACCTCAAGGGCGTGGCCCTCGCGATGGACGTCGAGGGGCCGAAGCGCCTGTCGATCTCCGCCAAGGGGCCGGGCGTCGTGAGCGCGGCCGACATCTCCGAAAGCGCGGGCATCGAGGTTCTCAACAAGGACCACGTGATCTGCCACCTCGACGATGGTGCTTCGGTCTACATGGAGCTGACGGTCGAGACCGGGAAGGGCTATGTCGCCGCCGACCGCAACCGGCCCGAGGACGCGCCCATCGGCCTGATCTCGGTCGACGCGCTCTACTCGCCGGTGCGCAAGGTGAGCTACAAGGTCGAGCCGACCCGCGAAGGCCAGGTGCTCGATTACGACAAGCTGACCCTGAACGTCGAGACCGACGGCTCTGTCACGCCGGACGACGCGATCGCCTACGCGGCGCGCATCCTGCAGGACCAGCTCAACGTCTTCGTCAACTTCGAGGAGCCCGAGGCCGCGACCCGTGCCGAGGAAGAGGACGACCTGGAGTTCAACCCGCTTCTGCTGAAGAAGGTGGACGAGCTCGAACTGTCGGTCCGCTCCGCGAACTGCCTGAAGAACGACAACATCGTCTATATCGGCGACCTGATCCAGAAGACCGAGGCGGAGATGCTGCGCACCCCCAACTTCGGCCGCAAGTCGCTGAACGAGATCAAGGAAGTGCTCACCGGCATGGGCCTGCACCTCGGCATGGACATCGTCGACTGGCCGCCCGAGAACATCGAGGACCTGGCCAAGAAGTACGAGGACCAGTTCTAGGGTCCTGACTGTCCCGGGCTTGACCCGGGACCTTTCAAAATCGAGCGGCCCCGGATCACATCCGGGGCGGTTCGACGATGAAGGGCCAGCCGCGAAATGATTTCCCGGTCCGCCCCAAGGAGAGCGGTCCCCACGCAGGGCCGCCGGACAAAGCATAAAGAAGGAATGGACACATGCGTCACGGTAACGGTTACCGCAAACTCAACCGCACTCACGAACACCGCAAGGCGATGTTCGCCAACATGGCCGCGAGCCTGATCGAGCACGAGCAGATCAAGACCACGCTGCCCAAGGCGAAGGAACTGAAGCGGATCATCGACAAACTGATCACCCTCGGCAAGCGCGGCGACCTCCATGCCCGCCGGCTCGCCCACGCGCAGATCAAGCAGGACGCCGCCGTCGCGAAACTCGTCGACGTGCTCGGCCCCCGCTATGCCGAGCGCAACGGCGGCTACTCCCGCGTGCTGAAGGCGGGCTTCCGCTACGGTGACATGGCGCCCATGGCGATCATCGAACTGGTCGACCGCGACACATCCGCGAAAGGTGCGGCTGACAAGGCACGCGTCGCCGAGGAAGAAGCGGCCGAGGAGTGAACGGCGACGGAGCGATTGCCCGTTCACGCGACGTTTGAATAGCATGAGAGGGGTCGGCGCGAAGTCGACCCCTTTCTTCGTCCGGAGACCCGTATGATGCCGTCCGCCACGATGGGGATCCGCCCCACCTCGGCACTCACCGCGCTCCAGCATCTGCCCTTCGTGCTGATCGCGGGGCTGCCGGCATTCTCGGCCCTTCTCGTGCTGCCGCCCGGCGAGCGCTTCTTCGTCGGTCTCATCCAGACGCTCTTCGCACTCGTTCCAGCGACGCTGTTCCTGGCTTTCGGTGGTTTGGCCATTCGTCCTTCGCACCGTCACTCCATCGCCTCTCCTCGCGTTCGAGCGCTGATTGTCCTGGTCGTCGCCTGGGCGCTCTTCAGCGCGCTGCGGGTGGCGCGGGTTCCGGACTGGGCGTTTTTCTGGAGCCAGTTCGTCTTCTGGGGTGTCCTGTCCGCATGCGTCATGCGCGCGGCTGTCGAGCGGCACGGTGCGGATCTTGTCCTTGTCTTCCTGCGATCACTGCTATGGGCTGGGCCGCTCTACGGTGCGGTCGTAGCGCTCTACTACCACCTCTATGGCGACGCCATCCCCGAGGAATGGTCCAGCCTCCTTCCCGCCTTCGGCAACGTGCGCCGCGCGGGTCATCTGCTGACGCTGAGTGCGACAGCGGGTGCGATGCTGGTGGCGCTGCGTCTCGGAGGGCGCGTGACCGTCGTGTTGACGCTGATCGCCGCGGCGGTTGCCTTTTGGGCCGGGGCGCGTGGAACGCTTCTGGTCTTAGTCACCGCCATTCCGTTCACATTGCTGGTCAGCGGTCATGCGAAGCCTTCGACATTGCTGCGCGTGGCCGTGGTGTTGTTGGCGGCGGCGGCGCTATCCGCACTCGCACCCACACCGAACGTCAATTTCGGACTGATCAACATGGTCACTTTCGCCGGCGACGGAGCTCCGACAGCCGACGCGTTGTCGAGTAGCAGGATCAGCATGTGGCGTGACGCCATGGCCAACATAGCTCTGCGGCCGTTGACCGGCTGGGGATATGCCCATGCCGCACTTGCTCCACACCAAGCGCCGGTGTTCCACCTCCACAACTGGCCGCTCGAGTTGCTGCTGGCCTGGGGCGTGCCGATGGGAGCGCTTGCCGGGGCACTCGTGTTCAGTTTCTGGCTCAAAGCCCAGCGACGCATGGGGCCCGAGCAGGCGGCCGCGCTGGGCGTATTGAACGTTGCAGCGGCCTACTCGCTTATCTCGGGCACCTACTTCTATGGCGTACCTGTAATCCTGATGTCGATCGCATGGGGTGTCGCCCTGGCCCGTCCGAGCGATGAAAGCGGAGAACGTCGGGCCTATATCAGCTGAGACATGGCCGATCTGTTCGACACCACCGCCCGCGAGCCTTCTGCCGAGGTGCTGCGCCCGCTTGCCGACCGGATGCGGCCGCAGAGCCTTGTCGAGGTGATCGGGCAGGATCATGTCCTCGGACCGGAGGGGCCGCTGGGTGCGATGCTCGCGGCGGGCAATCTCGGCTCGGTCGTCTTCTGGGGGCCGCCGGGAGTGGGTAAGACCACGATCGCGCGGCTGTTGGCGCAGGAGACCTACCTCGCCTTCGTCCAGATCAGCGCGATCTTCACCGGCGTGCCGGAACTCAGGAAAGTATTCGAGGCGGCGAAGCTGCGCCGCACGCAGGGCCGCGGCACGCTTCTTTTCGTCGACGAGATCCACCGCTTCAACAAGGCGCAGCAGGACGGGTTCCTGCCGCATATGGAGGACGGCACCATCGTGCTGGTCGGCGCGACGACGGAGAATCCGTCCTTCGAGCTCAACTCGGCATTGCTCAGCCGTGCGCAGGTCATCACGCTCAACCGCCTCGACCTGCCCGCGCTCGAACGGATCCTCCAGCGGGTGGAGCAGGAGGAGGGCGCGCTGCCCCTCGATGGCCCGGCGCGCGAAGCGCTGACCGAGATGGCAGATGGCGACGGGCGGGCGCTCCTCAATCTTGCCGAGCAGGTGATCGGCTGGGGCGCTGCGAAACCTATCGACCGCGAGACGCTGACCACGCGCCTCACCCGGCGCGCCACGAAGTACGACAAGTCCGGGGACGAGCACTACAATCTGATCTCGGCGCTGCACAAATCCGTGCGCGGCTCCGATCCCGACGCCGCCCTCTACTGGTTCGCGCGGATGCTCCAGGGCGGAGAGGATCCGAGGTTCCTCGCGCGGCGCATCACACGGATGGCGGTCGAGGATATCGGCCTCGCCGATCCGCATGCGGAAGCGCTGTGCCTGCAGGGCTGGCAGACCTACGAGCGGCTTGGCTCGCCCGAGGGGGAACTGGCGCTGGCGCAGGCGGTGATCTACCTCGCCCTCGCGCCGAAATCGAACGCGACCTATACCGCCTACAAGGCCGCAATGGCGGCGGCGAAGCAGACCGGATCGGAGCCACCGCCCAAGCATATCCTCAACGCCCCCACCCGGCTGATGAAGGACGAGGGCTATGGCGCGGGCTATGCCTATGACCATGATGCGGAGGACGGCTTTTCCGGTCAGAACTACTTTCCCGACGCCATGAAACGCGGCGTCTACTACGTGCCGGTCGAACGTGGGGCGGAGCGCGAATTGAAGAAGCGCGTCGAGTACTTCGCCAAGTTGCGCACCCGTCGGACCGAGGGCGGCTGAGCCGGCCGACATAGCCCATCGCACGCTCTGCAACCCGTTGCCGAGACAATCTGGCATACCGCGTTCACGTGGCATGACGACGCCCGCAGCCTCCATTAGTTAGGGTGATGTCGAGTTGCGTAAAGCAATTAATTTGGATTAACCGCCAGCGGGAAACAGAGTGTCGGGTCCGATCTACAGCTTGATCTACCGGTCGTTCGCGCGACCGCCCTGGATGGAAGGACAGGTGCTCAACGACATCAGCGTCGAAGCGCACCGCTTCAACCAAAGCAACGGCATCACGGGTGTCCTCATCTTCTGCGATGGGGTGTTCGTGCAGGTGCTCGAAGGCAGCACCGTCGCCGTTCTGTCCTTGAGCGCGAAGATCGCCGCGGATCGTCGGAACGAGCGTTTGCGGGTGCTGTGGCACGGGAACGTGCCCGAGCGTCGCTTCAGCAACTGGTCGATGGGCTGCTTCGACTTCTCCGACATGCCGGAGCGTCAGGCGCCGCTCGATCCGAGCATACTGCGCAACGACGAGACCGATCCGGTCTGGACCGACGCGATGACGCAGCGGCTCATCGACTTCTATTGCGAGAACAACATCGAGGGCATGGGCCCGGTCTTTTCCCGGATGCGGCGTCTGTCCTGAGGCCTTGCACGCCACGCGCCGTCGGCGCATAGACGGCGCGATGAACACGGGATCCCGAAAGACATGATCTGGTTCGTGGCCCTGGGCGGCGCGATCGGGGCGGCTGCGCGCTACGGCGCCGGGCGTCTGGCCCTGCGTGCGGGACTGCCGGACTTCGCGCTGGTCACGCTGGGCGTCAACGTGCTCGGTTCCTTCCTGATGGGCATCGTCGCGGTCTGGCTGGTGCGCCGCGGCGTGGGCAACGCACAGCTCTCGCTGTTCCTGACGACCGGCGTGCTCGGCGGATTTACCACCTTCTCCACCTTCTCCCTCGACATGATGCGGCTGATGGAGGGCGGGCGGACGGGCCTTGCCATGGCGTATGCCGGCGGCAGCCTCGCCTTGGGCCTCCTCGCCATCTTCGCGGGAAGCTGGATCGCTCGGGGGCTCTTCCCGTGAGCGGCGTGCAGCAGGTGACGCTCGATGCGGAGGCGGAGGGTCAGCGTCTCGACCGCTGGTTCCGCAAGACCTTTCCGCAGGTCACGCAGGGCCGGATCGAGAAGATGTGCCGCAAGGGCGAGATCCGCGTCGATGGCGGTCGGGTGAAGCCGAACACCCGCCTCGCCGAGGGGCAGGTGATGCGCGTGCCGCCGCTGCCCGAAAACGATGCACCGGCGCCGGACCGCCCGCAGATCGGCGAGGCGGATGCCGAGATGATGCGCGCCGCCGTCATCTTCCGCGACGACCACATCATCGCGCTCAACAAGCCGCCGGGTCTTGCCGTGCAGGGCGGCTCGGGCCAGACGCGGCATGTGGACGGGCTGGCCGAAGCGATCCGGTTCGAGGCCGAGGCGCCGCCGCGGCTGGTCCACCGCATCGACCGGGACACGTCCGGTGTGCTCCTGATGGCGCGCACGGGCCGGGTGGCGGCCGCGCTGACCAAGACCTTCCAGTCCCGCCAGACCCGCAAGATCTACTGGGCCGCCGTCGCCGGTGTGCCGAGCCCGCGCGCCGGCACCATCCGCTTCGGCCTCGTAAAGGCCCCCGGGCACGGGCCGCACGGCGCGGGGGAGAAGATGGTGGCCGTCCATCCCGACGCCGTCTCCCGTACCGAGGGGGCGAAGCGCGCGACCTCCGACTATATGGTGATCGAGGCGGCGGCGAAGCGCGCCGCCTGGGTCGCCCTCAGCCCGATCACGGGCCGCACGCACCAGTTGCGCGCCCACATGGCCGAGATCGGGCATCCGATCGTGGGCGACGGAAAGTACGGCACCAACGCCCAGGTGAACGAGGGCGA
Organism: Roseobacter sp. HKCCA0434; assembly: GCA_032464575.1. Classification (GTDB taxonomy): domain Bacteria; phylum Pseudomonadota; class Alphaproteobacteria; order Rhodobacterales; family Rhodobacteraceae; genus Pontivivens. The sequence goes on from JAWDKM010000006.1 coordinate 21,046, forward strand.
CGGCTGGGGCGCGCAGCTCGGCGGGGACATTTCGCGCAAGCTGCACCTGCACGCGCGACATCTCAGCTTTCCGCATCCGGTCACCGGCGCGACGGTCAATCTGACTGCGCCCCTGCCGGACCATATGGCCCGCACGTGGAACACCTTCGGCTGGGATCCACGCGAGGTTCCGGCCGACCCGTTCGAGGAGCTTGAATGAAACTCGCCATCTTCGACATGGACGGCACGCTGCTCGACAGCCAGGCGCTGATCGTCGGTGCCATGCAGGCGGCGTTCGCCATCGGTCATCGTCCCGCGCCGCCGCGAGCCGCGATCCTCGGCATCGTGGGGCTGAGCCTGCCCGTCGCCATCGCGCGGCTGGCCCCGGATCTGGGGGAGCGGGAGGTCGAGGCGCTGACCGCCGCCTACCGCGCCGCGTTCATCCGCCTGCGGGCGGAGATGGGGGGCGAGGCGGCGGTGCCGCTCTATCCCGGCGCGACCGAGGCGCTGACCGCGCTGGACGCGGCGGGCTGGCTCCTCGGCGTGGCGACCGGCAAGGCGAAGCGCGGCGTGGACCATGTCTTCGCCGCTCACCCGATCGGGCATCATTTCGTGACGGTGCAGACCGCCGATTTCCACCCGTCGAAGCCGCATCCAGCGATGGTCGAGACTGCGCTGGCGGAGGCAGGGGTCGACGCGCGCGATGCGGTCATGATCGGCGACACCACCTTCGATATCGAGATGGGCCGGGCCGCGGGCGTGCGCTGCATCGGCGTGAGCTGGGGCTACCACCCCGTGGAGGCGCTGCACGACGCGGGCGCCCATCACGTCATCGCCCATTTCGATCAACTCGCCCCGCTGCTCGCCGAGGTCCACGCATGAGCGAGTGGGCGGCGAAGCGCTTCTGGACTGCGGCCGAGGCGGTGCCTGTCTCGGGCGGCTTCGCCGTCCAGCTCGACGGTCGCGCGGTGCGCACGCCGGCGAAGGCACCGCTTGTCCTGCCGGGTGCGGCGCTGGCCGGGGCCATCGCAGCCGAATGGGCCGAGCAGGGTGAGCAGATCGCGCCCGAGACCATGCCGCTCACCCGCGCCGCGAATTCCGCCATCGACAAGGTGACCCCCCAGCGCGGGGCGGTGGTTGACATGCTCGCCCAGTACGGCGAGACGGATCTGTTGTGCTACCGCGCCGAGGGACCGGAAAGCCTGGTCGCCGAGCAGCACGCCCGCTGGGACCCGCCGCTCGACTGGGCAGCCGAGGCGTTCCGCGCGCCGTTGATCCGGATCGAGGGCGTGATCCCGCAGGACCAGCCCGCCGACAGCGTCGCCCGGCTGCGCGCCGAAGTTGACGCAATGGAACCCTTCGCGCTGACCGCCTTCCATGATCTCGTCGTCTTCAGCGGCAGCCTCATCCTGGCCCTCGCCGTGCGCGACGACCGGATGCCGGTTGCCGAGGCGGCCGAGGTCGCGGAGCTCGACGCCATCTGGCAGGAGAGGCTCTGGGGCACGGATGAGGAAGCCGCCGAGGTCCGCGCCCGCAAGGCCGCCGCCCTCGCCGATGCCGACCGCTTCCTGAGGCTCAGCCGGAGAGACTGACATGCCCCCCTTCTACGCCAAGTCCGCCGAGGATCTGCCGACGCGGGAGGACATCGCCACCCGCTCCGGCCTCGAGTTCATCCGCGACATGCTGGAGGGCAACCTCGCCGCCCCACCCATCGCGGAGACGCTGGACTACTGGCTGGAGGAGGTCGAGGAGCGCCGCGTCGTCTTCCGCGGCAAGCCCGCCTTCAAGGCGATGAACCCGATCGGCACCATCCACGGCGGCTGGTTCGGCACGCTGCTCGACAGTTGCATGGCCTGTGCCGTGCAGACCACGTTGCCCAAGGGGCAGGGCTACACGACTCTGGAGTACAAGGTGAACATCGTCCGACCGCTGTTCGCCCATTCCGGGGAGGTGCGCGCCATCGGCACCGTCAGCCATGCCGGCCGCCGCACCGCCGTGGCCGAGGGTCGTATCGTCGGCGTCGAGGACGGCAAGCTCTACGCCACCGGCTCCACCACCTGCATGGTCATCGAGCTCTAGGCAGCGTCGCGATCAGCCGGTCGAAGGTCGCGAGGTCGTAGCGCTTCGGGTTGGCCGCAATGGGGGCAGGCAGTTCGCGCGGCAGGGCCCAGACGACCCGACTGCCGGTGCCCGCTCCATCGCGCGGTACCAGGCGATCAGCGGCTCCTGCAGGCGCAGGTGCAGTTCGAACCTGTCCCGGTTGCGGGTCCGGTCGCCGTCCCGCTGGGCCCGCGCGACCTGCGGTGTGACCGTCTTCACGAGGTAGAGGTCGGCGAGGCCGAGCCGCCGGTCGGCGATGGCTGCCCGCGTTTCTGCAAGCTGATGGTCCCACTGGCTCCATGGTCTCTCACCAATGCGGCAAAGGCCCCAGATGTAGTGCAGCTTCAGCGGGTCGGTGTCGCAGACGGCATGGCCGGTGCGGTGCTCCACTTTCAGAGCCTGAGACCAGCGCACGGCGTTCCAGTCCGTCCAGGCACGCGCGACCTCCGGGCCGGTGTCGGGCCACATGTACCTTTCCTCGGGAAAGGTCTCCGGCACCAGATGCGTGGCCGCTCGGGTCCGGCACCACGTCGTCTTGCCGGCTGCGCTGATCCCCTCGACCACGACGATCATCGTGGCGGGCGGAAGCCGAAACCGGCCAGGATCGCCTGCCCGTCCTCCGACAGCATGAAGTTGAGGAACGGCGTCCCGGCCTCGCTCAGCACGACCGCCCGATAGGTGATGGGATCGTGCAGCGCCGGGTCGATCGGCGTCGCGGCGAGTTCGGGCAGCAGGGCTGCGTCCGTCGCGTAGACCACGGCGCTCGGCGCGTGGCCGCGGGCCACCCAGTTGAGCGCATCGCGCACGTTGGCGGCGATCACCATCCGCCTCTCTGCCTCCTGCCACAGGTCCAGGGCCTCCAGCGCCTGACGGGCGTAGCGGCCGGCCGGCACCGCCTCCGGGTCGGCGAGGGCGATGCGGCCCTCCGGCAGACCATCGGGGCCGGGCGCCGCGCCGATCCAGACCAGCGTGTTGCGCGCCACGGTCACGGCACGCCGCGGCGGCACACGCTCGGCCAGCCAGTCGGCCCATATCACGTTGGCGGACAGGTAGAGATCGGCCGGCGCCCCTTGTGCGATCTGCCGCGCCAGCACGCCGCTTCCTGCGTGGACCGCGGTGACGTCCGTGCCGGGACGGGCGCTCTCGTAGGCCTCTTCCAGCGCCGCGACGGCGTCGGTCATGGAGGCGGCCGCGTAGACCTGCACTGATTCGGCGGATGCCAGGTCAACAGGCCCCAAGGTCGTAAAAATCGCGATCGCGATCCGAAACATGCGATTTGGCACCGGTCTTCGCCTCCGATCCGACACGGACGAGCGGAGCCGTCCGGACGGCAGTGTGTCGCACCGGACGCGCGCGTCAATCGGGGTGCCCGGCGAAATGTCAGCTCACCTGACCTGTCATCGTTCTGAAATCCATTCCGTAAGATCACGAACGCAATCAGGAATTGTGATGAGACAATGCGTGACGTCGCGACGGCGGGCATATGCGGGCTGCGGGCGAAATCTGCGGTTGAGCCCCGGCCGGGTCCACCGTCACCAAATGTTCGCGATCCGGAATGGTCAGGGCTGTTGACATAAGGAATTGCGAGGCTCCGGTGCCCTTGACCTTTCCCCGCGCCCTTGTCCAAACTTTTACTTAGTCCAATGCAGGGCTGCCAAACGCATGATCGGTCCGAGAGGCCGGCACCCGGCGTGGGGACACGACGGGATACTTCAGGGAAGAGGTACTCTATGAAAAAATCCGTATTCTTCGGCGCGCTGGCCGCTGCCGGTCTGGTGGCGGGCGCAGGCTCCGCACAGACCCTGCAGGAGGTCCAGGACCGCGGCACGCTGCGCTGCGGTGTGACCACCGGCCTGGTCGGCTTCGCCGCACCGGACGAGAACGGTGAGTGGGAAGGTTTCGACGTCGCCGTCTGCCGCGCTGTCGCGGCTGCCGTGCTGAGCGATCCGACGGCCGTCGAGTTCATCCCGACCACCGGCTCCACCCGCTTCACCGCTCTGGCCTCGGGCGAGATCGACATGCTGGCCCGGAACACCACCTGGACCTTCAGCCGCGACGTCGACCTCGAGTTCGAATTCACCGGCATCAACTACTATGACGGTCAGGGCTTCATGGTCCGCGAGGATCTCGGCGTGAGCTCTGCGTCCGAGCTCGACGGCGCCACCGTCTGCATCCAGACCGGCACCACCACCGAGCTCAACCTCGCCGACTTCTTCCGTGCGAACGGCATGAGCTACGAGCCGGTGCCGATCGAGACCAACGCGGAAGCACAGCAGCAGTACCTTGCGAACGCATGTGACGTGTACACGACCGATGCCTCCGGTCTGGCCGCGACCCGCGCCGCGTTCGAGGATCCGAGCGCGCACGTCCTGCTCCCCGAGATCATCTCCAAGGAGCCGCTCGGCCCGCTCGTGCGTCACGGCGACAACGCCTGGGGCGACATCACGCGCTGGACGCTCAACGCGCTGATCGCGGCCGAGGAACTCGGCGTCACCTCCGAGAACATCGAGGAGATGGCAGGCGGCACCGAGAATCCGGAGATCAACCGTCTGCTCGGCACCGAGGGCAGCCTCGGCGAAATGCTGGGCCTCGACGCAGGCTGGGCGCAGCGCGCGATCGCGGCGGGCGGCAACTACGGCGAGATCTTCAACGCGAATATCGGTCCGGACACCGCGATCGGCCTGGACCGGGGCCTGAACGCTCAGTGGACCGAAGGCGGCCTGCTCTACTCGCCGCCCTTCCGCTGATCCGAACGAGAGGGTCGGGGCGCGCCACGGCGCGCCCCTTCTCCATCCGGGGGAACGCTGCACGACCGACCGGCTGAGTACAATGACCGGGGCGATGCAGGCGACGACCACACCCGCCGATTGCGGGACGTTTTCTTTGGAAGAGGGGCGGGCATGACCGCAATCACCGATCACGAGCAGGATGGGGGCTTTCGCCTGTCCCAGCTCATATACGACACCCGATACCGTTCGATCACCATCCAGATCATCGCGCTGATCCTGCTCTTCATGGCACTGGGCTGGCTGGTGAACAACGCGATCAACAACCTCGAACGCGCCGGCCAGGACTTCAACTTCAGCTTTCTGGGCAGCGTCGCGGGGTACGACATCAACCAGCGCCTGATCGATTACGACAGCCAGATGACCCACGGCCGCGCGACGATCGTCGGCCTTCTGAACACGCTGCTCGTCGCGGTGCTGGGCTGCATAACCTGCACGTTCCTCGGCGTCTTCATGGGCGTGCTGCGCCTGTCGCCGAACTGGATCGTGCGCAAGATCGCGACCGTCTACGTCGAGGCGTTCCGCAACGTGCCCGTCCTGCTGTGGATCGTCCTCGTGATGGGGATGATGATCAAGGTCCCGCCGCAGCCGAGCGCATTTCGCGGCGACGACCCGGCGGCGTCCATGATCCTGTGGGACAGCGTCGCCATCACAAATCGCGGCGTCTACATCCCCGGACTGACCTTCGAGGCGGGGTCCTCCATCGTCGTCATCACCTTCCTGCTGTCGCTGGTCGCCATCTGGGGTTTCCGCCGCTATGCGCGCAAACGGCAGGAAGCGACGGGCGACATCCTTCCGGTGCTCTGGGTCGGCCTCGCGCTCTTCTTCCTGCCGGCGATGGTGATGCAGCTCATCCTGGGCTCGCCCATCGGGCTGGAGCTACCTTACCTGCGCGGGTTCAACTTCGCCGACGGCGTCCACCTGCGGAACTCGCTGATCGCGCTGTGGCTTGCCCTGTCGCTCTATACCGGCGCCTTCGTGGCGGAGAACGTGCGCGCGGGCATCCTCGCCGTAAGCAAGGGCCAGACGGAGGCCGCGGCCTCGCTCGGGATGCGGCCCAACCGCATCATGAACCTCGTCGTGCTGCCGCAGGCGCTGCGCGTCATCGTGCCGCCGATGATCTCCAACTACCTTAACCTCACCAAGAACTCCTCGCTGGCGCTGGCCATCGGCTACATGGACCTGACCGGCACGCTGGGCAACATCACGCGCAACCAGACGGGGCGCGAGATGGAAAGCGTGCTGCTGGTCATGGCGATCTACCTCACGATCTCCCTGTCCATCTCCGCCGTCGGCAACTGGTACAACGCCTCCGTGCGTCTGAAGGAGCGCTGACATGAGCGACGTACACTCCCAATCGATCGCCTTCGTGCGCGAGACGCAGCTCCCGCCCGCGCCGCCGCCCGCGGCGGAGACCGGCGTGGTCAAGTGGCTGCGGGAGAACCTGTTCTCTTCCGTACTCAACGGTGTGCTGACGGTCGTCAGCATCATCTTCATCGGCTACGTGCTGGCGGGCTTCCTGCCGTGGATCTTCAACTCCACCTGGAATGCCGGCAGCCTGGGCGAATGCCGCGAGCTCAGCAGCGGCGCGTGCTTCGCCGTGATCCGCGAGCGCTGGCCGCAGTTCTTCTTCGGCTTCTACCCGTCCGATCAATACTGGCGGCCGGTCCTGACCTTCCTGCTGCTGTTTCCGGCGCTTGCCCCGATACTGTTCGACCGGGCGCCGCGCGCCCTGCTCGCGGTGACCGCGCTCTTCCCCTTCATCGGCTACTGGCTGATCTGGGGCGGCTCGGTCTGGTTCCCGGTATCCGTCCTGCTGGGCTTCGTGCTCGGCTACGTTGTCTACGCGCTGCTGGTCAACAGCAACGCGGTGATGGCGCTGGTCGCGGGTGTGGTCACGCTGATTGTCTACCAGCTGCTGCTAGGCGGCGTAGTGGAAGGGACGCTGAACCGCATCGTCTTTCTCGGCCTCGAACCGGTGATCAGCCGCAACATCGGGGGCTTCCTGCTTACGCTGATCCTGGGCATAACCTCGATCTCCATGGCGCTGCCGCTGGGCATTCTCCTCGCGCTCGGACGGCAGTCGGACCTGATTGTCATCAAGACGATCTGCGTGTGCTTCATCGAGTTCATCCGCGGTGTGCCGCTCATTACCCTCCTCTTCGTGGCGAACGTGCTGCTGGCCTACTTCCTGCCGCCGGGCACCTCGTTCGACCTGATCCTGCGCGTCATCATCATGGTGACGGCGTTCGCCGCCGCCTATCTGGCGGAGGTGATCCGGGGCGGCCTCGCCGCATTGCCGCGCGGGCAGTACGAGGCTGCCGACAGCCTGGGTCTGGACTACTCGCAGGCGATGCGGCTCATCATCCTGCCGCAGGCGCTGAAGATCTCGATCCCGGGCATCGTCAACGTGTTCATCGGGCTCTTCAAGGACACCACGCTGGTCTCCATCATCTCGATGTTCGACCCGCTCGGCATCGTCCAGCCCATCCTCGCGGACAGCAACTGGAACGGCATCCTGTGGGAGCTCTACGGCTTCGTGGCGCTGTTCTTCTTCATCTTCTGTTACGCAATGTCTCAGTATTCCCGGTACCTGGAGCAGAAGCTCCGGACCGACCATCGTTAAGGAGCCGGTCCCATGGCCATGGCAGAACAGACCACCCCGAACATGAAGGTGAGCGACGAGGTCGCCGTCTCCATCCGCGACATGAACAAGTGGTATGGCGACTTCCACGTGCTGCGCGACATCGACCTGACGGTGCAGCGCGGCGAGCGGATCGTGATCTGCGGACCCTCGGGCTCCGGCAAGTCGACGCTGATCCGCTGCATCAACGCGCTGGAGGAGCACCAGAAGGGCGAGATCGTTGTGGACGGCACAGTGCTGTCCTCCGACCTCAAGAACATCGACAAGATCCGCTCGGAAGTCGGGATGTGCTTCCAGCACTTCAACCTCTTCCCGCATCTCACGATCCTGGAGAACTGCACCCTCGCGCCGATCTGGGTCCGCAAGATGCCCAAGAAGGAAGCGGAAGAGATCGCGATGCACTACCTCGCGAAGGTGAAGATCCCCGAGCAGGCCGACAAGTATCCCGGACAGCTCTCGGGCGGTCAGCAGCAGCGCGTGGCCATCGCCCGCTCGCTGTGCATGAAGCCCAAGATCATGCTCTTCGACGAGCCGACCTCGGCCCTCGATCCGGAGATGATCAAGGAGGTGCTCGACACCATGATCGAGCTCGCGCACGAGGGGATGACGATGCTCTGCGTGACGCACGAGATGGGCTTCGCCCGCCAGGTCGCGAACCGCGTGATCTTCATGGACCAGGGCCAGATCGTCGAGCAGAACGAGCCCGAGGAGTTCTTCCAGAACCCAAAGAGCGAGCGCACCAAGCTCTTCCTCAGCCAGATCCTCGGCCACTGAGATCCGCGACATCGCGAAGACGGCGCCGGATCCCTCCGGCGCCGTTTTCATTGCAGCACGCCGGTTGTCGTGCCGGGCTCGCGGCGGCTCTACCGGACACTACCCTGTCCCGGGACGCTACCGGTCACATCTGGGCGGTTGGTTTCACGGGTTCTCCGGTCGGGGAGCGGGCCCTGACAGCCGGCAGACGGTCGGATGCGGTCAATGAAGCTCGTCGGTGCCTGCCGTGACGGCCATCGTGTTGATGGCCGGAATGTCCCATGCCTCGGCAAGGTGCCCGTCAACGACGCGCCACACGACGACCGCATCCAGAGCGGTCGACCGACCTCGGCTGACCATGGTGTTTCGGACATGCACGACGACCAACTCGTCTCCCATGGTGGTCACGGATACGGGTGCGATCCCGAAGGTACCGTCGCTCATATCTGCAATCTTCCCGAAGAAGGACCGCAGGCCTTCCACGCCGACATAGTCGCCATGGACATCCGGCAAGGCAGGGTTGAAGTAGTGCCAGACGAAGTCATCGGCGAAGAGGTCGGCCTCTCCTGCGAGGTTCCGAAGATCGAGCCGCGATAGCAGTGCGACATTCGGGTGCTCCTCCGACATGAGCGTGCCTCGCCATTGTTCCCGGAAATGATGACGTGTCACAGGGTAGCGCCTCCACCCCGGGTCTCCTTGATTTCCGTCAACGAGGGCGCGCGGGCTATCCGCAGCGACTGGCGATCTTGCAGCAAGGCAGCACCCTATGGGCGTCCGCGTCGAACGGACTTCGGAACTCCCCTCCGGCGCCTTGAGAAACGCTATCCCTCCCTTGGCCAACCCGTCGCCGCTCCATGGTTCCGCACCTCTCCGCGTCCGGCCTTCGAAGAGGAAAGGTCTCCGTGTCCCGTGCCCGCATCGTCGTCCTCCATTGCACGCCGCCGGAGCGCCCTTCTTCGACGGCTTACATCGCTCGCTTTCCGCCTGGCAGGCCCCCGGCGGCTCTGGAGGTTCGCCGGTTCCATCCCCATGTCCATCCCAGCACCCCAGTGGAGGATCCCCGCCATGCCCGCCTTCTTCATCGCCCAGGTGACGGTCAGCGATCCCGAGAAGTTCAGGATCTACGCCGGCGAGATCGGCGCCACGATGGAGCCCCATGGCGGCGAGCAGGTCCTGCGCGGGCAGAAGGCCACGGACCTGACCGGGGAGAGCGATCACCAGATGGCCGCCGTGTTCCGTTTCCCGGACCTCGCGTCGATCCGCGCGTGGTACGGATCGGATGCATATCAGGCGCTGATCCCCGTGCGGGAGGCGGCCGCCGAAATGACCATTACCGCCTACGAAGTGCCGGACTGAGCCCTCTGCCGCCTCACCGGAATGCACGGACCTGCGTCATCGACTAAAGAGCATCCGTTCAGGTCGCTTTTTCGCACCTGCAACGGTAGCCAGCCCCGAACCGTCACCTATATGTCGCCAAAGAGGCATCTCTGCCGCACCATCCCGAGGCTCCGCCCGTGAAAGAGACCGACTCCTACGAAGCCGGCCCGTGGCGCTTTGTACCCGCCGCCGTTCAGGCGGCGCTTTTCATCTGGTTCTGCACCTTCCTGCCAATGGCCACCGCCGGCACGCCAGCCGACTTCGTCTGGCAGTGGGTTCCGGCGCTGGGGATCGAGGCGGCGTTCCGCGTCGATGCGCTCTCGCTGCTCTTCGCGTTGCTCATCACCGGCATCGGCGCGATCTGCTTTCTCTATGCGGCGGAATACTTCCACGCGGATCGGCGGCTGAAGCGGCTGCTGACGCTGATGTCGATGTTCGCGGCCTCGATGCTGATCCTCGTGCTCGCCGACGATGCGATCACGCTCTTCGTCGCGTGGGAGCTGACGACCATCACCTCTTTCCTGCTGGTCGGCTACGACCACCAGAAGGATGATGCGCGGCACAAGGCGCAGCAGGCACTGATCGTGACCGGCATCGGCGGCCTCGCCCTGATGGCCGGACTCATCCTGATGGGCAGCGTCGCGGGCACCTATCGCATTTCGGAGATGGGCAGCTTCGCCGATCATTCGCTCTACCTCGTGATGCTGGGCCTCGTGCTGGCCGGCTGCTTCACGAAGTCCGCACAGTTCCCGTTCCACTTCTGGCTTCCCGGCGCGATGGCTGCGCCCACGCCGGTGTCCGCCTACCTGCACTCGGCGACCATGGTGAAGGCGGGGGTCTACCTCGTCGCGCGCCTGACGCCGCAGCTCGGCGGAACGGAGGTCTGGACCTGGACGCTGACCCTCGTCGGCGCCGTCACCATGGTGGTGGCGAGCTTCTGGGCGCTGCGCCAGACCGATCTGAAGCTGATGCTCGCGTGGACCACGCTGATGGGTCTCGGCACGCTGATGATGGGTCTCGGCGGCGGCAGCTACTACGCGGTGGGCGGGGCGCTCACCTTCATCCTCGTCCATGCGCTCTACAAGGCGTCGCTGTTCCTTGCGGTGGGCCTTCTCGACAAGGGCGCGGGCAGTCGGGAGATCGACGATCTTTCCGGCCTGCGCCACGCTATGCCGATCAGCTTCGGCATCGCGGTGCTCGCGGGTGCGTCCATGGCCGGTCTGCCACCCTTCGTCGGCTTCATCGGCAAGGAGCTCAGCTACGAGGGCGGTCTCCAGACACAGACGGAGGAGATTTTCGTCGCGACCATGTCTGTCATCGCCAACGCGCTGATGTTCGCGGCCGCGGGCCTCGTGGCGATCCGCCCCTTCTTCGGCCAGCAGAAGAGCAGGAAGGAGGCTCCGAAGGATCCTTCCATCTTCATGTGGTCGGGTCCCGCGATCCTCGCCGTGCTGGGCCTGCTGCTCGGCCTTTTCCCCGGCGGGCTCGACGCGCTGATCACCGCGATGGTCGAGGTCGTGCGGGGCGAGCCCGGCGCTCCGGAGGTCAAGCTCTGGCACGGGGTGAACGCGGCGCTGATGCTGTCGCTCCTCACCTTCGCCATCGGCGGCGTGCTGTTCTGGGGCCTGCCCGAACTGCGCCGGTCCCTCACGCGGGAGGAGGAGCGCGTGCCCGACAGCGCAGCCGTCTACGACGTGCTGTTGAACGCCTTGCGCAACACGGCGAGCTGGATGGCGCGCACCGTGCAGGACGGGCGGATGATGAGTTACCTGCGCGCGACTTTCATCACGCTGGCGTTGATGGTGTGGGCCGCGATCTTCTTCGGCTCCGGCAATGTGGCGCGCATCGATCCGGCCGCGCCGATCTTTCACTGGGTGATCGTCGCGATCATCGTGGCCTGCGTGATCGCCATCATCTTCACCGGATCGCGCCTGATCGCGATCACGGCGCTGGGCGGCGTCGGTTCGGGGATCGCGGTGATCTTCGTGCTCTATTCGGCGATCGACGTCGCGATGACGCAGCTTCTGACCGAGATCCTGATCGTGGTCTTCGTCGCTGTCGCCTTCATCAAGCTGCCGCGGGCGGGCACCGGCGCGCTGCGCATCGGCGACGCGATCATCTCCGCCGTCCTGGGCCTCGGCATCACCTTCGCGATGCTCGCCGTGCTGGGCGCGGGGCTGGAGCGCGACGTGACGCAGTTCTTCGAGGCCAACGCCTATCCGGAAGCCGCGGGCCGCAACATCGTCAACGTCATCCTCGTCGATTTCCGGGCCCTCGACACGCTGGGCGAGGTCGCGGTGGTCGTCATCGCCGGTATCGCGGCACTGGCCGCCCTGCGTGCGGGGCGTGAGGTCAAGAAATGAACTCCATCATCCTGAACACCGCGACACGGGTGCTGGTCCCCGTCTTCATCATCGTGGCGCTGCTCACGCTCTGGCGCGGGCACAACGACCCCGGCGGCGGCTTCATCGGCGGACTGCTCGCGGCGATCTGCGTCGCCCTTTATGAGAAGACCTTCGGCGTGGACGAGGCGCGGCGCTGGCTGCGCCTGCCCCCCATGATGATCGCCGGCCTCGGCCTGACGGCGGCCATCGCGGGCGGGCTTTGGGGCGCGGCCGTCAACGGCGCGTTCCTCTCCGGCGTCTGGCCGTTCTACGCTGCCGTCGACGGAAGCTGGGTGGGGCTGCCGGTCGGCTCCATCCTGCTCTTCGACACCGGCGTCTTTCTGGTCGTCGTCGGTGTGGTGAGCGCCATCCTCTTCGCGCTGGAGGAGGCGGGCATCCCCGAGGATCGCGAGGAAGAGGACGGCGTCCCTACCGGACGGGAGGAGGATGCCTGATGGAAAGCATCGTCTCGATCCTCGCGGGTGTGCTGGTCGCCGCAGGCGCCTACCTGATGCTGTCGGGCAACCTGGTGCGCTACATCCTGGGCCTGACGCTGCTGTCCAACGCGGCGAACCTGGTCATCTTCGCCGCCGGACGGATGACCGAAGCAGCCCCCCCGCTCACCTCCTATGGCGAGACGGCCCCGGCCGAAGGGGTCGCCAATGCCCTGCCGCAGGCCCTGATCCTGACGGCGATCGTGATCGGCTTCGGCCTCTTCTGCTTCGCCCTCACGCTCGCCTACCGCGCCTACTATGCCATGGGCACCGCGCGGATGGATTCGATGCGCGTGGCCGAGCCGCGGGAGGATGCGTGATGCCTCCGGCGGGGATATTTGAAGAAGAGAGAGCGCCCGCATGATCCTCGTCTGGCCGATCGTGATCCCGCTGGCGAGCGCGGCATTGCTCCTGCTGTTCCGGAAATGGGGCGGGCTGGTGCGCTGGGCCTCGGTCGTTGCCGCCGTCGCACTGCTGGGGGCGGGCGTCTGGCTGCTCGCCACCGTGCTGGAGGGCGGGCCCGTGGCCGCGCAGATGGGCGGTTGGCCTGCACCTTTCGGCATCACGCTGGTGGCCGACATCCTGTCGGCGGCGATGGTCGTGATCACCGGCATCGTAGCGGTGGCCGTGACGATCTACGGCCTGGCCGAGATTGACCGGACCGAGGGCTGGCACGGGCACCATGCGCTGGTGCACGCGCTGCTGGCCGGGGTTTGCGGGGCATTCCTGACCGGCGACATCTTCAACCTCTACGTCTGGTTCGAGGTGATGCTGATCGCCTCCTTCGGGTTGCTCGTCGTCAACGGCACCCGCAAATCCGCAGACGGTGCGGTGAAGTATGTCGGTCTCAACCTGATCGCCACCCTCGCGTTCCTGTCCGGCGTCGGTCTTCTCTACGGCGTCACCGGCACCCTCAACATGGCCGATCTCTCCGGCCGGCTGGAGGGGCGGCAGGAGGAGGTCGCCGTCCTCGTCTCCGCCATGCTGCTGCTCTTCGCCTTCGGAGCGAAGGCGGCAATGTTCCCGGTCTTCTTCTGGCTGCCCGCGTCCTATCACACGCCCTCCGTCACCGCGGCGGCGCTTTTCTCGGCCCTGCTGACCAAGGTGGGGGTCTACGCGCTCATCCGGGTCTTCACGCTGATCTACGACCTCGACGTGCCGCTGGTGCAGAACATGCTTCTGTGGGGTGCAGTGCTGACCATGGTCGTGGGCGTGCTGGGGGCCGCGGCGCAGAACCATTGGCGGCGGATCCTCGGCTTCCACATCATCAGCCAGATCGGCTACATGGTCCTCGGTCTCGCTCTGGCGACGCCTGCGGCGATGCTGGGCGCGATCTTCTACCTCTTCCACCACATCATCGTGAAGGCGAACCTGTTCCTGATCGCGGGAGCGGCCCGTCGCATGACGGGGTCGGAGGAGCTGAAGATCACCGGGGGTCTCTATGCCGCCCGGCCGCTCCTCGCCGTCCTGTTCCTCATCCCGGCGCTCAGCCTCGCCGGCATACCGCCGCTCTCGGGCTTCTGGGCGAAGTTCCTGATCGTCGCGGCGAGCCTTGAGTTGCAGGCGTGGCTCATCACCTTCGCCGCCCTCGCCGTCGGCCTGCTCACACTCTACTCCATGTCGAAGATCTGGCTGGAGGCGTTCTGGAAGCCGCATCCCGACGGGCCGGATGCCGTGGTCGGCCGTATGCCGATGGCGATGCTGGTGCCTATCCTGAGCCTTGCCACGCTGACCGTCATCATCGGCCTGTCCGCCGGCCTCTTCGTCGACGCGGCCATGGCCGCGACCGAGCAGATCCTGAACCCGACCGCCTATATCGACGCCGTACTGGGAGCCCGCGAATGAGATGGATCCTCAAGCCGATCTGGTTCCTCAACCTGGTCGCCTACTTCATCTACGACCTGCTGTCCTCCTCGATCCAGGTGGCGTGGGACGTGGTGACGCCCAGCGACCGGTCCGAACCGAAGCTGATCCGCGTCCCCCTCGACGCGAAGGCGGACATGGAGATCGCGGCGACCGCCAACCTCATCTCGCTGACGCCCGGCACCCTCTCCCTCGATGTCAGCGAGGATCGGGACTATCTTCTGGTCCATGCCATGTTCGGCGCCCAGGATCCCGAGGCGACGAAGCGCGACCTCAAGGACGGGATCGAACGGCGCGTGCTCCGGGTGCTCAGATGACGATCCTCGGCCTCACCCTCGCCGGTCCGCTCGGCTTCGCGCTTGCCGCGACAGCACTGATGCTGACCATCGCGCTGGCGCTGTGCACCTGGCGGCTGCTGGTCGGCCCGTCGCTCAGCGACCGGGTGGTCGCGCTCGACGCGATCTCGATCCTGCTGGTGGCGTTCTTCGTCGTCTTCGCCATGGCCTCCGGCGTCGGGTCCTATCTCGATGTGGCCATCGTGATGTCGCTGGTGGCGTTCCTGGCCACCGTCGCCTTCGCCCGGTTCATCGAGCGCACGATCGGAGGGTCCGATGACTGAGTGGATCGCCGCCATCCTTGTGCTGCTCGGCGGGGTGTTCTCCGTCATTGCGGCGCTGGGCCTCGTCCGGATGCCCGACGTCTACATCCGCATGCACTCCTCGACCAAGACCGGGACGGTGGGGGTGGGCCTGCTCTGCGTCGCACTGATGCTGGTGGCCGACGACTGGTTTCAGGTGGTCGAGGGCCTGGCAATCCTCCTCTTCCTCCTGATCACGGCACCCATCGGCGCACACCTGATCGGCCGTGCGGCCTATGCATCGGGCGTGCCCTTCTCCGATACGACGACGTTCGAGCCGGGGTGCGAGACCTTCGGGACGCCCCGTCGCGAGGAAAAGGGCTTGAACGAATCCGAGGGTGACATATCTCCGTCACATGAATCGCGAGAGGGGTCGTCCTGACGTGACGTCGCCACCCGCGTGGAAGCTTTCGGCCAGACGCACTTGCGTTGATTGCAACGCAGCAATGCTCTAAACGGGGCTTCTGTTACAATTTGGTGAACGCATATAACGAGCGTTCCAAGACAGTTAGAGAGTTACGAGGACGGGATGTTCGACGATTTCGACGGGCAGGCCTGGTCGAATGACCAAGGCAGCCGAGCGCAGAAACTGTTTGCCGCCGTGGTGCTGGCCGCGCTCGACGATGCCATCGCCGACGACAAGAAATACGGCAACGGGCCGGATGTGATCGCGCGCTGGGCGCGGTCCAAGGACGGGCGCGAGGTGCTGATGTGTGCGGGAATCGACCCGACCGAGCGCTGCGTGAACGGCCTTATGGAGTTCGTGAAGAAGGGGGTCCGCACCTCCGTCGCGCTGTCGCGCGAGGAAAGCGAGCGCCGCGCCGCCGCCTGATCACACTTGCTTCACGACACGAAAAGGGCTGCCATCGGGCGGCCCTTTTTCGTTGCGGGCCGTGGGCGGGCCCTGTCAGGGAGAGCGCCCATGCACTGGTCGATCCACCACGTCAATCTGGAGGCGAAGGACGTCCGCGCCACCGCCCGCTTCTATGCGGAGGTACTGGGGCTGGAGGAGGGGGTCTGGACCTATCCCGCCAGCCGCGGCTACCTGCCCGGCGGCGCGGACCGGCTGGCCCTGTTTCCGGATGGGCGGGAGAGCCACACGGGCCTCCACCTCATCGCGCCCGACCCGGACTTCGCGGCGAAGAACGGTTTTGCCCACAACCCCTCGGTCGGCGGCCACGTCGCGCTGAACGTCGCGGACCTCGATGCCGTCAAGGCCCGCCTCCGCGCCGCCGGCATCCCCTTCTCGGAAGCCGGCGAATTCGCGATCCCCGGCCTGCGCCACATCTATGTCAGCGATCCGGAGGGGAATTTGGTGGAGATTAACGGACGTAATCCGGCGACTTTCCCAGCTGCATAAACAAAGGCTTCTTCGATACGGAGACCTGTCCATTTTCAATGAACGGCTCTATTATAATACGAAATTCACGCTCATGAGAAAATGTCTGCGGTTTGATAAAGTAAGATTTCATATGAACATTTATTAAATCCATATACTGAAAGCTGGCGCCAGAATTCAGTAGCGTTATTCTATCTTTATAATCGACATAGCCCCACCTGACGCGATACTTGAGTTTTTGAAAGTCGCTTAAACCTATTAGATCATACTCCCGGGGGTCAATGTGAGCCATTCTGACGCTCTGATCTAGATGGGCGCAGATTTCGTTTGCAAAAGCCGGGATATCACTTTCTTTGATAGTCCATTCGCTGTTGTATTCGCCGCCTACAGCGCCATTACTCAATGGGTTAGTGGTAAGGCAAAGAACCCAACAGTTGGCGACATTTACGTCAAATGCCACTCCTCCAGATACAGTCCACTCCTGTAAATCTGGTCTGTAGTTCGCGGCCCCAACATAAGTGACATTGTCGAATCCACCTGATGATCCCAGCATTCGAAATGCGTCATTCGATAGTGTGATTTGCTCTCCGGCTTGAATCTGAAATGAATGAGTTCCCTCACCAGCATCCCGCAAGCTCTGGTTCTCCATTTGTCTATAAGACAATAGATTCCCTAACAGCAAAATTGGTGGACCTTCTGGAAGACGATGCTCTCGAAAGCAATGTTTCCTCAGGAGAATATCACCCATCCATCTTCAGCGCGTTAATGAACGCCTCCTGGGGGATTTCGACCCGTCCGAACTGGCGCATCTTCTTCTTGCCCGCTTTTTGCTTGTCGAGCAACTTGCGTTTCCGGGTGGCGTCGCCGCCATAGCACTTGGCGGTCACGTCCTTGCGCAGGGCAGAGATCGTCTCGCGCGCGATGATGCGACCGCCGATGGCCGCTTGGATCGGGATCTTGAAGAGGTGCTGGGGAATCAGCTCCTTGAGCTTCTCGCACATCACCCGGCCCCGCGCCTCGGCCCGGCTGCGGTGCACCATGGTCGAGAGCGCGTCCACCGGCTCGTCGTTCACCAGGATCTGCATCTTCACCAGCTCATCCTGCTGGTAGCCCGTCATCTGGTAGTCGAAGCTCGCATAGCCCTTCGTCACCGATTTCAGCCGGTCGTAGAAGTCGAAAACCACCTCGTTGAGCGGCAGGTCGTAGACCACCATCGCCCGCGTGCCCGCATAGGTGAGGTCCAGCTGCACGCCCCGCCGGTCCTGGCAGAGCTTGAGCACGTCGCCCAGGAACTCGTCGGGCACCAGGATCGTCGCCTTGATCCGCGGCTCCTCCACCCGGTCGACCTTCACCGGATCGGGCATGTCGGCGGGGTTGTGCATCTCCAGCAGCTCCCCGTCCTTGAGGTAGACGTGGTAGATGACGCTGGGCGCCGTGGTGATGAGGTCGATGCCGTATTCCCGCTCCAGCCGGTCGCGGATCACCTCCAGGTGCAACAGGCCCAGGAACCCGCAGCGGAAGCCGAAGCCGAGCGCGGCGGACGTCTCCATCTCGGAGGAGAAGGAGGCGTCGTTGAGCGCCAGCTTCTCGATGGCGTCGCGCAGATCCTCGAACTCGGCGGAATCGACGGGGAAGAGGCCGCAGAACACGACCGGGACGGAGGGCGCGAAGCCGGGCAGCGGCGTCTCGGCCCCCTTCTTCTCATGGGTGATGGTGTCGCCCACGCGGGTGTCGCGCACCTGCTTGATGCTCGCGGTCAGGAACCCGATCTCCCCCGGACCCAGCGCATCCACCGGCTGCATGCCGGGGCGGAAGACACCGACGCGGTCCACCGGGTAGACGGCGTTCGTGGACATCATCTTGATCCGCTCGCCCTTCTTCAGGACGCCGTCGATGACGCGGATCAGGACGACGACGCCGAGATAGGCGTCGTACCAGCTGTCGACCAGCATCGCCTTGAGGGGTGCTGCGCGGTTGCCCTCGGGCGCGGGCAGGCGGGTGACGATCGCCTCCAGCACATCCTCGATCCCGATGCCGGTCTTGGCGGAGATCATGACGGCGTCCGACGCATCAATCCCGATCACGTCCTCGATCTGCTCCTGCACCCGCTCGGGCTCGGCCGCGGGCAGGTCGATCTTGTTGAGGACCGGGACGATCTCGTGATCGGCGTCGATGGCCTGGTAGACGTTGGCGAGGGTCTGCGCCTCAACGCCCTGGCTGGCATCGACCACCAGCAGCGAGCCCTCCACCGCGCGCATGGAGCGTGAGACCTCGTAGGCGAAATCCACGTGGCCTGGCGTGTCGATCAGGTTCAGCACGTAGGCCTCCCCGTCCTTCGCCGTGTAGTCGATGCGGACGGTGTTCGCCTTGATGGTGATCCCCCGCTCCCGCTCGATATCCATCGAATCGAGAAGCTGCTCCTTCATGTCGCGCTCGGCCACGGTGGCGGTCGACTGGATCAGCCGGTCGGCCAGCGTCGACTTGCCGTGGTCGATATGCGCCACGATGGAGAAGTTGCGGATACGCGAAAGATCGGTCATGGGCCCACGCCTGAACGGAAAGTTACCCGCCCGCTTGCCAAGAAACGGCGGAAATGTCCATGCGGCTCAAAGTGTCGCCATCAGCTCCTGCACCCGATCCTCGATCAGGTCGAACATCTGCTCGAAGCTGTCGTCGTAATAGGGGTCGGGCACTTCGCGATCGCCGAGGAAGAGTTCGATGCGCGCCGTGCAGTCCTTGGGCGCGCGCGCCTTCAGATCGGCGAGGTTCTGTCGGTCCATCGCGAAGATGATGTCGAACTTCGAATAGTCGTCCAGCTCCACGCGCCGGGCGCGCAGGTCGTTGTAGTCGATGCCGCGCCGCAACCCCTCGGCGAGCGCGCGCGGATCGGGCGGGCTGCCGGCATGCCAGGCGCCGGTGCCGGCGCTGTCGAGTTCGAGGCCCGGCGCATGGGCGCGCATCACAGCCTCCGCTGCCGGCGACCGGCAGATATTGCCCAGACACACGAACAGTATGCGGGTCGTCATTCCCTCACGCTCCCACTAACGTCGCGACAGCATAAGGGAGGAAATGCGATGCCGCAGCCCGAAATCGTCATCCTCACCGGAGCCGGCATCTCGGCGGAGAGCGGGCTGGGCACCTTCCGCGATGCCGGCGGGCTCTGGACCCGCTACCCGCTGGAGGATGTGGCGACGCCGGAGGGCTTCGCGCGCGATCCCGATCTGGTCTTCGAGTTTTACAACATGCGCCGCCGCGATGCGCGCGGGGCCGAACCCAACGCGGCCCACCGAGCGCTTGCGCGGTTGGCGGGCGAGGGCGTGACGCTGGTCACCCAGAACGTCGACGACTTGCATGAGCGGGGCGGCTTCGCGGATCCGATCCACATGCACGGCGAACTGATGCAGGTGCTGTGTACGGCCTGTGACGCGCGCCACCGCTGGACGGAGGATCTCGACGGCGCCGGTACCTGCCCTTCCTGCACGCGCACGACCCTGCGGCCCGACGTCGTGTGGTTCGGCGAGATCCCCTATCACATGGAGCGGATCGCGGAGCGGCTGGCCACCTGCGATCTCTTCGTCTCCATCGGTACGAGCGGCGAGGTCTATCCCGCTGCGGGCTTCGCGCAGGAGGCCCGGATGAACGGTGCGCGCACGCTGGAGCTCAACCTCGAAGCCTCTAATGGCGCCTTCGACGAGACGCGCATCGGCCCCGCCACTGCTTTGGTACCAGCCTGGGTGGAGGAGATCACTGGCAGCGCCGCCTTCGGCGGGAATATTTGAGTGAATCCGAAAGCCTCTTCGGGTTCGCCTAAATATCCATCGGACAAAAGCAAAACGCCCCGCCGGGGATCATCCGGGCGGGGCGCTTGCAAACGGATCAGGTTGGGATCAGGCCGAGGCCTGCGCCGCCTCGATCTCCTTCTTCACCTTCAGCGCGGCGGGCGACAGCTCGTCGACCTTCGCCTTGGCGAGGAAGTTGTCGAGGCCGCCGCGGTGGTCCACGGTCCGCATGGCGGCAGCCGACACCTTGAACTTGAAGGCGCGGCCCAGCGTGTCGGATTGCAGCGTCACCTCGTTGAGGTTCGGCAGGAACCGACGACGGGTCTTGTTGTTCGCGTGGCTGACGTTGTTTCCGGTCAGCACGCCTTTTCCGGTCAACTCGCAACGACGCGACATGGCATGTCCTCTTGTCTTTCCCGCGGCACACAAGGGTGACCGCCCATCGGATCAGCGACGCACACGCCAGAGGGCGGGCTTTCGCCTCAGTCAATTTCGAGCCGCTGCATTACTCCGGCGACTCGCGCGCGTCAAGGGCCGATCCGGCACGCTCCAGGACCGCGACACGGGATCGTTCAGTCCGCAGTCCGGGAAAACAGGTCGAGCGCCCGTTCCGCTGCCTCGTCCGGCGTCATGTCGCCCGCCGACACCGCGGCACCGAGCTCCGGCAGGGCGGCACGCACCGCCGGAGCCGCCTCGAACCGGGCACGCAGGCCATCCTCGATCTCCCGATCCATCCAGATACGCGCCTGCGCCGATCGGGTCGCGTCGAAGGTCCCGGCGTCCTTCCGGGCCTCCGCGAGTTCCTTCAGTGCCGCCCACACATCCGCCAGCCCCTCTGCGGCGAGGGCCGAGACGGGCATGGCACGCGGCCAGCCCTGCGGATCCTGCGGGCGCTTGCGCATCAGGTGCAGGGCGGCGGCATAGTCCGCCACCGTGGCCGCCGCCGCAGCGCGCATCCCGCCATCTGCCTTGTTGACGAGGATCAGGTCCGCGCGTTCCATGACGCCGCGCTTCACCCCTTGCAGTTCGTCTCCGCCTCCGGGAGCCAGCAGCAGCACGAAGAGGTCGGTGAGGTCGGCCACCATCGTCTCCGACTGACCCACGCCCACCGTCTCCACGATCACGATGTCGAAGCCCGCGGCCTCGCACAGCGCCATCGCCTCCCGTGTGCGCCGCGCCACGCCGCCGAGGGCGGATTGGGAGGGAGAGGGACGGATGTAGGCCGTTTCGGCCCGTGCGAGCCGCTCCATCCGGGTCTTGTCGCCGAGGATCGAGCCGCCGGTCCGCGCCGAGGAGGGATCGACGGCGAGCACCGAGACCCGGTGCCCGGCCTCGACCAGCATCATGCCGAATGCCTCGATGAAGGTGGACTTGCCCACGCCCGGCGTGCCCGACAGCCCGATGCGCAGCGCGTCGCGCTTCGGCAGTTCGCCCAGCAGAGCCCGCGCCGCGGTTCGATCCTCGGCCCGGCGCGATTCGATCAGCGTGATCGCGCGGGAGAGTGCCCGCCGGTCGCCTGCCACCAGCGCCTCGACATCGATCCGGGCCGTTCCCATCTAGTCCCTCGTCTGCCGCGTCACGCGGTCGTGATGGCCGAAACGGAGCCGATCGGCCCCCTCCGACGTAAACTTCGCGGACCCTAGCTTGGTGATGCACGGAGCAAAAGGATGTTGCGCCCGCTTCTGACCGCCCTCTGCCTGACGGCACCCACGCTTGCCGCCGCCGGCGAGCGGTTTACCCACACCTACGAGATGCGCGTCGGCGGACTGCGCCTGGCGAGCGCCGCGGTGGCTGGCGTGGCGGAGGGCGACCGTTATGCGGTGAACGCCAACCTCGCCGCCTCGGGCGTCGTCGACGTCTTCACCGACGGCTCGTTCGAGGCGGAGGTGCGCGGGACGTGGGACGGCAACGGCACCTTCACGCCGGAGCGCTTCTCCCAGACCGGGAACTGGCGCGGAGAACAGCGGCGGCTGGACCTGACCTATGCCGCGGGTACGCCGGTCGCCGCCGTCTACACGCCGGAGCGGGAGCCCGACGACGATCCGATCCCCACGTTGTCCAAGCAGTCGGGCACCATCGACTTCCTGACGGCCGTCATGACGCTGACCTACCCCGGCACGATGGAGGATATCTGCTCCCGCGCATTCGATGCCTTCACGTACACCAAGCGCACGCGGATCGAGATGTCGCAAGGGCCGGGGGAGAGTTGCGTGGCGACTTATCGCAACATCGATCCCGAGACGATGCGCGCGAAGGATCCCGACACCTACACCGTGGAACTGCGCCCGATAGAGGGCGGCATCTACGAGGTCTCTCGCCTCACGGGGCCCACCGATTTCGGCCGGGCGATCATCGCGCGCACGAACTGACGGTCTCGCCACGGCTGCAGGTTCCGCCTGCCGGCGGGGATATTTGGGACAAGCTGGAAGGCAGGCTTGATGCGCATCCGGCCCGCCGTTACGCAGGCGCGACCCCGGACGAGGAGCCTGCCCATGACCGACGACCGCCTCATCGTGGCACTCGACGTGCCCAACGCCCTGGCCGGGCTGGAGCTGGTGGAGCGGATCGGCCCGTCGGTCGGCTTCTACAAGATCGGGCTGGGAATGTTGACCGGCGGCGGGCTGGCGCTCGCCAACGAGCTCACGGAGAAGGGGCACCGCGTCTTCCTCGACATGAAGCTCTTCGACATCGGCGCGACGGTGGAGGCGGCAGTGCAGGGCCTCGCGCAGTTCGATCTCGATTTCCTGACGGTGCATGGCGATCCGCACGTGGTCCGCGCGGCGGCGGAGGGGGCGGCGGGCAGCGGGCTTAAGATCCTTGCCGTGACGATCCTGACCAGCCTCGACCGCGACGACCTCGACGTGAGCCTGATCCGCGATGGCGCGGTGCCCGATCTGGTTGCCGAGCGGGCCGGGCGTGCGCTGGAGGCAGGTGCCGACGGGGTCATCGCCTCCCCGCGGGAGGCTGCGATGATCCGTGCGCTGCCACAGGCCGCCGGCAAGCTGATCGTCACCCCCGGCGTGCGGCCCGCGGGCGCGGCACTCGGCGATCAGAAGCGGGTGGCGACCCCGGCCCAGGCGATCACGGACGGGGCCGACCACATCGTGGTCGGCCGCCCGGTCCATGCTGCCGCCGATCCGCGCGCGGCGGCCGAGGCGATTCTGGCGGAGCTGCCGACCCGGCATTGAGATCCGGTTCGCGTTTGCTTCGAAAAACCGCTTGGCGTGTGCATGTTGCGGCACCTCTACAGTTCGGTGCACAGGTGTCATACGCTTAATGCACGCATCGAGTACGGGTTTTGCATCGTCCCATGGCCGCTTTCTGCCGTGATTGTCTGGAGCCGACGACCGATTCGGGCCGCTGCCCGAATTGCGGTTCTCCGCGCGTGCAGCGCCATGACGAGCTTTTCGATCTCGGCATTGCGCATATGGACTGCGACGCGTTCTACGCGAGCGTCGAAAAGCGCGACCATCCGCATCTGCGGGACCAGCCCGTCATCGTCGGTGGCGGGAAAAGGGGGGTCGTCACGACGGCCTGCTATATCGCCAGGATCGGCGGTGTCCGCTCGGCGATGCCGATGTTCAAGGCGCTGAAGCTCTGCCCGGAGGCCACGATCGTGCCGCCGCGCATGGACGTCTATGCCGAGACCTCCCGCGCCATTCGCCGGTTGATGGAGGAGCTGACGCCCGCGATCCAGCCCATCAGCCTTGACGAGGCGTTTCTCGACCTCACCGGGACGGAGCGTCTACATGGCGCGCCAGCCGCTATCCTGTTGGCGAGGCTCGCGAAACGGATCGAGGGAGAGCTCGGCGTCACCATCTCCGTTGGGTTGAGCCACAACAAGTTCCTCGCCAAGATCGCCTCCGACCTCGACAAGCCCCGCGGCTTCTCCGTCATAGGGCGGGCGGAGACGGAGGCGTTCCTCGACGGTCAGCCAGTCAGCATCATTTGGGGTGTCGGCCGCGCGATGCAGGAGCGGCTGGCCCGTGACGGGATTCGCACCATCACCGACATCCGCCGCTATTCCGAAGAGGATCTGTTCAGGAAGTACGGGGGGATGGGCGCCCACGTCTGGCGCCTCGCCTACGGGATCGACAGCCGCCGGGTCTCGAATCGGGACCCGGTGAAGTCGATCTCCAACGAGCGGACGTTCAACGAGGATATCGGTGCGCTGGACGAGCTCGACGGGCACCTGTGGCGGCTGGCACTCAAGGTCTCCGACCGGGCGAAGGCGAAGGATCTCGTGGGCGCGACCGTGAACCTGAAGCTGAAACGCAAGGATTTCCGGCTGCTTAGCAGACAGACCCGCCTGACCGAGCCGACGCAGCTCGCCGACGAGATCTACAATGCGGCACGTCCGCTGCTGGATCGGGAGCTCGACAAGGGGCCGTTCCGCCTGCTGGGGGTGGGGCTGTCGCACCTGTCGGACTGGGCAGGCGGCGATGCCGCGCCCGACCTGCTGGATCCCGGCGCGCCGAAGCGCCGCGCGGCCGAGCGGGCGAGCGACGCGATCCGTGCCCGTTTCGGTCCCGAGGCCATCCTCAAGGGGCGCGCTTTGCGCTGACTTTTTTCGCGTTGCAACATGGTTGCATGGCAGCCATGCGCCGAGCGGGGGGCTGATCCGATGTTCGACAAGCAAGTGAGCCAAGAAAACAATGGAAATCGGCTGTCTGAACCTTGGTTTAGCTGACCCAGCGTCATCGGCGCTTGCCTTATGTGCGATGCAGCATATACTCAGACCCACGATGCTTTTGCATTGTCGCCCTTCATGGGCGTTTCCTCCCTAGACTTGGGCCGTGTCCACGTGACACGGCCTTTTTTTCGTCCGGGCCGCATCGCGCTCCATATGGTGCCCGGCCATGAGATCGACCGCCTTCATCCGAAAGCTGCTGCAGGACGTACGTGCCAGTTACTGGTTCCGTCCAATCGTGTTGTTGACGCTGGCCCTGGTGCTGGCGCAGCTCACTCAGGCCGCGGACCATGCGGGACTGGGCGCGGCGCTGCCACAGCGTCTGCTCGATACGCAGGCTGCCGGTGCCCGCGCGGTGCTGAGCGTCATCGCGCAATCGATAATCGGCGTAGCCGGCGTGATGTTCTCGATCACAATGGTGGCGGTCAGCTTCGCGAGTTCCAACTACGGCCCCCGCCTGATCGGCAACTTCATGCGGGACGGGCGCAACCAGACGAGCCTGGGCATCCTGATCGCCACCTTCGCCTACACGCTGCTGATCCTGCGGGCGGTACAGGACGCGGGCGCTGACGGCAGCGAGGTGGAGATGTTCGTTCCCCACGTGTCGATCCTGACGGCGATCGCGCTCGCCTTCATCTCCACCGTCACGGTGATCCTGTTCGTCCATCATGTGCCCGAGACCATCAACATCGCCAACATCACCGCCAATCTCGGCACCCGGCTGCGTACGGCGGTGCAGCAGACCGCGGGCTCGCCGGTGGCCCGCGAGCGGGATGCACCCTGGCCCGATGACGCGGAGGTGCAGGGCGTCGCGGCCGGGGCGGCGGGCTATCTCCAGACCCTCGACATCGAAGCGCTCGACCGGACCGCGCGGGATCGCGGCTACTGGATTGAGGTCGCGGTGATGCCCGGCGACTTCGTGGACCCGCGTGCTGAGGTTCTATACGTTTTCGCGGGACCGGTGCTGACCGACGAGATCCGGAAGGAGTTGCAGAGCACCTTCGCGCTGGGCAGCGCGCGGACGGAGCATCAGAACCTGCTGTTCATCGTCGACCAGTTGAGCGAGATCGTGGGCCGCGCCCTGTCACCGGGCATCAACGATCCGTTCACGGCGATCAACTGCCTCAACTGGCTGCATGCGGCGCTTCGAGAGGCGACGGACCTGCCGCCGGGCAATCGGCTCACGGCCTCGGGGCGGTTGCGGCTGCGGTCGGTCGGTTTCTCCGACATCCTCACGCGCGGGCATGGCCGGGTCCGACCCTATGTCGCCGCCGACCTCAACGTGACCGAGGAGGCGGTGGAACTGCTGCGCGTGCTCGCCGGGCGGCTACCGCAAGGGCCACGCCGGGCGTTGGTGGAACGTGAGATGCAGGATCTTCTGGCGATGTCGGGGGCGCTTCTGACCGATCCGGTCTCGCAGGCCGCGCTGGAGGCGATGGCGGCCCGGATCGACGCGGATCCCGGCTGCTAGCTACTCCGCCGCCACGCGGTTCGCGGAGGGCAGCAGGTTGGCGAGTTCCGCAACGACGGTGCCCAGCCTCTCGGTCAGCTCGCGGAAGTCGGGGCGCTTCACGATGGTCTTCTCGTTCATGTAGAGCGAGCGGTCGATCTCGATCTGGAGGGCATGGCGACCCTGCACGGGGCGGCCGTAGCTCTGCGTGATGTAGCCGCCGGCGAAAGGCGTGTTGCGCGCCACGCGGAAGCCCGCGCGGGCGAACGCATCGACAGCGGCGTCGGTGACCCAAGTGGCGCAGGACGTGCCGAACCGGTCGCCCAGCACGATGTCGGGACGCTCCCGGTTGGTCTGGCTGCGCAGCGCCTCCCGCGGCATGGAGTGGCAATCGACGAGCAGCGAGGCGCCATGACGGATGCGCGCGGCTTCGAGGAGCCGGTAGAGCGCGGTGTGATAGGGGTGATAGACGCCGTCGAGCCGCGCCTGCGCCGCGCGCAATGTCATGCGGCCCGACCGGATCACGCGGCCTTCGGCCACCACGCGCGGGATGACGCCGAGCCCCGCGGCCACCCGCGGGTTCACGCCCGGTCGCGGCGGGACGGTCACCACGGCGGGGTCGAGTTCCGTCGCGGCGCGGTTCAGATCGACATATGCGCGCGGATAGCGGGCCGCGATCAGGGGGGCGCCGTAGGCGGGCGCCGTGGCGAAGAGCTGGTCGACGAATGCGTCTTCGGAAGAGCGGAGGGTATGCGGGTCGAGTTGGCTGTCCCGCAGGAAAGTCGGCGGATAGTGATCACCGGAATGGGGAGACGAGAAAACCACTGCACCCGGCGTTCCGGTCGCGGCCGACAGGGTGAATGGCTCCATCCGCTCCCTCCCTAAACGAGTGACGTCCACAATAGTGGCTCGGGCGCGTGCGTCCATGCCATGTGGCGGAATCTCGCGTGCTTGTGCGCCGATATCACGCGCCGCGGGGCTTCGCCCGGCGGGTCGGTGCCGCGGCCGCCGGGTCCTCGGGCCACGGGTGCTTTGGGTAGCGGCCGCGCATGTCCTTGCGTACGTCGTCATAGGACGAGGCCCAAAAACCCGGCAGGTCGGAGGTCGTCTGCACCGGCCGTCCGGCGGGGGAGAGCAGGTCGATGCGGAGGGGCGTACGCCCGATCCGCGGATGTTCCGTGAGGCCGAAGAGCTCCTGCAGGCGGATCGCGATGCCCGGCTGGGCCGGATCGGACCAGTCCACGGGCACCTTCGAGCCGGTGGGCGCGGTGAAATGCGATGGTGCGTCGGCGTCGAGCTGTCGGCGCTGCGGCCAGTCGAGCATGGCGAGCAACGCGTCGTGCGGATCGAAGCGGGCGAGGCCGTCGGCACCGCGCTGGCTGCTGAGGTGAGGAACGAGCCACCCTTCCAGCGTGTCAAGCAGGGTGGCATCGTCGATCGGCGGTAGCGGCGATCCGACGAGGGCGATGCGTGCGCGCAGCCGCTTGGCGGCGGGCGTCCAGTTCAGCGCATCGAGGCCGAGGTCGCGGACACCCTCCGCCAGTGCTGCGCCGATCGCGTCTGGCGGCGCGTCCTTCCAGTGGCGTTCGTCGAGGATCAGGGCGCCCAGCATCTCCCGCAGGCGCGGCTCGACCCGGCGGTTGCGCTTCGACCAGTCGCAGGTCGCGACCTCGGCGATCCGGTTGCCGTGCAGCTCCCGGATCTCCGCCATGGTGACGGGGGCGGCGAGGCGGATGGTTGCCTCGGTCGGGTGGCCGTCGGTGTCGGCGACCACCAGCATGGTCTCGCCCGCCAGCGCATCGTCCAGCGGCAGCTTCGCGCCCTTGCCGCCCGAGAGGTGATAGCGCGCACCGCGCCCCGGCCGGCGCCGCGCGATCCGGTCTGGATAGGCAAGCGACAGCAATGCGCCGGCAGAGATGGCGGGGCGGTCGGGCGCGAGCCGCCGCAGCCGCTTCGCGATATCCCGCGCCTCGGCCAGCTGCGGGTCGCGCGGCAGTGCCCGCATGTAGGGGTCGAGGTCGGCTCCCGGCAGGATCGGCCGCCGGGCCTCCAACAGGGCGGCAAGATCGGCGGCCGCGCGGCCCCCGGTCAGCAGCATGTGACCGAGCCGCGGATGCGTAGGCAGCGCCGCGACCGCCTTGCCATGCGCGGTGATGCCGGTGGCGTCGAGGCAGCCCAGTTCGGTCAGCAGGGCCCGCGCTTCGGCCAGCGTCTTCTCCGGCGGCTGGGTGAGGAAGGGCAGGTCTGTCGCCTCCGCCCCCCAGGCCGCGAGTTCGAGGGCGAGTGGCGCGAGGTCCGCTTCCGCGATCTCGGGCAGGGGGTAGGGGGCGAGGCCACCCTCCTCCCCCTTCGTCCACATCCTGTAGCAGAGGCCCGGCGCGGTGCGGCCGGCCCGGCCGCGACGCTGCTCGGCCTCCGCCTTCGTGACCCGCTCGGTAACGAGGCGCGACATGCCAGAGCCGGGATCGAAGCGCGCGCGCCGGGCAAGGCCCGCGTCGATGACGATGCGCACGCCCTCGATGGTCAGCGAGGTTTCGGCGATGGAGGTCGCGAGCACGATCTTGCGCCCGTTGCGTGTCGGCGCGATGGCCGCGCGCTGGGCCTTCAGCGGCATGGCGCCGTAGAGCGGGCGGACGACGATGTCCTTGGGCAGGCCGGGCAGGCGCTCCGCTACGGCGCGGATTTCCCCGGCGCCGGGCAGGAAGACGAGGATGGAGCCGTCCTCATCGAGCCCTTCGCGGATCCGTGCTGCCACCGCGTCGGCAAGCTGCCGACCATGGCGCGCGGGCAGGGGGCGCTCGGTCCAGCGGGTCTCGACCGGGAAGGCGCGGCCTTCGGACGTGACGACCGGCGCGCCGCCCATGAGGTCGGCCACGGGCTGCGCGTCGAGGGTTGCGGACATGACGAGCAGGTGCAGGTCGTCGCGCAGTGCCCCAGCCACCTCCAGCGACAGGGCGAGACCGAGATCGGCCTGCAGCGAGCGCTCGTGGAACTCGTCGAAGATGATGCAGCCGATGCCAGGCAGCTCCGGGTCGGATTGCAGCATCCGGGTGAGGATGCCCTCGGTCACGACCTCGATGCGGTCGCCGCCCACGCTCTCGCCCCGCATCCGGTAGCCGACGGTCCCGCCCGGTTCCTCGCCCAGGCTTTCGGCGAGACGCGCGGCGGCGGCGCGGGCGGCGACCCGGCGCGGCTCCAGCATCACGATCCTGCCGGGGATGGCGCCCAGCAGGGCGAGCGGCACGCGGGTGGTCTTTCCCGCCCCCGGCGGCGCTTGCAGGACCGCGCGGCGGTGTGTGGTCAGGGCCGAGACGAGCTCCGGCAGGATCGGATCGATGGGCAGCGACATGGGCGAAAGGGATGGGGCAGGGCGCGGGGGTTGTCGAGGGCGCGTTGCAGCGAGACCGTTGCGGATCGGCTCGGCGGCACTGCCGGGCGAAACGGTGCTTCGTCTCCTTACCGCCCCGGACCTCATCCCGGGGCCTGTTGCCGCGCTGGGCTTCGGGGCTGGGTGGCCCCGGCGCTTCGGCCGGGACGGTCGCGAGAAACCGTCATCTCCGGCATCTTGAGATCCTCGGGTCGAACCCGGGGATGACGCGCTGAAACTGCTGCCGCCAGCCCTTGCCGCCCCAGAGTCTGCTCACCATTTAATCAGTCGAGACGGGGCGCGGCCCGCTGCTGGGCGCGTCCTTCCGAAAGGCCATATGAGGTGTGCCTCCTTGAGGGCATCGCGAAGATGGCGCTTATGAATGGGAGTATGCGATGAACTTCGAGAAGTTCACCGAGCGGTCGCGCGGCTTCGTCCAGGCGGCCCAGACGATCGCCCTGAGGGAAGGGCACCAGCGGTTTCTGCCCGACCACCTTCTGAAGGCCCTGCTCGACGACGATCAGGGGCTTGCGGCGAACCTCATCGGCCGCGCCGGTGGCGACGTTGCCGCGATCCGCTCCGCCGTGGAGACGAACCTGAGCAAGGTGCCCAGCGTCTCCGGCGACGGCAGCCAGATGTACATGGACGGCCAGACCGCCAAGATCTTCGCCGAGGCCGAGAAGATCGCGCAGAAGGCGGGCGACAGCTTCGTGCCCGTTGAGCGGCTGCTCACCGCGCTCGCCATCGTCAAATCCGATGCGGAGAAGGCGCTGAAATCCGGCGGCGTGACGGCGCAGAGCCTCAACGAGGCGATCAACGACATCCGCAAGGGCCGCACCGCCGACAGCGCGAGCGCCGAGGAGGGCTACGATGCACTGAAAAAATACGCGCGTGATCTGACGGCCGCGGCTCGTGAGGGCAAGATCGACCCGATCATCGGCCGGGACGAGGAGATCCGCCGCGCGATCCAGGTCCTGTCCCGCCGCACCAAGAACAATCCCGTCCTGATCGGTGAACCCGGCGTCGGGAAGACCGCCATCGCCGAGGGCCTTGCCCTGCGCATCGTCAACGGCGACGTGCCCGACAGCCTTGAGGACAAGACGCTAATGGCGCTCGACATGGGCGCGCTGATCGCCGGCGCGAAGTATCGCGGCGAGTTCGAGGAGCGGCTGAAGGCCGTGCTGACGGAGGTGACGGAGGCCGCGGGCGGTATCATCCTCTTCATCGACGAGATGCACACGCTGGTCGGCGGCGGCAAGGCGGACGGCGCGATGGATGCCGCCAACCTGCTGAAGCCCGCACTCGCCCGCGGTGAGCTGCACTGCGTGGGTGCGACCACGCTCGACGAATACCGCAAGCATGTGGAGAAGGACGCGGCGCTGGCCCGTCGCTTCCAGCCCGTCATGGTGACCGAGCCCACGGTGGAGGACACCATCTCCATCCTTCGCGGCATTAAGGAGAAGTACGAGGTCCACCACGGCATCCGCATCACGGACCGCGCGCTGGTCGCCGCGGCGACGCTCTCGAACCGCTACATCACCGACCGCTTCCTGCCGGACAAGGCCATCGACCTGATGGACGAGGCGGCGAGCCGCCTGCGGATGGAGGCGGATTCGAAGCCCGAGGAGCTCGACGCCCTCGACCGCGACATCATGCAGAAGCAGATCGAAGCCGAGGCGCTGAAGAAGGAGGATGACGCGGCCTCCCGCGATCGCCTCGCCACGCTGGAAAAGGATCTGGCGGAGCTGCAGGACCGCTCGGCGGAGCTGACCGCCCGCTGGCAGGCGGAGCGTGACAAGCTGCAGGGCGCGCG
>JAWDKM010000006.1:57500-420000 GCA_032464575.1 Roseobacter sp. HKCCA0434
GGAGGACCGAACCCACATCCGTTGAAAAGGATCGGGATGAGCTGTGCCTAGGGGTGAAAGGCCAATCAAACTCGGAGATAGCTGGTTCTCCGCGAAATCTATTTAGGTAGAGCGTCGCACGAATACCCCCGGGGGTAGAGCACTGGATGGGTAATGGGGCCCCACAGGCTTACTGATCCTAACCAAACTCCGAATACCGGGGAGTACTATGCGGCAGACACACGGCGGGTGCTAAGGCCCGTCGTGGAAAGGGAAACAGCCCTGACCAACAGCTAAGGCCCCTAATTCATGGCTAAGTGGGAAAGCATGTGAGACGACCAAAACAACCAGGAAGTTGGCTTAGAAGCAGCCATCTTTTAAAGAAAGCGTAACAGCTCACTGGTCTAGACAAGTTGTCTTGCGGCGAAGATGTACCGGGGCTCAAGCCATGAGCCGAAGCTTTGGACGCACGATGTGCGTGGTAGCGGAGCGTTCCGTGACAAAGACCTACCGACTTCTGCCTGTCTCCGGATGGGTATTGGTCGGAAGGTCGAGCGATGAAGCCATACCTGCGAGGGGTGGTGGAGCGATCGGAAGTGAGAATGTTGACATGAGTAGCGATAAACAGGGTGAGAGACCCTGTCGCCGAAAGTCCAAGGGTTCCTGCTTAAAGCTAATCTGAGCAGGGTGAGCCGACCCCTAAGGCGAGGCCGAAAGGCGTAGTCGATGGGAACCAGGTTAATATTCCTGGGCCAGGAGATGGTGACGGATCGCAGGTGTAGTTCAGTCTTATCGGATTGACTGGGCTGCTGAGCGGTTCCTGGAAATAGCCCTCCATGAGATCGTACCCGAAACCGACACAGGTGGACTGGTAGAGCATACCAAGGCGCTTGAGAGAACTGCATTGAAGGAACTCGGCAAAATACCTCCGTAAGTTCGCGAGAAGGAGGCCCGGTTAGGAGGCAACTCTTGGCCGGGGGCACAAACCAGGGGGTGGCGACTGTTTACTAAAAACACAGGGCTCTGCGAAGTCGCAAGACGACGTATAGGGTCTGACGCCTGCCCGGTGCCGGAAGGTTAAAAGGAGAGGTGCAAGCCTTGAATTGAAGCCCCGGTAAACGGCGGCCGTAACTATAACGGTCCTAAGGTAGCGAAATTCCTTGTCGGGTAAGTTCCGACCTGCACGAATGGCGTAACGACTTCCCCGCTGTCTCCAATGCAGACTCAGCGAAATTGAATTCCCCGTGAAGATGCGGGGTTCCCGCGGTCAGACGGAAAGACCCCGTGCACCTTTACTACAGCTTCACACTGGCATCAGGCCATGCATGTGCAGGATAGGTGGTAGGCTTTGAAGTGGGGACGCCAGTCTCCATGGAGCCTCCCTTGAGATACCACCCTTGCATCGCTTGATGTCTAACCGCGGTCCGTCATCCGGATCCGGGACCCTGTGTGGCGGGTAGTTTGACTGGGGCGGTCGCCTCCCAAAGAGTAACGGAGGCGCGCGATGGTGGGCTCAGGTTGGTCGGAAATCAACCGTCGAGTGCAATGGCAGAAGCCCGCCTGACTGCGAGACTGACAAGTCGAGCAGAGTCGAAAGACGGCCATAGTGATCCGGTGGTCCCGCGTGGAAGGGCCATCGCTCAACGGATAAAAGGTACGCCGGGGATAACAGGCTGATACTGCCCAAGAGTCCATATCGACGGCAGTGTTTGGCACCTCGATGTCGGCTCATCACATCCTGGGGCTGGAGCAGGTCCCAAGGGTTCGGCTGTTCGCCGATTAAAGTGGTACGTGAGCTGGGTTTAGAACGTCGTGAGACAGTTCGGTCCCTATCTGCCGTGGGTGTAGGAGACTTGAGAGGAGCTGCCCCTAGTACGAGAGGACCGGGGTGGACGCACCACTGGTGGACCAGTTGTCGTGCCAACGGCAGTGCTGGGTAGCTATGTGCGGACAGGATAACCGCTGAAGGCATCTAAGCGGGAAGCCCCCCTCGAAACAAGGTCTCCCCATCAGGGCCGTGGAAGACCACCACGTCGATAGGCCGGAGATGTAAGTACAGCAATGTACTCAGTTGACCGGTACTAATCGCCCGATTGGCTTGATTCAGTTCAGAAGTGGAAAGATACGACGCGTCTGCCCCGCAGACGTGGCGCATCTTCACTTCCAAAGATCAGAAAGCGCACAACTTCCCTTCGAAAGACAGTCTCGTGACCGCGACAGCAGGCTCCCCGACAGCACTTCAGCTGAACCGGGTGCCTCCCGGATGTTGACCAAGGCCAACATCCTGTCGCACTCGGGACGCCCCCATGGGGCGCCCGGAGGAAGCTTCTTCGGTTTGGTGGACATAGCGTGAGCGATACACCCGATCCCATCCCGAACTCGGCCGTTAAGCGCCACCGCGCCGATGGTACTGCGACTCAAGTCGTGGGAGAGTAGGTCACCGCCAAACCTAATAAGCTTCCTTGCTCGATGAACGATGAAATCAGAACCCCGTCGCATCTTCGGATGCGGCGGGGTTTTGCGTTTGGTGCAGCTCGATCTGCGGGCGTTATCGACGCGGAGCGACGCCAGCGATGAGGGTGTCGAGGCGGTCGAGGCAGTCCTGCAGCTCGAAGCGCTCCATCACTGTCTGTCGGGCTGCGGCGCCCAGGGGATCCTCGACCGCGGGAACGTCCCGCCCGAGCACCTCCAGCGCGCGTTCCGCGACCCCGTCCGGGGAGAAGAAGTCGACCAGTAGGCCGGTCTCGCCATCCGTGATCACCTCCTCCACCGGTGCGGTGCGGGAGCCCACGATGCGACAGCCTGCGGCCATTGCCTCGAGGCACGACCAGGACAACACGAACGGATAGGTCAGGTAGATGTGCACGGCGGAGACCTGGAGCAGCCGGACATATTGCGCGTACGGGATCTTTCCGAGGAAATGCACACGCCCTTCCGGCAAGTCCACCTCGCGGGTTAGCAGGTCACGATAGGTCCGTCCCGGCGGCGCCGCGCGGCCATAGCTCACCTCGTCGCCGCCGACCACGACGACCTGCGCGTCCGGACGCTCGGCGAGGATCCGGGGCAGGGCGCGCATGAAGGTGTGGAAGCCACGATAGGGCTCCAGGTTGCGCGCCACGTAGGTCACCACGGGATCACCTGCCCGCAGCACGCCACCCGCAAGCTCGAAAGTCGCTTCTGCATCCGGCTTGACCACCGAGCAATCGATGCCGTCGTGTATCACCTCGATCCGGTCCCGCAGCGTCGCCGGGAACTGCTGCCGCTGCCACGCCGTGGGCGCGTAGAGCGCATCCGCCGCCTCGGCGGCGACGAGATGGTGCGCGTTGCGCATCCGGGTGCGGAAGGCGATCTCGGCATGTTCGGGATATTCGGGGTCGAAGCCGATATTCGCCCCCCGCGCGTTGTAGTAGAACTCGCAATAGCTAACGAGCGGCACGTCGGGGTAGATGTCCTTGACGAAGAGTGTCTCGCCCCAGCCCGGATGACCGATCACCACGTCGGGTTCGAAGCCGCGGTCCCGTAGCGCGATCAGCGCCTTTGCCACGCCCTGACCGTTGATGACGGCCGTCTCTGCCGGGCGCAGGTAGTGGTGCGTGCTTTCATGCGCCGTGCGGTGGGGCCGGTACTCGACATGGTCGACGCCCGGCAGCCGCTGCTTGCCGGGCTGGGTCACGTAGACGACCCGGTTCTTCGGGTCCCGCGCGAGGCGGCTTGCGATGTGGCGGAACTGGGCCGGCGCGTTCTGGTGGAGGAACAGGTAGTTCATCGGGTGCTCCTCCCGCTTGGCCGTGTCCGAGCGACCCTAGAAACGCCCGGAAGGGCTGTCAATTCGGCCCCCTTTGCATTCCCGTCGCGCCCGCGTATGGTCGGTCTCGCCTCGGGGGGGCCAAAACGGCCTGAGATGCGCCCTAGCCTGCGCGGACCCGTTGAACCTGAACCGGATCATGCCGGCGGAGGGAAGGCCGAGACGCGCACGCTGCTCCCCTTCGATCCCATGGCTGAAGGAGACACGACCATGCGTCATGCACTGACCGCCCTCGCCACCCTTGCCACCCTGCCTGCCGCCGCGCAGGAGCTCGTCGTCTACACCTATGACAGCTTCACTTCAGAGTGGGGGCCAGGCCCGGTGGTCGAGCAGGCGTTCGAGGCCGAATGCGGCTGCGATCTGACTTTCGTGGGCACGGGAGACGGTGCGGCGATGATCGCCCGGCTGCAGCTCGAAGGTACGGGGACGGACGCGGATGTCGTGCTGGGGCTCGACACCAACCTCACCCATGCGGCGGCGGAAACCGGGCTCTTCGCCCCGGCGCCCGACGGTATGCCCGCAACCGACATGCCGATCGCATGGGAGGATCCGACCTTCGTCCCCTTCGACTGGTCCTACTTCGCCTTCATCCACGACACCACGGTTCTGGCCGAGCCGCCGACCTCCTTCGAGGCGCTGGCAGAGAGCAATGTGAGCATCGTCATCCAGGACCCGCGCAGCTCGACCCCCGGCCTCGGCCTGCTGATGTGGGTCGATGCACTCTACGGCGAAGAGGCCGGTGCGATCTGGGAGGGGCTCGCGGACAACATCGTGACGGTGACGCCGGGCTGGTCTGAGGCTTATGGCCTGTTCCTCGAGGGCGAGGCGGACATGGTCCTCTCCTACACGACCTCGCCAGCCTATCACCTGATCGCGGAGGAGGACGGCACCAAGGTCGCCGCGCCCTTCGAGGCAGGCCACTACATGCAGGTCGAGGTCGCGGGCCAGCTCGCCTCCACCGATCAGCCGGAGCTGGCCGAGGCGTTCCTGCGCTTCATCGCGACGCCTGCCTTCCAGTCCGCGCTCCCGACGACGCAGTGGATGTATCCCGCCTTTCCGACGCCGCTGCCCGAGGGCTACGAGACGCTGCACGTGCCCGAAACCGCACTGCTGCTGCCCGCCGAGGAGGCCGCGGCCCGGCGGGATGCGGCACTCGTCCGCTGGCGGGAGGCGCTGAGCCGGTGATCGGCGCCGTCGGCCTGGTCTTGGGGCTGCTCGTCCTCGCGGTCTGTGCAGCACCCATCGGGGCGCTGATGCAGGCGGCGACGCCGGGCGCCTGGGCCGGGGCCGACACCGCCATTTTGCGCTTCACCCTGATGCAGGCGGCGCTGTCGGCGCTGCTCTCCGTGGCGCTCGCCGTGCCGTTGGCCCGGGCACTCGCCCTGCGGCGCTTTCCGGGACGTGGGGCGCTGCTGACGCTGCTGGGCGCACCCTTCCTGCTGCCCGCGCTGGTCGCGGTGCTCGGCCTGCTGGCGATCTGGGGGCGCGGGGGCGTGATCTCCGACTGGCTGGCGCTGGTCGGGCGCGGTCCGCTCGACATCTACGGGCTCGGGGGGATCCTGCTCGCCCATGTCTTCTTCAACCTATCGCTTGTCACGCGGCTGCTGCTGCAGGGCTGGGCGGCGATCCCGGCGGAGCAATTGCGTCTCGCCGCAGGGCTTGGCTTCCGTCCCGCCGACCAGTTCCGCCATGTGGAATGGCCGATGCTGCGCGAGGTCGTGCCGGGCGCGGGGCTCCTCGTCTTCCTCCTGTGCACGACGTCCTTTGCCATCGCGCTGACGCTCGGCGGCGGGCCGGGGAGCACGACGGTGGAGGTCGCGATCTACCAGGCGATCCGGTTCGAGTTCGACCTCGGCCGCGCCGGGCTGCTCGCACTCGTGCAGACCGGGCTGTGCCTCTGCCTCGCCGGGTTGCTGATGCTCGCCGGGCGCCCCGTGACGGCGCAGGGCGGCCTGTTGCCCGAAGCGGGAGGGGTGGAGCGGCACGGATGGCGGCGCGGGGCCGACAGCGCCCTCCTGCTCGGTGCGGTGGCACTGCTGGGCCTGCCGCTGCTCGCCATCTTGCTGCGCGGCCTGCCGGGGCTGGCGGAGCTCGACGGCAGCGTGCTGCGCGCTGCCGGGCGATCTTTGGCGGTGGCGCTGTCCTCTGCGGTGGTCTGCGTGCTCTGGGCCCTCGGCATCGCGGCGGGGCTCGTACGGTTGGCGGAGCGCCTGCCGCCACTCGCGCGGGCGGCGGAGGGCGCCATGCTCATCACCCTTGCGGTCTCCCCCTTCGTGCTGGCCGCCGGGCTGTTCCTGCTGCTGCGCGGCCGCGTCGATCCCTTCGCGATCGCGCTGCCGATGGTGGTGCTGGTGAACGCACTGATGAGCCTGCCGTTCGCGCTCCGCGCGTTGGTCCCCGCCCTGGCGCTCGCGCGCCGCACGGACGGACGGCTGGCCGACGCGCTCGGCCTGCGGGGCTGGACCCGGTGGCGGGTGGCGCTGCTGCCGCGCCTGCGCGGACCGCTCGGTTTCTCGGCGGGGCTGGCGGCGGCGCTGTCGATGGGCGACCTCGGCGTCATCGCGCTCTTCGGCTCCACCAGCACGTCGACGCTGCCGCTCATGGTCTACCAACTCATGGGCGCCTACCGGATGGAGGCAGCGGCGGGCGCGGCCCTCCTCCTGTTGACGCTGAGCCTCGCGCTCTTCGCGGCGTTCGACCTGTGGGGGCGGCGGGCATGATCCGGTTCGACGGCGTGGTGATCCGGCAGGGCGATTTCGTGCTGCGCGCCAATCTGGAGGTCGCGGGGCCCGGCATCACCGCCGTCATCGGCCCGTCGGGTGGTGGCAAGTCGACCCTGCTGATGGCGCTTGCCGGCTTCGTACGGCCCGCAGAAGGGCGCATCCTCGTGAGCGGTGAGGACATCACCCGACGCGCGCCCGACCGTCGCCCGGTCTCGATCCTGTTTCAGGAGTATAACCTCTTCGCCCATCTCGACGTCGCCGGGAACGTCGGCCTCGGCCTGCGCCCGAGCCTGCGGCTGAGCGCCGACGAACGCGCGCGGGTCGAGTCGGTGCTGGAGCGGACCGGCCTCGGGGGGCTCGGCGCAAGGCCCGTCTCCGCCCTGTCCGGCGGCCAGCGGCAGCGCGTGGCTCTGGCACGGGCGCTGCTGCGGGACCGGCCGGTGCTGCTCCTCGACGAGCCCTTTGCGGCACTCGGACCGGGACTGAAGCGCGACATGCTAGACCTGCTGGCGGAGATCGTGGCGGAGCGCAGGCTGACCGCGCTCATGGTGACCCACGACCCGCAGGATGCGAAACGGGTAGCGATGGAAACGCTGCTGGTGGCGGATGGCGTTGCGGGGGCGCCGCGCGGGACAGCGGAGCTGTTTGCCGCGCCGACGCCGGCCTTGCAAGTGTATCTCGGGAACGGTTGATCCTGAAAAACTGAGTGCCGTGCCCGACCTGGAGGGCTCTTGCGGAACAGTCTTGATGGGTCCGCACCCCAGGCATCCTCGTCGCGCGTGCTGTTTGCGACATCGGCAACGCGCCCTCCGGGGGAGGGTGAGCGCCGTCTCGCAAACGCTCCGGCGGGGCGTTTGATGCGTGGAGGGGCGGAGCTTCGGGGCGGGCGAGAGCAGCGGGCAGTATGCTTCCCAATAGAAAAGGGCCGGAGATCGCTCTCCGGCCCTTCCGATCAAGACGTAGCCGATCAGGCGTCGTCGCTGCGGCGGTGCTTCACATTGTGCCACAGCTTCTTGTTGGTGAGGTACAGGAGCACCGTCAGCAGGCCGAGGAACAAAACCGCGGTCAGGCCAAAAGCCTTGCGCTGGTTCAGCTTCGGCTCCGCAGCCCACATCAGGAAGGCCGAAACGTCCACCGACAGGCTCTCCAGATCGTTCGGCGCGCCGTCGGCATGCTCGATATCCTCGCCCCAGAGCGGCGGGGCCATTGCGATCCAGCCGCCCGGGAAGGCGGTGTTCTCGTAGTAGATGACGCCCGCTTCCTCACGCTCCTCGCCGGTGTAGCCGGTCAGGACGGAGGCAATGTATTCCGGCCCGCCCATGCCGTTGACGAGCTGGCTGATGCCGGTGCCATAGGGGCCGTGGAAGCCTGCGCGCGCCTTGGCGAGCAGCGACATGTCAGGCGCCGTCTCCATTTGCGAGCCGGGGAAGCGGTCCGTCAGGCCTGCCTCGCGCGTGTCGCCGAGCTGCGCATCGAGCCCATCATCGGGCACGAAGTAGTTGGAGGCGAGCTCCGTCACCATCTCCGGTGGCATGTTGGGACCCGAAGGCTCCGTCAGGTTCCGGAAATAGACGTACTCCATCCCGTGGCAGGCCGAGCAGACATTGTGATAGATGGCGAGCCCGCGCTGGAGCTGCGCCGTGTCGTAGCTGCCGAACGGCCCCTCGAACGGGAAGTCGTAGTCGACGGTGTGCCCTTCTTCCCCGGCAGCATTGGCGCTGCCGAGGGTCAGGGTGAAGGCCGCGAGGGCCGTGAGGATGATCTTCTTCATCGGTCTTCTTTCCTCTCGGGCCTCATTCGGCAGGCTGGTTCAGCGCCGGGGCCACGTCTGTGGTCCCGCGCCCGTCATGCGTCGTCGCCGGATGGGACTTGTCCCAAGCTTCCTCGATCGTGGTCGGCTGCGGCAGCGGCTCCTCGAAGAGGCCGAGCAGCGGCAGGATCACCAGGAAGTAGGCGAACCAGTAGATCGTGCCGATCAGCGAGATCACGGGGATCAGCCCCTCCGCCGGCATCGCACCGGCCCACATCAGGACGATGAAGTCCACGACGAGGAGGGCGAACCAGTACTTGAACATCGGGCGATACTTACCCGAGCGCACCTTGGAGGTGTCCAGCCACGGCGCCAGCGCCAGGATGAACAGCGATGCGAACATCACCAGGACGCCCAGGAAATCCGACTCGATGATCGTGATGTCCGTGAACGGGATCCCGATCGAGAAGGTGATCGCGCGAAGCATCGCGTAGAACGGCAGCAGGTACCATTCGGGCACGATGTGCGACGGCGTCGCCAGGGGATCGGCGGGGATGTAGTTGTCCGGATGGCCCAGATAGTTCGGCATGAAACCGACGATGGACACGAACACCACCATGATCAGCGCGAGCGCGTAGAGGTCCTTGATCACGAAGTACGGCCAGAAGGGAAGTGTGTCTTTCTTCGCCTCTTCCTTCGAGCCGCGGCGCACCTCGACCCCGTCGGGATTGTTGTTGCCCGTGGTGTGGAAGGCCCAGATGTGCACCGCCGTGAGGCCGAGCAGCAGGAACGGCATCAGGTAGTGCAGCGAGAAAAAGCGCGTCAGCGTCGCGTTGTCCACCGCCGGACCGCCCAGCAGCCAGGTCTGGATCGGCTCGCCGATGAACGGGATCGCGCCGAAGAGGCCGGTGATCACCGTCGCGCCCCAGAAGGACATCTGTCCCCAGGGCAGCACGTAGCCCATGAACACCGTCGCCATCATGATGATCAGCATGATGCAGCCGATGATCCACGTGACCTCGCGCGGCGCCTTGTAGGAGCCGTAGTAGAGGCTGCGGAAGATGTGCAGGTACACCGCGACGAAGAACAGCGACGCGCCGTTCGCGTGGATGTAGCGGATCGCCCAGCCCCCGTTTACGTTGCGCATGATGTGCTCGACGGAGGCGAAGGCCATGTCCTCGTGCGGGACGTAGTGCATCACCAGCACGATGCCGGTGACGATCTGCATCACCAGCGTGAAGGTCAGCACGATGCCCCAGATCCACATCCAGTTGAGGTTCTTGGGCGTGGGGATCATCAGGGTGTCGTAGGCGAGGCCTAGGATCGGCAGGCGGCGGTGAAGCCACTTCTCACCGCCGGTCTTCGGCTCGTAATGGTCGTGGGGAATACCAGCCATCGGTCGCTCCCTTATCCGAGTTGAATGACGGTGTCGGAGACGAACTCCGCGACCGGGATGTGCATGTTTTCAGGTGCCGGGCCGCGGCGGATGCGGCCGGCGGTGTCGTAGTGCGAGCCATGGCAGGGGCAGAACCACCCGTCGAAGTCGCCGGCATTGCCCAGCGGGACGCAGCCAAGGTGCGTGCAGACGCCGTTCATGACCAGCCACTCGCCGGTCTCGTCGAGCGAGCGGTTCTCGTCCGTCGCCGCGGCATCGTCGATGTTGGGGTTGCGCGCGTCGCGGTCCGGCAGGTCGGACACATCCACGGCACGCGCTGCCTCGATCTCCTCCTCCGTACGGCGGCGGATGAAGACCGGCTTGCCGAGGAACAGCACGGTAAGCTGCGAGCCCGGCTGCAGCGCGGACACGTCCACTGGAATGGAGGACAGCGCCTGCACGTCGGCCGAGGGGTTCATCTGGTTGACCAGCGGCCAGATCGCGGCCCCGGCGGTCACGACCCCGGCGCCGGCTGTCGCCACGTAGAGGAAATCGCGGCGGTTCGGTTCTTCTGCGGACTGGGACACGAAGTGCATCTCCCTTTTCGGTCTCTCGCCCCCTTGAAGCGTCAAGGCGGACACGTCATCTTCGTCGCGGATGCAAAGGGCCCGCGAGGTGGTTTTCACCTACACCCTGCCGTCGCGCCGGTCCAGCGGACAGTGCGACGCAGAATTCACGTGTTCATCCCTGTCGGAGCGATATGGACCTTCCCCTCCGGCTTGCCAGCTTCCAGCCCGACATGGCGGCGAATCTCGGGGCGCTGATCCGGGTTGCGGCGTGCTTCGGCGTGCCGCTCGACGTGATCGAGCCCTGCGGCTTTCCCTTGTCCGCCAAGGCCTTGCGCCGCGCCGCCATGGACTACGGCCAGCGTGCGGAAGTGGTCCGGCACGACGACTGGCAACATTTCGCCGCATCCCGTACCGGACGGCTGGTGCTGCTCAGCACGCAGGGGGCGGCGCCGCTGGAGCGTGCGGCCTTCCGTCCCGGTGACGTCCTCATGACCGGGCGGGAGAGTGCAGGGGTTCCGCTAGAAGTCCACGCCGCCGCCGACCTGCGCGTGGCGATCCCGATGGCGCAGGGCGCGCGATCGCTCAACGTGGCGGTCAGTGCCGGCATCGCGCTCTTCGAGGCGCGGCGCCAGCTCACGACCGCTCACATCGGCGTCGCGCCCCGCTGACGGCGCGGCCATCCGACGCTAGATCGACGGTGAACAGCAGGAGAGCCCATGAACC
Source organism: Roseobacter sp. HKCCA0434 (assembly GCA_032464575.1). Lineage (GTDB taxonomy): Bacteria > Pseudomonadota > Alphaproteobacteria > Rhodobacterales > Rhodobacteraceae > Pontivivens. The sequence goes on from JAWDKM010000006.1 coordinate 68,425, forward strand.
GTCGCGATCTCATCCTGGCGCTCGGCGCCGCGACCCTCGTCCCCGCCGCCGCCAATGCCGTTGCGGCCCGGCTGATCGACGGACCCTGGCGGAGCTTCGGCGGCGCCGGGGATCCGGACATGAGGGTGTGGGAGACGATTCTGGCGCGGCACCTGGTGATGGGGGGCGACGGCGTCGCCCGCGTTCGCTACGCCGACGTGCCGCTCGACGAACTCCGCCGCTTTATCGGAGCGATGCAGCAGGTCGACGTCACGCGCCTGAACCGCGATGCGGCCTTCGCCTACTGGGCCAATGTCTACAACGCGGTCACCGTCGCGGTCGTGGCCGAGGCGTGGCCGGTCCGCTCGATCCGCGACATCGGCGGCGGGCTGCTGTCGCCCGGGCCGTGGCGGGAGAAGCGGTTCTCCGTCCTGGGACAGGCGCTTTCGCTCGACGATATCGAGCACGGGATCATGCGCCCGGTCTTCGGTGACGCGCGCGTGCACTACGCCGTCAACTGCGCTTCGATCGGCTGTCCGAACCTCAAGGCGACGCCGTGGCGCGCGGCGAACCTGTCCGCCGACCTCGACACCGCGGCGCGGGCCTACGTCAACCACCCGCGCGGGGTCGAGGTGACGTCGCGCGGGCTCCTCGTCTCCTCGATCTACGACTGGTTCAAGGCCGATTTCGGCGGCACCGATGCAGGCGTCATCGCGCATCTGGGCAGCTATGCCGACGACCCCGCTGTCGGTACCGAGACCCGCATCCGCGGCGACCGCTACGACTGGGCCGTGAACTCCGCCTGATCACATCTTGCACAGGGCCGCTTCCGTCCCGCCGTTTCATGGCATGATGGTGCAGTCCGGCCGGACGCCCCCCGCCCGGCCGCAGGAGCGAAAGGCGAAGATCATGTTCAAGACCATCCTCATCGGGGCGACCGCGGCGCTGACGCTGGCGGCCTGCTCCCCCAACCGCACGGGCAGCGAGTCCGTCGTCAGTTCGCGCGACGTGGGCCTGCGCGCGACCGTCGAGCGGTGCCGTGTCCTGGAAGTGCGCGAGGTCACGATCCGCGACGAGCAGGAGGCCGGGATCTCCGCCGGCGTGGGCGGGCTGGCGGGCGGCGGCATCGGCGCCGCGGTCGGCAATCAGATCGGCAGCGGCTCGGGCAACGACCTTGCGACGGGCCTCGGCATCCTGGCCGGTGTCGTGGCGGGCGGTGCGATCGGGGAGCAGCTCGACGACGCGCGCGGCACGCGCACGGGGCTCGAATACTCGGTGATCGACCAGCGCGGGCAGGAGGTCGTGCTGGTCCAGGAACTCCTGCCCGGCGACCGCGTCGCCCAGGCGGGCGAGACATGCCGGATCCAGGTCGCCTCCAACGGCCGCGCCCGCGTGCTGCCGGGCGAGCAGCTGCCGGGCGCGGTGAACGCGCCCGCGCAGACGGTCGTGATCCGTTAACGCGTGTTCCAGCCGGACGGCATCGGTCCGGTGCCATGAAAACGCACCCGAACGGGTGCCCGGGAACGTCCGCCCGATCCGATCGGGCCGGGCGCTCTACCGCAGCCAGACGTCACCGGATTCGCACAGCGCACGGCAGTCGGTGGCATCGCCCATCAGATCCTCGGCATTCATGATCGCGTGGATGCCGGGACCGGTGAAGCGCGGATCGTCGCACTCGTTGTCGTTGGCCCAGGACGAGCTGTCGTCTCCGAAGCTGATGGCGCTGCACTCCGCCACGTCCGCCTCGGCCCGGGTCCGCACGAGCCGGATCATCCCCGCGTCGTAGAGCGTGGCACAGTCGGTCGCGTCGGTCATCACCGATTCATTGGTGAGGCTCGCGGCCATCCCTTCTCCGGTGAAGCGCGGGTCGTCGCACTCGCCGTCATTGGCCCACTGGTTGGTATCCTCGCCGAACTTGATGGATTGGGCGACGGCCGTCCCGGCGATCAGGGCGACGAGGCCCGCGATGGCGATGTGATGTAGTGTGGTGCGCATGGTTTTCCTTCCGGCGTCACTGTTCGAGTCGCGTGATGCCGGAATCCTTAACGCAAACTCGCGCTAAGGTTGTGTTGCCTTTGTGACAATCGCCTTTTTCGTGTCAGGCTGTGTCCCGCACGCCGTCGAAGCTGGCCACCCCCAGCGCATCGAGCGCCTGTGCCACGATCTGCGGGGCGTTCATCGCCGCGACCTCGTACATCTCGCGCGGGCTCGCCTGGTCGATGAAGATGTCGGGCAGCACCATGGGCCGGACCTTCACGCCTGTCTCCAGCACGCCCCGATGCGCCAGCAGGTGCAGCACATGGGACGAGAAGCCTCCGACGGCGCCCTCCTCCAGCGTGATCAGCACCTCGTGCTCGCGCGCGAGGCGCAGGATCAGGTCCTCGTCCAGCGGTTTGGCGAAGCGGGCGTCGGCCAACGTGGTGGAGATGCCCTTCGCCTCCAGCTCCTCCCGCGCGATCATCGCCTCGCCGAGGCGCGCGCCGAAACTCAGGAGCGCCACGCGCGTCCCCTCCTTCAGCACGCGGCCCCTGCCGATCTCCAGCGCGCGACCCCTCTCCGGCATCTCGACGCCCAGCCCCTCGCCCCGCGGGTAGCGGAACGCGGACGGGCGGTCGTCGATCTCGATCGCCGTGGCGACCATGTGCATCAGCTCGGCCTCATCGGCCGCCGCCATCACCACCATGTCGGGCAGGTTGGTGAGGTAACCGATATCGTAGGCGCCCGCATGGGTCGGCCCGTCGGCCCCCACCAGACCCGCCCGGTCGATGGCGAAGCGGACCGGCAGCCTCTGGATCGCCACGTCATGGACCACCTGGTCGTAGCCGCGCTGCAGGAAGGTCGAGTAGATCGCGCAGAACGGTTTCATCCCGCCCGCTGCAAGCCCGGCGGCGAACGTCACGGCATGCTGCTCCGCGATGCCGACGTCGAAGGTCCGCTTCGGAAAACGCTCTCCGAACAGGTCGAGCCCCGTCCCGTCCGGCATCGCGGCGGTGATCGCGCAGATCTGCTCGTCCAGCTCCGCCTCCTGCACCAGCGCCTTCGCGAAAACCTTGGTGTAGGACGGCGCGTTCGATTTCGCCTTCTTCTGCTCGCCGGTCGCCACATCGAACTTCGCGCGCGCATGGCCCTTGTCCGGCGCCCCCTCGGCGGGCGTATAGCCCTTGCCTTTCTTGGTGATCGCGTGGATCAGGACCGGCCCATCGGCGCGCGCCTTCACGGTGCGCAGCACGGCGAGGAGCTGCTCCATGTCGTGCCCGTCGATCGGGCCGATATAGGAAAAGCCCAGCTCCTCGAAGAGCGTGCCGCCCACGGCCATGCCCTTCACCAGTTCCTTGGCGCGCTTGGCCCCCTCGCGGAAGGGCGGCGGCAGGAAGCTCGCCGCCGTCTTGGCCGCCGCCTTCAGCTCCTCGAACGGACCCTCGGTGTAGAGGCGGGAGAGGTAGGTGGACATAGCGCCCGTCGGTGGCGCGATGCTCATCTCGTTGTCGTTGAGGATGACGATGAGCCGCTTGCCGAGGTGACCGGCGTTGTTCATCGCCTCGTAGGCCATGCCGGCGCTGATCGCCCCGTCGCCGATCACGGCCACCGCATCGCCCAGCCCCTCCGGACAGCGGCCCTGCAGGTCGCGCGCCACGGCAAAGCCGAGCGCGGCCGAGATCGAGGTGGACGAGTGTCCGGCCCCGAACGGGTCGTAGGGGCTCTCCTTGCGCTTGGCGAAGCCCGAGAGCCCGCCCCCCTGCCGGATCGTGCGCATCCGGTCGCGCCGGCCTGTCAGGATCTTGTGCGGGTAGCACTGGTGGGACACATCCCAGATGATCTTGTCGCGCGGCGCGTCGAACACTGCATGCAGCGCCACCGTCAGCTCCACCACGCCGAGGCCGGCGCCCAGATGGCCGCCCGTCTCAGCCACCGCGGCGATCGTGTCCGCGCGCAGCTCGTCCGCGAGCTGCCTGAGCTCGCGATCATCGAACCGGGCGAGGTCGGACGGATAGGATACCTGATCGAGAAGCGGGGTATCGGGGCGCTGGGCCATGGCGGTCTCCTCAGCTTTGGCGCGCGAGGGTAAAGCGGGCGGCCTCGACGAGCGGCCGTGCCGCCTCCCTGAACTGTGACATATGCGAGACGGCCTGGCAAACCAGCGCCTCGGCCTGCGACCTGGCGCCCTCCACCCCGAGCAGGGAGACGAAGGTGGCCTTGCCGGCCTCGGCGTCCTTCTGCAGCGCCTTGCCTGCGAGGTCCTCGTCCCCCTCCACGTCGAGCAGGTCATCGCGGATCTGGAAGGCGAGGCCGAGCGCGTCGGCATAGCCAAGCAAGACCGTGCGGGCGGACGCATCGGCCTCCCCCAGGATCGCCCCCGCCTCGACGGAGAAGCGGATCAGCGCGCCGGTCTTCAGCGCCTGGAGCGCGGTGATTTCTTCGAGGGTCAGCGCCCGGCCCGCCGTCTCCGCCGCGATGTCCATCGCCTGTCCGCCGACCATGCCCTTCTGGCCCGAGGCGGCCGCGAGCGCCGCGACCAACGCCGCCCGAACCTCGCCGGAGGGGTGAGTCGCCGGGCTTGCGAGGATCGCGAAAGCCTCGGTCTGGAGCGCATCGCCTGCCAGTACCGCCGTCGCCTCGTCCCACTGCCTGTGGACCGTCGGTCGGCCCCGGCGCAGGTCGTCATCGTCCATGCAGGGCAGGTCGTCGTGGACGAGGGAGTAGGCGTGCAGGCACTCCGCGGCCGCCGCCGCGTTCAGCGCCCGGTCCCGCGGCACGTCGAACAGGGCCGCGCTCTCCACCACCAGGAACCCGCGCAGCCGCTTGCCGCCGCCCAGCGTGCTCCAGCGCATCGCATCGGCCACCGCATCTCCGGTCGGGAGCAGGGCGTCGAGACGCGCCTCGATCTCCGCCGCGACGGACGCGAGCCGCTCCGGAAAGTCGTCCATCACTCGTAGCTGGCGGGCTTGGCGCTGACCTGGCCGCCTTCGGCGGTGATCTGGGCGATCTTCTCCTCCGCCGCGGCAAGCTGCTGCTCGCAATGCTTCTTCAGCGCCGCCCCGCGTTCGTAGAGGGCGATGGACTGGTCGAGCGGCACGTCGCCGCCCTCGAGCTGCGCGACCACCTTCTCGAGCTCCGCCATCGCGGCCTCGAAGCTCATCTCGCTCACGGGTGTGTCGCTCATGCCCTCTCCCTTTCCATCAGCACGCCGACATGGGCGGCGACCGAGGCCCCGAGGGCGTCGAGGTCGTAGCCCCCCTCCAGCACCGATACGAGCCGCCCGCCCGCGTGCCGTTCCGCGATAGCGCAGAGCCGCTCGGTGATCCAGACAAAGTCCTCCTCCACCCAGTTGAGCTGGGCGAGCGGATCGGCGGCATGGGCGTCGAAACCGGCGGACACCAGAACGAGTTCCGGGGCATAGGCGTCGAGCATCGGGAAGACCTCGGTCTCGTAGGCCGCGCGCATCGCGGCGCCGTCGCTGTCGGGCGGCAGCGGGATGTTCGCCACCTGCCCGAACGTCCCCTGCTCCGACCGCGCGCCGGTGCCGGGCCAGAGCGGCGACTGGTGGGAGGAGACGAAGCGGACGCGATCCTCCTCCCACAACAGATCCTGCGTACCGTTGCCGTGATGCACGTCGAAATCGACGATGGCCACGCGGTCGAGGCCGTGGACATCGAGCGCGTGCTTCGCCGCCGCGGCCACGTTGCCGAAGAGGCAGAAGCCCATGACCTTCGCCCGCTCCGCATGGTGGCCCGGCGGGCGGGTGGCGACGAAGGCATTGCCTCCATTGGATAAAACCGCATCCACCGCCCGGATCGCCCCGCCCGCGGCATGGCGCGCTGCCTTCAGCGTGCCAGGCGACATCCAGGTGTCCGGGTCGAGCTGGACGATCCCTTCGGCCGGGGCGGCTTGGATCAGCGCATCAACATGCGACTGGGGGTGCACGCGCAGCAGCGCCTCGTCGCTGACCTGAGGCGCCTCCTCCCGGTCTAGCGGGTCGAATTCTGGGGCGGAGAGGGCGCGGGCGATCGCCTCCAGCCGCTCGGGCCGCTCGGGGTGGCCCTCGGGAACGCGGTGGTCGGCGCCGGACGGGTGGGTGATGAGGAGCGTCATGGCCGAGACCTTAGCGACTTGGTCAACGGGCGCAAACCGCTGTGCACAGGACGTATGATTTGCGTATGACCCGCGTATGACCGACCCGCTGACGGGCCGCAAAGGTTAATGGGGTGTGATGGCGTGAAGCGGCTCGCCTCATGAGCGAGGATGACACGGAGCGCCGAGGGCCGCGCGAGACCTGGAGGGCGCTTGCCGGACGGTGTTGAGAGGTCCGCCCTCCCAAGCATCTACGCCGCTCGTTCGATGAATGACACCGCCAATGCGTCCTCCGGGGGGAAGGTCGGGCGCGTCCCGGCGGGGCCGCCGGGCGAGAGGCCTCCGTGGCGGGTTGCCAGCTTTGGATCGGTTTCGACGATGACCATGGTGCCGGTTGCAAGCGGTCCCGGCGCTGCGGCCGGGACGGTGGCAAGGGTGCAACCGCCCCGGACTTGATCCGGGGCCTTTCGGGGCTGCGTGGAGCGTTGCGGGAGATCCTCGGGTCAGGCCCGAGGATGACGGTGCAGTCCGGACGCCTCAGCCGCGCTCGGTCAGGCGGTCGGGCTCGCCGGCCTGCCAGTCCTCCGACAGGCCTCCGTAGAGGGTGTGGTACATCTCGTCGCCGGTGTGCTGGGTGAACTCGGCGTTCACCTGGTGGTCCTCGTAGCCCAGGATCTCCTTGCACGCCTCGATGAGCAGCCGGGCCAGCTCCGCGCGCTGCTCCGGCGGGCGGCCCTTGCGGATGTCGAGCATCAGGAGGGCGGCGGGGTAGGGCGCGTCGTCGGTACAACGCCAGACGCTGCCTTCGCCCAGCTCCCGGATCGCGACCGTGATCCGGTGCGGGCTCGCACCCATCTGCGCCGCGAAGATCTCGCCGAAGCGGCGCGCGAGCTCCTGCTTCTGCGCGGGCGTGTGGGAAAACGGCGTGTCGAGTTGCAGGTAGGGCATGCGTCACTCCTTGGGCGGGTCGAGCACGGCAGAGGCGAGGTCGCGGGCCGGCCAGTCGCGGCGCCCGCCGGCCTCCGCATCGCGGACCAGCTCGACGAGGCGGGCGTTGACCGGCGCCTCGCGGCCAAGGCGCTGGGCGAGGCGGACGACCTCGCCGTTGAGCATGTCGATCTCGCTCGGCCGTCCCTCGGCGAAATCGTCGGCCATCGAGGAGCGGGCCTTCGGATCGATCTTCTGCAGGCGCAGGCCCACGGGGCGGAAGATCAGATCGGGCAGCGACAGGAAGGTGGGGACGAGGTTCGGAGCCATCGCGCCGACCTTGGCCGGGCGAATGCCCGCGACCTGCAACAGCTCCAGCGTCTCCCGCATTGCGGCGGCGAGGACGCGGCGATAGGGGCGCTGGGACAGCTCCTCGCGCAGGGTGAGGCCGGAGAGCGCGTTCACCGCGTTGTTGAGGTTGAGCAGGAGCTTGCCCCAGGCGATCGGCTCCATGTCGTCGACTTCCTCCAGCTCCGCCGGAGTGCCGACGGCCTCGTGGTGGATGGCGTGGAGCAGCGGGTGACGGTCGGCGAAGATGTGGCCGAGCGTCGCCTTGTGCCAGCGCCCGGGCCCTTCGGAGACCACGTTGAAGGGCACCGTGCCGTGCAGGATCGTGCGGCCGGGCAGCAGGCGGCGCAGGATGTCGGGGTTCGACACGCCGTTCTGGAGCGAGAGCACCGGCGTCTCGGCCCGCGCGTGGCCGCCGATCTGGGCGGCGGCGGCCTCGGTCCCGGTGGACTTCACCGTCAGCACGATCAGGTCGGCGTCGTGCATCACGGACGGGTCGGTGGTGAAGGGCGGGAAGGACGTATGCTCCCAATCGTCATAGTCGGTGAGGTGCAGGCCCTTCGCCGCCTCCTCCGCCCGTCGGGCGCGGCCGATCAGGACGACGTCAAGGCCCGTGGTCGCCCAGGTGCCGCCGACGAAGCAGCCGATGGCGCCCGCGCCCAGCACGGCGATCTTGGGTGTATCGGTCATCGGCAGCTCCTCCCACGGCGGTATCTGGGCGCAAGGCGCGGTCCGAGGCAAGAGTTGCGCGGGGCCGAGGCCTCCGGCGGGGATATTTGGAGCAAGAAGAAGCCGCTGGGCCTCAGTGGGCGAGGATGTTGAGGAGGCGGCCGAACGGGTCGTGGACATAGAAGCGGCGCACGCCCCAAGGCTCCTCGACGGGTCCGTATTCGGGGGCGTGGCCTGCCGCTTCGAATCGGGCGAGGATGGCATCGAGGTCGTCCACCTCGATGGAGAGGTCGGGAACCGGGGTGCCGCTGCCGCCTTCGGTGGCGACGCTGAGCTGGGGGCGGGCGTCGGCCGCGGCGGCGAAGGTCGCGATCCAGCCCATGTCCATCACGACGTCGAGGCCGAGGAGGTCATGGTAAAAGGCGTGCGCCTTTACGGGGTCTCCGTCGATATTCGGGACGATCCGCAGGACGGCCATCAGTCGGGCACCAGCATGTAGCCCGCGCCGCGCACGGTCTGAAGGTAGCGAGGCGCCTTGGGATCCGCCTCGATCTTGCGGCGCAGGCGGGTGATCTGCACGTCGATCGCCCGCTCCTGGGCCTGCCCGTGGTCGCGGCCCAGCTCTTCGATCAGGGTCTGGCGCGTGACCGGCGCGTGCGGCTGGCCGGAGAAGATGCGCATCAGCGCCTGTTCGGTGGAGGTGAGGCGCACCTGCTCCTCGTCCCGCCACATCTCGCCCCGGCCCATGTCGTAGCGGATGGGGCCGAGATGCAGGGTCTTGGGCGGCTCGGTCTTGGGCTGCGGCTTGGGTACGCGGCGCAGGATCGCGTTTATGCGCAGCAGAAGCTCCCGCGGTTCGAAGGGTTTGGCGAGGTAGTCGTCGGCGCCCGCCTCAAGCCCCGTGATGCGGTCGTCGGCTTCGCCCCGGGCGGTCAGCAGCAGGATCGGGGTAGCCAGCGTCTCCCGCAGCGAGCGGGTCAGCGCGAAGCCGTCCTCGCCGGGCATCATGACGTCGACCACGAGCAGGTCGAATTCGAGGCCGTCGAGCAGACGGCGGGCATGGGCCGCGTCGCGGGCCATCGAGACGAAGTAGCCGTTGCGGCTGAGGAACTTGCGCAGGAGCGTCCGGATCCGCTCGTCATCGTCCACGATCAGGATATGCGGGTCGCTGTCGAGCTCACTCACGGCCATCACCCATCAGGCTGAGCACGCGGGGGCGCATCTCCGGATCGATCATCTCCTCGAGGACCGTGCGGAAGCCCGCCACGGCCTCGGGCCCCGCGCGCATGTAAGCCTGGCGCATCCGGCCGCGCTGGGCCTCGGAGAGGCTGCGCTCCAGCGACTGTCCGCGCTCGGTCAGGTGCAGGTTGCGCTGGCGGCGGTCGGTGCGACCCACGCGGCTTTCCACCAGGCCGTCATCGACGAGCTGGCGCAGCACGCGGTTGAGCGACTGCTTGGTGACGCCGAGGATGTCGAGCAGCTCGTTGACCGTCAGCCCGGGGCGGCGGTTGATGAAGTGGAGCGCGCGGTGATGCGCCCGGCCGTAGCCGTAATCCTCCAGCATCCGGTCGGGATCGGCGGTGAAGCCGCGATAGGCGAAGAACATCAGCTCGATCCCGTTGCGAAGCTGATCGTCCGTCAGGAACAGGAGCTGCTCGCTGCGGGTGTTGGAAGGCGCAAAGCGCTGGCTCATCGGATTGTCCTGCTCGTTCTCGGGCTCACATTTTATGTCAGTCTTGTTGACTGTCCAAGATCGGAATGATAGCCGATTCTCGAATTTGCGAAACTTCATGCCCTAACCCGGGTGTTTCGCGCAACAATCGAAAATGACATGGGCAAGGAAACGACAATGGCGGGCTCCTACGACGATCGGGACGGGCAGATCTGGCTGGACGGGGCGATGGTCCCCTGGCGGGATGCGAACGTGCACATCCTGACCCACGCGATGCACTACGCCTCCTCGGTCTTCGAGGGGGAGCGGGCCTATGAGGGCGTGATCTTCGAGAGCCGCAAGCACTCCGAGCGCCTGCACGCCTCGGCCAATATGATCGATTTCGAAATCCCGTGGACGGTCGACGAGATCGAGGCGGCTAAGCAGCAGGTGCTGACCGCCAACGGCTTCACCGACGCCTACGTGCGCGCGGTCGCCTGGCGCGGTTCGGGAGAGGACATGGGCGTCGCGGCCAAGCGCAACCCGGTCCGCCTCGCCATCGCCGCGTGGGAATGGGGCGCCTACTACGGCGACAGCAAGTTCAAGGGCGCGAAGCTCGACATCTCCAAGTGGAAGCGCCCGAGCCCCGAGACGATCCCGTCCCACGCCAAGGCCGCCGGGCTCTACATGATCTGCACCATGTCCAAGCACACGGCGGAGGCGAAGGGCTGCGCCGACGCGATGATGTTCGACTATCGCGGCTACGTGGCCGAGGCGACGGGAGCCAATATCTTCTTCGTCAAGGACGGGGAGGTGCACACGCCCGACCCGGATTGCTTCCTCAACGGCATCACCCGGCAGACCGTGATCGGTATGCTGAATGACCGGCAGGTCAGGGTGCACGAGCGGCATATCATGCCTGACGAGCTGGAAGGCTTCGAGCAGTGCTGGTTGACCGGCACCGCGGCCGAGGTCACGCCGGTGGGCCAGATCGGCGACTATAACTTCGAGGTCGGGGCGCTGACCCGCGACATTGCCGAGGGCTACGAGAAGCTGGTGCGCGGCAAGGCCTGAGGTGAGCCTGCGCGTCGTCCGCTGGTCGCGCGGCGAGCGGGCGCTGCACGTCCTGCTGGTCGCGGGACTGGCGGCGGCGCTGGTAAGCGGGCCGGTCGATGGGCGGCTCCACGCCGTGCTCGGATGGGCCTTCGTCGTGGTGGTGCTGCGGGTCTGCGCGCGGGTGGTGCTGATCGCCTGGCTGGATCCCCGGCGGCTGCGGCGGAGCGGTCGGGCGGCGGGGCTCGGCCTCGGCATCTTGCTGGCCGCGACGGTGGTTCTGGGCTGGGGGCCCGCGGCGCTGCACCTGCCGGCGGCGGCGCTCCTGGTGCTCTGGACCGCGGTGCACGCGCTGGCCTATCGGCGCGAGCCCATGCGGCGCGCGGCGCTGCGCGGGGAGCCGGTTCCGCTCGACTGGGTCCGGATGCGGCATCCGGGCTCCCTTCCGCCGGGCATGCGCAGGGCGCGGTAAGTTACCCTCAGGGCGCGAAGAAGCGGAAATCCCCTTCGATCGTCGCGCGGTCGCATTCGCGGTGGGTGAGCGGCTGGGTTTCCGCATGGAACGCGTCGAGATCGCGGAACACTTCAAGGATGCCGCGCATCACGGCGCCATCGCTATACCGGCCCGTTGCATGCAGCGTGTAGACGTACCCCGAGTCGTGCACGAGGCCGATGCCGAACGTTGCCACGTCGCCGACGAAGCCCCCGTATTTCGTGGTGCCCCAGTTGTCGCTGCTCCTGAAGGCCAGTTCGGGTTCGGCGCCGGGCCGACCGAAGCTGTAGGTGAAGTACTCCGCGAAATAGTCGTCGTGCACCGCGCAGATCTCCAACCGGCGATCCTCCCCCGCGATGTCGCAGGCGAAGACGGTCTGCAGCGGTGAGAGACACACGGCGGAGGCCGGGCTGGCGAGAGCGAGGACGAGCAGGGCGCGGATCATGGGGAACTCCTTTTTGCACCGCCTTACCACGTTCCGGGCCGCGGCGTGTGACAGCGCGCCCCGCCATATCGCGGTTGATCGCGGCGGCCGGGCGCGGAACACTGGGGAGATGGTTGCCACGCCCGCGCCGCTCTCCGCCCTTGCTCACATCCCGGGCCGCCGGGGGCTGCCCTATGTCGGCGTGGCACTGGAGTTCATCCGCGATCCCTACGCGCTGGGCCGCAGGCATGTGGAGCAGTTCGGCCCGGTCTTCCGCCAGTACCTCCTGGGCCACTGGACCGTCAGCCTGACCGGGGCGGACGCCGTCGAATACGTGCTGGGCGATCCCGACGGCATGTTTTCCTCCTACGAGGGCTGGAGGCTGTTGCACGAGCTCTTTCCCGGCGGGCTGATGTTGCGCGACGGGGCCGATCACCGGGCGCATCGGCGGGTGATGCAGGCGGCGTTCCGGGCGAGCGCCATGCGCGACTATCTCGACGGGATGAACGGCGGCATCGCCACGCTCCTCGACGGCTGGGGTGGGGAGATGCGGTTCTACCCCGCCATCAAGGACCTGACGCTGAAGCTGGGCGCGGCCGTTTTCATGGGCCTGCCGCTGGAGGGGGAGGAGGCGCAGCGGCTTAACCGGGCGTTCCAGGCGGAGGTCGCGGCGTCGCTGGCGCTGATCCGCGCGCCGGTGCCGGGGCTTGCCTACAAGCGTGGGCTGGATGCTCGCGCCTACCTCACGGAGCGGTTCGCGGAGATGATCCCGGAGCGGCGGGCGCGGCCCGGTCCCGACTTCTTCAGCCAGCTGGTGGCCGCCACGGAGGATGGCTGGTCGGAGCGGGACATCGTCGATGACCTCAACTTCCTGCTGATGGCAGCGCATGACACCACGACCTCAGCGCTCACCACGATGGTCTGGGCGCTCGCCAACCAGCCGGAGTGGCAGGAGGCGGTCCGGGAGGAGATCGCTGGCATTGGTGGTGACGCGCTCGACTACGACGACGCGGCGCGGATGGAGGTGACCGAGCGGGTGTTCAAGGAGGCGCTGCGCTTCACGCCGCCGCTTGCCTTCATCCCGCGGCAGGCGGAGCGCGGCTTCACTTGGGCCGGAGTTGAAATCCCGGCGGGGGCGCATGTCGGCGTCTCGCCCGGCGCCGTGATGATCAGCGAGGAATACTGGAGCCACCCCGACCGGTTCGACCCCGACCGGTTCAGCCCGGAGCGGGCGGAGGATCGCAGCCACCGCTTTGCCTGGTGCCCGTTCGGCGGCGGGGCGCACAAGTGCATCGGGATGCACTTCGCGCTGTTGCAGGTGCGGGCCTTCACCTTCCAGTTCCTGCGCCGCTTCCGGATCGAGGCGGTGGCGGGGACCGATGCGGACTGGGCCCGCGTGCCGATCGCCAAACCGAAGAACGGCCTTCCGCTGCGGCTGGTGCCCCTTGGACGTTGAGGCGCTGCGAGCGGAGCTGCGCGCGCTGATCCCGGCGCAGGGGCGGCTCGTGATGGGGCTGGTGGGGCCGCCGGCCTCGGGCAAGTCGACGCTCTCCAAGAGGCTCGCGGCGGGGCCGGACGCCGTGGTGCTGCCGATGGACGGCTTTCACCTCGATGACGACATCCTGCGGGCACGCGGTGACCTGCCGCGCAAGGGGGCGGAGTGGACCTTCGACCGGGCGGGCCTCGCCGCGATGCTCGGGCGGGTCCGGGCGGGGGAGGAGGTCTTCGCCCCCCGCTTCGACCGTTCGATGGAGCTGAGCCGGGCGGGCGCCATCCGCATCGCGCCGGAGCATCGCCTCATCGTGGTGGAGGGCAACTGGCTGAGCCTGTGGCCGGAGGTCCGCGCGCAGCTTTCCCCCATATGGCATCTGGAGGTGGCAGAGGACGCGCTGCGCCGCCGGCTGGAGCAGCGCTGGGCCGCCATGACGCCCGACGCGCGGCGAGCCAAGATCGAGGAGAACGACCTGCCCAACGCCCGCGCCGTGGCAGCGCTTGCCGGACGCGCCGACCGCATTGTGCGCTCCGCGTGACACTCCGCCATGGAAACGTCACGCTCGTCTTATTGTTCGGCGCCGCACAAATCGCTATATTTGAGGATGTGAAGCGGTGCCCGTTGGCCCGCAAGTGCAGGAGGACATCGTTCTGACGGAACGTGTTTCCGCGGTTATGGACGCCGCACCGGGCCGTGCCACCGGGCTCAAGGCACACCAGATCAGCCCCGCCGAGTTGCTGGAACTGATCCTTTCTTCGCTCGATGATGACAAGGCCGAGGACGTCGTCCCGATTCCGCTCAAGGGCAAGTCGGAGATGGCGGACCATATGATCGTGGCCTCCGGACGCTCCTCGCGCCAGGTCGCCTCGATGGCCGATCACCTGATCGAGAAGGTGAAGGCCGCGACCGGCCAGGCGCCGCGGACCGAGGGGCAGGACACCGGTGACTGGGTGCTCCTGGATGCGGGCGACGTGATCGTCCACCTCTTCCGCCCGGAAGTGCGCGAGTTCTACCAGCTCGAGAAGATGTGGCTCGCCCCCGGCGAGATGCCCGTCACGCATTGATGGCCGGCTCTGCATGCGCGTGACCATCGCCGCCGTGGGGCGGCTGCGGTCTGGGCCGGAGCGGGACATGGTCGACGATTACCTCACCCGGTACGCGCGCACCGGGCGCGCACTGGGCTTTTCCCCCGCTCAACTCACCGAAGTCGAAGATCGCAAGGCAGCCGGGATGGCGGCCGAGGCGAAGTTGCTCGCCGCCGCGATCCCCGCGGGCGCCTTGCGGGTGATGCTGGACGAGCGCGGGCGGCAGCTCACCTCCCCCGATTTCGCGACGCGCCTGATGGGCTGGGCCGAGGAGGGGCGGCGCGACGTCGCCCTCGTGATCGGCGGGGCGGACGGGATCGCACCGGAGCTGCGGGCGACGGCGGACCTGAAGGTGAGCTTCGGTGTCATGGTGTGGCCGCACGCACTGGTGCGCGTCATGCTCGCCGAACAGCTGTACCGTGCCGCGACCATCCTGGCCGGAACCCCCTACCACCGGTCCTGACGCGCGTCGGCCCGGATCATTTACCAAGCGAGAACCGAGTGTTGCGCAACCGCGGGTAGAATGCCCGGGAGCGATCCCCATCTGTAAGCCAATCCTTACAGGTGGGGGCCAAAGAATTGTATTCAAGAAATTACCGAAATAAACTCAATTATACACGAAATGGATACGTACAGTATCCATGTATTTTCGCCTAAAATCACTTTGTGACGCGAGTTGTTGCGCGTTAGATACTCCGAATCTGCCCCATATGTTGCAGCCTGTAGGTGTGCCGTGATCCGGCGCCCTACAGAAAAGGCAGACCCATGAAACGCACCCTCCTTCTTGCCGCCAGCGTCGCCGCGCTCACCACGGGCGGTCCGGCCCTGGCCCAGGATACGGCCGCGATGCAGGCGGAGCTCGAAGCGCTGCGCGCCCGGCTCGCAGCCCTCGAATCCGCCATGGCCGACACCCAGCAGCAGATGATCACCGCGACCGAGGTCGCGCCCGGCACCCGGGGCGATGTCACGACGGGCGACACGGGCATCCGGCTCAGCGTGTCGGGACAGGTCAACCGCGGCGTGCTCTTCACCGATGACGGGGAGTCGACCGACACCTTCTTCGTGGACAACGACAACTCGTCCACCCGCCTCCGCTTCACCGGCGAGGGCGACCTGAACGAGAACACGACGGTCGGGACCCTGATCGAGGTGGAGATCGAGTCGAATTCCTCGGCCGAGGTCAGCCAGCTCGATGAGGATACCGGGTCCGAGACCTTCAGCGACCGCAAGCTCGAGCTCTTCGTGGACAACGAGCAGTTCGGCCGCGTCGCGCTGGGGCAGGGCGACACGGCGTCGAACGGCACCTCCGAGGTCGACCTGTCGAACACCGACGTGGTGGGCTATTCGGGCGTCTCCGACTTCGCGGGCGGCATCATCTTCCGCGGGGACGATGGCGAGCTGGTCGACGGTGGCGGCGATGAGAACCCGAGCATCGGCGACTCGTTCAGCAACCTCGACGGCTTCAGCCGGCAGGACCGCATCCGCTACGATTCGCCCGAGGTTGCGGGCTTCCAGGTTTCGACCTCCGCGATCTCGGACGACCGGTATGACGTCGCACTGCGCTACGGTAACGACTTCGGGCCGGTGCGGTTCGAGGGCGCCGTCGCCTACGGCAACAATGGCGGAGCCGACGAGGACGATGTGGAAGAGTTCGTGAACGGTTCGTTCTCGGGCCTGCACACCCCGACGGGGCTGAGCCTCACCGTCGCGGCCGGTCAGGGCGAGTTCGAAGGCGATCGTGACGAGAACACCTTCTACTACGTGAAGGGCGGCTGGCAGACCAACGATCTGACGAGCCTCGGCACCACCGCGTTCGCCATCGACTATTTCGACGGGGAGAACACGGACAGCGAGGGCGACGAGTCCACCACCTACGGCATCTTCGCCGTGCAGGAGGTCGACCGTGTCGGTACCGAGGTCTTCCTGGGCCTGCGCCAGTTCGAATACGAGGACGACGCGCAGGAGTTCGACGACATCACCGCCGTCATGGCCGGCGCGCGGGTCCGCTTCTGATGGCGCGCGTCCTTGCTGTCGTGTTTGCTCTGACGGGGCTGACCGCCTGCGTGCAAGAGCAACCCATCGACCGGGCGGAGATCGGGACGCCGGGGGAACTTAATCCCGGTCCCGGCCTCCTGTCCGGCGAGGACGGGGAATTCGTGTTCCGGCCCTGAGACAAAGCGGCCGCCCTCACCAGGGGCGGCCGCTATTCGTCGAGCTCGCGCGCCGCGTCGACCAGCATCACCGGGACACCCTGGTTGATGGGAAAGGCGAGGCCGGCATTGCGGGAGATCAGCTCGTTCGCCTCGCGGTCATAGACCAGAACCCCGCGCGTGACCGGGCAGACCAGCATCTCCAGCAGTTTGCGATCGACGGGCTCGCTCATTGCAGGGGCGTGTCGTCCTGCGGGCTGGCGCCGCTGCGCAGCGCGAACTCCATCAGCGTGACCAGCGTCTCCCGCCGGGTTGCAAGCGACGGCGCCTCCAGGAGCGCCTGCTTTTCCTCCGGATCGAAGGGGCAGAGCATGGAGAGGGAGTTGATCAGCAGCTCCTCATCCGCCTCGCGCAGGCTGTCCCAGTCCGAGGAGAGCTGCGCGCTCTCGAAGAAGCGGCCGAGCAGTTTGAGGAAGGCGGGGCGGTCGAAGCCCCTGTCCTTCTCCTCGCCCCCAAGATCGCGCTCGAAGCTCGACCAGTCCATGCGGGCGCGGCGATAGGGGGTGAAGCCCTCGACCTCCTCGACCAGACGGAAGCGGCTGATGCCGGTGAGCGAGATTATGTAGCGCCCGTCATCGGTTTCGGAGAACTGGGTGACGCGACCCGCACAGCCGATGGAGTGCAGCCGTTTGCTCGACCCCTCGGGCCCGTCGGCGGGCTGGACCATCCCGATCAGCCGCTCGGGCGTCTTCAACGCATCCTCCAGCATAGCAAGGTAGCGCGGCTCGAAGAGGTTGAGCGGCAGGCGCGCCCGCGGCAGGAGCAGCGCGCCGCCGAGCGGGAAGATCGGGACGATCTCGGGCAGGTCCGCTGACGTGAACCGCCGCATCAGGCAAAGATCATCGAGCTGAGACGGCGGCGCCCCGACTGGGTCAGGGGATCCTTCGGCCCCAGCGCATCGAAGAGCTTGAAGAGCTGCTCCTTGGCGGCCGCCTCGTTCCACTCGCGGTCGCGGCGGAAGATCTCCAGCAGGCTGTCGATCGCCTCCGCGTTCTGGCCCGCGCCGATCTGGGCGGTGGCCAGCTCGTAGCGCTTGTCGAGGTCGTCGGGCGCGGCTTCCACGGCGGCGGCGAGGCCTGCGATCTCGCCGGCCTGGCCGGCATTGGCGCTGAGCTCGATCTGGGCGCGGACGGCGGCGATCTCGGGCTTGTCCTGCAATGCTTCGGGGGCGGTGTCGAGGGTCGACTGCGCCTTCTCCACATCCCCGGTGGCCATGTAGGCGCGCGCAAGGCCGGCAATGGCGCGCACATGCTCGGGATCCTCGCCCAGGATCGCGGCGAAGACCTGGGCGGCATCGGCCACCGCGCCTTCCTCCAGCATCTGCTCGGCCTGCTCCACGGCGTCGTCGAGCCCGCCGGACATGTCGCCGCCCGCGGCCTTCACCACATTCTCGATGAACGCCTTGATCTGGCTCTGCGGCAGCGCGCCCTGGAAGCCGTCGAGCGGCTGACCCTTGTGGAAGGCATAGACCGTCGGGATCGACTGGATGCGAAGCTGGGCCGCGATCTGCTGGTTCTCGTCCACGTTGATCTTGACGAGCTTCACCGCACCGCGCGCCGCCGTCACCTCCGCCTCGATGGCCGGGGTGAGCTGCTTGCAAGGTCCGCACCAGGGCGCCCAGAAATCGACGATCACGGGCACCTCCATCGAGGCGTCGACGACATCGGCCATGAAGGTCGCCTCGCTGGAGTCCTTGATCAGATCGGCTGTGGGTGCGGTGCCAAGTTCGAGCATCGTGTGTCTTTCGTCATTCGGGGCGGTGAGTGCCCGTTAAGATACAGTGTTTCGCCTATGCGGCCAGCGCGGCCGCTTCCAGTGCGTCGAAATCGACCGTCTCGGGGAAATGCCCGGTCAGGGCGAAGATGCGCAACAGGTCCGAGCTGGACATGGCCACGGTTGCCTCGTTGTGCAACGGGTGACAATTGAGCACGTCCGCCCGCATCATCTGCGCGTCGAGGATGACCCGCACCGCCCGGTCCGCATCGTTGAGCACCGCGAGCGGCGTCACCGCACCGGGCGTCACGCCCAGATGCTCCATCAACCGCTCGGCCGGGGCGAAGGAGAGCTTGCGAACCCCGATCGCCTTTTCGAGGTCGCGGATGCGGATCTGCCGGCCCTCCCCGCAGGTGACGAGCACCAGCTCGCCCTTCTTCGACTTCAGGAACATGTTCTTGCAATGCGCACCCGGCATCTCGCCGCGCAGGGCCCGGCTCTCCTCCACCGTGCGCAGCGGCGGGTGGCGGTGCAGCGTCGCGGGGACGTCGTGCTGGGTGAGGAAGGCCATCAGACGCGCCTCGGTCCAGGGCGCGACCTCGCAGCGCCAGAGATCGCGTGGCCGGTCTGTCAGGTCGTCCTGCCTGCCGGTGCGATCGAAAGCCGCCTTTTCCAGTACCCGCGCGGAGGCGGGATTGCCGGTGCCAGTAGCTGCGGTGAGCGCGGTCAGGCCGCCCCGGCGCGCCTCCCCCACCATGGCCCGGACCGCGGCCGTCGCGATGCCACGACCACGCAAGGCCGGGACGGTGCCATAGCCGATCTCCGCGATGCCGTCCCGCGGTGGCGCCTTGAATCCGCAGAGGCCCGCCACCATGCCGTCCGCCTCCACCAGCCACGCGCCGCCGTCGGGGCCCAGCCGCTGCGCCACATCGCGCAGGAGGGATAGCACCTCAGGCGTGTCGATCCCGCCCTCGGGCAGTCGCAGCCCGGACGGTGCCTCGCCGCGGGCGAGCTTCTCATAAAGCGCCGGATCGGCGGGATGGAGGGTCACGGAGGTCGCCATGACACCCAGATTAATGACCTCGCGGCGAGCTGCAATGGGGCGGACATTTTGCCCTTGCAGCCCCCTCGCGAATCCTTATACATCGCCCTCACCCAAGGACGCGGGCGTAGCTCAGGGGTAGAGCGCAACCTTGCCAAGGTTGAAGTCGTGAGTTCGAATCTCATCGCCCGCTCCATCTTCTTTTGAATCGAACTTCGAGCACGTCATCCAGTGGTGTTCCCACGTGGCGCATGCTGCGACGACTATCCGCACGGTTGCGCCGTCCTGGCAGGTAGATTAGGCATCGTCGCGTGTCTTGGATGCCATCCGTCGTCAAGCGGTAGCATCTTGAGCGTTCAAAGCACTCTGGAGATCACGAGCGCAAGCGCCAAGTTCCTGCCACCCGCCATCTCCATTCCGCTCCCGTCGCTTCGACAAGCCAGAGATCTGCATGCCGCTATCCGAAAAAATCGCTGACAAGACTGCAATCGTGGGTGTCCTTGGTATGGGCTATGTCGGCATTCCCCTTGCCAAATCCGTCTCGCACGCGGGTTTTCAGGTTCGGGGTTTCGACATCGATCTCGATCGGGTCGTCGAACTGAATTCGGGTGAAAGTCCGATCAAGCACATTTCGAACTCTGACATCGCAAACATGATCGCCCAGGGGTTCGAGGCGACCGATGATTTTCGGCGGGTCGCCGAATGCGACGTCCTCATGATCTGCGTACCCACGCCTCTCGATAAGATGCGCGAGCCCGATCTGAGTTTCGTGGAGGCGACGATGGATCAGATCGTCCCGCACCTCCGCCTTGAGCAACTTCTGTCGCTTGAAAGCACGACGTGGCCGGGCACGACGCGCGAAGTGCTTCTTCCTCGGATAGAGGCTGCCGGTTTGAATGTGGGGCAGGATTTCTTTCTCGTGTACTCTCCCGAAAGGGAAGATCCTGGTAATACCGTTTTCTCGACTCAAACGATCCCGAAGGTCGTAGGCGGTTGTTCCTCGCGATGCCTCGAAATAGGGAAGAACTTCTATAGCACGTTCGTAGACCAGGTCGTTCCGGTGAGTTCCGCCGAAACAGCTGAGATGGTGAAGCTCCTGGAGAACATCCATCGCGCTATCAACATCGGGCTGGTGAACGAGCTCAAGATCGTCGCCGACGCCATGAATCTGGACATATTCGAAGTCATCAATGCGGCGAAAACCAAGCCGTTCGGCTTCACAGCCTACTATCCGGGCCCTGGGATCGGGGGGCACTGTATTCCGGTCGATCCGTTCTACCTGACCTGGAAAGCGCGCGAATACGGTTTGCACACGCGGTTCATCGAGCTTGCCGGCGAGGTGAATGCCGCCATGCCCCAGTATGTCGTGGACAAAACCGTACGTGCCTTGAATGCGAAGGGTAAGGCGCTCCGCGACGCGAAGGTGATCGTGCTCGGTGTCGCCTACAAGCCGGACGTCGACGATGTCCGGGAAAGCCCGTCGGTTTTCGTGATGGAACTTCTGCGTTCTTGGGGGGCCGACGTTGCCTATAGCGATCCGAACGTTCCCGTTTTTCCCAAAATGAGAGAGCACAGTTTCGAGCTATCATCTACAGATCTCACTGCCGAAGTACTTGCTGATAATGATGCAGTTCTGCTGCTGACTGATCACTCCACATTTGACTACGACCTGGTGCGCGCCCACGCGCCTCTCATAATTGATACACGCGGCCGGTTTGAAGAAGATGGTGACACAGTCTGGCGCGCATGACGCTGCCGGGAAAGCGAGATGTAATGACGACGTACGCATTGATCGGTGCAGCAGGCTACATTGCGCCGCGCCATTTGAAGGCGATAAAGGAGACGAATGGTACGCTTGCAGTTGCGCACGACGTAACCGATAGCGTCGGCGTTCTCGACAGCCACTTTCCAGATGCTGACTTCTTTACGGAGTTCGAGCGTTTCGAGGCACATCTCCATTTTCTGCGTCAAAGGTCGATGCCCGTCGACTTTGTCAGTATCTGTTCGCCGAATTATCTTCACATGGCTCACATGAGCTCTTCGATGCGTGCCGGCGCCGATGCTATTTGCGAGAAGCCGGTTGTTCTGGAACCGGGCGACATCGATGAGCTTCGCAGGCTCGAAGGCGAGACGGGACGCCGCATTCACTCGATCCTGCAGTTGCGCCTTCATCCTGCGATTGTCGCGCTCCGCGATCGTGTGCAGTCGGGCGATCCTGACCGGATATACGACGTCGACCTCGGCTACTTTACATCACGCGGCGCATGGTATCATGCATCGTGGAAAGGTGTGGAGCAGAAGTCGGGCGGTATATCTACCAATATTGGTGTTCATTTCTATGATATGCTTTCGTTCGTATTTGGCTGTAATACGGCCAATACTGTTCATCACAGAGCCAACGACGCGGCGGCTGGTTACCTCGAGTTCGAGCGCGCTCGTGTCCGATGGGTTCTGTCTATCAATCGAGCGCATCTTCCGGACCACACGCCCGAGGGCCAGGGTACGCATCGCTCCATTACAGTCGATGGCGACGAGATCGAGTTTTCAGGTGGCTTCACGGATCTGCACACGGCGAGCTACCAGAACATCCTGAGCGGCAGTGGCTACGGTTTGGAGGATGTTCGCCCGTCGATCGAACTGGTCAGCCATATTCGGCATGCTCCACTAGAGCCGAGTGTCGGCGAGCAACATCCGGATCTCGCCAAGATCGTTGGACGATGATCGACCCGACTGCATATGTTCACGCCAGTGCTTGGATCGACGACGATGTCTCGATCGGAGCCCGAACGCGGATATGGCACTTCGTACATGTTCTGCCACATACGCGGATCGGCGCGGACTGTGTGCTGGGACAAAACGTAATGGCGGGTCCGCATGTTACGATCGGGAATGGCTGCAAGGTCCAGAATAACGTGGCTATGTACAGGGGTGTGCATCTGGAAGCCGACGTGTTTTGCGGTCCATCCTGTGTCTTCACGAACGTTCTCACGCCCCGGGCACACGTCGAGCGGAAAGACGAGTTTGCGGACACACATGTGAAACGCGGCGCAACCATAGGCGCCAATGCGACGATCGTGTGTGGTAATACCCTAGGGACCTATTGCATGGTCGCAGCCGGCGCCGTGGTAACGCGCGACGTTCCAGACTTCGCCCTCGTTGCTGGTGTTCCTGCGCGCCGCATTGGCTGGGTCAGCCGATCCGGTGATCGATTGGATGAAACGCTGGTTTGTCCAAGGACCGGGGAGCGATATGCCGAGGCTGGAGGCGCGCTTTCTCTGGTCGCCGAGGGGCGCCCAAGCTAAAGATAACGACGCCCGGTCGTTCTCGAACTCGACTGTGCGGGATGATGACGAAGAGGTTTTGCGCGTGCCTGGGACAACAGAGCCGATGCAGTTCATAGATTTGGCGGCTCGGCAGCGGCGAGTGAAGGACGAAATCGACGCTGGTATCGCTGCGGTTCTTGCACATGGGAAGTATATTCTCGGGCCCGAGGTCGCCGAACTCGAGACGGCGCTAGCGGCCTATGCAGGCGCGTCGGACTGCGTGACCTGCGCGAATGGGACGGACGCGCTGCAGATCGCGCTGATGGCACTCGAAATCGGGCCGGGTGATGAAGTCATAACGCCGGGCTTCAGCTACATCGCAACAGCCGAGGCGATTTCGCTTCTCGGTGCACGTCCGGTCTATGTCGACATAGATCGAGCAAGCTTCAATATCGCCCCGGAGGATATCGAGGCCGCAATCACACCGAAAACGAGGGCGATCATCCCGGTCTCCCTGTATGGGCAGTGTCCGGATTTCGATGCTATCCAAGCGATCGCCGCGGCGCACGGCCTGCCAGTTGTCGAAGACGGCGCCCAAAGTTTTGGAGCCACCTACAAGGGACGTAAGTCGTGCGCCCTGTCGATGATCGGCTGCACGAGCTTCTTCCCGTCGAAGCCCCTCGGATGCTACGGGGATGGAGGTGCGATCTTCACGAGCGATCCCGATCTCGCCCTTCGCATTCGCCAGATTGCCCGCCACGGCCAGAGCAGACGTTATCATCACGTCCGGATTGGCGTGAACAGCAGGCTTGATACCCTGCAGGCGGCAGTCTTGCTCCCCATGCTTGCAATACTCGACGATGAGCGTGCCGCCCGGCAGGCGGTCGCGGAGCGCTACACGGAAGCCTTTCGCGACTCGCACGCCGTTTCGCCGCCGCTGATCGCGAGCCACAATGCTAGCGCTTGGGCGCAGTACACTGTTCGTGCTGCAGATCGGGACGGCCTACAGGCGGCTCTTGCTGAAAAGGGTATCCCGACGGTAGTGCACTACCCTCTCCCACTGAATCGGCAGCCTGCAGTCGCCGATCCTTCCGCGCGACTTCCGGAAAGCGATCGGGCGGCCGATGAAGTTCTGAGCTTGCCTATGCACCCTTACCTGAAGCAGGAGCATCAAGACTTCGTCATCGAGGCGGTGCTAAATACTGCAGTCCGAGTTGAAGCCTAGTGTCGAGACGCTTCGCCAAGAATACCTTAATATATCTGGTCGCAAACATCGCAAATGCGGCTGTACCACTCTTGATGTTGCCCGTTCTAACGCGAATTCTGACGCCAGCCGATTATGGCATCATTGCGATGTATGCGATTGCGATCGGGGTGTTCGCGGCATTTACTGGACTGAGTGTGCATGGGGCCGTTAATGTCCGCTACTTTCAGCTGACTGCCGATGACATGGCTGAGTTTGTGACGGCCTGTCTTCTGATCCTCGCAGCCAGCACTGTTTTTATTACAGGTATCGTTTATGTGGCAGCACCATACCTGACCGAAGTCATTGGACTGCCTCGCGCGTGGCTCGTCGTCGGTGTCCTTGTTGCCGCAGCTCAGTCTTTGAGCTTGATCCGTCTGTCCTTGTGGCAAGTATCGGGCATGCCGTTCTCGTATGGAGCATTTCAGATCGGCCGGACCTTGAGTAACGCACTGCTGTCGCTGCTCTTGGTCCTGGGCGTCAACATGGCTTGGGAAGGACGTCTGATTGGTCAAAGCGCGGCAATCGGTTTGTTCGGATTTGTTGCTATATTTTACTTATTCAGATCAGGGTTTTTGGTTCGGCCGCAGAATTTGGGCAAGCATTGTTCCGATGCCTTACGTTTTGGTATACCCCTGATACCTCATGTCATTGGCGGTCTGACGATCGTTATGCTCGATCGTTTCGTGATTGCGGCGGTTGTCGGATTGGCCGGCGCCGGGATTTATATGGTGGCAGCTCAGATTGGACAGGTCCTCGGTCTTCTCTCCGACGCGTTCAACAAGGCCTACTCTCCTTGGCTGATGCGTCAACTTGCTACACCTGGAGACACCCGTCCCCGACAGATCGTGTGGGGCACATACCTCTATTTCGGTGGGATTATCGCTCTGGCGCTTGCCATCGGCGGAGCTGCACCGCTAATCGTCGGAACGCTGGCGGGGCCAGCGTTCGAGAATGCACAAGACGTCGTAGTCTATGTTGCCTTGGGTTATGCCTTTAACGGCTGCTACCTGATCGTTACAAATTACGTGTTCTTCGAGAGTAGGACTGCGATACTGGCCTATATCACCTTTGGTGCTGCGCTTATCCATCTCCCGCTGACATACATTCTCGTTCAGTACAACGGAATTGTGGGTGCCGGGCAGGCGTTCGCCATCAGTCAATTTCTCAGTTTTTTGGCCACCTGGTGGCTCGGGCACAAGGTACACCCGATGCCGTGGCGGCTTTCGCCTAAAATAATAGATGATCAGGGGCCGGGCAAATGACGAATGTTCTGGTAACCGGTGCGGACGGCTTCATCGGTTCGCACCTGACGGAGATGCTGCTGGCGCAGGGCTACAATGTGAAGGCCCTTGCGCAATACAACTCTTTCAATAGCTGGGGCTGGCTGGACGACATTCCGACCTCAGATAGAATGGAAATTCTCACAGGCGATGTACGCGACCCACACTACTGCAAGCGGATTACGAAAGACATCGACATCGTATTCCATCTCGCAGCACTAATCGCGATTCCGTACTCTTATCAAGCACCGGATAGCTACGTTGATACGAACGTTCGGGGCACTTTGAATATCTGCCAAGCGGCGCTTGAAAATGGTTGCGGGCGCGTAATTCATACATCAACAAGTGAAGTCTACGGCACCGCACAATACGTTCCCATTGACGAGAAGCATCCACTTCAGCCGCAGTCGCCTTACAGTGCCTCCAAGATTAGCGCCGACGCGATGGCGATGAGCTTCTACCATTCATTCGATCTTCCGTTGACGATTGCTCGGCCCTTCAACACCTATGGTCCTCGGCAATCGGCGCGAGCGGTGATCCCTACGATTATAACGCAGATCGCGAACGGAGCTGAACAGATCAGGCTGGGCGATGTAACGCCAACACGAGATTTCAACTACGTCGCGGACACATGCCAGGGCTTTATAGCGCTGGCGACATCCAACGATGTAGTTGGGGAGGTGATAAATATCGGCTCGAACTACGAGATCTCGATATTGGATGCGTTAAATTTAATCAAAGATATAATGAAAAGTGATGTCAAGTTTGTCTACGATGAAGAACGGATGCGCCCCCGGGCATCCGAAGTATTTCGTCTGTGGTGCGATAATACCAAGATCCTCAGTGTGACCACATTCGAACCTGCTTTTGATATAAGGAGCGGCCTCACAGAAACAATCGCATGGTTCACTCAAGAGGAAAATCTGAATAAATATAAGTCAGATATATACAATGTTTGACGATATTATACACTTTATTCGAGATCTTTATCGCACTGAATTACATATTCCACTTCATGCGCCCCTTCTGATAGGGAATGAGCGTAGCTATGTCGATCGGGCCATTACATCGACTTATGTGTCGAGTGTTGGGGCCTTCGTCGACCAGCTCGAAGACGAAATTGCAGCTTACACTGGCGTCGAACGGGCCGTCGCTGTCGTCAATGGCACGGCAGCGTTGCACGTGGCCATGCTTCTAGCGGGTGTTAAGCCTGGAGACTGCGTTATTACGCAAGCTCTAACTTTCGTGGCGACGTGCAATGCGATCGCTTATTGCGGAGCCCAGCCAGTCTTCGTGGATGTAGACCGAGATACGATGGGTCTCTCAGTTTCGGCGCTGGAGGACTGGCTAGAGAGTTTTGCCGAGATCGGAGCCGACGGGCTGTGCCGGCGCCGGTCGGATCGAGCCATCGTCCGAGCCTGCGTTCCCATGCATACTTTTGGACATATCGGCCGTGTGGCACAGCTTGTCGACCTCTGCCGGCGCTGGGGCATCGCCGTCGTCGAAGATGCGGCCGAGGCACTGGGAAGTACGCGAGACAATCGGCACGCAGGTACGTTTGGCGATATTGGGGTGTTCAGTTTCAACGGCAACAAGATCCTCACGACCGGCGGCGGGGGGATCATCGTTGCGAAGGCGTCCGTAGCCGCGCGCGCCAAGCATCTGACGACGACGGCCAAGACGTCCCATTCCTACGAATACGTGCATGATCAGGTAGGTTATAACTATCGCATGCCGAACCTGAACGCAGCGTTGGGATGCGCACAGCTCGAACAGCTGGATGACTTCGTTGCGGCAAAGCGTGCTCTCGCATCAGCGTATGCGGACTTCTTCGCAGATACTTCGCTTGAGTTCTTTGTCGAGCCAAGCGAAGCCCGATCAAATTACTGGTTGAATGCTGTGCTTTGCGAGAGCCGTGCGGAGCGAGACGCTCTTTTACATGCTACTAACGATGCGGGTATCAGCACACGGCCCATTTGGTCGCTGATGACTCGCCTCCCAATGTATGAGAATGCTGATCGCGGCGACCTTACCCAGTCAGAGTGGCTCGAGGATCGTGTCGTGAACCTGCCCAGCAGCGTCGTTCCAGCGTTCTTGGAAAAGCGAGTGGAGGCTCGTTCCTGATGCGCAGGATCGCGGTTTTCACGGGCACCAGGGCGGAGTACGGACTGCTCCACTGGTTGATGCGGGACATCGAGGCGGATCCGGAGCTTCATCTACAAGTCATCGTCTCCGGTATGCATCTCTCACCTGAATTCGGCCTGACCTGGCGGGAGGTTTCCGACGATGGTTTCCGGATTGATGCCAAGATCGAGATGTTGTTGTCATCCGATACGCCTCTGGGTGTCGCAAAGTCGATGGGGATCGGTGTATTGGGCTTCGCCGACGCTCTCGAGAGATTGCGACCGGACGTTCTCGTGGTTCTGGGTGACCGTTTTGAGGCGCTCGCCGTTGTTCAAACGGCTCTTTTGCTGCGTATCCCGGTCGCACACATCCATGGTGGAGAGGTAACCGAAGGCGCTTATGACGACGCGATCCGACATGCGATCACGAAGATGGCGAGCCTTCATTTTGTCGCGGCCCAGCCATATGCCAGGCGTGTCATCCAGATGGGTACACCGCCCGAGCGGGTCTTCAACGTTGGCGCGGTCGGCTTGGATCATGTGATGCGGGGCAAGACGATCGATCTTTCTGCAATTGCCTTCGATCTGGAGTTCGATCTGCAGCAGCCGTTTCTGCTGATGACGTACCACCCCGTAACTGCATATGACGAGGATCCGTTCGACACGACGAGCGCAATTCTCGAGGCCATCGATAGGTTTCCCGACCATCAGGCGATCATTACGCTTCCCAATGCGGACGATGGCGGTCGGGTGATTGGCGCCTTGCTGTCCGAATATGCCGCCACACGGCCGGACCGCGTCCTTCTGGTTCCCTCGCTGGGGTTTCGTCGCTACAAGGCGGCCATGACACATGCATCCGTCGTAGTCGGAAACTCCTCCAGCGGCATCATCGAAGCGCCTACTTTTGGCGTGCCGACGGTAAATGTCGGCGCCCGACAGCGCGGGCGTTTGGCCGGGCCCTCCGTCCTGCACTGCTCTCCGGATACGGATGCTATCGTCGCTGCCGTGACGCAGGCTCTGTCGCCCGAAGGACAGGCCGTCGCGAAGGCGCGGGTCAATCCCTACGGCCGAGGTGACGCGAGTGCCGAGATATTGCGGATCTTGAAGGCTGCCGTTGGCCCGTTCCCGCAGAAGTTCTACGACTTGGAGTCCGATGCGTGATCCACTCCGACACGAAACATACGCTGGTCATCGCCGAGGCAGGTGTAAATCACAACGGCAGGCTCGATCTTGCGTTTGACCTCATCGACGCCGCCGCCTCGGCAGGTGCCGACGCCGTGAAGTTCCAGACCTTCGATGCCAAGCGGCTGGTCGGAGCGTCCGCTCCTAAGGCTGCGTATCAGAAGGACAATGCGCCAGACAGCGAAACCCAGCTCGAAATGCTGATGCGTTTGGAGTTGCCGCTCGAATGGCATCAGCAGTTGAAGGCGCGAGCCGAAGATCGCGGTATCTCGTTCATCTCGACAGCCTTCGATGATACGAGCCTAGAATTCCTCATCGACCTTGGAGTTCCATTTCTCAAGATCCCATCTGGCGACTTGATAAATGGGCCGCTGTTGTGGAAATCGGCACATACCGGCAAACCCCTCGTCGTTTCGACGGGAATGGCGACGTTGTCAGATGTCGAACTCGGCCTCGCAGTCATCGCGCATGCGCTCTCGGCCGAGCGAGAGCCGGCGTCCTTGTCGGAGGTTTGGCGGGCTTGGAGCGATGCCAGCCGACGCGAAGTTCTGCAACGGCACGTGACCTTGCTGCATTGCACATCACAATATCCGACCCCGATCGCTGAAGCCGACATTCGCGCAATGGATACTCTGCGAAAGGCGTTCATGCTCGATGTCGGCTACTCGGACCATACAGAGGGCACTCTTATGCCTCTTGTGGCGGTCGCGCGGGGTGCACGGGTTATCGAGAAGCACTTCACCATTGATCGGAACCTCCCGGGTCCCGACCATTCGGCCTCGCTGGAGCCGAATGAGCTGGAAGCGATGGTGCGGGATATTCGGTCGGTCGAACTGGGCCTTGGTCAGGCACTCAAGGCGCCTCGACCCAATGAATGGGACACACAGCAGGCGGCGCGCCAACAGGTGGCGGCCGCACGGGATCTGCCGGGCGGACACCTTCTCACCAGAGAGGACTTGACCACCGCACGTCTTGGAAGCGGCCGGCCGCCGGTCGAGCTGTGGGATCTCGTAGGACGGCGAACGATCCGAGCATATCAAGCCGGCGAAGCCGTTTTCGACTGATGGACAAGTCGTTTGTTCTACTGGGCACCGGGGGGCACGCAAAGGTCGTACTTGCGCTCGCGAAAGCGCTCGATTTCTCCGTGGTTGGTGTTTGCGATCCCGGTGCCGGTGGGCACTGGGAGGGGTGCGAGGTACTCGGAGATGACAGCGTGCTCGCATCAGTGGATCCGAACTCCATCTCGCTGTTGAACGGTGTCGGCAAGATGCCTGATCGGCGAACCCGCGAGAACCTCCAGACACGTTGGGAGGCGCGAGGTTTCGATTTTGTAACCTGCGTACATCCCCACGCGTGGGTCGCCGCTGACGCCAAGCTTGGTCCTGGCGCACAGATCATGGCAGGGGCTGTCGTGCAGCCCGGCTGTGACATCGGGGCCGGTACGATCGTCAACACGAGCGCTGCTGTGGATCACGATTGCACGATTGGCGCTCACGCTCACGTGTGCCCGGGCGTTACACTGTGCGGCGACGTCACAGTCGGCGACAGCGCATTCGTGGGTGCTGGCGCCACGGTCATCAATAATCGCTCCATAGGAAAGGGCGCGTTCGTTGCGGCCGGCGCCGTTGTGACGACGGACGTCGAGGCTGATATGCGCTATTTCGGTCCATCCGACCGGATGAGGGGAGAGCTGGCGTGATGAAGTCCTACGATGTCGACTGGACCGAGGTGCTGGTGAGACCTGACGCAAGCTTGCGCGACGTCGTTGCGGTGCTCGATCGAACGGGCTTGCGCATTGTTCTTGTGCACGGTCCGGAACGTCAGCTTCTTGGAACGATAACCGACGGCGATCTGCGGCGGGCCCTCTTGAGGGGCGATGACATGTCGACAAGCGCATCGGATATCATGTTCACAAGTCCGGTCGTCGTGGATGAAGGCATGACGTCCGAAGATGTGCTGAGCCTCATGAGGATCAACAAGCTGCACCAACTGCCGGTCGTGGATGCCGAGAAACGTTTGATCGGCCTTCACATCTGGGATGATATCCTCGCGCCGTCGGTGCGCGACAACACCGTCGTGATCATGGCTGGCGGGTTCGGCACGCGGATGGGATCGCATACGAGGAATTGCCCGAAGCCCATGTTGAAGGTGCATGGGAAGCCCATGCTGGAACACATCATCGTCCGGGCCGCGGCGGAGGGTTTTCGCAACTTGGTGATCTCGCTGTTCTACCTGCCCGACGTGATCCGCGACTACTTCGGGAACGGGTCGAAGTGGAACGTTCGCATCGCCTACGTCGAGGAGGAAGCGCCGTTGGGCACCGCCGGCGCGCTATCCCTCCTCGATCCGAAGCCCACGCTTCCCTTCATCGTCACGAATGGAGATGTGCTCAGTGATGTACGCCTCAATGACATGCTCGCCTTTCACAAGATGCACGAGGCTGCGGCGACGATGGCGGTTCGCCAGCACGAGTGGCAGCACCCGTTCGGAGTTGTCAAAACGCAAGGCATCAGGATCAAGGGCTTCGAGGAAAAGCCCGTCTATCGAACACATGTGAATGCCGGTATCTATGTCCTCGAGCCCGCAGCCCTGTCGTACCTCGCCGAAGGGACAGCATGTGATATGCCTGCACTGTTCGACCGGCTCCAAGACGCGAACCTCGCAACGATCGCCTACCCGATGCATGAAGTCTGGATGGATGTCGGGCGGCCTGAGGATCTCGTAGCCGCGCACACGGAGATCGAGGCGCCTTGAAGACGGACGACTCTTTCCGATCGGCAAAGCCACAGCAAGGACAAAATGAGTGTTCGGTCCTCGCCGTCATTCCCGCACGCGGGGGGTCCAAGGGACTCCCCCGCAAGAACGTTCTCGATCTGGCTGGGCGCCCATTGATTTCGTGGACGATCGAGGCGGCTCTGAAGTCATCGCATATCGATCGCGCGATCGTCAGCACTGATGACGATGAGATAATGGCGATTGCAAGTAAGGCTGGTGCCGAAATTCCCTTTAGAAGGCCGGATGACTTGTCGTCGGATACTGCTGCATCGGTCGATGTCGTGCTTCACGCGATCGATCAACTCGATCCCGGCTTTGACTATGTCGCCCTTCTGCAGCCCACATCTCCGCTTCGCACCGCGGCACACATCGATTTAGCCTTCGACTTGATGTACCGCCGCAAAGCGCAGTCCTGTGTGTCGCTCTGCGAGGCGGAGACCTCACCTTATCTCATGGTTCGTTTTTTCGACGACGATGCGATCGCTCCAGTGGTCGATCCGCCAGGATCCAACCTTCGACGCCAGGACCTTCCGCCTGCCTACGAAATTAATGGGGCGATCTACATCACGACGCCTGACATTCTGCGAACTGAGCGGGCCTTTGTCGTTGAGGGAACCGTAGGATCGGTCATGCCGCGAGCTCTCTCGATCGACATCGATACTGCTTCCGACCTTGAGGCGGTACGTAGGCATTTGAGCGGCTCCAGCGTGCAATCATCTGATTGATGTGCAAACCACTTCGCACGCTGGCGCCGACCGTTGGTTCACTCCGTGCGCGCCGAAACGCGCTTGATGCCTGCCACGATTTGAGCCGCTGCAGCGCCGGGGCGGAAGAGGTTCTGGGCAAGCTGTCTGCAGCCCGCCTTCCGAGCCTCCGTAAGTTCCGGCGTGTTGAGCAGGTCCTCTGCGGCAGCCACTAGCATGCTGAGTTCGGCGCTCTCCACGATTGCCCCTACGCCGTATTCTTCCATCATCGCCGTCATGTCGTTACCGGGATTGACGGCGGCCAAAACCGGCAATTCATGCACGACGTAAGACACGAACTTTCCAGGAATGTTATGGCTCTCGTGATCGGGGTGAAGTGATACGATGCCGAAGTCGCATTGAGCATACAGTCCTGTTATCTCGCTCGATGGGATTTCGTCGAAGATCTCTACGTTCTCCAGTCGGCGATCGCGAACGCGTTTCGCAATATCGGCAAACTTGCTGCCTCTACCAACAAAAACGAAACCGACATCCTCTCGGTCGAGCAGCGCCTGCGCGAGG
Organism: Roseobacter sp. HKCCA0434; assembly: GCA_032464575.1. Lineage (GTDB taxonomy): Bacteria > Pseudomonadota > Alphaproteobacteria > Rhodobacterales > Rhodobacteraceae > Pontivivens. The sequence goes on from JAWDKM010000006.1 coordinate 100,714, forward strand.
TCGACGAGAAGCTCCATGTTTTGCGCAACGCCGATGTTCCCCGCATAGACGAAAAGCTTGCGTCCGGCCAAACGGGATGCGCTCAGATCGATGCTGCACTTGGGATCCGGCACTGGAGCGGCGTGCCAGTTGTGGAGCACCTCGACGTCTCGGCGGTCTTTAGCCATCCAGCTCGACATACGCTGCAGATTGCCTGGGGACTGCACGGCGATCACGTCTGCAGTCCGATACTGATACCGCTCGACCAGTTTTAAGAACCAATAGGCGGGGTTGTGTCGCGACATCAAGCCGATGTCGACCGCCCAGTCCGGAAACAGATCACGTAAGATCAAGTACGCAGGTCGACCATATAATGTCTTCAGATAGCGTGCGAAAATACCGTGAAAAATCGACGGAGAATACCAGATTATGCCATCCAGATGCTCGCTTGTTCTTATGTCGGCCCACCGTCGCCGCATCGCAAAGGGCATCATCATCTCGTAGAAAATGCGGCGGAGATAGCCGTCTCCAGTGCGGACCCTTACTCCAAGCCTGATAACTAGCGAGCTGTCGTTACGCTCATAAACGACCTTCGCGCCGTGTTCGGAAGACGGAACAATTACGACCGGGTCGTGGCCTTCGGCTTTCAGTGCTTCGGCGAGCGTCGCCAGCTGGACGGCTGCAGACGTATTGAGCGGGGCGTAGCTTTCCGTGATGATCCCGAGACGCAGCGCTGCGCCTTTGCTGTCACGTGTCATGACAGCGGTTTTCGCCAGACCTCGCGATCGACGAAGCCGGTGTAGCTCTGGATAATTCGGAGCACCTTGTCGGAGACGTTGTCTACCTGGTAGTCCGCGACCTCGTGCAACAGACGCTTCTCGCCGCGAGGTTGATCCGCGAGGATCGCCAAACCCTCGCGCACTCGTGCCTGATCGAGGCCCACCATCATGACGGCCCCCTCCAAGAAGCCCTCCGGTCGCTCGTGGACCTCGCGAAGGTTGAGCGCGGGAAAGTTCAGGATCGACGCTTCTTCGGTGATGCTGCCGCTATCCGACAGGACGCAGCGCGCATTCACCTGTAGACTGACATAGTCGAAGAAACCAAACGGCTCGAGAAACCGTACATCAGGTGCAACTGCAACATCCATCGCGGCAAGTCTTTTCCGTGTCCGGGGGTGTGTGGAAACAATCACGGGCAGACGATACTCTGCTGCCAGCATATTGAAGATCTTCAAGATCTTCTCCAGTCGCGCCGGATCATCTACATTTTCTTCGCGATGCGCCGAAACGACGAAATAGCGATCCTGTTCCAGGCCGAGAGTCGAGCATGGCGTTGCTGCTTCGATATCGTTGGCGTAATAGTGCAGAACCTCGTGCATCGGGCTGCCGGTTTTGATAACGCGGTCCGGTGGAAAGCCTTCACGGAGCAAGTATTCACGCGCTATTTCGCTATAGGTCAGATTGATGTCTGCAACGTGGTCCACGATCCGCCGGTTTATCTCTTCAGGTACTCGAAAGTCAAAACACCGGTTGCCAGCTTCCATATGAAATACGGGGACCTGACGACGTTTGGCCGAGATTGCCGCTAGGCACGAATTGGTATCGCCTAGCAAGAGCACGGCATCGGGCCGGTGATCCACGATTGCCTGATCCACACGCGCGATGATTTGGCCTATCGTCGCGGCCGCGCTTTCTGCCGCAGCATTCAGGAAGACGTCAGGACGCCGGATTCGAAGGTCTTCGAAGAAGACCTGATTGAGGCTATAGTCGTAATTTTGCCCAGTGTGTACCAGAGTATGTTTGCAATACCGATCCAGACGATCAATCACGCGTGAAAGTCGAATGATTTCTGGCCGAGTTCCGACCACAGTCATGACGCTAAGCATTAAGGCGTTCTTTCACAAACGGTAAGCTGCGCAGAAGCTCCTCAACACCTGCAACATCAAGGCGTTTGGTATTGTGTGATGTGTAATCGTCAAATTCTGAAACGTTTTCCTCGCCATCCACGAAATATTTTGCGTAATTTAGATCGCGAGCATCGATCGGAATGCGGTAGTAGCGTTCGGTCTCCACCGCCTTCGCCATCTCATCGCGGGACAACAGGGTCTCGAACAGTTTCTCTCCATGCCTGGTCCCGATCACGCGGACACCGACATCGCTATCGAAGACATTCTGGAGTGCCGTGGCAAGGTGCTGGACCGTGGATGCAGGCGCTTTCTGCACGAAGATGTCACCCTGCTGCGCGTGCTCGAATGCGTGCAGGACGAGGTCCACGGAGTCATCCAGCGACATCAGGAACCGCGTCATCTTAGGGTCGGTGACAGTCATGGGCTGGCCGGATCTGATCTGCTCCACGAAAAGCGGAATGACGGACCCGCGCGATGCCATGACGTTACCGTAGCGGGTCGCGCAGAACACGGTGCCGTCTCCGGTGGACATGCGTGCTTGAGCGATCATGAGCTTTTCCATCATGGCCTTGGATATGCCCATGGCATTGATCGGATAGACTGCCTTGTCCGTACTGAGAACCACGACACGCCTTACATCCGCTGCCTTCGCGGCGCGCATGACGTTCTCGGCCCCCAGAACGTTCGTGCGGACTGCCTCCATCGGGTAGAATTCGCAGGAGGGGACCTGCTTGAGAGCTGCTGCGTGGTAGACATAGTCGACACCCGACATCGCTTGGACGACGCTGTCGTAACTCCGGACATCTCCGATATAGAACTTAAGCCTGTCGCTGTTGAATGAGAGCCGCATGTCCTCCTGCTTTTTCTCATCGCGGGAGAATATACGAATCTCTTTGATTTCCGACGAAAGGAAACGCCTCAGTACGGCATTACCGAACGATCCGGTTCCCCCTGTGATCATCAAGGTCTTGTTTTCGAACAGGTCGTTTGACAAGGCTGTTAGTGCTCCCGTTGAAATGCGTGCATTTGCGATATGAGATCGGGCCAATCGGGCGGAATATACCCTGTCGCCGTCGAGAAGCGTGATCCGTTCAAAGAGCGATCGATCCGCACGGACTCGTCTGGGGCGATCACAATATCCTTGCCGTAGATGCTTGCCACCAAATTTAGGAGATCGAACTTCGAGATCGGTTTCGCGGCAAGATGGTACAAGCCTGACAGTTCAGGTTTGGGCAGTACAAATTCATGTATCACGCGAGCCAACTCGACAGTCGGAACGCCGGAAAAGATGGCATTCTTGAAGCCCCTGATCTCTCCCACCTGCGACAGAAACCAGTTGACTAGGCCGTGTGCTCCACTCAGTTCATGGCCGATGATGGATGTCCGAAGCGTTATGGCGTTCGGTCCACGCACTTCACCAATATACTTCGATTGCCCATAGAGATCCGTGGCCGTCGGTACGTCATCTTCTACGTAGTTGCCGTCGCGACCGTCGAACACACAGTCGGTGCTAACGTGTATCAGGCGTGCGCTCATCGCTGCGCAAAGTCGCGACAGACGATGCGGAAGCATTGCATTGATGGGTAGAACCGTCAGTGGATCGCCTGCGGTCTCATGCTGCTTGACCACGCCCACGCAATTGACCACGACATCGGGCTGAGTGCACGCAAGCGCGCCGATGAGGCTGTCTGGGTTGGTCACATCGATATTTGCAATCAGTCGGTGTGGGGGGACGACCTGCAAGATGCGCGCAGCGGCTGTGCTGCGCACCGTCGCATGAACTTCGAAACCTGAGACCTCCGTCGAGAAAAAGCGCAGCAAGGCGCTGCCCAGCATCCCCGATGCACCAAGTATCATGATCTTTTGCGGCATGTTGTAGGTCTACTGGCTTTCATGCCCGTGAGCGAGCTTGCCGGCGTTGCGACGTGTGTCCAGCACGGGCGATAACCCTCTCATACAGTGCTTTCAGTTGCGCGCCGGCGATCGTGCTGTCGAACCGTTGCTCGGCTTTTACGCGGGCGGCTTGCCCCATCTCTCTCGTTCGAGCGCGCTGACGATGCATCATCTCCATGGCATCCGCAATCTCGACCGGGTCGGGATGGTCGATCAGTACGCCCGTTACATGGTTCTCGATGACGTCTTCCGTGGGATTGCGCATTGCCACAATAGCCGGGACACTATGTAGCGCAGCTTCGAAAACCGGTCGCCCCGGGGCGTCGAGCCGAGAGGGAAAGCACAATACATCGAGTTTAGCATACAAGCTGTCGCTGTCAGACACGAAGCCGAGCATTTGAACCTGATCGTGCAGGTCATGGTCGGCAATCATATCAGCGACTGTTTGCTCGACGTCATGGGCGAATCCTGCAGCTTCGAGTAGGCGACCACGTATTCCGGAGATCTTCCGGACATTCTCCCCGGCAATCAATAAACGGAAGGGCACGCCGCGCCGTTTCAATTCGATGCACGCTTCCACGGTTTCTACGACCGCCTTGGAAGCCGACAGGCTGCCGATGATGCCGAAGACAAGCGGCTTGTCGTGCTCCGCGACGGCGTGGATGTCATCGGGCACAGCCATGCTGTTATAGATCAGATCGACGCTCAGGTCGGGATCGAGCGTGCGTGCGACAGCCTGATCGATCGCGATGACTGCGTCTGCGTGCTCTCTCATGAGACGCGTGATGAAACGGGTGCGACGCGGTGCGCGTTCAGCGGCTTGAAGTGAGCGCACATGAACGACGAGAGGCACCTTGAGGGCGCGCTTGACCAGAACTGCCGAGGGAAGAAGCGTTATCTCGTTGCAGTGGATAAGGTCGAACGCGGGCTCGGACGCAAGCCGGCGGATCACCCGGTAGGTCGAGGGCAAATTTGATATCTCTCTGAGCAACAGAAGCCATCGCAAGCCCCGATACCGGCTGAATCTCGTGTTGTCCCACTGAGCGAGGCCCCGGACTTCCGTAATGGCCACGTTGGAGGGGAACCAGCCTTTCTCGCGAACGCCGGCTGCGGTGACCGCGTGCATCTCGACATCTGCAGGGTCGAGCGCGGACATGACCTCGACCAAGCTCCGCGTCGCACCGCCATAGGCCTGAAACGGACTCAGGTACAGCACCCTCATGGCGCGTTCATCCGGGCATGTTTGCTGGGCCAGAACGACGGTTTTCCTTCTCGCATGCAGCGGTCCCATCGCAGTGACGGACGCCGAACTCTCGTGGTCTAGCCGAGGTCGCAGAGTACTAGTCTGGTCGAGCTCTCTGCCATCCGGGTAGGTTCCTGATACGTGCCTACCGCCTCAACTTCACAAAGGCGAAGTCGTGAACCATGCGCGACCCGTTCACGATCAGCCGCTCGCCGTTCGCCAGGTCTTCGGTCCACGACCGGAGCGGTTCGTCTGGTTTGCGATCGATCGAGACGGGAGGTGTCCAGTGCTCGACCTCGACCGAGAAACCGAGATCCTCGAAGCGATCCTGCAGAGTGCGCGCACTCCATGAATTCCAACCGTGCTCGTATTCGCCATCGGCATTTCTAAGATTGACAAACACGTCGTAGGGGTACGGATTCACCATGCCGAAGATGAGACCGTAGCCGCCCCTGCCAACGAGCGATGCAAAGTTACTTATCCAGTTTTCGCTGCTGAAGATGCTCAGGACCCCCAGCATTGTAACGGCTTGAAACGGATCACCGGAATAGTCCAATTCATCCGCGTTCATGTCTCCACTAAAGAACTCCGCATCGGGAAGGCGTTTTTGTGCTTCATCCAGCAGAGGCTGGAAGACGTCCATGCCAGACAAGGATACTTCGGGAAGCTTAATGTGGGTATACCTTAGAAAGTCTCCCGACGCACAGCCGATATCGAGTAGGCGTGCACCCCGAGAAATCCTCTCACCCACGAGAATTTCAACAGCCTTCTTGAAGTATTCCTTTGGTTCGGAGAAGTGATCCTCCGAAAGGTAGAATTCGTCATATCGGGACGTTTTTTCCATTTCAGTTCGCTTCTTCCTCTGAAAGTCGATCTCGTGATACGAAGCTCAAGATCTGTTCGACGCGTTGTTCGGCGTCGTCGCTGATCCAGGACACAATGCCACTATCTGAATATTGGTAGTACGGTCTGGCCGACGTGGTCGGTTGGCCGTCACCATATCGATAGTGCGTCGGGCACAGGATGAGCGACGGCGTCATCAGTGTCGTAGCCTCGATCACGGTCGAAGAATGCCATGTCACGTGGCTATCGCAGATTTGCAAGAGTGGGGGAAGTGTCCATTCTTCCGGGCCCGATACGAGCACATTGGTGCTGTTGGCCTCACTCAGCGATTTGACGATTTCGGTCGTTGCGCTCTTCATGATGGGATGCGTCCGGAGCACCCACAGGATGTCTTCGCTTCGGCACATTGCCTCGCGAAGTTCGTTCGAGACATATGGATTGTCGAAATGATCAGGATACATTTCGTCCAGCCCCCATTGGAGCGACACCAAGCATACTTTTCTACGCCCAAATGATTTGAGGTAATCCAGAGCAGCCTGCTTTTCGTCGTGGCATCGATGTCCGGAAACGTCACAATACTTCAGATATTGCAGGATCCACGGATTGCCGTACGGTTCGACCTTGTCGCCTTCGACGCCCAAATCGTGTCGCAGCAGGTCCCTCGTCTGGTTGTCCCACGTGATGAAGTGAAGGCCCGGCTCCTTCGATGCGAAGTCCCGATAGTACGGAACGTCCGGAGAGATGTCGCCGTGTTGAAGATCGTAGACGGGAACGCCGCAGGTCTTTGCAGCTTCGACAAGGGCCGGAGTCGGCTGGATGCCCACGACCTTTCGACACTGTGAGCCGCGAATAATCTGGCGGTAGTAGGTCTCGTCGATTGTATGTCGGCGTCCGCGTGCCCGGCTTGCAACGACATCCCAGAACGCGGCTAGGTTCCGTAACAGCGTCGTCGCTGGCGGCGGCGTCAGCGTCTGGCCATGCGCTCTAGTGCCGACGAGGTAGGACCCGATCGGCGCGATGGTAAGCGTCCTACAGTCCGGTCCTAGAAGCTCGCGATAGGAGTCGACGATTTGGGCATAGGCGCGCCCCTCTAGGGTTATGCCGCGGCCGTTATCGGTGCAGAAGAGAGCGACATCTGCATATTCACCCTTGTAGCGGTGCTGATACTCCACGACACCGGCCGTGACGGCCCGGGATATCGAAGAGATCTGCGCTCTGAGACGCGCAAGAAGGCGAGCAAATGGCCTCAAGGCGCTACCGCCGCAACATCAACGCGAGGCAGCTCCAACCGGTCCTCGGTCCAGCCGACGGGTCGTGATACAAATGCGGCCTTTATGCCGAGCTCCTTCAGCACGGACTTCGAGTGGTCATTGTATCTACCACATGGATAGGCGGCGATACGGATGGTCTCGCCGATGATGTTTTCGAGGAATGCCTTGTTCCGTGCAAATTCCTCGTACTGGTCGGCGCGACTCATTTTCCCGAGGTCCATCGGGTGCGTGTGCGTATGCAAGCCGATGGCATGTCCACGCCTTTGGATATCTCGGATCTTGTCCGTGTCGAGCCAAAGGTCGTCGTCTGAATAGTCACTCCAGTCACAGCCACGGTCTCGCATCATGCGGCTCAGCACCGCATGATTGCCGTCATGCCCAAGTACCACGTCACGGAGATATCGATGCCGTCGATCGGGGTGGGAATAGAAGGCAAATTCAGCAAGGAACTCCTCCGGCATACTCGGCAGAACTCGAGTATTCATCTCAATTTTTGCTGCTGTTTCGTAAACTCCATAGAACGCCTCGTCGTTCGGAAAGGCCGTTTTCTGGAATGCTTTAGCGCTCAAAAGGATGTCGTAGCCGCGTTCCAGAGGAAGCGTATGGACAAAGAACGCACCCTTGAGGCCTTCCTCGTCAAGCCAATCAAGCGCCAGCGACCAGTGAGAAAAATGGCCGTCGTCGAAGGACGGGAACCACGTTGGCGACGTGATCAGCCGATCAGATAGTGTTTTTGGGTCAACCGCGTCCCGAGTTGCCCCATGCCTTTGGACCATGCGCCGAAACCGATCCCGCGCAACCACGTCAGCGGGCGGGCGATCTGAGTCAGACAGCGCATGGAGCATAACGGGAAGAAGTCCGTCGCTGATCATATTTCGCGCACCGCATGGTTGCCTCGCCGGAGGCTGTGTCATAGCGCGCCCGCAAGCAGACGTGCAACGGGTCGCGGAGGCCGAGTGATCTGACCTGCATCAGCCGAAGCCCTTGCATTGCCGATTGCCCAGCTTTCTTGACGTGCGGGTCGTTGGGCGGTGCCGCCAGTCGGAACTGTCTTCGCGGGGCACTCTGACCGGCCGGCAGCTCGCTGAAAGCGATCTGACTTCCCCTCGAGCTCACGAAAGACGAATACGCCGCATCGCTTCGAGATTGATCAGAGCCGGACCGTCAAGCCGTTCTCATGGCACAGCTTCGGGCTCCGGCCGTCATCTAAGCTTCACTAAACTGAAAAAAATAGTCACACGATCCCCCCTAGCGTCCCGGCGAATTCTCGCGGAGGGACGATGCTCCAGATCGATGGACTGACCAAGCGTTTCGGTAGCAATGCGGCCGTCGACAACGTGTCCCTGCGCGTGGACGAAGCCTGCATGATCGGTGTGATCGGGCGTTCGGGCGCCGGCAAGTCGACGCTTCTGCGCATGCTCAACCGCCTGACCGATTCCACCGAAGGGCGGATCGTGTTCGAGGGGCAGGACGTCACCGCGCTCAACGGCGCGGCGAAGCGGCGCTGGCAGTCGGACTGCGCGATGATCTTCCAGCAGTTCAACCTCGTGCCGCGGATGGACGTGGTCTCCAACGTGCTGCACGGCACGCTCAACCGCCGCTCGACGCTGGCGACGATGTTCAACCTCTTCCCGCAGGCCGACATCCGGCGGGCGATCGACATTCTCGACCGGCTCGGCATCGCGGAGCAGGCGCCCAAGCGGGCCGAGGCGCTGTCCGGCGGACAGCAGCAGCGCGTCGCCATCGCCCGCGCCCTGATGCAGGACCCCAGGATCATCCTCGCCGACGAGCCCATCGCCTCGCTCGACCCGATGAACGCGCAGATCGTCATGCAGGCGCTGCGCCGGATCCACGAGGAGGACGGGCGCACCGTCATCTGCAACCTGCACACGCTCGACACCGCGCGGCGCTATTGCGACCGGGTGATCGGGATGCGCGCGGGTCGCGTCGTCTTCGACGGCACGCCGGAGCTGCTGACCACCGACATGGCGCGCGAGATCTACGGCGCGGATGAGACGTTCTCGGAGGAGGCGACCTCCACCGAGATCGAGACGCTCGACGGCCGCGCGGCCCGAGAAGCGCTCGCCACCCTCTGACCCATCACCCGCTTCGCCCCGTCCGACAGGGACGGCGGGGCACAACCTCGGAGAGAGACCACCATGAAGAAGCTTCTGACGGCCCTCGCGGCCACCACCGTGCTCGCGACCCCCGCGCTGGCGCAGGGGATCGAGGAGTTCAACATCGGCCTGCTGGGCGGTGAGAACGCGCAGGACCGCCTGTCCAACAACGAGTGCCTGCGCGCCTATGCCGAGGAAGCGCTGGGCGTGCCGGTCTCGCTCTTCGCCCCGGCCGACTACAACGGCGTGATGCAGGGCCTTCTGGGTGGCACCATCCAGATGGCCTGGCTCGGCGCGTCCTCCTATGCCGGCGTCTACGTGCAGAACCCCGACGCGGTCGAGCCGGTGCTGGTCAAGACCAACCTCGACGGCTCGTTCTCCTACCACTCCGTCGGCTTCGCCCGCGCGGATGCGGCCATCGAGAGCCTGACGGACATGGAAGGCAAGGTCTTCGGCTTCGGCGACCCGAACTCCACCTCCGGCTTCCTGATCCCGTCCATCGAGATCCCGCAGGAAGCCGACGAGATCACCATGGAGCCCGGCGACTATTTCGGTGACGTCGTGTTCACCGGCGGTCACGAGCAGACCATCGTCGCGGTCGCCAACGGCGACATCGACGCGGGCGTGACCTGGGCCGACGGCCTGGGCGAGTGGGAAGACGGCTACAACTCCGGCGCGCTGCGCCGCGCGGTGGATGCCGGCCTCGTCGACATGAACGACCTCGTCCAGATCTGGATGTCGAAGCCGATCCCGGAGGGCCCGGTCGTGCTGGCACAGGACCTGCCGCAGGACGTCAAGGACACCATGACCGAGCTGGTGCAGAACCTGCACGAGAACGACCCCGACTGCGCCTACGGCGTGGCGGCGGGTGACACCGCGGGCTTCACCCCGATCACCCACGAAGCCTACGAGACGATCATCGAAGTGCGCCGCGCGCGCTCCGAGTAATCGGCACCAGTGGAGCCCCGGCACGTCCGGGGCTCCGCGCTTTTTGTGGGCGGACCCGATGAGCGACACCACCCTGACCGCTGCCACCCCCGGCGGACGCTACGAGAGCTACATGGCCGAACTGCGCACGCGGCGGCTGTGGAGCACCGTGCTGCTCGCCGTCTTCATCGCGCTGATGGTCGCGGGCTTCCTGATCGCGAACGAGCGCAATGCCGGCGGCTTCTGGGCCGGGATCGGCAACATCTTCGGTTTCCCGGCCGACGTGGTGAGCGAGGCGTGGCGCAAGCGCGACGAGCTGCCGGGCTACCTCGTCGAGTATTTCCCGTCGCTGGTCGAGACCATCAACATCGCCGCCGCCTCGACCCTGATCGGCGCGGTCTTTGGCGCGATCTTCGCGTTCCTGTCGACCCGCGGGCTCGCACTTTATCCGCGGCTGATCCCGCTCTTCCGCCGCTTCCTCGACTTCCTGCGCGCGGTCCCGGACATCGTGATCGCGCTGATCCTCATCTTTATCCTCGGCGGCGGCCCGGTGCCCGCGATGATCGCCATCGCGCTGCATTCCGTCGGCGCGCTGGGCAAGCTCTTTTCCGAAGTGGCGGAGAATGCGAGCCTCGGCCCCGTCGAAGGGCTGCAATCGACCGGTGCGAACTGGACCCAGCGCATGTGGCTGGGCGTGATCCCGCAGGTCGCCCCGAACTTCCTAAGCTATGCTCTGCTGCGCTTCGAGATCAACGTGCGCGCCTCGGCCATCCTCGGCTTCGTCGGCGCGGGCGGCATCGGCTACGACCTGCGCAACACGATCTCCTGGGGGCAGGGGCAGTTCGACAAGGCGGCCGCGATCTTCATCCTCCTGTTCCTCACCATCGTGGTGATCGACCAGGTCTCCAGCCACTTCCGCAACCGACTGGTGCATGGAGACGCGCGATGAGTGCCGAGGCCCTGAGCACCGACGACCGCTACGCGACCGCCGACCGGCTGTTCCGCCGCAAGCGGATCATGTCCTTCGGCCTGCCGGCCGTGATCCTCGCCTACTGCATCTACATCTTCGTCGCCTTCGACATGGCCGAGGTCTTCTCGGACGCCAACGGGGACAACGGACGCGCTCTGGTCGGCGACACCTACAGCTACAAGGTGCACGTGACGCGCGACAACCGCTCCGGCGAGGTCGGCGTCGCCATCGAGGGCGAGCGCAAGGGTCGCTACCCGCAGGGCGAGGGGCCGGACTGGGTCGATCTGGGCGAGGAGACGGTGATCGACCTCGGCGACGGGCACATCGTCACCTACGGGCCGGAGGTCGTGACCTACGACATTCCGGGCTACGGCCTCATCACCGCGCAACCCGGGCGACAGGGCGCGCAGGCGACCTTCCCGACGGAGGAGCTGCCGGAGTGGATCAACGCCTCGCGCAACCGCGTCGCGATCACGACGGAGGCAGGGCGGCTCACCATCACCCGCAACCGGACCGAGGTCTTCCGCTATTTCGGCGGGTGGGAGCTCTTCTTCTTCACGCTCGACAGTCCCTATCACGGGCTGAGCTGGGGCGAGATTGGCAGCCGCGCGTTCACGGGCGAGGCGGGGGCGATCCTCGACGATTTCTGGACCAACGACATGTGGCGCCACGCCGACGTCGCCTGGGCCATCGGGGAGACGATCCTGATGGCGTTCCTCGGCACCATGGGGGCCGCGATCTTTGCGCTGCCGCTGGCGTTCCTTGCGGCGAAGAACTTCGCGCCACTGGGGGCCGCGCGGTTCTTCGTGCGCCGGGTCTTCGACTTCCTGCGCGGGGTGGACGGCCTGATCTGGACCATCGTCCTCTCCCGCGCGTTCGGCCCCGGGCCGCTGACCGGAACGCTCGCGATCCTGCTGACGGACACGGGCTCCTTCGGCAAGCTCTTCTCCGAGGCGCTGGAGAACGTGGATGGCAAGCAGATCGAGGGCATCCGCTCGACCGGGGCGAAGCCGCTGCAACGCTACCGCTTCGGCGTCATCCCGCAGATCACGCCGGTGCTGATGAGCCAGATCCTCTACTTCCTCGAGTCCAACACCCGTTCGGCCACCATCATCGGCGCGATCACCGGGGGTGGCATCGGGCTGTTGCTCACCCAGGCGATCATTACGCAGAAGGATTGGGAGGAGGTGACCTACTACATCGTCCTCATCGTCCTGATGGTGATGCTGATGGACACCGTTTCCGGCTGGCTGCGGCAGCGGCTGATCCGCGGCAGGGGCTGAGCATGGCCAAGCTGTCGGAGGAGCCGCTGGTCGCGGCCGACGCCCAGGTGCGCAACAGCAGGCTCGGCCGGTACACGGAGGTCGGGCAGGGCTGCAGCCTCCTGAACACCGAGCTCGGCGATTATTCCTACGCGACGCGCTATTGCGACTTCGCCAACACGGTGATCGGAAAGTTCTCCAACATCGCGAGCTTCGTGCGGATCGGCCCGACGGACCATCCGCTCGACCGGGCGAGCCTGCACCACTTCATGTACCGCGCGGCGAGCTACTGGGACGACGCGGAGGACGACGCGGCGTTCTTCGAGGCGCGCGCGACGCGGATCGCCCACATCGGCCACGACACCTGGATCGGCCACGGCGCCATCATCAAGCCGGAGGTCACGGTGGGCCACGGCGCGGTCGTCGCCGCGGGCGCGATCGTGACCAAGGACGTCGCGCCCTACACCATCGTCGCGGGCACGCCGGCCAAGGTGATCCGCCACCGCCAACCCCCCGAAATCGTCGAACGCCTCGTCGCACTCGCCTGGTGGGACTGGAGCCACACCGACCTGCGCACGGCCCTTGAGGACTTTCGTGGCCTGAAGGCCGAAGCGTTCCTGGAGAAGTACGGCGGCTAGCAGGCCGTCATGGTCGGGCTCGCCCCGGCCATCGCCCGGATCTCGGAGATCCTCGGGTCAAGCCCGAGGATGACGTTGCATCGAGTAGACGAGGGCCGCGCCCTCCGGGGAGGGTGAGCGCCACCTTGCAAACGCTCCAGTGGAGCGTTTCAGGCGTGAACGAACGGAGCCCGGGGCGGGCGCGGCCCGGCGATGACGCCGGGCGAGGCATCACTTCGATGCGATACCGCCCCGGACTTGATCCGGGGCCTTTGGCTGAGGAGCGCTTCGGTTTCTGAAAGGTCCCGGTTCTTCGGCCGGGACGGTAGCCTCCTATTGCAACCACCCCGGACCCGATCCGGGGTCTTTGGCCCAAGAAGCGTCTCCACATCCAAAGGTCCCGGCGCAGCGGCCGGGATGCCGCAGCGCGTCTACCCCTGGTCCTCGACACTCAGCGCCACGCGGTCGCCGGCGAACCAGGCGTGGCCGTATTCCACCGGCACGCCCCGGGGGTCGACGTTCACGCTCACGGTGCGCAGGATCGGTGCACCCTCGCGCAGCCGCAGATGCCGGGCCTGCGCTGCCGTGGCGAGCTTGGCCGTGATGCGGGTGGACGCCCGCGTATAGTCGGCCACGCCGCATCGGGCGAGGGCGACGGTGATCGACTCCTCCTCCGCCAGGATCGCAGGCAGATCGGGGAAGCGCCCGGCGGGAAACACGCTGCGCGACAGGGCGAGCGGCTGGCCGTCGGCGAGGGAGACCCCCTCGAAGACATGGACCTTCGCCCCCTTCTCCAGCGTCAGCGCCTCCAGCTCCGCCGGGTTCGCCTGTCGCGTCTCGTTCGACAGGCGCCGCCGCCCCGGCAGGCGGCCCGCCGCGTTGAGGTTGCTGCGGAACCGGACGCGGCGCCCGATGGCATATTCCGTGGGCCTGGCCGAGATGAAGACGCCGGAGCCCTGACGGGGCTGCACCACCCCGTCCTCGGCCAGGGCCGCCAGGGCCCGGCGGACCGTGTGGCGGTTGACGCCGAAGCGTTCGGCGAGCTGCGCCTCGCTCGGCAGGCGGTCGCCGACGCCGTAATGACCCGCGGCGATCTCACCGGACAGGGTGTCGAGAATGGCGGTCCAGATCGGTGTTCGGCTCATGTCATGGAAACTTCACTCCGCGGCGATTGCGCCGTCCCTGTCCTCCCGCTATTTGTATAGTTGTATATTTATTCCGACAAGTGGAGAAGGTTGTCGAGATGTCGCAGGATCCCGAGAGGGCCGGCTGGATGAGCCTGATGGCCAAGGCTCCGGCGGCCGCGGTGGCGCGGCTGTGGCCCGCGCTGGGCGAGGAACCCGCCTTCGACTGGCTGCGCCCGCCCGAGATCGGCAGCGTCATGGTCCGCGGCCGGGCCGGTGCGGTCGGCGCGCCCTTCAACCTCGGCGAAATGACGGTGACGCGCTGCGCGCTGCAGCTTTCGGACGGCACGGTCGGGCATGGCTACGTGCAGGGCCGCGACAAGGACAGGGCCCGCCGCGCGGCCCTCGTCGACGCGCTGATGCAGACCGGGGCTGCGGGGGAGGTGCGCACGGCGCTGCTCGCCCCTCTGGAGGCGGAGATGGCGGAGGCCCGGCGCAGCCGCGCGGCGAAGGCCGCTTCCACCAAGGTCGACTTCTTCACCATGGTCCGGGGAGAGAACGCATGACAGCACTGGCCGGAGGCTTCACCGAACCTGCCCGCGAAGCCGCACAGGCCTTTCGCGCCGCCATGAACGCGATGGCCCGGCCCGGGCGGATCGAGCAAGCGGCCGCCGCTCAGCCGCCCGCGCCGCTCTCGCCCGCGGCGGGAACGCTGCTGCTGACGCTCTGCGACACGGATACGGGGCTGTATCTGGCGCCCGGCCACGACACGGACGCGATACGGCAGTGGATCGCCTTCCACACCGGCGCGCCGATCGTGGCGGCGGGGGAGGCCGATTTTGCGCTCGGCACCTGGGACGCGCTGCAACCGCTCGACACCTACCGGATCGGCGAGCCCGACTATCCCGACCGCTCCGCCACGCTGATCGTCGAGGTGGAGGGGCTGGAGGCCGCGGGCGCAACGCTCACCGGCCCCGGCATCGAGACCGAGACGCAGCTCGACCTGCCGGACCCGGCGGCCTTCGCGGCCAATGCACGCCGTTTCCCTTTGGGCTTCGACACGTTCCTGACTTGCGGCGACCGCCTCGCAGCGGTGCCGCGCAGCACGAGGGTCGGCTGATGTATGTCGCGACGAAAGGCGGCGAACGCGCCATCGACAACGCCCATGCCTGGCTGGCCGAGGAGCGGCGGGGCGATCCGTCGGTGCCGGAGCTCTCCATCGCGCAGATCCGCGAGCAGATGAAGCTCGCCGTGAACCGGGTGATGGCGGAGGGCTCGCTCTTCGACCCCGATCTCGCAGCCCTCGCCATCAAGCAGGCGCGCGGCGACCTGATCGAGGCGGTGTTCCTGATCCGCGCCTACCGCACCACGCTGCCCCGCTTCGGCATGTCCGAGCCGGTGGAGACGGGGGACATGGCCTGCGACCGGCGCATCTCCGCCACATTCAAGGACGCGCCGGGCGGTCAGGTGCTGGGCCCGACCTTCGATTACACCCACCGCCTGATCGACTTCGCGCTGGCCGCCGAGGGCGAGGCGCCGCTTGCCGAGGAGGGTGAGCCGCGGCTGGAGCCGACGCCGCATATCGCGGGGTTTCTCGACCGCGAAGGACTGTTGCAGGCCGAGCCCGAGGGCCAGCCCACGCCACCCGATCTCACCCGCGAGCCGATGGAGGTACCCGCCGACCGGCCGCTGCGGCTGCAGGCGCTGACCCGCGGCGACGAAGGCTTCGTGCTCAGCATGGCCTACTCGACGCAACGCGGCTTCGGCCGGACCCACGCCTTCGTCGGTGAGCTCCGCATCGGCCGCGTCGCGGTGGAGATGGAGGTGCCGGAGCTCGGCTTCGCCATCGAGATCGGCGAGGTCGAGCTGACCGAGTGCGAGACCATCAACCAGTTCCAGGGCTCCAAGACCGAGCCGCCGCAATTCACCCGCGGCTACGGGCTCGTCTTCGGCCAGTCGGAGCGCAAGGCGATCTCCATGTCGCTGGTCGACCGGGCGCTGCGTTGGGAGGAGCTGGGCGAGGACGACGTGGGCGCCCCAGCGCAGGACCAGGAATTCGTTTTGATGCATGCGGACAACGTGCAGGCGACGGGGTTCCTGGAGCATATCAAGCTGCCGCATTACGTGGATTTCCAGTCGGAGCTGGAGCTGATCCGCAAGCTGCGGGCCGAAGCGATGGCGAGCCGGGAGGCGGCGGAGTGATGCTCGGTCGGCCCCCCTCCTCGGTGCTTTGCGGGTGGCCCCCCTCCCCGACCCTCCCCCCGCGGGGGGAGGGGGCGATATCGGCACGGACGGCGCGCCAGTCCCCTCCCCCCGCGGGGGGGAGGGCTAGGGAGGGGGGAGGTTCCGACAAGAGGACTAGGGAGGGGGGCTTCCCCAACGCCCTTAACCCCACCTTCACCACAGCCCGCAACGCTCCGGGGCGCCCCAGCTCCCGGAGCCGCCCCATGCACATCCGCAACCTCACCGCTCGCCAAAAGACCCGCATCCGCGCCCTGCGCGCTGAGATGACGCCCGCCGAGCGCACGCTCTGGTATCACCTGCGCGCCCACCGCTTCCTCGGCCACTCGATCCGACGCCAGGCGCCGATCGGCCCGTGGATCGTCGATTTCGTCTGCCCGGCAAAGCGCCTGATCCTCGAGGTCGACGGCAACACTCACGACCCCGCCGCCGATCTGCGCCGCGACGCCGACCTCGCGGCCCGCGGCTACCGGGTCCTGCGCGTCAGCAACCACGACGTCTTCGCCAATCTCGACGGCGTCCTCGCCCAGCTCACAACGGAACTCGCCCGATGAGCGCCCTGTCCCACATCACGCTGATCGTGGCCGATCTCGACCGGACGCAGGCGATGGTGGAGCAGGTGCTCGCTGGCCGCCTCGTCTATGACAGCGGCGAGGACGCATTCTCCCTGTCGAAGGAGCGGTTCTACCTCGTCGGCGACGTCTGGCTCGCGACCATGGAGGGCGCGCCGCTGGCCGAGCGCACCTACAACCACGTCGCCTTCAGTATCGACGAGGACGAGTTCGATGCCCGGCAGGCCACCATCGAGGCGCTCGGCCTCGATCTGCGCCCGCCCCGTCCGCGGATCGAGGGCGAGGGGCGCAGCCTCTACTTCCACAGCGCCGACGGGCACTTGCTGGAGCTGCACACCGGCACGCTCGACCAGCGTCTCGTGGCCTATCGCGCAAAGGCGGCTGCGGCATGTTGAAGGTGTTCTATGACACCGGAGAAAGGCAGGTGGCCTCCGCTAAGGCCACCCAGCTCGACCGGGCCGAGTGGATCGAACTCGGCGCCGCCGTCGCCACCGGCACCCGGAGCTTCATCGGGTTCGTGGGCGCGGACGGCACCGTTCTGCAGATCATGGCCGAGGGCCCTGACAACTTCCATGTTGAGACGCCGGACCCTGCGCGCCGCGGTAGCCATGCGATGCAGGTGAACCGCGCCGAGTACGACCGCATCCTGCGGGAGGTCGACGCGCCGCTGGCCAACTTCATCACGACACTTCCCCTTCAATTCGAGGCCTGGTGAGATGACCGACTACAACTTCGCCTATCTCGACGAGCAGACCAAACGGATGATCCGGCGGGCGATCCTCAAGGGGCTCGCGATCCCGGGCTACCAGGTGCCCTTCGCCTCCCGCGAGATGCCGATGCCCTATGGCTGGGGCACCGGCGGGGTGCAGGTCTCAGCCGCGGTACTGACGCCTCGGGATACGTTCAAGGTCATCGACCAGGGGGCGGACGACACGACGAACGCGGTTTCGATCCGCAAGTTCTTCGAGCGGACGGCGGATGTGCCGACCACGACCCATACGGGCGAGGCGACCGTCATCCAGACCCGTCACCGCATCCCGGAGGAGCTGCTGACCGAGGACCAGATCCTTGTCTACCAGGTACCGATCCCCGAGCCGCTGCGCTTCCTGGAGCCGCGCGAGGTCGAGACGCGGCGCATGCACGGGCTGGAGGAATACGGCCTGATGCATGTGAAGCTCTACGAGGACATCGCGCGCCACGGCGCCATCGCCACCGCCTATGCCTACCCGGTGAAGGTGGAGGATCGCTACGTGATGGATCCCTCGCCGATCCCGAAATTCGACAATCCGAAGCTGTCGGACAACCCCGCGATCCAGCTCTTCGGCGCGGGGCGGGAGCAGCGGATCTACGCGCTGCCGCCCTACACCAAGGTCGTGAGCCTCGACTTCGACGACTACCCCTTCGATCCGTCGAAGGCGGAGCACCCATGCGCGCTCTGCGGTTCGCGGACCAGCTACCTCGACGAGGTCATCATGGACGATGCCGGCAGCCGGATGTTCGTCTGCTCCGACACCGACTATTGCGAGGGCCGGCGGGAGGGGGCGGCGTGACACCGCGGGTCTGGATCAACGGGGCCGGGATGAACGGCGAGGCGCCGCCCCTGGGGGCCGCCGCGCATCCCCTGCCGGATGTCGCGACGGTCGAGGAGATGGCGCAGGCCATCGCCCGCGACATGCCGGAGCGGGCGGACGTGATCGGCCATTCGCTGGGCGGCATGGTCGCGATGGCGATCGCGGCGACCTGGCCGGGGCGCGTGCGGCGGCTGGTGATCTACGAGAGCACCTACGGCGTGCGCACCCGGATCATGGACCGGATCGGCACGCGGGTCGCCCTCTTCCTCGCGCGGGTGCTGAGCCCGCGGCGCATCGCGGCACTGACGTCGATCGGCCAGAAGCCGGAGACGGTGGCGGTGTTCGGGCCCCTGCTGGAGGCGGCCCCGCATGGGCAGACGATGCGGCAGCTGCGCGCCGCCGCGCGCTTCGATGGGCGGCCGCTGCTGCCGCGGATTGCGGCGCCGACGCTCGTCCTGACCGGCGAGCGGAACAGCCGGACCCACGCGCAGGCGCGCTACATGGAGCGGCACATCCCGGAGGCCCGCGCGCAGATGCTCCCGGGCGGACATTTCGCGCATCTCGACGATCCGGCGGCCTTTGCCGGGGCGGTCGAGGGCTTTCTGGAGGCGACGTGATGGGTTCGGGCCTACCCCCCTCCCTGACACTCGGCTCAACTGGGACGGGGGATTCGTGGGCTGCTGGTAGCGAGCCCCCCTCCCTAACCCTCCCCCCTCCTGGGGGAGGGGACTGGTGCGCCGGCGGTGACGTTGGCGCTCTCACCCCATGGAGACCACGGGACTGTCGCGCCGCCCTTGCCGATATCGCCCCCTCCCCCCGCGGGGGGAGGGCCGGGGAGGGGGGATACTCCGCCCAACCGAAGGACCGACCATGATCAACCAGCTGCGCACCTACGAGATCTTCGCCGCGAACCGCCAGGCCTTCCTCGACCGGTTCCGCGACCACGCCGCGCGCCTGATGGCGGATCACGGCTTCCGCATCCAGGCGATGTGGGAGATGGAGTGCGACGGCCGCCTCTTCTTCGTCTACCTGCTCGCCTGGACCGACGCGGCCGAGATGGACGCGCGCTGGGCCGCCTTCATGGCCAACCAGGAGTGGAAGGACATCAAGGCGCGCACCGCCGCCGAGCACGGCAACCTCGTCGGTGAGATCGAAAGCGCCGTGCTCACCCCCACCGACTTTTCCGCTGCAATCGGGAGTGCGACATGACCCCCCTCCTCGACGTGAAGGGCCTCACGAAGTTCTACGGCCCCCGCATCGGCTGCGCCGACGTGACCTTCGACCTCTGGCCCGGCGAGGTCATGGGCGTCGTGGGCGAGAGCGGCTCGGGCAAGTCGACGCTCCTCTCCTGCCTCGCCGGGCACCTGGCGCCGGATCGGGGCGAGGTCATCTTCGACACCCGCGCCGAGGGGCCGCGCGACGTGCTGACCATGAGCGAGCCGGAGCGGCGGATGCTCGGCCGCACCGACTGGGCCTTCGTGCACCAGAACCCGCGCGACGGCCTGCGCATGGGCGTGAGTGCGGGCGGCAATGTCGGCGAGCGGCTGATGGCCGTGGGTGCGCGCCATTACGGCGAGATCCGGGAGAGCGCCATCGACTGGATGGGCCGGGTGGAGATCGCGGCGGACCGCGTGGACGACCGGCCCTCGGCCTTTTCCGGTGGGATGCAGCAGCGGCTCCAGATCGCGCGCAACCTCGTCACGGGTCCGCGGCTCGTGTTCATGGACGAGCCCACGGGGGGCCTCGACGTCAGCGTGCAGGCGCGGCTCCTCGATCTGTTGCGCTCGCTGGTGCGGCGCATGGGACTGTCGGCGATCGTGGTGACCCACGACCTCGCCGTGGTGCGGCTGCTCGCGGACCGGCTGATGGTGATGAAGGACGGGCACGTGGTCGAGGCGGGGCTGACCGATCAGGTGCTCGACGATCCGCAGCATGCCTACACGCAGTTGCTGGTGAGTTCGGTGTTGCAGGTCTGAGAACCGGGGCGCTGCCCCGGTTCGGGGCTCCGCCCGTTTGGACCTGAACCGCGATGCGGTTCCGAGACGGTCCAAACCCCCGGCGTATTTGGAGAAAGATGAAGATGCGGGAACGGATCGCGGGCATCGACCACTTCAGCGGCCTTGATGGCGACCAACTCGACCGGCTGCTCGCGGGTAGCCGGGTGGAGCGCTATGCGGCAGGCGCGGCGATCCTCGATCCCGAGACCTCGCCCGCGTTCTATTCGTTCCTCGTCGCGGGGTGCTGGTGGATGCGGCGGACCATCAGGGGCGTCGCCCCGCGGGAGTGGATCGACGACCGGCCGGGCAACTGGCATGGCGGGATCGAGCTGATCGACGCGGTGGCGCCGCCGGAGGTGAAGGCGGAGACGGACTGCACCGTGGTGCACGTCCCGCGCAACCTGCTCGACGAACTGGCGGGGGAGAACCCGCATCTGGGCGTCGCCATGCTGCGCGGGGTGCGCGGCGGGGCGACCATGCTGCACAAACATGCGACGGGAGAGGGCGAATGATCCGGGTAGAGGGCGTGGGCAAGGATTTCGTGCTGCACAATCAGGGCGGCACGGCGATCCCGGTGATGGAGCGGGCGGAGCTGGAGGTCGCACCGGGCGAGTGCGTGGCGCTGACCGGCGCCTCGGGCGCGGGCAAGTCGACGCTGATGCGGATGATCTACGGCAATTACCGCGTGGGCCGCGGCGTGATCGCGGTCGACGGGCTCGACGTGGCCCGGGCCGCCCCGCGGGAGATCCTGGAGCTGCGGCGCCGGACGCTCGGCTACGTGAGCCAGTTCCTCCGGGTCCTGCCGCGGGTGCCGACGGTGGAGGTCGTGGCCGAGCCGCTGCTGGCGTTGGGCGTCGATGAGGGGGAGGCGCGGGACCGGGCGGAGGCGCTGCTCACCCGTCTCAACATCCCCCAGCGGCTGTGGACGCTGAGCCCGACCACCTTCTCCGGCGGGGAACAGCAGCGAGTGAACATCGCCCGCGGCTTCGCGCATGAATACCCCGCCCTCCTGCTCGACGAGCCGACGGCGAGCCTCGACGTCGCCAACCGGGAGGAGGTGCTGACCCTGATCGAGGAGGCGAAGGCGCGCGGGGCGGCCATCGTGGGGATCTTCCACGACGTGGCGGCGCGCCGGCGCCTCTCGGATCGGGAGGTCGACGTGACGGCCTTCGCCCCTGCATGAGCGGACGCCTGATCGCAGTGGTCGGCCCTTCCGGGGTCGGCAAGGACACGGTGATGCGGGCGCTCGCCGCGCGGGCCGAGCTTGGCCTCGTGCGCCGGGTCATCACGCGCACCGACGCGGTGGGTGAGGAGTGCGACGTGGTGAGCGCCGACGAATTCGCCCGCCGTCGGGCCGCGGGCGCCTTCCTGCTGGATTGGGAGGCGCACGGGCTGAGCTACGGCATCCCGGTGGAGGTGCGCGCCGCGCTGGCCGAGCGCGACATGCTCGTCAACCTCTCCCGCCGGGTGCTGGAGCGGGCGGCGGCGCTGGTGCCGGGCTTCATGGTGATTTCGCTGACGGCCGCGCCCGAGGTGCTGGCCGAGCGGCTCGCCGCCCGCGGGCGGGAGGATGCCGCCGATCAGGCGCGCCGCCTCGCCCGCCGGGTCGAGCTGCCGGAGGGCCTGCACGTGGTCGAGATCGACAATGGCGGCCCGCTGGAGCGGACGGTGGAGACGGCGCTCGCCGCCCTCTACCCGGTGAGGGCGTAGCGGTGGACCTCGCGAAACATACCGTCCGCGCCCTCGCCGACCAGCGTGAGGCAGTCGATCACGTGGGGGCGGCCGATGATGCCGGCGAGCTGCGCCTCGGCCTCCGCCTGCACCGGCGCGGGATCGTCGAGCGCGCGGGACAGGGTCATGTGGAAGCGGAACTCCTCCATCATGTAAGGGTAGCCCCAGCGGATGAGGTTCGCCTCCTGCGCCGGGCCGAGCCCGGCGGCGCGGCGGCGCTCCAGCTCCTCCGGCGGGGCGGGGGCGCGATGGGCGTCGAGGGCGCGGACGACTTCTGCCGCCATGGCGTTGAGCGCGGTCACGTCGCCCGCGGGCACCAGCGCTACGAACCGGCCCAGCGGCCGGACGATCAGCGCCTCCAGCGTGACGGGGGCGAGGCGGGCGGTGAGCGCGGCCACGTCCGAGCGCAACCCCCCCTCGTCTGCTGTCGGTCGGAACGGCGGCTTGATCGTCGCGTGAAAGCCGTACTTGCGGGGGCGGGCGACGATGTCCTCCCGCTCCGCCGGCACCGCGCGCGGGCTCCCGCTCGCCACGTCCCAGCCCAGCCAGTCGGCGCCGAATTCGGCCAGCGCGCCCGGCGGCGGCGTGTAGTAGATGGCGTAGCGATGGTACATCCGGCCCTCCCGTTTTCCCTTTCCTCTCAATGCTCGGTGACGCTCTCGTGACACAGGATCTCGTTCTCGCCAATGCCACGCTCATCCTCGATGACGAGACCCGGACCGGCCGGGTGACGGTCGAGGGCGGCCGGATCGCGGGCCTCGATTTCGACGCGGCGGTGCCCGAGGGCGCGGTGGATTGCGGCGGCGACTGGGTGGCACCGGGGCTGATCGAGCTGCACACCGACAACCTGGAGCGCCACATGACCCCGCGTCCCGGCGTGAACTGGCCGCACGAGGCGGCCTTGCTCGCCCATGACGCGGAGCTCGCCGGGACCGGGATCACCACCGTCTTCGACGCGATGCGGGTGGGCTCCATTCCGAAGGGCAAGGGCCGCTACCTGCAATATGCCCGCGACCTCTCGCGCGAGATGCTGGCGCTGCGCGCCGCCGGCGTCTTCAAGATCAGCCACTTCCTGCACCTGCGGGCCGAGATCTGCTCCGAAACGCTGGTCGAGGAACTCGCCGAGTTCGGGCCGGAGGATCGGGTGGGCCTCCTGAGCCTGATGGACCACACGCCCGGCCAGCGGCAGTTCCGCGATATAGGCCAGCTCAAGACCTACGTGATGGGCAAGAACAACCTCGACGAGGCGGGCTTCGACGAGCATGTGGCGCGGCTCTACGCGGTGAAGGCGGAGCACGGGGCGCGCAACGAGGCGGCGGCGCTGGAGGCCGCGCGGGTCTGCGGCGCGGTGCTCGCGAGCCACGACGATACGGATGTGGCGCATGTCGAGGAGTCGGCCCGCCACGGCATCCGGCTCGCGGAGTTCCCGACCTCGCGCGCGGCGGCACAGGCGTGCCGCGACCACGGCATCGCGGTCATGATGGGCGCGCCCAACGTGATCCGCGGCGGGTCGCATTCGGGCAACGTCGCGGCGGGCGAACTGGCGGAGGCGGGGCTGCTCGACATCCTCTCCTCGGACTACGTACCGGCCGCACTGCTGCTTGCGGCGGCCCGGCTCGGGGCGCTCTGGGGCGACATGGCGCGGGCGCTCGCGACGGTCACCTCGGCCCCGGCGAAGGCGGTGGGACTGGACGACCGCGGGCGGCTCGAACCGGGTCTGCGCGCAGACCTCGTACGCTTCCGCGAGCGCGAGGGCGGCACGCCGATGGTGCGCGGCGCCTGGAGCCAGGGGCGGCAGGTGGCGTGAGGTGAGAGGCCCCGGATCGGGTCCGGGGCGGTCGCGAGAAGATCCACCGTCCCGGCCGAAGCGCCGGGACCTTCCGCCTCCGAAGCACTCCGCTGCGAAAGACCCCGGATCAAGTCCGGGGTGGTATCGCCTCGAAGCACCGTCCCGCCCGGCTGACAGGCCGGCCAGCGCCCGACCCTCCCCACGGGAGGGCGCTTTTCCAACGGATCAAGCGGCGTTTCCTGTCTTGAGTGTTTCAAGGTCTCAAGCCGTATCGTCGGTCCGCAGCGCCCACCCAGGGTCGGGCGCTGCCCTCGTCGCACCGTTCTGACGATTAATAGTGGTAGATCTCGGGGCTCCGAGAAATGAGGGGCGCGAGCCCTGCAAGACAGCCCTCACCCCACCCAAACCGGGTTCGTCCAGGCCCGCTTGCCGCGCGCATCCTTCACCGTGAGCCGCCGCCAGGGCGATGCGCCGACGCGGTCGTAGGGCACGACCGTCTCGGTCATAGCCTCGCCGTGCACAGCCCGCGCCGCACTGCCGCGGCCCAGCACCACCACGCTCGCGGCCTCCGAATGGCGGACGACGACGCGCTTTTCCTCCCACGCGACGTCATGGATCCGCGGCCCGGTCGAGCTGTAGAACGTGCCCGCCTTCAGCGCTGCGAGCAGGGCCTCGGGCGTGTTCTCCTCCGCCTTCACCATGACCCAGCCGCCGAAATGGTCGGGCTCGTGGAAATGCGCATCATCCGTCGCGATCAGCGTGAGCCCCCGGCCCGCCTCCAGCATCCGGTCGAGCGTGTGGAAGCCGTGGGGCCGGTCCGCCCCGACCGCGCATCCGTGGTTGTAGACCTCGACCGCGTGCGCCGCCTCGATCCCCATCGCGTCGACATGGGTGAGGCCGGACCACTCCGGATGGGCGATCGCCACGAAGGCCCCGGCCGCCCGCGCGCGCGCCGCGATACAGGCCCCGCTCTCCTGCCCTGCAACCGGGTGGAAATGCGGCGCCTCGGGCGGCGCGAAGCCCTGCGGCAGGCCCACGGCCAGCAGGTGCCACAGCTCCCCGTTCTCCATCGCGCCCGAATGCAGCTCGGCGCCCAGGATCGTGGTGAACCCGTCCTCCCGGAACCCGGTGGTGTCGACGATGGGATAGCCGAACAGACCCACGAAATGATCCGTCAGCGCGATGAAGTCGTAGCCCCGCGCGCGGTAGCGGCGACAGACCTCCTCCGGCGGCAGGGCCCCGTCGGAGCGGTCGGAATGCGCGTGCAGGTTGCCGCGCCAGAAGCGGCCGGTGGCGGTGAAGGCGGGATCGGTCATGACGGGCTCCCGAACGGCGATGGGGCAGGCCCCGCGATTTGAACCGTCCCGCATGTCCGAGTCGAGGGCTTCCCCGCGCGCGGCCAGGCCATCGGGTCTCTCCGACCGGCGCTGAATGCCCTTGACCTTCCCGTCACTGGAACCCCTATCTGACGGAGTGACCGGGAGGTGAGGATGAGCGATCGCGCGGAGTTCACGCTGAGCATAGGCGGGCTGCATTGCGGCTCCTGCGTCGCGCGCGCCGAACGGGCCCTGCTGTCCGTCCCCGGCGTGGAGCGGGCGCATGTCAACCTCGCCGATGGAACGGCCCGCATCGTGGGACGTGCCGAGGCCGCGGCGCTGACGCCCGCGCTGGCGGAGGCGGGGTTCGAGGCCGCGCTCACCGAGTACCGCCTCGCGCTGGACGGCATGACCTGTGCGGGCTGCGCGGCGCGGGTGGAGCGGGCGCTGGCTGCGGTGCCGGGCGTCGTGGCGGCCGAGGTCAACTTCGCCGACGGAACCGCTCGGGTCCGCGGTGCGGCCGGGCTCGGCGCCGCGCTGTCGCGGGCGGTCGACGGCGCGGGCTACGGCGCCCGTCCCATCGAGGCCGGCGAGCAGGCGCACGAACGCGCGGGCGAGGCGCCGGAGCTGCGGCGCCAGACCTGGCGCGCGGCGCTCCTGACCGCGCCGGTCTTCGTGCTGGCGATGGGCGGCCACATGGTGCCCGCGCTGCACGACTGGATCATGAACACCCTGGGGATGCGGACGAACTGGGCCATCCAGCTCGTCCTGACGACCCTCGTGCTGGCCGGGCCGGGGCGCCTGTTCTTCGTGCGTGGCCTGCGGGCGCTGCGGATGGGCGCGCCGGACATGAACAGCCTCGTGGCGATCGGGACGGGCGCGGCCTGGGCGTTCTCGACGCTCGTCACGCTCGCGCCGGGCCTGCTGCCGGAGGCGACGCGCGGCGTCTACTTCGAGGCGGCGGCGGTGATCGTGACCCTGATCCTGCTCGGCCGCTGGATGGAGGCGCGGGCCAAGGGCCGCGCGGGGGCCGCGATCCGCGACCTGATGGCGCTGCGCCCCGCCATGGCGCGGGTCGAGCGGGGCGGGGTCGTCGTGGACCTTCCGCTGGCCGAGGTGCTGGCGGGCGACGTCGTCCATGTCCGTCCCGGCGACAGCATCCCGGTGGACGGGGAGGTGATCGACGGCCGCTCACGGGTCGACGAAAGCATGATGACCGGCGAACCGGCGCCCGTCGCGCGCGGTCCGGGCGATCCGGTCGTGGGCGGAACGGTCAACGGCACCGGCGCCTTCCGCTTTCGCGCGACCCGCGTGGGGGAGGAGACGGCGCTGGCCCAGATCGTGCGCATGGTCTCGGCCGCACAGGGCGCGCGGCTGCCGGTGCAGGACCTTGTGAACCGGATCGCCCTGCGCTTCGTCCCCGCGGTGCTGGCGGTGGCGGGGGTCGCGCTGGCCGCGTGGCTGGTGCTCACGGGCGATCCGACGCTGGCGATGATCGCCGCGGTCTCGGTCCTCATCGTGGCCTGCCCCTGCGCGATGGGGCTTGCCACGCCGACCTCGATCATGGTCGGAACCGGCCGCGCGGCGGAGCTTGGCGTGCTCTTTCGCGGCGGAGATGCGCTGCAATCGCTGGGATCCGTCGACGTCGTCGCCTTCGACAAGACCGGGACGCTGACCGTGGGGCGGCCGCAGGTGACGTCCTTCGAGCTCGCCCCCGGCTTTGCGGAGGAGGAGGTGCTGCGCCTGACCGCAGCGGTCGAGGCGCTCTCGGAGCATCCGCTCGCCCATGCGATCGTCGCGCGGGCGCAAGGCATGGACCTGCCCGCCGTCGAGGATTTCGAGGCGCTGGAGGGGCGCGGCGTGCGCGCGACGTCCGCGGGTCGCAGCATCCTCGTCGGCTCCGCCCGACTGATGGCCGAGCAGGGGATCGCGGTCGACGGCGCGGCCCCGATCCATGTTGCGATCGGCGGACGGGCCGCAGCCCGGATCATCGTCGCCGATCCGGTGAAGCCCGAGGCGCGCGCCGCGCTCGATATGTTACAGGATCTCGGCATACGTCCGGTTCTTGTAACGGGTGATGCGCGCGCGACGGCCGAGGCGGTCGCCGGCGAACTGGGCATCGGCGAGGTCTTCGCCGAACAGCTTCCGGCCGACAAGCTCGCCATCATCGAGGGGCTGCGCGACGGCGGCCGCGTCGCCTTCGTGGGCGACGGGATCAACGACGCCCCCGCGCTCGCCGCCGCCGACGTAGGCATCGCGCTGGGCTCCGGAACCGATGTGGCGATCGGTGCGGCGGAGGTCGTGCTGATGTCCGGCCGGCTGGAGGGTGTGCCGCGCGCGATCGACATCAGCCGCCGCACCATGCGCAACATCCGCCAGAACCTCGTCTGGGCCTTCGGCTACAATGTCCTGCTGATCCCGGTGGCGGCGGGCGTGCTCTATCCTGTGGCGGGGCTGCTCCTGTCGCCGATGCTGGCGGCGGGCGCCATGGCGCTCTCCAGCGTCTTCGTCGTGACCAACGCGCTCAGGCTCAAGGGGGCGGGGGCATGAATATCGGGGACGTCGCCCGCCGGTCGGAGCTGCCGCCCAAGACCATCCGCTACTACGAGGAGATCGGCCTGATCCGCCCGGCGCGCGACGCCAACGGCTACCGCGCCTTCGGGGAGAGCGATCTGCACAAGCTCATCTTCATCGGGCGCGCGCGGTCGCTGGGCTTCACGGTGGAGGATTGCCGCAGCCTGCTCGCCCTGTGGGAGGACCGCTCCCGTGCGAGCGCCGACGTGCGCCGGATTGCGAAGGACCACCTGGCCGGGATCGAGCGGCGGATCGCGGATCTGGAGGCGATGCGCGGCACCCTCGACACGCTGGTGCGCGCCTGCGCCGGGGATGACCGTCCGGACTGTCCGATCCTGGCCGGTCTCGCGGGTCCGTCGGGCGCGGACTGACGCCGCGCCGACGGTTGCGATCAATTCGACGGGTTTTCGGGTCGCAGTTGACGACGAATTCGCCACACCGGCCGGATCGCCATCTGGTCCCCAGCAGGGTCGTGATGTAACAAGACGCCAATGAGGGGTTGGTTTTTCGCACTTCCGGGGCACCGGATCTTACTCGTGTACGTGTTCGACGTCGTTTCGGTGTCGGTGGCCGTCTATCTGGCGTTCTGGCTCCGCCTCCTGGATCCGATGCTCGGCATCTATGACGACACGTTCCGCACGAGCGTCGTCTTCGCCGTCATCCTCTACTTCGTCGCCGCGCATTTCCTGAAGCTGGGGCGCGGATTGTGGCGGCACCTGTCCTCGCGCGACGTGAACCGGCTGCTGGTGGCGGCGAGCTTCATCGCGCTGGGGCTGATCGTACTGAGCTTCGTGCTGGGGACGGACTATCCGCTGCCGCGCTCGATCGTGGTGATCTACTGGTTCATCCAGCTCGCCTTCTTCGTTGGCATGCGCTTTGCCTACCGGCACTACGCGTTGTGGCGCTCGGGTCACCGCCGCTCGACGGTGGAGCTGCCGCCGGTGCTGATCCTGGGCGACGGGATGGCGGCGGAGAGCTTCGTGCGGTCGATCTTCGACGGCGAGGTCCCATTCCATCCGGTGGGCATCCTGTCGCGCAGCGCGCGCAATTCGGGCCATTCGATCTTCGACGTGCCGGTCCTGGGCCAGATCGACGCGCTCGACGACGTGCTGCAGGGGCTGCGGCGCGTCGGGGTGCATCCGACCCGGCTGATCGTGACCGGCGAGCGCGCGGTGGAGCGTCTGCGGGCGCGCGATGGCGAACTGCTCAAGGTCGCGCGGGCGCACCGCATTCCCATCGCGCGGGTGGCGGACCGGCCGCTGGCGCTGGGCGCGCCGGAAAGCGACCGTGTCAGCATCGTGCCGGTGCAGGTGGAGGACCTGTTGTTCCGCGACGTGTCCGGCCTGCTCGGCCCCGACGACCTGAAGCTCCTGCGCGGGCGGCGGGTGCTCGTCACGGGGGGCGGGGGCTCGATCGGATCGGAGCTCTGCCGGCAGATCGCGGCGGTGGGTCCGGCGCGGCTGACGATCCTCGACATGAGCGAGCTCAACCTCTACGCCGCCGAGATGGACGTGCGCCCGCGCATGGCCGCGGGCGAGCTGCACACCGTCTATGCCGACGTGCGCGATCGCGAGCGGATGCACCGGATCGTGGCGGGCGAGCGGCCCGACTTCGTGTTCCACGCCGCGGCGATGAAACATGTGCCCATCGTCGAGGCCGATCCGGGCGAGGGGGTGCGGACCAACGTGGCCGGGACCCGCAACGTCGCCGATGCGAGCGTGGCGGCCGGCGTGCGCGGCGTCGTCCTGATCTCCACCGACAAGGCGGTGAACCCGACGAATTTCATGGGCTGCACCAAGCGGGTGGCGGAGATGTACTGCCAGGCGCTCGACGATGCGGGCCGGGGGCGGGAGGGGGCGACGCGCTTCGTCGCCGTGCGCTTCGGCAACGTGCTGGGGTCGAGCGGATCGGTGGTGCCGCTCTTCCGGAAGCAGATCGAGGCCGGCGGGCCGGTGACCGTTACCCATCCCGACATGACCCGGTTCTTCATGACGATCCCGGAGGCGGTGTCGCTGGTGCTGGAGGCGTTCCGCTACGGCTACCGCGCGGATCCGGCGGCGCGGGCCTCGCTCTTCGTGCTCGACATGGGCAAGCCGGTGAAGATCATCGAACTGGCCCGGCAGATGATCCGGCTGGCGGGGCTGGAGCCGGACGTGGACATCCCCATCGTGATCTCCGGCCCCCGGCCCGGCGAGAAGCTGGAGGAGGAGCTGTTCTACGACGGCGAGGCGCTGACCCGGCTCAACGATCGGGACATCTTCATCGCGGAGCCCGAGACGCTGCCGCTTGCCCGACTGCGACCGCTGCTCGACCGGCTGGAGGCCGACGCGCTGGCCGGCGATGGCGGCGCGGTGGTCGAGGGCATCTGCGACCTGGTATCCGGCTACCGCGCGCCGGAGGTGCTGAGCGCGGAGTAGGTTTGTTATTCGTCAACTGGCTTTAAGCGAGGTCGGCAAGGCTACGGTCGAGCCTGAGATCTGCGGAGCAAGGTAGATCGCGCTTGCGCTTGTAGGCTTCTATCTCGTCGATCATAAAGTCATGTAGGCCCTTGGGCTCAGGCTGTAAAAACACTCTAAAGTTAGAGATATGATTGATCTTCTCTAACAATGTTTCGGCCATTACTGCCTCGAAAATAAGTGGCTTGTTTTCATTTAATCGCCTTTCAACAACCCTGCCTAACCCCGCGAGGTCGTGGTCGTAGCTGCCGTTTCCTAGTAGGTAGTCATCACCTGAGATGCATGGCATTCCGAGTTGCCAAGATAGATATCTCGCAAGCGTACTTTTTCCTGAGTGTGAGTAACCATCAATCGAAATGACGAACTTGCGCCATTGGGCCAGAGCAGCCCAAGCTTGCTGAGCGACAAGGTGGTACTCCGCAGGTACCTGGATCTCTGGAAAAGGAAACTGGTGATTAAGCTGCATGAAATCATGGAGCCTTACCGGCCGAATTTCGGCTTGGACTTGCCCTTGTAGGCGCGGGTGCCGCCACGGCCCGCGGTGGAGCGGCCCTTGGTCTTCTGCGCGCTCTCGACCGCCTCCTCGATGGCGGACTGGTGGGCGAGGGGGTCGTCGGCGACGGCCATGTCGACGGCCTCCAACCGCTTGACCTCGTCGCGCAGGCGGGCGGCCTCCTCGAATTCCAGGTTCTCGGCGGCCTTCAGCATCTCCTTGCGCAGGGCGTCGAGATGGGCGGCGAGGTTGTCGCCGACCTTGGGTGCGGCATCGAGCGTGGCGGTCACGCGGCTCTGGTCCGTGTCGCCCTGGTAGAGACCGGCGAGGATGTCCTCGACGTTCTTCTTCACCGTCTCGGGCGTGATGCCGTGTTCCTCGTTGTAGGCCATCTGCTTTTCGCGGCGGCGGTTCGTCTCGCCGATCGCGCGTTCCATCGAGCCGGTGATGCGGTCGGCATACATGATGACCCGGCCGTCTGCGTTCCGCGCCGCACGGCCGATGGTCTGGATGAGGGAGGTCTCCGAGCGCAGGAACCCCTCCTTGTCCGCGTCGAGGATCGCCACCAGCCCGCATTCGGGAATGTCGAGGCCTTCGCGCAGCAGGTTGATGCCCACCAGCACGTCGAAGGCGCCGAGGCGCAGGTCGCGCAGGATCTCGATCCGCTCCACCGTGTCGATGTCGGAGTGCATGTAGCGCACCCTCACGCCCTGCTCGTGCAGGTATTCGGTGAGGTCCTCGGCCATGCGCTTGGTGAGCACGGTGGCGAGGACGCGAAAGCCCTTCTCGGCGGTCCTGCGGATCTCGTCGAGGAGGTCGTCGACCTGCATCTCGACCGGACGGATCTCGACCTCCGGATCGAGGAGGCCGGTGGGGCGGATCACCTGCTCGGTGAAGACGCCGCCGGCCTGCTCCAGCTCCCATGCTGCGGGGGTGGCGGAGACGAAGACCGACTGGGGGCGCATCGCGTCCCACTCCTCGAACTTGAGGGGTCGGTTGTCCATGCAGGAGGGCAGGCGGAAGCCGTGCTCGGCCAGCGTGAACTTGCGCCGGTAGTCGCCCTTGTACATGCCGCCGATCTGCGGGACCGACACGTGGCTCTCGTCGGCGAAGACGATGGCGTTGTCGGGGATGTATTCGAAGAGCGTGGGCGGCGGCTCCCCCGGCGCGCGGCCGGTCAGGTAGCGGGAATAGTTCTCGATGCCGTTGCAGACGCCGGTCGCCTCCAGCATCTCCAGGTCGAAATTGGTGCGTTGTTCGAGGCGCTGGGCTTCCAGGAGCTTGCCCTCGTTCACGAGCTGGTCGAGGCGCTGCTTGAGCTCCTTCTTGATGCCCTGGATGGCCTGGTTCATCGTCGGGCGCGGCGTGACGTAGTGGGAGTTGGCGTAGACGCGCACCTTCTCCATCACGCCGGTCTTCTCGCCCGTCAGGGGGTCGAACTCGGTAAGAGTTTCAAGCTCCTCCCCGAAGAAGGAGAGCTTCCACGCGCGGTCGTCGAGGTGGGCGGGCCAGATCTCGAGCGAGTCGCCGCGCACGCGGAAGGAGCCGCGCTGGAACGCCTGGTCGTTGCGGCGATACTGCTGGGCGACGAGGTCGGCCATGACCTTGCGCTGGTCGTATTCCTTGCCGGTGACGAGGTCCTGGGTCATCGCCCCGTAGGTCTCGACCGACCCGATGCCGTAGATGCAGGAAACGGAGGCGACGATCACCACGTCGTCGCGTTCGAGCAGCGCCCGGGTGGCCGAGTGGCGCATCCGGTCGATCTGCTCGTTGATCTGGCTTTCCTTCTCGATATAGGTGTCCGACCGCGGGACGTAGGCCTCCGGCTGGTAGTAGTCGTAGTAGCTGACGAAATACTCGACCGCGTTCTCGGGGAAGAAGCCCTTGAACTCGCCGTAGAGCTGGGCCGCGAGCGTCTTGTTGGGGGCGAGGATGATGGCGGGGCGCTGCGTCTCCTCGATCACCTTGGCCATTGTGAAGGTCTTGCCGGTGCCGGTCGCACCCAGCAGCACCTGATCCTGCTCGCCGTTGAGGACACCGGCCGACAGCTCCTCGATCGCGGTAGGCTGGTCGCCCGCGGGCTTGAACTCGGTATTCATGACGAAGCGCTTGCCGCCCTCGAGCTTTTCCCGGCGCTCGGGCGCGCGCATCTGCATCTCGGGTTCAATGAGCGTGTCGGTGTCGGCCATCTCGGATCCTCGCGGGGTCGTCCCCGTTGACCCCAACATGTGCGCCCGCGCGGCGGAGGTTCAAGATGCGCCGCGGTCGCGCCCTGACAGGGCTATGTCAGGAGGGGTGCGGGACGGTGGGGGGGGCGGATGCGCGGCGCCTGATGACGGCGAGGTCCGTGCGGGCGTCGGGACGGACGCGGACGATGCACCGCGCTGCGACAGGATGCGTCGATGGTCTGGGGCTCGTCTTTTCGATGAACGGTGTCGGGCGCGTTCAGCGGCACGGGATGCTCGCACGGAGAGCCCCGCATGAGCGGCGAACCCGCGTTCGGGCGTCGTCGGAAAATCAGGGAGATCAGCCATGCCGTCCTCCGCGCCCATGGGGCGTTCGAAGGGGTGCAAAACGGCGCAATTCTTAAGCGAAGTTTAACGGCCTGGCCGGTCGTTCGCAAATAAAACGCAGATATTTATGGGTTTTCCGCCTTGCCGGGATGGCGCCGGTGTCTAGATTGATCCGGGCAAGCAGCTGTGTCGTCGGCGCTGGACGGACCACCCACCCACCCCTCGCTCCCAGTTCGGGGTCGACGACCGCAGCTTGATCCACCCGCATCGCCCGATCCTCTCGCCGCTGCATCAACGCCTCGGTCACGGCTACGTTCCCGGCCGGTGCGCGCCGGCGAAGCGGCGCATCTCCCGCAGTACGGGGTGCAGGGCGTGGCCCATGTCGGTCAGCTCGCAGGCGTGGCGGCTCGGCCACACCTGATGGATGCGCCGGCGCCAGGCCCGCCCCCCGCATCAGGCGCGGGCGGTCGCCGGGAACGGCTGTGACGCTTCGCTTCGGTCCGTCGGGAAGCTCCCCGCATCGGGACTGTCCGTTGAGCATGTCGTGCGCGATGACCACGGCCCATCGGTCGCCGACGACATCCAGCGTGCTGGCGATGGAGCAGGCGCAGCGGTGGCTGGTCATGGATTTCGGTTGTGACTTGCACGTTGCCAGCCATCTACGAGACCATTCCGCCAGGAGGTCAATGGATGGGAGGCGGCTCATGACGGTCCTCGACGGCAGATATCTGTTCGGCGCGGTGCGCTACCGGATCGAGGGCGAGACCGCGGCCTCCGGTCACTGCTTCTGTACCGACTGCCGGCAGGCGAGCGGCACCGGCCACGGCACCCATGTCACGATGCGGGGCTTGGATATGGATCTGTCGGGCGACCTGCGCGTCTTCGATACGCGGGCGGACGGCGGCAACGTCCTCTCCTGCGGGTTCGGTCCGGAGTGCGGCGTGGCGGTGCTGTCGCGCAATGCGGCGATGCCGGGCATTGCCTTCTGGCGTGCCTCCAGCCGCGACGATCCGGAACAGGCCGCGCCCGCGATGACTGTCTTCGCCTCAGGCGCATCGGCCGCGGCGCATGTCGATCGCAGCCACGCCGTCTTCCCGGCCGAGCTCGACGTCACCGCGGCGATGCGCTGATCCATGGCGCGCTCGCCCGAGACGGAGGCGCGGCTGCGCGCGGCACTGGAGGGGCACGAGGGCATCTCGGAAAAGCCGATGATGGGCGCCGTGTGCTTTTTTCTCGACGGGAACATGGTGGGCTGCGCGGACCTCGGCGACGGGGACGGCCGGTTCATGTTCCGCGTGGGCAAGGCGGCGCAGGACGACGCGCTGGCGCAACCGGGGGCGGAACCCGCGATCCTCGGCGGGCGGCGCATGGGCGGGCTGATCTTCGTGGCGGCGGAAGCCTGTGACGATGCCGCCTTGCGCGACTGGACGGCCCGCGCGCTCGACTTCGCCCGGACGCTGCCGCCGAAGTGAGCGGGCGGCCCTTGCGCGGCGGGGCGGTTTCTCACATAACCGGGACCGGAAAAGCCGCCCTTCGAAGGACGTTTCAGCCGATGTTCGCCCGTATCTACCAGCCCGCCAAGACCGCCATGTCGTCCGGCACCGCCAACACGCAGCATTGGGTGCTGGAGTTCGAGGCGGAGGAGGCCAAGCGCATCGATCCGCTGATGGGCTGGCACGGGTCGGGCGACACGCGCGGGCAGATCCAGCTGACCTTCGAGACCAAGGACGCGGCGGTGGAATACGCCCGCCGCCATGGGCTGCCCTTTCAGGTGCAGGAGCCCAAGACGCGCCGCCCGAACGTGCGGGCACGCGGCTACGGCGACAACTTCGCCCATGATCGCCGCGGTTCGTGGACCCACTGAGCTAGCGGCCGGGCCGCAGGCTCGCGAGATAGGGCAGGCACCAGCGCGGATCCGGCGTGAACTCCGACTGCGCGGTGCAGGTCACGCCGACGGTGATGTCCGTGCCGGTGAGCCGGATGTCGCCGCTCAGGATCGCATAGGCACCGCCCGATCCCCCTTCGTGGTCTTCGACCGTGTAGTGCAGCCGGCCATTGGCGAGGCGGGTGCTGTCGGGATGGGTGCTCTCCGGGTCGCCCCGGCCGAGCTCCATCACATGCGGGGTGCGGGTCGCGGCGCCGAGGACGACCTGCACCGGATCGCCCTCGATCAGGCGCGCACCCCGGGGCGGGACCATGCTCATCCGGGCGTCGCCAAGGGGGAAGCTGAGACGGATGCCCTCGGCCGCTGCCACGGGTTGCAGCGCCTGCCAGCCGAAGGCGGCGGAGACGGCGAGGATGATGAAAATCAGGCGCGTGCGGATCATGGGCGCGGTTTTAGCATGGACAGCCCCGCCCCGATATCGGATCACTGACGCCGCCGCGGCCCCTTAGCTCAGCTGGATAGAGCAGGTGACTTCTAATCATCAGGTCGGGGGTTCGAATCCTCCAGGGGTCGCCATTTTTCGGGTGGGAGTGCCGCTCGTGCTCGGGCGGCGTGTTTTTAAGTGATATGAAGCTCTGCTGGCGCACGTGCAGGTAATGCCAGGAAGTAGCTCAAATTCGTAAATACTGCAGCGCACTCAAAAATCAGCGATCAGACGCCAATTACGCGTAGTTTGCGCTCACTCAGGCACCTTTATGATCTGCAAAAATTTCTGGTATCTCTTCTCAACTCGATTTTCTTGACTAGCGTAGATGGCACAGCCTTCGGTCAGCGCTGAATCGATCTCGCCGACGAGAGCAAGCATCTGCTTGTTGGTCAGTATCGCATTGAGCTCAGCCAGAACTACCCGCTCCGAAAGCTGATCTGAGCTGCGAATTTCATCGGCCAAATCGGTTAGTTCCGAACGTAGCGCGTCAATATATCTATCACATAGGTACACGTCCCACTTAGTGAAGTGGTAAATGATATTGAACGGTGAGAAGCTGAATGCTTTGAGGCCACAACATTCTTTTTTGCAAATAGTTTCGCAATTACTACAAAGCGCAGCAAGGTTTGGCGGCAATTCGATATCGTTCATGCATCGAAGACTACACAGAAATCCCTCGTGATGGCAATGAATTGGCTCTAAGCCTCGTGGAAGCACCCGTGCACGCTAACAAGGTCCAGACGTCCGGCCTTGGGTTAGATTTGCGGGACGTTTGAGCCGGTAGGGCTTTCTGGATGTCGCGGGCAATCGTCGTAGGAGCTCGTCAGAGGAGGCAAGGATGGTGCGCGCCCAGCATCACAACCGTGCCGGCCGGCGCAGGGCCGCCAGCGCAAAGCAGGTGGCGGCGACGCAGATGATCGTGGGGCCCGCGGGCGTGTCGTAGAGGTAGGAGAGCCAGAGGCCGGAGAGGGCCGAGAGCCCGGCGATGGCGCCTGCGATCACGGCCATCGCCTCGGGCGTGCGGCTCAGCGGGCGGGCGGCGGCGGCGGGAATGATGAGCATGGCCGCGATCAGGAGCGCGCCGACGACCTTGATCGCGACGGCGACGACGACGGCGAGCGCGAGGGTCAGGATCATCTTCTCCCGCTTCGGATCGATGCCCGCCGCGCGTGCGAGGTCCGCATTCAGCGTCGCTGCCAGAAGGGCCGACCAGCGCCAGGCGACGAGGCCGAGGACCAGCGCCGCTCCCACCCAGATCACTGCGAGGTCCGTGCGCCCCACCGCGAGGATGTCGCCGAAGAGATAGCTCATCAGGTCGATGCGCGCCCCCTGCAGGAAGGACACCGCCACCAGCCCCACCGCGAGGGCGGCATGGGACAGCACGCCAAGCAGGGTATCGATCGCGTAGCCCCGCTCGCTGAGCGACGTGATCGCCAGCGCCATGGCAAGGGCGGTCGCCAGCGTGCCCGCGAAGATCGAGGTGGAAAAGGCGAGCGACAGCGCCACGCCGAGGATGGCCGCATGGGCCGTCGCGTCGCCGAAATAGGCCATGCGGCGCCACACGACGAAGCAGCCGAGCGGCGCGGTCGCAAGTGCGACGCCCAGCCCGGCGAGGGCTGCGCGCATCATGAAGTCGTCGAGCATCAGAGGGTCGCGTCCTCGTGCCGGGCGTGCTCGCGGCCGTGATCGTGCCCTTGAGCATGATCGTGCCCGTGGTCATGGTCGTGGCGGTAGAGCGCGAGCGCGCCCTGCGTGCCGGTGCCGAACAGCGCACGGTATTCGGGGGCGGAGGCGACGACCTCGGGCGTGCCGTGGCAGCAGACGTGGCCGTTGAGGCAGATGACGCGGTCCGATGCGCTCATCACCACGTGCAGCTCGTGGCTCACCATCAGGATGCCGCAGCCCAGCGTGGCGCGCACCGCCTCGATCCGGCGGTAGAAGGCGGCGGAGCCCGGCTGGTCGAGGCCCGTTGTCGGCTCGTCGAGGATCAGGAGCTCCGGTTTCTCCAGTAGCGCGCGGGCGAGGAGCACGCGGCGGAACTGCCCGCCCGACAGGTCGGCCATCTGCCGGCGCTCCAGCCCGTCGGCGCCCGCCTCGACGAGTGCTTCGCCCACCGCCTTCGCCCCGCGGCGCACCGGCAGGTCGAGGAAGCGGCGCACGGTCAGCGGCAGGGTCTGGTCGATGTGCAGGGTCTGGGGCACGTAGCCGATGCGCAGCCCGGCGCGGCGCTCCACCCGGCCCGTGGTGGGCGGCACCGCGCCTAGGATCGCGCGCAGGAGCGTGGTCTTGCCCGAGCCGTTCGGGCCCACGACGGTCACGATCTCCCCGGGGGCGAGCGCGAGGTCCACGCCGCTCAGGATGCGCTGGGTCCCGGCGTCGACGCCGAGGCCCCTGACGGTGACGAGGGTCATGCCCGCTTCTCCTCCCGGTCGCAGGCGGGGCACAGGCCTTCGGCTTCAATCACCACGGTCTCGAGGCGGAAGCCCGCCTGATCGGCCACGCCGCCCATCAGGCCGGCGGTCTCCGCCGGAGCTTCGGCCACGGCCTCGCACTTGCGGCAGATCAGGAAGGCAGGCGCATGCTGCGCACCGGGATGGGAGCAGGCGATATAGGCGTTCAGCCGCTCGATGCGGTGGGCGAAGCCCTGGGCCAGCAGGAAGTCGAGCGCGCGGTAGACCACGGGCGGCTGGGCGTTGCGGCCGCCCTCCTTGAGCCGGTCGAGGATGTCGTAGGCGCCCATCGCGCGGTGCGCGCCGAGCAGGATCGAGAAGACCTCCCGCCGGGCGGGCGTGAACTGGAGCCCGGCCTCGGCGCAGTGCCGCTCCGCCGTGCCCATCGCGTCGGCGATGCAGGCCGCGTGATCGTGCTGTTCGAAGCCGCGCTCGCTCATCCGATCCTCCTGTGACGAGGTGGGTTGATACATTATAACATATCGGCTAGTCCAGACGCCTCTTTAGCAGATACGAGGTCCCTGGCAATGCGCGCGCTTTTCCTTTCGCTTCCGATCGCGGTGCTGTGTAGCAGCATGGTACGGGCCGAGGTGCCCCGCGTGACGGCGGACATCGCGCCGGTCCACGCGCTGGTCGCGCGGGTGATGGAGGGGGTCGGCACGCCCGACCTGCTGATCCCGCCTGTCAGCTCGCCCCACGGCTATGCGATACGGCCATCCGAAGCCGATGCGTTGCAGGCCGCCGACATGGTGTTCTGGGTATCCGAGGACCTGACACCGTGGCTGCCGCGGGTGCTGTCCAACGTCGCGCCCGGTGCGGAGGTCGTGGAGCTGCTGGAGGCGGACGGCACGCTGGTGCTGCCGATACGCGAGGGCGTGGCGTTCGAGGTGGAGGGTGGCGGCCACGACCATGACCATGACGACCACGCAGAGGAGGCCCACGACGACGATGACCATGGGCATGGCGATCATGCTCACGACGACCATGCTCACGACGACCATGCCGAAGTGGAGCACGCCCACGACGACCATGGCCACGACGATCACGCGCATGCGCATGGGGATGCCGACGCCCATGCCTGGCTCGACCCGGTGAACGCAGCGCACTGGCTCGGCGTGATCGCGGCGCAGCTGTCGGAGGCGGACCCCGCCAATGCGGAGACCTACGCGGCCAACGCCGCCGCCGGGCAGGCGGAAATGGAGGAGCTGTCCTCCCGCATTTCCGCCATCTTCGCGGATGGCGGGCGACCGGGATACCTGGTGCTGCATGACGCCTACCAGTACTTCGAGGCACGGTTCGAGGTGCCCGCGACGGCGGCGGTGGCGCTGGGCGATGCGGCCCAGCCCGGTGCGCGGCGGGTGGCCGCGCTGCGCGAGCTCGTGGCCGAGCGTGAGATCGCCTGCGCCTTCATTGAGCCGCAGCTCAATGCCTCTCTGCTGGAGACGGTGTTCGAGGGCAGCGGCGTGACCATCGCCACGATCGACCCGCTGGGGTCGACACATGAGCCGGGGGCCGGGCTCTACCCCGCGCTGATGCTCGACATGGCGACGGCGATCGCGGAGTGTGCGGGCTGACCGTCTGACGGAGCCCCGCCGATGATGCCTGCCCTGCGCCTGACCGGCGCCCGAGTGTTGCTGCACGGCGGGCTGGAGGAGACGGCGCTGACCCTCGCCGAGGGGTGGATCGCGGACGGGCCGGGGCGGGAGGTGGACCTCACCGGCCACCTCATCCTGCCCGGCGTGATCGACGTGCACGGCGACG
Source organism: Roseobacter sp. HKCCA0434 (assembly GCA_032464575.1). Classification (GTDB taxonomy): domain Bacteria; phylum Pseudomonadota; class Alphaproteobacteria; order Rhodobacterales; family Rhodobacteraceae; genus Pontivivens. Next base: position 140,702 of record JAWDKM010000006.1, read on the forward strand.
GGTTCGAGCGGCACGTCGCGCCGCGCCGGGGCCTGGTGCCCGATCCGGCCGACGGGCTGCCGATGCTGGAGGCGGAGCTCGCCGCCTGCGGGATCACCACCGCGTGGCTCGCGCAGTTCTGGAGCTGGCAGGGCGGGCTGCGCTCGCCAGACTTCGCGCGGGCCATCGCGGCGGCGCTGGAAGGGTGGCGCGGCGCGCTGGACCTGCGGCTGCAGCTGCGTGTCGAGACCCACATGATCTCCGATTTCAACGCGGTTGCCCGCTTCGTGCGGCAGGCGGGGATCGGCTATGTGGGCTTCTCGGATCATCTGCCGCATCGCGCTTTGGCCGCGGGCAAACGCCCCGAGCGGCTGACAAGTGCGGCACTTCGGGCCAAGCGCGCGCCGGAGGCGTATCTGGCGCTGATGCAGGAGCTGGCCGCGAACGGGCCGGAGGTGCCGACCGCGCTCGCCCGGCTGATCGCGGAGATGCCGGGGGTGAGGCTCGCCTCCCACGATGACGACGCGGCGGCGCGGGCGCGCTACGCCGCGCTGGGCGTGGAGATTGCGGAGTTCCCAGTGGAGCTGCCCGACGCAGGGCCAGTGGTGATGGGCGCCCCGAACGTGCTGCGCGGCGGCTCCCATGACCGGGGGCCGAGTGCTGCGGAGGCGGTGGCGGAGGGGCGGGTGACGGCGCTCGCCTCCGACTACCACTACCCGGCGATGGTGCCCGCGGCGCTGAAGCTGGCGGAGGCGGGACTGCCGCTTGCCGACGCCTGGCACCTGATCTCGGGCGGGCCGGCGGAGATGCTGGGCCTTGCCGACCGGGGCCGCATCGCGCCGGGCCTGCGTGCCGATCTGGTGGTGCTGGAGGCCGCGACGGGTCGGGTCGCCGTGACATTCGCCGGGGGCCGACCCGTCTATCTGGGGCCGGAGGTCGCCGCCCGGCTCCTCGCCTGAGGCATGGACATGTGCGGCGCCAGACCGCACCCTTCGCGGCAAAGGAGACCCGCATGGAAACCGCCGCCATCCTTCTGACCTTCGCGCTGACGCATCTCGCCGCCGTGGTCAGCCCCGGTCCGTCCTTCATCGTCGTGCTGCGCGAAACCGTGTCGGGCGCGCGGCGGCGGGGGCTGCTGGTCGCCTTCGGACTGGGCCTCGGCACGCTGGTCTGGGCGAGTGGCGCGTGGTTCGGGCTTGCCGCACTCTTCGAGGTCTTTCCCTGGATGCTCGACGTGCTGCGCTGGGCGGGGGCGGCGTTCCTGATCTGGCTCGCCATCCAGCTCTGGCGCCGTGCCCGCGCGCCCGCGGTGGTCGAGGCGACGGAAGCGGCGGAGACGGAGGGGCCCTGGGACGCGATCCGGCTGGGCCTGCTGACGCAGCTCGCGAACCCGAAGGTGGCGGTGTTCTTCGGCTCGATCTTCGTGGTGATCCTGCCTGCGGACCCGTCGCCGATGATGCTGGCCGCGGTCTTCGCCATCGTGTTCCTCAACGAGTTCGCCTGGTACGGGATCGTTGCCGCCGTCATGGCCGCCCGCGCGATGCGGCGGCGCTATGCCTCGGTCAAGCCCGTGATCGACCGGGTGAGCGGCACGTTCCTCGGTGCTCTCGGCCTCAGGCTGATCGCGGACGGATGAGATGCGCGCGCTCCGCCTGCTGCTGGCGCTGACAACGCTGGCGACGCTGTGGTCGCTGGCGCAGCAGCCCTTCGTCGCGCCCTACGTGGAGCGCTCGGCGGCGGAGATCCGGGTGGCGATCGAGGCCGAGCTGGCGCGGGAGGTCGATGCGGAGTGGCTCGCCCCCCGCCTGACCGGGGCGGTCGTCGCGCGCGACAGTGACCGGGTGGAGCTGCTGACCGGGATCGCGGCGCAGCACGGGCTCGCGCTGACCGATGCGCAGGAGGTAGAGCTCGCCGCCTTCGTGGCGGAGCACCGGGCCGAGATGCCCGCGATCTGCCTGCGCTGCGCCGTGGAGCCCGAGAGCTGCCCGGGCCTTGGCGAGATCCTCGCCTGCAACCTGCCCTTCGAGCTGACCCCCTTCGGCGATCTGAACGCGCTGCGGCGCGGGGCGCAGGACTGGGCGGCGGGCGACGAGGTCGATCAGCTCGACGTGGGCCTCGCGGCTGCCGGGCTGACGGCGACCGGCGCGGGTCTCGTGACCGGCGGCACGAGCCTCGGCGTGAAGGCGGCCACGGGCGTGGTGCGGGTGGCCAAGCGCACCGGGCGGCTGACGCCGGGGCTGCGTGCGGTGGTCACCGACGGGGCGAAGGCGATGCGACCCGGCGCCGATGCGGCGGGACTGGTGCGCCTGCAGCGGACCATGGGCGATCTGGGCACGATCCGGGCCCATGCCTCGACGGCCGGCCTGTTCCGCGTGCTGCCGCTGATCGACGGCCCGGCCGATGCCGCCCGGCTCGCCCGGGTGAGCGAGGCGATGGGTGCGCGCACGTCGGAGGCGGTCGCGGTGCTGGGCAAGTCGCGCCTCTTCCGCGCCACGATGCGGCTCACCGACCGCGCGGCCGCTGCCCTGCTCCTGCTGATCGGGCTGGGGGCGCAGATTGCCCTGTTTCTTACGCAAATGGTCCTGCGTGCTTTGTTGCGCGGGGGCGGGCGCTCCGGCAAGGTGGGGCGGTTTGCGAAGCAGGGCGGAGCGTGAGGCATGCGCAAGTTCCTCGTTGTGATGGATGACAGTCCCGAGTGCATCAACGCGATGCGCTTCGCGGCGCTGCGGGCGTGCAATACCGAAGGCGGCGTGCAGATCCTCGCCGTCATCCAGCCCGAGGAGTTCCAGCACTGGATCGGCGTCGGCGACCTGATGCGGGCCGAGGCGCGCGAGAAGATAGAGGAGAAGTTCGCCTTCTTCGCCGAGAAGATGAAGGAGAACGAGGGCGTGACCCCCGAACTCGTCATCCGCGAGGGCGAGACGGCGAAGGAGGTGCTCGACCAGATCCGGGAGGATCGCGAGATCGGGGTGCTGGTGCTGGCGGCAGGTACGCAGGGCGACGGGCCGGGGCCACTGGTCACGCAGCTCGCGGGACGGATGGCGGCTCAGATGCCGGTGCCCGTCACGGTCGTGCCCGGCGGCATGACGCTGGAGCAGATCCGCTCCGTATGCTGAGCGCGCCATGCTGAATATCCCATGCTGAGTGCGGATGCCCATGTCGGGCTGCGGTCGTTCCACGGCGCGAAGGTCATCCTCTTCGCCCGCGGGCGGCTGGTGCTGCTGCGCCGCGACCGCAAGGCCGGCATCGCGTGGCCGGACCGCTGGGACTTTCCCGGCGGCCAGCGCGATCCGGGCGAGAGCGCGGTCGCCTGCGTCCTGCGCGAGCTGGAGGAGGAGACCGGCCTGCGCCTGCCGCGCGGCAGGCTGGAGCGCGCGCGCCGGGTGCGCGGCCGCTGGGGCCATGTCTGGGTCACGACGGCCCGGATCGGTCCGCGGGAGCTTGCGCGCCTGCGGCTGGGCGACGAGGGACAGTGCATCGTCCTGATGCCGCCGGGGCGCCTGTTGCGCGATCCAAGGCGGATCTCCTACCAGCGTCGTCAGATGGCGGCACTCGGGCTCCTGCGCAACGGCGCCGGTCCGACGCGCGTCCTGTGCCGGCGCGGTCCGGGCTAGGGACCGCTCGCCGCGCCGTCGGTCGCCGCGCCGGGACGTTCCGCTGCGAAGTTCCCCCGCTCCCCCGTGGTCAGGCGTGTCATCTCGGGCGGCCCCGGATCATGTCGGGGGACGCCCGAGGTACGCTCGACCATCCGCTCCACAGAGCCAGGACCGCTCGCGGCGGGCCCCCGCCGGCGCCTTCGATGCGCTCCTGATCAGGGTCCTCCTTCCAGGACACCTCCAAACCCGGGTCACGCGGACGTGTGAGGGACGCCCTGCGGCGCTGTGGTAAAATGATTCATCCCCATGCGCACACCCGGCAGAGGAGCCCCCATGTCCCACCCGAGCCGTCGTCGCTTCATCGGCGCCACTGCTGCCGGGGCCGCCCTCGCCCCTCTCGCGGTGGCGCGTCCCGCCCGCGCGGAGTCCGACGCGATGGAGTACGAGATCGTGCGCAGCGAGGGCGCGTGGCGCGAAATGCTGACGTCGGACGAGTACGCCATCCTGCGCGAGGGCGGCACCGAACGCCCCCATTCCCACCCGTTGTCGCAGGACTACCGGGCGGGCGAGTTCCTATGCCGGGGCTGCGATCTCTGCGTCTACATTTCCCGCTGGCGGGAAGAGGTGGACAAGGGCTGGGTCTTCTTCCGCCACGCGCAGCCCGACACGGTGCTCATGGCGATCGACGGGCCGGAGGAGGCCTACGGCCAGGCGGGCATGGGTCTCGAAAGCCTCACGAACATCGAGGCGCACTGCCGCCGTTGCGCCAGCCACCTGGGTCATATCCTGATCGTGGACGGCAAGCTGCTCCATTGCATCAACGGCACGGCGCTGACGTTCGAACCGGCGGAGGCCTGAGCGCTCGTGCCCCGCGGGAGGGCGATCACCATCCGGTCTGCACGCCAGTTCCCAAGGCAGGCTCCGGTCCCGGCCGCGCCAAGGCCGGCCTGGGGCCTCGGCCGGCCCGGCGGCTGCGGTGAGGGCCAGTGCCTTCGAGGTTCCGGGTGACCTGATCCGAGGCGCGGCGGGCGTGGCCGTCCGGGCCATGCCGGCGTACGCCGCCTCCCTTCGCGAAGACGCCGCCGATCGTCGCGCAGTCGGGGCGGCGCGTGCGGCATCTGCAAGGCGATGGAGCAGGGAACATGCGGGAGATCGAGCGCCGGAACTCACTTGGTTCGATCCGTGATGAAACGGGTGACGCCGCGGTTCGGCCGCAAACCGCCAGGCGTCCTTCGCCCTCCAAGCAAGGGGGGGGCTCCGAGTGACCTGCGATGATTTCGTTGGGGAAAACGGCCCCGACGCGGTGATGCCGTCTGTGCTCCCGCGCCGCCGCCGAGTTTAGACCGGTTCTAAGAAGTACTTGAACAATTCACTCGGAAAGGGCATGTAGGTGAGGCAATCAGAAAGGGGTGCCACATGTTCATTCAGACCGAGGCGACGCCGAACCCGGCGACCCTGAAATTCCTGCCCGGCCAGGCCGTCATGTCCGCCGGCACCGCCGATTTCCCGTCGGCCGAGGCGGCCGGGGCCTCCCCGCTCGCGCGCCGCGTCTTCGGCGTGGAGGGGGTGACTGGCGTGTTCTTCGGCCCCGACTTCGTGACCGTGACCAAGGCGGATGCCGTGCAGTGGGACCATGTGAAGCCCGCGATCCTCGGCGCGATCATGGAGCATTTCCAGTCCGGCCAGCCGGTGATGGAGAGCGATGCGGGCACCGTCGGCCATGCCGAGCATACCGGCGAGGACGGGGAGATCGTCGGCCAGATCAAGACGCTGCTCGACACCCGCGTCCGCCCGGCAGTGGCGCAGGACGGCGGCGACATCACGTTCCACGGTTTCGACCGCGGCGTGGTCTACCTGCACATGCAGGGCGCCTGCGCGGGCTGCCCGTCTTCCACGATGACCCTGAAGATGGGGATCGAGAACCTGCTGCGGCACTACATCCCCGAGGTGACGGAGGTCCGACCTGTCGGCGTCTGACGTCGCGATCACCGGACGATGTTGCTGCGGACAGGCCAGGATCAAGGCGGATCTCATGCCCGCGCGCACGTCCTATCGCCATTGCGAGGATTGCAGGCGGCTGGCCGGGGCACGGGCCGCGGCGTTCCCTGACCGCACCGTCAGGGTGATGTCTGACGGCGAGACTAGCGCCTTCGGCGGTGTCGCCAGCGCTGCATTCGCACGCGGGCGCCGCGCTGCCATGGCTCCTCATAACCGATGGTCCGGAGCGGGTGGCGGGCGGCGCACGCGCGACTCCTTCGCAGGCGGCATCGCATGACTGAGGCATCCCCCCGCATCCTCGCCCTCGACACGTCGGGTCCCCATTGCGCCGCCGCCCTGTTCCGGGAGGGCCGGATGCTCGCCCATGCGCGCGAGGAAATGGCCCGCGGCCAGGCCGAGCGGCTGATGCCGATGCTGCAGGAGGTCTCGGACCTCGACATCGACCTGCTCGCCGTCTGCGTGGGCCCGGGCAACTTTACCGGCATCCGCATCGCCGTCGCCGCGGCGCGGGGGCTGGCGCTGGCCAAAGCTATCCCGGCGGTGGGTGTCAGCCTCCTCGAAAGCCTCGCGCCGCCGGAGGGCGAGGCCCTGGTCCTCGCCGATGCGCGGCAGGGCCGGCTCTACGCCCAGATGTTCCGCGACGGGACCGCACAGGCCGACATCCGCCTGACCGACGCCGAGGAGATCGCGGGTGCCGCCCCCCAGCGTTGGCACGTCGTCGGACACCGGGCCGACGAGATCGCGGACCGGCTCGCCGCCCCCTCCTTCGACGTGCGGGAGGTGGCGGATCTCGCCGCCATTGCCCGGCTCGCCGCGACGCGCCCCGATGCGCCGCGCCCCGCACCCCTCTACGTGCGGCCGCCGGATGCGGCGCTGCCCTCCGAACCGCCGCCCGTGATCCTGCCATGATCGACGCCGATGCGCTGGCCGACCTCCATGCCCGCTGCTTCACCGACGGCCCGCGCCCCTGGACGGCGCACGAATTCGCCGGGTTCGAGGCCGCGCCTGAGGCGCTGGTGCTGACCGCCCCCGGCGCGCTGGCCGTGGCGCAGCAGGCGGGCGACGAGGCCGAACTGCTGACCATCGCCGTCGCGCCCGAGGCGCGCGGCCAGGGCCGGGGCGCGGGCCTGCTCGCCGACATCATGGTCGAGCTCGCCCGGCGCGGCGCCCGCGTCCTGTTCCTGGAGGTCGCCGCCGACAACACAGCTGCCCGCGCGCTCTACGATCGTGCGGGCTTCACGCTGTCGGGCCAGCGAAAGGGATATTACCGCCGCGGCGATGGCCGCCGGGTGGATGCGCTGGTCCTGTCGCGCAATCTCTAGCCCATCACTCTCTCCAAATACGCAAAAGCCCCCTCCGCCACGTCAGGGCTGACTTTGCCGCCGTGGCGCTCCACCCTGCGGGAAAACGAAGGGAGGGGCCCATGCCGAACATTCTGGATCCGCGCGACATCTCGTTCCTGCTCTACGATCTGCTGGGGCTCGAGGCGCTGCTGGAGGCTACGGGCCATGATCGCGCGACGGCGGACGGTATCCTCGCCACGGCGGAGCGGATGGCAGAGGAGCTGTTCCAGCCCTACGCCGCGAAGGCCGATGCCCAGGAGCCCAGCTTCGACGGCACGCGCGTCCACCTGATCCCGGAGACCGAGCCGGCGCTGAAGGCCTATGCCGAGGCGGGCTTCCCCGCGGCGGGCTTTGCCGAGGGCGATGGCGGGATGGGGCTGCCCTACGTGCTGTGCCAGGCGGTCGCGGGCTGGTTCACCGCGGCCAATGTCGGCTTCGCCGCCTACCCCTTCCTCGCGCAGGCCGCGGGCAACCTGCTCGCGGCCTACGGGACGGAGGAGCAGAAGGCGAAGTATCTCGCACCCATCGTCGAGGGCCGTTTCTTCGGCACCATGTGCCTCAGCGAGCCGCAGGCGGGATCGTCGCTGGCCGACATCCGTACGCGGGCCGAGGCGCAGGAGGACGGGAGCTACCGGCTCTACGGCAACAAGATGTGGATCTCGGGCGGAGCGCACGAGATGGGGGAGAACATCGTCCACCTTGTGCTCGCCAAGATCCCCGGCGGGCCGGCGGGGACCAAGGGGATCTCGCTGTTCCTCGTGCCGAAGGTGCTGGAGGACGGCGCGCTCAACGACGTGCGGCTGGCGGGGCTCAACCACAAGATGGGCTATCGCGGCACCACGAACTGCGCGCTGAACTTCGGCGAGGAGGGCGGTGCCGTGGGTTACCTGGTGGGCGAGGCGCATCGCGGCCTCGCCGTGATGTTCCACATGATGAACGAGGCGCGCATCGGTGTGGGGCAGGGGGCCGCGGTGCTGGGCGTCTCGGGCTACCTCCACGCGCTCGACTACGCGAAGGGCCGGACGCAGGGCCGCGACGTGACCGAGCGCGACGCGACGACGCCGATGATCCCGATCATCGAGCACGCGGACGTGCGACGGCAGCTGATGCAGGCGAGGAGCTACGCGGAGGGATCGCTCGCGCTCTGCCTCTACGCTGCAAGCCTGGTGGACCGGGAACGGGCGGGCGATGCGCAGGCGACGGCCCTGCTCGCCATCCTGACCCCGATCGTGAAGTCCTGGCCCTCGGAATTCGCGCTGCGCGCCAACGACATCGCGATCCAGGTGCACGGCGGCTACGGCTATACCCGCGACTACCCGGTCGAACGGCTCTACCGCGACAACCGCCTCAACCCGATCCACGAGGGGACGAAGGGCATCCAGGGCATGGACCTGCTGGGCCGCAAGGTGGTGCAGGACGGCGGCGCGCCGCTCCGCGCACTGCTGGGCGAGATCGGGGCGACGCTGAAGGCGGCGGACGCGATGCCGGAGGAGCGCGACGCGCTGGCGGCTCTGGTGGGCCGGGTCGGCGAGGTCACGATGGGCATGGCGGCGACGGGGGCACAGGATCCGAAGGGGTACCTGGCGAACGCCACGGTCTATCTCGACATGTTGGGGCATGTGGTCGTGGGCTGGATGTGGCTGCGCATGGCGCTGGCGGCCCGGAACCACCCCGACGCGGATTTCGCCGCCGGAAAGAAGGCGGCCTGCCGCTACTTCTTCCGCTACGAGCTTCCGGCGACGGGCCCGTGGCTCGATCTCCTGGCGGCGCAGGACCGGACGTGCCTGGAGGCGGACGCCGCCTGGTTCTGACGTGGAAAGGAACCGGGCCGGAGCACTGTGCGCCGTGTGGTCGCACCGGCCCGGCCTGCCAGGCATCCCGATCCGCGGCACAAACTCCGTATGGTGAGGGTGCGGTCGATGCTCTGGTCGTTCCGCATGGCCGCCGCGATCACTGTGCGCAGTCTTCCATGGGCCTGCCCCGGGGGATCTCCGCAACCGGTTGACGGCGCAAGGAACGCTCGATCGCGACATCCCTCTCCGCCGTCGCGGCCGCAACGCCGGGACCCCTGCGAATTGAATACTCGGTAGCGAAAGGCCCCGGATCAGGTCCCGGGTGATATCGGGAACAAGAACCCTTCCGCCCGGCTGTCCATCTCGCGAATGCTCCCCCCGCGCGTTTGGGCGACGGTGCCCACCCTCTCCCGAAGGACACCGTGGCGATACCGCTCATCGAAACGCGGGGCATGGATGCGTGAGGGCGCGGACCTCTCAAGGCCGTTCGGCAACCGCCGCCGAGGTCGGGCGCGGCCTTCGGCACCTCGCACGAGACAACACGCCCGCTTGCCTCCGCCCCCTGCACCGCCATCTACAGAGACACAGCAGAAGGCCCCATGACATGACCAATCCCATCCTCTCCGACTGGACCGGACCGCACGGTCTGCCCGACTTCGCCGCCGTCCGTTTCGCGCATTACGGCCCCGCGCTGGAGGAGGGCCTGGCTGAGGCGCGCGCCCGCACCACCGAGATCGCGGAGCAGGAGACGGTGCCGACCTTCGAGAACACGATCGCCGCCCTCGAACGCTCGGGCGAGGCGCTGGACAAGGCCGCCTCCCTCTTCTTCCACGAAGCCGCCACCCAATCGACGCCCGAGACCGAGGCGCTGCAGCGGGAGATGTCGCCGAAGCTCGCCGCCTTCGGATCGGAGGTCTACCAGAACCAGCAGCTCTGGGCCCGGGTCGACGCCCTCTTCCAAGACAACGACCTGGCGGGGGAGGAGGCGCGGGTGCTGGAGCTCTACCACCGCTCCTTCGTCCGTGCGGGCGCCGCGCTCGATCCCGAGGGCCGCCAGCGGCTGGCGCAGATCATGCAGCGGCTCGCCGAACTCGGCACCGCCTTCACCCAGAACCTCCTCGCCGACGAACGCGACTGGGAGCTGATGCTGGCCGAGGACGACCTCGCCGGCCTGCCCGATGACCTGAAGCGCGCGATGGAGACGAAGGACGGCTACCGGCTCACCCTCAGCCGCTCCGTCGTCGTGCCGTTTCTGGAGACCTCGACCCGCCGCGACCTGCGGGAGACCGCGTGGACGGCCTGGACCGCCCGCGGCGCCAATGGCGGGGAGACCGACAACCGCGAGATCGCGGCCGAGATCCTCGCCCTGCGCCACGAGCGCGCGCAGCTCCTCGGCTTCGACGATTTCGCCTCGTTCAAGCTCGCGCCCGAGATGGCGAAGGAGCCCGGCGCCGTGCGCGACCTCCTCATGCAGGTGTGGCGGCCCGCGAAGGCGACGGCGGAGGCCGATGCCGACCGCCTGCGCGCGCTGATCGCCGCGGACGGCCAGAACCACCCGCTCGAAGGCTGGGACTGGCGCTTCTACGAGGAGAAGCTGCGGTCGCAGGAGCACGATTTCGATGCGGCCGAGCTGAAGCCCTACTTCACCCTCGACCGCATGATCGAGGCGAGCTTCGAGGTCGCGAACCGCCTCTTTGGCCTCACCGCGCACGAGCTGGATGTCCCCGGTCCGCATCCCGACGCCCGCATCTGGGAGATCCGGCAGGGCGAGCGGCATATGGGCGTGCTGGTCGGCGACTACTTCGCCCGGCCCGGCAAGCGCTCCGGCGCATGGTGCGGCAGCATGCGCTCGCAGGAAGGCGAGATCCGGCCCATCGTCACCAACGTGTGCAACTTCGCGAAGGGCGACCCGGCGCTGCTGACCTATGACGACGCGCGCACCTTGTTCCACGAGTTCGGCCACGCGCTCCACCACCTCCTGAGCGAGGCCACATATGCCCGCGTCTCCGGCACCTCCGTCGCGCGCGATTTCGTGGAGCTGCCCTCCCAACTCTACGAGCACTGGCTGAGCGTGCCCGACATCCTGCGCGGCTATGCCATGCACTACGAGACCGGGGAGCCGATCCCCGAGGACCTGCTCGACAAGCTGCTCGCTGCCGAGACCTTCGGTCAGGGCTTTCAGACGGTGGAATACGTGGCCTCGGCCCTCGTCGATCTGGACTTCCACACCGGCGCGCCCCCCGCCGACCCGATGCAGGCGCAGGCCGAGACGCTGGCGCGCATCGGCATGCCCGACGCGATCCCCATGCGGCATGCCACGCCGCACTTCGCGCACATCTTCTCGGGCGACGGCTACTCGGCGGGCTACTACAGCTACATGTGGTCCGAGGTCATGGACGCCGACGCCTTCGAGGCGTTCGAGGAGACCGGCGACGTCTTCGACGCGGGCATGGCCGACAAGCTGGAGGAGTTCATCTACTCCGCCGGCGGGACCCGCCCGCCCGAGGACCTCTACACCGACTTCCGCGGCCGGATGCCGGGGCCCGAGGCGCTGTTGCGCGGACGCGGTCTCGACGCCGCATGAGCGGGAAGGAGCGCGACCTCACCGACGGGGCCGTCGTCGGTCACATCCGGGCGGTGGCCCTTCCGGCCGCGCTCTCGCTCCTGTTCGTGACGCTCTACAACGTCATCGACACCTTCTACGCGGGCAAGATCTCGACCGAGGCGCAGGCGGGCCTCGGCATCGGCTCCCAGTTCTACTTCCTGATCGTCGCGACGGGGGTCGGCTTCCGCATCGGGGTCTCCGCCTTCGTCGGCAATGCGATCGGGGAGGGCGACGATGACGGCGCGTCGCGTGCGGCCGCCCAGGCGATTGGGGCGGCCATCGTGGTCTGCGCCATCGCCATGGTCGCCGGTTACTGGGGCCTGCCCGCGCTGATCCGGGCGGTGGCGGGCGGAAACGCCTATGTCGACAACGCGGTGAGCTATGTCCGCATCATGCTGCTGGCCGCCCCCGGCTTCATCGTGACCTACGCGATGACCGGCACGCTGACCGCGCAGGGTGACACGGTCACGCAGGAGCGGGCGCAGCTGGCCGCGACGGTCGCGAATGTGGGGCTCAATCCGCTCTTCATCTGGGGCATCCCGGGGATCTGGGACGGGTTCGGGCTGAACGGGATCGCGGTCGCCACCGTCGTCTCTCAGACCGGCGTGCTGATCTTCATCGGCTGGAACGCCCTGCGCTCGCAGATCATGAAGGGCTTCGGCTGGGCCGACATCCTGCCCCGGTTCGAGAAGCAGAAGGCGCTGATGACCGAGGTCGCACCCGCCTCTGCCACGATCTACGTCACGGTGCTGGGCGGCGTGATCTGCCAGTTCTTCCTGCGCGATCATGGCGCGGACGCCGTGGCGGCCTACGGGGTCGGCTTCCGCCTGCAACAGCTCCTCCTGCTGCCGGTGATCGGGCTGACGACGGCGCTCCTGCCGATCACGGCGCAGAACATGGGTGCGGATCAGCCGGAGCGCGTGCGCCGCGCGGTGCGCGTCACCGGGGCCGTGGCGCTTGGCTTCGTGGCGCTGGGGGCGGTGATGATCTGGACGCTCGCCCGACCCGCCGTGGCGCTCTTCAACGACGAGCAGGCGGTGGTGGACCACGCGGTCGCCTACCTGCGGATCCTGTCGGGGGCGCTGCCTTTCTTCGTCGTGATCTTCGTGACGCAGAACCTGTTGCAGGGGTTGCAGCAGCCGCGCTGGCCGCTGCTGATCGGTCTGTGGCGGCTCGGGCTGGGCCTCGCCCTCTTCGCCTGGCTCTTCACCGGTCCGCTGGACCTCGGGGCGACGGGCGTCTGGTGGGCCCTGCTCGCTGCGGCGATCAGCGGTGCGGTGCTGGCGCTGGTCGTGACGCTCTGGGTGACGCGGGCCGAAGGCGTGGGGATCGTGCAGCCCGAAAAGCAAGCCGCCTGAACTAAAGAGTGGAGGGCCGCGCCCGACCTGGAGGGCGCATAAGTGACAAGTGTTAAGCGTCCGCGCCCTCAAGCATCCATGCCGCTCATTCGATGAACGGCATCGCCAACGCGCCCTCCGGGGGGAGGTCGGGCGCGGCCCGGCCTATCAGCCGGGCGGAAGACTGGTTCTGCTCGATACCGCCCCGGACCTGATCCGGGGCCTTTCCGTTCGACGCGGCCACAGTTTCAGCAAGGTCCCGGCGCTGCGGCCGGGACGGTCGCACCACGGAACAACCGCCCCGCATCCCCCGTACCACAGGTCGCATTCCACCCCCCAACCGTCGCCCGCCCGAACGGCCCCCTCCGCCCGACCCGCTAGAACGATCCGAAACGCCAGGGAGATCGGGACATGAGAACGAGCGCACGGGCAGTGGTCGTCGGTGGTGGCGCGGTGGGGGCCTCCATTGCCTATCACCTGGCAAAGGCCGGGTGGACCGACACGCTCCTGCTCGAACGCGACGAGCTCACCTCCGGCTCCACCTGGCACGCGGCGGGGCTGCTGCCGTACTTCAACATGAGCTACGCCACGACCTGGATCCACGACTACTCCATCAAGTTCTACAAGACGCTGGAGGAGGAGACGGGGCTGAACGCAGGCTTCTCCGTCGTCGGCAACCTGCGGATGGCGCAATCGAAGGAGCGCCTCGACGAATACATGCTCTACGCGAGCACGGCGGAAAGCGTCGGCGTCCCCTTCGAATGGCTGACGCCGCAGGACATCAAGGACCGCTACCCGCTGTTGCGCACCGACGACCTCGTCGGCGCGATCTACCATCCCACGGACGGCTACATAAACCCCGCCGACGTCACGCAGGCCATGGCCAAGGGCGCGCGCCAGCGGGGCGTCGAGATCCAGCGCAAGGTGCAGGTCGACGGCTACACGCAGACCCCGGACGGCTGGCGCGTCCACTGCCGCCGCATGGTGGAGAAGGGCGGCAACCTCGTGCCGGGCGAGGAGACCTGGGACATCACCTGCGAACACGTCGTCACCGCCACCGGCAACCACGCGCAGCGCACGGCGAAGCTCCTCGGCATCAAGATCCCCGCCATCCCGGTCGAGCACCAGTACGTCGTCACCGAGCCCGATCCCGCCCTGCAGGAGTGGCGCAAGACGAACGGAGAGCACCCCGTGCTCCGCGACGCCGACGCCAAGTGGTATGTGCGCGAGGAACGCGGCGGCTGGATCCTCGGCCCCTATGAGCGCAATGCGCCCGCCCGGTTCGAATACGGCGTGCCCGACAGCTTCCGTGCCGACCTTTTCCCCCTCGACCTCGACCGGATCGAGGAAGAGTACATGTCGATGATCCACCGCATTCCGAGCTCCGAGACCGCGGGGCTCAAGGACGATTTCAACGGCCCGATCTGCTACACCCCCGACGGCAACCCGCTGATCGGCCCGGCACCCGGCATGCGCAACATGTGGCTGGCGGAGGGCTTCTCCTTCGGCATCACGGCGGCGGGCGGGGCGGGCCACTACCTCGCGCAGATGATGGTCGAGGGCGAGGCGGAGATCGACATGGCCTCCCTCGATCCCAAGCGCTACGGCGACTGGATGACGACAGAGTATGCCGCCCGCAAGAACGAGGAGGCCTACGAGCACGTCTACATCCTCCACCATCCCGACGAGGAGCGGCCGGCCGCCCGGCCCCTGCGCACCTCGCCTGCCTATGACCGGCAGAAGGCGGCGGGCGCCCAGTTCGGCCAGGTGAACGGCTGGGAGCGGCCGAATTACTACGCGCCCGAGGGCTTCGACGACCACTCCGCACGCTCCTTCCGCCGCGGCGGCTGGTGGCAGTACGCGAAGGAGGAGGCCGAGGCGATCCGCAGCGGCGTCGGCCTGATCGACGCCACCGCCTTCGCCAAGCACCGGATCAGCGGACCGGGCGCGACCGCCTTCCTCGACTGGTTCACGACGAACAAACTGCCGAAGCCCGGGCGGATCAACCTCACCTACGCGCTGACCTCTGCCGGGACCGTACGCACCGAATACACCATCGTCCGGCTGGCCGAGAACGACTACTACCTCGTCTCCGCTGGCGCTTGGCACGCCTATGACGAGGATGTCCTCTACAAGGCGATCTGGGAGAAGGAAGACGCGTTCGGCCGCATCAACGAGCAGGACGTGACGACCCAATGGGGCGTCTTCGCGCTGGCCGGGCCGAAATCCCGCGACGTGCTGAAGACCCTGATCCGGGATGCGGAGCCGGAAACGGCGCTCTCCAACAAACGCTTCCCATGGCTGTCGATGCGCAACATCGAACTCGGCATGGTCCCGACGATGGCGATCCGGGTGGCCTACACGGGCGAACTCGGCTGGGAGCTCCACCACCCGATCGAGATGCAGGCCCACCTCTGGGACAAGCTGATGGAGGCGGGTGAACCGCACGGACTGAAACTCGTCGGCGCCCGGGCGCAGAACTGGCTGCGGCAGGAAAAGAGCTACCGCGCCTTCGGAACGGAGCTCGGCCGGGACGCGACGCCGCTCGAAGCTGGGCTCGACCGGTTCGTGGATCTCGACAAGGACTTCCACGGCAAGGATATGTTACAGAGAACCGGCATCCGCTGGAAATGTGTAACGCTTCTGATCGATGGTCCGGCCGATGCCGATCCCTGGGGGCGGGAGGCGATCCTGCACAACGGCGAGAAGGCCGGCCGCCTGACCTCCGGCGGCTACTCCACCGCCTTCGGCAAGTCGATCGGCATGGGCTATGTCCGCCCCGACCTCGCAGAGCCAGGCACCAAGCTCAAGGTCCGCATGTTCCGCGAGCTCTGGGATGCCCAGGTCGCCGAGGACAGCCCCTACGATCCCAGGAACGAGACGATCCGCCGGGACGGCTGACGCCGTTTCCGCCTGCGGCGGCGCGTATTTGACGACAGTGATGGGGCAGGGCGCCGCGCCCCTGCATCACTCTCTCGAAATACGCCCGCCGGAGGCAGTCCCGCCCTTGGTTGCCGGAGATCGGTTTCCTATGTGGGCACCGACAACCGACGGAGTGTTTTTGTCCGAGACCCGGCACAGCCGCTGAGGCCCTTGCGCTGACAGGCCTCATCCCAGCGATCCGCCCCGCGGCGGACACTTTTTCGTGCCTGACGAACACTCCGGGAAACTCCCTTGAACATCTCGAAACCCGAACAGCGCGTGCTTCACGTGCTGGCACAGGGCGGCCTGATCCGGCATGAGCGCGACCATCGCGCCAAGGTCGTGGCCGTGACCTGTTTCACCCATGACGGCAACGTGTTGAGCGATTGCACGATGCCCGTCTTCACCCGCCTGCGCGCCAAGCGGTTGATCCGCTCGCGGAACGGCGCGCCCTATCGCATCACCCGGCTGGGACGGATCTCGGTCCGTGCGCAGCCGGACAATCGGAGCTGACACATGACCTCGACCGATATTCGACCCGCCCGCGCGGAGGATGCCGTGCGGATCCGGGAGATCGCGGCCGGAACGGAGATGTTCCGGCCTGACGAGCTCGACTGGTTCGGCGCGATGATCGCCACCCAGCTCGCCGAGCCGGGCAAGGCTATCTGGCGCGTCGCGGGTCCTGGCCCCGACGGAGCGGCCTATGCGGAGCCCGAGCCTATGGCCGAGGGCATCTGGAACATGCGCTTCATCGGCGTTGCCCCGGCGGCCCGGCGCACAGGTCTCGCCCGCGCGCTGATCGGCGAGATCGAGGCGGCGGTGCGGGAGGCCGGGGCGCGGATGCTCATCATCGAGACATCCTCCCAACCGGCCTTCGCCTCGGCGCGCGCGCTCTACCTCGCGCTTGCTTACGAGGAGGAGGCACGGCTGCGCGACTGGTACGGGCCGAACGATGCGAAGGTGGTGTTCCGCAAGCTCGTCTGACCTAGCCGCAGATCGGGCAGTCCGGTCTGCGGGCCACGCCGATCCGGCGGCTTTCGGCGTAGAGGGCGTCGTGGATGAGGAGGGCGCCGGTCAGGGTTTCGCCCGCGCCGGTGATGTGCTTCACCGCCTCCGCCGCCATCATCGATCCCACGATCCCGGCGAGCGCGCCGACGATCCCGGCCTCCGCGCAGGTGGGCACGAGGCCCGGCGCGGGCGCTTCGGGGAAGACGCACTGGTAGCACGGGCCGCCCGCCGCCGGGTGGTAGAGGCTGATCTGCCCCTCCCACTGCGTCATGGCCGCCGCGATCAGGGGCACGCCCGCCGCGACGCAGAGGCGGTTGACGAGGTAGCGCGTCCCGAAATTGTCGGAGCCGTCGAGGACGAGGTCGTAGGCGCCGATCAGCTCCGCCCCCGTCTCCGCATCCAGTCGGGCCTCGTGCCCCTCGACCGCCACATTCGGGTTGATGCGGGAGATGCTGCGGGCGGCGCTCACGACCTTGGGCATGCCCACGGCCCCGGTATCGTGGATCAACTGCCGCTGGAGGTTGGAGAGGCTGACGACGTCGTCATCCACCACCCCCAGCGTGCCGACGCCCGCCGCCGCGAGGTACATCAGCGCCGGGGCGCCGAGCCCGCCTGCGCCGACCACCAGCACGCGGGCGGCCTTCAGCTTGGCCTGTCCCGGTCCGCCGACCTCGCGCAGGACGATGTGGCGGGCGTAGCGCTCCAGCTCTTCGGGGGTGAAGCTCACAGGGCCTTCTCGTACTCGATGCGGTGGGTGCCCGATCCGGCGGGGAAACGGGCGACCTCGCGCCAGCCCAGTTTCTCGTAGAGTCCGGGCGCCTGCCAGCTGTAGGTGCCGAGGCGGGCATGGCGGGCGCCGCGGGCGCGGGCTTCGTACTCGGCACCCTGCAGGAGGTCTCGGGCAAGGCCCCGGCCACGCCAGTCGGGATCGACGTGGAGGGTGCGGAGCTCCGCGAGCTCCATGACGCGGATGACCTGCACGGCGCCGCGCACCGTCCCTGTCTCGTCCTTCCAGGCGACCGAGAAGCTCTCGCGCTCGAAGCCGGGCTGGGCGGCACTCTCGGCCCGGATCGCGGCGAGGCTGTCGGCGGTCAGGGCGGCATCGTCCTCGATCAGGCGCAGGCCCGCGGGCTGGGGCGCCTCCTCCGGCTGGGCGCGGCGCCGCAGGCGGCGCAGGAGGACGACGTAGCCCAGAATCGGTACAGCGGCGAGGGCGAGCCAGAAGGCCGCGACCAGTGACTGGCCCATCTGGGCGCGGAAGCCCGCATCGAGCGACAGGATCGCTGCCGCCACCGCCGCGATCATCAGGCCGGTGCGCAGCGCCCGCCGCCGGTCCGCCCCGCCGACGAGTGCGAAGGCGGCGCCGAAGCCACCCAGCAGCAGCAGTGTCAGAAGCCCGCCGCCCGCGAGCGTGCCGAGAAGGGCGCTCACCGGTCCCGATCGCTCCGCCCGGTGGAGCCGAAGCCGCCGAAGCCGCGCTCGGTCTCACCCAGCTCGTTGGCCTCCACCCACTGCACATGGGTGACGGGGGCGAGCACCATCTGTGCGACCCGGTCGCCATGGTTCACGTCGAAGGTCTCGTGCCCCATGTTCAGCAGGATCACGGAGACCTGCCCGCGATAGTCGCTGTCGATGGTGCCCGGCGCGTTGGCGATGGTCACGCCATGGCGCAGGGCAAGGCCGGAGCGGGGGCGGATCTGCACCTCGAACCCGCGGGGGATCTCCATTGCCAGACCGGTGGGGATCAGCGCGCGCCCGCCGGGCATCAGGGTGATGCCGCGCGCCCGCTTGTCCGCGCCGAAATTGGCGTAGAGGTCCATGCCCGCGGCCCCCGGCGTCGCATAGCTCGGCAGCGGGACCTCGGGATCCGCCCCCTCGGCGCGGGTCACGCGGAGCTCCACGCCGGGCATAGAGAGTTTCAGGCCGTTCATGCCAGCGCCTCCGCGATGCGTTGGGCGAGGCGGCGCGCCGTCTCCACCTTGGTGAGGCGAGGCCAGTCCTCCGCCCCGTCTTCGGTGATGAGGGTGACGGCATTGTGGCCGCCGCCCATGATCCCGGTTCCGGGGCTCACGTCGTTGGCCACGATCCAGTCGCAGCCCTTGCGCGCGCGCTTGGCGGTGGCATGGGCGATGACGTCGTCTGTCTCGGCCGCGAAGCCCACGACGAGCCGGGGACGGTTCTCGTTCCGCCGGGCGATGGTGGCGAGGATGTCGGGGTTCTCCGCGAAGTCGAGGGCGGGCAGCCCGCCTGCCTCCTTCTTCATCTTGGAGGGGCCGGCGTTGACCACGTGCCAGTCCGCGACGGCGGCACAGAAGATCGCGGCGTCGGCGGGGAGGGCGGCCTCGACTGCGCTCAGCATCTCGCGGGCGGTTTCCACTTCGGTGATCCGCGGGCCGCGGGGGCGCGGGGCGGTGGCGGGGCCGGTCACGAAGCTTACATCAGCGCCCAGCTCGCTCAGCGCCTCGGCGATCGCGGTGCCCTGCGCGCCGGAGGAGCGGTTGGCGATGTAGCGCACCGGGTCGATGGGCTCATGCGTGGGGCCGGAGGTGACGAGGACATGCCGCCCGGTCAGCGGGCCTTCGGTGAGATGGGCGGTGACGGCGGCCAGGATCTCCGCCGGTTCGGCCATGCGGCCCGGCCCGTACTCGCCGCAGGCCATGTCGCCGGAATTGGGGCCGACGACCGCGATCCCGTCGCCGCGCAGCGTCTCCAGGTTGCGCTGGGTCGCCGGATGATCCCACATTCGCACGTTCATGGCGGGTGCGATCAGGACGGGCGTGTCGGTGGCCAGCAGCAGCGTGCTCGCCAGATCGTCGGCGCGGCCCGTCGCCATCTTCGCCATCAGATCGGCGGTGGCGGGGGCTGTGACGATCAGGTCGGCGGAGCGCGACAGCTCGATGTGCCCCATCTCCGCCTCTGCCGTCAGGTCGAAGAGCTCGGTATGAACCTTCTCCTGCGCCAGGGCCGCGACGGAGAGCGGCGTGACGAAATGCCGGGCGGCGGAGGTCAGGACCGGCGTCACCGCATGGCCCGCGCCGGTGAGCAGGCGGATCAGCTCGAGGCTCTTGTAGGCCGCGATGCCGCCGCCGACGATCAGAAGAATGCGCTTGGAGGTCATATGTCTGTCCCCTTGACGTAAGGGGTAACCCTCGCACCGCGCGCCTTCAAGTCCCGCCCTCGGCGAAGGCGGCGCAGGGATCGCCCTGATCGGGCAGGTCCGCGACGCGCACATCGTTGAAGGGCGCGGTGTCGCCCGGGCCCACCTGCCCGATGGAGAAGGTGGTGAGCTCCGGCGCCGCCGTCGCCAGTGCCGCCGGAACCCCCCAGTCGACGCGGGCGTGGCCGTTGCCGGTGATCAGGACCACCTGTCCGCCATTCACCCGTTCGCGGGCCAGCAGCACCGCCTGCGCGAGGCGGGCATCGCGGAAGCGCTGCGCCTCGACGAAGCCGGGCATGGCGCTGAGCGGGACCGCCTCGCAATGCACCGCGAACTGTTCGAGCTCCCGCGTCGCGCGCTGGGCGGGCGGCAGTGTCTTGTCGAGACCATAGAGGGCCGCGTCCGCGCCGAACACGCTCTCGGCGCCCTGTACGGAGGCGCGACGCACCAGCTCGACCGGGGCGCCGCCGCCCACAACCTGCGCGCCCGGTGCGGCGCGCATGATCTGGTGGTAGAGCGCGAAATCGGGCCAGCCGCTGTCCGCCCACTGCAGCCGCTCGGCGATCTCCCCGGTCGAGGCGCCGCGGCGCAGCAGACCGTTGAGCCGGGCCGTATCCGCCCCCTGGACCTGTTCGAAGACGATGGCGGCCGGCTGCAGGCGGGCAACCTCCTCGGCCTGGAAGGCATGGTGATCGGCGACGCCGTGTACCTCCCCGATCAGGACGACGTCGGATTGTGCGGCGAAGTCGGGCGGCGGCGTGCAGGCGGCGAGGAGCGGAAGGAGCAGACCGAGGGCGAAGCGCATGGGGGACCTTCGTTGACGGGTTCGTCCCAACCTTATTCGACGAGGAGGTGCAGAATGCAAAGCATTCGTGGCCGCTCACTCGCTGCGGTCCACCACCTCGTAGCTTTCGGGGGTGGCGCCCACGATCTCCAGGATCAGCTTGCGGCGCACCGTCTCGGCGAAGGTCTCCCGCCCTGTGGCGGTCACCATGAAGGCGCCGGGACCGCCGATGATCCGGTCGGCGTAGAGCTGTTCGAGGTTCACGTTCGCGCGCCGTCCGTCCTCCGGCGTCAGGATCGGCAGGGCGTTGATGGTCATGCCGGCGGCGAGGACCTCGGCCCGCGCATCCTCGATCGAGGGGCCGGAGAAGTTGCTGATGCTGTCGCCGGAGAAGTCGATGACGGCGCGCGGGGCGAAGATGTCGTTCTCCTCGATCAGCCGCTTGCCCTCCAGCAGCGCGGTGCCGATCGCGTTGCGGCCATAGGCCCCGCGCGGCGCCTCGATCAGTTCGGCGGCGAAGGCCGCGGCCGTCTCGGGCCCGTCGATGATGGTCCAGTCGGCGATGACGGCGGTGTTCGCGGCCCATTCGACATAGGTCACGGCGACCGTGCCGTAGATCGATTCCTGGATCGCGGCGATGACCTGCGGATCGGTCATGGCAAGCGCGTAGCCCTGTCGCTGAAAGGCCAGCTCCTCCGCATCGATGGAGCCCGAAGCATCGGCGAGCAGGACGAGTTCAAGACCCGCCTCGCGCTGGTTCTGCGCCTGGACGGACCCTGTTGCGAGAAGGAGGGAGAGGATCGTTGCGATACGCATACGGTCGGACATAGCGGGCGTGCTGCGTTGCACAAGACCCGCCAGATCGAATTTGACCGTCGGGGTGAATTTGACCGTCGGGGTATCGACGGGGAGCGGGCGACCCGCTCCCCCGACGGGTCAGGCCAGCGCCAGCATCTCAGCCGTGGCGCCGTTCGTGGTCTCCAGCCGCTTGCGCAGCTTCTTGAGCGCTTGCGCCTCGAGCTGGCGGATCCGCTCCTTCGACAGGCCGAGCTCGTTGCCGAGGCTTTCGAGCGTGCGGGGATCGTCGCGCATCTTGCGTTCGATCACGATCATCTTCTCGCGTGCGCTCAGCGCGTCCATCGCTTCGGCGATCCAGCCGCGGACACGGATCAGGTCGACGTCGTGGCTCACGGTCTCCTCGGCCCGCGGGCCTTCGTCCTCCAGCGCCTCGACCCACTCCCGGCCCTCGTCACCGGCCTGCTGGGCGTTGAGCGAGAAGTCGGAGCCGGAGAGCCGCGCCTCCATCATCTCCACATCGCGCAGGGGCACGCCCACCTCGTCCGCGATCATCTCCCGCAGCTGATGGCTGGAGATGTGCGCCTCGCCCTTCGCCTCCCGTTCCAGCTTCGCTTTGACCCGGCGCAGGTTGAAGAAGAGCGCCTTCTGCGAGGAGGTCGAACCGGTGCGCACCATGGACCAGTTGCGCATGACGTAGTCCTGGATCGAGGCCTTGATCCACCACACGGCATAGGTGGAGAAGCGCACGCCCCGGTCGGGGTCGAACTTCTCCGCCGCCTTCATCAGGCCGACGCCGGCCTCCTGGATCAGGTCGGGCATCGATGCGCCGTAGCGGCGATACTTCGATGCCATCGACACCGCCAGGCGCATGTAGGCGTTCACGAGGCGGTGCAGCGACTTCTCGCACCCCTCGTCGCGCCAGGCCCGGGCGAGCATCAGCTCGGTCTCCGCATCCAGCATCTCTGCGCCCATAGCCTGTCGGGTGACGGACCGCGAAACGGAATCATCAAGTGCCATGCCAAACTCCCCTGTCAGCAGAGATTGCGGGTACGGCCCGCATGAGGTTATGAGGTCCGGACGCCACGTGGACGGCCCCGGCTGGAGTGGACCGGCATGAGGTCTGCCGATCAGATGTTAACGAACGTGAAATTCGTGCTGGGCGGGGCCCGGTCGGGAAAGTCCGCGCTGGCAGAGCGCCTGGTGCGCGCCCGCCCCGGGCCGTGGCACTATGTGGCGACCGCTCAAGCATTCGATGACGAGATGCGGGCGCGGATCGCGCAGCATGTTGAAGATCGCGGCGAAGGCTGGATCACCCGGGAGGAACCGCTCGACCTTGTCGGGGTCCTTGAGGGAGTGTCGAGGACGAACATCGTTCTCATCGATTGTCTCACGCTCTGGCTATCCAACGTTCTGTTGGGTGAGTACGACGTAGGGTCAGAAACGGATCGCTTGGTGGCGGCAATTTCGAGGACCGAGGCCGAACTCGTCATTGTGTCCAACGAGGTGGGAATGGGTTTGGTTCCCGAAAATCTGCTCGGACGGCGATTTCGGGATGCGCAGGGACGTCTGAACCAGGCCGTGGCCGCACGGGCCGGCACGGTCCTCTTCGTCGCGGCGGGCCTGCCGCTGGTGCTGAAGGGCAAGATGCCGAACGCGCTGGAATGACAAGGTGGTGGTGGGTCCGTCACGGCCCGACCCATGCGCGCACCATGGTCGGCTGGACCGACCTGCCGGCCGATCTGGGCGACGGTTCCGCGCTGGCCCGTCTGCGCGACATCCTGCCACGAGAGGCGCGCGTCCTGTCCTCCGACCTGTCACGAGCGCGTGATACGGCCCGCGCGCTGGGGTTCGAGCCGGAGGAGGATCCCGCGCTGCGCGAGCTGCACTACGGCGCGTGGGAGGGACTCGCCCACGACGATCCGGCGGTCGACCCGGCGCTGGCGCGGCGGTTCTGGGACGCGCCGGGCGATGTCGCCCCGCCGGGCGGCGAAAGCTGGAATGCGCTGACGGCGCGCCTCTCCCCCCTGATCGCGCGGCAGAACGCGCTGGGTGGCGACGTGATCGCGGTCGCGCATATGGGCGTGATCCTCGCGGCCCTCGCCCATGCCACGGCGATGGCCCCCGCGACCGCGCTCGCCTTCCGCGTGGCGCCGCTGTCGCTCACACGGCTCGATTGGCTGGGCGGACCTTGGGCCGTGGACCGGATCAATCACCAGCCCTGACGGGCGACCCGCCAAATGCTGATTGGACGCGGCCCCATCCGATCCCCGAACCTCGGCGGCGAGGAGGACGCGCCATGTGGGAACTGCTGATCGGGGATCGGATCTATTCGAGCTGGTCGCTGCGGGGCTGGCTGCTGTTCGAGGCGTTCGGCACGCCGGTGAAGGTCGTCCAGGCGCCGATGTATTCGGAGGCTCTGGCCACGCATCTCGCCGAGTTCGGCTCGGGCAGCGGACTGGTGCCGCAGATCCGGCGCGACGGCGTGGTGGTCTGGGACACGCTCGCGATGGCCGAGACGCTGGCGGAGGAGGTGCCCGGCATGTGGCCCATGGCGGCCGCGGACCGGGCACGGGCCCGCGCCATGGTGGCCGAGATGCACTCGGGCTTCACCGCGCTGCGCGGCGCGTGCCCCATGAACATGAGGCATGTCTACGAGGGCTTCGTGCCGGACGACGCCGTGCGCCGCGACCTCGACCGGATCGAGGCGCTGTGGTCCGGCGCACGCGGATGGCTCTTCGGCGACTACACGGTCGCGGATGCGTTCTTCGCCCCGGTCGCGATGCGGATCGCGGGCTACGGTCTGGAGGTCGGGCCGGAGGCGCAGGCTTACGTGGCGCGCCATCTCGAGCATCCGGCGGTCCGCCGGTGGCGCGCGATGGGACTGGCGGAGAACGTCGTGCAGCCCGGCTACGACCTCGACCTTCCGACGGTGGACTGGCCTGGTACGCGCCGCGCCGCGCGGGTGGCCGGGGACGGTTCCGCGGTAAACGGGACCTGTCCGTTCTCGGGCCGGCCGGTGGCGGCGGACGGGCTGGCGGAGATCGGCGGCCGCGTCGTGGGCTTTTGCAACAGCTTCTGCCGCGACAAGGTCATCGCGGATGCGGACGCCTGGCCGGAGGTGCGGCCGCTGCTCGCCTGAGCCGCAACCAGGCGTGCCGGCCCTCAGCCACGCATCGGCGCCTGCGCCTCGTGCCGGGTCGGCGACGAACGTACGAGGCCGGTCGGCCGTCAGCGCCCGGAACTCGGCCGCCGTGGCCCGGTCCGCCATTGCCTCCTGGGGGTCAAAGCTCCCGGTCAAAGCGTCGTCGCTGAATACGTGCCCGGGCGCGTCGAAGATCAGGTGATGATAGGTGACGGGTGCCGTTATGTGCGCGACCCGGATGCGGCGTCCGTCGACGAGCGACCTCGCGGAGGCCAGCATTTCGAACGTATTGAAGAGGAGCTCTGCCCGAGGCCGGCGCAGTAGCACGCGATGCTACGGCGAGCCGACGATCGGCCGGGCGTTTCCGATCGTGCCGCCCCCGAACCGGACGGGCCGCAGCGTCGGGTGGGCGAGCAGCTGTGCGAGGCCCAGCGTGCGGCGGGCCGGCCGGGCGCCGGTGTCGTAGGCCGGGACCGCATCGCCGGGCCGGGTAGCGCAGAACGTCTCGATCGGCGTACCGGAGACGAAGCAGGCGAGGGTGGCATAGGGTTCGTCCTAGCCGTCGCCGGCGGTGTCGATGGTGAAGCTCCGCCCGGCCATGGAGGTGAAGGCGAACTCCAGCGCGATCGGTCCTCCGGCGTGCCTCCCGCCGTGACCAGCACATAGGCCACGCCGTTGGTCGTCATCGGCTCGACGATGAGCTGGTTGGTGGCACTCATGGAGTTGCCGGGGGGATCGATGAAGCCGTCGTCGAGGCCGCTGTCGTCATCTGGGATGAACAGCGTGATCGGGTCGCGCCGTTCGAGATGGCGAAGCTCCGCCCCGAGGGTCCGGAGCCCTTGGTGTTCGCAGTCAAGAAGGCGGACAAGACATCGTCGAATTCGATGAGGCCAAGAGGAAACACCGCCATGACGATCCCTCGTTACTGCTCTCCTGAGCCGTGGATGTTGGGAATAGTAACAACCTTTCGCCAAGATATCTGCAATCATTCATGATGAATTCATCGCTAGATTGTCCAGCCGTCTTCGGCGGCCCTTCGTAGGCTGCCGCGCGATATCCGTCCAACGTCTTGCCGTGAAACGGTTTTTGTTTCCCATCAAGCGCATTGGAATTTGATCGCCCGGTCGCGCGGACTAGGATCGTGCCCGCCTGGCGGCCGGATGCGTCGGCTTGGCAATCCCGGAGGTACCACCGGACGCGCCTGCCCCGGCCCCCCCTCGGGGCAGGCGCACCTACCGGGGCGGTCCGCCCGTCCGGCTGGGCCGGCCGGCGATCCGTATCTCCTTTGGAAACAGGCGTTTCCCCCGGCCCCCCTATCCCCGCGACAGCCGGTGCTGTAGAGCCGGCGGCATGACCGACGCAATCCTGCAGTCCCAGTCGCTGGGTGACCACATCCGGCGGACGATCGTCCTCGCCTGGCCGGTGATGCTCGCGCGGCTGGGGCTGGTGGGCTTTGCCACGGCGGACGTGATCGTGCTGGGTCGCGCGGGGGCGCGGGAGCTGGCGGACTACACCCTGGGCCTCGCCATCTACGACAGCATGCTGGCGGCCCTCGCGGGGCTCACCATGGGCGTCGGCGTGCTGACCGCCCGCGTGACCGGCGCGGGCGACGACCGGGCGGCGGGCACGATCTGGCGCCGCGGGGTGATCTACGGTGCTGCGGTCGGATGCGCGGCGGCGCTGCTCCTGCAGTTCGCCGAGCCGCTCTACGGCCTGCTCGGCCAGACGCCGGAGCGGGCCGAGAGTGCGGGCAACGTGACCCGGCTCGTCGCCCTCGCGCTGCCGTTCGTGGCGATCTACTTCTCGACCACCACGTTCCTCGAGGCGCTGCACCGCCCGCTCGTCGGCATGTGGGCGGTGGCCGCGGCCAACATCACCAATCTGGGGCTCAACATCGTGCTGGTCTTCGGCCTCGGCCCCGTTCCCGCGATGGGGGCGGAGGGGGCGGCGCTGGCCACGGTCGTCAATTCCGGCCTGCTCGCGCTGGCGCTCTGGACCTACACCCGCCACCGCCTGCCGGGGCGCGCGCGCTACGGGATCGGGGAGGCCGCCCCCGCGCCACCGCCGGGCGAGCAGCGGCGGATCGGCTACGGGGCCGGGCTCTCCTACTCGTTCGAGGCCGGGGCCTTCGTGATGATGACCCTGTTCGTGGGCTGGCTCGGCACGCTCGCGCTCGCCTCCCACGCGGTGCTGTTCCAGTTCCTCGCCACGACCTTCATGCTCGCCTTTGGGATCGCCGCGGCGACGCAGGTGCGGGTCGGCAACGCCTGGGGCCGGGGCGACCCGCGCGGCATGGCGCTGGCGGGATGGACGGGGCTGGGCCTCGCCACGCTCTCCTCCCTCGCCTTCGCGGTGCTCTACGTCACGCTGCCCGAGGGGATGTTGCGCCTCTTCACCGACGATCCCACGGTGCTCGCCGCCGCGGCCCCCGTGATGCTCTGGATGTCGCTGGCGCTGGTCTTCGACGGCAACCAGACGGTGATGAGCCACGCCTGCCGCGGTCGCGGCGACACCTGGGTGCCCACGGCGCTGCACATGGTGAGCTACTGGGTGGTGATGGTGCCTGTCGGCTGGTGGCTGGCGATCCGGACCGGGGGCGGGCTGACCGGTATCTACCAGGGGATCCTGGTGGCGAGCGTGGTGAGCTTCACCGCGATGGCGCTGCGCTTCCACCGTCTGACGCGCCGGGCCTGAGGCCGCGACAAAGCGGTGCTGGCCCCCGCGCCCCGACGCATTAGGGTAGCGGCCATGCTGGATGTCGAGAACCTGCACAAGAGCTTCGGCGCGGTGCCCGTGCTGCGCGGCGTGGACCTCACGCTCGCCGCGGGCGAGACGCTGGCGCTGACCGGCGAGTCCGGATCGGGCAAGTCCACGCTCCTGCACCTGATCGCCGGGCTCGACCGGTTCGAGGGCGGTGCGATCCGGCTCGACGGCACGGAGCTCGCGCGCCTCTCCGATCCCGGGCGGGCGGAGCTGCGGCGCACCCGGGTCGGTCTCGTCTTCCAGCAGTTCAACCTGATCCCGTCGCTGAGCGTCGGCGACAACCTCGCCTTCCAGGCGCGCCTCGCCGACCGGCACGATGCCGACTGGCAGGCACGGCTGACGGACCGCCTGGGCCTCGCGGGGCTGGAGGCGCGCTGGCCCGAGCAGCTTTCCGGCGGGCAGCAGCAGCGCGTGGCCGTCGGCCGGACGCTTGCCGCCCGCCCGCCGCTGGTGCTGGCCGACGAGCCCACCGGCAACCTCGACGAGGAGACCGGCGACGCCGTGCTCGACCTGATGCTGGAGCTGGTGGCCGAGACGGGGGCGGCGCTCCTGATGGTCACGCATTCCGCCCGCCTCGCCGCCCGTCTCGACCGGCGCATCCATCTGAGCCATGGCAGGGTCGCGGCATGATCGATACGGCCAACCCCGCCGCCCGGCCGGCGGAGGCGCCCTGCGTTGGCGGGGCCGCCCGCCCCGCCTTCGGGTTCGCTCAAGTATCCCCGCCGGAGGCGCACGCCGCCATTCGCGATCCCGCCCGAACATGATCCGGCCGGTTCTCCAGGCCCTGCTCAGCCACTGGCGCCGCCGACCATTCCAGATCGTCACGCTGCTGCTGGGGCTGATGGTCGCGACGGCACTCTGGTCCGGCGTGCAGGCGATCAACATGGAGGCGCGCGCGAGCTATGACGAGGCGACCGCGCTGATGGGCGGCGACCGGCTCGACGGCCTGCGGCCCATCGGGGCCGACCGCTTCGACCAGGCGGACTACGTGGCGCTGCGCCGCGCCGGCTGGCCGGTGTCGCCGATCCTCGAAGGCCAGGTCCGTCTGCAAGGGGAGCGCTACGCCGTGCTCGGGATCGATCCGGTGACGCTGCCGCCGGGCGAGACCGCGGTGCCGCCGGTTGCGGGCGACGGCGTGATCGGCTTCATCACGCCACCCGGCCGGGCCTTCGCCGCGCCGCGTACCGCGCGGGCGCTGGCCGACCTTGACTTGGAGGTGGAAGCGGCCGAGGGCATCCCGCCCGGCACGCTCGTCATGGACGTGGGCATCGCGCAGGGGCTCCTGGGGGCGGCGGGCGAGCTCACCCGCATGGTCCTGCCCCCGGGCGCGGAGGGCGCGCCGCCGGGGTTCGAGCGCATCGCGGCCGCCGGGGACGCCGCCGGGATCGGGGCCCTGACCGACAGCTTCCACCTCAACCTCACGGCGTTCGGGATGCTGTCCTTCGCGGTCGGGCTCTTCATCGTCTACTCCGCCATCGGCCTCGCCTTCGAGCAACGCAAGCCCATGCTGCGCACCCTGCGCGCGCTGGGCGTGCCGCTGCGGCTTCTGCTCGGCGTCATGCTGGCCGAACTCGTGATCCTGTCGCTCGTGGCCGGGGCCGCGGGCGTGGCGCTGGGCTACGTCATCGCCGCGGCGCTGCTGCCGGATGTCGCAGTGACGCTGGAGGGGCTCTACGGCGCGCAGGTCGCGGGCTCCCTCGCCTTCCGCCCGGCCTGGTGGCTGGCGGGGCTGGCGATCGCGGTGGCCGGCGCGCTGCTGGCGGCCGCCGACACGCTCTGGCGCACCGCGCGGCTGCCGCTGCTGGCACCCGCCCAGCCACAGGCCTGGGCGGCGGCCCAGGCGCGGGGTCTGCGGATCCAGCTCGTGGCCGCGGGACTGCTGCTGGCGGCGGCGGCGATCCTGACGGTGCGCGCGGGCTCGCTGACCGCGGGCTTCGCCCTGATGGGATCGCTGCTGATCGGGGCGGCGCTGGCGCTGCCCGCGGTCCTCGCCCGCGTCCTCTCCTTCGCGGCGCAGCGCGCACGGGGGCCTATCGCGCTCTGGGCCTTCTCGGACGCGCGCCAGCAGATGTCGCGGCTGTCGCTCGCGCTGATGGCGCTGCTGCTCGCGCTGTCGGTGAATGTCGGCGTCGGCACGATGGTCTCCAGCTTCCGCGACACCTTCGTGGGCTGGCTCGACCAGCGGCTCGCCGCCGAGCTTTACCTCACCGCCCGGGATGAAGCGGAGGCCGAGCGGATCGAGGGGTTCGCCGCCGCGCGCGCCGATGCGGTGCTGCCCATCCGCTCGGTCGATCTGCGGTGGGAGGGCCGTCCGGTCGAGCTCTTCGGCATCGCCGATCACGCGACCTATCGCGACAACTGGCCCCTGATCGATCGCATCGGCGACCCGTGGGACCGCGTCTTCGCCGGGGAGGCGGTGCTGGTCAACGAGCAGTTCTCGATCCGCGAGCGCCTCGGCCCCGGCGACGTGATCGCGCTGCCGACCCCGGCCGGGCCCTGGACGGTCGAGATCGCGGCCGTCTATTCCGACTACGGCAACCCGCGCAACCAGCTCATGGCGCCCATGCCGCAGCTTGCGGCGCGCTACGACCGGCTGGAGGGCCTCAGCTATGGCATCCGCGTCCCGCCGGAGGAGGCGGAGGCGCTGCGCGCCGCCCTCGTCTCCGAGCTCGGGCTGTCGGACCGGCAGATCACCGACCAGTCCGCGCTCAAGGCGATGTCGATCGAGATCTTCGAGCGGACCTTCACCGTGACGGCCGCCCTCAACGTGCTCACGCTGGGCGTGGCGGCGCTGGCGCTCTTCACGGCGCTCCTGACCTTGCAGCTCATGCGCCTGCCGAGCGTCGCACCCGTCTGGGCGATGGGGCTGACCCGCGGGCGTCTCGCGCGGCTGGAGGTGGCGCGGGTGCTGGGCCTCACGCTGCTCACGGCGCTGGTGGCGATCCCGCTGGGGCTCGCGGTCGCGTGGGTGCTGATGAACGTGGTGAACGTGCAGGCCTTCGGCTGGCGGCTGCCGGTCTTTCTCTATCCGCTCGATTGGCTGCGGCTGGTCGGGCTGTCGCTGGTCGCGGCGCTGGCGGCGGCAGCCCTGCCCGCGATCCGCCTGGCACGGACGCCGCCGGGCGCGCTGCTGAGGGTCTTCGCCGATGAACGCTGATCTTTGGAGGTGGTTGGGGATGGTCGCATCACTGTTCGAGCGGCCCCGGATCAAGTCCGGGGCGGTTGCGCCGGGACGTAACCGTCCCGGCCGCAGAGCCGGGACCTTTCGCAACGTCGCGGCCGCACAGGCGCCCTGTTCCGCACAGCCCCGGATCGGATCCACGGAAGAAGCACGACACCATCTCATTTTGAGAGCAGTTATGCGTCCTGATCCAAGTGCTTCCAGACCGATTTCGAGTTCCGCGCTCGAAGCCGGTATCGCCCGACGGCACCGCAGGGCGGCGCCCGAGCCTCCCCCCGGGAGGGCGCATTGCGACGTCTCTACCGGGCGCGCGGGTCGTGACCCTCGTGACCTAGCAAGCAGCTCTGATGTCATCGGCGCCCACCCAGGCTCGGACGCCGCCCTCATCGCTTCGTCCTCTGTGCCGGTGCAGATATGATGAACGCACGCTGGCATACCCTCGGCGTCGGACTGGTTGCCTTCCGGTGTCCCGCCCTTGGAGCCGACAAAGGGCCATCCGCCCGCTGCTCTGACAGGCCCCGGATCAGGACCGCTGCTGCGCGCGCGCTCACCCTCCTCCTCGCCCTGCTGCTTACCCACCCCGCCCACCCACAGGGCTTTGCAGGCCTCGGGCAGGGCGCGGAGGGCTTCGCCATTCCGCGGCCCGACCGGCCGTTGGCGTTTCCAATCGATCACGGGGCGCATCCCGACTACCGGATCGAGTGGTGGTACGTGACCGCGAACCTTCAGACCACGTCCGGCGCGGCGCGCGGTATCCAGTGGACACTGTTCCGCTCCGCCCTCGCACCCGGCCGGGGCGACGGCTGGGCGAGCCCCCAGATCTGGATGGGACATGCCGCGCTCACCACGCCCGACACACACCGCTTTGCCGAGCGCTTCGCCCGCGGCGGCATCGGGCAGGCGGGGGTGGAGCCGCAGCCCTTCGCCGCCTGGATCGACGATTGGGAGATGGCGGGGCCCGCCCTCTCCGACGTTGCCCTCCGAGCCGATGGCGAGGGGTTCTCCTACGACCTTCAGCTCTCGGCCACCGGCCCCTTCGTGCCGCAGGGCGAGCGCGGCTACTCGGTGAAGTCGCAGGACGGGCAAGCGAGCTACTACTACTCGCAACCGTTCTACGAGGTCACCGGCACCATCACCCTCGACGGCGTGACGGAGGAGGTGACGGGCACCGCCTGGCTCGACCGCGAGTGGTCCTCGCAACTGCTGTCGGAGGATCAGACCGGGTGGGACTGGTTCTCGCTCAACCTCGAGGACGGAACGCGGGTCATGGCCTTCCAGCTTCGCGGGGCGCGCGGGGCCTACAACTCCGGCACCTGGATCCGTCCGGACGGCACGCCGCGCCCCCTCCCGCCCGAGGGGCTGCGCTTCACCCCGCTGGAGGTGGCCGAGGTCGAGGGGCGGGAGATCCCGGTGCGCTGGCGGGTGGAGATCCCGGAGGAGGGGCTGGACGTGGAGGTCGCCGCCCTCAACCCGCAAAGCTGGATGGGCACGCTCTTTTCCTACTGGGAAGGACCGGTGCGGTTCGAGGGCTCGCATACGGGCCGGGGCTATCTGGAGATGACGGGCTATGAGTGAGGCTCCCCACGATCTCGACGCGTTCCTCGACGACGCGTGGCAGTTGCTCGGTCGCGGCACGGTGGACAGCAAGTCGGCCGCCAACCGCCCGGCGCTGGCGACGGTGGGGGCGGAGGGACCGGAGGCGCGGACGGTCGTGCTGCGCGCGGCGCATCGCGCGGCGGGCACGCTCGATGTCCACTCGCACCGGCTGGCCGGCAAGGTGGCGGAGCTGCGGGCCGATCCGCGCGGGGCGCTGCATGTGTGGGACGCGAAGCGGAGCGTGCAGATGCGGCTCGCCGGGCTGGCCACGGTCCATGTTGAGGATGCCGAGGCGCGGGCGGCCTTCGATGCGCTGCCGGAGCATGGGCGGACGATCTATGCGGTCACGCCGAAGCCCGCGTCGGAGGTCGCGGCGCCCTCCGTACCGGAGTTCGACGCCGATCCTTGGCCGGGCTTCGCGCTGATCCGGCTGACGCTGGAACGGATCGAGCTGCTGCATCTGGGGCGGGAGCGGCACAGCCGGGCGGTCTATGAACGCAGCGCCGGCTGGGCGGGGCGGTGGCTCGTTCCGTAGGGGCGTATTCCACCGGTGTGATGTGGGGCCGGTAT
The DNA here is from genome assembly GCA_032464575.1 of Roseobacter sp. HKCCA0434. GTDB lineage: Bacteria > Pseudomonadota > Alphaproteobacteria > Rhodobacterales > Rhodobacteraceae > Pontivivens. Next base: position 173,274 of record JAWDKM010000006.1, read on the forward strand.
CGCGACCCGGCTGGATGGTCCGCGGCTTTGCACGGCGACATGTTTCGGCAGGCGGGGCACCATCTGCGCGCGCCTCGAATGCCGCGAACAGTGCCGCTTCGCCCGGACACGGCCGCCGCTGGAGCGGATCGAGCAGCTGCATTAGGGGCAGGAGCGGCATTGCCGAGTGTGCTGCGAAGGAGGCCAGACCGATCGGGCGCTGGCCGTTGCCGCGGCGATACCTATCGTCGGAGCGATAGGCGCGGAGGGCCGAACAGCTCGGGAGTACAGGCGTGCCAGATTGTTCAGCGACATTCGCCGGTGAACGAGACATCCCTGATGGTGCAGGGCTCCGAAAGGTCCCGGATCAAGTCCGGGACGGTTTCAACTCCGAGCAACCGCCCCGGCCGACGCGCCGGGGCCTTGTCCCCTACGACTGACCGCAGAAGCGCACCACCTGCATGAAGTTCACCAGCGCCTGCGTCTGCCGCCGCGCCGTCTCGGTCTGGCCGAGGATGTCGGTCCGCAGCCCCGGCGCCACGCCGGCCGCGATCAGGACGCCGGCCATGGACTGGCCCTGCTCGACGAGGCCCAGCAGCGCCTCGGTCGCCGCAAGCTCCTCGCAGTTCATGGCGAGGATGCGCTCCACCACCTCCGTCGCCACGGCGGAGGTGTCGGGGCGGGCGGGGTCCTGGGGCGCGGCGCAGGCGGCGAGCAGCAGGAGGAGCGGGACGAGGAACCGGATCATTCCACGGCACATAGCGCATCCGCCACCACGTCCAGCCAGTCGCGCGGCAGGATGCCGAGGAGCGGCCCCGACGCCTCGACCTCCACCGGTCCCGTCGCGACGTTCGAGGTGCCGACCCGGCCCGCGGGCGTCAGCTCCAGCCCGTCGATGGGCCAGCGCAGGCCCGTACTGCGCCCCCGCACGGGCCCCATGGGAAACAGCGAGACCCGCGTGCCCGCCGCCACGTCGAGCCGCAGCCCCGCGCGCCAGCGAAAGCAGATGTCCACCGGATCGACGATCAGCACCCGGCCCGGATGCGCCACGAGCGTGCTCATCGCCGCGAGCTGATGGTCGATGCGCGCGCCGGTGAAGCCCGTCGCCAGCACCAGCGGCGCGGCGATGCGCTGGAGGCATTTCTCGAAATCGGTGCTGTCCTGATCGTCGACGTGGTGGACCGGAACGTCGCCCCAACCCGCCGGATCCTGCAGCGAGTCCAGATCGCCGATCACCGCGTCGGGCCGCAGTCCCAGCGCCGCGAGGCCATCCGCCCCGCCATCCGCCGCCACGATGCCGGTCGTGCGGGCGGCCACCCCATGAACCAGCTCCGCATCCAGCGGACCGCCGCCGACCAGTAGCACCGGTGCATCATATCTCAAGCGCGGCGTCATCCGCCCCACCTTTCGCCTCCCGCACGCTGCGTCAAGCGCTTGCATCGCCCCGCCGCCCGGCTAGGCTCGCGCGAAACGAGGGAGGGGACACATGAACCGACGGCCGCGCATCGCCCTGCGCTTTGGCGCGTTTTCCTGCGAGATGGAGGGGGTCGAGGATCCGGTCGCCATGCTGAAGCGCCTCGTCGCCTTCTGCGAGGAGGTCGAGACGCGCAATCCGGAGTTCGGACAACGCGTCGTGCCGCTCTCCGAACTGAACGCCGCCCTCGTGACCGAGGGATCGGTCCATGCCGAGGTGACCGACGGCCGCCTCGTCCTGCGCGACACGGGCGGTGCCGACGCGCTCGTGTTCGACAGCGAGGACGAGGAGGACGACGAGGAAGAGGAGGCGAACTTCTTCGCATCCGGTGCCCCGGCCGTCGGCGCGCGAGCCGCCTCCGACAGCGACCTCGCCATGCCGATGCCCGGTGCGGAGAAGGAGATCACCAGCATCGAGGAGCTGGAGAAGATGGCCCCCGCGCTGCCCGACGATGCGCTGGCCAGCGCCCTCGACCGCGCGATGACGCAGAGCGTGGCGGGCCCTGAGCCGGGCGCGAAGCGTGCCGCGCCGCTGCTCAGCCTGCGCGACTACGCCGCGCCGCGCCGCCCCCGCCGCCCCGTCGACGCGCTGGAGATCGCAGCCGCCTACAATCACCACCTGCGCGGCGAGCCGGAATTCCGGGGCGAGGCCCTGCTGGCGGAGATGACGCGCATCGACATCGGCCGCGCGCTGGAACCGGCGGAGCCGAAGGCGGCGTTCGGCACGCTGGTGGAGAAGGGCCATTTCGTGCCCGTCGAAGGCCGCCCCGACATCTACCGCCTGTCCGATGAGGTGGCGAACCGCTTCCGTTAACCGGCCGCGTCCCACGGCCGGATCACCACGGCGGAGATCGAATTCTTCGGGCTCCCCTCGATCAGACGGTCCGAATAGGTGAGATAGATCAGCGTGTTGCGCGCCTCGTCGAAGAAGCGCACCACCTGTACCCGCTTGAAGAGCAGCGAGGCGCGCTGCCCGAAGACCTCCTCCCCCTCGTCGAGCTCCTCCGGCTCGAAGGAGATCGGCCCGGTCTGGCGGCAAGCGATGGAGGCGTCCGACGTGTCCTCCGCAATGCCGAGCGAGCCTTGGATGCCACCCGTCCGCGCACGGGAGACGAAGCAGGACACGCCGTCGACCTTCGGATCGTCGAACGCCTCGACCACGATGCGGTGATTGGCGCCCAGCAGCCGCCAGGCGGTCGTGACCTCGCCGATCTCCTCGGCGGTGGCGGGCAGGGCGATGAGGGCGCAAAGGGCTGCGATACGGATCATGGGGCTCTCCTTTTGTCGGAGAGATAGGGGCGAATGCGCCCTTTTCGCCCCGCAATCGCAAAGGCGGGCAATGCGTCGGCCGGAGCAATCTCTACTGAAGGTGCTGGTCGCTTTTCGATGCGAGATCAGTTAAGGTCTGCGTTATTGTGCCTTGGTATATGGATGGGGGAGTAATGAGCGAGACTTCGAGCCGCGATATAGTTCCCCTGCGCGCGATGCAGGCCAGCGCGCTGCCGCTGTCCGGTGACGTCACCCAGGACATCCTGCCATGGACCTGGTGGATGCGCTTCTTCGGTCAGTGGGGGCTGGTCAACATCAACCTTGGCCGCACCCCGGATCCGGACGGGGAGCGCCGCATCCTGGAGGAGGTCGGCAGCTACGGCCGTCAGCTCGGCCGGCTGTCCGACGCGCTGGAGGCGGTGATCGGCGCCACCCTCACCAAGGAGGACGGCACCTTCGACCGCGACAGGCTCAGCGACGAGCAGATCGCCGCACTCGTCGACTTCAGGGAGCTTCTGGAGGCGGTCCGGGAGGTGAAGGAGCGGTCCTGAGGTCGCCTCGCCCGGGGACGCCCTGTGTATGGTGTCTAGGTCAGCGTCTTCGGGCCGGCCGGCGTCTCGATCCGTGCCTCCCAGCGGGCCCCCGTGCCCCGGACGATCCGGGGCGGTCGATCGACAGACAGGTCGCAGTAGAGGCCTGCGATCCGGTCGGGTGCCGGATGGGCGAGGTGCAGCGACAGCAGCCGCGCGCCGAGATCCGGGATCTCCGACATCGCGGTCGGATCGCCCCTGTGATCGATGAGCGAAGGCACCGCGCCATCCAGCGGCAGCGATCCGTCGGAGGGGATGGAGAAGGCGAAGACCGGGTCTTCGGGCGGCAGCGGCACGACCTCGCCGAAGAGGTCGCCCCGGCCCGCGACCGTCGAGGCGATATCGACGGTGGCCGCGACGCAGCCGCGCAGCCGCCGTCCGGCCTCCCAGTTCCGCCGCACCCCGTCCTCATCGTCGAGGCCGAACCAGCGAGGACGCTTCGGCGGCCTGCCCTCCGGATCGAGCGCCACGATCTCCAGATAGACCCCGTCGCCCAGTTGCAGGCGGTGGTTGTGGGTGCCCATGTAGCGGTGCCGCGTGCCGAACGGAACGTCGAGGTCGAGGCAGCGGCGGACATGCGCCACGCCCTCTGCCAGCGTCGGCGCGACGAGTGTGAGGTGATCGAGCCGCAGCATCGCGGCCGCCCTATGGTGCATCGGGCGCATCCGCCCGAAACCGCCTTGCCCAGCCGGCGTTCACATTGTCGGACAGGCGCGCCGTCGGGACCGCGACCTGTGCGGCGGCGGCGGGGTCGAGCGACAGGGCCCGCAGCACCTCCGCCAGCACACCGCGCGGGTCCGCCGCCAGCGCGTCATATTCGATGCGCACGGGCGCGACCCCCTCCCGCTCGAACCACCGCTCCCAGGCGGCGTCGAGCGCGGTGAGCCCCGCGACATGGCGCGCGATGGCCTCCGCATCGTAGCGGGGCTCCTGCGGCGGCGAGAGCCGTTCGAGCTCGGAGCCGTCGGCATGGCGGTGCCAGAGCCCGGTCTGCTCCGCCCGCGTGCGTGAGATCGCTTGCGCCAGCTTGTCCCTGCGCGAGAGATGGAGGAAGAGGACGCGCCCGAACGCGGCCTCGATCCGCGCCACGTCGCCCGGCAGATCCGGGTGCAGCAGTTCGAGCCGCGACAGGAAGAAGTCGAGGCTGCCGCCCTGCATCCGCAGCCCGAACATGCCGCTTGGCCCCGTTCCGCGCCGCCGCCCTGCGTCGAGAACCGCCGCCACCGCCGCACGGTCCGAGGTGAACTCCGAAGCCGTCAGGTCGTAGGCGGCAAGCCATCCTTCCAGCGACGGCGTGTGGAAATGCGATCCCGGCCGCCCGGCGAGGCCCGTGGCCGCAAGCATCCGGCAGAGCAGCGTGCTGCCGCTGCGTGGCGCCGTGCAGATGATGTAGGCGTCGAAAGGGCCCTCCGGCGTCATGTGCCCGCGCCCGCTGCGGCAGGCGGACGCGGCACGTCCGGGAGGGGCTTCACAGCGGGCGGCCCCGCATCAGGCGCGGCAGGTCGCCGGTCAGGCCCGCGGCCTCGCGCATGAAGCCGCGCCGCGCGGCCGGGACCGCGTTCACCGCCCCGAGGCCGAGGTCGCGCAGGCTGCGCAGAACTGGGTTGTCGTTGGAGAACAGCCGGTTCAGCCCGTCCGTCGCCAGCGCCAGCCCGCCCGTGTCGAAGCGCCGCCAGCGCGCGTAGCGCTCCAGCACGCCGGGCCGCGACCAGTCCTCGCCGCGTCGTTTCGCATCCGTCAGCACCTCGGCGAGTGCGGCCACGTCCCGCAGGCCCAGGTTGAGGCCCTGACCCGCCAGCGGGTGGATCCCGTGCGCCGCGTCGCCCGCCAGCGCCACCCGCTCCGCCGTCCACGCCCGCGCGAGGCTCAGTCCCAGCGGATAGGTGTATCGCCTGCCCGCCAGCCGGATCTCACCGAGGAAATCGCCGAAGCGCGGGCGCAGGGCGGCGAGGTAGCCTTCGTCATCGGCTGCCTGCACCGCCTCCGCCCGCTCCGTGGCTTCCGTCCACACGATGGAGCACCGGTTGCCCGGCAACGGCAGGATCGCAAGCGGGCCTTCGGGAAAGAACATCTGGTGGGCGATGCCGTGATGGGGATGTTCGTGCTCGAGCGCGCAGACGAGGCTCGTCTGCCCGTAGCTCCACGCCATCCGCCCGATCCCCGCCCGCTCCGCCGTGCCGGACCCGCGGCCGTCGCAGCCGATGACGAGGCGGCAGGTAAGGGTCTCGCCCCCTTCCAGCGCGAGCTCCGCATGGGTCGGGTGGATGGTCTGGCCGGTGACGCGGACGGGCGCGCTGGTCTCGATCCCCGCGCCCTTGACGGCCTCGGCGAGGGCCGCGCGCAGCCAGCGATCCTCGATCAACGCGCCGAACGGTCCTTCTTCGATCTCGCGATGGTCGAAGTGGACGTGGAGGGGCGAGCCGCCGGAGCCGACCTGTCCGTCGCTCACGACGATATCGTTGATCGGCTGGGCGTGATCGCCGACCGCACCCCAGACGCCGATCCCCTGGAGCAGGCGCTGTGAGCCGAGCGCGATCGCGTAGGCGCGCCCGTCGAATTCGGGATCCGCGGTGGTCCCGGGCGGCAGCGCGTCGATCAGCGTGACGCGAAAGCCCGCGGAGGCGAGCGCGAGGGCGAGAGCCGGGCCGTTCAGCCCGCCCCCGACGATGGCGATATCGGTGTCCGGCGTCATGCCCGTATCTATGGGGCGCAAGGGCCCCATGTCCATCGCGGCGCGGGGTCGCTGGGGTGGATTTTGGGGTTGGGTCATTGAAGCGGTTCCGCGCTGGACCTGCGATCGCCTCGACACACGGACGTCGTAGGCTTCCCGAGGAGCTTTCACGACCCATACGCTGTTGTGCGGAGGGCCGCGGCCGACCTGGAGGGCGCGCTTGAAACGCTTCTTGCTGAGCGCACGCTTTCAAGCATCCATGTCGCGTTTGTGACGAATGACCTCGCCAATGCGCCCTCCGGGGGGAGGGTGATCCGGCATCCCGGAAACTGTCCAGTGGACAGTTTCGCCGGATCGCGGGCGGAGCCCCGGACGGGCGCGGCCCGGCGGTGCCGCCGGGCGGGGCACCCATTCTATGCGGTACCACCCCGGACTCGATCCGGGGTCTCCCTCCCCACGAGCAGGCCGTTGCCAAAGGTCCCGGCGCTCCGGCCGGGACGGTCCCGCGTTACACGACCGAAGCACCCCGATTGCACCGCCTCCAGCTGCCCGCTACCGTGCGCCGACCGCGAGAGGGAGCGCCCATGACCGACCATCTCACCCGCCCTGCAGCCGATCTGGGGCGGGAGATCGCCGCAGGCCGCCTCGACCCCGTAGCGCTGACGGAGGGCTATCTCGACGCCATCGCGGCTTCGGAGTACGGCGCGCGGATCTACGCCCGTACCACCCCGGACCGCGCCCGGGCCGAGGCGAAGGCCGCGGCCCAGAGAGCGAGGAACGGCGTCCGCCGCGGCCCGCTCGACGGCGTGCCGATCTCGTGGAAGGACCTCTTCGACATCGCGGGCACAGCGACCGAGGCGGGCTCGGCGCTCCTCAAGAACCGCGTCCCCGCGAAGGATGCCGAAGTGCTCGCCCGCGCCACCCGCGCTGGTCTAGTCTGCCTCGGCAAGACCCACATGACGGAGCTCGCCTTCGCGGGTCTCGGCTACAACCCCGTCACCGCCACGCCGCCCAACATCAACGATCCCGACCTGCTGCCGGGCGGCTCCAGCTCGGGCGCGGCCACCTCCGTCGCCTTCGGGCTCGCGGCGGCGGGGATCGGGTCGGACACGGGCGGGTCGGTCCGCGTGCCGGCGGCCTGGAACGACCTCGTGGGGCTCAAGACCACGTCCGGCGCGCTGCCGCTCGACGGGGTCGTGCCGCTCTGCGCCTATTTCGACACGGTCGGACCGCTCTGCCGGACGGTCGAGGACGCGGCCCTTCTCTTCGACGCCCTCGGCGGTGGTGCGGCGCCCGACCTGCAGGGCGTGGATGCCTCCGGCCTCCGCCTCGCCGTTTTGGAGACCGTGGCCCTCGACGACCTGCGCGACGTTCCCGGCACGGCCTTCGAGGATGCCGTCACCCGCCTCTCCAGCGCCGGGGCGCGGCTTGACCGGATCGCCGTACCCGAGGTTGCCGAGGCGATGGACGCCGGCGCCCTCCTCTTCGCGCCCGAGGCCTATGCCGCGCAGGGCGAGCTGATCGAGGCGAACCCGGACGTGATGTTCTCCGAGGTCCGCGACCGGTTCCTCGCCGGAGCGGAGGTGAGTGCGGCCGACTACCTGCGCGCCCGTGCCCGGCTGGAGGCGCTGCGCAAGGGCTATCTCGCGGCCACCGCGCCTTACGACGCCGTGCTGGTGCCCACCGCCCCGATCCTGCCGCCGAACGCCGGCCGCGTGGCGGAGGACGGGGCCTTCTACCGGTCCGAGAACCTGATGACACTCCGCAACACCCGCATCGGCAACCTGATGGGCCTGCCGGTGCTCACGCTGCCCACGGGCACGCCGATGTGCGGCCTCTCCGTCATGGGCCGCCCGATGGGCGAGGCCGTACTGCTGCGCGTCGGTGCCGCGGTCGATACTGCGCTGGGCCTGCGGTGAGGCCCGCGTTCCGGACGGCGCGGGCCGAGGACGCGGAGGCCCTCGCCGACCTGCGCGCCGCGGCGATGGAGCGAAGCCTGCGCGCCCTCGGCCGCTTCGACCCGGACCGGGCCCGCGCCCGCCTGCTCGACGGCTTCGATCCGGCGACCTGCACGGTGATGGAGGTCGAGGGGCGGACCGCCGGCTTCCACGTGCTGGAGGATCGCGGCGCGGACCTCTTCCTCGCCCATCTCTACGTCGCGCCCGAGCTTTCGGGGCAGAGCCTGGGAACCGCCGCGATGGAGCGCATCCTGTCGGAGGCGGGCGGCCGCCCGATCCGCCTGGGTGCGCTGAAGGGCAGTGCCGCGAACCGGTTCTACCAGCGCCACGGCTTCGTGGAGGAGCGCCGGACGGAGTTCGACGTCTACTACGTGCGAGGTTGAGACGCTGAGGGCCGCGCCCGACCAGGAGGGCGCTTGCGAACCCTTTTTTCGAGGTCCATGCCCTCAAGCCTCCCTGTCGTGCGTCCTGGGGTCCGATATCGTCGAAGCGGCCCGCGAGAAAGCCGCATCACGGGCGGAGCCCTGGGCGCGCGCACGGGGGATGCATCTACCCGGTATCGCCCCGGACCTGACCCGGGGCCTCTTCCTGCAAAAGCGCTCCAAGGCTCCTGGGCCGGGACGGAGGTTGGACTGTTATGGTCGGGCCCGACCCGACCACCTCCGGGATCGAGAGATCCTCGGGTCAGGCCCGAGGATGACGAAGTGGAGCAGGCTGTAGACAGCAATTTTATTGCGAGGGATCGGATCGCCTGAGCAACGGAAAAGCTCTGCGTCGGCATGATACCACCCGGGACACGCTCCGGGGTCCCTCACAGCCGCCTTGCTCCGTTGCGGACGGTCCCGGCGCTTCGGCCGGGACGGTGAAGGCCGGCGATCCTTGCCTCACTCCAGCGTGTGCTCCATGTCCTGGTGCTCCAGCCCGGCCTCCATGTAGCGCTCGCCCACCGGTCGGAAGCCGGCGCGGGAATAGAGCGACATCGCCGCGATCTGGGAGCCGAGCTTGGCCTGCGTGATCTGCGGATCGGCGCGCAGGTGGGTGAGGATAAAGCCGATGATCTCGCCGCCGATCCCGCGCCCGCGGCCCGGGGGCAGGACGCAGACCCGGCCGATCTTGGCCGTGCCGCCCTGGATGTGGACGCGCGCGGCCCCGATCGGATCGTCCCCCTCGCGCGCGAGCACGTGGAGGCAGGTGTCGTCGAGCCCGTCGACCTCGTCCGCCTCGCTGACACCCTGTTCCTCGATGAAGACGGTCCTGCGCAGCGTGCGGCAGACGGCGAGGTCGGCCTCGGACGTGGCGAAGTCGATGGTGAGCGCGGCCATGGCATCCTCCCGTGGTCTGCCCCGAAAGATGCCGTTCCGGCCGCACGGGCACAAGAGGGTCAGGTGTCACCCTTCGCGAACATGCCGGACATGGCCCGCTGGAGGATCGAGGTCACGGACGGCCGCTTCAGCGCCGCGAAGGGCAGGGGGCGGCAGACCTCCATCGCCGCGACCCCCACCCGGGCCGTCAGCGCGCCGTTCACCACGCCCTCGCCGAAGCGGCGGGAGACCTTGGCCAGCACCCCGCCGCCCGCCACCGCGCCGATCAGGTCGTCGCCCACGGCCACCGCGCCGGTCGCGATCAGGTGTGCTGCAACGGCACGGAACAGCCGCCAGGTGCCGACGATGCCGGCGCGACCGTCATAGATCTCCGCGATCCGGCGGATCATGCGCATGTTCGCACTGAGGGCCGCGAGCACGTCGGCCAGCGCGATGGGCACCAGCGCCGTGACCCCCGCGACGGTGCGCGCGGCTGCCTGCACCTCGGCCGCCGCCTGCCGGTCCAGCGCTGCGAAATAGTGCCGCTCGGCCAGCTCCAGCAGGGCGTCGGCGTCCACCGTCTCCTCCCGCGCACGCTTCACGCTGGCGGCCGCGTCGGCGAGGTCGTCGCGGCCCGCATAGAGACTGTGGAGCTTGTCGAGGACGCCGTGCGCCTCCTTCACCGAACCGCTGGCGAGTGCCCCCGCCGCCTTCGCCTTGATCGTCTCGACATTGGAGAGGCGCGCAAGGGCGGCGAGCTCCTTCAGCACGGTCCCGAGTGCGATGACGATGACGATGCCCGCGAGCGCCATCGCGGCGCGCCCCAACCACAGGTTGCGTTCGGCGAGCGTCAGCACCGCCTCCCACGCCGCGTTCCCGATCAGGAGCGCGAGGAGCGAGGTGAGCGCACCCCAGAAGAGCCTGCCCCGCCACGAACTCCGCCGCGCCGCCATGCGCGTCGCGCGCAGCATCGCGGGGGGAGGCCCGTCGGGGACGGGATGCGCTTCGGTGACGGCCGGGGCGTCGGGCAGGACCTCGACATTCTCGATCAGGACAGGACCGCGGCGGGGCGGATCGGTGGTCATGAGGGCACCTGCAACCGGGGGGATCGAAGAGCGGAGGGCGGCGCCGGACGCTGCGTGCGCGTCTGGTCGATCTGATCTCCTTGCGCCGCGTGAACGTGGCTACTTGGAGCGCGTTGCCCTGTCAGAGCGGAGATGCGTTGAGGGTCGCGCCCGACCCGGAGGGCGCTTGCGGAACAGGATTGATAAGTTCGCGCCCTCAAGCATCCATGTCGCTTCGTCGATGAGTGACCTTCCCAACGCGCCCTCCGGGGGGAGGGTGATCCGGCTTCCCCGAAAATGTCCGGTGAACAGTTTCGCCGGATCACGTGCGGAGCCCCGGACGGGCGCGGCCCGGCGGTGCCGCCGGGCGAGACAGGTGAGCGCTGAGATGGCTTGCCTCCTTCAGCGCGCTTCCACCCGCCCAAGGCTAACGCGACCGAACAACCAAACATTACGCTCTCCAACATCCCCATCACATCAACCGGTCCCCGATCAGGAACTCCGCCGCGCGGTCCAGCCGGATATGCGGCGGCCCTTCACCGGGCGCCCTGCTCAGCACCGGCGGCGCGAAGCGCATCACGGAGTAGCCCTCGTCGAGCCATTCTGCAGCGCCCTTGCGCGCGGGCACCAGCAGTGCGGAGGGATCGCTCGGCAGGTCGCCGGGGTGCAGCGCGGCCTCCTTCCCGCCGTCCTCCAGCCGGCCGCGCACCACCGGCAGCGTCGCGCCCTGATGCGCCAGTTCCTGCTCCACCGTCGCCCGGATCGCGGCAATCGCCAACGCCTGCGTCTGCGCACCCTTGAAGTCTGCGCGGCGCTTCGCGTCGGCCAACAGTGCCTCCATGATCGCGGTCAGCGCTGCGTGCTGGCTGTGGTGCAGGTGGTCGGCCTTGGTCGCCGCAAACAGGATCCGCTCCACCCGCTTGCCGAGGATGGCGGAGAGCCAGGAGTTCGGGCCGGGGCGGAATGCCTCCAGGATATTGGTCATCGCCACCCGCAGATCCTCCACCGCCGGCGGCCCCGCATGGATCGCGCCGAGCGCGTCGACCAGCACCACCTGCCGGTCGATCCGGGCGAAGTAATCGCGGAAGAAGGGTTTCACGACCAGCCGCTTGTAGGCCTCGAACCGCCGCGCGAACTCGCGGGCCAATGAGCCCGAGGGCGCGGCCCCGGCGGGCAGGGGCGCGAAGGTGAGCGCCGGGCTCCCCGCCAGATCGCCGGGCATCAGGAAGCGCCCGGGGGCAAAGCCCGACAGCCCCGCCGCGCGCATCCGGGCGAGATAGTCGGTGAAGGCCGCGGCCAGCCGCTGCGCTTCGGGCTCGTCGAGTTTGCGGGCGGGGTCGGCCTCCTCCAGTGCGGCAAGCCACGGCGCGGCATGCTCCGCCCGCACCGGATCGCGCGCCGCGGCCACCACCTCGTCGGACCACTGGCGAAAGCTCTTGTCCATCAGCGGCAGGTCCAAGAGCCACTCGCCGGGATAGTCCACGATGTCGAGATGCACGGTCCGCGGCCCGCCGAGCCCCGTCACCCAGTTCCCCCGCCGCACCTTGAGCGAGAGCCGAAGCTGCGAGATCGCGCGCGTGCTCTCCGGCCAGTGCGGCTCGGGATCGGTGAGGGCGGCGAGGTGATCCTCGAAGGCGAAGCGCGGCACCGCGTCGTCGGGCTGCGGCTGGAGATAGGCGGTCGTGATCCGGCCGTCCGCCGCGGCACGGAGCTGCGGCATCCGCCCCCGCTCCATGAGGTTCGCGACGAGCGAGGTGATGAACACCGTCTTGCCCGACCGGCTGAGCCCCGTGACCCCGAGCCGGATCACCGGGTCGAACAGAGCCTCCCGCAGCCCGGCCTGCGCATCCTCGACCCCGCGCAGGAGCCCGTCGGCGATGTCGTTGATGATCAAGGGCGGCCTCGCGATCGATGCGAAGGCCAATATGGGCGCGCCCGGCCCGGAATGCGAGCGCGGCGTTGGGGCCGGGCCCGTCCCGGCCGAAGCGCCGGGACCTTTCCGGGCACGCCTGCGGTAGGAGGCCCCGGACCGGGTCCGGGGCGGTTGCGAAATGGTCGAGGCGGCACTCTCGGACGCACGCTACCTTGACCGAGGCGCCTGGATCGTGTTCGGGCAGCCCTGCGTCGAGCCGACACCCTTTGGGCCGGACCCGAGGCTCTCTCCATTCCAGAGACTGCCCAGCGGCGCGCAAACGTGCCGAACAGTGCCACCGTTTCGGCCGACGCGCCGGGACCTCCTGGAACGACGCGCACCGGTTCGGAAGACCCCGGGTCCGGCCCGGGGGCGGTCGTATGACGGCCGAGGTGGCGCTGCCTGGTCCTTGCCCTGCCGCCCGCGCAGCCGAGATCGTATCGGGGCGGCCGTCCTCTGTCCCGTCATCCTCAGGCCGGACCCGAGGCTCTTTCGACTCCGGGGATGGTCGGGTCTAGCCCTGCCGTGACATCCCTTTCCACCGTCCCGATCAAAGCGCCGGGACCGCGCGCAACCGAGCACTTCGGCAGCAACGGACCCCGCATAAGGCCCGGGGCGGTAGCCTCCAGGGTCCCGCCCGCGGGACCGCGCCCGCCGCGGAGCTCCGCCGGCTCGCGCCTCGAACGCTCTACCCGCATGTCGGCGAGACAGCGCTCGCCCTCCTGCCGGAAGGGCAATCTGGGGGTGTCGGTCGCGGACGGCACCGCGCGGACGGCGGAGCGGCCAATCCCCTCGATCTGATGCCGCGAGCGCCCTCCGGTCGGCCGCCCTCGGCTCGGGACCCAGAAAGGGCATTCCCTCGGGTCGGTTCCGGTGCGTCACTCATGCCCGGACGGAGGCAGCGATGCGCTGGGCATCTTGACTGACCGGGGCGCAGTCTGAGCGACTGAAGCCGGTTCTTCCCAACGGACCCAGAGGCGTTCCTCGCGTGGATGACCGGCGCGTCATCGGAGGGATCGTGCATGTCCTGCAGTCGGGGTGCAGGTGGCGGAGTGCTCCGACGGCGTGCGGCACGTCCAAGGCGTTCTATAACCGGTTCGCCCTTGGGCCGGCGGGGGGGAGAGCGGGTGTTCGCGGAGCCGTCCGGGGCGGGCGCGGGTCGCCTCCGGCGCTGATGATCGACGTGACCCGTATCAAGCCGCACCGCTCGGCAGCCGGCGTGAACGGGGGCCATGTCCAGGCAATGCAGCGCCTGATTGTCCGCCCCGGCCACCGTGGCGATGCGCCCTCGGCCCCGGACCCTATCGCGAGCGACGCGCCCGATAGCTGCCTCGCCGACGCCACCTGCGACGGCGACCGCTTGCGCGGTCCTGATCGCGCGCGGGACCCGGCCGGTGATCCCGAACGATCCGACGCGCAGGCGACTGCACCCTGTCGACCGAAGAGCCTGCCGCGAGCGCAACGTGATCGAGCGCACCTTCAGCTGACAGAAGGACTGGCGGCACGTCGCCACGAGATATGACCGCCTTGCCGTGAACGACCATGCCGCTGTCGCTCTGGCGGCAATCTTCGTCTGTTGGTTATGGGCCCAGAGCCCAGCGCGCCGTGCCGCCCGCCACCGGAGCGGGCGCGCGGGCGCCCGTGATCGGGCGACCTCGAGGCAGGGGGCCCCCCCGGGCATCGACACCCCACTTGCCTCCCCCAGTCCGGCCCGCTACGGCAAGGCGTCATGCCCCGCTACGCCCTCCGCATCGAGTATCACGGCGCGCCCTTCGCCGGGTGGCAGCGCCAGCGCGCCCATTCCTCCGTCCAGCAGGCGGTGGAGGAGGCAATCGCGAAGCTGGGCGAGGAGACCACCGTCACCGGCGCGGGCCGCACCGATGCGGGCGTCCATGCGCGCGGTCAGATGGCACATCTGGACACGGCGCGCGACTGGGATCCCTTCCGCCTGTCGCAGGCGATCAACCACCACCTGCGCCCGCTGCCCGTGGCCGTTACTGCGGCCGCGCAGGTCGCCCCCGACTGGCACGCCCGCTTCTCCGCCATCTCGCGCCGCTACCTCTACCGGATCCTGCCGCGGCGCGCGCCCGCGGCCCTCGATGCCGGGCTGGTCTGGCAGGTGCGGCAGGAGATGGACGTGGACGCGATGCAGGAGGGCGCGAACCGGCTCCTCGGCCGACACGACTTCACCACCTTCCGCTCGACCATGTGCCAGGCGCAGAGCCCGGTGAAGACGCTCGACGCGCTCGACGTGCGGCGGAAGGGGGCGGAGGTCCACCTCCACGTGCGCGCCCGGTCGTTCCTCCACAACCAGGTCCGCAGCTTCGCCGGAACGCTGGAGCGGGTGGGCGCCGGGGCGTGGACGCCCGACGACGTGCAGGCCGCGCTGGAGGCCCGCGACCGCGCTCGCTGCGGCCCCGTCGCGCCGCCGTACGGGCTCTACCTGATGGAGGTGGGCTACCCCGGGGATCCTTTCGCCGGCTGAGCCCCTTCAGTCCGGCATCAGGAACAGGTCGGTGTCCCCCGGATGTCCGCCCGCGGCCGTCAGCATGGCGTTGACCTGCCCGCGATGATGCGTCTGGTGGTTGAAGAAATGGACCACGAGCCCCGCCAGCGGCCGCGTGAGTTCACGCCCCGACGCGCCGGAGAACCAGGTCAGATCGCCCCGCAGCGTCTCGTCGTCGAGGCCCGCCGCCCAGTCCGCGATCATGCGGTCCGTCTCGTTCCGCGCTGCGGTCAGCGTGCTCCAGTCCGGCTCCTCCTCCACCGATGCGGCGATGGAGCCCGCCTTCGGCTTCGGCGTCCCGTCAAACCGGCTCATCCACATCCGGTCGGCCCACAGGAGGTGGTTGAGCGTCTTCTCGATCGAGCCGAAGAAGGCGCCGCGCTCCGCCTGCCGCGCCCCGGCGTCCAGGCCGTCGGCGCAAGCGTATACGAGCCCGTTCTGCCAGGCGTTGTAGCGCGCCATCATGCGCGCCCAGTCCGAAGAGATCATCGCGGTCCTCCATCTTGCACCGTGCGAGCCTAGCGCCGAAGCTCCGCCGATGGAAAAGGTCAACGACGTCCTGGGGCGGAGCGAAGACGCTGAGACCGTCGCCCGTTTCGCCGCCGCCCGCGCGACCGGCCCGCAGGGCCTGGTGCTCAACGTCGATGCGGCGTGGGGCATGGGCAAGACCACCTTCCTGCGCCTCCTGAAGGAGCGCCTCGGCGACGACGCGGTGATGGTGAACGCCTGGGAAAGCGACTTCGCCGACGACCCCCTGCTGCCGGTGCTCGAGGCGGTGACGGAGCGGCTCGGCAAGGATGGCAGTCCGAAGCTCGACAAGTTGCGGGACACCGGGCAGCGTATCGCCCTCAGCTTCATGACCGGTGCGCTCCGCAAGGGCATCTCGCTGATGACGGGCGGTGCGTCCGACGGCCTGCTGGACATGGGCGCGGCCGGTGCGGAGGCCGTGATGACCCGCGAGGCGGACACGCTGCTGAAGCGCTTCGAGAAGCAGGCCGAGACCGTTCGCGACTTCCGCAGGACGCTGGCGGAGGCCGTGGCGGAGCGCGACACCCCCCTCCACATCCTGATCGACGAGCTCGACCGCTGCCGGCCCACCTACGCCATCGAAATGCTGGAGCGCATCAAGCACCTCTTCGGGGTGAGCAACGTCGCCTTCGTGATCGCGACGGATACGGAGCAACTCCAACACTCCATCCGCGCGGTCTATGGCGAAGGGTTCGACGCGAAGGCCTACCTACGGCGCTTCTTCGACCGGACGTACCGGTTCGATGAGCCGGATCTAAGGTCTTATGCAAAACATCTGTTCGAGATAGCCAAGTTTGATACTGGGCGTATAGCAATGCCGTGGGGCGCAGATCCAATACTGTTCTTTGGAGATTTCTGTCAAAAGACTGGGCTTACACTACGCGATATGGATCAGTGTTTTGCTATCATCGATACCGTAGTAACCCTTTGGGATCAGAAGCCTAAAGTAAATCTCGGTGTCTTGATGCCCTTTGTGATGCTACATCAACGCAATGACATCAAGGCGTTCGAAGCATTGGCGCGACGCTCGATTGATGAGGTCGGTAGCTTGCGTCTCCCGCCAATAGATATCTCATTCGGTGTCGTTCGTACTCGCGACTATGAAACACTCAAGGAGTTCGACTTTGAGAGGCTCTGGTGGCCATTTTTCAAAACGCTCATCAAGAACTTGCCCGATTTTCGGCCGTTGCTCGGTGAAGGCGATCTAGACCCGGTCCAAACCGAAGCGGCAGCTGTAATACAAGACAACACCTTGTTTGACCCCAATAGCGATTACCGCTCCAGACTGTGCCTTCTCCTCCGCTACCCCAAACTCGTCCGGCAGGCGGGTCGTATGAAGGTGCTGGACTAGGTCGTCTCCGCCCCGGCCCCCTCCACCTCGTCCTTGAAGCGTTCGAAGAACTGGTCGGCCATCTTCTTGGCGAACCCGTCCACGATACGGCTGCCGAGCTGGGCGAGCTTGCCGCCCACCTTGGCGTCGACGGTGTAGGCGAGCTCCGTGCCCTCCGGGATCTCCGTCAGCTTCACGTCCGCGGCCCCCTTGGCGAAGCCCGCGGCCCCGCCCTTGCCCTCGCCGACGAGGCGGTAGCTCTCGGGCGGCACCACGTCTTCCAGCGTCACGCCGCCCTTGAAGGTCGCCTTCACGGGGCCGACCTTCTGGACGACGGTGGCCTCGAAGCCGTCCTCGGGCGAACCGGTCAGCTCCTGGCAGCCGGGAATGCAGGCCCTGAGCACGTCGGGATCGTTGAGCGCGGCCCAGACGGTGGCACGCGGGGCCGCGATCTCGCGGGTTCCGGACATTTCCATAGGGGCCTCCTTCGGTTTCGGCACAGGTAGGCACGGGGCGGGCCGGTTTGCAATCGGTGGCACGACGGGAGGCCGGCGCCCGAGCCTGGGTGGGCGTCGCCCGAGGTTCCGAGTGTCGCGTGATGCGGAGTGTCATGGTCCGGATCGACCGGGCCATCTCCCGATGAAGGATATGCCCGGATCGGACCCGGCGATGACGTCGCACGAGACGCGGAGAGATCCCGGATCCGGTCCGGGACGATGAACCTGCAGCCTTCGTCAGTTTCCCAGGAGCCGTGCCTTCTGGCGCTGCCAGTCGCGCTTCTTCTCCGTGTCGCGCTTGTCGGCCTTCTTCTTGCCCTTGGCGAGCCCGATCAGCAGCTTCGCGCGGCCGCGGTCGTTGAAATACATCCGCAGCGGCACCAGCGTCATGCCCTCGCGCCCCACGCCCTGCCAGAGCTTCGCGAGTTCCTTCTTCGAGACCAAGAGCTTGCGCCGCCGCCGCTCGTCATGGCCGAAGGCGCGGTTCATCGCCTGGCCGAAGGGGGCCACGTAGGAGTTGATGAGCCACAGCTCCCCGTCCTCCACGCTCGCATAGCTCTCCGCGATGTTCGCACCGCCTTCGCGCAGCGACTTCACCTCCGAGCCCTGGAGGACGATGCCCGCCTCCAGCGTATCCTCGATGGCATAGTCGTAGCGCGCGCGGCGGTTCTCCGCGATCAGCTTCGAGTTGGGGTCGCTCTTCTTCTGGGCCATCGGGAACAGATAGGGGCTGCGTCAGCCGTTCAACAGGCCGGCATGGACCATCGCGTCGCGCACCTTCGCCTTCGTTGCGTCCGTGGCCCCCACCAGCGGCAGCCGCACCTCGTCCGAGCAGCGGCCGAGCAGCGACAGCGCGTATTTCGTGGGCACCGGGTTGGGCTCCATGAAGGCGGCGCGGAACAGCGGGAACAGCCGGTCGTGGATCGCGCGGGCCGCATCGTAGTCGCCTTCCGCACAGGCGTTCTGCATCTCGGCGCTCAGCCGCGGCGCGATGTTGCCGACCGTGGTGATGCAACCGTGCCCGCCCTGCGCATTGACCGCCAGCGCGATCTCGTCATTGCCAGAGAGCTGGATGAACTCCTCGCCACACGAGATCTTCTGGTCCGAGATGCGGGAGACGTCGCCGGTCGCGTCCTTCACGCCCACCACCCGCGGCAGCTTGGCAAGCGCGCCCATCGTCTCCACGCTGATGTCGACGACCGAGCGGGAGGGGATGTTGTAGAGCAGGATCGGCAGGTCGCACGCCGCGTGGATCGCCTCGAAATGGGCGACGATGCCGCGCTGGCTGGGCTTGTTGTAGTAGGGCGTGACCACGAGGATGCCGTCCGCGCCCACGCTCTCGGCATACTGGGCGAAGCGGACCGCCTCGACCGTGTTGTTGGAGCCTGCGCCCGCGATGACCTTCAGCCGGCCCGCGGCTTCCTCCACCACGATCTTCACGACGCGCTCGTGCTCCTCATGCGTCAGCGTCGGGCTCTCGCCCGTGGTACCGACCGGGACCAGCCCGTGGGAGCCTTCGGCGACGTGCCAGTTCACCAGATCGCGCAGCGCTTTCTCATCGACCCCACCGTCCTTGAACGGCGTGATGAGCGCTGGGATGGATCCGTGGAACATGACGTGCCTCCGATTGGCAACTTGAGCGGAATACCGCGCAAGCGTGAATTGATGCGGGGCCGGGTCTACCTTACGCCGAAGACAGGCCGGTGCGTCCGGTGGTTCTAGTTGATTCGTGCCCTTTGTCGAGGTCGATTGTCATGCGTCTGATGCCTGCCCTGGTTGCCGTTTGTCTTGCCGTCACGCCCGCCGCGGGGGCCCAGGTCTCCGACCAGGCGGGCCTCCGCATGGCCGAGGCGCTCCGCGCCGGGATCCAGCGCGATTGGTCGCTGGCCGAGAGCCTCGCCCGTGAGACGGGGGAGCCGGTGGCCCGCGAGGTCGTCACGTGGACCCGGCTGCGGACCGGCGAGGGAAGCTGGAACGAGTATCTCGACTTCCTCGAGCGCAACGCCGACTGGCCCGGTCTCAGCCGGATGCGCCGGGCTGGTGAGACGCGGATCCCGGCCAGTGCCGATCCCATGGACGTCTTCCTGTTCTTCGGGGACGACGATCCGCAGACCGGCCTCGGTGCGCTCCGTCTGGCCGAGGCGCAGGCGGCCCTCGGCCGCGGGCGGGAAGCCGACGGCACCCTCGTGCGCGCCTGGCGGGAGCTGTCGCTCAACACGCTGGAGGAACAGCTCATCGCGGCCCAGGCGCCGCGTCTGCTGGAGCCGCACCACGTCGCCCGCCTCGACAACGCCATCTGGGACGGCCGGCTGAGCGAGGCCGCCCGCATGGAGCCGCGCGTGTCCGCCGCCTGGCGCTCGCTGGCCGAGGCGCGCATCGCACTGCGCCGGAACGAGAACGGCGTGAACGACCTGATCGACGCGGTGCCGGCGGAGCTCGCCGATCATCCGGGCCTTGCCTATGACCGATTCGTCTGGCGGCGGGAGCGGGGGCTCGACACCGCGCAGGAGCTGCTGCGCGCGCAATCGACCTCCGCCGCCGAGCTCGGCCAGCCCGAGGCCTGGGCACGTGCCCGCCGCAACTACGCGCGGGCGGAGATGCGCATCGGCAACGTGTCGCGCGCCTACGAGCTTGCCTCGCGCCACTTCCTGACGGAGGGCCCGGACTACGCCGATCTGGAATGGCTGTCGGGCTACATCCAGTTGCGCCGCCTGCGCAGCGCGGAGCGTGCCATCCCTCATTTCCAGCGGTTCGAGGAGGCGGTGGAGACGCCGATCTCGCTGGGGCGCGCGGGCTACTGGCTGGGCCGCGCCTATGAGGGCGTCGGCAACGTCGCGGCGGCACGGGCGGCCTTCGAGCGGGGGGCGGAGCACCAGTCGACCTTCTACGGCCAGCTTGCCGCGCAGCGCCTCGGCCTGCCCGCCGATCCGGCGTTCTCGGCGCAACGGCGGATGGACTGGCAGGGCGCGTCCTTCGCCAGCGACCCGCGACTGACCGCGGCGGCCCTGCTCTACGCCGCGGACGACTGGTCGAACGGCGAGCTCTTCCTGCGGCGCATCGCCCTCGACCTCGCCGACCCGGCCGAGACCGTGGCCATCGCCGACTTCGCCATCGAGGTGCTGGAGCGGCCCGACAGTGCCGTGCGCCTCTCGAAGTTCGCCGCTCGCGAGACGGGGGAGGCGTTCCCCGCGACGTCCTATCCGCTGCTCGATCTGTCTGGCGTGCGCACCGCACTGCCGCCCGAACTGGTGATGTCGCTCGCCCGGCAGGAAAGCGAGCTCAACACCAACGCCGTCAGCCGCGTCGGCGCGCGCGGGCTGATGCAGCTCATGCCCGGCACGGCGCAGGACGTCTCGCGCCAGCTCGGCATTCCGTACTCCGCGTCCGGTCTCACGCAGGATCCCGACTACAACATCCGCCTCGGCACGACCTACCTCGCCGACCTGATGGACCGGTTCGACGGCTCCTATGTCCTGTCCGCCGTCGGCTACAATGCGGGGCCCGGCCGCTCCCGCCAGTGGTCGCAGCGCTATGGCGACCCGCGACGCATGGACCTCGACCGGACGATCGACTGGATCGAGCACATCCCCTTCACCGAGACCCGCAACTACGTGATGCGCGTGATCGAGGGGATGCACGTCTATCGCCAGCGGCTGGAGGGCGGCCCCGTGCCGCTGCGCATCGAGGCGGATCTGACCGCCGGTTGAGGCGGGGCTGGCGTATTTGGGGAAAGATGAAGCGGCGGGCTCAACGCGTCCGCCGCTCCCGCCACAGCGTGTAGAGACCGGCGCCGACGATGAGGCTCGCACCGGCCGTCGTCCACGGGTCCAGCGCCTCGTGGAAGACGGTGAGGCCGATGGCCGTGGCGAAGACGAGCTGGAAATAGGCGAAGGGCTGAACCGTGCCCGCCTCCGCCGCCTCGTAGGTCTTGATGAGCAGCCAGTGCCCGCCCGCACCCGTGATGCAGAGCGCCCCCATCCACAGCCAGTCGGGGCCGGTCATCGGCTCCCAGAAGAACGGACCGACGCAGGTGATCGCGACGGCACCCGCCACGCCGGTCCAGAAGAAGGAGGTCGCCGCCGTGTCGTCCCGTGCCGCGCGCCGCGTGAGCAGGCCGTAGAGTGCGAACATCAGGGCCGCGAGCAGCGGCACCAGCGCCTCGGGCGCGAAGACGCGGAGGCCGGGGCGCAGGATGATGAGCACGCCGACAAAGCCCACGCCGATCGCGACCCAGCGCCGCCAGCCCACCCGCTCGCCCAGCACGGGGCCGGACAGGGCGGCGATCAGGAGCGGGTAGAGCGTGAAGATCGCGTGGCTCTCCACCAGTCCCAGGAGGGTGAAGGCGAGCACCATGACGCAGATCTCGGCCACCAGCAGCAGCCCACGCCCAATCTGCAGCAGCGGCTGCGTGGTGCGGGCCGTCGCCATCACGCCGCCCGGCTGGCTCGCCGACAGGGCGATGACGAAGGCGGCGAAGAACCAGTAGCGGATCATCACCACCATGATGACGTTGTATTCGGAGGCGAGGTGCTGGCTGATCCCGTCCTGCACGGCGAAGACGAAGGTGGTGGCGATCATCAGCGCGATGCCGCGCCGCGCGTCGTTCGATTGCATCGCGTCACCTCCGGCGGGTAGGTGAGGGTGCATGACCCGCGCCGTCAACATCAAACCGCCGCCGCTGACCGACTACGCCCCGCCTGAGGGGCCGGTCGAGGTCGTGCATGCGGACGAGGCGCTGCTGGTCGTGGTCAAGCCCGCCGGTCTGCTGAGCGTTCCGGGCAAGGACTGGCCCGATTGCCTGGAGGCGCGGCTGCGTGCGCGGCACCCCGAGGCCCTGTCGGTGCACCGGCTCGACATGGACACCTCGGGCCTGATGGTCTTCGCCCGGACGCCTGCGGCGCAACGCCATCTCGGCCTGCAATTCGAGCGGCGGCAGGTGGCGAAGATCTACCTTGCCCGTGTTGCCGGACATGTCGCCGGGCAGGCCGGCTTCGTCGCGCTGCCGCTGATCGCCGACTGGCCGAACCGCCCGCTGCAAAAGATCTGCTGGACCCACGGCAAGCCGGCGCATACCGACTGGCGCGTGCTCGACCGCGGTGCGGACACGCTGCTGGAACTCTCGCCCCGCACGGGACGCAGCCACCAGCTGCGCGTCCATTGCCGTGAGATGGGCCATGTGATCCTCGGCGACCGCTTCTATGGCGGACCGCCCGCCGCGCGGCTGATGCTGCACGCCGCCGAACTGCGGCTGCGCCATCCCCAGGGCGGCCGTCCGATGCATTTCACCGCGCCGGCGCCTTTCATCTGAACCCAAGCGCCGCCCGTCCGTTGATCGGATGATTTTCGATTACGGGAGCAATTCCATGGACCTCATCCGCATCATCCTCTCGATCCTGCTGCCGCCGCTCGGCGTGTTCCTGCAGGTGGGCATCGGCTTGCAGTTCTGGATCAACATCCTGCTCACGATCCTCGGCTACATCCCGGGCATCGTCCACGCGATCTGGATCATCGCGCGCCGATGACCGGGATGGCCGACAGCGCCCGGCGGCTGCAGCGGGTCGAGCGGCTGGCCGACCTGCTCGACACCCGCTTCCGCATCCCGGGCACGCGCATCCCCATCGGTGCGGACGGGATCCTCTCCATCGTGCCCGTGGTCGGCGACACCGTGGCCGGCGCTATGTCCGCCTGGCTGATCTGGGAGGCCCACCGCATGGGTGCTCGCAAGCGCACGCTGGGCCGGATGGTCGCCAATGCGGGCCTCGACTACGTGGTCGGATCGATTCCCGTCGTCGGCACCATCTTCGACATCGCCTTCAAGGCCAACAGCCGCAATCTGAAGCTGCTCAAGCGGGAACTCGCGCAAATGGAGCCCGAGGGCGCCCGGCGGATTTGATCGCGGCGGGGGCTCGCGCCGCGCGCACCGGCATCGGCGGTAGGTCGCAGGCGGGCCGGACAAAGGGCGAATATCACCGGATCGGAGCTGCCGACCGCCGCGCGCCCTCGCATACAGGCGCGTTTCGTCCCCTCCTGCCACTCACCGGGCCGCCGGGCCACGAACATCCGCGCCGAACCCGGCGGGATCCCGCGCGGCAGGGTCCCGCCGATGGCCCTTCAAATCTCTGGTGAGCCGTTGAGCAGGGCCCGCGCCGCCCGCACCATTGCCCCACCGAACACGCCACATCCGCCGGCCGGTGCACTCACGCCAGGGTGCGCCGATCCCGCCGGGCCCAGATGATGAGACGACCACATGTCCACTGCCGACGATCTCGAACGCCAGATGCTCGACCTCGTGAACGAGGAGCGCACGTCGCGCGGGCTCGACCCGCTCGAACTGGAGCAGAACCTCAACGAGGCGAGCGAGGACCACAGTTCCTGGATGCTCGACGCCGACGTCTTTTCGCATACGGGCACCGGTGATTCCGATGCGGGCGAACGGATGGAGGAGGCGGGCTTCGACTTCTCCGGCTCCTATGCCTGGGCGGAAAACATCGCCTACCGCTCCGTCAGCGGTCCGGACCAGTACGATGAGACGGTCGTGCTGCTCCACGAGGCGCTGATGGACAGCCCCGGCCACCGGGCCAACATCCTCAATCCCGAACTCGACTATCTCGGCGTCGGCATCGAAGTGGGTGAGTTCAACGGGTTCGAGGCCATGATGGTCACCCAGAACTTCGCCCTGACCGGGGGCGAGGTCGAGCTCGACACCGGAACGCCCGCCCCGGCGGAGGAGGCACCGATCGCCGAAGCACCCGCGCCTATCGTTCCGCCGGTGATGCCGGAGGTCGAGGAGACGCCGGATCCCGTCGCAGGCCCCGTCGAGACGCCCGACGAGAGCCCGGAGCCGGTCGAGGCGCCCGAGATGCCCGCGCCCGAGGAGACCCCGGAGCCCGGCGACATGCCCGCCCCGGTCACGGCCGGGGACGAGACGCCCGAACCCGTCGAGACGCCCGAGCCGACGATGCCCGCTCCGGTCGAGACGCCCGAACCCATCGAGGCACCGGGGGAGACGCCCGCCCCGGTGGCGATGGACGGCGAGACGCCCGAGGCTCCGATCGATGGGGAGACGCCCGCCCCGGTGGCGATGGACGACACGCCCGAGGCTCCGGTGGAGGAGACGCCGATCCCCGTCGCGGTGGATGACGAGGTGCCTACCGAGGAGGAGGCCCCGATCCCGGTGGCGATGGACGACACGCCGGAAGCTCCGGTGGAGGAAGAGATGCCCGCCGGGCCCGTGATGGAGGACGCCGAGCCCATCACCTTCGACTGGGTCTGCGGCCGCGAGGACACCTTCGCCTTCGACCTGCCCGACGTGTTCTGGGTCGCGGCACAATTGCTGATGAACTACGTGGAGGAGACCGGCTTCGGCGAGGATCTTCGAGAGGGTGAGGCGCTCTTCGGCGCGTCCGACAGCCTCGACGATTTCGTGGACACCGGTGTCCGGGCAGCCGATGGAGAGCGGGATACGTGCGACGACCTCGCGCTGGTCTCGATCTTCGATATGGGGTGAGTGGCGGCTGCCGCTTAGGGGGGCAGGGGCCCCGGCGCGTGCCGCCGGGGCCCCTTGCATTTCGGGACATCGCTGGCCTCTGGCCCGCCATGCTCCTGCGCGGAAGCGTCCCTCGGTACCGGGCGCCACCCCGAAGCCGGAAAAGACGCCCCCACGGCGACGGAATGCGGGCGCCGGGCCGTAGAAGGATCGCATAGCGAGGAGATCCCCATGATACGTCCCGCCGCAACCGCGTTCCTGCTTGCCCTCCCGGCGAGTACGGGACTGACCGAAACCTTCGCCGCCGATGTCTGGGCCGACAACTGGTTCGAGATGCGCGTGAACGGCGAGACCGTCGCCGTGGACAGCGTCCCGATCACCACCGAACGGTCCTTCAACGCGGAGAGCTTCACCTTCGACGCGGAGCGGCCCTTCGTCATCGGGCTGGTGGCAATGGATTTCCGGCAGGACGATACCGGGCTCGAATACATCGGCACGTCGCGACAGCAGATGGGCGACGGTGGCGTGATCCTTCAGATCGCCGATGCCGCCGGAGAGACGGTCGCCGTCAGCGACGCGAGCTGGCAGTGCCGCGTGATTCATACCGCTCCGCTGGATACTTCCTGCGAGGGCCAGGCCAACCCAGTCGCGGGCGAGGGTGCCTGCGCGTTCGAGGCCGCCGCCGCGCCGGAGGGCTGGGACCTGATGACGTTCGATGCCTCCGATTGGCCGCCGGCCAGCATCCACACCGCCGCCGCCGTGGATCCCAAGGACGGGTACGACCGCATCCGGTGGTCGCCCGCCGCCGAATTCATCTGGGGACCGGATCTCGAACGCGACAACACCATCCTCTGCCGGGGGACGGTCGAATGAGACGCGCGCCCCTTCGACCGCAGGACACGTTCCGCCTCGCCAGCCTCGCCGTATCCCTCGGTTTCGCGGTCGTCGGTGCGGGAGCGGCGGTCGCCCATGACGACCACTGCACGGCCATCGCGATCTCGGTGGAGGATGCGGGGTTCGCGGACAGCGTATCGGTGACCTGCACCGACGATCATGCGATCATCCGATCCGACACCTATCCCGACCATGAGAAGATGACGGGCATCGTCGGAACCAACGAACAGGTCCCGGTTCCCGCCGACTACGCGGCACCGATCATCCTCGACCCCGTCCTGCAGGGCACGCCGCTGACACGCGATGCGGCGCTGGGCGTCGCGGTCAACGGGGTGCCGATCTACGACTACACGGCCGGGGGCGAGATGACGCTCGACGATCTCGCGCATCACCAGGCGCGGCACGACACGTTCCAGACCGGCCAGCTCGATATCTGCGGCGGCCATGCCGGGCGCGGCGACGACTACCACTACCACGTGACGCCCACCTGCATGATCGCACAGATGGACAACCGCGACGACAATCCGATCATCGGCTGGGCGTTCGACGGTTTCCCGATCTACGGCGATACCAATCCCGACGGCTCGCCGGTCGCTGCGGAGGATCTCGACATCTGCAACGGCCAGCCGGACGACATCTTCGGCTACCGCTACCACACGTCGGACGACGCGCCCTACATCGTGCAGTGCCTCATGGGCGCCGTGCCCGACTTCGACGGCCTGCCGCGCGTCCGGCCGTTGTCCGGCGTCGACGGCGGTGGTGCCTCCCCCGGGCGGCCGCCCCAGGGCGGGGTCGAGGATCTGGTGTTCGTCGAGGACGGGAGCGGACGCCGCAGCATGGACTACGGCTATCGCGGCGAGGACTACTTCATCCGCTACGCGCCCTCGGACACGCCGGGCTGCTACCTCTTCGAGACGCGGACCGTCACCAATGGCGGTACGATCCGGACGGGCGAATACTGCCGGTGAGCGGCGCGGGGTCCCGCCCGTCCGCGGCACGCGATACTCCCATCTTTCGCAGCCGACCCGCATGCCCGGACGCTGATGCCATCAACGAAAAAGCCCCGGCGCGAACGCCGGGGCCCCTCGTTTCAGCCGGTGGGGATCAGCCCTCCGCGGCGATCTCCTGGCCGGTCTCCTGGTCCACGACCTTCATCGACAGGCGGACCTTGCCGCGGTCGTCGAAGCCCATGAGCTTGACCTTCACTTCCTGGCCTTCCTTCAGCACGTCCTTCGGGTGACCCACCCGCTCGTTGGAGAGCTGGGAGACGTGGACGAGGCCATCGCGCTTGCCGAAGAAGTTCACGAAGGCGCCGAAATCCATCAGCTTCACGACCTTGCCGGTGTAGATCTCGCCCACCTCCGGCTCGGCCACGATGGAGTGGATCATGGCGCGGGCCTTCTCGATCGCCTCGCCGTTCGGGGATGCGATCTTGATGACGCCGTCATCGTTGATGTCGACCTTGGCGCCCGACTCCTCGACGATGCCGCGGATGACCTTGCCGCCCGACCCGATCACTTCGCGGATCTTGTCCTGCGGAACCGTCATCGTCTCGATGCGCGGGGCGTGGACGGAGAATTCGGCGGCGCCCGTCAGGGCCTTCGCCATCTCGCCCAGGATGTGCATCCGGCCTTCCTTGGCCTGGCTCAGCGCGGTCTCCATGATCTGGGGCGTGATGCCTGCGACCTTGATGTCCATCTGCAGCGAGGTGATGCCGTTCTCGGTGCCCGCGACCTTGAAGTCCATGTCGCCGAGGTGATCCTCGTCGCCCAGGATGTCGGTCAGGACCGCGTAGTCGCCGTCATCCTCCAGCACCAGGCCCATCGCGACGCCCGCCACGGCGGACTTGAGCGGCACGCCCGCATCCATCATGGACAGCGACCCGCCACAGACCGACGCCATGGAGGAGGAGCCGTTGGACTCCGTGATCTCGGAGACGAGACGGATGGTGTAGGGGAAGTCGGTCGCCGGCGGCAGGACCGCCTGCAGTGCACGCCACGCCAGCTTGCCATGGCCGATCTCGCGGCGGCCCGGGCCCATCATCCGGCCCGCTTCACCCACGGAATACGGGGGGAAGTTGTAGTGCAGCAGGAAATTGGAGCGGCTCTCGCCATGCAGCGCGTCGATGATCTGCTCGTCGTCGCCGGTGCCCAGCGTGGTTACAACCAGACCCTGCGTCTCGCCACGGGTGAAGAGCGCCGAGCCGTGGGTCCGGGGCAGAAGGCCCGTCTCGCACACGATGTCGCGCACTTCGTCGAGCTTGCGGCCGTCGATGCGGTTGCCGTTCTTGACGACGTCGCCACGCAGCACGGAAGATTCCAGCTTCTTGAAGGCGGAGCCGAGGTTCTTGTCCTCCAGCTCTTCCTCGCTCAGCCCCTCACGCACCTTCTCGCGCGCGGCGGAGATGGCGGCCTGCCGCTCCTGCTTGTCGCGGATCGCGAAGGCGGCGCGCATGTCGGCCTCGCCCAGCGACTTCACCTTGTCATAGAGCGCGGAATAGTCCGGCGGGCTGAAGTCGAACGGCTCGTTGGCGCAGTCCTCGGCGAGGTCGATGATCATGTCGATCACCGGCTGCATCTGCTCGTGGCCGAAGGTGACGGCGCCCAGCATGATCTCCTCGGACAGCTCATAGGCTTCCGATTCGACCATCATCACCGCGTCCTTGGTGCCCGCGACGACGAGGTCGAGCTGCTGCTCGGGGTTCTCGCGCAGCTTGTGCATGTCGTCGACGGACGGGTTCAGCACGTACTCGCCGTTGGCATAGCCGACGCGCGCGCAGCCGATGGGGCCGAGGAACGGCGCGCCCGACAGGGTCAGCGCGGCCGACGCGGCGATCATCGCCACCACGTCCGGATCGTTCTCGAGGTCGTGGCTGAGCACGGTGCAGATCACCTGCGTCTCATGCTTGAAGCCGGGGACGAAGAGCGGGCGGATCGGACGGT
This sequence comes from Roseobacter sp. HKCCA0434, assembly GCA_032464575.1. GTDB lineage: Bacteria > Pseudomonadota > Alphaproteobacteria > Rhodobacterales > Rhodobacteraceae > Pontivivens. The sequence goes on from JAWDKM010000006.1 coordinate 201,674, forward strand.
CGATGAGACGCGAGGTCAGCGTCTCCTTCTCCGTCGGGCGCGCCTCGCGCTTGAAGAAGCCGCCCGGGATCTTGCCGGCGGCGTAGTACTTCTCCTGATAGTGGACGGTCAGCGGGAAGAAGTCGAAACCCTCCTTCGGCTGCTTCTCGAACACTACGGCGGCCATCACGGAGGTCTCGCCATAGGTGGCGACGACGGCGGCATCCGCCTGACGGGCGATCTTGCCGGTCTCCAGGGTCAGCGTGTCGCCTCCCCATTCGATGGACTTCTTGAATTCGTTGAACATTCTCGTTTCCTTCCTGCGGATCTGCCGTCCCCTGACGGCCCCGCGGCCCCCGTTTCATGCGTCCGGGCGTCGGGCTGGGGCTCGGCCCGTGCGCCCATCGGACAGTGCACCTGTTTCCGGGCGGTGCCCCCAAATGCAAAGCGCGCCCCCGGTGGAGCGCGCCCTGCGTCGTCTCGTGTCAGCGGCGGATGCCGAGGCGCTGGATCAGGTCCTTGTAGCGGGCCTCGTCCTTGCGCTTGACGTAGTCCAGCAACTTCCGGCGCTGGCTCACCATCTTGAGGAGGCCGCGGCGGGAGTGGTTGTCCTTCTTGTGCTCCTTGAAGTGCTCGGTCAGCGTGGTGATCCGGCTCGTCAGGATCGCGACCTGCACCTCGGGGGAGCCGGTGTCGCCGTCCTTCGCGCCGTATTCCTTGATGAGCTCTTCCTTGCGCTCTTGCGTGATCGACATCTGGTCATCCTTTCGGTTCTCGGTTTCGATGCCCTGCGCCCTGCGGCCGATGCCGGGATGTCGTCCAGCATGGTCGGAAAAACGACGAAGGGGTCGCGAGGCCGGAGCATCCCGGCGCGACCCGGGCGATATGACACAAAGCTCAGGGCTGCGAAAGGGGCTAATGCGCGCGCCTGAGCCCCGCGATGTTGGACACCAGAAGGGCCGAGATCACGATGGCCCCGCCGATCAGCGCGCCTTGCCCCGGATGCTCCCCGATGATCCACCAGACGAGGAGCGGCGCGAAGGTCGTCTCAAGGAGCAGGATGAGGCTCACCTCCGGCGAGGGGACGTAGCGTGGCGCGGTGCTGAGGAGGGCGAAGCTGACCGGCGCGATCACCCCGCCGATCAGGAACAGGATCGGCAGGTCGCCCTCCAGCGGCATCGCGGCCCCGCCCATCAGGGCGCCGAGGCCGACTGGAAGCACCGTGGCGAGTGCGAGGGCCGGCACCATCGACTGGCCCTGCGCCCGGCGCGCCAGCGTGAAGCCGATAGCCATCCCGATCGCCCCGCCGAGGGCCGCGAGATCGCCGCTCCAGTGCGCCACGCCGCCCGCGTCGCGGCTCACCGCGATCACGCCGATCCCGATGAGCGCCACCGCGATCGTCCAGATCGTGCGCCGCGAGGCCCGCTCGGCCATCCAGAGCCAGGACAGGATCGCGGCCCAGAGCGGCGTGGTCGCCACGATGAAGAGCGTGTTGGCCACCGTCGTCCAAGATATGGCGAGGGTGAAGCAGCAGCCCGCGATCCCCATCGCCAGCGCGAACCCCCAGCCGTTTCGTCCCAGTCCGCGCAGGTCGTCTACCAGCCGCGCGCGCCGCCACAGGATCAGGGCGGTCCACAGCGACAGGCCCTGAAAACCGGCGCGCCAGAACATCAGCACCCATTCGTCGGAGCGGATCAGCCGGAACAGGATCGTGTCGGGCATCAGCACGAGCACGGCAAGCACCGCGATCCCGAGCCCCTTCGCCCGGTCGCTCACGCCCAGTCCTCCGGTGCCTTGGCATAGGTGACATAGAGCGGGTGCCGCGGATGCCCCTCCTTGGTCAGGCCCAGCGTCAGCAGCCGCGCACCGCTCTTTCTCAGCATCGCACCCACCTCCGCCCCGCGACCCAGATGCACGCCATGCGCGCCCCAGGCGCAGAGCGTCGCGTCGGCCCAGGCAGCACCTCCCAGCACCGCCGCATCGTTGTCCGGCCCCACGGGCGTCGTCGCCGCGCGGAGCACCCGCGGATCGGTCGCGCGAAAGCCGAAGATGTTGGTCACCCGGAACGCGCCGTAGCCCAGCGCTCGCGCCCGCCGCTCGCACCGCTCCACCGTCGGGTCGTTCGCGACCTCGTCGGCCTTCGAGGGGTTGAGCATCACGTAATGCAGCCGCGGGCCGTCACCCCAGACCCGCGTCAGCGCATAGCGGTAGAGCCCGCAGGCCGAGAACACCGCTTCCGACCGCGCCCGCGCATCGGCATGGCGGCGCCGCACCAGCCTTTCGAATTCGTCCAAATACTCGGATCCGACAGCGGCCACGGGCGCGTCCTTCAGAGGTTGAACACCCGGCTCGGATGCAGTTCGCCCGCCTTGTAGACGCCGATCGCGACCGGCTTGCCGTCGTGGCTGGCCCAGGCCTCCTCGCCATACTCCAGGTCGGCGGCCATCACCATGCCCGGATTGCCGTTGCGCAGCCGCGCGGCGCCCTCGGGCGTCGCGGCAAGCTCCGGCAGGTCCTGCAGTCCGACCTCCAGCGGATGGACATGCGCGTCGAGCGCGGGGTTCTTGGCGAGGCGCTCCAGCGTCTCCCAGTCGATCCCGTCGACCGGCTCGAACGGCCCCGACCAGATCCGGCGCAGGCTCTTCACATGGCCGAGGCAGCCGAGGACCGCGCCCAGATCCCGCGCGATCGAGCGGACATAGCCACCCTTGCCGCAGACCATCTCCAGCGTCACCACGTCGCCGTCGCGGCCCGCCATCTCGAGGCTCTCGACATAGAGGGGGCGGGCGGCGAGCTCCATCTCCTCCCCGCCGCGGGCCTTCGCATAAGCCCGCTCTCCATCGACCTTCACGGCGGAGAATTGCGGCGGCACCTGTTCGATATCGCCGGTGAAGGTGGGGAGCGCCGCGCGGATCTCCTCATCGCTCGGGCGGCTTTCGGAGGTGGCGATCACCTCGCCCTCCGCATCGTCGGTGTTGGTCGCGGCCCCCAGCGTCACGTCGAAGCGGTAGGCCTTCAGCGCGTCCGTCACGTAGGGCACCGTCTTCGTCGCCTCGCCGAGTGCGACGGCCAGCACCCCCGTCGCCGCCGGGTCGAGCGTGCCCGCGTGCCCCGCCTTCTGCGCGCCGAGCGCCCAGCGCACCTTGTTGACCACCGCGGTGGAGGTCACGCCCGCGGGCTTGTCCACGATCAGCCAGCCGTGGACGGGCCGTCCGGATTTGCGTCGTCCCATGTCTCGTCCGCCTCCGCCGCGCCGTCCCGCGACAGCGCCTCGTACAATTCGAAGTCGGCGCGATACATCGTCCTGAAGCGGTCGGCAACCGCGGCGCTCACCCAGTCGCGCCAGTTCGGGGGCAGGGCGGTCCGCGCCAGCACGGCGCGCAGCGGGTCGTCTGGCGCCATCGGGGTGGCGGAGCCCGAACGCACCTCGCCCCCCTGCACCAGCAACGGCATCATGCCCCAGTCGAGCGGCTTGCGCACTTCGTGAACCTGGGCACGGCTGCCGTCCGGGCCGCCGATCCCGGCAAAGCTCTCCGCCCTCCGGCCCATGTAGATGCTCAGGATGCGCAGGTTCTCCGCATGGTCCGCATCTTCGCCGGGCTCCGGCTGGAAGCCGCGCGTGGCGGTCAGGCGGTCGCGCAGCCGCGTCCAGCCCGGGTCGCCCTCCTGCAGGAACACATGGAGGTAGAAGGCCACGAAGCGCTCCAGCGGCTCGCGTACCAGCACTACACCGCCGCGCAGCGCATCGCGCGCCACGTCGACCAGCGCCCCGCCGCCGAGGGCCGCGGCCAGCGCCGAACGGCCGGAGGCTGCCGCCCCACGCAGCACGAAGCCGCCCGCCCGCGTGCAGCGCAGGTGGCCGCGCAGCGGCGGATCGGGCAGGCGCCGGACACGCTGTTGTCCCGCCCAGACCCCGGTCGCGCGCGCGTGCAGGCGCGCATCGCGCTGATAGCGCGCCCGGATGGCCGCCGACGTCGCCTCGTCGGCGATCTCGCGCAGGGGCACGGGGCGGGGGGAGCGGTTGCGCTCCGTTACAGCCGCCATGCGCTCCGCCAGATCGGGGATCACCGGCTTGAGCAGCAGCGGCAGTTGCCAGTCGAGCCCCTCCAGCGTCAGATGGGTCAGCGGAAAGTGCCGCGCCCGGCGCAATCGCCCGGTCTGCGCGCGCCAGTGGTGGTAGCGGCCGCCCGCGACCAGCACCTCCTCCGGCTCTCCGGCGAGGCTGCGGCTCGTCCATTCCAGAAGCCGCATCACGTTGGCCCGGTGCCCCTCCACATCGAGGTCGCGGGCGAGGTCCACGACCCCGTCGGCCTCCAGCCGGTCGCGGATCTCTGGAAAGTTGGTCGGGCCCTCGCCCCAGATCTTGTCGAGGTAGAACGAGACGTAGCGCGTCGCCGGATCGCGCAGCACCACGAAGGCGTAGGGGCTCGCCCGCACCGTCTCGGGCGCGATGTCGTCGGCGCGGATCAGGCCGCGCTCCTTCCGGTGCAGGTGGATGCCGTCGGGATGCTCCTCCCCGAAATCCAGCGCGTAAAGCAGGCTCTTAAGGAAGGTGCAGCCGCATTTGGTGATCGACAGGTAATAGATCGGATAGGTGCGGGTGGTGTAGAGCATGCTTGCAGGCTCTTCGGCCGCAGGCTCCTCCACGCGGCGTGCCGCGCCCGTCATCCGCTTCAACCAGTCCGTCGCCCGCATCCGTCCCACGCCTTCTGCACGAGCGCGGGGGGATCAGTCCTCCGCGTCACCCAGGTCACGGCGCACATCGTCGCTGGACAGCAGCCGCCGCGTCTCATCCATCCGATCATAGCTTTCGTCGGCGCGAAAGCGCAGATCCGGCGAGTATTTGAGCGTTACCGCGCGAGTAACCAGCCGTCTTAACTCGCTCCGGTTGCGCTCAAGTGCCGCGAGGACGCCCTCCACGTCGACACCGCCCAGCGGCATCACGAAGACGGTGGCGTGGCGCAGGTCCGGGCTCATCCGGACCTCGCCTACCGTGATGGAGGTGCGCCCCAGGTCGGGGTCGTGGGTGTCGCCGCGCATCAGCGCGTCCGAAAGCGCGCGCCGGACAAGCTCGCCGACGCGGAGCTGGCGCTGGGACGGCCCCGCGCCTTCGTTGATCGTATGTCGTGCCATGGCGGCCATGTCTGCTTCTGATGTGCCGGAGTCAAGCGCATAGACCGTCGAATGCCTCCGGCGGGGATACTTGGAGCAAGAAGAAGGCGGAAAGAAGGATCGTGCGCTCCGCCGGTCGCACCGCTAAGGAGGGGCAAAGGACGGGAGGCAGATCATGATCGACGTGACGGTGACGGGCGTGGCGGGCCGCATGGGCCGGATGCTGGTGCAGGCGGTGGCCGAGAGCGACCGGGTGCGGCTCGTGGGCGCCACCGTGATGCCGGGCGATCCGTGGGCGGGGCGCACGGTCGGCGAACTCGTGCCGGGTGCTGGCGACGTCGTGATCGCCGACGACCCGCTCGACGCCATCGCGCGCGCCGATGCGGTTCTCGACTTCACCGCGCCCGAGGCGACGCGGGAGCACGGAACGCTCTGCGCGCAGGCCGGGGCCGTGCACGTGATCGGCACCACGGGCCTGTCGGAGGAGGACCTCGCCCATATCGCCCGCTGCGCGGTGCATTGCCCCGTCGTACGGGCCGGGAACTTCAGCCTCGGCGTCAACCTGCTGACGGTGCTGACCCGCAAGGTCGCCGCGGCGCTCGGCGCCGAATACGACGTCGAGATCGTGGAGATGCACCACCGCCACAAGGTCGACGCCCCCTCCGGCACCGCGCTGATGCTGGGCGAGGCGGCCGCGGAGGGGCGGGGCGTGGACCTCGCCGAGATGCGCGACAGCGGCCGCGACGGCCAGACCGGGGCGCGGCGGGAGGGCGCCATCGGCTTCGCGGCGCTGCGGGGCGGCGACGTGGTGGGCGATCACCGCGCGATCTTCGCGGGCCCCGGTGAGCGGGTGGAGCTGGCCCATATCGCCAGCGACCGCATGCTCTTCGCCCGTGGCGCCGTCACCGCCGCCGTCTGGGGCCGCGACCAGAAGGCCGGCGAATACGACATGGTCGACGTGCTGGGGCTGACCTAGTCGGAGGCGGTTCGGGCGCAGGTCAGGAATTGCTCGACGCGCTGGTGGTGGCGGCGCCAGTTGACCTGCTCGGTGCGGCGGCAGCCCAAACGAGTGCTCACGCCCTCGAACTCGAACATGTGACCGCAGTTTGGAAACGGGGCCGTCGTCGGTCCTCGGCACTCGATGATGCCCGCAGTCTCACCGTCCGAAGTCAGGTCCAGGACGACATCGGTTCTGCCCGCCCTGTCCGTGTTCGGCAGATCACGACTGTCAGGCCGTGCGGACCGTCTTCCATCGCGTAGTTGAAGATCGTGAACTCTGTCTCGCTCTGCCACGTCCAGCAGGGGTCATGGTTGGCCGGAATTCCCGTCGGGGGATCGGTGCGGATGGGGTGGGCGCCTCCACCGTGCGGGGCTGGCCGGGGCCGACATTGCAACGATGAAAAGGCGCATGCCCACTGCCCAAAAAATTGCCGGCTGCGTCAGGGACTCCGCAGCCGGCAAATCTCGCGATCCCTCCCCCCTCCGGCGGATCGCTGTCGCCCCCCGGCGATAACTTAGAGAATTGAGCAGGAACGCTCAGGTCTCAACCCGGAGTTGCTTAAAAGTTGAGCCATCACGGCTTCAGAAATACTTTCCCATCCAATCTCTTAGTGGCAGAGGGCAACTCGTCCATCGCGTCCGACAGCGCCACGACGGCCGCGACGTCGGTACGGACCTTGCCGCTGACGAACCGCTCCTGCACCTCCGTGATGACCGCGCCGAGCTTCTCCGGCCCCGCGGTCTTCATCCATTCGGTGAGCCAGAAGCCCTCGATTTTCTTGTGCTGGAAGATGAGCTGGCCGAGCTGGGTGAGCCGCGGCGGCTCCGTCGAGAGCTTTCCGTAGTTCACCCACCGCGCCCGATTCGGCATTGCGAAGAACAAGTCTGCCGTGTGTTGGTCGCCCACCGCGTCGAGCAGGATCCGCGGTTTTCGCGCCTGCATGATGGGTGCCGCCTTCGCCAGCATGTCGGGGTCTGAGGTCACCAGAACCTCCTCAGCGCCCAGCTCGCGCAGCATCTCGCCCTGCTCGGCGCGTCGCACGACGGCGATCGGCGCGATGCCGTAGTCACGGCCGAGCGCGATCAGCAGCTTGCCGAGCTGCGAGCCCGCCGCCGTCAGGATGAAGCTTTCCGCCCCGCTGTCGCGCACGATGTCGAACATGGCCGAGGCGGTGAGCGGGTTGACGATCAGGCCCGCCGCATCCTCGGCCCGCAGGTCGGGGCGGTAGGGGATGAGGCCCCGCGCCTCGGTCAGCGCGTAGTCGGCCCAGGTCCCCGAATGGGTGGCGTAGAAGCTGACGCGCTGGCCGATGAAGGGCGTGTCGCCCGCGACCACCGTGCCGACCCCCTCGAAGCCCGCCGGTGCACCCTTCACCCGCGGCTGGCCGTACTCGCCCTTGATGAAGTGCAGGTCCGACGGATTGACCGCGGCAAGGTCCACCTTGACGAGCGCCTGGCCCGGTCCCGGCTGCGGTACCGGCACCTCGCGATAGTCCAGCAGTGGCGCGAGATCGTCGATCACCGGACCCTCCTGCCGGCCGGAATAGCCGTCATGCAGCTGGACCAGGGCTTTCATTGTTTCTGGGGTGCTCATCTCGCGTGTCCTCCTCACGTCGCGTCATGCGGGATCGGGGTTTGCCCCGTTCGCGTCATCCGGTCATGCTGGCCCGAAATCATCAAGCGTCACGCGGTTTTGACGTGGCGGAAAGGGGAGTGAGCCATGTCCTATCTCGAGGATCTCTTCGGCGTGTCCGGCAAAGTGGCACTGGTCACCGGCGGGGCCACCGGCATCGGCCGCATGATCGCCGAGGCACTGGCCGCGGGCGGCGCCACGGTGATGATCGCGAGCCGCAAGGCCGAGGCCTGCGAGGCGGTCGCGGAGGAGATCAACGGAAGGGGCCTGCCGGGCCGGGTCGAGGGGTTCGGCGGCGACGTCTCCACGCCCCAAGGGATCGAGGCGCTGGTCGATGAGGTGAAGGGGCGGACGGGCGCGCTCCACATCCTCGTCAACAACGCGGGCATCACCTGGGGCGAGCCGTTCGAGACCTTCCCGATGGAACAGTGGAGCCGCGTGATGGACGTCAACGTGGGCGCGATGTTCACCCTGACCCGCGACCTCACTCCGCTGCTCGAGGACGCCGCGACCGACGCGGACCCCGCGCGCATCATCAATATCGGTTCGGTCATGGGCACCGTCCCGCTGGCCGAGGGGGCCTACTCCTACACCATGTCCAAGGCTGCCGTGCACCACATGACCAAGGTGCTCGCCACCGAACTCGCGTCGAAGCGCATCACCGTCAACGCCTTCGCCCCCGGCCCCTTCCCGTCGAAGATGACCCGCTTCGCCACCGGCACGGCCGAGAAGGCGGAGAAGGTGGGCTCCAACGTGCCCCTGGGCCGCATCGGCACGCCGGAGGACATGGCGGGCGCCACCCTCTACCTGACGGGGCGTGGCGGAGCCTATGTCTCCGGCGCGATCCTGCCGCTCGACGGCGGCATGAGCGTCGAGGCGCCGCTCAACCTCTTCGCCAACGTGGGGTGAGGCCAATGTTCGAGGGAAGGACCGTTCTGATCACCGGTGCCGCCGCCGGTCTGGGCAAGGCCGCGGCCGAGGGTTTCGCGGCGAAGGGCGCTACGCTCCTCCTGTCGGACCGCGCGCAGGAGGTCGAGCAGGTGGCAGCCGACCTCGGCGCCACCGCCATGATCGCCGACGTGACCGAGCCGCAGGCGCACAGGGATCTCGTGACCAGGGCCGTCGAGATCGGCGGGCGGCTCGACGTCGCGATCAACAATGCCGGCGTCGCCCACCCGCCGATGCGCATCGAGCAGACGCCGGAGCAGGTGGCCCGCACGGTGATCGAGATCGATCTGCTCGGCGTCATGTGGGCGCTACAGGCCCAGATCCCGGTGATGCAGCAGCAGTTCCGCGAGACGGGCGAGGGCGGGACGATTCTCAACACCGCCTCCATCGCCGGGCTCGTCGGCTCCTCCACCCTGGCGGCCTACTCGGCGGCCAAGCATGGCGTCGTCGGTCTCACGCGCGCGGCCGCCATCGAGAATGCCCGCCGCGGCATCCGCGTGAACGCGATCTGTCCCGGCTTCACCCGCACCGCGATGACGCAGGCCGCCATCGACCTGCATCCCGAGCCGGAGACGGCGGAGGCCGACCTCGTGCGCGGCGTGCCCATGCGCCGGCAGGGCGAACCGGGCGAGATCGTCGCCGCCATGCTCTTCGCTGCGGACCCGGCGAACAGCTTCATGACCGGGCAGGCCCTCGCGCTTGACGGGGGGGTCACGGCATATTGACGAAAGCCCTGTGTCGTCAGCGCATCAGTTTTCCTGTATGATCCGAATGTCATTGGAATATGAGCGCCGCGACACACCTAGAGCGGCAGACCCACCCTGCAGGAGTATGCAGACATGAAGGCCCTTCTCGTCACCAGCGCAATCACCACGCTGGCCGCAGCCCCGGCCCTCGCCGATCACGGCAATCAGTTCTACCTCGGCGCCGAACTCGGGTTCGAGCAGCACGAGATCGACGGCATCGATGACGATGGCGGCGACGTGGATGGCCTCTACTACGGCATCTTCGGCGGCTACGAGTACGGTTTCGGCCGCGCCTATGTCGCGGGTGAGGTGAACTACACGCTGTCGAACGCCGACAACGACCAGGATGTCGAGGCGGAGGACAGCTACGGTGTCGGCGTACTCGCGGGCTACAACGTGACCGAGTTCGTCTCGCTCTACGGCCGTCTGGGCTACCAGATCCAGGAGGTCGACACCGGCGATCTCGGCGCGGGCGACCTTGAGGAAGGCGGCATCCGCTATGGTGTCGGCGTGAACTGGTCGATGCCGGCGTTCTTCCACGGGCGGCTGGAATACACCCGCACGAACTACGACGACTTCGACGGTCAGGACTTCGACCTCGACACCGACCGCGTGTCGGTCAGCGTCTACCGCCACTTCTGATTTTCGGCCCTTTCGGGTCCGGCGGCGCGTCCCTCGGGGCGCGCCGTCCGCGTTTCGGGATGTCGTGCTGGGGCCTGACTCGAGGATGGCCCATGAGTGGATAGCCGGGGTAGATCCAATCGTCACCATCCCGGCCGAAGCGCCGGGACCGCTCGCTCCGAGGCGTTCCGCGGCAGGAGGCCCCGGATCAGGTCCGGGGTGGTCTCGCATCGAATGGACGACCCGCCCGGCGGCACCGACGTTGGAATTAGGGGCGTCGTCCTCCTCTGACCCGGTGAGGGGATCTCCTGATGCTCGAGATGGCCGGTCAAAGCCGGCCATGACCCCCCCCCCTCTCCACCGTCCCGGCCACAGCGCCGGGACCGCTCGCTCCGAGGCGCCCCACAGTGAAAGGTCCCGGATGAGGTCCGGCGGCGGTAGCTTGCCGAACGATGCCCCTGCCCGACGGCACGCCGGGCCGCGCCCGACCTGGAGGACGCGATGGCGATGCCACTCACCGAATGAGCGACCTGGATGCTGAAGGGCGCGCGCCCACTTCAAAGGTACCGCCTGCGTCCTCCAGGTCGGGCGCGGCCCTCGGCGCTTCGCAGCACCGGCCCCCATCCTCTCCCCACTCTGGACGCCCCGCCGCCGCTGGTGTATCCCGCCCCCATGTTCGGACGCTTCGCCTTCGCGATACGAATTAGCCGCCCGGCGCTCTGAGGAGTGGCCGGGCCAAGGCGCATGGACCTCTGCCGCGCCGACACGCTTCCAAGACACGACCGCCCATGACGGAGCCGCAAGAGATGTGCGCCGACCAGCCCACCACGACGCCCGACTACAAGGACACCCTCAACCTGCCGCAGACCGACTTCCCCATGCGGGCCGGTTTGCCCAAGCGCGAGCCCGACTGGCTCAAGCGGTGGGAGGAACTGGCGATCTACGACCGCCTGCGGGAGAAGGAGGGGCGGGAGCCCTTCCTGCTCCATGACGGGCCGCCCTACGCCAACGGCAACCTCCATATCGGCCACGGGCTCAACAAGATCCTCAAGGACATGGTCGTCCGCTCCCAGCAGATGATGGGCCGGGACGCGCGTTACGTCCCCGGCTGGGACTGCCACGGGTTGCCCATCGAGTGGAAGATCGAGGAGAAGTACCGCCAGAAGGGCCGCAACAAGGACGAGGTCCCGGTCAACGAGTTCCGGGGCGAGTGCCGCGAGTTCGCCCGCGAGTGGGTCGGCATCCAGCGCGAGGAGTTCAAGCGCCTCGGCATCACCGGCAACTGGGAGAACCCCTACCTCACGATGGATTTCGGCGCCGAGGCGACCATCGCCGAGGAATTCATGAAGTTCGTCATGAACGGCACGCTCTACCAGGGCTCTAAACCCGTCATGTGGTCGGTGGTGGAAAAGACCGCGCTGGCCGAGGCCGAGGTCGAGTACCACGACCACCAGTCCCACATGATCTGGGTGCGGTTTCCGGTGATCGCAGGCGCCGAGGCGCTGGGCAGCGACGGCAATCCGGTGCTCGAAGCCGGGCAGATGAGCAAGTTTTCCGTCGTCATCTGGACCACCACGCCGTGGACCATCCCGCAAAACCGCGCGGTCTGCTTCGGGCCCGAAATCTCCTATGGTCTCTACGAGGTCACGGGCCGGCCGGAGGAATGCTGGGCCACCATCGGCGAGCGGCTGATCCTGTCCGATACACTCGCCGACGAGGTCCTGCATTCCGCTCGGCTCAAGGAAGGCATGTATCGCCGCCTTCGCGACGTGACCCCGGCCGAGCTGGAGGCGCTGACGCTCGCCCACCCGCTGCGCCACGTCGACGGCGCCGACGGTGAGTGGGACTTCGACGTGCCCATGCTGCCCGGCGACCACGTGACCGACGACGCGGGGACGGGCTTCGTGCACACCGCGCCCTCCCACGGGGACGACGACTACCAGATCGGGCTGAAATACGGCCTGCCCATGACCCACAACGTGGGCGAGGACGGCACCTTCCGCGAGAGCCTGCCGCTCTTCGGCGGGCTTGCGATCTTCGACCACAAGGGCAAGGAGGGGAAGGCCAACGCCGCCGTCATCAACGCGCTGGTGGAAGCGAAACGCCTGCTCGCGCGCGGGCGGCTCAAGCACTCCTACCCGCATTCCTGGCGCTCCAAGGCGCCGCTGATCTACCGCAACACGCCGCAATGGTTCGTGGCGATCGACCGGGAGCTCGGCGGCGACGACACCTATGGCAAGACGATCCGGGAGCGGGCGCTGACCTCCATCGACGAGCTCGTCACCTGGACCCCCGCCAACGGCCGCAACCGCATCCATGCGATGATCGAGAACCGCCCCGACTGGGTGCTCTCGCGCCAGCGCGCCTGGGGCGTGCCGCTCACCTGCTTCGTGAAGCGGCGGGATGACGGCACGGTGGAACTGCTTCAGGACGAGGCCGTCAACGCCCGCATCGTCGAGGCGTTCCGGGCCGAGGGTGCCGATTGCTGGTTCGAGGACGATGCCGCACAGCGCTTCCTCGGCGACCGCGCCTCCGAGGGGTGGGAGAAGGTAACCGACATCCTCGACGTCTGGTTCGATTCAGGCTCCACCCATGCCTTCGTCATGCGCGACCGCGAGGATGGCGGCTGGCCCGCGGACCTGTATCTGGAGGGCACCGACCAGCACCGCGGCTGGTTCCACTCCTCGCTGCTCCAGGCGTGCGGCACGGTGGGCCGCGCCCCTTATAAGGGCGTGCTGACCCACGGCTTCACCCTCGACGGCAAGGGCATGAAGATGTCGAAGTCGCTCGGCAACACCATCGTGCCCGCCGAGGTGGTGAAGCAGTACGGCGCCGACATCCTGCGCCTCTGGGTCGCGCAGACCGACTACACCGCCGATCAGCGCATCGGGCCGGAGATCCTGAAGGGCGTCGCCGACAGCTACCGCCGCCTGCGCAACGCGTTCCGATTCATCCTCGGCTCGATCGAGGATCATGAGGCGGTCGCTCACGCCGACATGCCGGAGCTGGAGCGCTGGGTGCTCCATCGCCTCGCCGAGCTCGATGCGGAGGTCCGACAGGGCTACACCGCCTACGATTTCCAAGGCGTGTTCCAGAAGCTCTTCACCTTCATCACGGTGGACCTGTCGGCCTACTACCTCGATATCCGCAAGGACGCGCTCTATTGCGGCGATCCGGCGAGTGTCGAGGCGCGGGCGGCCCGCGACGTGCTCGACGCGCTGCATACGCGGCTGACCACCTGGCTCGCCCCGATCCTGACCTTCACGATGGAGGAGGTGTGGATGGAGCGGCATCCGGACGGCTCGGTCCACCTGCAGGACTTCCCCGACACGCCCGCCGAGTGGCGCGACGATGCGCTCGCCGCGAAATGGGCGCGCATCCGCGCGGTCCGCCGCGTGGTGACCGGCGCGCTGGAGATCGAGCGCACCGAAAAGCGCATCGGCTCCTCGCTGGAGGCCGCCCCGGTGGTCCACGTCGCCGATCCGGAGCTTCGCGCGGCGCTTGAGAGCGTGCCGTTCGAGGATATCTGCATCACCTCGCAGATCACCGTAACGGGCGAGGCTGCGCCGAACGGCGCCTTCACTCTGCCGGAGGTTGAGGGCGTCGCCGTCGTCCCCGTTGAGTCCGATGGCGAGAAATGCGCGCGCTGCTGGAAGATCCTGCCGGACGTGGGCACGCACGCGCACCCGCAGACCTGCTCCCGCTGCGACGCAGTCCTCTAGGTTCAGGCGCTGGACGGCCCCTTACGCCCCGCCGGAAGCCGCGGCGGGGCTTTCCTCATTCCGAGATGCGAAAGCACGCCGAGTCGGGTAGCCTGACGGCGCCGCAACCCTAGGTTGTCGCGCACTCGACAGTGCCACGAAAAGCCCGCCTCACCCCATGGCGCGCAGTGGGAAACGATCGGCCGCTCCCCCCGCCTGTGCGCCTGCGCTCAGGTGTCCGGTCGACGTGTCCCCGCAAGGAGACAGGAATGAAATCGACCCCCTCCCCCCGCCTCGCAACCCTTCTCGCAACCACATTGCTCGTCGCGCCGCACGCGGCTCTCGCCGACGGTTACCGGCTCGACCCGATGGGCCGCGCACTCGCCTCCGCCTTCGGCATGGAGGAGCTCGATTCCGAGCGCGGCAACTGGTCCGGAAACGACGACGGCAACGATGACCGGGGCAGCCGCGGCGGCGATGACGACGGTGACCGCGGTCGCTCGGCAAGCGCCGAAAGCTCTGGCGGGGGATCGACTGCGAGCTCCGCCGGTTCCGGTGCGGCGAACGACGATGACGACAACGACGACAGCGCGGGCAGTTCCGACAGCGGTCCCGGAGACAGTGGCGGAGGCGATGACGGTGGCGGTTCAGATGACGGCGGCTCCGATGACGACAGCGACACCGATAGTGGAGGCGACAGCGGTGACGACGGTGACGACGGCGATAGCGGCGACGATAGCGACAGCGGCGACGACGATGATGGCAGCGACTCGGGATCGGATGACGGTGGATCCGACGGTGACAGCGGTTCCGGCGGTGGCGACGATGATGACAACGATGACAGCGACGATGACGACGACGATGATGACGATGACGATGACGACGACGATGACTGACCCCGGCCGCTCCTGATCACCCACTCGCCGGACCGCGGTGCCGCCGCACGCAAGGATGGCGCCGCGGACCCTGATCGGATCGGTGAGATCAGCACCGGTCCGGGGCTCGATCGCGCCCGTGACGGCATCGTCCCCGCGGCAGACGCCGGCTCCGTTCCCTTCGGATGAACCTTAGCCTCGCATCAACCCCGGTTGATGCGGGTCGATGTGTCCTCCAGGCAACCTGCTGTCGCATATCTGCCCTCGGTTTAGATCGCTCGGCCCTTCCGGCCACGGGGGCGGCTCTAACCTCCTGACGGATATCCGAAATAGGCCGGTTCCACTTTTCTGGTGGCGAGCCGCGACGATGCCGCTCTGCAACAAGCGAAAGGGAACCTGACATGAAGACGCTCACCCGCCTTACCGCAGCAACCGTCCTCGCCTTCGTCCTCGCGCCCGGCGCTACGCTCGCGGACGAGGACGACCGCCGCACCTTCGGCGGCTACATAGCCACCATCTTCGGTGCCGACGACGATGACGACGACCGCCGGGACAGCGCCGAACGCGACGACGACGACGATGACAGGGACGATGATGGCAACGAAGACGATGACGGGGATGACGGCGACAATGATGATGACGACGATGACGACAACGACGATGATGACGATGACTGAGACCTAGATCACGTCGCCGCGGGGGGCGGACGCGGATGGCGTTCCGGCCCCCATCGTCATGCGGAGGTGACGCAACGGCGGCACCGTTCTATGATGCCGGCCAACGAAACAGGGGACCACATGCGCCTTCTCGCCGCGCTTCTCGTTGCAATCACGCTCTGGATCTCTCCGGCCCCGGTTCAGGCGCAATCGGAAGACGGTTGCCAGAGCTGGGTCTGCCGTGTCTTCAACGCGAAGCGGCAGCAGGGTCTGTCGGAGGAGCAGCGCCGCCTGCTGTTGCAGGACGACGACGATGACCGGAGCGGCGGACGCAACGGTGACAACGACGATGATGGCGGTCGGTCCGGCGGCAATGATGACGATGACGATGACGACGATGGAGATGACGACGACGATGATGATGACGACAACGACGATGACGACTGATCGTGTTGTCCGCTGACGTTCAGGACACCCCGGCCCAGTCCGGGGAGCCCGGCCCGTACCTGCCGGACAACTGGCTGCGCGCGGCCCTTCTGGGGGCGGCCGTCAGCCTTCAGGTCATCTGTGCGCTGTTCTTCACCGCCGACCTCGTGCTCGACTTCATCTACCCGTCCGACATCCCCGATTACCGCCTCTTCATGGCGTTCGAATGCTTCGCCGTCTTCAGCCTGTGGCTGGCGGTGTGGCTCGGCGCCCGGCAGCTGGCGCGGCTGCGTCGGCGGCACGACCGCATGGCCGATCAGCTCGCCGTCGCGACCGGGGCCTTCCAGGACCTGCTCGATGTCCGCTTCGCCGAGTGGGAGCTGACGGAGGCGGAGCGCGACGTGGCGCTTCTGATCCTCAAGGGGATGAGCACGGCGGAGATCGCGGATCTTCGCTCCTCGGCCACCGGCACGGTGAAGTCGCAGAGCTCCGCGATCTACCGCAAGTCGGGCCACGCCAACCGGGCGCAGCTCATTTCCTCGTTCATCGAGGATCTTCTCTGACCGCCCGTCTTCGCCGCAGCCGCCGTTCGAAGGCCCGCAGGGCGAGGCTGAGGCCCACCGTGATCAGCAGGTAGATCACGGCGACGATGTTGTAGGTCTCCATGTACCGGAACGAGCCCGAGGCGTAGATCTTGCCGAGTTGCGTGACGTCGGCCACGCCCAGGACGGAGACGAGCGCGCTATCCTTGATCAACGCTATGAAATCATTGCCCAAAGGCGGCAGGATCGTGCGCAGCGCCTGCGGGAACACGATCAGCCGGAAGCGCTGCCAGCCGCTGAGGCCGAGGGCCTTCGCCGCCTCCACCTGGCCCGGATCGACCGATTGCAGCCCGGCGCGGAAGACCTCGGCGATGAAGGCGGAATAGCCGATGGTCAGCGCCAGGATCGCCCGCCACATCAGGGAGATGTCGCGGGTCTGGATCGGCTCGAACCCCAGCGGCTCGATCACGCCGTTCACCACGGGCACCATGAGAGGCGCGCCGACGAAGGCGATGTAGAAGAGCAGGACGAGCATCGGGATGCCGCGCACGATCTCGATGTAGAACCGCGCGATCTGACGCAATATCAGAGACCTGGAAAGGCTCATGACCGCGAGCAGCAGCCCGACCGTGGCGGCGAGCGCGAAGGCGGTGACGGTGACGAAGGCGGTGATGCGCACGCCGCGCACGACGACGTCGAAGATCTGGGAATAGAGTTCGTCCGCGGCGATCCGCCACCCGATCCAGAGTGCGATGGCAATGGCCGCGACGAGCCACCAGGGAAAGTCGCGATCCTGCGTTTCGGGTGTCATTCAGTGCGACCGCCCCGGACCTGATCCGGGGCCTTACGGAAGGCCGAGCGATCCCGCCTCCGGGCCGGGACGGTCGTTCCAGAAAGCTTCGCAAAGTTCGCAGTTCGCAGAAACTCCGCCGCTCTGGCCGCGAAAATCTGCGAATTGCGAAGTTGCGAACTCACTGGCCCAGTTCGTATTCGAGGAACCATTTCGTGTTCAGCGCATCGATCGTCCCGTCGGCCCGCATGTCGGCGATGGCCGCATTGAAGGGCTCCACGAGGTCCGAGCCGCGCGGGAAGATGAAGCCGAAATCCTCGGTCCCCAGCGGCTCGCCGACCAGCTTGAAGGTGTCGGGGTTCGCGTCGACATAGCCCTGACCGGCAGTGCCGTCCGTCAGCACCATGTCGACGTCGCCCGCGCGCAGGGCCTGCACGCCGGCGCCGAAGGTCTCGAAAAGGCGCACCCGCGGGTTCGCCTCGTCCCCGTCGAGCACGTCGTAGACCGCGACATAGAAGGGCGTCGTGCCGGGCTGCGCCCCGACCAGCAGATCCTCGTCGGCGGCAAAGCCCGGAGCGTCGTCGAAACGCTCCTCGTCGGCGCGCACCAGCATGAACATCTCGGAGCGCATGTAGGGATCGGAGAAGTCGACGACCTCGGCCCGGTCCTCGCGGATCGTGATGCCCGTCATGCCCATGTCGTACTGTCCTTCGGAGACCGCGGCGATCATCGCGTCCCAGGAGGTGTTCTGGATCTCGACCTCGATGTTGATCCGCTCGGCGATCTCCTCGATGGCGTCGTATTCCCAGCCGATGGCGTCGCCCGTCGACGGATCGACGAACTGGAGGGGCGGATAGGCGTTCTCCGTCACGACGACGACGGTGCGCCCGCCGAGATCGGGCAGGTCCTGCGCGGCCGCCGGAAGGGCGGCGAGGGCGATCAGGGCGGCGGAAAGATGCTTGAGCATGGGGCAGACTCCTCGGATGGGGCGCGACGCTTGAGCACGACAGTGCCCCCGTGCCTTTCGGATTGGCAAGGGGCGTCGCGTCGGCGGATTTCCGCTATGCGGTGTGAACGAAAGTGTCCCGGGCGCGTTGATGCCACATAACAATCACGCCCGAATTTGAGGTTCTTAGCCATGCTGTCCATGTTTTCCGGAAGCCTTTCCGCGGCCCTTCTCGCCCTGACGATCGCGATGGTCGCCATCGGCGCCGTTCAGAATCCCTCCGCCAATGCCGCAGCGACGGGGGAGCCGCCGGTCGCCGCGACGCCCGCGAGCTGAGTGCCATGGCCGGGTGGGGCCGGCCGTGAAGTCTTCGAACGTCCCGGCGCGGGTGCCGGGACGTTTTCGGGTCCGGGCATGTCGGAGTTGGGGACCCGGGATCGGGTTCGGGGTGGTGTCGGTACGAGCGATAGTACGGGCTCCCGTGCCGGAACTCTTTCGTCTCGGGGCCGAGGTCACCTGGGGTCTGAGCCGAGAGTATCACGTTTCGCGAGATCGCCGGTGACCATGAGGGTGCTGCGAGATACCCTCTCGTCGGACTGTGATCCCGGACCGGGGCTCTCCCGTAGTTGAGCGCGACCGGCCGATCGACGCGCCAGAATGCCCGATCGCCCTGCGCCCGGACGGGTGACGGTGCCCCGGCAGGCCAATGCTATGCGCCCCCATCGGTGCTTTCCAAACCAGACGTAGCTCGCGGTTTGCCGGGATCGGATCCCTCACCCGCTCCTCCGCCGGGTGCGGGCGCGGGCGTTGTCGTAGATCTCCATCAATCGGGCCTTATCGATGCCGGCATAGACCTGGGTGCTCTGCAGGGAGGCGTGGCCCAGCAATGTCTGGATCGTCCGCAGATCGCCGCCGGCCTCCAGCAGGTGCGTCGCGAAGGAATGGCGCAACGCGTGGGGTGTCGCGGTGGCGGGCAGGCCGAGCTGGGCACGGAGGCTCGCCATCAGGTTCTGCACCATCCTCGGCCCCAGCGGGCCGCCGCGGGCGCCGAGGAACAGCGCATCCGTCGGATCCGCAGCATGGGGGCAACGGCGGCGGTAGTCCTCCACCGCAGCGCGGGCGACGGGCAGGACCGGGACCAGCCGCTCCTTCCCGCCCTTGCCGGTGATGCGCAGCATCTCGGGCAAGGGGGCGTCGGACTGTTTCAGAGACAGCGCTTCGGAGATCCGCAGGCCGCAGGCGTAGAGCAGGGTCAGTACCGCGGTGTCGCGGGCGGCGATCCAGGGTTCGGGATGCTGGAGCTCCGCATGGTCAATGACGGCCTGCATCGCGTCGGCGCCGATGGGGCGGGGCAGGCCGGGTTTGACCTTGGGGCCGCGGGCGGCGAGGACGGCGCTCGCCTCGATGCCCTCGGCCTCGGCCAGCCAGCGGTGGAAGCTCCTGACCGCGGACAGCGCGCGGGCAGTCGAGCGGGCGGAGAGGCCGCCCGCCCGCAGCGACGCGAGCCACGAGCGCATCTCCGACGGGGTGACGGTGGCGAGGCCGCCGCGGCCGACCGGGCCGCCACGGTGGCCGTTCAGGAAGCCGAGATAGCCCGACACATCGCGCCGGTAGCTCGCCACCGTGTTGGCGGCCCGGCCCCGGACCGCCGTCATCTGCTCCAGCCAGCGATGCATCAGGTCGAGCGCGCCGTCGCTGCCCTCGACCCGCGTGCTCATGCCAGCCAGCGCCGCACGGCCCGCTCGAAGCAGCCGGTGAAGAACTCCAGCAGGTCGGTGCCCTGGTCGGGCGCGAAGCGGTCGGCCTCGGTGGAGCCAAAGACCAGCATCGCCTGCCGCCGCCCCTCGCCGATGTCGAGATGCATGAGGGCTTCGGACCTGATGCGCAGCGTCTCCTCCTCGAAGACGGCGGCGGCGTGGGGGCCGGTGGGGCGCAGGGTGATGCGCCCGGTCTCCCGATCGGGGTGCTCGCCGATGTAGCGGGCGATGCCGTGGATGGGCAGTGCGACGATGCCGGGGGCTTGCGCCATGCGCCATTCATCCTCGGTCAGTTCGAGCGCGAGGCGCACGTTGTCCACGGCGAGGATGTCGGACACGTCGCGCGCCATCGTCTCGAGGAACCCGGCGAAGTCGGTTGGACCGAGGATGGCGAGCACGGCGCGCTGCACCTGCTGCGTGCCCGAGAGGTTGTCATAGGCCGCGGCGATGACGTTGCGGTGCGTGGTCTCCAACGCGCCGAGGCGGCCTTCCAGCCGTTCCAGCAGGACGCCGCGCAGGTCGACGACACGCCCGTCGCTGTTGTCCTGCGTGGCGATCAGCGCGCGCATGACGTCGCCGTCGGCCAGCACGAGGGACGGGTCGTCGAGGATCAGTTGCCGGATCGAGGCGCGGTCCATGGATCAGACGATCTTCTGGCCGGTCTTCGCCCAGTCGGCGAGGAAGGCTTCGAGCCCCTTGTCGGTGAGCGGGTGGTCGGCGAGCTTCTTCAGCACGCCCGGAGGTGCCGTGATGACGTCCGCGCCGATGCGCGCGCTTTCCGTAACGTGGTTCACCGTGCGGATGGAGGCGGCGAGGATCTCGGTATCGAAGCCGTAATTGTCGTAGATCGTGCGGATATCCGCGATCAGCTCCATCCCGTCGAGGTTGATGTCGTCAAGACGCCCGATGAAGGGGGAGATGAAGGTGGCACCCGCCTTGGCCGCGAGCAGCGCCTGGTTGGCGGAGAAGCAGAGGGTGACGTTGACCATCTTGCCCTCGTCGCTGAGCGTCTTGCAGGTCTTCAGCCCCGCCCAGGTCAGCGGGACCTTCACCGCGATGTTGGAGGCGATCTCTGCGAGCTTGCGGCCCTCGGTCAGCATCTCGTCGGCGTCGGTGGCCGTCACCTCGGCGGAGACGGGGCCGGGGATGAGGTCGCAGATCTCCTTCGTCACCTCCAGGATGTCGCGGCCCGATTTCAGGATCAGCGACGGATTGGTGGTCACGCCGTCGACGAAGCCGAGCTCGTGCAGCTCGCGGATCGCTTCGACATCGGCGGTATCGACGAAGAATTTCATGGGTGGTGGCCCTCGCAGAGTGGTTTTGCGCGGACCTTACAGGACTGTGCGAGGAACCGGAAGCGGGGGCGGGCTGTCGTTGGGCTTATGCGCCATCCGGCCCGGAACAAGCCGAAGGCGCCGGGCCAGCGCCGGCCCGTCCCGGCGGGCTGGCGCTTTGCCAACGCATCTCGCGGTTCGACGCCCGCAATGACGTTTCGGGGATAAAGCGCGTCGTCCTAATGTCGGGAGCGCCATCCCACGGGCCGGCGCTAACCCGGCTTGCGTGTGGTTTGATGCCACCGGTCGGGTGGCCTCCTGTCCGAGCCTGTCAGCAGAGCGCGGCCCGCGGCTTGTTTCAGACGAAGCAGTGCCGGAGGCTCGTGCGGATGCGGATCGTCTTTTGGAACTGCGCGATGGCCCTGCACCGCAAGTGGCCGGCGTTGACCGCGCTCAGCCCCGACATCGCGGTGATCGGCGAGTGCGCGACGCCGGAGATCCTGACCCGTCGCGGCGTGGCCGGGCTGGAGGGCCGCTGCCAGTGGATGGGCCGCAATCCGAACAAGGGGCTCGGCGTCTTCGCCTTCAACGGCTACCGGTTGCGGCGACACGTGCCCTTCCGCCCGACGTTGCAACATGTGCTGCCGGTCGAGGTCGGGGGGCCGGAGCACTGCAACCTCCTCGCCGTCTGGGCGATGAACGCGAGCGGCGGGGTGACGCGCAAGCACCAGCTCGGGCCACTGCGCCGGGGGCTCGCGGCCTATCGCGACTTCCTCGCGAACGGCTCCGCCGTGGTCGGCGGTGATCTCAACAGCAACGCGATCTGGGACAAGCCCGGCTGGCGGATCAACCACATGGCGCTGGTGGAGAAGCTTGCGGGGCTCGGTCTCACCAGTGCCTATCATCTTGAGACCGGGGAGGCGCACGGGGCGGAGCGCGTCCCGACCTGCTATTGGCGCGACCGGCGCAAGGACGGGCCGGCCTATCACCTCGACTACGCCTTCGTGCCACCCGCTAGACTGCGCGGCCTCGCGCTGGGCACGTTCGAGGACTGGGTCGGCAGTGGGCTCAGCGATCATGTGCCGCTCGTCGTCGACCTCGCGCCCGCGGCGGCTTGCGCGCCGGTATCCGCTCGTGACACTACGCGGCGATGACCGACGCTTTCCTGCCCGAGGGCGCCCTTGCCGCGGTGCTGACGACGCAGCCGCTCGACCGGACGCTCGACTACCGGGTGCCGGAGGGGGGCGTGCGGACTGGCGCCTTCGTCGCGGTGCCGCTGGGACCGCGCAAGGTGCTGGGCGTGGTGTGGGGGCCGGGGCAGGGCGATTATGACCGGTCGAAGATCCGGGCGATCTCCGAGGTGCTCGACGTGCCCGCGATGGCGCCGGGGATGCGGGACTTCGTGGAGCGGGTGGCGGATTACACGATGACGCCGCTGCCCGCGGTGCTGCGGCTCGCCACCCGCGCGCCGGGCCTCGGCGAGCCGCCGGGCAAGCGCCACGTGCTGTGCCTGACCGACGCGCGGCCCGACCGGATGACCGACGCGCGGACCCGCGTGATCGCCTTCCTTGAGGAGCACGAGGGGATGGGCTTCGCGCCCGGTGAGCTGGCGGCACTGGTCGGCGTCACCTCTTCGGTGCTCAAGGGGCTGGAGGGGCAGGGCGTGCTGGTGCGCGAGGCCGCCCCGCGCGATGCCTCGTTCCTGCCGCTCGATCCGTCGCGGCCGGGCAAGGACCTGTCGGGCGACCAGCGGCGCGCGGCGGCGCAGTTGCGCGAGGCGGTGCGCGGAAGCGCCTATGGCACGACGCTGCTGAAGGGCGTGACCGGCTCGGGCAAGACCGAGGTGTATCTGGAGGCGGTGGCCGAATGCCTCGCCCAGGGGCGGCAGGCGCTGGTGCTGCTGCCCGAGATCGCCCTCACGGGGGAGTTTATCGCGCGGGTCGAGGCGCGCTTCGGCACCACGCCGGCCGAATGGCATTCCGGCGTGACCCAAGCCGGGCGGCGGCGGGTCTGGCTCGGCGTGGCGGAGGGACGGGCGCAGCTCGTCGTGGGCGCGCGCTCGGCCCTGTTCCTGCCCTTCACCGACCTCGGCCTCGTGATCGTGGATGAGGAGCACGACCCCTCCTACAAGCAGGAGGACGGGGTGCTCTACAACGCGCGCGACATGGCGGTGCTGCGGGCGTCCCTGTCGGGCGCGCAGGTGGTGCTGGCCTCGGCGACCCCGTCGCTGGAGAGCTGGGCGAACGCGGATGCGGGCAAGTACGCGCGGATCGACCTGACGGAGCGGTTCGGGGCGGCGGTGCTGCCCGAGATGCGCGCGCTCGACCTGCGCATCGATCCGCTGGAGCGGGAGTCCTGGATCTCCGAACCCCTGGCGAGCGCAGTGCGGCAGCGGGTGGAGGCAGGGGAGCAGAGCCTGCTCTTTCTCAACCGCCGGGGATATGCGCCGCTGACGATGTGCCGGGCCTGCGGGCACCAGATCGGCTGCGACCAGTGCGACGCGAGGATGGTGGAGCACCGCTTCCTCGGACGGCTGATGTGCCACCAATGCGGGGCGCAGAAGCCGATCCCGTCGGAGTGTCCGAACTGCGGCAACCCGGACCACCTCGCGGCGCTGGGGCCTGGGGTGGAGCGGCTGGCGGAGGAGGTGGCGCGCCGCTTCCCCAAGGCGCGGACGGCGGTGCTGAGCTCGGACATGACCATGAGCGCCCGCGCGCTGAAGGCCAGGATCGAGGAGATCGCGGGCGGGGCGGCGGACATCGTGATCGGGACGCAGATGGTGGCGAAGGGGCACAACTTTCCGCTGCTCACGCTGGTGGGCGTCATCGACGCGGATCTGGGGCTGCAGGGCGGCGAGCTGCGCGCCGCCGAGCGGACTTTTCAGCTCATCCGCCAGGTGGCGGGCCGAGCGGGCCGGGCGGAGAAACCGGGCCTCGCCCTCATCCAGACCCACCAGCCGGAGCATCCGGTGATCCGCGCCATCCTCGGCGGGGACGAGGAGGCGTTCTGGCGCGCGGAGGCCGCGCAGCGGCAGGCGGCGGGCGCGCCGCCCTACGGCCGGATGGCCGGGATCATCGTCAGCGGGCCGGAGGATCGGGACACCTTCGAGCTCGCCCGCGCACTCGCCGCCCGCGCCGGAATGCTGACGCAGGCGGGTGCCCAGCTCTTCGGCCCGGCGCCTGCGCCCATCGCTCGCATCCGGGGCCGCACGCGGGTGCGTCTGCTCGTGAAGGCGGCGAAAGGACTGGCGCTGCAACCGGTGCTCGCCCGCTGGGTCGAGGGGGTGGTGCCGCGGGCGAACTACCGCATCCAGATCGACATCGATCCGCAGAGCTTCTTCTGAAAGGCGCGGTTTCGCGCTGTCTCCTTCGCCTTTGGCGAAGCCTTCGGCGAGGATATTTGGAGCAAGCTGGAAGGAGGGGCGCGGCGCTGCCCTTCCAGCTTGAGGTAAATATCCCCGCCGGAGGCTCCCGAACCTCTCAGATGTTGAGGCGGTAGGCGATGGCTTCCGCGATATGGGGCCGGGCGACCGTGGCCTCGCCCGCGAGGTCGGCGATGGTGCGGGCGACCCGCAGGATGCGATGGTAGCCGCGGGCGGTCAGACGGTGGCGTTCGGCGATCTGGGAAAGGAGGGTGCGACCTTCGGTGTCGGGTGTGGCCACGCGGTCGAGCAGGTCCCCCTCGGCATCGGCGTTGGTCGTAACGTCGGGCAGGTCGGCATAGCGCTCGGCCTGCTGCTGCCGGGCGGCGGCGACCCGCCGGGCGACCGGCGCGGAGGGTTCGCCGGGGCTGGCGCTGGCGAGGTCGCCGACGGAGACGGGGGCGACGTCGATGCGGATGTCGAAGCGGTCCATGAGGGGGCCGGAGACGCGGCCGAGATAGTCCTGTCCGCAGACCGGCGCCTTCGCGCAGGCGCGTGCGGGGTCGGGCAGGTAGCCGCAGCGGCAGGGGTTCGCGGCCGCCACCAGCATGAAGCGGCAGGGATAACGGACGTGGGCGTTGGCGCGGGCGACCACCACGTCTCCGGTCTCGACCGGCTGGCGCAGGGTCTCCAGCACCTGGCGCGGGAATTCGGGGAACTCGTCCATGAAGAGGACGCCGTTATGGGCGAGGCTGATCTCCCCCGGCCCGGCCCGCCGCCCGCCGCCGACGATCGCGGCCATGGAGGCGGTGTGGTGCGGTGTGCGGAAGGGGCGGTTGCGGGAGATGCCGCCTTCCTCGATCAGGCCGGCGAGGGAGTGGATCATCGAGGTTTCCAGTGCCTCGGGAGCGGAGAGTTCGGGGAGGATGCCGGGCAGGCGGGCGGCGAGCATGGATTTGCCGGAGCCCGGCTCGCCCACCATGATCATGTGGTGGCGGCCCGCGGCGGCGATCTCCAGCGCGCGCTTGGCGCGCTCCTGTCCCTTCACATCGGCGAGGTCGGGGATCAAGGCGGGGTCCGTCACGGTTCCGGCCTTGGCGGGCGGCAGGATCATGCGGCCGTTGAAGTGGTTGACGATGGCCAGGAGCGAGGGTGTGGCCAGCACCTCGACCGCCCCGACCCAGGCGGCCTCAGCCCCGCAGGCCTCGGGGCAGATCAGCCCGCAATCGGCCTCGGCGGCGGCCATGGCGGCGGGCAGGGCGCCGATTACCGGGACGGTGGAGCCGTCGAGCGACAGCTCGCCGAGGGCGATATGCTTCTCCGCCTCCTCCTGCGGGACGACGTCCATGGCGGCAAGGAGGCTGAGTGCGATCGGCAGGTCGAAATGCG
Organism: Roseobacter sp. HKCCA0434; assembly: GCA_032464575.1. GTDB lineage: Bacteria > Pseudomonadota > Alphaproteobacteria > Rhodobacterales > Rhodobacteraceae > Pontivivens. The sequence continues at coordinate 227,429 of JAWDKM010000006.1, forward strand.
AGCCCTCCTTCGGCAGGTCGGCGGGCGAGAGGTTCACCGTGATGCGCTTCGCCGGCAGGGCGAGGCCCATGGCGGTCATGGCGGCGCGCACCCGCTCCTTCGCCTCGCTCACCGCCTTGTCGGGCAGGCCCACGAGGTGGAAGGCGGGCAGGCCGGGGGAGAGGGCGCACTGGATCTCGACCTTGCGCGCCTCGACGCCCTGGAAAGCGACCGTGTAGGCGCGCGCGACCATTCCCGACTCCTCGTATCCTGCGGGGACCGTCGCCGCGGCAGGGTTAAGGCGGGGTTAACGGGCCTCCGGCGGGCGTATTTGAAGAGAGTGATGGGCGGCTTGACCGGAGCGCAGAAGCGGGCCTAGCGTCGGGGCAGGCCGGGCGGTGATGGCGTCACCACGCATCCTCCGGTTCTGGGTCCTGTACGCCGGGACGCGGGTGGTGGAGGACGCAGATGGACCGGCCCGATTTCTTTGTCAGAGCGAATGGGGAGAAGGCCCCGCTGCCGTTCAGCGCGGCGGAGTACGAGCGGCGGCTGGCGGCGCTGCGGCGGATCATGGAAGCGCTCGACGTGCCGGTGGTGGTGCTGACGTCCATGCACAACGTCGCCTACCATTCCGGCTTTCTCTACTGCGCGTTCGGGCGGCCGTACGCCTGCGTGGTGACGGCGGAGGCGTGCACCACGGTCTCGGCCAACATCGATGGCGGACAGCCGGGGCGGCGCTCGGTCGGGGGCAACGTCATCTACACCGACTGGCGGCGGGACAATTTCTGGCGTGCGGTGCGGGAGCTGGTCGGTCCGGCGGGGCGGATCGGGATCGAGGCGGATCATCTGACGCTGTCGGCGCGGGATGCGTTGGTCGAGGTGCTGGGCGCGCGCGAGCTGGTGGACATCGCGCCTGATGCCATGCGGGCCCGGATGGTGAAGTCGGAGGAGGAGATCGCCCTGATCCGCGAGGGTGCGCGCATCGCCGATCTGGGCGGGGAGGCGGTGCGTGATGCGATCCGGCCCGGCGCGCGGGAGATCGACGTCGCCATGGCCGGGCGCGACGCGATGGAGCGGGAGATCGCGCGGAGCTTTCCGGAGAGCGAGCTGCGCGACACGTGGGTCTGGTTCCAGTCGGGGCTGAATACGGACGGCGCGCACAATCCGGTGACGGCGCGGGCGCTGCGGGCGGGGGACCTGCTGAGCCTCAACACCTTTCCGATGATCTCGGGCTATTACACGGCGCTGGAGCGGACGTTGTTCCTGGGCGAGCCGGATGCGGAGACCCTGCGCATCTGGCGGGCGAATGTCGCGGCGCATGAGCTGGGTCTGTCGCTGATCCGGCCGGGGGCGACCTGTTCGGGCATCTGCGCGGAGCTGAACCGGTTCCTGGAAGGGGAGGGGCTGCTGCAATACCGCTCCTTCGGCTATGGGCATTCCTTCGGCGTGCTGAGCCACTATTACGGGCGCGAGGCGGGGCTGGAGCTGCGCGAGGATATCGACACGGTGCTGGAGCCCGGCATGGTCGTCTCGATGGAGCCGATGCTCTGGGTCCCGGAGGGGGAGCCCGGGGCGGGCGGCTACCGGGAGCACGACATTCTGGTGGTGGGCGAGAGCGGGGCGGAGAACATCACCGGCTTTCCCTACGGGCCGGAGGCGAATGTGATCGGGGCGTGAGGCTTCGGGTGAGGCGTCATCGTCCGGCGTGACCGGACGATCCCGGGTTGTGGGAGATCCTCGGGTCAAGCCCGAGGACGACGCTCGGGTGCCCGGTTCGGAGGTTGCGCGGGATGGCGGACCGTCGTGATGGGGCTCCGCCCCGTTCGGGCCTGAAATGCGGTGCATTTCCGGGACGGCCCGAACCCCCCGGGATATTTCGACAAGGTGGAAACGCCGGGGCGGATCAGCCGCGCACGGCTTCCAGCATGCGGTGGACGTTGTCGGGGTCGGCGTCCGGCGTGATGCCGTGGCCGAGGTTGAAGATGTGGGGGCCGCCCGACAGCGCGTCGCGGATCTGGCGGGCGGTGCGGTTGAGTACTTCGCCACCCTCGACCAGCAAGAGCGGATCCATGTTGCCCTGCACGCAGACATGGGGCTGCAGGGCCTTTGCCGCCCAGGCCGGATCGACGGAGGTGTCGAGCGCGAGGCCCTGCACGCCCGTCGCCTCGGCGAAGGGCGCATAGTTGCCGCCCGCACCGCGGGGGAAGCCGATGACGGGCACGTCGGGGTGCTTCTCCCAGATCGCGGCGAGGATCGTCTTGATCGGCTCGACGGCGTAGCGGGCGAAGACGGTGCCCGGCAGGGCGCCGGCCCAGCTGTCGAAGATCTTCACCACCTCCGCGCCTGCGTCGATCTGCCGGATCAGGTAGTGGGCGGTGGCCTCGGTGATCTTGTCGAGCAGCGCTTCGAATGTCTGGGGATCGCCATACATCAGCCGCCTGGCAGGCGCCTGGTCGGGCGTGCCCTGGCCCGCGATCATGTAGGTCGCCACCGTCCAGGGCGCGCCGGCGAAGCCGATCAGCGGGACGTCCGCGGGCAGTTCGCGGCGCAGGATGCGCACTGTCTCGTAGACCGGGGAGAGGGTCGCGTCGATCTCGTCCACCGGGCCGAGCCGTGCAAGATCGGCGGCGGAGGTGATGGTGGAGAGCCGCGGCCCCTCGCCCTGCACGAATGTGAGGTCCGCGCCGAGCGCCTGGGGGATGAGCAGGATGTCGGCGAACAGGATCGCGGCGTCGAAGCCGTACTTGCGGATCGGCTGGAGCGTGACCTCCGCCGCGAGCTCCGGCGTATAGCAAAGGTCGAGGAAGCTGCCCGCCTGCGCGCGTGTCGCCCGGTATTCGGGCAGGTAGCGCCCGGCCTGCCGCATCATCCAGACAGGGGGGACGGGCAGGGTCTCGCCGCGCAGGGCGCGGAGCAGCAGCTTGTCGGTCATGGGATCCTCGGGCCGGTGACGTCCGGACTGGTATGGGCGGGCGGGGGCGGACTTGTCCAGTGCGCGTTACAGCGGCTCGGGGGCGGTGGACCGGGATTGGAGCAGGGCAGGTCGTCGGTCCGTCGACGTGCAGGGCGGGTCCTGTCAGGACCCTTGGCAGTCGGTATCGTTCAGAAGAGCAGTGCGCCCAGCGCGAAGAAGAAGATGGCGACAAGCGCCAGCGCCACGGGGTTGGTACGGCCGGTCCGTGCCTCGGCAAGGCTGGCGCGCTCTTCGAGAAGTCTGATCAGGCGATCCTTTTCGTCTTCCTCGACTGGCGTTTCATGCTTCATCTGATGGACTCGGACCGGTTTCGATGTCTTTGGTTACCCCGTTAAGAAACCTTAACGCATTGGAAAGTGTTCAGTTCCCCGCCCCGAATAGGCGCAATTTTACGCGTTGCCGCGCGGTTGCCGGAGCGCGGCGGTTTCGGCGACGCCGCGCGGGCCCGCTTGATCCTGATCAAGGCGTGATGCGGCGTGGGATGCCAGAGCCTTGACCTCACGGGGGCGTGTGACGCAAGGATCATCGGCACTGCGGCGTTCCGGCGCTGGCGAGCAGCTTCGAACGGTTCTAGATCAGGCACCAAGAAACGAAGGACGACCGAACCGCATGGATTACGATGCACTCTTCCGCAGCCAGCTCGATGCCCTCCGCGACGAGGGGAACTACCGTGTGTTCGCGGAGCTGGAGCGGTCGCGAGGCGCCTATCCGCGGGCCCGGAACCACGGGGCCGGCGCCGACGAGGTCACGGTGTGGTGCTCCAACGACTATCTGGGCATGGGCCAGAACGCCGAGGTTCTGGGCGCGATGCACACCGCGCTCGACGAATGCGGGGCGGGTGCGGGCGGCACGCGCAACATCTCGGGCACCAACCATGCGCATGTGCTGCTGGAGCGGGAGCTCGCGGACCTGCACGGCAAGGACGCGGCGCTACTGTTCACGTCGGGCTACGTCTCGAACTGGGCGGCGCTCTCGACGCTGGGCGCCCGACTGCCGGGCTGCACGATCCTGAGCGACGCCTACAACCACGCGAGCATGATCGAGGGTATCCGCCACGCCCGCTGCGACAAGCGGATCTGGGCGCATAACGACCCGCGCGACCTGGAGCGCAAGCTGGCCGATCTGGACCCCGATGCGCCGAAGGTCGTGGCGTTCGAGAGTGTCTATTCCATGGACGGCGACATCGCGCCGATCGCGGAGATCTGCGACGTGGCCGAGCGCCATGGCGCCATGACCTATCTCGACGAGGTGCATGCGGTGGGCCTCTACGGTCCGCGCGGCGGCGGGATCGCCGAGCGCGAGGGGCTGATGGACCGCGTGACGCTGATCGAGGGCACGCTGGGCAAGGCCTTCGGCGTGGTCGGCGGCTACATCACCGGATCGGCGGAGCTGGTCGATTTCATCCGCTCGTTCGCCTCGGGCTTCATCTTCACGACCGCGCTGCCGCCCTCGGTGGCTGCCGGGGCGACCGCCTCGATCAAGCTGCTGAAGGGCGAGGAGGGCGTGGCCCTGCGCGCGCGCCAGCGGGCCCAGGTGGAGAAGCTGCGGGTGGCGCTCGACCGCGCCGGGATCCCGCATCTCGACAATCCCTCCCATATCGTGCCGGTGATGGTGAAGGATCCGGTGAAGTGCAAGATGCTCTCGGACATCCTGATGGAGGATTGGGGCATCTACGTGCAGCCGATCAACTATCCCACGGTGCCCAAGGGGACGGAACGGCTGCGCTTCACCCCCTCGCCGCTGCACACGGATGCGGATATCGAGCACCTGGTCGGCGCGTTGCACGCGCTGTGGAGCCAGTGTGCGCTCGCGCGCGCCGTCGCTTAACGCTGATCTCGGTGGCGCGTTAACACCTTGCGGGCCGTAAATCTGTAACCTGCCAAGGCCATGGAATCACATGTCCATTGCCGAGGACAGGATGCGTATGAAACAGTTCCCTTCCAGCACGATCGCGCCCAACGTGGACGGCACGGCGCTCGACCTGTTGTCCGATCTGACGTCGTCCTTTGCGCTTTCTGTCCTGAACTCTTCGCCCGATTGCATCAAGCTGGTGGAGCTCGACGGATCGCTGTCGTTCATGAACCGAAACGGCATGTGCGCGATGGAGATCGACGACTTCGCCGCCGTGGAGGCGCGGCCCTGGCCGAGCCTGTGGCCGGTGGAGGCGCAGCCCCAGCTGGAGGCCGCCGTGGCGCGCGCGGTCGGTGGGGAGACCACACGGTTCGAAGCGTTCTGCCCCACCGCGAAAGGCGCCCCGCGCTGGTGGGCGGTGACGGTCTCGCCGGTGCGGGGCGCGCAGGGTGCGACCGAGCGGATCCTCGCCACCTCTCGCGACATCACCGATCGGATCAACCAGATGCGCGCCCTGAATGAGCGCGACCTGCAACTGAGCGCCTATGCCGAGCGGCTGTCGGAGGAACTGTCGGACAAGGATCAGCTGCTGGAGGAAAAGCGCCTGCTGGTGCGCGAGATCGATCATCGGGTGAAGAACAACTTCTCCATGATCTGCAGCCTGTTGAGGTTGCAGGCGCGCGGGCTCGACGACCCGTCCGCGCGCTTCGCGGTGGACGATGCCGCGGGCCGGGTCATGACGCTTTCGCAGGTGCACGAGCAGCTGTACAGCGGCGCGCCCGACGCGGTGGACCTGCAGGACTACCTGCCGCGGATCGCGCGGTCGATCATCCGGGCGCTGAGTGCCGAGATCGACGAGGTCGCAGCCGAGGTCGCGCCCGCCGTGGTCCCGCCGGACACGGCTGTCGCGCTCGGGCTTCTGACGGCGGAGCTGTGTTCGAACGCGGTCAAGCATGGGGTGGGGCGCATTTCGCGCATCGACCTGCGCTTTGAGCGATCGGGGGACGAGCTTGCTCTGACGGTCTCCGACGACGGCCCCGGACTACCTGCTGGCTTTGCGCCGGAGACGGCGACGGGGCTCGGCATGCGGATCTGCCAGATCCAGACACAGCAGCTTTGCGGGACGCTTCACTTCGACACAGGGCGCGCGGGCGGTGCAAGGATCTGCGTGAGATTTCCGGCCTCCGGCAACCTCGCGGCGTAGCGGGGTCGGTTTGTCGCGCTGACGGCGCGGGCGGTTCCCCTACATGACGGCGCCCTAGAAGGAGGAATTCCAATGACCGAATTTAATCGCCGTCATTTCAACGTGTTGCTCGGTGCCACGATCGTGACGGCAGGCAGCGCCGGTGCCGAATCCCACGACGGAGGAACCGTCCACGAGGTGCAGATGCTCAACGCGCATCCCGATGACCGGTCGGAGCGCAACGTCTTCCTGCCCGACATCGTGCGCGCCCAGCCCGGCGACACCATCAGGTTCATCGCGACCGATCGCGGCCACAATGCGGTGTCCGACGAGAACATGACGCCCGAGGGCGGGGCGGAATTCCGCGGCCGCATCAACGAGGAGATCGAGGTCGTGCTCGAGACCGAGGGTACCTACGGCTACTACTGCCAGCCGCACCGGGCGCTGGGCATGGTGGGCCTGATCCTGGTCGGCGACGCGTCGGTGAACTTCGAGGAGGCGCGCGCCGTCACCCAGCGCGGCAAGGCGGAGGAACGCTACGAGGACATCTTCGCCCGGGCCGAGGAGATGCTGGCCGGGGAGGCCTGACGCCTTTCTCCAGCGGGGCTTACGTGATCGTGAGGCTGCGACAGATTGGACAGTGAAGCCTCGGAGGCTATGGTGCAAAGTCGCAATGCCGGAACGTGGTCCGGCCCCCGCACCACCGGAGGAAGTCCATGACGAAGACGACCAAAACCCTGCTGCCGGCCGCGGCAGCGCTCGCCCTGCTCGCCGCCCCCGCGATCGCACAGGACGAAAGCTCGTTCCGCCAATGCCAGTCCTGCCACCAGGTCACCGCACCCGACGGCACGAACATCGTCGGGCGCGGCCGGACGGGCCCCAACCTCTACGGCATCATCGGGCAGACCGCGGGAACGGTCGAAGGTTTCGACTACGGCGACGGCCTGGTCGCCGCCGGCGAGGCCGGGCTGGTGTGGACCGAGGAGAGCCTCGCCGCCTACATCACGAACCCGACTGAGTACATCCAGGACTTCCTGGGCGACAGCAGCACGCGGTCGCGCATGTCCTTCCGCGCGCGCAGCGGGCAGGCGGAGGTGGCGGCCTTCCTCGCCTCGGTCCAGTGACCATGAGGGCGGCGCATGAGGGATAGCCGCGCCGCCCGCAGCGACTGGGTGCGCCTGCGCACCGTCCTCACCTTGCGCTGGTGCGCGATCGCGGGCCAGCTCGCCGCCCTTCTGACGGCGACCTTCGCGCTGGGCATCGAACTGCCGCTGGAGCAGTGTCTGGCGGTGCTGTTCGTGTCGGTCGCGGTGAACGTGGTGGGCGGCATCGTGCTGCCGGAAAACAAGCGGCTGTCGGCGGAGTACACCACCGCGATCCTGCTGTTCGACCTCTTCCAGCTTGCCGTCATGCTCTACCTGACGGGCGGGCTCACCAATCCCTTCGTGGTCCTGATCAGCGGACCCGTCATCATCGCGGCCACCGCGCTGCCGTTCCGGGTGGTGATGGGGCTGGGCGGCATGACGATCGCGTTCACGTCCGCCCTCATGTTCTGGTACGTGCCGCTGACGCTGGATGGCGGCGGGCCCCTGCAACTGCCGGACATCTACCTGTTCGGGATGTGGCTTGCGGTGTCGATCGCGGTGCTGTTCTTCGGCATCTATGCCGCGCGCGTCACGAACGAGATGTTCGCCATGTCCGAGGCGCTGGTCGCGACGCAGATGGCGCTGGCGCGCGAGCAGCAGCTCTCCGCCCTCGGCGGGGTGGTGGCGGCCGCGGCGCACGAGCTCGGCACGCCGCTGGCCACGATAAAGCTCGCCGCCGCTGAGCTGGCCGACGAGCTGGAGGCGGGATCGCCGCTGGCGGAGGATGCGGAGCTGATCGGCGCGCAGGCGGAGCGCTGCCGCGAGATCCTGCGCGACATGGGCCGGGCCGGAAAGGACGACACCCATCTCCACCACGCTCCGCTCGCCACGGTGATCGACGAGGCGGCGCAGCCGCATGCGGACCGGGGCAAGCGAGTCATCGTGCGCCTCGACGGCAATCCGGACCCCGACAGGATGCGCGAGCAGCCGACGATGAGCCGCACGCCGGAGATCATCCACGGGCTGCGCAACCTCGTGCAGAACGCGGTCGATTTCGCCGACAGCACGGTCTGGGTCGATGCGACCTGGGATCACGACGTGCTGCGGATCGTGGTGGGCGACGACGGGCCGGGATATCCGCCGGAGCTGATCGGCCGCCTGGGCGATCCGTTCACCGCAGGGCGGCGCCGGCGGCGGGACGACGGGCGGAAGGGGTACGAGAGCATGGGCCTCGGCCTCTTCATCGCCAAGACGCTGCTGGAGCGGTCCGGCGCCCAACTCACATTCACCAATGGCAGCCAGCCCGGGCGGCGCCGGCCGAAGGTCGGTGCGCCCCAGTTCGCCCGCCCGCCCGGCGCCCTGGTCGAGGTCGCATGGCCACGGCGGGCGGTCGCCCCGCTCGAGGATGCCGCGCGCGGCGCGCTCGACCGGAACCGGCCGATCCTGCAGGCGCGCCCCACCGGCTGAGCGCCTTGCTTAACAGACCGTTAACCTTCTCGCGGCTAGGGTCGGGGAACGGATCTGCTGGACGAACACATGCCGGATTTTGCCGAATTCCCAATCGATTGGGTCCTGGGTCTGGCCGGGCTGGCCGTGCTCCTGATCTACGCCGTCTCCACGATGCCGCGCCGCGCCGGGCGCCGGCGGGGGCGCCTGCCGGCCGACACGGGCGTGACGGGGCGCGAAGCGCTCTACGGCGTGGTCGGCGGATGCGTGCGGCCCGCCAACGCCGCGGCGGGCGATGCGGGACGCGACATCGAGCTCGGCGCGTTCCTCGCCGGTCTCGGCCTTCCGGCGGAAGACGGATTGCGTGGCGAGATCGAGGCGCTGGGCCGCGAGGGCACGGCCTTCGACAGGATCTGTTCGGTCGCGGACGGCCGTCACATCGCCATCGGCGGATGGGCCCGGGGAACGCGGGCCTGGCTCTCGGTCCTCGATGCCACGGACCAGTTCCGTCAGGCGGCCGAGATGTCGCGCACGGCCGAGCGCGAGATCGCGCGCAGCTCCGATCAGGAGCGTCTGCTGGACAATGCCCCGATGCTGCAATGGCGCATCGACCAGGATGGCGACGTGTCTTGGTCGAATGCCGAGGCCCGCCGCGCGGCGGGCCTGCATGAGACGGCGCTCGACCTCGTGCTGGCCCGGCTGGGCGAGTTGCGGCACGAGCCCCAGACGCCGATGACCCCGGCGCGGCACCGCATCGGGATCCAGCCGCGCGACGGCAGCGCCGGCACCTGGTTCGACGTGACCGAGCTCGCACTGCCTGACGGCGGCCATATCGGCTACGCGATCGGGGCCGAGCAGGTGATGCGGGCCGAGGCCGCCCTCGCCCGGTTCGTCGAGACGCTGACCGAGACCTTCGCGCATCTGCCCATCGGCCTCGCCATCTTCGACCGCAACCGCGAGCTGGGGCTCTTCAACCCGGCGCTCGCCGACCTGCTGAAGCTCGACCCCGCGTGGCTGGCGGGGCGGCCGACGCTGACGGCGTTCCTCAACCAGCTGCGCGAACGGCGGGCCATTCCCGACCAGCGCGACTACCGCACGTGGCGCGCGGAGTTGCTGGAGCTGGGCCAGCCCGGCGGCTCGCAGCACTACGCGGAGGTCTGGGTGCAGCCGTCGGGGCGGACGCTGCGGGTCAACGCGCGCCCGCATCCGCAGGGCGCCATCGCGCTCCTGCTGGAGGACATCACGCCCGCGATCTCGCTCGAACAGCATTTCCGCGAGGGGATGGAGATGCGCGAGGCGGCTTTGAGCCACCAGCCCGGCGCCCATGCGATCCTCGACGTGAGCGGCGCGATCCAGTTCATGGACGCGGAGATGCCGGCGCTATTGGGACCCGCCATCAACGATATCGAGATCGGCGCGCCGGGCGGCGTGCACCGCTTCCTCGACCGGTGCGGCGACCTGTTCGGCCAGTCGGTGCCGGGCGACGCGGTGCTGTCCTTCGTCGTGGGCGGGCAGGGCGAGCGGATGCCGATCGCCTGCGATCTAGTGCGGCCCGACGGCAGCACGGTGGTATTGACGGCCAGCATGCTGCCGGGCGGCGGGTCGCTGATCTCGCTGACCGAGCGGTTGCTGGTGGCACCGGCCGCACCGGGAACGCTCGCCGCGGCGCTCGACGCCGCGCTGAACCATGCCGCGGGGCTCTCGGAGCCCATGGAGCGGGAGGTGACGCTCGATGATGACGGCCCGGGGGAGCTGCCCTGCAGCCGCCCCGATCTCATACGGCGCGTCGGGGTGAACCTGCTGCTGGCCGCCGTCGATCTGTCCGCGCCCAGCGAGCCGATCCGCATCGCGCTGCGGTCCACCGGCGCCGACCATGTCGAACTGAGCTCCGTATGCCGCACCGACGTGCCGCGGGCCCCGGACGGCGAGCCGTCGCTGCCGCTCACCCTGCTGCGCCGGTTCCTGGCCGAGGAGGCGGGCGTGGCCGTGGCGGAGACCGCCGCCGACGAGATGTCGACGACCCTGCGCATCACCCTGCCGGTGGCGGCCCTCATGCGGAGCGGCCGCAGCCCGGCCGTGCCCGCCGCGCGGTTCGAGGCGCAAGGCGGCTGAGGACGCGCGATCACGGTTCCGTACCGCCGCGGGCTCTGCTAGGGGAGACGCATGGACGACGCCGCGCCCCTCCGACTGATGCTGCCCGACGCGGACGCCACCGCCCATCTGGCCGCGCGGCTGGCGGCGGGTGTCGAAGCCGGCGACACGCTGCTTCTGTCCGGGCCGATCGGTGCGGGAAAGAGCCATTTCGCCCGCGCGCTGATCCGTGCGCTGACCACGCCGGAGCAGGAGGTGCCCTCGCCGACCTTCACGCTGGTGCAGGACTACACGACGCCGCGCGGACCGCTCTGGCACATGGATCTCTACCGGCTGGGGGCCGTCGACGAACTGGTGGAACTGGGGGTCGAGGACGCGCTGGGCGCCGCGATCTGCGTTGTCGAGTGGCCCGAACGGCTAGGCGGGATGGCCCCGGCCGATCATGTGGCGCTCGCCCTGGACCCTGCGGCGGACAGCGATGCGCGCACGGCCCGTCTGAGCGGATGGGGCATGGGCTGGTCGCGGTTGCGGCAGCTCGCGGAGAGGGCATTCCATGACGCCTGATCCGCGCATCGCGACCTTTCTGGAGCGGGCCGGCCATGGCGGTGCGCCGTGCGCGCCGCTCGCCGGAGACGCCTCGAACCGGCGATATCTGCGCGTCGGCGGCATGGTGCTGATGGACGCCCCGGCGGAGAAGGGGGAGGACGTGGGACCCTTCCTCGACGTCACGCGGCGGCTACGCGCCGGGGGCTTCAGCGCGCCCGAGATCCTGGCCGAGGATGCCGGGCAGGGCCTGCTGCTGCTGGAGGATCTGGGCGATGCGCTCTTCGCCCGCGTTGCGGGCCCGGTGCCCGAGGAGACGCTCTACGCCGCCGCCGTCGACGCGCTGGCCGCGATCCAGGACCGGGTTCGGGCCGCGGGCCTGTTGGCCTACGACGCGCCCACCTATTTGCGCGAGGCACGGTTGCTCACCGACTGGTACCTGCCCGGGCGCGGCATCGCACTGCCCCCGGCGGAGGTCACGGCGTACGAGGCGATGATCGCAGAGGCCTGTGCCGCGCTGGATCCGGTGCCGCCGGTCATCGTGCTGCGCGACTACCATGCCGAGAACCTCTTGTGGCTGCCGGAGCGGGAGGGTGCTGCACGGGTCGGCCTGCTCGACTACCAGGACGCGCTGGCGGGGCATCCGGCCTATGACCTCGTCTCGCTGCTCGAGGATGCGCGGCGCGACACGTCCGAGGGTCTGCGCCAGGCGATGATCCGCCGGTTCTTGGAGCGCACCGGCCTGTCGGACCAGGCGTTCCGGCGGGCCTATGCGGTGCTGGGCGCCCAGCGGAACCTCAAGGTCATCGGCATCTTCTCCCGCCTCGACCGGCGCGACGGGAAGCCCGCCTACCTCGCCTACCAGCCGCGGGTGTGGGCGCATCTGCAGCGCGACCTCGCGCACCCGGCGCTGGCAGCGCTTCGCGACTGGGTGGCGCGCCACGTTCCCGCGCCGGAGGCCGTGAGCGCATGAGCCTACCGCGTGCCGCGATGGTCTTCGCCGCGGGGTTCGGCACGCGCATGGGTGCCCTGACGGCGGACCGGCCGAAGCCGCTTCTGGAAGTCGGGGGTCGGTCGCTGCTCGACCGGGCGCTCGACCAGGTCGCGGCGGCGGGGGTGGCGGAGGCGGTGGTCAACACGCATTACCACGCGGGTCTGGTCGAGGCGGCGCTGAGCGGTCGGCGGGCGCCTGCGGTGCGCATCGCCCGTGAGGCGGAGATCCTGGAGACCGGCGGGGGCCTGCTCGCGGCGCGGCCGCTGCTGCCGCCGGAGCCCGTGATGACCGTGAATCCGGACGTGGCCTGGGGCGATCCTGCCGCAGCCGTGGCGGCGCTGGTCGAGGGCTGGGATCCGGCGCGCCACGATGCCTGTCTCCTGGTGGTGCGGCGGGGAGACACGCGGTGCCATCCCGGTGCAGGCGATTTCGATCTGGCGGGTGCTGCGCCGGTGCGGCGGGCGGACCGGCCACAGGCGGCTTTCGTCTATGCGGGGATGCAGGTCATCGACCCCGCGGTGCTGGACGGGATGGCGCCCGGCAAGTTCTCTCTCAACGTCGTGTGGGACCGGCTGCTCGCCGCCGGGCGCCTCGGCCTCGCCATCGCGCCAGGCCCCTGGGTCGACGTGGGCACGCCCGAGGGCCTCGCGGCGGCGGAGGCGCTGGTGGGCGGATGAGCGTCTACGTGGTGCCGGCGGGGGCCGACTTCACGGCCACCCTGGTCGAGGGTCTGACGGCGCGCCTCGCCCCCCTGCCGCAGCTCGACCGGGCGCGGGCGCAGGTGCTTCTCAACACGCGGCGGGCGCAGCGGACGGTCGAAACGGCGCTGGCCGTCGATCGCCGCTGGACGGGCCTGCTGCCCGCCACGCGGACGGTGACGGACCTTGCCGAGGGCGCGGCCGTGCCCCCCTTGCGGCGCATGCTGCACCTCGCGCGGCTGGTGGCCGCGATGGTGGAGGCCGAGCCGGGGCTGGCCCCGCGCGCGGCGGTCTTCGACCTTGCAGGCAGCCTCGCCGGTCTGATCGACGAGATGGATGCGGAGGGGCTAGGCGGCGAGGCGCTTGCCCGGCTCGACCCGGCCGGCCATGCGGAGCACTGGCAGAGGGCGCTCACCTTCCTGCGCATCGCGACGGAGGTCTGGCCCGCGGTGCGGGAGGAGGCCGAGGGCGGCGCGCCGGATCCCGAGGCGCTGCGCCGGGCCGCGGTGGAGGCCCGGTTGGCCGCCTGGACGGCCGCGCCCGCGACGGGGCCGGTGATCCTCGCGGGCTCCACCGGCAGCCGCGCCTGGGTACGGACGCTGATGCAGGGCATCGTGGCGCTGCCGCATGGTGCGGTCGTGCTTCCCGGCTGGGATCCCGACCTGCCGGCGGAGATCTGGCGCGACCCCGATCTGCCCGCCGATCATCCGCAATACGGGCTGGCGCGGGTGTGCCGGACGCTCGGCGTCGATCCGGTCCACCTGCCGCAGTGGCACGAGATCGCGCGGTCGGGCGCGCGGGGGCGTCTCGTCTCCCTCGCGCTGCGCCCGGCGCCGACGACCGACACCTGGCTGGCGGAGGCTCCGGCCCGCGCGCCCGAGGTGGCGGAGGCGACGGCGGACCTCACGCTGATCGAGGCGAAGACCCCGCGGGAGGAAGCCGAGACGATCGCCTGGACGCTGCGCCGCGCGGTGGAGGCGGGGGAGAGCGCCGCGCTCGTCACGCCGGACCGGGACATCGCGCGGCGGGTGACGGCGGCGCTCGACCGTTGGGGGATCGTACCGGATGACAGTGCCGGGCGGCCGCTGCACCTGACGCCGCCGGGGATCCTGCTGCGCCAGCTCGCCGCGCTGATCGGACGGCCGGTGCCTCCGGCGGAGCTCGTGGCGCTCCTGAAGCACCCGCTGGTCGGCGGCACGGGGGAGGCGCGGCGGCTGCACCTGCGCCGGGTCATCGGCCTCCAGACCGGGGAGCGGCTGCTCGACGGCCCCGTGCCGGACTGGGCGAAGCTCGCCGGGTGGGCGGAGGATCGGCGGAACGATGACGGCGCGCCCGGCTGGGTCGCGTGGCTGCGCGGGGCGCTGGCGCCGCTCGGCGAAGGGGGCGACGATCTCGCGGACCACATCGCCCGGCTTCGGCAGGTGGCGGAGGCCCTGAGCGGCGGCGAAGGCGGCACGCCCACGGTCTGGGACGAGGAGGCGGGTCTTGCCGCCGAGGCCGTGCTCGACCGGCTCGCGCAGGCGGCGGACGCGGCGGGGCCGGTGCGGGCGCAGGACGTTGCACGCCTCCTCGACACGCAGCTCGCGACGGAGAACGTGCGGGCCGAGGCGTTCCTCGCCGAGCCGCGCATCCGCATCCTCGGCGCGTTGGAGGCGCGGATGGTGCGCGCGGACCTCACGATCCTCGCCGGGCTCAACGAGGGGGTCTGGCCGGGGCGGCCCGCACCCGATCCGTGGCTGAGCCGCGACATGCGCCGGGCCGTGGGGCTGGAATTGCCGGAGCGGGAGACGGGGCTCGCGGCCCACGACGTACAGGGTGCCCTGAGCGGCGTGCGCGTGGTGATGACCCGCGCGGCGCGGGTGGAGGGCGCGCCCACGGTGGCGAGCCGCTGGCTGATCCGCCTGACCAACCTGATCGAGGGGCTGGGGCCAGCGGGCGTCGCCGCGCTGGCCGGTATGCGCGCGCGGGGTGAGCGGCTGCTGGCGGAGGCGGCGGAGCTTGACCGGCCCACAAAAACGGTGCCCCCCGCCCCGCGCCCCAACCCCGCACCGCCGCCGGAGGCGCGGCCGCGCCAGCTCTCCGTCACGCGGATCGAGACGCTGATCCGCGATCCCTATGCGATCTATGCGCGCCACGTGCTCGGATTGAAACCGCTCGATCCGCCGGGTCGGGCCGCGGATGCGCTGATGCGGGGCACGGTGCTGCACGCGATCATGGAGCGGTTCGCGACCGCACTCGGCAGGGCGGAGGGGGCGGAGGCGCGCGCCCTGCTCGACCGGATCACCGAGGAGGTGCTGGCCGCCGAGGTTCCGGCCCCCGCGATCCACGCGTTGTGGCGCGGGCGGCTCCTGCGCATCGCGGATATTCTGGTGCAAAAGGAGGTCGACCGCCGCGCCGCGGGCGTTCCGGTGGGGCTGGAGGTGCAGGGCCACCGCGACCTCGCCGAGCCGCCCTTCCGCCTCACCGCGAAGGCCGACCGGATCGACCGGGACGCAGGCGGTCGCTACCGCATCTACGACTACAAGTCCGGCAGCCCGCCGAGCGAGAAGGAGGTGCGCAGCTTTGCCGTGCAGCTCCCGCTGGAGGCGGCGATTGCGGAGGCCGGGGGCTTCAAGGGCCTCGATCCCGCGCCCGTCGCGCATCTGGAGCTGATCGGCCTCGGCTCCGACGCGAAAGTGGTGCCCGTCGATCCGCATCATGAGGATATCGTGCAGGCCTGGGAGCGGCTTGCGGCGCTGATCGCGGACTATGCGCGGCCCGGCCAGGGCTACATCGCCCGCAGCCGCCCCCGGCTGGTGAAGTTCGCCTCCGACTACGACCACCTCGCACGGCGGGGCGAGTGGGGGGACGCGGACGAGGCATCGGTTCAGGTGGTGACATGAGCCTGAGCGACGCGAGCCGGGCGCAGAACAGCGCATCGACCCCCGCGGGGTCGGTCTGGGTGGGGGCGAACGCGGGATCCGGCAAGACGCGGGTGCTGACGGACCGGGTGGCACGCCTTTTGCTGCACGGCGCTGATCCGCAGCGCATTCTGTGCCTCACCTACACCAAGGCCGCGGCGGCGGAGATGAAGAACCGCCTGTTCCGCCGCCTCGGCCAGTGGTCGATGATGCCGGATGAGGACCTGCGTGCGGAGCTTGCCGCGCTGGAGGAGCCGGGCGACGACCTGCCTCGGGCACGGCGCCTTTTCGCGGCGGCGCTGGAGGTGCCGGGCGAGCTGAAGATCCAGACGATCCATGCCTTTTGCGCCGCCGTCCTGCGCCGCTTCCCGGTCGAGGCGGGCGTGCCGCCGCGCTTCCGCGAGATGGACGACCGGGAGGCCGCGGCGCTGCGCGAGGAGATCCTGGACGCGTTGGCGGAGGAGCAGCCCGAGACTTTCGCCGAGATGGCGCTGCACGTCCCCGGCGATGGGCCGGACGGGCTGATCGGGGCCATTCTGGGGATGCGCGACGCCTTCGGTAGCTTCGACGCGGCGGCCTGCGAGCGGGCGCTGGGCGGCGACACGCAGGGCGCCGCGGCGGTGGTGGACGACGACGCGCGGGCGCTGCTGCGGCGGCTCGCGGGGGCGATGGCGGCGGCTGGCACGGCGACGGAGCGGGAGAAGGGTGTCGAGACGGTCGGCGCGATCACCGATGTGGAGGACGCGGCGCGGCGACAGGAGGAGGCCGAGCGGTTCCTGCTGTTCGGTGCGGGCGCGAAGGACCCGCACGGGCCGAAGCGTGGCAAGATCGGCACCAAGGGCGCACGCGGCGCGCTGGACGACGCCGATCTCGATGCGCTCGACCGGCTGGCCGAGGCGGTGGCGGAGGCGCGGACGCGCCGGATCGCCCGCACCACGGCCGCGCGGACCAGGGCGCTGCATGACTTCGCGGAGGCGTTCCTCGACCGCTATGCGGCGGCGAAGGCGGCGGGCGGGCTGCTCGACTTCGACGATCTGATCACGCGCACCCGCGCCCTGCTGACCAAGGCGGACATGGCCGCGTGGGTGCTCTACCGCCTCGACGGCGGGATCGAGCACATCCTGGTGGACGAGGCACAGGACACGAGCCCCGAGCAGTGGCAGGTGATCGAAGCGCTGACGCCGGAATTCTACGCGGGCGCCGGGGCGGGGCGCGTGGACCGGACGCTGTTCGTCGTAGGGGATGAGAAGCAATCGATCTACTCGTTCCAGGGTGCGCAGCCTCGTGCCTTCGGCGAGATGCGGGAGATGTTCGGCGACCGACTCGCGGCGGCAGCGAGGCCGTTTTCGCGCGTGGCGCTCGACCATTCCTTCCGCTCCGCGCCAGCTATCCTGCGACTGACCGATGCGGTGTTCGAGGTGCCGGGGCGCGGTGATGTGACCGACGCGGTGCGCCACCTCGCCTTCGACGACGCGAAGCCGGGGCGCGTCGATCTGTGGCCCTATCTGGCGCAGGAGAAGGGGGAAGAGGGCACGGACTGGTGGCGTGCCATCGACGAGCCCTCGCCGGACAACGCGCAGCTTCGCCTTGCGGAGCAGGTGGCCGAGGCGGTTCATGGCATGATCGGCCGCGCGCCGCTGCCGGGTCGCGAGGGCGCGCGGGTGGTTGGCGCGGGCGATGTGCTGATCCTCGTGCAGCGGCGCGGCGTGCTCTTCAACGCGCTCATTCGGGAGATGAAGGCGCGGGGCGTTCCCGTCTCCGGCGCGGACCGGATGCGGCTGGGCGAGGAGCTGGCGGTGCGCGATCTGCTCGCGCTCATGCGCTTTGCCACCACGCCTGACGACGACCTGTCGCTGGCCGCCGCCCTGCGTTCGCCGCTTTTCGAAGTGGACGAGGCGGGGCTCTACCGGCTGGCGCAGGGCCGCGGGCGGGAGCGGCTGATCGGGCGGGTGCAGGCGGAGCCGGGGCTGGCGGAGGCGGCGGCGCTGCTGCAGGATCTGCGCGGGCAGGCGGACTTCATCCGGCCCTACGAATTCCTCGACCGCATCCTGACGCGCCATGGCGGGCGGCGGCGCTTCCTCGCGCGGCTGGGGCACGAGGCGGTGGACGGGATCGACGAGTTGCTGGCCCAGTCGCTCGCCTATGAACGGGAGCGGGCGCCGAGCCTCACCGGCTTCCTCGACTGGATCGACGCGGACGGGCTGGAGATCAAGCGTGAGCAGGAGGAGGGCGCGGGCGAGGTCCGGGTCATGACCGTGCATGGCGCGAAGGGGCTGGAGGCGCCGGTGGTCATCCTGCCCGACACCGGGCCGCGCCGCGCCCAGACCCCGCCGCCGGTGGTCGAGGTGGATCCGGTGGGGCCGGTCTGGCAGGCGAAACCCCGGCCCGACCCGGTCTCCGACGCCATCGGCGCGCTGGGCGAGAAGGCGGCGCGGGAAAGCGAGCGCCTGCTCTACGTAGCACTCACGCGGGCGGAGCACTGGCTGATCGTAGCGGGCGCGGGGCCCGAGCTGAAGGAGGCGACCGCGGAGCAGTGCTGGTACGGCATGGTCGCCGCCGCCATGGCGCGCCTGCCGTCCGAGGCGGTGGGCGAGGGGCGCCGGATCGTCGAGAACTGGCCTGACGCGGGCGCGGCGGCGGACGAGGTTGCAGTGGAGGCTGTGGCGCTGCCCGACTGGGCGCACGCGCCGGTCGCGGCGGCGGAGCGGGAGCGGTTGGTCGCGCCCTCCGATCTCGGCGGGGCGCATGCGCTTTCGGGGGAGGGCGACCCGGCGGAGCTGGCGAAGGCGCGGGGCACGGCGATCCACGATCTGATCGAGGGAATGGCGGAGCTACCGCCGGAGCAGCGTGTTTCGGTGCGGTCCGATGGCCTGCCCGATGCGCTGGCCGAGGCGGTCCACGCCGAAGCGCTGGCGGTGGTGCAGGATCCGGCGCTGGCACACCTCTTCGGCCCCGACAGCCTCGCCGAGGTGCCGGTCTGCGGGGACCTCGACGGCCGGCGGATGTTCGGCCGCGTGGACCGGCTGGTGGTGGAGACGGGCCGCGTCCTGATCGTTGATTTCAAGTCGAACCGCGCGGTGCCCGGGCGGCCCGAGGACGTGCCCGAGGCGATCCTGCGACAGATGGGCGCTTACGTCGCGGCGCTCAGCCCGGCCTTCGACGTGCCGGTCGTCCCGCTCGTCCTGTGGACCGCCGAGCGGCGGCTGATGGAGCTGCCGCACGCGCTCGTGAACGCGGCGCTCACCCGCGCCACCGCGCCTTGACCCGGTTGGGGCGTGTGCCTAGGTTTTGCCTCCGAGGCCGCAAGGCATACGATATAACCGGACAAGGAGCCTGACATGGCTACGATGAAAGTCACCGACGACAGCTTCGAGGCCGACGTCCTGAAATCCGACATCCCCGTGGTCGTCGATTTCTGGGCGGAGTGGTGCGGGCCCTGTAAGCAGATCGGCCCGGCGCTCGAAGAGCTCTCCGAGGCCTACGAGGGCCGCGTGAAGATCGCGAAGGTCAACGTGGACGAGAACCCGAACTCGCCGGCACAGCTCGGCGTGCGGGGCATTCCGGCGCTGTTCCTCTTCAAGGACGGGGCCGTCGTCTCCAACAAGACGGGTGCGGCGCCGAAGGCGGCACTGCAGGGCTGGATCGAGGAAAGCCTCTGATCCTCTCCGCCTGACGCATCGGAAGCCCCGGCCATCGTGCCGGGGTTCTTCGTCTGGGGCACTGCTCCCCCGGAATGCTTCGGCAAAACCGAAGGTCAGGTGCGAAGGCGGGCGCCGGTCTCCGCGTTGAAGAAGCTGACATGGGCCGGGTCGAGGGCGAGGCCAAGTGGCTCCGTGCTGTCCTCCGGCAGGCGGCCGGGCAGGCGCGCGGTGACGGGCGCCTCACCAAGCAGGAACGTGACGTAGCTTTCCGAGCCTGTGTTCTCGACCATTGTTGGCGTGACCGTGAGATCCGGTGTGCTAGTGGCGCGGCCCAGATGTTCGGGCCGGATGCCGAAGGTCACGCGGGCGGGCAGGCCGTCGGTCGGTAGGGCAAGGGCGGTGCCGCCGATCCGGATGCCCTGGGCCGTGACCTCCGCCGGTATCAGGTTCATCGGCGGCGAGCCCATGAAATCGGCGACGAAGGCGTTGGCGGGGCGGTCGTAGATCTCCTCCGGCGTGCCGATCTGCTGGATATGGCCGTCCTTCAGCACGACGATGCGGCTGGCCAGCGTCATCGCCTCGATCTGGTCGTGGGTGACGTAGACGATGCTGGCGCCGGTGGTGCGGTGCAGGCGCTTGATCTCCGCCCGCATCTCCACCCGCAGCTTCGCGTCGAGGTTGGAGAGTGGTTCGTCGAAGAGGAAGAGCTTCGGATCGCGCACCAGCGCCCGGCCCATGGCGACGCGCTGGCGCTGACCGCCCGAGAGCTGGCTCGGCCGCCGGTCGAGCAGGTGGTCGATCTGGAGGAGGGTGGCGACCTCGGCGATCTTCGCCTCCATCTGCGCCTTCGGGACCTTCCGGATCTTCATGCCGAAGCCGATATTCTCGGCCACGCTCATGGTGGGGTAGAGCGCGTAGGACTGGAAGACCATGGCGATGTCGCGGTCCTTCGGCGGCTCCCGCGTCACGTCGCGCCCGCCGATCTGGAGGGTGCCGGACGTGATCTCCTCCAACCCCGCAATGCAGTTGAGAAGCGTGGACTTGCCGCAGCCCGAGGGGCCGACGAGGACGAGGAACTCGCCCTCCGCCATCTCGATATCGATGTCGTGCAGGACCTCGACGATGCCGTAGTTCTTCGTCACCTGCGCGAGGTGAAGCGCCGTCGTGCTACCCGCGTCGAGACCCATCGCTATCCCCCCTTCGGCGCCGGCCCGGTGGAGCCGCGCACGATCAATTCCACGTCCATCATAACCTGAAGCGCCCCCGCCGGCATGCCGCCCAGATGGTCCACCAGCATGTTCGCGAGCGGCTCGCAGGCGTCGCGCAGCGGGGCGCGGGTTACCGTGAGCGCGGGATCGAAGCTGATCGCGCGGGTGAGTGGCAGAGCGTCGTCATGGGCCATGACCGAGACGTCGCCCGGCACGCTGAGCCCGCGGTCGCGCACGGCGCGCATCACGCCGGCTGCGATGACGGTGGACGCGCAGATGAAGGCGGTGGGCGCGTCCTCTTGCGCCAGCAGCTCCAGCGCGCGGGTGTAGGCGTGGCTCTCGAACGTGGCACCGTTGCGGGCGCTGTCGGGGGCGAGGCCGTGGCGGGTCATCGCGGCCCGAAACCCCTCCAGCCGTTCGGCGGCGTAGGCGTGGCGAAGCTTGCCATTGATCAGCGCGATCCGGCGGTGGCCGAGATGGGCCAGCATGTCGACCGAGGTGGCGGAGACGGCGGCGTTGTCGATCCCGAAGTTGGGATAGTCCGGCGTTGCCCGGTCCCGGCCATGCAGGACGAACGGGATGCCCTGCTCCCGCAGGAAGCTCACCCGCGGATCGTCGGTGACCGGGGCATTCAGGATGAAGCCGTCTAGGATCCCGCGCTCCAACAACTTGCGGTAGGGCAGGACGGGGTCGCCACCCTGATCGACGGCGAGCACGAGGTCGGTCTCGCGCGCGGACAGCGCTGCGGTCAGGCCCGTCAGCATCTCGAAGAAGGTCTGGTCCGCGCTCATGTCCGGCTTGATCTTGACTACCATGCCGACCATCCCCGAGCGCCCGGTGACGAGCCGCTGGGCCACTCGATTGGGCCGGTAGCCAAGGCGGTCGGCGGTCTCCCGCACCTTGGCGCGGGTCTTCAGGCTGACCTCCGGAAAGCCGTTCAGCGCGCGGCTGACCGTGGCGACCGAGAGGCCGAGCTCCGCGCCGATATCCTTCAGGGTTGCCAAGGCTGTGGTCTCAAATCGATTTCACTCATGTCCGATCAAGCACCTAGATATATCAGATCAAATGCGATTTCACGCATTCAAAACGTTTTGGATATCGAAAGCGGTTTGATACGGTGCCCCCGACTCGGCTTGGGGGCTGACATGCGCGAATGGTGGCGGGATGCGGTGATCTACCAGATCTATCCGCGCTCCTTTCAGGACGACAACGGCGACGGGGTGGGGGATCTCAACGGGATCACCCGGCGGCTGGAACATGTGGCGAAGCTCGGTGCGGACTGCATCTGGCTGTCGCCCGTCTTCGTCTCCCCGCAGAAGGACATGGGCTATGACGTGTCCGACTATCTTGATATCGATCCACTCTTCGGCACGCTCGCCGATTTCGACGCGCTGATCGCGCGGGCCCATGCGCTGGGGCTGAAGGTGATCACCGACCAGGTGCTGTCGCACACCTCCGACCGGCATCCGTGGTTCAGGGAGAGCCGGACGAGCCGCGACAACCCGAAGGCTGACTGGTACGTCTGGGCCGATCCGCTGCCCGACGGCGCGCCGCCCACCAACTGGCACAGCCATTTCGGCGGCCCGGCCTGGGAGTTCGAGCCGCGGCGCGGGCAGTACTACCTGCACAACTTCCTGGCCGCCCAGCCGGATCTGAACTTCCATCATCCGGAGGTCGCCGACGCGATCCTGGAGACGTGCCGGTTCTGGCTGGACCGGGGGCTCGACGGCTTCCGGCTCGACACCGTGAACTACTATTTCCACGATGCGGACCT
The DNA here is from genome assembly GCA_032464575.1 of Roseobacter sp. HKCCA0434. Classification (GTDB taxonomy): domain Bacteria; phylum Pseudomonadota; class Alphaproteobacteria; order Rhodobacterales; family Rhodobacteraceae; genus Pontivivens. Next base: position 249,796 of record JAWDKM010000006.1, read on the forward strand.
GCGCTCCAACCCGCCGGCGGCGCCGAAGAGGAACCAGGTGATGTCCACCGACCTCTACGGGATGCAGGACAACATCTACAACAAGAACCGCCCGGAAAATCTCGGCTTTCTGGAGCGGCTGCGGGCGCTGACCGACCGCTACGACGACATCATGATGGTGGGCGAGGTCGGCGACGGGCCGGCGCGGGCGATCGAGCTGATGGGGCAGTACACGGCCGGGACGAAGCGGCTGCATGTCTGCTATAGTTTCGCCATGCTGGGCCAGGACTTCAGCGCCGCGTTCTTCCGCAACTGCATCGACGGGTTCCACAAGGGGGCGCCCGACGGGCACCCGAAATGGTCCTTCTCCAACCACGACACGGAGCGGCATGTGAGCCGCTGGGCCGCGCATGGGGTGAGCGAGGATCACCTCGCGCGGCTGACCTGCGCGATGCTCATGTCCTTCGAGGGGACGGTGGGGATCTACCAGGGCGAGGAGCTGGGCCAGACCGAGACGGAGCTGGTCTACCAGGAACTGACCGACCCGCCCGCGCTGCGCTTCTGGCCCGGGATCAAGGGCCGCGACGGTTGCCGCACGCCAATGGTGTGGGAGCGCGATGCGCTGAACGCCGGTTTTTCGGAGGCGAAACCGTGGCTGCCGGTGAAGGCGCCGCAGGCTGCGCGGGCCGTGGATGTACAGGCGCACGACGGCATCCTCGCCTTCTATCGCGAGGCTATCGCGCTGCGCAAAGCGTCCCGGCCGCTGCGGGAGGGAACGACGCTTTTCCACGACCTGCCCGAGCCGCTCCTCGCCTTCGAGCGGCGCGCGGGCGACGAGCGGATGACCTGCCTCTTCAACCTCTCGACGGAAACGCAGGTGCTCGCGCTGACCGGTGCGGCGGAGTTCGCAGGACCGCAGGCCGCGGCCCTCGCTGACGGCATGCTGACGCTGCCGGGCAACGGCTTTGCCTGGCTGACACATGACGAGCCGCTGACGCTCGCAACAAAAGAAAAGACGCTCTGGGAGGAGATTTCATGACCAAGGCCCTTTCGCTTTCCGCCCTTTTGCTCGTGACCGCGCTGCCCGCGGCGGCCTTCGACGATGACACGCTGACGATCTGGACCGGGGCGAACCGCGACCGCGATGCGCTGTTGGAGGCGACCGCCGCCTTCACCGAGGATCTGGGCATTGAGGTCGTGGTGGAGGTCGTGGACCCCGACCTGCCGCAGAAGTTCCAGCAAGCGGCGGCGACCGGCGATGGGCCGGACATCGTGATGTGGGCCCATGACCGCTTCGGCGAATGGGCGAGCGGCGGGCTGATCCAGCCGGTCTCACCGGGGGTGAGCTGGGCCGAGGGTATCCTGCCCGCCGCGATGGAGGCGGTTCGCTTCGACGGAAACACCTGGGGTTATCCGGTGTCGGTCGAGGCGGTGACGCTGATCTACAACCGCGACCTGATCGAGACGCCCCCGGCGAGCTTCGAAGAGATCGCGGGCCTCGACATCGAGGGGCAGAAGATCCTCTGGGACTACAACAACACCTATTTCACCATGCCGATGCTGATGGCGAATGGCGGCTACGCCTTCCAGAAGGTGGACGGCAGCTATGACGGGTCCGAGACCGGGGTGAACACCGACGGCGCGATCGCCGGGGCAAAGGTGCTCAAGTCGCTCTTCGACGACGGGGTGATGCCGCAGGGCGTGGATTACGGCGTCATGGACGGCGCGATGAACAATGGCGAGGTCGCGATGGTGCTCAACGGGCCGTGGGCCTGGGGCGGGTTCAGGGACTCCGGCATCGACTTCGCCGTGGCCCCGATCCCGACCGTGGCGGGCGAGACCGCGCCGCCCTTCCTCGGCGTGCTCGCGCTGGGGGTGAACGCGGCGACGCCCAATGCGGACCTCGCGGTCGAGTTGATCGAGAACTACCTGGCCACCGACGAGGGGCTCGCGGTCTGGAACCGGAACGACGCGCTGGGCGCGCTGGCGGATGTGTCGGCGGCCGAGGCGCAGGAGGATCCGCTCGTCTCCGGCATGCTGGAGGTGGCAGCCGACGGCGTGCCGATGCCTTCGAACCCCGAGATGGGGGCGTTCTGGGCCGCGATGGCGCCCGCGCTCACCAACATCACCTCCGGCACCGCGACGCCGGAGGATGCGCTGAACGACGCCGCCGCCCGGATCCTGGGCGAGTGACGCGGACGGGGCGGCGGCCCTCCCGCCGCTGCCCCGGCTCGTGATGCGGAGGGGTGCATGACGATCACCACGGAGGCCACGGTCGGGGAGGGCTCGCCGCTGCCGCGCCTGCTCGTCGTGGGGGCGGTTACGCTGGTGCTGCTGGCGGCGGCCTTCTACCTCTACCTGCTGGCGCAGCCCCTGTTCGGGGCGATCCTGCTGGCGCTCGCCACGGGCTTTGCGGTGATCTTCGGTGCGCAGCGGTTCTACGGCCCGCGCTTCATCTTTCCGGGCGTGGCGGCGGTTCTGATCTTCATCGCGTTTCCGGTGCTCTACACCGTCTATATCGGTTTCACGAACTACTCCTCCTTCAACCTTCTGAGCTACGAACGGACTGTGGAGGTGCTGACCTCCCGCGGTTCCATCGACCCGGAGACGGAGCAGCCCTTCGCCGTGGCGCGTGATGGCGACGCCTACCGGGTGTGGCTGCCGGAGGCGGGGCTGTTGTCAGAGCCGGTGGGGCTCGCGGGCGAGCAAACGGCGGCCCTCAGCGAGGCCGACGCACCCGCCGAGTTGTTGGAGCGGCGAGAAGTCGTCCGCCTGCGCGGCGGCCTTCAGGAGCTGACGCTGACCACGCCCGAAGGTGCGGAGCTGCGCAACGCGGGGCTGCGCACCTTTGCCACCGTGACGCCCGACTACACCCGCACCGGTCCGGACGAGCTGACGCGGACCGATGGCAGCGTGCTGACCGCCGACCATTCCATCGGGTTCTTCGTCGACGAGAGCGGCGACCGCGTGCCGCCCGGCTGGCGCGTCTTCATCGGCTGGGACAATTTCGAACGGGTCTTCACCTCCGACGGCATCCGCCAGCCGATGGTCGCGATCTTCGTCTGGACCTTCGTCTTTGCCGCCGCGTCGGTCGTGCTGACCTTTGCAGTGGGGCTGACGCTCGCCGTGATCCTCCAGTGGCCGCACCTGCGGTTCAAGGCGGTCTACCGGATCCTCTTGATCCTGCCCTACGCGGTGCCCGCCTTCATCTCGATCCTCGTGTTCCGGGGGCTGTTCAACCAGAACTTCGGGGAGATCAACCTGATCCTCGAAAGCCTGTTCGGTATCCGCCCGAGCTGGTTCAGCGACGGGACGCTGGCGCGGGTGATGGTGCTGATCGTGAACACATGGCTCGGCTATCCCTACATGATGCTGCTCGCCATGGGCTTCCTGCAGGCGGTGCCGGAGGATCACAAGAAGGCGGCGGCGCTGGAGGGCGCATCTGCTGTCCGCGTCTTCTTCACCATCACCCTGCCGCAGATCGTCCCGCCCTTCCTGCCGCTGCTGATCGCGAGTTTCGCGTTCAACTTCAACAATCTGGTGCTGATCTTCCTGTTGACGCGCGGCCTGCCGGACATTCCGGGCACGGTGATCCCGGCGGGGGAGACGGATATCCTCGCCTCCTTCACCTATCGCCTCGCCTTCGATAATGCGGGGCAGCAATTCGGGCTGGCCGGCGCGATCACGCTGCTGATCTTCCTCGTCGTCGCCGCCATTTCCTACGCCAATTTCGTCGCGATGCGGCGGGCGGCGCAGAAACGCTCCGGAAGGGCCTGAGATGATCGTCGAACGCCCGCGCGACCTGATGGTGAAGAAGATCCTGGCCCACGGCTTCCTGATCTTCTTCCTTCTTCTGATCCTGTTCCCCTTCGTCGTGGTTCTCTCGATCTCCTTTCGGGAGGGGAACTTCGCGGTCGGCTCGATCATTCCGGAGAACCCGACGCTGGAGCACTGGTACCTTGCCTTCGGCCTCGACTACACGCGGGCCGACGGAACCGTGGTGCAGCCGCCCTATCCGGTGCTGTTGTGGATGTGGAACTCGATCAAGATCAGCCTGATCGCCTCGACCGGCGTGCTGGCCATCGCCACGATCTCCGCCTACGCGTTCAGCCGGATCCGCATCGCGGGCAAGGGCGCGATGCTCGACGGGCTGTTGCTGATCCAGATGTTTCCCAGCACGCTGGCGCTGGTCGCGATCTACGCGATCTTCGATGCGCTGGGTGAGGTGGATCCAGGCCTCGGCATCAACAGCCATCTCTCGCTCATCATGATCTACCTCGCGGGTGTCACGCTGCACATCTGGACCATCAAGGGCTATTTCGACAGCGTGGACACGGCGCTCGACAAGGCGGCGATGATCGACGGGGCGACGCCGTGGCAGACCTTCCGCCACATCTTCCTGCCGCTGGCGGTGCCGATCATGGCGGTGGTTTTCGTCCTTGCCTTCATCGGCTTCATCAACGATTACCCCATCGCCTCCGTCCTGATCCGGTCGGAGGAGAAGATGACGCTGGCCGTCGGCTCCCGCCTCTATCTCAACGAGTTCCGCTACCTGTGGGGCGACTTCGCCGCCGCCGCGATCCTGTCGGGCCTGCCGATCACGGTCGTGTTCCTGATCGCGCAACGGTATCTGGTGTCGGGCCTCAGCGAGGGCGCGGTGAAGGGCTAGGCGATCATCGCCTTGAGGCGGTCGAGCGTGTCGGCCTCCTCGATCGGCTTGTCCCAGCGGATGCGCTTGATGCGGGGAAAGCGCATGGCCACGCCCGATTTGTGGCGCGTGCTTTCCTGAATGGCGTCGAAGGCGATCTCCAGCACCAGCGCGGGTTTCACCGCGCGCACGGGGCCGAACCGCTCGGTGAAGTTGTTGCGGACGAAGCGGTCGAGCTCTTCCAGTTCCTTGTCGGTGAAGCCGGAATAGGCCTTGCCGACAGGCGTCAGGACGCGGCCGTCCGGCGTCTCGACCCACGCGCCGAAGGTGTAGTCGGAGTAGTAGGAGGATCGCTTGCCGTGGCCGCGCTGGGCGTACATCAGCACGCAGTCGGCCTCCAGCGGGTCGCGCTTCCACTTCCACCACATGCCGACGGGGCGGCCGGCGACATAGGCCGTGTCGAGGCGTTTGAGCATCAGCCCTTCCATCGCCGCCTCCCGCGCGCCGTCGCGCTGCGCCTCCAGCTCGGCCCAGGTCTCAAAGGGGATGAGGGGGGAGATGTCGAGGCGGTCGCGGGTCCCGAACGCCTCCAGCCGCGCGCGGCGCTCGGTGAAGGGGAGGGAGCGCAGGTCCTCGCCTGCGTGGTCGAGCAGGTCGTAAGCACGGACATGGGCGGGGTAGTCGGCCAGGGTCTTCCTGCCGACACGCTTGCGCCCTAGCCGTTTCTGCAGGTGGGCGAAGGGCGCGACCTCGCCATCGCGGACCACCAGAAGTTCGCCGTCGAGGCAGGCATGCCAGTCCATCGCCTCGATGATGTCCGGGAAGCTGTCGGAAATGTCCTCGCCCGTCCGGGTGTAGAGCCGGCGGCCCTTGGGCGTGGCGACCGCCTGCACCCGGATGCCGTCCCATTTCCATTCGGCGGCATGGGCGGTGGGGTCCAGCGTCGGCACCCGGTCCTCCACGGGCTGGGCGAGCATCATGGGACGGTAGGCGAGGGAGAGATCGACGTCCGGCTCCGCCCCGCCCTCGAGCCACGCGAAGAGCTCCGGATAAGGCGGTTCCAGGGCGAACCACAGCTTCTCGATGGTCTCCACCGGGTGGTCCTCGTCGGCGAGTGCGGTCTGCGCCATCCGGGTCGAGACGCCGACGCGCATCCCGCCGGTGCACAGCTTGATGAGTGCCAGCCGCGCCGACGCTCCGCACCGGTCGAGCAGCCGCGCCAGCACCGCGGGCCGGTCGGAGCGGGAGGCGGCGAGCAGGGTCGTCACCACCTCGTCGAGGCTCGGCGGATCGTAGGTCTCGGGCTCCGGCCACAGCAGGCTCACCGTCTCCGCCAGATCACCGACATAGGAGCGGGAGAGCGAGAACAGCACCGGGTCCATCCGCTCCTCCATCAGCCCCTTGATGACCGAGGAGGTGACATGTGGAAGGTCCAGCGTCCCGGCGAGGGCCGCCAGCGCCCAGCCGCGATCCGGGTCCGGCGTGGCTGCAAAGTAGCGGCGGAGCAGCGTCAGCTTCCCGTTGCGTCCGGGCGTGAAGGCGAGCTTTTCGAGGAGATCGGCGAAGGGCGTCATGCCGGGAAGAATAGGCGCACCCGCTGTCATGGCGAGGGCCCGTCCGCCGCAGGCCCCCTCTTCATCTTTCCTGAAATACGCCAAAAACCGCGGCAGGTCCGGGAGCTGCCGCCATTTCGAAGGCAGCCGGTGCCGTTACCGGAGCAGCGCCACCGGAGCCGACGGATCGCGCACATAGTCGAGTGCGGCCGCGTCGGTCACATCCGTCCGCCGCTTGTATTCGTAGCGGACCAGCGGCCCCTCATGCGCGGCGGTCACGATCAGGCAATCCGCGAGGTGCCGCTCCCCGTCATAGAGGGAGAGGTGCCCGCGCAGCAGCGGCGCGTCGCCCGCGACGGTGAAGCCGGTTTCGTCGAGGTTGATAAGGTCGATCACCTGCTTGCCCATGCGGGCCCGCGGCCGGGTCTTCGTACGCTTGGGAGCAGCGTCGCCGTTGCGCAGTGCGGTTGCGACATCTTGGGGGAGATGGATGTCCATACGCCTGTCCTGTCTTTCGTTTAGGGCACCGGCGCGAGGTGGCGCGACGATCCCGTTTGTCCAGCTTTCGAATCGCTTTCCTGCACATCATGCCACACGCCCGTGACGTGAACGTTAACACACCGGTTTCCCGGATGGCGACAGTTCGTGCGCCGGTCGCCGGTTGTCCGCGCCTGCGCACGTCGCATCTTCTTGGTTAACGGCAGGGAGGTGCGCATGGGACGTCTGGTCGACGGTGAGTGGGTGACGGACGACTTCGTCAACAAGACGGGCGATGGCGCCTTCAAACGGAAAGCGACCGCCTATCACAACTGGATCACGCCCGACGGCAGCGCCGGCCCGACCGGCGAGGGCGGTTTCAAGGCGCAGACCGGGCGCTACCATCTCTACGTCTCCTATGCCTGCCCATGGGCGCATCGCTCCCTGATCTTCCGCGCGCTCAAGGGGCTGACGGACCATGTCACCGTCTCCGTCGTCCATCCCGACATGTACGATGATGGCTGGAGCTTCGACGCGAGCTTTCCCGATGCGACCGGCGACACGCTGATGGGCAAGGCGTTCCTGCGGGAGATCTATCTGGAGGCCGATCCGAAGGCGTCGGGCCGCGTGACCGTCCCGATCCTCTGGGACAAGCAGCGCGGCACCATCGTGAACAACGAGAGCTCCGAGATCATCCGGATGTTCAATTCCGCCTTCGACGGCGTGACGGGAAATCGCGACGACTACTGGCCGGAGCCGCTGCGCGAGGCGATCGAACCCGTGAACGCACGGATCTACGACACGCTCAACAACGGGGTCTACAAGTCGGGTTTCGCCGCCTCGCAAGGGGCGTATGACGCCGCCGTCCACCCGCTCTTCGAGACGATGGAGTGGCTGGAGGACCGGCTGGGTCGCAACCGCTACCTGATGGGCGAGCGGGTGACGGAGGCCGACTGGCGGCTCGTCGTCACGCTGTTCCGCTTCGACGACGTCTATCACGGCCACTTCAAGTGCAACCGGGCGAAGCTGATCGAGTATCCCAACCTGTGGGCCTATACCCGAGAACTCTACCAATGGCCCGGCGTCGCGGAGACCGTGCGCCACGACCACATCATCCGGCATTACCACGCCAGCCATCAGAGCATAAATCCACACAGGATCGTGCCGATCGGGCCTGCCCTCGACTGGATGGCCCCGCACCGGCGGGACCGGCTCGCGGCCTAGGCGGTGACCTGCGTGGGTGCGTCCGTCTCGATCACGTGGCAGAGCACGGCTGCAAGATCGTCGGGCGCGACCCGCGTGTTCAGCATCGCCCGCGCATTGGGAACGATGTCGTAGACGCATTGCGCGTTCGGCACGCTCGCATCCGCCAACGGCACGATGACCATGTTCGGATTGCGCAGCACCGCGAGGTCGGCCAGGGCGGTGGCGAGCCGCATCGTCAGCGGAAGGACCAGCACGCGCGCGTGGCCGGTCAGCAGCGTGTTGCGCGTCTCGACCATCCCTATGGTTCCGGCGCAGTTCAGCCCGGCACGACTGCAGGCGGCCATGCGCGCGCGCAGGTCGTCATCGTCATCGGATGCGATCAGAACGTCGTACATCGATCAACCCGAACGAGCGCCGGTGGCGCGGATGTCTTGCGCCCGGCGGATCGACGTGATCCCGTGCGCACGACTTTTCAGGCGCCAAGGTTATTGACACCACCATGATTCTACCAGAGCGCGAGCACGGCGGCAATCTGGACGCGGCCATCCGGCGGTTCGGTGGCGAGGCCGCGGACTGGCTCGATCTGTCCACGGGGATCAATCCGGTTCCCTATCCGCTGCCGCCGTTGCCATCCGACCTCTGGACGCGGCTCCCGGATGCCGGCGCCTTCGCCGCGGCGGAGCGGGCGGCGCGCCGGTTCTGGACCGTTCCCGACGGCGCCGAGGTGGTCGTCGCGCCCGGGGCCTCCGCCCTGATCGCCGCCATGCCCGATCTGGTCGGGGAGGGCACGGTCGAGATCCTGTCGCCTACCTATAACGAGCACGCCGCCGCCTTCGCCGCCCGCGGTCGCCCGGTTCGGGAGGTCGCCGAGCCGGGGCCCGGTCCGGTCGGCCTGCGTGTCGTCGTGCATCCCAACAACCCCGACGGGCGCCGGTTCGGACCGGAAGTGCTGACGCAGACCGCCCTCGCGGTGGTGGACGAGAGCTTCGCGGACGTGACCGAAACCACCTTCGTTCGGCACACGGCCGCTCCCGGCTGCGTGGTGCTCAAGAGCTTCGGCAAGTTCTGGGGGCTTGCGGGATTGCGGCTCGGCTTCGCGATCTGCGCGCCGGAGCATGCGCGGGTCCTGCGCGCGCGGCTCGGCCCCTGGGCGGCCTCAGGCCTCGCGCTGACGGTCGCGACGCAGGCGCTGGCGGATACGGCGTGGGCGGAGCGGACGCGGACGCGGCTTGCCCGTGACGCTGCGCGGCTCGATGCGATCATGGGGGTCGGGCGGCTGGTCGGGGGGTGCGATCTCTTCCGGCTCTACCAACTCGACGACGCGGCCGCACTGCGGGACCGCCTCGCCCGCCACCGCATCTGGAGCCGGACCTTCGGCTACGATCCGCGGTGGCTGCGGCTGGGGCTACCGGCAGACGATGCCGGTTTCGAACGGATCGCGGAGGCTGTGGCATGAGCGCCCTCGTTCTCGCCCTCGGCATGGCCCTCGACGGTGCGCTGGGCGAGCCGAAGGCGCTCTGGTCGCGGGTGCCGCATCCGGCCGTCCTGATGGGGCGCGCGGTGAGCGCGCTGGACGACCGCCTGAACCGCGACCGCCGGCGGGACGGGGTGCTCGCCGTCGCGGCACTGGCCGCGGGCGCCGTCCTGCTCGGCCTCGTGCTGGACCGGTTGCTGTTCCTGCCGCTCGAAATTCTCGTGGTCGCCATCCTGCTGGCGCAACGCAGCCTCGCCGATCACGTGCGGGCCGTCGCAGCGGGTCTGGAGCGGAGCCTGGCGGCCGGGCGGGAGGCCGTCAGCCTGATCGTGGGCCGGGATACCGAGGTGCTGGACGAGAGCGCCGTGGCCCGCGCCGCGATCGAGAGCGGTGCCGAGAACCTGTCCGACGGGGTGATCGCGCCGGCGTTCTGGTACCTCGTCGCCGGTCTGCCGGGGCTGCTGCTCTACAAGATGATCAACACCGCTGACAGCATGATCGGACACCGCACGCCGCGCCATGTCCGCTTCGGCTGGGCGGCCGCGCGGCTTGACGACCTGATGAACTACGTGCCCGCCCGGCTGACGGGCCTGCTGATCGGCTGTGCCGCCCTGTCGGACAGCGCGGTGAAGACGATGTTCGAGGACGCGCGCGAGCACCGATCCCCCAACGCGGGCTGGCCGGAGGCCGCCATGGCGGGCGCGCTCGACATCGCGTTGTCAGGCCCGCGGCTCTATCCGGAGGGACCCTCCGACGATCCATGGCTCAACGTGCATGGGCGCAAGACGGCCGATGCCGAGGACGTGCGCCGCTGTGTTGCTCTGATGTGGCGCGCCTGGGCGCTGGCCCTCGCGCTGCTCCTCGCCTGGGCGGTGCTCTTCACGCGCTAGCGCACGTTCAGGACGCCGAGCGCATCCTGTCCGAGGGAACTGACGAAGAGGCGGTCGCCGACCATCACGCCACCGGTGACGAGCGAATAGCCGCCGTCGGGATCCTGCAGGACCTCCAGCACCCGGCCGTCGCTGTCGATCCGCATCAGGATGCCGTGGTGAACCGGTTTCGGGCGTACCGCCTCGGGCAGGCGCCAGACCACGTCGCGCACCGCGGGGTAGGGGGCGAGCATGTCGGCGATCGGCCGGCGGGGGGAGACGAGGCCGATCCAGAACGTGCCGTCGCCCTGTGCCTGGATGTTGTCGGGAAACCCCGGCAGCGCGTCGATCAGCACCTCGCGCTCGCCGAGGGCAAGGTCGTGCTTCCAGATGCGATAGGCGCCGGTCTCCGCGATCAGGAGCGCATCCTCCTCGGGTGTCAGCGCGATGCCGTTCGCGAAGGAGAAGCCGTCCGCCACCTGTTCGATGGCGTCGCCCGTCCATCGCAGGACGCGGCCGGTTGTCCGATGCTCCCACAGATCGACGACGGAGGCGGGCAGGGTGCCGCCCAGCGCCTCGGGATCATGGCGCGTCGTGGAGACGGAGAAGTAGACCGAGCCGTCGCGCGCCGGCGCCACCTGATTGGCATAGCGTATGGGCGCGCCCTCGAACTCGTCTGCGAGGATCTCGGAGCCGCCCGCGGGCGTCCACCGGATCAGACCCAGATAGCTGTCGGCAATATAGAGTGCGCCGTCCGGTCCGTATTCAAGCCCGAGCGGACGGCCGCCCATCTGTCCGACGCGGCTCATCTCGGCATTGTCGAGCCGCCAGAGCCCGCCCTCGGCGGTCGTGGTCCAGATCACGCCGTCGCGGTCCAGAGCGATATCCTCCGGCCCGTGCTCGTCACCGAGGTCGAGACGGCTCACCGCGGCCAGCGCCCGGTTCGGCGCGAAGACCCCGGTGAACCCGGGATCGGTGCTCGGCTGCCAGGCGACGGGCTGGATGCCGGTGGGTGTGAAGCCCAGATACCAGATGCCGATCGCGGCGAGTGCCGCGAGGCTCAGGAGACGGATTAGGCGGTACATGGCGTGTCCCGGTTCTTTTTCGGCGAGTCTGCGCCGATTGCAGGCGCTTCGCAAGCTTTTGTGCTTGAAACGTACCGTTCGAGGCCCGACATCGGCCCCGTTTGAACGAAAGTGAGACAGATGGTGTTGCAACCACGCCCCGAGGTGATGGATTTCCTGCTGACGCGCCGGTCGCGTCCCGCGCGCACGCTGGCCGGTCCGGGTCCCGATCGTGCGGCGCTCGAGCCGATGCTGACGGCGGCCGCCCGCAGCCCGGATCACGGCAAGCTGGAGCCGTGGCGGTTCGTTGTCCTGCAAGGTGAGGCGCTGCATCGGTTGGCTGACCTGACCGCGCGGCGCGGCCGCGAGCGGGGCGAGGTGCCGGAGAAGCTGGAGAAGACCGTCGCCTCATTCGCCGACGGGCCGCTCGTCGTCGCGGTGGTGGCAGCGCCGCAGCGTTCCGATAAGATCCCGCTGATCGAACAGCATCTCTCCGCCGGTGCCGTCTGCCTGGCGCTGGTGAACGCCGCGCTCGCCTCCGGCTGGGGCGCCAACTGGCTGAGCAGTTGGATGGCGCGCGATGCCGACTGGCTGCGCGAGGGGCTGGACCTCGAACCGCCGGACATGGTGGCCGGGTTCGTCCATATCGGGCGCGAGACGGTGGCGCCGCCCGAGCGGCCGCGGCCCGACATCGCGGCCCTGACGCGCTGGATCGACACGTGATCGGCCCGATCGCGAAGGCCTTGGACCAGATCGGCGATCGTGCCTTCCGCGCCGTGCTGCTGAAGGCGGTCGGGCTGACGGTGGGCGTGCTGGTCGCGCTCTACGTCTTGGCCGGCTGGCTCGTCGCGGGCCTCGGCCCCTACGACTTGCCCGTGATCGGGGTCGTCGATCCAGGGGGCTGGGCCGCGGGGATCGCGGTCGGGGCCCTGATCCTCGCTTCCGTCTTCCTCATGATCCCCGTGGCGTCGATCTGCATCGGCTTCTTCCTGGAGGACATCGCAGCCGCGGTCGAGGCGCGTCACTACCCGGATTTGCCTGGCGCGAGTCCGTTGTCGCTGAGCCGAGCGTTGGTGGATTCATTGCAGTTCTTCGGGGTACTGGTCATCGCCAACCTGTGCGCCCTGGTGATCTACCTGCTGGTGCCGCCGCTGGCGCCCGTGATCTTCTACGTCGTCAACGGGTACCTGTTGGGCCGGGAATACTTTCAGCTCGTGGCGCTGCGGCGGGTGCCGAAGTCGGAAGCGCGTCGCCTGCGCCGTCGGCATCGCGGACGGATCTGGGTGATGGGGATGGCGATGGCGGTGCCGTTGTCCGTTCCAATCGTCAACCTGCTCGTCCCTCTGGTCGGGGTGGCGGCCTACACGCACCTCTATCACGATATAACGGGTTGAGGTTCGGAGTGGGCTGTCGCCTTACCTGGTGCGAAGAGACATATGTTTGCAAAGAGTGTTGCGGTGCCTCGAGGCCACGGCGCCCAAGCCGCCAGAGATACCACGCTGCGTAGAGATGAAGATATCGCGTTGCCGGTCCTCTGAACAGCGAGAGAAAAGAGTGTGCCGCCACGTTTCCGGTCCCGCAGCTCGGTGTAGCGCGTTCCCTCGGCCAGCCCAGAGAGCGTCGAGCGTTCGGTCCCGCCCAGACCCAGATCGCGCCGCTGGCCGCAGATGCGACAACACCCGTCTGCCAGGGCTGTCGCAGCGGCAACGTTTTCGCGGTGTAGTCATGCCACCTTTTACGTGGTGGCGGTACCGCAGAAGGATTTCTGGCGGACCGGACCCATTCGCGGGATCCCTTCCGGCTTTCGCGACACGTCAGAAGAGCGGCGACGGTTCGCTGCGGCCCGTGCACGGATCGTGTTGCGCCGAGGATGCGCAGGCGCCATCGCCACAGCGTCGTATGTGCGACGTCGAACTCCCGTGCGGTCTGGCGAACTGAAGCGATGCGGCCCCGCCTCATCTGGTGCGCAAGAGCCAGAACGAGATCCGGCCGATGCAGACCTTTCAACAGGGCAGGCCGCTGAACGAAGGTTCGACCGCAGTTCCGGCACCGTCGCCGGGGACATCCGTTTGCCGTACGGCCCCATGGCGCCGATCGCACGCCGTCGCAGCAGGGGCACCGCACCTGGCGCAGCGATCTGTTCGATTTCTCATGGGCCATTGCCCGATCGTGGGCGATGAAACTAAACAATTCGTGAACATAGAGTGGTCAAGCCTCGCCCGGATGGCATCGTCTTCAACACTTTCTGCAAACATAAACCGTCAGCATTCGGGCACGTTCACCGCCAAGCCGCCCTGTGACGTCTCCTTGTACTTTTCGCTCATGTCCCGCCCCGTCTGTCGCATCGTCTCGATACACGCATCGAGGCTCACGAGATGCCGACCGTCTCCCCGCAACGACAGCGACGCCGCGCTGACCGCCTTGATGGCGCCGAGCCCGTTGCGCTCGATGCAAGGGGCCTGCACGAGCCCCCGGATCGGATCGCAGGTCATGCCGAGGTGATGCTCCAGCGCGATTTCCGCCCCGTTCTCCACCTGCTCCGGCGTGCCGCCCAGCACCGCGCAGAGGCCGGCCGCCGCCATCGCTGCCGCGGAGCCCACCTCCGCGCCGGAGATCGAGGCGTTCGCCTTGATCAGACCTCCCACCGCCGCCGCCGTGAGTAGGAAGGTTCCGATCTCGCCCGGCCGTGCGCCGGGCACGTGGTCGAGCCAGTAGCGGATCGTCGCCGGGATCACGCCTGCGGCACCGTTTGTCGGCGCAGTGACGACCTGGCCGCCGGCCGCGTTTTCCTCGTTCACGGCCATGGCATAGACCGACAGCCAGTCGTTCACGACGTGAGGCGCGGGCAGGTTGAGGCCGCGTTCTGCCTGAAGCTGGCGGTAGATGCGGCCCGCGCGGCGTCGCAGGTCAAGGCCGCCCGGCAGGATGCCCTCCGCCGCCAGCCCGCGTTCGATGCTGGCCTCCATGACGCGCCAGATATGCGACAGACCGCCCTCGAGCGCGTTCGCATCCAACGCCGTCAGCTCGTTTGCGCGCTTCATCGCGGCGATGCTCTGGCCGCTCGCACACGCCATTGTCAGCATCTCGGCAGCTGTCCGGAAGGGGTAGGGGACGTTGGGCGGAGCATCCGCCTCCGCCTGCCGCTCCAGCTCGCGCTCGGTCAGGACGAAGCCGCCGCCGACGGAGTAGTAGGTCTCGACCAGATGCAGGTTTCCGGCGGCATCGAACGCCTCCATCACCATGCCGTTCGCATGGCCGGGCAAGGGCGCGCCTGAGGCGAATTCGAGGTCTTGTTCCGGATCGTAGGCCAGCCTCGGCAAACCCTCCGGCGACAGCGATTGTGTCTCCGTAAGCTCCTCCAACGCCGTCGCAGCGGCGGCCGCATCGAACATGTCGGGGCGAAAGCCAAGAAGGCCCAGATGCACCGCCCGGTCCGTTGCATGGCCCCGTCCCGTCAGCGACAGCGAGCCGTGGAGCTGCACCCGGATCCGCTCGGGCGCCCCCGCACCCGGCACCCGGTCCGCCCCGTCGCGCAGCGCATCCAGAAAGCGAGCGGCCGCGATCATCGGCCCCATCGTGTGGGAGGACGACGGCCCGACGCCCACCTTGAAAATGTCGAAGACGCTCAGGAACATCGGCTTCTCCCTCATCGCTCGTTCTAGACCGGCTTTACGGTTCGTGCAGCCTCGAAGCGACCTATCACGTGTCGCGGGCGGTCCGCGGCCTCCGGCGGGCGTATTTTCGGGAAGGATGACGGCTCAGGCGACGAGGGGGCGGGCCGGGCGCGGGTCCATGCCGATACGCACGCGCAGCGCCACGCCGACGAAGGATCCGGCGAAGCCCCAGATCAGCCACCAGATCCCATGGAGGCTGCCCGAGGTCAGCCCGCCGAGATAGGCGCCGATGTTGCATCCATAGGCGAGCCGCGCGCCGTACCCCATCATCAGCCCGCCGATCACGGCGGTGAGCACGTCGCGGCGGCTCAGCCGCCAGATCGGGTTCCAGCGTCCGGCGAAGCTCGCGGCGGCCATGGCGCCCGCCACGATGCCGAGATTGGAGGCGTTGGTGGCCGAGGACATCACGCCGCCCTCCACGTGACCGCGCCGCCAGCCCTCCCAATAGGTCCAGCTCGTGGGCTCCGCACCGAGGGCGTCCACCGCCTGCGCGCCCCAGACCGCGAAGCCGTAGGTGATGCCCCAGGGGCGTCCGAGGAAGAGTAGGAACAGCACGGCCACGATTGCGAGGCCCACGGCCCCCGCCCAGATCGACCAGCGTGCCGTGCCGCCACCTGCCTCCAGCGATCCGTGCGCCGCCCGCTCGACCCGGACGGAGAGCCACCAGATCGCCGCCGCCCCGGCGACGATCACCGCGACCGCACCGGCCCAGCCGAGCTCCGCGATCAGCGAGGTGCCCGCCGGCGTCCGCGGCAGGCTCGCCCAGAAATCCCAGTGTACCGTCGCCCACACGCTGCCCGCGATGAAGAACGCGAGCACCAGCATCATCCGCGTCGACCCGCCCCCGGCGGTGAAGAGCGTGCCCGAGGCACAGCCGGAGCCCAACTGCATCCCGACCCCGAAGATGAAGGCGCCCAGCGCCGAGGCGACGCCCATCGGCAGCACCGTGCCCCGCACGTCGAAACTGCCGATCCCGCCAGCCGCGATCAGCGGGTAGGCGACCACCGCGACCAGTCCGATCAGCAGCATCTGCGCCCTCAGGCCCCGCCCGCGCCGCTGCAGCACCATGTTCCGCCACCCGGCGGTGAACCCGAAGCTCGCATTGTAGAGCACCACCCCCGCGAGCCCGCCGATCAGGACGGCGGCCAGATGTGTTTCACCCTCCACCGCCCAAGCGTATGCTGCGAGGAACAGAAGAACGAAAAGGGACGCGATCAGAGGAATTCGGTTCATGTTCGGCAGGAATACGCGGAACCGACCTCCCGACGGATAACAGATCGGTGAATAACCCCCTCGTGATGAAGACAGTGGCGATACCGGGTTTATGTTGCTGTGCGTCAAACGACCCGGAGAGAACATGCTGTCGGATCTGAACGGCCTCGATGTCACCCTCGGCGATCCGCGCCTCGTCGCTGAATGGAATGCCGTGCAGCGTGCGTTTCTGGCCCACGGTGCATCCACGCCTGTCCATCTGGGCCGGGTGCTGGAGGCCGAACCGGGTTTCGCGCTGGGGCACTCGGCGAAGGGCATGTTCTACCTGCTCCTGGGTCGGTCCGAGCTGATGCCGACGGTGATGATGGCACTCGACGCCGCCCGCAAGGCCTCCGACGCCGGGGGCGCGAACGCGCGGGAGCGGGCCTACGTGGCCGTCCTGGAGACCGCGGTCGCTGGGAACTGGCGCCGGGCGGCCGCCGCACTCGATGCGATCACCATGGCGTGGCCGGGCGACGTGCTCGCCATGAAGCTGACGCAGGCCGTGCGCTTCATGCTGGGGGATGCGACCGGAATGCTCGCCTCCACCCGGCTCGCCAAGCAGGCCTTCGCACCCGATCACGCGATGCGCGGCTACCTGATGGGCTGCGAGGCCTTCGCGCTGGAGGAAAACGGCGACTACGCAGGAGCCGAAAGTGTAGGCCGCGCGGGGCTGGAACTGTCGCCCGACGACGCATGGGGCCTGCATGCCGTGGCCCATGTGCACGACATGACCGGCCGGGCCGAGGATGGCGTGCGATGGCTTGCCGGTCGCTCGCGCCACTGGTCGCATTGCAACAATTTCGGCTACCACGTGTGGTGGCACCTCGCGCTCTTCCACCTCGACCGCGGCGCCTACGGTCCGGTGCTGGAGCTCTACGACCGCAAGGTGCGGCCTGAGCCGACGGACGATTTCCGCGACATCTCGAATGCCGCCTCGCTCCTCTTCCGGCTGGAGGTGGAGGGCGTGGATGTCGGCGAACGCTGGCAGGAGCTGGCGGACCTTTCCGCCAATCGCTGGGATGACGGCTCTCTGATCTTCGCCGACCTGCACTACATGATGGCACTGATGCAGACGGGCCGCGAGGCGGAGGCGGAGGCGATGACCGCCCGTATCGCGACCGACGCGAGCACGCTCGACCATGACCAGCACGAGGTGAGCGCGCTCACCGGCGTGCCTATGGCGCGCGGCATGCTTGCCTTCCGTGCCGCCGATTACGATCGTGCGGCGACCGATCTTGCCCGCGGACTGGAGCATCTGCCCCGGGCCGGCGGTAGCCATGCGCAGCGCGACGTCTTCTGGCGTCTCGCGGTCGAGGCGCACCTGCGCGCCGGCCGTTGTGCCGAGGCCGAAGGGCTGCTCGCGCGCCGCACGCTGGAACGCGGCGCCGAGGACGGCTATACCGAAAGACGGCGGAGCCAGATCGCCGCCCGCCGCGCCGACCTGGCCGCCGCCGGTATCGCGGCGGAGTGAGACACGACCCCATGACGAGCGACGCAGCCAGGGCTGCGCCAATGGCGCAGCCTACACAGGACGTATCCGCAGCCGGAGCCAAGCCGGTCAACGAGGTGAACGCCCCCAAGGCGAAGAAGCCCCGTGACCCGCGTCTCGACTTCTTCCGCGGCTGCGCGATGTTCATCATCCTGCTCGCGCATACCCCCGGAAACACCTGGGCGCTGTGGATTCCGGCGCGCTTCGGCTTCTCGGACGGGGCGGATCTCTTCGTTTTCTGCTCCGGCATGGCGTCGGCGCTGGCCTTCGGTGCGATCTTCACGAACCGCGCATGGTGGCTGGGCGCCGTGCGGATCGTGCATCGGATGTGGCAGGTCTACTGGGCGCATATCGGGATCTTCCTCGTCACCGCGATCATGCTGTTCATCTTCGACCACTACGATCTCGGCGATCCGGAGCGGACCTACATCACCGGGCCCTACGTCGTACCGCTCTTCGACAATACGGGCGAGGCGCTGATCGGCCTCTTCACCCTGACCTACGTACCCGGGCTCTTCGACATCCTGCCGATGTACATCGTGATCCTCGGCATGATCCCGTTCCTGATGCTGATCCACCGCGCCGGCGGCACGCCGGCGGTGCTGGCTTCGATGTTTCTGCTGTGGCTGGCTTCGAACCTCGCCGGCTACGCCTTCCGCATCGATCGGATGGCCGAGCCGGTGATGCTGAACGGGTTCCAGCAGGTGCTCTACGGAGTGGGACAGACGTTCTCGTTCCTGAACCTGCCGTCGAACCCCTGGGGCGAGGGGCGGTGGTTCTTCAACCCGTTCGCGTGGCAGCTCATCTTCTTCTCCGGCTACGTGCTGGGCATGAAATGGGTGAAGGCGCCGCCGCGCTCCAGCCGCCTGTTCTGGATCTGCGTGGCCTATGTGGTGCTGGTCATCCCCTTCGCCTGGTTCAAGATCCACCGCGGGCTCTACCTGCCCGACGACTGGCTGATCCAGAACGCGATCGCCGACACGCGCGAGGCGATCCGCCCGCTCTGGCTAAAGCCGGACCAGGGCGCGCTGCGCTATCTGCACTTCATGGCGACGGCCTATATCGCGTGGTATCTGGTGGGCCCCCGCGGCATCCGGCTCAGCGACGGGTTCGACGCCCCGGGTGCGGCCCGGACCGGGACGCTGATCCTGGCCGCGGTCGTCGTCGTCCTGACGATCCCCTATACCTACATCGACATGGTACGCGTCGGTCTGCCGCCCGTGGACCGGTTCTTCGGCTGGCTTTTGGGGCCCGGAGCGATCAGCGTCCTGGGCACGGATCTGTTCGTGCCGGTGGACCGGATCGGGGTCTTCCAACTCCTCAACCTGATTGGATCGGTCGTCCTGATCTGGGCCGCCATCGGCTCGAAATGGCGCCACTGGATGACGCATGACCTGGTCGGACATGTGGTGCCCGTCGTGCGCAAGGTCGGCACGCAGAGCCTTGCCTGCTTCATGCTCTCGATCCCGCTGTCGCGCTTCAACGGCTTTCTGCTCGACATCGTCGGCCGCGAGCCCATCACCTGGTGGGCCGTGAACCTGTGGGGGATCGCGGTGCTCATCGGATGCGCCTATTTTGTGGGCTGGCTCAAGGGTCAGCCCTGGCGCGGTCAACCCACCCCGCCCGCCGCGAAACCCGCCCCTGCCTCACCTCGTGGTGCGCTCGCCTGATGAGTGCATCGTGCTAAGTCCCTACCCGCTTTGAGGGAGAGCCCGAGATGAATATTGCCGCCGCCAAGTCGATCACACCCCTTTTGCCGCCGCGCTGCGCGACGGGTCCGGTGGTGATCGCCCAGCTCGGCCAGACGCTCGACGGTCGGATCGCGACCGTCACGGGCGCGTCCAAGTACATCAATGGCAAGGCGGCGCTAGACCACCTGCACCGCCTTCGCGCCGAGGTGGATGCGGTGGTGGTGGGCGTCGGCACCGCGCTCGCCGACGACCCGCAGCTCACCGTGCGTCGCTGCCCGGGGGAGAACCCGGCCCGGGTCGTCATCGACCCCAACGGCCGCGTCGATCCGGACCTGACGCTCTTCTCCGACGAGGCTGCCCCGGTCTACGTTGTCACCCGGCCCGGCCAGCGTGTTCGGGCAAAGGCCGAGGTGGTCGAGGTGCCTTGCGACGGCGCCCAGCTCGACCCCCGTGCCATCGTCGCGGCGCTTGCCGAGCGGGGCCTGAAACGCCTGCTCATCGAGGGCGGGGCCGATACGCTCGCGCGCTTTCTCGACGCGGATGCAATCGATCTGTTGCATATCCTGATGGCTCCGATGATCCTCGGCTCCGGAAAGGCGGGGTTGAAGCTCGCGCCTGTCGAACGGCTGGAGGAGGCGCGCCGCCCGGTGACGCGGGTCCATGTCTTCGACGACGGCGACGTGCTCTTCACCTGCGACCTGAGAGAGGCCTGGGACCGGACATCATGAGCGACGTGTACAGCTATTCGATCACGCAGAAGGCCCTGCACTGGATCGTGGCGCTGCTGTTCGTCGCGATGATCCCGGCCGGTTTCATCTTCACCGACTTCGATAATCGCGAGGCGATCGAGGCGACGTTCGGGGCCGGTTCGTTCGACCGGTTCTACAACATGCACAAGAGCGTCGGGTTTCTGATCCTGGGCCTGATGCTGCTGCGCATCGTGGTGAAGGTCGTGACGCCGAAGCCGCCCTATGCGCAGCCGCTGGCGCCGGCGCAACGGATGGCGTCCGGCATCGTGCACGGGCTGATCTACGTGCTGCTGATCGTCGTGCCGGTGCTGGGCTGGGCGGGGGTCAGCGCCTTTCCCGCGCCGCTGCCGGTGTTCGGATTGTTCGACATGCCCAACATCGTCGGGCAGGATCGGGAACTGTCACGGACGCTGCTGGATGGCCACGGGTTGGCGGTGCGGCTGCTGATCGCGCTTGCTGTCGCGCACATCGCGGCGGCGCTCTACCACGGCATAGTCAAGCGGGATGGCGTGCTGTCGCGGATGGTGCGGTAACAGCGTCCATCTTTTTATGTTTGCAAAACGTGTTGGAGAGGCGCCGACGAGCTCCAACACTTTTTGCAAACATAATTTGCTGGTCAGGCCGGCGGCAGGGCGAGCAGGTCCAGATGACCGATCTCCACCCGCTCGGCCCGGCGCCGCGCCTGCCACCAGTCCCGCAGCTCGGCCTCTGAGAGCGTACCCGTTTCTGCCACCGCATCGCGCGCACCGTCCGCGAGGACTTCGATCAGGTTGCGCTGATCCGGGCCGAGTGGCCACGGACTGTCCGCGACGAACACCTGCCAGCCCCGCGCCGCGAGTGCGGCACCCAGATGCGCCGTCGCCCGGGGGCCGAGCGCGGGTCCGAACCCCTTGTCGCCCTCCTGATGCTGCCGAAAGGCGCCAAGAGCACGCGCTTCGTAAGGGGGCACCGGGGACCAGTGCTCCCGTCCGTCATAGCTCAGGGCGAAGTAAACTGCCGTCGAGGGGGCCAGTGCCGCAGCCAGCCGATCGAGCCATTTCGCAGACACCAGATCGATCAGGGCGGAGCCGGTGATAAGGTCGGTTCCGGCCACCACGTCCTCCAGCTCTACAGCGAGATCGACCTCGCGGCGCTCCACGCCCTCGGGCATCCGCTCCAGCAGGACCGGATCGAGGTCCGTAAGCGTCCAGTGCCCGCCCAGCCGCGGCTCCAGCGCGCGCCAGCTCGACCCCGTCCCGCTGCCCAGATCCACGACCCGCAGGTCGCGCCCCCCGACCCAGCGCTCCAGCCGGTCGAGCAGGGCCGGGCTGCGCGCCGCATGGTCCGCCGGTTCGCGCAGTGCCAGCCAGTCGGGGGAGAAGCTCATGCCCGTACTCCTTCGAGGACGTCCGCGATCCGGGCCGCGGTTTCGGCCCAGGTCGGCAGCGAGAGCGCATGGGCGCGACCGGCGGCCGCCATCCGCTCCGCGAGCCGCGCGTTGCTCAGGACCAGCCGCAGGCTGTCCGCCAGTGCAACCGCGTCGCCCGGCTCGGTCAGACGCCCCGCGGATGCCGGAACCACGTCCGGCACGGCCCCGCCCGCGCAGGCGACGACGGGCAGCCCGGCCATCATCGCCTCGGCGAAGACCATGCCGTAGCCTTCGTAATGCGAGGGCAAGCAGAAGAGATCGGCGCTTGCATAGACCGCCGCCACGTCGTCGGCTGCCCCGTCGATCGCGATCCGATCGGCGAGGCCCGCTTCCGCCACCCGATCTTCGATCCGGGCGGCCCAGTCAGCATCCGGCCGGGCGCCGATCCAGCGCGCCCGCCACGGCAGGTCGGCGAGCCTCAGCAGCGCCTCGATCAGCACGTCATGCCCTTTGCGCGGCGTGAAGGACCCGACGGTGAGGATCATCGGTGGCTCCCCCTGCCGCGCCGCCGTGTCCATCTGGGTGAGCCCCGGCTCCGCCACCGTGATCTGCGCATCCGCCACGCCGTAGTCCGTCGCGAGGATACGCGCCGTCGTCGTGCTCGTGCAGATCACCGCGTCCACCACGGCAAGTGCAGCGGTCTCGCTTACACGCAGCGCCATTGTCTGCTCCGCGTCCAGCCCGGTCTCCAGTGCCAGCGGGTGGTGGCAGAGAGCGACCAGCGGCCGCGCCAGCCCCTCGAGCAGCTCCGCCGGCATCGCGCCGAGCGCCAGCCCGTCGATCATCAGGGGGCCGTCGCCGCTGAGCAGCGCACGCGTCTTCTCCAGATCGGCGTCCGTCGGGACCGGAAAGTTGCCAGGCAGCGCCACGTGCCGCAACGCCGGCAACTCCGCGAGCACGTGGCGATCATAGGCGTAGCCGCCCGTCCGCATCTCCAGATCGCCGGGGATGGCGAAATCGCCGAGGCTCAAAGGGCGGCCTCGTACCACGCCTTCGCCACGTGGCTCTCGTTCAGCGTCACGCGCAGTGCCGACAGCCCGTCGGAGCCCGGTCCCAGCCCGCCCTCGCGCGCGGCCTCGGCGATCTCGGTGTGAATGTGGCGGCAGAGGTATTCCGTCGTCGTGACCTCGCCCGGAAACACCTCGTCGAGGTTGGCGTAGTTGATCGGGCCGAGGACCCGCTTGAGCACGTCGTGCGCCCGGCCCATGTCCACCACGATGTTGTCGGCGGACAGGGTCTCGCGAAAGAAGGTGACGTCGACCACGAAGGTGGCGCCGTGCATCGCCTGCGCGGGTCCGAAGACCTCGCCCTTCAGGCTGTGGGCGATCATGATGTGGTCGCGGACCTCGACGGCGAACATGGGCGGCTCCTCGCAGCATTACAGTTGCCCATGACCTAGCGGATCGGTCGGCATCCGCAATGCTGCATTGCAAAAATCGGCCACGCGGCGGCCGCGACGGGAGATCGGACCATGGTGAGCAACCCCTTCACGCTGACGGACCGGACGGTGCTGGTGGTCGGCGCGTCCTCCGGCATCGGGGCCGCGACGGCGGCGCTTGCCTCCGAACTGGGCGCCGAGGTCATCCTCGCCAGCCGATCGGCGGCGAGGCTGGAGGCGGTGCGGGATGGCCTCCCGAATCCCGACCGCGCCCGGATCGTCCCCATGGACTACCTCGACCCCACCTCCGTCGCCACAGCGCTCGCCGACGTGCCCCGCATCGACCATGTGCTGATCTCAGCCGTCGCGGACGAGAACGCCAAACGCGGCCCCTTCACCGAACTGACGGAGGAGACGATGCGCGCCAGCTTCGACAAGTTCTGGGGGCAGGTCCACGTCCTGCGCGCCGTTTCGGCCCGGATGGAGCGGGGCGGATCCGCCACGCTTTTCGCCAGCGTGGCCGGGCTGAAACCGTCCGGGCCGGACTCCGGACTGTCGGTGATGAACGGCGTGCAGGCGGCGGTGATGCAACTCGGCCGCTCGCTTGCCGTCGAACTTTCTCCGTTGCGCGTGAACGTTCTGGCCCCCGGGATGGTACTCACCAACGTCTGGACCGAAACGCAGCGGGAGGAACTGGGATCGTGGATGGAGGCAGAACTGCCGGTGCGCACCGCCGGACGGCCCGAACACATCGCGCAGGCGGCGGTCGCGCTGATGACCAATCCCTACATCTCGGGCGTCGTGCTGCCGGTGGACGGGGGATTGCACCTCACCTGACGCGGCGCTCACCCATAGGTGATCGCGGTCGCGATGCCGTCGGCCCCCTCGGCGAGGCGTTCGGGCAGCAGCGTCTCCGCCTCCTCGAACGGCATGTGATGGGTGACGAGCGCGTCGAGCGCGGGATCGTCGAGCAGGCCGATGGCCGTGCGCATCCGCTCCGCATGGCTGACCGAGGCGCGGCGGGCGGGTGCGACATGCCCCACCTGCGAGCAGCGTATGGAGAGCCGGTTTGCGTGGAACGCGCCACCCAGCGGCACCGGCACCGGCTCGGCGCCGTACCAGCTCATCTCGATCACCTGCCCTTCGAACTCGAGTGCGTCGATGGCGGCGGCGAGCCCGCCCGCGCTCGCGGAACAATGGAATACCGTCGACACGGGCGGCAGGCGGTTTTTCGCAGATGCGAAACTCACGCGAAGTTCACTCGCCAGTGTTTCGCGCGTCTCTATCTTGTCAGCCAACGTAACCTTGGCTTTTCCAATGCGTGCAGCCAGATAGGCGGTCAGACACCCCACGAGACCGGCGCCGACGACCGCCACGTGGGACCCGGGTCTGAGCTGGGCATCCCAGATCGCGTTGAGCGCCGTCTCCATGTTGGCGGCGAGCGTGGCACGGGCCGGAGGCAGGGTGGACGGCAGGACATGGACCGCTTCGAGCGGCAGGCGAAAGAGGGTCTGGTGCGGATGCATCGCGAAGACAAGACGGCCACGAAGGCGCTCCGGCCCTTCTTCGACCCGCGCGACGGCCGCATAGCCGTACTTCACGGGGAAGCTGAAATCGCCCTCCTGCGTCTGCAGCGCCATACGCGTGCGCTCGCTCGCCGGGACGGCGCCGGACCAGACGATGCGCTCCGTCCCGCGGGAGAGACCCGAGGCGACCATGCGCAGCAAGAGCTCACCTTCACCGAGTTTCGCCGGGCGGATCGCGACACCGCGCTGCCCCGTGTACCAGATTGCCCGAGGCTCCATGGCCATTCCCTCCCCGCGTTTTGCGAGACGATAACCGCATGAAAGATCACGTCCAGCATCTGGACCCGGTCCCGGGTCACGACAGCGTGCGCACGCCTGCCGGCCTGCAGGAGACGAGCGTTCTCGCCCGTCGCCGGCGGCTCGTCACCGTGCTGAACCTGCTCACCCTTGGCGCGATCGTCGCCGGGGTGGTCAAGGTCTTCGGCATGGGCGGGTGGACCGTCACCGACACCGTCATCCTCGTCTGCGTCTGCATCGGCGCGCCGTGGACCGTGATGGGCTTCTGGAACGCGATGCTGGGCCTTTGGCTGATGCACTTCCACCGCAACGGCCTCGCCAGCGCCGCGCCGCACATGCGCGATGTCGATGAGACGGCGCCGATCGTCAGCCGCACCGCGCTCACCATCTTCCTGCGCAACGAGCCGCCGGAGCCGACCTTCGCCCGCGCGGTGGAGATGCGTCGCTCTCTAGATGCCACGGGTTGGGGCCACCGGTTCGAGATCTTCATCCTCTCCGACACCGACGATCCCGCGATCGCCGCGGCGGAGGAGATGGCGATGGCCCGCCACCGCCACGCGCTGGGCTCCAACGCGGTCTATCGCAGGCGGGAGGTCAATGCAGGCTACAAGGCCGGCAACGTTCGCGACTTCCTGCGGCAGTGGGGCGACGGTTTCGACTTCTTCCTGCCGTTGGATACGGACAGCCTGATGTCGGGTGCTGCCATGCTGCGCATGGTCCGCATCTGTCAGGCGCATCCGCGGATCGGCCTCCTGCAGAGCCTCGTGGTCGGCGCGCCCGCCCGCTCGGCCTTCGCCCGGATCTTCCAGTTCGGGATGCGCCACGGCATGCGCTCCTTCACGCTGGGGGCTGCCTGGTGGCATGGCGAGTGCGGACCCTACTGGGGTCACAACGCACTGATCCGTGTCGAAGCCTTCCGCAGGCATTGCCGCCTGCCGCGTCTGCCCGGCAAGGCGCCGCTCGGCGGGCATATCCTCAGCCACGACCAGGTCGAGGCCGTGCTGATGCGCCGCGCAGGCTACGAATGCCGCGTCATGCCGGTCGAGGGAGAAAGCTGGGAGGAGAACCCGCCCACCATCCTCGACTTCACCAAGCGTGACCTGCGCTGGTGCCAGGGCAACATGCAATACGGCCCGATCATGTTCTGGAAGGGTCTGAAGCCGATGAGCCGCTTCCAGATCTTCTCGGCCATGATGATGTATTTCGGCGCGCCCGCCTGGATGCTGATGACCGGGGCCGCGGCCTTCAAGATGATGAACGACGAGGTGGGGCAGGTCGATCTCGCCTTCGGCTTGGCCATGTTCTTCATCATGATCGGCATGAGCCTGTTTCCGAAGATCGCGGGCTGGATCGATGTCGCCCTGCGCCCCGGTGGCGTTCGGAGCTATGGCGGGGCGGCGCGCTTCGCGCTCGGTGCGCTGATGGAGACCGTGTTCACCATGCTGCTGGCGCCCGTGGTGGCGATGCGGGTGACGATCTTCCTCATTGGGCTCGCCTTCGGCCGCTCGGTGATCTGGGGTGGGCAGAACCGCGATCCCTATGCGCTGCCGCCGCTCACGGCGCTGCGTGGGCTCTGGCCGCAGACCTTGGCAGGTGCAGTGCTGGCCGCCCTCATCCTGTGGCGCGCGCCGAGCGCGCTGCCCTGGGCGGCACCGGTTCTCGCAGGGATGCTCATCGCGGTGCCGTTCGCGTTGCTGACCGCCTCGCCGGCGATCGGCCGCTGGATGCAACGGCGCGGCATCTGCGCGACGCCGGACGAGGTCGCGCCCAACGCGGTGCTCGATGGGGCCGAGATGACACTGTCCGCGCCTGCACCGGTGAGGTCGCAGGCCGCCTGACAGTCGGTGCTTCATGGTCGCGAAAGATGTTGAGAAGGGGGCGCGCCCGATGCGGGTGCCCCCTTTTCGGTGCCGTTGGTCGTTGGCGGCGTATGTTCGCAGGGAGTGTTGAAACGGCCGGTCCGGCTTACGGCGCCGCCACGGATCGTCGCGGGCGCAGTTCGCATTTGACCGGATGGTCAGGATCGGCCTAGCCTCGCGCGAAGCCGGAGGTCCGCCGATGATCCCCCATCCCTATCTGCTGTTCCTGGGCGACGCGCCCGACCCGCTTGCCGCGAAGGTCGCGCAGGGCATCCGCGACTGGCGGCCCGACGCCGCCATCGGCCAGCTTCGTCTGCCGGGCTGCAATGCTGACATGAAGCTGCCCGACATGGACATCGCGGCGGCCACGGCGGCGGGCGCCAAGACCCTCGTGATCGGCGTCGCCAACCGCGGCGGGGTGATCTCACCCGCCTGGATGCAGGTGCTGGAGGAGGCGCTCGCCAACGGCATGGACATCGCCTCCGGTCTGCATACGCTGCTGCGCGACCAGCCCGCGCTGGTGGAAACCGCCCAGAAGCACGGCCGGACACTGCACGACGTGCGCGTGCCCGCCGTCGCCTACCCGATCGCCAACGGCGAGGCGCGGACCGGCAAGCGCTGCCTCGCCGTCGGCACCGACTGTTCCGTCGGCAAGATGTACACCGCTCTTGCCATGGAGCGGGAGATGCGCGCCCGCGAGATGAAGGCCACCTTCCGCGCCACCGGGCAGACCGGCATCCTGATCACCGGCGACGGCGTGCCGCTCGATGCCGTGATTGCCGATTTCATGGCCGGCTCCATCGAGCATCTGACCCCGCCCAACGATCCCGACCACTGGGACCTGATCGAGGGGCAGGGCAGCCTCTTCCACCCCTCCTATTCGGGGGTGACGCTGGCGTTGATCCATGGCGGCGCACCCGACGCGCTGATCCTTTGCCACGAGCCGACGCGGGACCACATGCGCGGCCTTCCCGGCTACGATCTGCCGAGCCTGGAGGCGCTGCGCGACACCGCCCTTGCCATGGCCCATGTGGTCAATCCGGCGTGCATCGTCACCGGCATTTCGGTGAACACCGCCGCGCTCGACGAACCCGCCGCGACCGACCTGCTCAAGGGCATCGAGCAGCGCATGGGCCTGCCCACGGTCGACCCCTACCGCCACGGCGCCGCACGCCTGGTCGATGCGCTGCCATGACCTTCTTCTTGCTTCAAATATCCCCGCCGGAGGCGCCATGATCTCCGTCACCGCGGACAGCTTTCGGTTGGCCGAGGCCTTCTCCATCTCGCGCGGCACCAAGACCGAGGCGCAGGTCATCACCGTGACCGTCACCCG
Organism: Roseobacter sp. HKCCA0434; assembly: GCA_032464575.1. GTDB lineage: Bacteria > Pseudomonadota > Alphaproteobacteria > Rhodobacterales > Rhodobacteraceae > Pontivivens. The sequence continues at coordinate 277,724 of JAWDKM010000006.1, forward strand.
CGACGGCATCACCGGCCGCGGCGAATGCGTGCCATATGCCCGCTATGGCGAGACGGTGGAGAGTGTCCGCGCGCAGGTGGAAAGCCTGCCCGCCACCGTCGACCCCGGTGCGTTGCAGGAGATGCTGCCTCCAGGCGCGGCCCGCAACGCAGTCGACTGCGCCCTCTGGGACCATGACGCGAAGGCCGCTGGCCGCCGCGCATGGCAGCTCGCGGACTTGCCCGAGCCGCAGCCGCTGACCACCACCTACACCCTCTCCCTCGGCACGCCCGAGGCGATGAACGCCGCCGCCGCCCGCCACGCCGCCCGCCCGCTTCTGAAAACCAAGCTGGGCGGCGGGCCGGAGGATGTCGAACGGATCCGCGCCGTCCGCGCCGGCGCCCCCGCCGCGCGCATCATCGTCGACGCCAACGAGGGCTGGACGCCGGAGCAGTACGCGACCCTCGCCCCGGAACTCGTGAAGCTCGGTGTGGAGATGGTCGAGCAGCCCTTTCCGGCGGGCGAGGACGCAGCACTCGCGGATCTCGACCGCGTCCTGCCGGTCTGCGCCGACGAAAGCTGCCACGATCGTGCCTCGCTCGCGGACCTCGCGGGCAAGTACGATATGGTCAACATCAAGCTCGACAAGACCGGCGGCCTGACCGAGGCCTTAGCCCTGCGTGACGCTGCCCGCGCCGAAGGCTTCCGCATCATGGTCGGCTGCATGGTCGGTTCCTCCCTCGCCATGGCGCCCGCCGTGCTGGTGGGGCAGGGGGCCGAGGTCGTCGACCTCGACGGCCCCCTCCTGCTGGCCGAGGACCGCGATCCGCCGCTGACCTATGAGGGCGCCGAGGTCCATCCACCCGTCGCCACGCTCTGGGGATAGGCCGATGTCCGCAACACTTTTCGCAAACATGACCCGCCGAACGGCAGCCGCGCACAGGAGCACGCCATGACCCGCACCGTCTATGTCAACGGCGACTACGTGCCCGAGCAGGATGCGAAGATCTCCGTCTTCGACCGCGGGTTTCTGTTCGCCGACGGGGTCTACGAGGTCACGTCCGTCCTCGACCGCCGCCTCGTCGATTTCGCGGGCCACATGGCGCGGCTCGACCGCTCTCTGTCGGAGCTCGACATGCCTTCACCGGCCACCCATGCGGAGATCGAGGCGATCCATCGCCGCCTGATCGAGGAGAACGACCTGACCGAGGGCCTGATCTACCTCCAGGTCACGCGCGGTGCCGCCGATCGCGACTTTCTCTATCCGGAGGAGCCGAAACCTTCCCTCGTCCTATTCACCCAATCGAAGCCCTTGATCGAGACGGCGGCGGCGGCGAACGGTCTGCGCATCGCCTTCGTCGACGATATCCGATGGGGGCGGCGCGACATCAAGACGGTGCAACTCCTCGCGCCCTCCATGTGCAAGATGGCGGCCCGGGCCGAAGGGGCAGACGATGCCTGGATGGTCGAGGATGGCCACGTGACCGAAAGCACGTCGAGCAACGCCTACATCGTCACCAAGGGCGGCCGGATCGTGACCCGCAACCTCTCCAACTCGATCCTCCACGGCATCACCCGTGCCGCCGTGCTCCGCCTCGCGCGCGAGGCGCAGATGGAGGTGGAGGAACGCCCCTTCACGCCGGAGGAAGCGCAGGGCGCGGCCGAGGCCTTTGTCACCGCCGCGTCTTCCTTCGTCACCCCCGTGGTCGAGATCGCGGGAAGAACGCTCGGGGACGGCACACCCGGCCCCGTCGCCCGCCGCCTGCGCGAAATCTATATCGAGGAAGCACTCGCCAACGCGACCTGACGGTCTCGAGGTGAAACCGGCATGAAATAAAGTTGCGCTACGGCCAATCCGCACGGCACGATCGGACGTAAGCTCTACATCCGATCCCATGTGCAGGAGAGGCCGATGCCCCGGCTCGTCAATCTCTTCGTCACCGCAGGCGCGCTCGGCTTCGTGCTGGCGGCCCTGCTCGTCACCATCCTCTGGGAGTTCGACATCGGCGGCGTCGCCACGCTCGTGGAGCGGGCGGGCCTCGGCATCTGGCCGCTGGTGCTGCTCACCTTCTCCCTCGGCACGACCTTCGCAACGGCGCAGATCGCCTTCGCCGTCATGCAGCTCGCCGAGCCGGAGGAGTAGCGCCTCTCAATGTGCCTTGGGCGCGGCGGCGAAGGCGGCCTTCTGCGCGTCGCTCGCCTCCGCCTGGTACCGCTCGACCCATTCGCCATAAGGCATGCCGTAGACGATCTCGCGCCCCTCGGCCTTGTCCATGTCGATCCCGCGGGCGTTGGCCTCCTCCTGGTACCAGCGCGACAGGCAGTTCCGGCAGAACCCGGTCAGGTTCATCATGTCGATGTTCTGCACGTCGGTCCGCTCCCGCAGGTGGTCGCGCAGGCGGCGGAAGGCGGCGGCTTCGAGCTCGAGGCGCGTCTGGTCGTCCATGGATCCTCTCCCTTTGGCTTGAGCGCTATGTAAGGCCGTCCTCCATACGCTTTCCAGTGCGCAGCTGTCGGAAATCCGTCGCGAAGCCGGTGTAGCGTCCGCGCCCATGACACGTCTGCTGCACTACCTGACCCACCCCCAAGTCCGCATCGATCCCGACATACCGGTCCCCGACTGGGGGTTGAACGAGACGGGTGCCGCCCGCGTCCGGGCGCTCGCGAACACCGGAGACTTGAGCGGCATCGCCCGCCTCTGGTCGAGCGCCGAGCGCAAGGCGATCGAGACGGCGGAGCCGCTCGCCAAGGCCGCCAACGCGCCGCTGGAGATCATGGAGCGGATGCACGAAAACGACCGCTCCGCCACCGGCTTCCTCCCCCCGCCGGAGTTCGAGGAGATGGCCAACGCCTTCTTCGCCCGGCCCGACGAGAGCGTGCGCGGCTGGGAGCGAGCCATCGACGCCCAGGTCCGCATCGTCTCGGCCACCGAACGGGCGACTGCGGAGACGGAGGGCAACCTGCTCCTGACCGGCCATGGGGGCGTCGGCACGCTGCTCTACTGCCACGTCGCCGGCCTGCCGATCGACCGCAGCCACGACCAGCAGGGCGGCGGCCACTTCTTCACCGTCGACCTCGACACCGGCCGCCCTCGCCATGGCTGGCGCCCGATGGAGGACTGGCCCCGCGCCTGACCCCTTCCAGCTTGCCTGAAATATCCTCGCGCGTTAGCGCGAAACCCGTAGCTTCAGCGCCTAGGCCGCCTCGAAGCGACGCCCCACGGCCGGATCCGCGAGGATCGCCGCAAGATGCGGCGCGAGGTGTCCGGCCCATGCCTCCTGCCCCGCCGCGTCGGAAATGAGGTCGTTGCGCACCTCGATCAGCACGTTGGGCAGGCCGCGCTGCATGGCGTGCTGATCCTGGCTGTCGCCGCCATAGGTCCCGGGATAGGGCTCGTTATCACCCACGCACCAGCCCTCGGCCCGAAGGCGCGCCATCAGCGGCACCGCGATCCGCCCGTCGGTGCCGTCCCAGAGGATCCCGACCTCCCAGGGCCGCGGTGGCCGTCCGGCAAGCTGTGGCGTGAAGGAGTGAATGGCGACGACCGAGGGCACTTCGCCCTGCGCCAGCACCGCGTCAACCTCCGCATCCACCGCCGCATGATAGGGCGCGTAGTAGGCCGAGATCCGCCGGGCCCGTTCCGCCGCATCCACGCCGCGATTGCCCGGCACCACGCTGCGGTCGTAGATCCGGCGCACCAGCGTGGGATCGTTCTCCGCCCGGTTCGGATCGATCACGATCCGGCTCACGGTGGACAGTACCGCCGCGCCGCCCAGCCGCCGCGCGAGCCCCAGCGTCACGCCCCGCGCACCGACATCCCACGCGATGTGCCGCGCCATGTCGTCTGTACTCAGCCCGATATCGCCCAGCTCCTCCGGCACCCGGTTGGAGCCGTGGTCGCAGGTCAGCACCAGCCGGTGGCCCGGCGCGCCCTTCACGGTTTCGTAGCAGTCCTGCGGCATCCAGAAGTCGCTCATGTTGTGATTCAGCGCTCCTGATCTAGCTTTGCCTCTGCGCGCAGGACAGCGCAAAAAGACATGATCTGTCCCGATTTTTGCGGGACAGGCCCGACCGGTGACAGTAAACGAGGCGCGACCGAACCGCTTTGGCCCTCACCCCCCGGGCCACAGGGACAAGAAGGAAAACCGCATGAAACGCGACCGTCGCGTCAAGATCGTGGCCACGCTCGGCCCCGCCTCGTCCTCCCGCACCATGATCAAGTCGCTCTTCGAGGCTGGCGCCGACGTGTTCCGCCTCAACATGAGCCATGGCAGCCATGAGGAGATCGCGGAGCGTCACCAGCTCATCCGCGAGATCGAGCACGAGACGCAGCGCCCGATCTGCATCCTCGCCGACCTGCAGGGGCCCAAGCTGCGCTGCGGCGTCTTCAAGGATGGCCCGGTCGAGCTGGAGGAGGGGCAGAGCTTCCGCTTTGACCTCGACGACAAGCCGGGCGATGCGACCCGCGTACAGCTTCCGCACAGGGAGATCTTCGAGGCGCTGGAGGCAGGTTCGACGCTGCTGGTCAACGACGGCAAGATCCGGCTGAAGGTCGAGGCCTGCGACAAGGAGAGTGCCGACTGCATCGTTGAGGTCGCGGGTGAGATCTCGAACCGCAAGGGCGTCAACGTGCCCGACGTGGTCCTCCCGCTCGCCGCCCTCAGCGAGAAGGACAAGAAGGACCTCGAATTCGTCTGCGAGCTCGGCGTCGACTGGCTGGCGCTCTCCTTCGTCCAGCGCGCCGCCGACATGGAGGAGGCCCGCACGCTCGCCAAGGGCCGCGCCGCCCTGATCGCGAAGATCGAGAAGCCCGCCGCCGTCCGCGCCTTCGACGAGATTCTGGAAGCGACCGATGGCGTCATGGTCGCCCGCGGCGATCTGGGCGTCGAGCTGCCCGTGCAGGCCGTCCCGCCGATCCAGAAGAAGCTGATCCGCAAGTGCCGCGACGTGGGCAAGCCCGTGATCGTCGCCACCCAGATGATGGAGAGCATGATCTCCGCTCCGGTACCCACACGCGCCGAGGTCTCCGACGTCGCTCACGCGATCTACGAGGGGGCCGATGCGGTTATGCTGTCTGCGGAGTCCGCCGCCGGTGACTACCCGGTCGAGGCGGTGCAGACCATGAACGACGTCGCGGTGGAGGTCGAGAGGGACGCCGTCTACCGCCAGATCATCGAGGCGAGCCGCACCCGCACCCATCGCGGCCAGGCCGACGCCATCACCACCGCCGCGCGCGAGGTGGCCGAGACGATCGAGGTGAAGGCGATCTGCACCTTCACCCATTCGGGCACCACCGCGATCCTCGCGAGCCGCGAGAAGCCGCGTGTTCCGGTTCTCGCACTCACCCCGATGATCTCCACGGCGCGGCGGCTCTCGCTCGTCTGGGGCCTGCATTGCGTCATCACGCCGGAGGTCAACCGCTTCAAGCTCGCCGTCGTCGCCGCGGTGCGCGCCGCGGTCCAGCAAGGCTTCGCCGAGGAAACGGACAAGATCATCGTGACCGCGGGCGTGCCCTTCAACATGCCGGGCACCACGAACATCCTGCGCGTGGCACCCTGCCGGGAGAAGGACATTTACGAGGGCGAACAGGGGTGAGCGCCCTCGACTGGCTGCTCGTCGCCTACGCCGCGTCGATCCTCGCGCTGATCGGGCGGGGTGTCGACGCGGTGCTGTCGAACGACGGCTGGCTACGACCCGCCTTCTGGGCCGGAACGGCGCTGGGCCTCGGCCTCTTCATCGAGTTCGTGACCCCGGCGCCTGCGAGTTTCGGTGCGGTGATGCTGGCGCTGATCAACCTTGCGGCGCAGGTGCTCTGAGGGGTCTGGCGTCCCCCCCCCCCCGGCGCGCACTGCTGATCGCCTGGATCTCCGCACCGAAAGGCCCCGGATCAGGTCCGGGGCGGTTGCACAAGGCTCCACCGTCCCGGCCGAAGCGCCGGGACAGCCCTCCTCCCTATGCGGCGTCATCCTTGTACCCGACCCGGGGATCTCCTGATGCGTGTCATGGCCGGGCCAAGCTCGGCCATGACAGCTCTTGGAAGAGTTCTTCCGTCCCGGTCGTCTATCAACTCCCGTTCTCGAAACACCCTTCCGCCCGGCGGCAAAGCTGGGTTGCGCCCGCCTGGGGCTCCACCCGGAGGGTGCGTCGGCGATGCCGGTCGCAGAAGGCGCGACACCCATGCCTGAGAGCGCGGACCTGTCGATCCGGTTCAACACGCTCCCCTCAGATCGGGCGTTGCCCTCGTCGCTCCGAAACGCCCCGGCCCGTCGCCTCCCCTTGACACGCTGCGCCGCGACTGCGATCCCGGATATGCGACAGGGGCGCTCGTTTACTCGGGCTGAGAAGAACCCTCGAACCTGAACCGGATAATGCCGGCGGAGGAAGTCGCGGTGGTCGGACGCGGCATCTGCCGCCTTTCGCCCCCGTCCCTCCCCGCCGCAGGGGAGAGATGATGGAACATCCCGGACAGTACCTCGCGACGATGCGGGACACCGCACCGCTGGTCCACAACATCACCAATTTCGTCGCCATGAACGTGATGGCCAACGTGCTGATCGCGGCGGGCGCCTCGCCCGCCATGGTCCATGCCCGCGCCGAGGTGGCGGAGTTCGCCGGGATCGCCGCAGCGCTGACCGTAAATATCGGCACCGCCGACCCCGAATGGGCGCGAGCGATGGAGGAGGCGGCCGCCGTGATGACCTCCGCCGGTCGTCCCTGGGTGCTCGACCCGGTCGGCATCGGCGCCACCCGGTTCCGGCAGGAGCTCTGCGCCCGCCTGATCGAAGCGCGGCCCACGGTGGTGCGAGGCAACGCGTCCGAAATCCTCGCCCTCGCCGGAACGGCCGCTCGGGCCCTCGGCGTCGATGCGGGCGACAGCGTCGCGGCGGCGGAGGATGCGGCCCGCGCCCTTGCCACCCGCACCGGCGGCGTCGTCGCGGTGACCGGGGCCGAGGACTTCGTGACCGACGGCACAAGCGGCCTGCGCGTCGGCAACGGGCACCCGCTCATGACCAAGGTCACCGCCCTCGGCTGCTCCCTGACCGGCGTGGTCGGCGCGTTCTGCGTGGGGCAGCCGCCGCTGGAGGCCACCGCCGCGGCGCTCGCCCATTACGGCATCGCGGGTGAGCGCGCGGCGGCGCTGGCGACAGGGCCCGGCAGCTTCCAGGTCGCGTTCCTCGATGCCCTTCATGCCGTGACCCCGGCGGAGGTGGACGCGGGCGCGCGGATCGTCCCGGCATGATCGGCCCGATCTACTTCGTCACCGATCCCGGTGCGCCGCTGACCTTCGCCGCCCAGGCCCGGGCGGCGGCTCGCGGCGGCGCCTCTACCATCCAGCTGCGCGAGAAGATGCTGCCGGATGCGGAGCTCATCCCGCTGGCCCGCGGGCTCAAGGACTTGCTCGCGCCGCACGGCATCCAGCTGATCGTCAACGATCGGATCGAGGTCGCCTGTGCCGCGGATGCCGATGGGCTGCATATCGGGCAGGGCGACGGCGACCCGCGTGCGGCGCGGGCCGCGCTCGGCCCCGGCAAGCTTCTTGGCCTCTCGATCGAGAATGCCGACCAGCTCGCCGCGATCCCGGAGGGTACGGTCGACTATCTCGGCGTCGGTCCGGTGCGCGCCACCGCCACGAAGCCGGACCACGCGCCGCCCATCGGCTTCGACGGGCTCACGCGGATCGTTGCCGCGACGCCGCTGCCCTGCGTGGCCATCGGCGGCATAGGGCCGGGCGACATGGCGGCAGTGCGCGCGAGTGGCGCGGTGGGGGCTGCCATGGTCTCCGCCATCTCCCGCGCGCCCGATCCGGAGGCCGCGACACGCTCCCTGCTGACCGAATGGAGGGCCTCATGATCCCCAACATCCTGTCCATTGCAGGCTCCGACCCCTCGGGCGGCGCCGGCATCCAGGCCGATGTCAAGGCGATCAGCGCAAATGGCGGCTACGCCATGGCGGCGCTGACCGCGCTGACCGCGCAGAACACCCGCGGCGTGGCGGCGGCGGAGATGATCTCGCCCAATTTCGTGGCCCGCCAGATCGAGATGGTGCGCGACGACATCCGCATCGATGCGGTGAAGACCGGGATGCTCGGCACCGCCGATATCATCCGCGCCGTAGCCGGGGCGCTGGCCGACCTCAAGGCGCCTATCGTCGTCGATCCGGTCATGGTCGCGAAGGGTGGCCATCGCCTGCTCGCGCCCGAGGCCGTCGGTGCCCTACGCGAAGATCTGTTGCCCATCGCGACCGTGCTGACCCCGAACCTGCCGGAGGCCGCCGATCTGCTCGATATTGCGGAGGCCACCACTCCGGCGCAGATGGAGGCGCAGGCCCGCGATCTCCTCTCTCTCGGCCCCGACGCGGTGCTGCTGAAGGGCGGGCATCTCGCCGGGGGTGACAGCCCCGACCTGCTCGCCGCGTCCGACGGGCTGACATGGCTGGAGGGGGAGCGCCACGCGACCGCCAACACCCACGGCACCGGCTGCACGCTCTCCGCGGCGCTGGCCGCGCTGCTCGCCCGCGGTCTGCCGCTGCCCGACGCGGCCGCCGCGGCCAAGCGCTATGTCGCGTCCGCCATTGCCGCCTCCGACCGGCTCGATGTCGGGGGAGGCCACGGGCCGGTCCACCATTTCCACACCTTCGAGAAGGGACAAACCGAATGACGTCTACCTTGCAGGACCAGTGCGTCCTCGTGACCGGCGCCGGGCGCGGCCTGGGTGCGGCCATCGCCACCGCCTTCGTGCGGGAGGGTGCGCGCGTCGCGATCAACTACCGCAACAGCGCCGATGCGGCCCGGGCTCTCGCGGGCCAACTCGGCGCCCGGGCGCTTCCCGTACAGGCCGACGTCACGGATTCCGACGCCGTCGAGGAGATGATCGCCATGGTCGAGGAGCGGTTCGGCGCGCCCACCACGATCATCCACAACGCGCTCGCCGATTACAGCTTCAACGGCGATGCGCGCACCCATCTCGACACGCTGGCCTGGGAGCATATCGCGCGGCAGGGGGAGACGGCGGTGGGCGGTGCACTCAACCTGATCCGCGCCATGCGCCCACGCTGGGAGGCCGCCGGGGACGGGCGGCTGATCACCATCGGCACCAACCTCGTGCAGAACCCGGTCGTGCCCTATCACGACTACACGGCCGCGAAATCGGCCCTGCTGGCACTTACCCGGACGGCGGCAAAGGAGCTCGGGCCCCTCGGCGTCACGGTCAACATGGTCTCCGGCGGGCTGCTGCGCACCACCGATGCCAGTGCCGCAACGCCGGAGGAAGTGTTCGACATCGTCGCCGCCCAGACCCCGCTCGGCCGGGTCACGACACCTGAGGAGATGGCCGATGCCGTCCTCTTCTTCGCTAGCCCGTGGTCGCGGGCGGTCACAGGGCAGAACCTGATCGTCGACGGCGGCCTCGTCTTCGGCTAGCTGCCCTGCACGTGATCGGCGAGGCGCACCAGTGCGGCGTCCCATTCCGCGCCAACTGCGTCGAGAAAGCGCTGCGCCTCGGTCAGGCGGCTAGGGCGCAGGGAGTAGCGGACCTCCCGCCCCGCCTTGCGCCGCCCGATGATGGCGGCGTCCTCCAGCACCCGCAGATGCTTGGTCACCGCCTGTCGCGTCAGGTCCGTGCCGCGCGCCAGCGCGGTGATCGACATGTCCGCACCGCCGCCGAGCCGCGCCACGATGGCGAGCCGTGTGGGATCGCCGAGTGCTCCGAAGAGCGGCGCGAGCGTGGCGGCGGCAGCGGGATCATGCGACATGGGCGGTCAGTTTCTCCATCTGTGCGGCCCAGCCCTTCTGGTTGCGCCGGAAGTGCGGCAGGCGCGTGCCTTCGGGCAGGCTCTCGAAGCCGATCTCCACCAGACGCAGCACCGTCGCATCGCCGTCGGGCTCCAGCTCGAATGTCACCTTCGTCGTGCGCCCGTCGGCATGGGCGTCCTCGAACGGCAGATCCTCGTCCAGCGGCCAGGTGAAGCTGAAGCGGCGCGGCGCCTCCATCTCCTCGGTCCGCATGTAGATCGCCTTGCCGGGCGTTCCGTCGTAGCGCATGACGCCGCGCGTCACCTAACCGGGTACGAAGGGTCCGTCGAGGTCGCAGCGGAACCACGTGCCGAACTCCTTGTAGTCGGTCAGGGCGGTCCAGACCCTGTCCACCGGGGCTGCGATGCGCAGCTCCCGCTCGATCGTGTCAGCCAGGTCGGTCATCGTGCTCTCCTATATGCAACTTATGGGTTGCCATATGGGAGGCGCGTGACAAAGCGCAACCTTTTGGTTTCTAGTTCAGCGCTCGACGCCCCCGGTCGATGCGCAGATAGTGCCCCAGCCGGGCCCGCGGCCCCTTCAGCGCGCGGCGGTGGAGCGTCTTGGCAGCGGGAGCGCTGCCCTCGGGTGCCGTGCGGCGGCGGACGGCGGTATAGGCGCGGACGAGCGCGCCGGAATCGCCATGACCCGTGATCTTGTGCATTCTGTCCTCCTATGGATGGGGTCCCATCATAGCACGGATTCTCCTTGCCAAGCGGGCGCGATGCGTCTAATGCCACGCGCTCTATCCCGATGCGGCCGGCGACACGGGCTGCCGAGTCGCATCTTCACGACCCGACCAAGGAGATCGAAATGCCCAAGATGAAGACGAAGTCGAGCGCCAAGAAGCGCTTCAAGATGACCGCCTCCGGCCGCGTGAAGGCTGCGCAGGCCGGCAAGCGCCACGGCATGATCAAGCGGACCAGAAAGTTCATCCGCGACGCCCGCGGCACGACCGTCCTGTCGAAGCCCGACGAGGGCATCGTCAAGAAATACATGCCGTACAACCGCTGATCAGGAGGCCAGGCACATGTCCCGAGTGAAATCCGGCAAGGTTACGCACGCCCGCCACCGCAAGGTCATCAAGCAGGCCAGAGGCTACTACGGCGCGCGCTCCACGAACTTCCGTACCGCAACGCAGGCCGTCGACAAGGCGCAGCAATATGCGACCCGCGACCGCAAGGCGCGCAAGCGCAACTTCCGCGCCCTGTGGATCCAGCGCATCAACGCCGGCGTCCGCGCCCATGACGAGGCGATGACCTACAGCCGCTTCATCAACGGCCTGTCCCTCGCCGGCATCGAGGTGGACCGCAAGGTCCTCGCCGATCTCGCCGTGCACGAGCCCGAGGCGTTCAACGCCATCGTGGACCAGGCGAAGGCCGCGCTGCCCGCTTAACCGCGGCGCAACCTATACCAAAGAGATGTCGGGGGCCCTCGTACCAATGTGCGGGGGCCCTTATGCTGTCCCGGTGGGAACCGAACGTGGGGAAGGGCGCGACGCATGGCGCGCATCAGCGAACTGCACTACTCGAATGCCTTCGCGGCATCGACCGGCATTGACGAATTCCTCGAGGTCTCCCTGTCCCAGGCGGAGGAGGCGGACGAGGACGATTTCGTCGTGGGCTTCTACCAGGCCGATGGTAGCTTCGGCGTCGCGATCTCGCTGACGGATGCGGGCGTGCGCAAATCCTTCGACGCGGACTCGAAGGAGTGGGTCTATGTCATCTCGGCCGACACCTTCCCGATCTTCCTGACCGACCCGGACGGCGGGGGTGCCACGAACTACGAGGCCTATGCGCTGGTCGACAGCTCCACTTCCACGGTCATAGACTTCTACGACATCGGCGGCGGGACGCAGAACATCACCGCCTCGGGCGGCCCGGCGGACGGGGCGACCTCCACCAACCTGCCGGTTCCGACCGATCCCAACAGCGCCACCTACTCGATCCAGTTCAACCAGCCCAACCCCGGCACACAGAGCAACGAGCCGATTTCGGAGGGCGGGTCCGGCGCGGTCTGCTTCGCCGCCGGAACGCGGATCGAGACGCCGCATGGCTCCCGGCCGATCGAGGATCTGCGGCCCGGAGATCTGGTCCTCACCCTCGATGCCGGTCCGCAGGCCGTGGTCTGGGCCGGCTGCACCCGCATGGTCGCCACCGGCCGCGCCCGCCCCGTGCGCATCGCGCCGGGAGTGCTGGGCAGCGCCTCCGCCCTCGTCGTCTCACCCCAGCATCGCCTGCTGCTGCGCGGCCCGCGAGCCATGCTGCTCTTTGGCACGGCGGAGCTTCTGGTGCCCGCCCGCGCGCTGGTCGACGGCCGCACCGCACGCCGGATCGCAGCGGGACCCGTCGATCATCACCACATCCTGCTCGACCGGCACCACGTGGTCCGCGCCAACGGTGTCGCGGCGGAGACCTTCCTGCCCGGCCGCACCGGCCTCGACGTGATGGACGCCGCCCTGCGCGAGACGCTGCTGGCCGCTCGCCCCGACCTGCGCGCGATGCCAGAGAGCTACGGCCCCGCCGCGCGCCCCCTCCTGCAGCCGCGCGAATACCGCCTGCTCGCCGCCTAGGCTGCGAGGAACCGGCGCAGCCCCGCGATGATCTCCTCCGGTGCGTCCTCCTGCAGGTAGTGCTTTGCCTCGGCCAGCTCCGTCACCTCCGCCTGCGGCAGCCGCTTGCGCCACGCCGCCAGCGCCTCCGGCGGGAACAGCGGATCCTTCATGCCCCAGAAGATCCGGGCGGGACCCTCGAAGCGCTCCAGAAACGGCCCCGTCTCCCGTAGCAGGATCTGGGCCGACGGATGGGCGGAGCGTGTCGGGATCAGCCGCGGAAACGCCATCACGCCCGCCCGCTCCGCCGGGCTGCGGAACACGCCCTTGTAGGCGTGGTGCACCCGCCGCAGCGCCGCACCGTCCCCGGTCGCCATCCGCATCACCACCCGCTCGAAGAAGCCGAAGCGGCGCACCAGCACGTCCCCCGGCCCCTTCGCCCGCATCAGCCGCAGCGGCGCGGGCAGGGGCAGGTTCTCCGGATCCATCCCGTCGGCGGGCGGCCAGAATCCGAACGTGTTCATCACGACCAGCCGCGCGATCCGCCCCGGATGCCGCGCCGCCATGCCGAGCCCGATCGGCCCGCCCCAGTCCTGCATGACCAGCGTGATGCCCGTGAGGTCCAGCCGCTCCACCAGCGCCTCTAGGTTCCGGATATGCGCTTCGATGGAATAGGCCGCACTGTCCGACGGCTTCTCCGACAGGCCGAAGCCGATGTGGTCCGGCGCGATCACCCGGTGCGCGTCCGACAGCCCGGTCACGAAGTGCCGCCACAGGAAGGACCAGGTCGGGTTGCCGTGGAGCAGCAGGACCGGCGCACCCGACCCCTCGTCCACGTAGTGCATCATGCCCTGCGGCGTCCGGACGAACCGGCTCTCGAACGGGTACTCCGCATCGAGCTTCAACTCCCGCCGCAGGGCCGCCGCCTGCGCGCTCACCTTCGTCTCCGTCATCGCGTCCTCCATGTTCAACGATCAGTGAAGAATGGGCAAATAAGTCAGCCGAGCCGTCGCAGCGTCTCCTCCGCGATGTCGTGGAGCACGTCCGCATCCACGCCGGCGCGCGCCAGCACGCAGAGCGAGACGTGGGCGCCGAAGAACAACCGCGCGGTGCGCCGCAGTGCTGCGTCGTCCATCACGAGCGCTCCGGCGTTCCGCGCCTGGGTCAGCGCCGTCAGATACGCCCGCTCGATCCGGTCGAAATAGGCGGCGACGCGCGGGCGCACTGTCGGCAGGTCCGCCGCCGCCTCCCGCGCCGTGTTGCAGACGAGGCAGCCGCGCCGCCCCTCCGGCGTACGCGACAGTTCCACGAAGCCGCGCAGCAGCCCCGCGATCTCCGCCAGCCCGCTTCCCTCCGCCTCCAGTGGGGCGAGGAACATCTGCCCGGCCATTGCGTCGAAATCTTCCAGCGCGGTCACGAACATCGCCGTCTTGTCGCCGAAGCCGTTGTAGAGCTGTCGCCGGTCGAGCCCGGTCGCTGCCTCCAGATCCGCGAGCGAGGTCTCGGCATAGCTGCCGGTCCAGAACGCCTCCAGCGTCCGGCGGCGGACTTCCTGCGGGTCATATCCGAGCGGTCGGGCCATGGCCCGATCATTCATCACCGACCGGTGAAAAACAAGTCACTCTGTCATGCGCCGCCGCGTGCGGGCATCGACCTCGGCCCGCAGGGTTCTGAGCAAGGGGTGTCTCTGCGTCCGCCCGACGCCGTAGCCGAGGTTGAAGCCGTAGTCGAAATCCGCCGGGTTCCGGCCCGCGAGGTGCTGGAGCATGGTCTCGATCTTGTCGAGGCCCTTGGCCATCACCGCTTCCGCCGTCTCGCCCGCCTCGTACTCCTCCCAGAGCCCGATCATCCGGTCGCGCAGATCCGGGGGCAGGGGCGCGCAGAGCCGGGCCATGTCGGCCCGCTCCCGCTCCTTGCGGCCGTCCTCGGCCTGCTGCTCGGTCGCGGGAATGTCGCCTGAGATCGCCTCGCCCAGATCATGCACGATGCACAGGTGCAGGAGCCGCAGCGCATCGACTTCCGTCTCCCCCTCCAGGAGCAACGCTAGGAGGCACAGCCGCCAGGTGTGCTCCGCGGTACTCTCCCGCCGCCCCGCACCGGTATGGCCGGAGCGCAGCGTGTCCTTCAGCGCTTCCGCGGCCTGCAAGAAATCGACGATGGCGCGCAGCCGCTCGCTGTCCATGACCTCTCCTCCGATCGCCGGGACGGGACCGACGGCCCCGTTCGATCATGCCACGATCCGCGCGCCCGACACAGCGCCGCCGTCTTCTTCTCTGTCTAGGTCTCCGCGGGTCCGGGGCAGCCGCCCGCAATCTTGCAATCGGGCCGCCATGTGATACCTCGCTCCCACCGATCCGACGAGGCTTTCCGATGACCGATCTCGACACGCTCCGCGCCACTTGGCTCTCCCGCATCACAGACGCCTCCGACGAGGCCGCGCTGGAGGACACCCGCGTCGCCGCGCTGGGCAAGAAGGGCGAGGTCAGCCTCAAGATGCGCGAGCTCGGCAAGATGAGCCCGGAGGAGCGGCAGACCGCCGGTCCCGCGCTCAACGCCCTGAAGAGTGAGCTCAATTCCGCCCTCGTCGCCCGCAAGGCGGCGCTGGCCGATGCGGCCCTCGAAGAGCGGTTGAAGACCGAGTGGATGGATGTCAGCGCCGCGCCCCGGCCCGCGCAGTCCGGGACGCTTCACCCGATCTCCCAGGTCAGCGAGGAGGTCATCGCGATCTTCGCCGATCTCGGCTATACGGTCTCCGAAGGCCCGCAGATCGAGACCGACTGGTACAATTTCGACGCGCTCAACATCCCCGGCCACCATCCGGCGCGGGCGGAGATGGACACATTCTACATGAAGCGCGGCGAGGGCGATAACCGCCCGCCCCACGTGCTGCGCACCCATACCTCGCCCGTGCAGATCCGCGCGATGCAGGAGCACGGCGCGCCGATCCGCACGATCTGCCCCGGCCGCGTCTACCGCGCCGACTACGACCAGACTCATACGCCGATGTTCCACCAGGTCGAGGGGCTTGCCATCGACCGTGACATCTCCATGGCCAACCTCAAGTGGACGCTGGAGGAGTTCTGCCGCGCCTTCTTCGAGGTCGACGGTGTCGAGTTGCGCTTCCGCGCCTCCCACTTCCCGTTCACCGAGCCGAGCGCCGAGGTCGACATCCGCTGCTCCTGGGCGGGTGGCCAGCTCAAGATCGGCGAGGGCGACGACTGGCTGGAGATCCTCGGGTCCGGCATGGTCCACCCCAAGGTGCTGGAGGCCGGCGGCATCGACCCCGACCAGTGGCAGGGCTTCGCCTTCGGCATGGGCATCGACCGGATCGCCATGCTGAAATACGGCATCCCCGACCTGCGCGCCTTCTTCGACAGCGACCTGCGCTGGTTGCGCCACTACGGCTTCGCGGCGCTCGACGTCCCCAGCGTGCAGGGCGGGTTGAGCCGGTAGGATCCGCGTATTTGAAGGAAAGATGAAGGAGCGAGCCGATGAGCATGGATGATCTTCTGGCCCGCTATCCCGGCGCCGTCACCTTCACCATGGGCGACAGCCGCAAGCTCTGCGACAGGCTGATCGCACTGGTGCGCGCCGGCAAGAAGCGGGCGACCTGCGGGCCGCTCGCCGACTACGAATCCGGTGCGGACGACGTGCCCGTGGTCGGGCGGCGGGACATCGCGCTCGATTGGGACGGCAACCCGGCCTTCGTGATCGAGACCGAGCACATCGAGCGCATCCGCTTCTGCGACGTGCCCGAGAAGTTGGCGCTCGCCGAGGGCGAGGACGAGACGCTGGAGGGCTGGCGCGCCGGCCATGCGGAGTATTTCAAGCGCAATGGCGGGTTCGATCCCGAGATGATGCTGATCTTCGAGCGCTTCCGCCTCGTGGAGGATCTCGCCTGAGGCGTCCCGCCGCGCGACCCTCTGTTGAATTGCGACCGTCGGGACGGCGCGCTTCCATCTATGCATGTCTCGTTTGCGTCGCCTCTGGTTGGTGCTTCTTGCCCTGATGGTCGTGGGCGGCCATGTCGGCATGCTGACGTCCGACCGCATGCCCTTCGACGTCGCGCTGCGGCTTACGTTGGTCAATGCCGCGATCTGGGCGGTCCTGCTGATGCCGCTCCTGCTCTTCGCGCTCCGCCGCCGCCGTTAACGCCATCGCAACCGCTTCCTGCGACGAGAGGTGCGGCGGAGCATTTTGCGGCAAGGGCACTTCATGCGCGACGCGACGGGAGATGACGTGTTTCACGCCCCCATGGGGGACCGGATGCTGCGCGTGGGGCTCTGCCGCGGGCGGGCGCTGCTTTGCGCAAACATCGCGCTGACCGCCGCCACTGCAGATAGCGAGGAGGAACGGACCGCGCTGCGCCGGGGCTATGAAATGCAGGTGCACGAGATCCGCCGGTCGATGGACGAGCTGCTGCCCGATGCGGAACGTCGCGATGAGCAGGGCGAGCTGCGCCCCGATATCGAAGTGATCCGAACGGTACTGCACCGGCTGAACGACGTGATCGCCCGCGACGGGCCGCTCGCCATGACCCGCGCCGCTGCCGTCGACCTCTCCGACGCCGTATGGCATCAGTTCTCGCCCGCGATCAGCAAGCTCATCCAGAGTGTAGGCCTTGCCGAGGAGCGCGCCGCCGCCAAGCGGCTGGAATCGGCAGTGCAGATGCGCACGGCGGTGGACGGCATCATGGTGGAGATCGAGCAGGTCGGCCTCCAGGTCCGCCTGATCGCGCTCAACGCCTCGGTCGAGGCGGCTCGCGCCGGTGGCGCGTCGGGCCGCAGCTTCGGCGTGATCGCGGATGAGATCCGCGCGCTTGCCGACACCACCAACCGGTTGGCCCGCGATGCCCGACAGCATGTCGACCAGCTCGACGCCGCGATGGGCCAGGCCGAACGCCGCCCCGCCGGCGGTACCACCTCAAGGTCATCCGAGGTCGCATGAACCATTTCGCCCATACCGCTGCCCGGCCGGTCGCCGACGATGCCGTAAGGACCCGGATCTTCCAGAAGGATCCGTTCAGTGCCGAGGTCGACAGTACCGGCGCCCTGACACGGCTCGGCACCGTGCGGGGCCTGTCGCTCAACCTCGGCGCGCTCGCCCTGCAACACGCCACCGCCGCGGTGGAGGAAGCCGAGAGCATAACCCCCCTCATGCGGGAGATGCTGGAGCGGGCGCTCGACGGCGGTGCCGTGATCGACGGCGAGGATGTCACCGCACTCGACCAGCGCGCCGACGCGCCCGCCAACGTCGTGCGGACCTTCCTGCGCGACCTGCGCCTCCTCCTCGATCACCCGGTGCGGATCGATCGACCCACCGCGGTGGAGGTCGCCCGCCGCTCGCGGGAGGAGGTGGTGCCCGCCGTCTACGACCTGCTCAACCTGATGGCAGAGCGCAACCGCGCCGCCGCGGACGAACGCATGCAGGAGGTCGAGCGCAACCGCGCCACCATCGACGGCCTTGTCGGCCAGCTCGAGCAGATCGGACTGCAGGTGCGCCTGATCGCGCTCAACGCCTCGGTCGAGGCGGCGCGGGCGGGCGGAGAGGCCGGGCGCAGCTTCGGCGTCATCTCCGACGAGATCCGCGCCCTGGCCGAGACCGCGAGCCGCCTGATCGGCGAGACGAAGGACCGGCTCAGCCCCGGCTCCGCCCCCCTTTCGCGGCGGGAGGCGATGCGCTAGACGGTCCTCCGACGACGAAGGAGGCCGTGCCGTGAAATTCACCCTCAACTGGCTCAAGGATCACCTCGAGACCGAGGCGACGCTGGACGAGATCCTCTACGCGCTCACCGATCTGGGGCTGGAGGTGGAGGGCGTGGAGAACCCCGAGGACCGGCTCGGCTCCTTCCGCATCGGTTATGTGCGGTCGGCCGAGAAGCATCCCGACGCCGACCGCCTGCGCGTCTGCATGGTGGAGACGGCCGAGGGTACGCAGCAGATCATCTGCGGCGCGCCGAACGCGCGCACGGGCATCAAGGTCGTCGTCGCCCAACCCGGCGACTACGTGCCGGGCATCGACACCACGATCCAGGTGGGCAAGATCCGCGGTGTCGAGAGCCACGGCATGATGGCCTCCGAGCGCGAGCTCGAACTCTCCGACGAGCATGACGGCATCATCGAGCTCGGCGAGGACGCGCAGGTCGGCGAGCGCTTCATCGACTATGCGGGCCTGAACGATCCGGTGATCGAGATCGCGATCACCCCCAACCGTCCCGACGCGCTGGGCGTGCGCGGCATCGCGCGCGATCTCGCCGCCCGCGGCCTCGGCACGCTGAAGCAGGTCGATATCCCGACCGTCGCCGGCCAGTACGAAAGCCCGATCAAGGTACACCTCGCCCCTGAGGTCGCGGACGAGGCCTGCCCACTCTTCCTCGGCCGTCATATCCGCGGCGTGACCAACGGGCCGTCCCCGAAATGGATGCAGCAGCGCCTGATCGCCATCGGCCTGCGCCCGATCTCCGCGCTCGTCGACATCACCAACTACGTCACCTACGACCGCGGCCGCCCGCTCCACGTCTTCGACGCGGACAAGGTGAAGGGCGATGTCACCGTACGCTTCGCCAAGGACGGCGAGACGCTGACGGCCCTCGACGGCAAGGACTATACGCTCGCGGACGGCATGACCGTCATCGCGGACGAGGCGGGACCCGAGGGGATCGGCGGCGTCATGGGCGGCGAGCCCTCCGGCTGTACGGAGGCGACCACCAACGTCTATCTCGAGGCCGCCTGGTTCGATCCGATCCGCACGGCGAATACCGGCCGCGCGCTCAAGATCAACTCGGATGCCCGCTACCGCTTCGAGCGCGGGGTGGACCCCGCCTTCACCCCCGACGGGATGGAGCTCGGCACCCGCCTGATCCTCGATCTCTGCGGCGGCGAGGCCTCCCAGGTCGTGCAGGCCGGTGAGGTTCCGGACACCGCCCGTCGCTACACCCTGCGGCCGGAGCGGGTCGTGAGCCTCGTCGGCATGGAGATCCCGCGCGCCGAGCAGATCCGCATCCTCGAAGCACTCGGTTTCGACTGCGCCGAACCCGGCACGGTGGCCAAGGCGATGGCGGCGCTCAGCCCCGTCGCCCCCCTCGCCGAGGTGGGTGAGATCAGCGTCGGGGTCCCCTCCTGGCGCCCCGACGTGCAGGGCGAGGCCGATCTGGTCGAAGAGGTCGCCCGCGTCGCCTCCCTCACCAAGCTGGAGGGCAAGCCGATGCGCCGTGCGAAGCCGGGCGTCGCGAAGCCCGTGCTCACCCCGATGCAGACCCGCACCGCCAGCGCGCGGAGGACCATCGCCGCCCTCGGCTACAACGAGTGCGTCACCTACTCCTTCATCGAGGCGGATCACGCGGCCCTCTTCGGCGGCGGGACGGACGCGACGGAGGTCGCGAACCCGATCAGCTCCGAGATGAGCCACATGCGACCGACCCTGCTGCCCGGCCTGATGAATGCCGCCGCCCGCAACCAGGCGCGCGGTTTCGCCGATCTGGCGCTCTTCGAGGTCGGGATGGCCTTCCCCGGCGGCGAGCCGGGTGAGGAGAAGCTGCTCGCAACCGGCATTCGCGTCGGCCAGACCGCACCGCGCAACGCCCACGGCACCCGGCGACCCGTCGACCTCTACGACGTGAAGGCGGATGCCGAGGCGCTGCTCGCCATCCTCGGCGCGCCGATCGAGCGGCTGATGCCGATGCGCAGCGCGCCAGAATGGTACCACCCGGGCCGCTCCGCCGTGCTCGGCCTGGGCCCGAAGAACCCGCTCGCGGTCTTCGGCGAGCTGCACCCGCGCGTGGTCGAGGCGCTGGATCTGAAGGGGCCCGCCATGGCCTTCACCGTGTTCCTTGCCAACATCCCGTTCCCGAAGCGGAAAGCTGCGACCCGGCCCGCGCTGACGCTGGCCGATCTGCAGGCGGTCGAGCGCGACTTCGCCTTCGTCGTCGATGCGGATCTCGAGACCGACAAGCTGGTGCGGGCCGCCAAGGGCGCTGACAAGGCGCTGATCGAGGCGGTTAGCGTCTTCGACGTCTTCGTCGGCGAGCGGGCCGAGGCGCAGATGGGCGCGGGCAAGAAGTCCGTCGCCATCGCCGTACGCCTGCAGCCCACGGAGGCGACCCTGACCGACAGGCAGATTGAAGCGGTCGGCGAAAAGGTCGTCGCCGCGGTAAAGAAGGCGACCGGTGGAGAGCTGCGCGCCTGACGGCGCTTGGCCTGCCTCCGGCGGGGATATTTCGTGAAGAGAGAGGGCGTTTACGATGGCTGACGCCCTTTGCCGACTGAATCGCCCTGCACAGCGCGTGCATGTACACGTCACATGCGCTGTACACGGGCCCAACGGAGTTAACGCGCATGGCCTGGACCGTTTACCTTTCCGGCGAGATCCACACCGACTGGCGGGAGGAGGTAGCCCGCGCTGCCGAGGGGCTGGACGTGACCTTCACCGCGCCGGTCACCGATCACGCAGCCTCCGACGATTGCGGCGTGGCCATTCTGGGGGCTGAACCCAACAAGTTCTGGCACGACCACAAGGGCGCGAAGATCAACGCGATTCGCACCCGCCACGCGATCGAGGAGGCGGACGTGGTCGTCGTCCGCTTCGGTGAGAAGTACCGCCAGTGGAACGCGGCCTTCGATGCGGGTTACGCCGCGGCCCTCGGCAAGTCGCTCATCATCCTGCACAATTCCGATCATGCCCATGCCTTGAAGGAGGTCGACGCGGCCGCCAATGCGGTCTGCGAAACGCCGCGTCAGGTGGCCGAGATCCTGCGCTACGTGCTGACGGGGCGCTTGCCCGGCTAGTCCCATCCTGCGACCCTCGCGGTAAAAACGGGAGGGAACGGATGGAATTCGACTACGTGATCGTGGGTGGCGGCTCGGCCGGTTGCGTGATGGCCGCGCGCCTCAGCGAGGATCCGGGCGTCACCGTCTGCGTACTGGAGGCGGGCGGCGAGGGCCGCGACCTCGTGATCCGCGCGCCGCTGGGCATCGCCACCATGATCTCGGGCCGGCCCAAGGTAAACAACTGGGCACTGCAGACGGTGCCGCAGAAAAATCTCAACAATCGCAGGGGCTTCCAGCCGCGGGGCAAGGCTCTGGGCGGATCCTCGGCCATCAACGCGATGTTGTATGTCCGCGGACATCCGTCTGATTACGACGACTGGGTCGCTGCGGGCGCCAAGGGCTGGTCATGGGACGAGGTGCTGCCTTGGTTCCGGGCCAGCGAGCATAATTCGCGAGGTGCCGACGATCTGCACGGGGTCGGTGGGCCGCTCGCGGTGAGCGATCAGCAGTCGCCGCGCGAGATCAGCCACGCCTTCGTGGACGCCGCCGCCGAGGTGCAGCTGCGCCGCACGACGGATTTCAACGGCGCGGAGCAGGAGGGCGCCGGACTCTTTCAGGTCACGCAGTATTCCGGCAACGAGCGCAACGGCGAGCGCTGTTCGGCCGCCGCCGCCTATCTACATCCGGTGATGGACCGGCCGAACCTGCATGTGATCACACGCGCACAGGCCGAGCGCGTGATCTTCGAGCAGAACCGCGCGACCGGCGTAACCTATCGGAAAGGCGGGCGGAAAACGGTGCGCGCCCGGCGCGAGGTGATCCTGAGCGCCGGTGCTTTCGGCTCGCCGCACCTCCTCCAGCTCTCCGGCATCGGGCCCGGTGCGCATCTCGCCCAGCACGGGATCGAGGTGGTGCATGACAGCCCGCAAGTCGGCGGGAACCTGCAGGACCACCTCGACTTCATCCTTTGCTACAAGTCCGACCGGCCGGTGGGGCTCGGCATCGGGTTTGCGGGGATCATGCAGCTCATCCGGGACAGCCTGCAGTGGCGGCGCGACGGCACTTCGATGATCGCGAGCCCGGGGTCGGAAGCGGGCGCGTTCCTACGCACCGATCCCGCCCTCGACCGGCCCGACGTGCAGCTCCACTTCGTGCCCTCGATCATCGACGATCACGCGCGCCAGCTGCATCTGGGCTACGGCTTTTCCTGCCATGCCTGTGTGCTGCGGCCGAAATCGCTGGGCACCGTCCGGCTCGCCTCGCCCGATCCGCGGGCGACGCCGGCGATCGATCCGAACTACCTCGACGTGCCGGAGGATCTGGAGCTGCTGATGAAAGGTGTCTCGGCCATGCGCCGCATCATGGGCGCGCCCCCGCTGCGCGCCTATCGCAGTCGGGAGATCTACACGGACGGTGTCGCGGACGAGGATCTGGTCGAACACATCCGGGCGCGCGCCGACACCATATACCATCCCGTGGGCACGGTCCGCATGGGCGGCGCGGATGCGCCCGCCGACCCCGGGGGCCGCGTCCGCGGCGTCGAGCGCCTGCGGGTCGTCGATGCTTCGCTGATGCCCACGCTGATCGGCGGCAACACCAACGCGCCCACGATCATGATGGCGGAGAAGATCGCAGCCGCGATGCGAGGTTCGGCTTAAATATAATTTTCCTTAAAACCTGCCCCTTTACTTCTGCGCTATCGTTAAGGATGGGCGCAGGAGGTGAGCATGAAGTCCATTCCCGAATACCTGTCCCAAGGCGATACTGCGCGTCTGTTCCCGGTTCTCGCCACGACGTCGAAGGAGGGTCGCGCCACTTCGGTCTTTCTGGCCTGCATGTCCTGTGTACAGCCGCTCGGCCAGCGAATGCTTGCGACCGTCGGTCAGCGTGCCGGCGTGCGCGCGAGGCTCAAGGCCTACACGGAAGTGGTGTTCAAGGGCATGTCGAGCGGTCTGAAGGAGCGGCCGGACGGCCTGCTGGTGCTCGATGTCGGCAAACGGACGTGGCGTGCCCTCGTCGAGGCGAAGGTCGGGACGGCGGAGCTCGACGCGGATCAGCTCGAACGCTACCGGACCATCGCTAAGGAAGCGGGGCTGGACGCGGTCATCACGATCTCCAACCAGTTCACGGCCGCGCCGCATGTCCATCCGATCCGGCTGTCGAAGAAGGGCGGCGGTAAGATCGCTCTCTACCATTGGTCCTGGATGCGCATCCTGACCGAGGTCGACCTGCTGTTGGCCAGCGAGGATGTGGAGGATGACGACCACGTCACCGTACTGCGCGAGCTTCAGCGCTTCCTCGCGCATGACAGTACCGGCGTGCGCGGCTTCACCCGCATGCCGCCGGAGTGGAGCGACATGGTCCGTCACGTCGCGGCCGGCGGCGCCGTGGCGCCGAACGGACCGGAGGCGGACGCCGTGGTGCGCGCATGGCATCAGGAGCTGCGCGACCTGTCCCTGATCATGAGCCGCCAGACCCGTGTCCAGGTCGAGGAGAGGCTGCCACGGGCCGAGGCCGCCGATCCCGCCCTGCGCGAGAAGTCCGCCCGCACCCGGCTCAAGGACGGCGCGCTGCTGACCGGAACGCTCTCCATCCCCGATGCCGCGGCACCTCTCGACATCTGCGTCGATCTCAGGGGGCGGACGATCCGGGTCGGCATGTCCCTGAAGGCGCCCGCGGACAAGGTTCGCAACAGCGCGCGACTGAACTGGCTGCTTCGCCAGGTGTCCCAGGTCGCCGCCACCGACGATCTTCATGTCGCAGCGAACTGGCCGTCGCGCGTCGAGAGCACGCAGTGCAACCTGGAACGCGCACGCAGCGATCCCGGCCGCCTCTTTGCCGAGCGCGATCACCTCACGACGACGGGTTTCGAGATCTTCTGCATCCGGCGGCTCGGCGGTCGGTTCGGGCAGGCGAGCAACTTCATCGCCGATCTCGAGCAGATCGTTCCGGGGTTCTACTCCGACGTCGGCCAGTACCTCGCCGCCTGGCAACCCCCGGCTCCGAAGGTGGTGAAGGCGACGACCAGCATCGACGACGCGATCGCGGAGCCGGTGAAGCCGTTGCCCTAGTTCTCCTTCTCCGTCGTGAAGGCGAGGGGGTAGCCCTGGCTCTCGCCGGCGTCGTTGGCCTGCTGGGCCTTGGCTTCGGCCACCTCCTTGGTGAAGACGGCGACGACGCAGGCGCCCTGCTGGTGGGCTGTGAGCATGACGCCCATCGCCTCGCCCTCGCTCATGCGGAAGATCGACTTCAGGACCTTCACCACGAATTCGCGCGGGGTGTAGTCGTCGTTGAGCAGGATGACCTTGTAGAGCGGCGGGCGCTCCGTCCGGGTCTTCGCTTTCGGTTTGAGGCGGGTGTCGACGTCGCTCATCTCGATGGATCCCCAGACGTACCCCGTCAGCGTCTCAGGAATCGCCGCGCCGGTCCAGCGGCGCGGCGTCGCGGGCGGCTCAGCCGTCGCGCGGGGGGATGTTCTTCGCCTTCTGGCTGGCCGGCCGGGCGGCGCAGGCGTCGCGGTAGCGCACAACGTTGGGCAGATCGGGAAGGCCCAGCACCTCCTCCCCGCCATAGAAGGTGATCGCGTTCAGCCATGGCCAGATCGCGATGTCGGCGATGCTGTATTCGCCCGCGGCCACGAACTCTCGATCCTGCAAGTGGCCGTCGAGCACCTTCAGAAGGCGCTTGCCCTCGTCGGTGTAGCGATCCTTCGCGTAGGGATCGCTCACCTTGTCGGCGGCAAACTTGTAGAAGTGGCCGAACTGGCCGAGCATCGGGCCGAGCCCGCCCATCTGCCACATCAGCCACTGCGTGACCTCAAAGCGCTTGCCCGGCTCAGACGGATAGAACTTACCCGTCTTCTCGCCGAGATACATCAGGATGGCGCCAGTCTCGAAGAGGGCAATGGGGCTGTGAGGCCCGTCCGGATCGATGATCGCAGGGATCTTGTTGTTGGGGTTCAGCGCCAGGAACTCCGGCGTCATCTGATCGTCGCGCATGATGGAGATCGTGTGTGCCTCGTAGGGCAGGCCCGTCTCCTCCAGCATCGCGCTCACCTTGATGCCGTTGGGCGTCGGGAAGGAGTAGAGCTGCAGGCGGTCGGGATGCTCGGGCGGGCGGATCTTCGTGATCGGATGGTCGAGAAGGTCGGACACAGGCCTCTCCCTGATGTGTGGTGTCTGAAGGGAGCTATCGCGGACAGACGCCGCGTCCAATTGCGCTTGTCGAAACAAACTATCTCATGGGGCACGATTGTTCTGTCATCGAAAGAAAACTTGCACACGTAAAAGTTGTGTGCTCACCGTTTCCCTACGGAACCGTAATCCAGGGGGACGCTCACCATGTGGCAGGAATTCAAGGACTTCATCGCGCGCGGCAACGTCATGGACATGGCCGTCGGGATCATCATCGGCGCGGCCTTTACCGCGATCGTGACCTCCGTCGTCGAGGATCTGATCAACCCGATCATCGGAATCATCACCGGCGGGGTCGACTTCTCCAACCAGTTCGTGCTGCTGGGTGAAGGCGAATACGCCTCGCTCGCCGCGGCGCAGGACGCGGGCGTGGCGACCTTCGCCTACGGCTCGTTCATCAACGCCGTCATCAACTTCCTGATCATCGCCTTCGTCGTGTTCCTGCTGGTCAAGGGCGTGAACCGGATCAAGGAAAGCGTGGCCGAGAAGGAAGAGGCCCCCGAGCTCGAGCCCAAGGGGCCCACGCAGGAGCAGCTGCTGGCCGAGATCCGCGACCTGCTCGCCAAGGATCACGCGGCCGCCTGAGCGACCTCGGCGGGGGCGGCGAAGTCCCGCCCCTGCGCCTGTGCCACGGCGGCGTTCGTGAGCTGCCCCGCATGTACGTTGAGCCCGGCAGCGAGGTGCGGGTCGTCGGCACAGGCTCGCGCCCAGCCCTTGTCGGCGAGTGCAAGCAAGAAAGGCATCGTCGCGTTGCCGAGCGCGATGGTCGCGGTGCGGGCCACGGCACCGGGCATGTTGGCGACGCAGTAATGCACGATGCCGTCCACCTCGAATATCGGCTCGTCATGGGTGGTGGGCTTCGACGTCTCGAAGCAGCCGCCCTGGTCGATGGCGACATCCACGAGCACGGCGCCCGTCTTCATGGTCGGCAGGTGCGTGCGGCGGACGAGCTTCGGCGCCTCGGCCCCGGGGATCAGGACGGCGCCGATCACCATGTCGGCGCGGGTGACGAGATCCGCTATGGCGGCTTCGCTGGCATATCGCGTGCGGAAGTCGCGGGAGAAGAGATCGTCGAGCTGGCGCAGTCGGGGAAGCGAGAGATCCAGAACCGTGACCTCCGCCCCCATCCCCGCCGCGATCCGGGCGGCATGGGTGCCGACCACGCCGCCGCCCAGCACCACAACCTCCGCTGGGCCGACGCCGGGCACGCCGCCCATCAGTACGCCGCGCCCGCCATTGGCTTTCTGCAAGGCCCAGGAGCCGACCTGCGGCGCGAGCCGCCCGGCGACCTCGGACATCGGTGCCAGCAGCGGCAAGTGGCCGTCGCGGTCGGTGACGGTCTCGTAGGCGATGGCGGTGCAGCCGGAGGCCAACAGCTCCTCGGTCTGCGGCACGTCGGGCGCGAGGTGGAGATAGGTGAAGAGGAGCTGTCCTTCGGAGAGCCGCGCGCGCTCGATCGCCTGCGGCTCCTTCACCTTGACGATCATGTCGGCGGAGAAGGCGGCGTCCACATCCCCGATCTCGGCCCCCGCGGCGCGGTAGGCGTCGTCGTCGAAGCCCGCGCCCTCGCCCGCGCCGGTCTCCATTACCACCGAGTGGCCCCGCGCGGTGAGCGCCGTAACCGCGGCGGGGGTGAGGCCCACGCGATACTCGCGGGTCTTGATCTCCGTGGGACAACCGATGCGCATGGCGAAACCTCCTGTTTGCGGGAAGTGTGCCGTGTTGCGTGGAGAATGTGCTTGCGAAGATCCTGCGCCAGCCGCCATGGTGCACTGCAAACATCGGCGCTTTGGCGCTGATCTGTCGAAGGATCTTGCGTTGATGGAGCTCGATGCGCTCGACCTGACGATTCTCGCCGCCCTCCAGCGGGACGGGCGGCTGACGAACGCGGCCCTGGCGGAGGAGGTGCACCTGTCGCCGTCGGCCTGCCACCGTCGGGTGCGGCGGATGGAGAAGGCGGGCGTGATCACCGGCTATACCACGCGCCTCGATCCCCGCGCGGTGGGTCGGCAGACGGTCGTCTTCGTGGAGATCACGTTGCAGGGGCAGAGCGAGGAGGTGCTCGACGCCTTCGAGGCTGCGCTCGCCCGGGTGCCCGATGTGGTCGAATGCCACCTGATGGCGGGCAGCGCCGACTATCTGGTGAAGGTGATGGCTGCGGACAGCGAGGATTTCGCCCGCATCCACCGCGAGTATCTGTCCCGCCTGCCGGGCGTGGCGCAGATGCATTCGAGCTTCGCCCTTCGGACGGTCCGTACCGGGGGCGCGCTGCCGTTGTAGCGTTCCTCGCAGTCAATCAGTCCTGCCCGGCGGCACCGCCATGCACGGCCCGTTCACGCCTCGGAAGCCGCACCTGAGCGTTTGCAAGACTGCGCTCACCCTCCTTCCGGAGGGCGCGTCGGCAACAGATCAAACAGCCAAATGGGTGTTCGGCTTGGGAATGGCGCAAGACGCGCGAGTGTTTCGATGCACCCACCCCGGGTCGGGCGGTGCCCTCAGTGCTTCGAAGTCATGTCACCCACAGCAGCAGATACAGCGCCGCCATCCCGCCGAGGATCGCGCCCAGCGTGTTGCGGGTCGCGGCCCCGATCGCGAAGGCCGCCAGCGCCGCGCCGATCCGCGCGGCGTCGGGGCTTCCGCCCGTCGCCTCCGGCCAGACCACAAGCGGCGCGACCAGACCTGGCATCACCGCCACCGGTACGTAGCGCAGCAGCCGCAGCGCCCAGCCCGGCAGGTCCCGGTCGCCTATCAGGCCGAGGAACGAGAAGCGGATCAGGAAGGTTCCGAGCCCCAGCAGCAGGATCACGGTCCATAGCGTGACGGGATCGATCATGCCGGGGCCCTCCGCCGCTCCAGCGCGATTTCGGTCGCGGCCCCCGCGCCCATCGCCACGACCGCCGCCGCGATCAGGCCGAGCGAGTAGGGGACCCACACCAGAGCCAGCGCCAGCACGACGGATACCGTCGCGGCCACCAGGTGCGGCAGCGAGCGCAGCGAGGGCGCCACCAGTGCGATGAACGTGATCGGGATCGCGAAGTCGAGCGCGTATTCCGGCGGGATCGCCGCGCCGGCCACCGCGCCCACCAGCGTAAAGCCGTACCAGAGGGGCGCCACCGGCGTCATCACCCCGAAGAAGTAGCCGAGCTTGGCGGACACCGGGGCCCGCGGCTCCCGCTCGTATTTCAGTGCGGCCGCGGCATAGGACTGATCGACGAGGAAGTAGGCCGCGATCGCCTTCTGCCAGACCGGCGCGCCGCGCAGATGCGTGCTCATCGAGGCGGAGTAGAGCGCCATCCGCAGGTTCACCGCCAGCGCGGTCAGAAGGACGACGAAGGTCGGCGCCTGCTCCTCCATCAGCGCGAGCGCGGTGAATTGCGCAGCCCCCGCGATCACCAGGATGGTCATGCCCATGGTGCCGGCGAGGTCGAGCCCCGCTTCGGTCGCCACCACACCAAAGAGCAGGGCGAAGGGCGTCACCACCAGCGTGAAGGGCAGTCCGTCGCGGACCCCCTGCCAGTACCAGTTCCGCGTGCTCGGTCCACTCATCGTCAGCTCCTCCGAACCACAGGGATAGGTATCGTGGCCCGCATCTACAAATGCTGAATTGTGAGGGACGCAATCGAGCGCCGCGATGAGCGGTGGACAACACCCGGGCAAAGTCCTCTAACTCGGGGGCGAGATGGAGAACGGGATGGGCACAGGCAAGCCGGTCGGGCTGATCCACGGGCTGGGACGCGGCCCGGGCTCGATGCGGGTCATGGCGAACCGGCTGGAGCGGCTGGGCTTCGCGACCTTCCTGCTCGACTACCCCTCCCGCCACGTGCCCCCGGTGGAGGCGCAGGCGGTGCTGGAAGCGCAGATCGCGCGTGAGGCGCCGGAGGGTTGTCACCTCGTGGGCCACTCGCTGGGCGGTGTTCTCGCACTGCGCCTGAAATGCGCGCATCCCGACGGCGTGGGCCGCGTCGTCCAACTCGGCTCGCCCAACCAGGGCTCGCCCATGGCAGCGGCGTTCCGCGACGTGCGCCTCGTGGCCGATCTGATGGGCCCCGCACTCGAACGGATCGCTGCGGCGGATCTGGGGCTGGAGGAACTGCCACCCGACATTGCCCGCGATCTCGGCATCATCGCCGGCTCCGCGCCGCTGGGCCGCGTGACGGAGCTCTGGGGCATCGATGGGCCATCGGACGGGATGGTGCCCGTGGCCTCCGCGCTCGGCATCGACCATGCGGACGCGCTTCTGACCACGACCATCCACGGAATGCTGCCGCTGTCGACCGGCGCGGCGATGCAGGTCGGCGCCTTCCTGCGCAAGGGCCGCTTTGCACGGGCGGCGGCGGCATGAGCGGCTATCTCATCGGTCCCGATCCGGCGAACCCGCGGCTGACCCGCGCGGTCGAGGGCGTGGATCACGAGGGGCAGGTGCGGGAGATCCGTGTGGTCGAGGAGCGGCCGCTGACGATCTACCTCAACAGTCAGGAGATCGTCACGGCGATGACCATCGGCGACCACCCGGAATGGCTCGCCGTCGGCTATCTCGCCAACCAAGGCATGTTGCTGCCCACCGACCGTCTGACCGGCGTCGATTTCGACGAGGAGGTCGAGACGGTGGTCGTGCGCACCGAGCGCGCCACCGATTACGAGGAGAAGTTGAGCCGCAAGACCCGCACCTCGGGCTGCGCGGTCGGCACCGTCTTCGGCGACATGATGGAGGGGCTGGAGGGGGTGACGCTGCCCGCCGCCGAGGTCCGCACCTCCTGGCTCTATGCGCTGGCGAAGGAGATCAACACGACGCCGAGCCTCTACCTGGAGGCCGGCGCGATCCACGGCACCGTGCTGTGCCGCGCCGACCGCCCACTCGTCTACATGGAGGATGTCGGGCGGCACAACGCCGTCGACAAGATCGCGGGCTGGATGCGGATGGAAGGTGTGGGGTCTGAGGACAAGATGCTCTACACCACCGGGCGGCTCACTTCCGAGATGGTTATCAAGACGGCGCTGATGGGCATCCCGGTGCTCGCCAGCCGCTCCGGCTTCACCGCTTGGGGTGTGGAGATCGCCCGGCGCGTGGGCCTCACGCTGATCGGGCGGATGCGGGGCAAACGCTTCACCTGCCTCTCGGGCGCGAACCGCCTGGTGCGCGACGCCGACCCGGCCGCGGTCGAGGACGAACCGGCGAAACTGCGCCGGAAGGGAGCGGCGGGGTGAAGACTTTTCCTCCGAAAAGTCTTGGGCAAAATCTTCGACCGAAGATTTTGGGGCGCTCGTGAAGATCGCCGGAGTGATCCTCGCTGGTGGTCGCGCGACCCGCATGGGTGGCGGTGACAAGGGGCTGCTGGAGCTCGGCGGGAAGCCGATCCTCGCTCACGTCATCGACCGGCTCGGCCCGCAGGTGGAGGCGCTGGCGCTCAATGCGAATGGCGACCTGGAACGCTTCGCGTCGTTCGGCCTGCCGGTGATCGCGGACAGCGTCGAGGGCCATCCCGGACCGCTCGCCGGCGTGCTCGCGGGCATGGACTGGGCTGCGGGCGAGGGGTTCGACCTGATCGCGACCGCCGCCGCCGACACGCCGTTCTTTCCGGAGAACCTGGTCCACGGGCTCTACCTCGGCATGGTGTCGGAGCGTGTGCCGCTCGCCCGGGCCGAGACGGCGCGGGAGGACGGCTTCGACAGGCATCCCACCTTCGGCCTCTGGTCCGTCTCCCTGCGCGACGACCTGCGCGCGGCCCTCGCCCGGGGCACCCGCAAGGTGATCGCCTGGACCGATCCACATGGCGTCGCCCGTGTGGTCTTCGACGGCGAGGATCCGTTCTTCAACGTCAACACCCCCGAGGATCTGGATCGGGCGAGGGCGCGCGCATGAGGATCTACGGTGTCACCGGCTGGAAGAACTCCGGCAAGACGACGCTGGTCGAGCGGTTGGTGGCGGAAATCGCGGGCCGCGGCTTCACCGTCTCCACCGTCAAGCACGCGCATCACTCCTTCGACGTCGATCAGCCGGGCAAGGACAGCTATCGCCATCGGGAGGCCGGGGCGACGGAGGTGCTGCTCGCCTCCCGCAACCGCTGGGCGCTGATGCACGAGCTGCGCGGCGACGAGGAACCGCCGCTGGAGGCGCTGCTCGGACGCCTCTCCCCGGTCGAGCTGGTGCTGGTCGAGGGCTACAAGCGCGACCGTCATCCGAAGGTGGAGGCGCACCGCGCGGCCACCGGCCAGCCGCTCATCGCGCGCGACGATCCCACGATCCGCGCGGTGGCGAGCGACAGCGCGCCCGAGGGCCTGGTAGTGCCCGTGCTGCCGCTCGACGATACGGAGGCGATCGCGGCCTTCATCCTGAGCGAGGTCGGCCTCGCATGATCTTCGACACGCATGTCGCGGTGGACTGGTCGGCGCGCTCGCAGCCTTCGCCAGTGAAGCCTGCGGCGGATGCGATCTGGATCGGCGTGGTGCGCGGCGGCGTCGCCGAGCTGCCGACTTATCACCGGACCCGGGCGGCGGCGCTGGAGGCCATCGCCGCCCTCATCTGGGAGGACCGCGTGGCGGGGCGCCGCATCCTTGTCGGTTTCGACTTTCCGTTCGGCTGGCCGCGGGGACTGGCGGCGCATCTGACCGGTGCGCCGCGTGCACGCGATCTCTGGCGCTGGTTCGCCGGGCGGATCGAGGATGCGCCGGACAACGCCAACAACCGCTATGACGTGGCCGAGGCGGTCAACCGGGCCTTGCCGGGCGTTGGCCCGTACTGGTCTAAGTCACATCGCGACCGCTGGGCTGAGATCCCCTTCACCGATCTGCGCGACGGTCACGGCCTGCCGCGGCGGCGGCTGATCGAGGAGCGGGTGCGCGGCGCGAAGGAGGTCTGGCAACTCGCGGGCGCGGGCTCCGTCGGCTCGCAGGCGATCCTCGGTGTCGCCGCGCTGGAACGACTGGCGGCGGAGACGGGGGCCGAAGTCTGGCCGTTCGACACCGGGCTGGCAGTGCCGGAGGGCGATGCGGTGCTGGCGGAGATCTATCCGTCGCTCTTCAACGACGCGGTGAAGGCGCGGCTCGGCGAGGGCGACGTCAAGGACGCCGTGCAAGTTGCCGTGACGGCGGAGCGGATCGCCGAATGGGATCGGGAGGGGACGCTGGCGAGCCTTCTGAGCCCCACGGTCGAGGAGCCCGAGATTATCGCGCGAGAGGAGGGGTGGATCCTCGGGGTGCCGGGAACTGCCGCGCAGACGCCGAAGCTCTCGAACGACTGCTTCGCCCTGCCGTCCGGAGTGGACTGGACACCGGTGGACGAGGCGCTGGAGCGGCTGCGCGCAGGGCTTGTGCCCCTTGCCGACATCGAGCAGGTGCCCGTGGCGCTGTCGGGGGGCAGGGTGCTCGCCGAGCCGGTGTTCGCCCGACGCTCCAACCCGCCCGCGGCCAATGCGGCGGTGGACGGCTATGCGTTCGCAGCGGCGGGACTCTCAGGCCCCGCGCGCCTGCCGCTGGCCCCGGGCCGTGCGGCGGCGGGGGCGCCCTTCGACGGGACCGTCCCGCCGGGTCATGCGCTGCGCATCCTGACCGGCGCCGTACTGCCCGAGGGGGCCGACACGATCGTATTGCAGGAGGATGTGGCGGTTGACGATGGTGCGGTCCGCTTCGAGGCGCGGCTGAAGCCCGGCGCCAATGTCCGCCCCGCCGGGGAGGACGCCGACGCCGGGGCCGAGGTTGTTACGGCGCCGCGCCTCCTCCGCCCACAGGACCTCGCGCTGGCGAGCGCCGTCGGAGTGGACCGGCTCGCCGTGCGCAAGCCGCTGCGCGTCGCGGTACTGTCCACCGGGGACGAGGTCGTGGAGCCCGGCGGCGCGGCGCGGCCGGGGGCGATCTTCGACGCGAACCGGCCCATGCTGCTCGACCTGTTGCGATGCTGGGGCTACGCGCACGTCGATCTGGGCATCGCGCGGGATCGGGAGGACGAGGTCCGGGCGACGCTCGGGCGTGGTGCGGCGGAGGCCGATGCGATCCTGACCTCCGGCGGCGCGTCGGCGGGGGACGAGGATCATATCTCGGCACTGCTGACCGCCGAGGGCTCCGTTTCCACCTGGCGTATCGCCGTGAAGCCGGGCCGTCCGCTGGCGCTGGGGATGTGGCAGGGCACGCCGGTCTTCGGCCTGCCGGGCAACCCGGTCGCGGCCTTCGTCTGCACGCTGATCTTCGCCCGGCCCGCGCTGGGGCTTATGGCGGGGGCGGGCTGGCAGGTGCCGGAGCCGCTCTGGCTGCCCGCCGCCTTCGAGAAGCGCAAGAAGCCGGGGCGGCGCGAGTACCTGCGCGCGCGGATGCGGGACGGGCAGGTGGAGGTCTTCGCCTCCGAAGGCTCCGGCCGTGTCTCCGGCCTGAGCTGGGCCGAAGGGCTTTGCGAACTGCCGGACGAGGGGCTGGACGTGCGGCCCGGCACTCCGGTGCGGTACCTGCCATTCGAGGCGTTCGGCCTCTGACCCCTGTCGGATCGCGTATTTGGAGAAAGATGAAGGCGGGTGCTTGCGCGAGGCGGCTGCGGTGGTAGCAGTGGCGGGCCGCTCCGGCGTGAGGAGATCACCATGCCCCGACCGAACGCGCTGAGCCCTGCCGGGCTGCGGACCGCTGCCGCCTATGCCGCGATCTTCGCCGCGCTCGGCGTGCATCTGCCGTTCTGGCCGCTGTGGCTCGCTGAATGGGGCCTGACGGCGGCGGAGATCGGGGGATTTACCGCGGCAGGGATCGTGATCCGGGTGCTGGCGGGGCTCGCGGTGCCCGCGCTCGCGGACCGGCTGGATGCGCGGCGGGCGGTGCTGGCCGCTGTGGCCGGGATCGGGGCGGTGACCTTTGCCATTCACGGGTTGCTCGATGCGCGAGGCGTGCTTCTGGTCGCGACACTGGTCACGGGCGTGGTTTTTGCCGGGATGATCCCCATCGCGGATGCGCTCGGCACGGCGGCGGCGCGGACGGGGGGCTTCGGGTATGCGCCGGTCCGTTCCATGGGGTCGCTCTCCTTCCTGCTGGCGAGCCTCGCGGTCGGCTGGCTCATCGCGCGCTATGGCGTGGCCGTCGCGCAATGGTGGATCGTGGTGGCGCTGGTCTTCTGCGTCTGGACGGGGTGGACGCATCCGGGCGGCGGCAATGTCCGCCAGCCGTATCCGCCGCGGCTCGGCGATCTGGGGCGGATGCTGACCGAGAAGCGCTTCGTCATCTTCATCGGTGCAATCGGGATGGCGCAGAGTTCGCACGCGGTGCTCTATGCCTACGGCTCCCTGCATTGGGAGGCGCTGGGGGTGAGTGAGCCGGTGATAGGGCAGCTCTGGGCCTTCGCCGTCGCGATGGAGACGGTGCTGATGCTGGTCGCGGGCACCTGGCTGATCCGCCGTTTCGGCGCAGTGGGGGCGATCGCGCTGAGCGCGGCAGCGGGCGTGCTGCGCTGGGGCTGGATGATGCTCGATCCGACGGGGGCCACGCTCTGGGGCCTTCAGGTGCTGCACGCGCTGACGTTCGGCGCGGGGCATCTGGGTGGGATCGCCTTCATCGCGGCCGCGGTGCCGGAGCGGCTGGCGGCATCGGCACAGGGCATGTTCAGCTCCGCGGCGGGCGGGGTTCTGATGGCGCTCGGCATGGCGATCGCCTCGGTGGTCTATCCGATGGCGGGCGGGCTCACCTACGGGATCGCTGGTGTGATGTCACTGATCGGGCTGTCGCTTGCCCTCTGGCTCGGCCGGATCTGGGATGGCGGGGAGACGGTGCGCTAGTCGAGCGCGCCGGTCACGGTTGCAAGCAGCATGAAGGCGCGCCCCGTGCGCGTATCGGCGAGCCGCCCGACATCGGTATCTGCGAGCTGCGGCGCCATCTCCTTCAACAGCAGGTCGAAATGGCGCAGGAAGTGGAGCGCGGTGTCGCGCATCACCTCGTCGGTGCGCATCCGCCCGCGGGTCAGGCTGATGGCGGTGGTGTCCTCGATCCCGGCCAGACCGGCAAGCTCGCTGCCCCGCTCGCCTTCGGCAAAGCGGCGCCAGAGCGCAGGGTCGGTGGCGACCGGATCCAGATCGTCCATGTAGATGCCGTCCTGCGAGAGCAGGTTGAGCACATCCTCGGCTGCGCGCAGGACCTGTGCGACGGCGCGGTCCCCCATCGCGCGGCGCATGGCGCGGAACCCGGCGGCGTCGTCTGCGTCAGTCGGGAAGTTGAGGGCGCGCAGGATCTCCGCCCGGTCGGGCGGGCCCGCGCTATCGGCGGACGTGGGCTCGTCCAAGGGCAGCGCGCGCTGCGCGCTCTCCGGTTTCGGCGCGGGATGCAGGGGCTTTGCGAGCAGACGGCTCGACGGACTGCCGCCTTCGGCGGCGCGCGCCGCGTTCTCGGCCACCTTTTCGAGCACTGTCCGGTCCGCCTCGCGCCCCTCCAGAAGGGCGTAGAGCGCCCGGTCGGTGATCCGCTGGCGTTCGGTGATGCGCGCCATCATGTCCGAAAGCTCGCGCGATGGCTTCGCCGGCTGGGGTGCGGCCTCCTGCAACTCGTCGACGATGAAGGCCAGCTCACGCGCCTCGGCCCGCCAGTCCTCCAGCCGCCGCACGGTGAGTGCGAGGATGAAGGCGAGCCCGCCCGGCACAAGTACGGCAAGCGCGCAGAAGAGCGCGACCGCCATGCCCGGCGCGGGCTGGCTCAGGAGCCAGGCGAGCACGACGACGGCCCAGCCGAGGATGGCGCCCCCGGCCAAGAGCCATCCGCGCCAGATCCCCGTCATGCGCCCCGCCCTACTTGAAGGCGACGCTGACGACTTCGTAGGAGCGGGTGCCGCCGGGTGTCACGACCTCGACGCTGTCCCCCTCCTCTTTGCCGATCAGAGCGCGCGCGATCGGCGAGCGCATGTTGAGGAGGCCCGCCTCGATATCGGCCTCCTGCTCGCCGACGATCTGGTAGGTCTTCTCCTCGTCGGTATCCTCGTCCGCAATTGTGACGGTGGCTCCGAACTTGATGGAGCCCGACAGGCCTGCAATCTTGATGACGTCGGCGCGGGAGATCACGCCCTCCAGCTCCTTGATCCGACCTTCGATGAAGGACTGCTTTTCACGCGCGGCGTGGTACTCGGCATTCTCGGACAGGTCGCCATGCTCGCGCGCCTCCGCGATCGCTGCGATCACAGCGGGACGCTCCTCCAGCTTCAGCTTCTTGAGCTCGGCATCGAGTTTCGCGAAACCCTTCTCGGTCAGGGGCACCTTGTCCATTCAGTCCTCCGGCTGCCCCGCGCGCAGGCGGGGCCTGGAAATGTCATTCAGTGAAAAAGCCGCGTCCTCACGGGACGCGGCCTCAAAGACGATATGTCCGGTGCGGCAGCGTTGCAAGGTGGAGCGCGGATGAAACCGGGACGGTACGCGGGCCCGAAAACGTTTCGTCACGAAGCGCGACAGAAGCGCCCGTGACCGGGCGTTCGGCGCCGCAGCCGATTGACCTGCGCGTAACCTCTGAATACCTCTTTGCGCAACGATATTTCTCGACCGGCGAAGAGGGACGCAATGGCAGAGATCGAGCGCGAGAGCATGGAATACGACGTCGTGATCGTCGGGGCGGGGCCTGCGGGCCTGTCCGCGGCGATCCGGCTCAAGCAGCTCGATGCGGACCTCAACGTGGTGGTGCTGGAAAAGGGCTCCGAGGTCGGCGCCCACATCCTCTCCGGCGCGGTGCTCGACCCGGTGGGCCTCGACGCGCTCATGCCCGACTGGCGGGAGAAGGGCGCGCCGATCTCCACGGAAGTGACGGAGGACCGGTTCATGGTCCTCGGCCCGCACGGCTCGCTCAAGATCCCGACATGGCCGATGCCACCGCTCCTGAACAACCATGGCAACTACATCGTCTCCATGGGCAATGTCTGCCGCTGGATGGCCGAGCAGGCCGAGGCGCTGGGCGTCGAGATCTTCCCCGGCATGTCCTGCTCCGAACTCGTCTATGGCGAGAACGGTGAAGTGAAGGGCGTCGTCGCGGGTGAGTTCGGCATCTCGAAGGATGGGGCCAAGGGCGACGGCTACGAGCCGGGGATGGAGCTGCACGGCAAGTATGTCTTCCTCGCCGAGGGCGTGCGCGGGTCGCTGTCGAAGATGGCGATCGCGCAATACGGCCTCGACGCCGCGTCCGACGTGCAGAAGTACGGCCTCGGCATGAAGGAGATCTGGGAGGTCAAGCCGGAGAACCACAAGCTCGGCCAGGTCACCCACACCATGGGCTGGCCGCTGGGCGTGAATGCCGGTGGCGGCTCCTTCATGTACCACGCCGAGAATAACCAGGTGTATCTCGGCTTCGTAGTCCACCTGAACTACACGAACCCGCATGTCTTCCCGTACATGGAATTCCAGCGGTTCAAGCATCATCCGGAGATCGCGAAAGTGCTGGAGGGCGGCAAGCGCGTCGCCTACGGCGCGCGGGCGATCACGGAAGGCGGCTTCCAGTCCATGCCGAAGGCATGCTTCCCGGGTGGCGCGATGCTCGGCTGTTCCGTCGGCCTCGTGAACGTGCCGCGGATCAAGGGCAACCACAATGCGATGCTGTCGGGCAAGGCGGCCGCCGAGCACGCCTATGCCGCGATCCAGGAGGGCCGCTCGGGCGACGAGCTCACCGGCTACGACAAGGAGCTGCGCGACGGCCCCGTGGGCGAGGACCTCAAGAAGGTGCGCAACGTGAAGCCGATGTGGTCCAAGTACGGCCTGACCGCGAGCCTCGTCGGCGGCGGCATCGACATGTGGGCGGCCACGATCCTGGGCCGACCGCTCTTCGGTACGATCAGCCACGGCAAGACCGATGCGGAGGCGACGGAGCCTGCGAAGCGCCACAAGCCGATCGACTACCCGCGGCCCGACGGCAAGATCAGCTTCGACCGGCTGACCAACGTGTCCTTCTCCGGCACGAACCACGAGGAAGACCAGCCGACGCACCTGAAGCTGAAGGACGCGGACCTGCCGACCCATGTGCACCTGCCGAAATTCGCCGGTCCCTCGCAGCGGTACTGCCCGGCGGGGGTCTACGAGTTCGTGAAGGCGGAGGACGGATCGGACAAGTTCCAGATCAACGGCCAGAACTGCGTCCACTGCAAGACGTGCGATATCAAGGACCCGCTCCAGAACATCGTCTGGACCGTCCCGCAGGGCGGCGACGGACCGAACTATCCCAACATGTGACGCGAACGGGGGCCATGACGGCCCCCGTTTCCGGTCGGGCGCTGCGGCGTCTTCCTTCCGGCCCTGCGTGCAGGTCTGTGTATTCATGTCGGCAGAAACGCGCGCTTCGCCCGGCCCGAATACGCCTGCTGGAGGGCCCTAGCCTTTCAGGCGAAAGCCTGCCGTGCCGCCGCTGCCTTCTTCGAGGCATCGACCTTCACCTTGCGCGGGTGCGGCTTGCCGGTTTCGACGAAGTAGCGGAACTCCTCGCTCGCGTCGGCCAGCACCTTGGAAAACTGCATCCGCATCGGCAGCGCCATGACGAGGCCGGCGGGGCCCGCTAGCTCCGCGGTCAGCACCATGTGCAGGTCCGTGGCGCGCGCTCCCGCGGTCGCGAAATGCCAGTCGTTGCGCAGGAGCTTCACGAAGCCCGGCATCTTCGCCCCAGTCGCACTGTATGCCAGGTGACCGCGCGCGGGATCGAAGACCTCGATGGTCTCGGTGAAGGGCCCGAGGCTGGTTTCGCAGACCCGGCCCGCGAAGGGCGCCTCGACCTTGCCCGCGCCCGTCCTCCCTCGGGACACGAAGACGGAGCTTGCCCAGTCGCCTGCACGGTCATAGCGCTCGGCCGCGACCTCCCATGCCCGGTCGAGGGGCGCGTCGATGCGGATGTGCTTTTCGACCTTCATGGCGCCCTCCCTCAGCCGACGACCTGGCCGCCCATCGCGTAGCCGCCCTCGGCGGTTTCCTCGATATGGACGTTGATGTACTGGCGGATGTCGCCCTTGCCGGCCTCCCGGCCGATGGTTGCGAGGATGTCGGTCAGCTTCGCTGCGATCTCGCCCTTGTCGTGCTTGCTCCAAGCGTTCCTCGGAACGGTGACGCGGATGGTCGGCATGTCTCTCTCCTCTGGTTGCGAGCGTTGTTTTGCATCGCCCGATGCAATATCTGTGTCAGGGAAAGAATGATTCTGCAATGAGTATTGCAAAATGGCGCGACCACGGAATTTCGACGAGGACGAGGTGCTCGGCTGCGCTCTCGCCGCCTTCTGGCGCGATGGCTTCGAGGCGACGACCTACAAGGGACTGGAGGTGGAGACGGGCGTCGGCGTCCGCTCACTGCACAACACCTTCGGCGAGAAGGAGGCGCTGTTCCTCCGCGTGCTCGCCCGCTACCGCGAGCTGGCGCAGGCGACCTTGGCACAGGTCTTCGACCCGCCGGGTGTCGCGGCGATCCGCGCACTTCTGTCGGGCATGGGCCAGCCGGCGGAGGGTGACGAGGCGATCCGCAATGCCGGCTGCCTGATGGTCAACACCGTCTTCGAGCTCGGCCGGGCCAGCGACGCGGTCCGGGCCGAGGTCGAGGCGTATCGGCAGATGTGGCGCGACACTTTCCGCACGGCGCTGGAGGCCGACGGCATCCCGGACGCGGGGCGGCGGGCGGAGTTCCTCGTCGGTGCGCTCTGGGGCATGCTCAGCCAGATCAGGCTCGAAGGACGGACCGAGGCGGCCGCGCCGCTTGCGCAGGTCACCATCGAGACAGTCGAGGCGTGGGCCGCGGGCAACTGAGGCCAAATGCCCACGGCGACGTGCGTTGCGCTCGCCGGGCGGCGCGCATAGCTTTCAAATCAAGTCAGTTCTGGAGCCCGTCCATGCGCCTGCGTCATGCCCTCGCCCTGAGTACCGTCCTGTTCCTCGCCGTGGGAGGGGCCCAGGCGCGGACCCTGTCGGGCGCCTATCTTGCGGCAACGCAGGCCGAGCTGCGTTCGGACCACGTGGAAAGTGCGCTCTACTACACCCGCGCGCTGGCCTACGACCCGGAGAACTCGGTCCTGCTGCAGCGCGCCATGCAGGCCCACGTGGCCAAGGGCGACGTCGCGGTCGCGGCCACCATCGCGGACCGCCTTCTGAACCTGAACGGCGAAAACCAGTTCGCGACGCTGGTGGCGATGACCCAGGACATCAAGGAGAACAACCCGGCGCAGGCGCTCGCCCGCCTCGATCAGGGCGAGCAGGGGATGACCCCACTGCTCGCGGACCTGCTGCGCGGCTGGGTTCTGCTGACCATGGGTGATTCGGAGGAGGCGCTGGCCGTCTTCGAGGCGATCTCGGGCAACGACACCTATGCGATGTTCGGCGCCTACCACGTCGGTCTCGCGCTCGGCGCACAGGGCCGGCTGGAGGAGGCATCGGCCCGGATGGAGGAGACCGGCGCCGGTCCCGTCCGCCTCAACCGCCGCTCCACGCTCGCGCGGATACAGCTTCTGGCCGCGACCGGTGAGCGCGAGGCGGCATCGAGCCTCGTGGACGAGGTGCTCGCCACCGGCTTCGGCGATGCCGAGTTCGAGGCACTGGGCGCCCGGCTCGCGGCGGGGGAGGAGATCACCTTCGACGTCGTGACCACGCCGGAGCAGGGTGTGTCGGAGGTCTTCTTCGACCTCGCCTCCGTACTCGGTAACGAGGGGCAGGACGTGGCGCTGATCTACGGGCGGCTCGCCACACATCTGGAGCCGCAATTCGTCGAGGCGCTGCTGACCGTCGCGGGCATCCTGCGCAACCAGGGCCAGCACGAGCTTGCCACCGAAGCCTATGACGCCGTGCCCGCGACGGCACCACAGTTCATCGAGGCGGAGCTCGGCCGGGCCGAGGCGCTGGAGGATGCCGAGCGCACCGACGAGGCGATCGGCGTGCTGACCAGCCTCACCCGCGCCTACCCCGATCGGCTGCGCCCGCATTACCTGCTGGGCGAGGCGCTGCGTCAGGCCGAGCGCCCGACCGAGGCCGTGCGCGTCCTCGACCGCGCCGTGACCCTCGTCGGCGAGCCGGAGGAGCAGCATTGGCTCGTCTTCTACCAGCGCGCCATCGCGCATCACGAGGCCGACAACTGGCCGTCGGCGGAGGCGGATTTCCGGCAGGCGCTGGAGCTGGAGCCCGAGAACCCGCTGGTGCTGAACTATCTCGGCTACTCGCTGGTCGAGGAGCGGCGCAACCTCGACGAGGCGCTCGACATGATCGAGCGGGCAGTGGCGCAGCGGCCTTACGACGGCTACATCACCGACTCGCTGG
Source organism: Roseobacter sp. HKCCA0434 (assembly GCA_032464575.1). Classification (GTDB taxonomy): domain Bacteria; phylum Pseudomonadota; class Alphaproteobacteria; order Rhodobacterales; family Rhodobacteraceae; genus Pontivivens. Next base: position 319,197 of record JAWDKM010000006.1, read on the forward strand.
GCTGGGTCTATTACCGCCTCGGCCGGTTCGAGGAGGCGGTCGAGCCGATGGAGCGGGCGGTGGAGCTCGCCCCCGTCGATCCGATCATCAACGACCACCTCGGTGACGTGTACTGGATGGTCGACCGCAAGCGCGAGGCCGAGTTCCAGTGGAAGCGCGCGCTGTCCTTCGATCCGGAGCCCGAGGATCGGGCCCGCATCCTGCGCAAGCTCGACGTCGGCCTCGACGTGGTGCTGGAAGAAGAGGTGGAGAGCGGCGACGCCGACGCACCCCTCGAGGTGGCCGAGTAATCCGTGAGCCCGGCGCTGCTGCGGGAACTGGCCCGCGCCAAGATCAACCTGACGCTCCATGTGACCGGGCGGCGGCCGGACAGGTTGCACGTGCTCGACAGCCTCGTGGTCTTCGCCGAATGCGGTGACGTGCTGGAGGCGGAACCCGCTTCGACGCTGTCCCTCACGCTGGACGGACCGTTCGGCTCGGCCCTGGATGCGGGTGGCGACAACCTCGTGCTGCGCGCGGCGGAGCGGATGGGCGGGCCGGGCGCGGCACTGCGGTTGTGGAAGAACCTGCCGGTCGCCTCCGGCATAGGCGGTGGTTCGGCGGATGCAGCGGCAGCGGTGCGCCTGCTGGCCCGGATGAATGGCGGTGCGCTGCCGGAGGCTTCGACGCTTGCAGCTCTCGGGTCCGACGTGCCGGTGTGCCTGTCCGCTTCGCCCCAACGGATGCGGGGAATCGGCGAGAAGCTGAGCCCCGCGCCGACGCTTCCTCCGGCTTGGCTCTTGCTCGTCAATCCTGGCGTGCCGGTTGCAACGGCGCAGGTCTTCGCCCGGCTGGAGCACTTCGGGCGGCAGATGGAGCTTCCGAAGCGCTTCGCCGATTTCCGCGATTTCGCCGACTGGCTGCGAGGGCAGCGCAACGATCTGGAGGCACCGGCGCGGGCCGTTGCCCCGGTTCTGGACGACGTCCTGCCGGAACTGGCCGCGCTGCCCGGCACCGCACTCGCCCGGATGTCGGGTTCCGGCGCGACATGCTTCGCGCTGTTCGGCAGCGAGGCCGAGGCGTTCGCGGCAGCCGAGACGCTGAGGGGTACGCATCCCGGCTGGTGGGTCGTGCCGACGGCGATCGCCGCGCCCGGTTGAGGGTGCGGGCCGCCTCCGGCGGGCGTATTTCGGGAAAGATGAAGACGCAGGCCGCGTCAGAGCAGGCGGACCACCACATGGTCGGCGAGGGCGCGCAGCGTGTCGCGCATCTCGCCTTCCGGGAACAGGGCGAGCGCGTCTCGTGCCCGCGCGGACCAGTCGAGTGCCGTGCGACGCGTCGTCTCGATCGCGTCGTGGCGGGTCATGAGGTCGAGCGCCTCCTCGAGGTCGCCGTCCTGGTACTTTCCGCGCGCGATGACGCGGTCCCAGAAGGCGCGCTCCTCGGCATCGGCGCCCGCCACGGCGCGGATCACGGGCAGGGTCAACTTCCCCTCGCGCAGGTCGTCGCCGGTGTTCTTGCCGATATCGTCGCCGGTGAGGTCCAGCAGGTCGTCGGCGATCTGGAAGGCGATGCCGAGCGCGTCGCCATAGGTGCGCAGGGCGTCGACCTTCGCCTCCTCCGTCCCCGCGATCACGCCGCCAACCTCCGATGCCGCGGCGAAGAGGGCGGCGGTCTTGCCGCGGATCACCCTGAGATACGTCTCCTCATCCGTGGCGAGGTTGCGCGCGACCGAGAGCTGGAGCACCTCACCCTCCGCGATCACCGCTGCCGCGTTCGACAGGATGTCGAGGACGCGCAAGGATCCTGTCTCGACCATCAGCTGGAAGGACCGGGCGAACAGGTAATCGCCGACCAGCACGCTCGACGGGTTGTCCCAAAGGAGGTTGGCCGTGGGCCGGCCACGGCGCTGCTCGCTCTCGTCCACCACGTCGTCGTGGAGCAGAGTCGCGGTGTGTATGAACTCCACCGTCGCGGCCAGCCGCACGTCGTGATCGCCCGAATAGCCGCAGAGGTCGGCGGCGGCGAGCACCATGAGCGGCCGCACCCGCTTGCCGCCTGCGCCGATCAGGTGGGCCGTGACCTCCGGAATGCGGGGGGCGTTCTCGCTCGCCATGCGGGTGGCGATCAGGGCGTTGACGGCCTCCATCTTCGGTTCGAGCAGGGACTGGAGCGCGGTGATGGGGGTGGTCACATCGATATCCTGGCAGGCCCCGCCGGCGCGGGTGTGGACGGGTGGGGGGACCCGGGATAGACCGATGGCATGGAAGAGATCCTGCGCACCAACGACCCCGTGACACTGAGCTTCGCCCAGGCGCTGCTGAGCGCCGAAGAGATAGACTCCTTCGTGCTGGACGTCCACATGAGCGTGCTCGAGGGCTCCATCGGCATATTGCCGCGCCGCATGATGGTTGCGCGGGAGAAGGCGTTCCAGGCCCGTGCGATCCTCACCGACAACGGGATCGAGCCGAGCCGGCGGTGAGCGGGTTTTCCGACGACGAGCTGACGCGCGACGCCTTCCTCGGCGGTCGGGTGATGCTGCACCAGCCGCGGCGGGGCTACCGGGCGGCGACCGATCCCGTGTGGCTGGCGGCGGCGTGCCCTGCGCGACGTGGGCAGAGCGTGCTGGAGCTCGGCTGCGGGGCAGGGGCGGCGCTCTGCTGTCTGGGCTGGCGGGCAGGGGCGGCGCTGACGGGGCTGGAGCTGCAACCGACTTATGCAGCACTCGCAAGCCGGAACCTGGCGGAGAACGGGCTGGAGGGCGAGGTGGTGGAGGGTGACCTCGCCGCGATGCCGGCAAAGTTGCGGGGCCGCGGCTTCGATCATGTGATCGCCAACCCGCCCTACTTCGCGACCGACAGTTTACCCTCGCCCGATGCGGGCCGGGACATGGCCAACCGCGAGTCGACGCCGCTCGCCACCTGGATCGACGCGGGCCTGCGCCGGTTGAAGCCGCGCGGCACGCTCACCCTGATCCACCGTGCGGAGCGGCTGGCGGACATCCTCGCGCCGTTGGAAGGGCGCGCGGGCGGGATCCTCGTCCTGCCGCTGACGCCGCGAGCGGGCCGAGATGCGGGGCGGGTGATCGTTCAGGCGACGAAGGGTGGGCGGGCGCCGCTGCGCCTTCTCGCGCCGCTCATCGTGCATGAGGGCAAGCGCCATCTGGCGGACGCGCCGGACTTCACGGCGGTGGCGGAACGGATACTGGCGGAGGGAGCGGGGCTGAGTCTTGGCGAAGCTTAAGTCGAATCGTCCGCAAAATCAGCCCTGACAATTCACCCCCCGTAGGCCCAGATTAGAAGGGTTGAGAGAGAAGAGGAGGACGACCCGCATGAGTCTGAACGCGCACGTGACCGAGCTCCGCAAGAAGCACGAGAACCTGTCCAAATCGATCGAGACCGCGCAGCGAAATCCGGGGACCGATTCCCTGCGCCTGAGCGAGTTGAAGCGGCAAAAGCTGCGCTTGAAGGAAGAGATCACGCGCCTGAGCGGCCGGGCCTGACGCCCCTTCCGGCGCGGGCGGCGATCACCGCCCCGCCGGTCACGAGGAGCGCACTGACCGCGAGCGTCACCGTCGCGGGGGCAGCCCCCGTCACCACCAGAAGCAGGGTCGAGAGCAGGGGTGCTGCGTAGGAGGCGGTGCCGAGCAACTGGATATCGCCCTTCTTCACCCCGATGTCCCACAGGTAGAAGGCCGCGCCCACCGGGCCGAGGCCGAGCAGCACGACGCCCGCCCAGCCGCGGACGCCGTTAGGCCAGACCGTCTCCTCCAGCGCCAGATGCGCTCCGGTCGAGAGCGCCGCGGTGGCGAGGCAGAAGAGCGCGACGCTTTCGGTGGGCGCGCTGCCCACGAGCCGCGACAGTACCGAGTAACCGGACCAGAGCAGCGCGCAGAGTATGGCGGCACCGTAGCCCATAGCGTGCTCCCCCGAGAAGCTGAGATCGGCCTGCGCCAGCAGCACCAGCGCTCCGCCGAAGGAAATGAGCGCGCCCACGACATGGCCGAGGCGCAGCCGCTCCCCGGGCAGGAGGCCGGAGAAGAGCACGATCAGGAGCGGCCAAAGGTACGCTATGAGCCCGGCCTCGGCCGGTGGCGCATTCCGCAGGGCGGTGAAGTAGAAGAAGTGGTAGCCGAACAGTCCGACGATCCCGATCGCCCAGACCGGCCAGCCCAGCCCTTTCAGCACGCCGAAGCCGCGGCCGGCGAGCGTCCAGACCACGCCGATCAGGCCCCCGATCGCAAAGCAGATCCCGGTGAGCTGGAAGGGTGGCACGGGCTCGGCCATCACGGTGAACAGCGCCAGCGTCGCCCACAGCGCGACCGCGCCGCTGCCGATCAGCGTTGCCTTCACGTCGCGGCGTCGCGGAAGAACCGGGCGAGCCAGCGGCCCCACTCGGCGTTGTGCACGGGCTGCGCGAGGCTCGCGAGCCCGATCTCCCCTGTCTCGGTCGGGATCGTGTCACCGATGCGCTTGTGGATGATGTCGCCGACGAACTCGGCGGTGAACTCCGGGTGGGGCTGCACGCTGATCGCGGCCGGCCGCTCGATATCGCCGTAGACGAGGGCGGCGTAGTCGCAGAAGGCGGAGCTCGCCAGCACCGTCGCGTTCTCCGGCCGCTCGACCACCTGGTCCTGGTGCACGGCGCGGGCGGCGAACATCTCGCCCAGCCCCTCCATCCACGAGGGCTGCGCCTGCACCTCGTAGGCATGGACGCCGACGCCCCAGCCGCGGTCGGATTTGACGACCTTGCCGCCCATCGCCTCTGCCAGGATCTGGTGGCCGAAACAGATGCCCGCCACCGGCACACGTGCCGCGATGCAGTCGCGCAGGAAGGTCTTCAGCGGTTCGATCCACGGCAGATCGTCATAGACCCCGTGGCGCGAACCGGTCACGAGCCAGCCGTCGCATTGCGCGGGGCCCTCTGGCATCTCGCCCGACACGACGCGGATCGTCTCGAAGGTGAAGCCGGGATCTGCCGCGCCCAGCAGCGTCTCAAACATCGGCGGGTACTGCCCGTGATCCTCGCCGAGCTTACCCGCGACCTCGCCCGTTTCCAGAATTCCGATCTTCATGGTGCACCTCCGTCGGCGCGAAGGTAGGCAGGCGCGTGGCAAAGGGAAAGGGTCAGAAGCGGACGATCTCGCGGGTTTCGGACAGCGCCGCCGTCGGCTTGATCTCCTCCTCCAGCCAGGCACGGAAACGGGCGATGATCGGCCGCTCCTCCGCACCCTCCTGGCAGATGAAGCGATAATGCGCCTCCGTCGCGAGCGACAGCCTGAAGGGTGCCATCAGCCGGCCGGACATCAGGTAGCGGTCGCAGAGCGACGCGCGACCCAGCACCACGCCAGAGCCCTCCAGCGCCATGTCCACCGCATGGTCCGCCTGGCTGAAACTGGGGCCATGCAGGTCAGTCGCACTCACACCTGCCGTCTCCAGCCACAGCGCCCAGCTGGGCCATGGATCGAGGAAATTCAGGCTGTCGTCGTGGATCAGCGTCTCCTTCAGCAGATCCTCGGGCCGTTGCACCCGCTCCGCGATCTCCGGCACCATGATCGGAGAGACCCATTCATCGAGCAGAGGCGTGGAGAACAGCCCCTCATCCTGCCCGCGCCCGAAGCGGATCGCGACATCGATTTCATCCCGCGGCAGGTCCATGATGCGCAGCGAGGCCGAAACCCGCAGGTCGATGTCCGGGTTCGCCTGCGCGAAGGTGAACATGCGCGGCGCCAGCCACTTCGCGGTGAAGCCGGGGCCTGCGGTGATCGTCAGCGTCGTGTCGTCCACGATCCGCCGCGTCGCCCGCCAGGCGAGCCGCAACTGGTCGAACCCCTCGCTGGTCCCGGGCAGCAGTGCGCGTCCCGCCTCGGTCAGCTCCACGGCCCGGTTCAGGCGGCGAAAGAGCGGCGCGCCCAGATGCTCTTCCAGGCTCTTGATCTGGTAGCTGAGGGCCGCGGGCGTCACCGCGAGCTCATCGGCCGCATCGCGGAACGACATGTGGCGCGCGGCAGCCTCGAAGGCGCGGAGGGCGGTCAGGGGCGGCAGGCGATCCGACATGGTTCAGTTAAATACAGCTTATCCGATGTCGAAGAAAGTCTCGTTTGTCGATCCTCCGATCAATCAGCATATTCAAGCTCAAGACAGCGCGGCCACCTGCCGCCCCGTTTCAGGAGAGTTAAGATGTTCGACAGCCTCGACGCCCCCTATATCGACGAGATCCAGTCCACCCCCCGTCCGCTGACCGTGCACGAGGCGCTGGCCCGCGCCCACCGCGAACGCTCCCGCACGGCGCATGGCTTCCTTGCAGCCATCCGCCGGGCCCTGTTCTGAGACCCGCCCCGACGGCCCGGCCCGACGGCGTTCGCCGCAGGTCGGACCGCAGGGCAGCAGGCGGCCCGGGGCATGATGCGCCGGGCCGTTTTACGGCGCGAACGCCCGGAAACCATCGGCGGCGAACGCGCGCAGCCGACGCTGGCGGTGGCCGTAGAAGACGCGCGCGAAACGCCAGATGAACGGCGTCAGCAGACCCGCCTCCACATTGACCCGGTCGGTGTAGCGCGTCCCGCCCCCCTCCGCCGCCACGAAGATCCAGTGATCCCACCGCCGCACGAGATCGCCCGTGCCGTCGGCGCGCAGGGTGAGATCGGCTGGAAAGCTGATATTGATCTACTGTCGGCCTATGGGCACCACGCCGAAAAGCAGCATCGACGCGCGATAGCGCCCGGGCGAACACTGCTCCGGAAACGCACAACCGACGGGCTGGAACACCACAAGCGGTGCTGCGATGCGCTCCAGCAGGGCGGATCTCTGCAACAGTCGCCAGACCTCGCCCGGCGGAGCGTCGATACGGCAGGTCAGCTCTACGCGCATCATTCGCCTCCGATGCTCCACGACCTCGTTCAGGTAAGGACGGTGCCTCTGACGAGGAAGGCCCGACCGATCCTCAGGCCGGGCCTTCTTCTCTGTCTGGATATCCCGGGCGGAGCCCAAGGCCGGGGTGGAACCCCAGTCCGTCAGGTGAAGTACTGGCCGCCGTTTGCCGTGATCGTCGAGCCGGTGATGAAGCCCGCGTCGTCCGACGTCAGGAACGCCACGCAGCGCGCGATCTCGTCGGCCTCGCCGAGGCGCCCGACCGGGATCTGGCCGATGATCGCCTCGCGCACCTTCTCGGGCACCGCCATCACCATGTCGGTGGCGATGTAGCCCGGGCAGATCGCGTTCACCGTGATGCCGTAGCGCGCGCCCTCCTGCGCCAGCGCCTTGGTGAAGCCGAGATCGCCTGCCTTCGATGCGGAGTAGTTCGCCTGCCCGAACTGCCCCTTCTGCCCGTTGATGGACGAGATGGTGACGATCCGGCCGAACTTGCGCTCGCGCATGCCGACCCAGACGTTGTGGGTCATGTTGAAGACGCCGGTGAGGTTGGTGTCGATCACCTCGGACCACTGCTCCGGCGTCATCTTGTGGAAGGGCGCGTCGCGGGTGATGCCGGCGTTGTTCACTAGGATATCCACGGGGCCGAGATCGCTTTCCACCTGCGCGATGCCGTCCTTGCACGCGGCGTAGTCGGCGACGGAGAACTTGTAGGTCTTGATGCCGGTCTCGTCCGTGAACTTCTTCGCCGCCTCGTCATTGCCGCCATAGGTCGCCGCAACCTCGCAGCCCTGCGCCTTGAGCGCTGTCGCGATGGCCGCGCCGATGCCGCGGGAGCCTCCGGTGACGATTGCCACACGTGCCATGGTCGTTTCCTCTCTGTTTTTGTCTTGGGGTGGTCGTGTCGGGAGGGGTGTGGCCCGGCGGCCCGGAGGCCGCCTTGACCGGGATCAATCAGTCGCGCTCGACACAGAGCGCGACACCCATGCCGCCGCCGATGCACAGCGTGGCGAGGCCCTTCTTCGCGTCGCGGCGCTTCATTTCGAACAGGAGCGTGTTGAGCACGCGGCAGCCCGATGCGCCGATCGGGTGGCCGATGGCGATGGCGCCCCCGTTCACATTCACGATCTCGGGGTCCCAGCCCATCTCCTTGTTGACCGCGCAGGCCTGTGCGGCGAAGGCCTCGTTCGCCTCCACCAGGTCGAGGTCGGAGACGGACCAGCCCGCCTTGTCGAGCGCCTTCTTGGAGGCATAGACCGGCCCCACGCCCATGATCGACGGGTCGAGGCCCGCGGTGGCGTAGCTCGCGATGCGGGCGAGCGGCTCGATCCCGCGCTTCTGCGCATTCTCCGCCGTCATCAGCAGCGTGGCGGCCGCCCCGTCATTGAGGCCGGAGGCGTTGGCCGCGGTCACCGAGCCGTCCTTGGCGAAGGCCGGCTTGAGTTTGGCCATCGCGTCCAGCGTCGCGCCGTGGCGGATGTACTCGTCCTTGTCGACCACGATGTCGCCCTTGCGGGTCTTCACGGTGAAGGGGATGACCTCGTCGTCGAACCTGCCGGCCTTCTGCGCGGCCTCCGCCTTGTTCTGGGAGCCGACGGCGAAGGCATCCTGATCGTCGCGGGTGATCTGCCACTGGTTGGCGACATTCTCCGCCGTCTGACCCATGTGGTAGCCGTTGAAGGCGTCCCAGAGGCCGTCCTTGATCATCGTGTCTGTGAAGCTCATGTCGCCCATCTTCCGCCCCGACCGAAGGTGGGCTGCGTGGGGGGCGAGGCTCATGCTCTCCTGCCCACCGGCGATGATGACGTCGGCATCGCCGAGCTGGATGTGCTGCGCGCCCAGAGCCACTGCACGCAGGCCGGAGCCGCAAACCTGGTTGATACCCCAGGCTGCACTTTCCTTCGGCAGTCCTGCATTGATATGCGCCTGACGGGCCGGGTTCTGGCCCTGCGCCGCGGTCAGCACCTGACCGAGAATGGTTTCGGAGACCTCCTCCTTCGCCACACCCGCGCGCTCCAGCACGCCCTCGATCACGGCGGCGCCGAGGTCATGGGCGGGGGTGTTGGCGAAGGAGCCGTTGAACGAGCCGACGGCCGTGCGTCCGGCCGCTGCGATCACCACGTTGGTCATGAGAGGTCTCCCCAGGGTTTTGCGATTGTTGCGCCGCAACATAGGTGGGGCGAAACGAAATTGCACCCCTAAAGTTGAGTATCTATCAGATACGCACGTCGTCGAGGAAGCGAAGGATCGGCTCGAACACGTCCGCGTGCGCCCGGCGGCCGACGATCATGCCGACATGCCCCGTCCCGGGCCGCGCGATACGCGCGCCGGGGATCGCGCCCGGCAGCGCCTCGGCATTGGCGGGCGGCGCGATGCGGTCGTGCCGGGCGCAGAAGCTGAGGGTGGGGCAGGCGATGGCGTCGGGCGTGACGGGGCCGCCCATCACCTCCCACGCCCCTGCGGCGAGGGTGTTGTGAAGCTGCCAGTCGATCAGCACCTCCTCGGCCACTGCGGGGGCGAGCGGAACCGGACGGTTTAGCCAGTCCTCCACCGCGACGAAGAGCTCGGCCTCCACCCCCTCCATCCGCGTGAAGCGGGCGAACTTGCGCAGGGCGAAGCCGGGGTCGAGCCCGGCGAAGAGTGTCTGCACCGCGTCGTGCGGGATCAGGCCGAAGCTCGCGCCCATAGCCTGCAACGCTGCGCGCGCCATGGCGGGGTCGGGGCGCACCAGCTCGCGGACCATGCGCGCGATCCAGATCCCCTCCTGACAGTTCCAGGGTGTCCCGATCGTCACGAGGGCTGCCACGTCATCGGGCCGGTGCGCCGCTGCCGCCGCGGCCATCGCGCCGCCCATGCAGTAGCCGAGCACCGGCACGGGGCCGCCTGCCAGCACCCGCGCAACGGCGAGCGCCGGACGCAGGCGCAGGTCGGCATAATCCTCCAGCCCGAAGGTCTGCTCCGCCACGCCCGGCACACCCCAGTCAAGCAGCAGCGGCCGCAGCCCCGCCGCGCGCAGCGTGCCGAGGAGCGAGCGCTCCGGATGGATGTCGAGCACCTCGCTGCCGTTGATCAGCGACGGAAGCAACAGCACCGGCCGCCCCATGCCGCCGCCATGGTCGCGCAGCTCCGTCGCGCCGTCGGACCAGAGCACGGGCGCACTCTCCTCCGGCCGACGCCAGTCATGCGTGCGCCACCGGGCGATGCCGGCCAGCATGTCCTCCAGCATGTCGCCCGCAGCGGCAGCGCGGTCGAGCGGTGCAGGTCCGGGTTCCGGCGACAGCGTCGCCTGGCTCACCAGGGCGGCCGCCTGGGCGAGGTGGACGGGCAGGGGGCTCGGCCCGGCCCGGCGCGGATCCGTCGGCAGGCTCGGCTTCATTGCTGCGGGTCGCGCTCCGCGGGGCGGGGCGCCGGGCCGTCGCGCATCAGGCGCGCCACGTCGGCAAGCCAGCGCTCCAGCCAGTCGCGCGCGGCGGTGGTCGTCTCGTCATCCCCTCTCATGGGCCGGACCCTATCACGGCGGGCGCACGCCGCATCCGCGAAATTTGCGTTGCGGTGCAAGTGTGCAGCGCACTATGCTGCGCAGCACACGTCCGCGAAGAGGCGTTCAAAACAACCTTTGGGGGAGCGATCGGAGTGGCCAAGAAACCCACCGAGACCGATCAGCCGGTCGTGATCAAGAAGTATGCGAACCGCCGTCTCTACAACACGGCGAAATCGAGCTACGTGACCCTCGAACACCTCGCCCAGATGGTGCGCGACGGCGACGACTTCGTGGTCAACGACGCGAAGACCGGCGAGGACATCACCCGCTCCGTCCTCACGCAGATCATCTTCGAGGAGGAGGCCAAGGGGCAGAACATGCTGCCCACGAACTTCCTGCGCCAGCTCATCCGGCTCTACGGCGATACGCTGCAGGGCTTCGTGCCGGGCTATCTCGACGCCTCGATGGATACCTTCGCACGCAATCAGGAGAAGATGCGCGACCAGGTGCGTGCGGCGTTCGACGCGAACCCCGCGATCCAGAACTACGAGGCGATGACCCGCGCCAACATGGAGTGGTTCGAGAACACGATGCGCATGTTCTCTCCGTTCGCCACCGGCGGTGCCGCGACGCCGGAAGATCCCAAGGCCGACGCCTCTGCGAAGGATGTCGAGCTCGACGAGCTGAAGGACCAGCTCGCCCGGATGCAGGAACAGCTCGCCGAACTGGTGCGCAAGTCCTGATCCCGGTCACGCCACCCCGGCCGAGGGATGTGCGACGCCAAGCGTGAGCGCCGGCCCCGCCGCCCCGATGAAGTGTCCCTGCAGGCCATCCACACCCAGCGCAGAGAGACACTCCGCCTCGGTCGCCGTCTGCACGTATTCCGCCACCGTGAACATCTCGAAATGCCGGGCGATGTCGACAAGCGCGCGGATCAGGCACTGGTTGTCGGCGCTCGCCTCGATCCTGCGGGTGAAGAAGCCGTCGATCTTCACGCCGTCGAGGGCGAGATCGCGAAACTGCCGGAACGCGGTATAGCCCGCTCCGAAATCGTCGAGCAGCACCGCGGGCCCCAGTGCGCGCACCGCGCGGGTGAAGCGGGCCGCGCGGTCGCTGTCGAGCAGCGCCGTCTCCGTCACCTCCACGATCAGCCGGTCGGTGAGGCCGGGCCGGTCCGCAGCTTCCCGCTGCAGGAGGTCGATCCACGCGGCATCGCTCAGCGTGTCCGCGCCCACGTTGACCGAGATCCGCGTGCCCGGCGTCGCCTCCAGTGCCGCCAGCGCATGGCGCAGCACGAAGCGGTCGAGCTTCGGTCCCAGACCCGCCGCCTCCAGCGCGGGGAGGAAGGCGGCTGGCGCGAGCAAACCATCCGCACTGCGCAGCCGCGCGAGCCCCTCGAAGAACGCGATCCCGCCGCGCGTACGCACCACCGGCTGGAAGGCGAGCTCCACCCGCCCCGCCGCCAGCAGCGCCTCGGGCTGTATGTCGGGGTCAGGCGGCCACTCTTCGATCACGCTCAACATCTTCTCGCCCGGCCCTCCGTTCCCCGCTACTGTTCGCGGAATGTTCTGAACGAATCGTAAAGGGGAGCCGATGGGGCCAAGATGTGCGTGGTGCGGGACCGACCCGATCTATGTGGATTACCACGACACCGAGTGGGGCGTGCCGGACAAGGACGCCCGCGCGCTGTGGGAGAAGCTGATCCTCGACGGCTTCCAGGCCGGGTTGAGCTGGATCACGATCCTCAAGAAGCGTGAGGCGTTCCAGGCCGCCTTTGACGGGTTCGAGCCGGAGCGGATCGCCCGCTATACCGAGGCCGACGTGACGCGCCTCCTCGCCGATCCCGGCATCGTGCGGCACCGCGGCAAGATCGAGGCGACGATCGGCAATGCGCGCGCCTACCTCGCGATCCAGGAGCAGGAGGGCTTCGATACCTTCCTCTGGCGCTACATGGACGGCGCGCCGCTGCAGAACGAGTGGCCCAGCATGGCCGAGGTCCCGGCGGAGACGGAACTGTCGCGCCGCATCTCGAAGGACCTCAAGAAGGCCGGCTTCAAGTTCTGCGGCCCCACCATCGTCTACGCCTTCATGCAGGCCGTGGGCATGGTGAACGACCACACGACGGACTGCTTCCGCCATCAGGAGGTGAAGGCGCTCGGGCGGTGATCTTCCAGCGGTACCGTCCCGGCCGCAGAGCCGGGAGCTTTGGTAATTGTACCGTCATCCTCGGGCTCGACCCGAGGATCTCCCGATGCAGCAGATGGCCGGGTCAAGCCCGACCATGACACCCGTTCCCACCGTCCCGGCCGCAGTGCCGGGACCTTTCCCAACTCGGCACCTCTGAGCCAAAGACCCCGGATCAAGTCCGGGGTGGTATCAATTCGAACTGGCGCTCCACCCGGCGGCACCGCCGGGCCGCGTCCGTCCGGGGCTCCGCCCGTTCACGCCTCAAACGCTCGACCGGAGCGTTTGAGAGACGGTGTTCACCCTCCCACCGGAGGGCGCGTTGGCGATGTCGGAAAAAGAATTCGCCAGATCGATGCTTTAAAGAGCGCGCTTAGCAAAGGCGTTGTGCAAGCGCTCTCCAGGTCGGGCGCGACCCTCGTCTCGTGTGAGTGCCGTTGGTAACAACCCAACGCCCACGCCCCAAGCCTCACACCCCGCTCTGCGCCATGATCTCCGTCAGCAACGCCCGCGCGTTCTCGTCGTTCCAGTGCGCGCCGCCCTGCAACCGCGCGAGCTCCATGCCGTCCGGTCCCATGATCACCGTCACCGGCAGGCCGAGCACTCCGGCGCGCCGTGCGAGTTGGCCCTGGGGGTCGAGTAGGATGGGCAGCGCCTCGATCTCCTCCTCCTGGAAGAAGGCCCGGATACCCGCCAGCGAGTTCCGGCCCGTCGCGATCGTCACCACCTCGAACGCATCGCCGCCGAAGGTCTGCTGGAGCGCGTCGAGATCCGGCATCTCCTCGCGGCAGGGTGCGCACCAGGTGGCCCAGAAGTTCACCAGCACGACCTGGCCCGCATAATCGGCCAGCGAGTACTCGCTGCCGTCGGGATCGGTGAAGGTCTGGTCGGGCAGCTCCACCGGCTCGGAATGGACCACGAGCTTGCGCATGTCGCCTTCGCGCATGGGCTCGACCACCTCGGCGAGCGACTGGGCCGCCGCCCCGTTTGCCATCGCCAGCGGTGCTGCGTAGAAGAGGGCCGAGGCCACGAGGCTCAACGCCTTTCCGGTCATGCGCATGTGAAATTCCTCCCCACAACGAGGCCCCGAATGCCCAACGACACCAAGGCCGCCAAATCCTCCAACGCGATGTGGGGCGGCCGCTTCGCCGACGGCCCCGACGCGATCATGGAGGCGATCAACGCCTCCATCGGGTTCGACCGGCGTCTGGCGAAGCAGGACATCGAGGGCTCGCGCGCCCACGCCGCCATGCTGGCTGCCACCGGCATCCTGACGGATAGCGACGCGGAGGTGATCCGGGAAGGGCTGCTCACGGTCTTGTCAGAGATCGAGGCGGGGGAATTCGCCTTCTCCACCGCCTTGGAAGACATCCACATGAACGTCGAGGCGCGGCTGAAAGAGCTTGTGGGCGAGCCTGCCGGGCGGCTCCACACCGCGCGCTCGCGCAACGACCAGGTGGCGACGGATTTCAAGCTGTGGGTCCGCGACCAACTCGACGCGATGGATGCGGGGCTGACGGCGCTGATGAAGGTCTTCGTGACGCAGGCCGAGGCCGGACCGGACATGGTGATGCCGGGCTTTACGCACCTGCAGACCGCGCAGCCGGTGACCTGGGGCCACCACATGCTGGCCTATGTCGAGATGTTCGCACGCGATCGCTCCCGCGTCCGCGACGCCCGCGCCCGGATGAACGAGAGCCCGCTGGGGGCCGCGGCCCTCGCCGGCACCGGCTTCGCGATCGATCGGGAGATGACGGCGGCTGCCCTCGGCTTCGACCGGCCCGCGGCCAACTCTCTCGACGCCGTCAGCGACCGCGACTTCGCGCTGGAGTTCCTGAGCACCGCCTCGATCTGCGCCATGCACCTCTCCCGCTTCGCCGAGGAGCTGGTGATCTGGTCGTCGGCGCAGTTCCGGTTCGTGACGCTCTCGGACCGCTTCTCCACCGGCTCCTCGATCATGCCGCAGAAGAAGAACCCGGATGCCGCGGAGTTGCTCCGCGCCAAGGTGGGCCGGATCACGGGCGCGCTGATCGCGCTGCTGACGGTGATGAAGGGCCTGCCGCTCACCTATTCCAAGGATATGCAGGAGGACAAGGAGCAGGTCTTCGACGCGGCCGACTCCATGATGCTGAGCCTCGCGGCGATGACCGGGATGGTGGCGGACCTGAAGCCGAACCCGGACGCCCTGCGCGCAGCTGCCGCCGCGGGCTTCTCCACTGCCACGGATCTCGCCGACTGGCTGGTGCGCGAGGCGGGGCTGCCGTTCCGCGACGCGCACCACGTGACCGGTGCTCTGGTGAAGGTGGCGGAGGATCGCGGCTGCGACCTCGCCGACCTCGCCTTGCAGGATATGCAGAGCGTCAACGACCGGATCACCGAAGGTGTCTTCGACGTGCTGACGGTGGAGGCGTCGGTCGCCTCCCGCATCTCCTACGGCGGCACTGCGCCGGTCCGCGTCCGCGAACAGATCGCCCGCTGGAAGGAGGCGCTCCCATGATCCGTCTGATCCTGATCGTCGCCATCCTGCTGGCCCCCGCCGCCTGCGGACGCAAGGGCGACCCCGTGCCGCCCCAGCCGGAAACGGAAACTACGTCCGGCTGAGCATCCGGGTCCGGCCTGCGAGCGTCAGCGCCCAGCCCAGCCCGACGAAGAGTGTGGTGAGCCCCGCCACCCAGACCACGACGCCGCCCCAGCCGATGTCGGTGGGATCGATGAAGTAATAGG
This sequence comes from Roseobacter sp. HKCCA0434, assembly GCA_032464575.1. Classification (GTDB taxonomy): domain Bacteria; phylum Pseudomonadota; class Alphaproteobacteria; order Rhodobacterales; family Rhodobacteraceae; genus Pontivivens. The sequence continues at coordinate 334,434 of JAWDKM010000006.1, forward strand.
GGAACCGCCCGTCGATCAGCCCGCGCCCCAGCGCGTAGACCAGATAGGTCATCGGGAATCCGGCCCAGATCACGGCGTCGCGCAGGCCGAGCCCCGCCTTCTCCGCCCGCAGCGCCCAGTAACCGAAGACCGTGAGCGGCACGACCGTGTGCAGCATATGGTCAGTCCAGAAATCGGGCTGCCCCGGCACGAAGCCCTGGTTGAGCAGTGCGTGGTAGACCAGCCCCACAACGCTGATCCAGACCGTCGCCGCCCCGGCAAGTGACGCACCCGGCCCGCGCCCGGTCAGTGCCGCATGGGTGAAGATCAGCGCAACCGCACTGTTGGTCAGAAACGTGAAGTAGCGCGCCTGCGTCCAGATCGCCTCTCCCGGCCCCTCGCCGCGCGACATCCGCAGCGCAGTGTTGGCGAGCACCGCCGACCACGCCAGCAAGGCGACGATTGTTTCCGCACGCATGGGCAATCCCTCCGTTCCGTCCCGCAAAATGCTACCTGCATGGGCATTTGGTGCAAGCCGGCCTCACCGTTTCGTGGCGGCATGCGAGCATCGTGGACTTGCGACATCGCGACGCTACTCTCGCTGTAGGAGAGAAGGAGACTGCCCGTGATCAGACTGGCCGCACTGACGCTCGTTACCCTGTCCCTGCTGGGCTGCGGCGCCACCAATGACCTTGGCCGCGATGTCGTGCCGGCGGAGACGTTCTCGCCTGACCCCACGGCACCGATCAACTGAACGCGGGAACTCCGTCTGGCGAGAGCGCGTTTCACGGCCGAAGACATAACGGAGTATCACTATGAAAAAGCTCACCATCCTGCTGGTGTCCGCCTTCGTCCTCGCCGCCTGCGCGCAGGCGCCCCTGACCGAGGGCGAGACGGTGGACGACGAGGGCATCGCCACCTCCGGTGCGGACTCGCTCACCTTCTGAGCTTCGCTTGAACCTCGGGCGATCTCCCGCTAGGGGACGGCAACCGCCGCCCCGTCCGGGAGATTGCCCATGTCGCCGCTGCGCCTGACCTACCTCGCCCTCGCGATCATCGGTACCGTGCTGCCCATGGCGTATTTTCTGCCGTGGCTGGCTGAGAACGACTGGTCGCTTGCCGCGATGATCGAGGCGTGGAACGTGAGCGACGCCACGACCGGCCTCGTCTACGATCTGACCGTCGCCGCCGCCGCCTTGACCATCTGGATCATTGCCGAGGTCCGCGTCCGCCGCGACTGGTCTTCCCTCATCGCGATCCCCGCGATCTTCTGCATCGGGGTAAGCTGCGGGCTGCCGCTTTACCTCTTCCTTCGTTCGCGCGGACAGGGCTGACCATGGACCATTTCATCTATCGTGACGGCATCCTGCATGCCGAAGACGTGCCACTGCCCGAGATCGTCCGGGCCGTCGGCTCTCCGGTCTATGTCTATTCCACCGCCACGCTGGAGCGGCACTACCGCGTCTTTGCCGAGGCGCTGGCGGGCATGCCGCACCTGATCTGCTACGCGATGAAGGCCAACTCCAACATGGCCGTGCTGCGCGTGATGGCCCGGCTCGGGGCGGGCATGGACGTCGTCTCCATCGGTGAGTACCGCCGCGCGCGGGCGGCCGGCGTTCCGGGGGACAGGATCGTTTTTTCCGGCGTCGGCAAGACCACGGCGGAGATGACCTACGCGCTTGAGAACGGCATCCGCCAGTTCAACGTGGAGAGCGAGCCGGAGCTCGTCCGCCTCTCCGCCGTCGCGACCTCGCTGGGCAAGAGTGCGCCGATCACCATCCGCGTGAACCCGGACGTGGATGCGCGTACCCACGCAAAGATCGCCACCGGCAAGTCGGAGAACAAGTTCGGCATCCCGATCTCCAAGGCGCGGGAGGTCTACGCGATGGCCGCCGTGCTCGACGGGATCGAGGTGGTCGGGATCGACGTCCACATCGGCTCCCAGCTCACGGAGCTCGAACCCTATGAGGACGCCTTCAACAAGGTCGCCGCCCTGACGCTCGCCCTGCGCGCGGATGGCCACGACATCCGGCGCCTCGACCTCGGCGGTGGCCTCGGCATCCCCTATCGCCGCGCCAATGAGGCGCCGCCGCTGCCCTTCGATTATGGCGAGGTGATCCGGCGCACGGTCGGCGATCTGGATTGCGAGATCGAGATCGAGCCCGGCCGCCTGATCGCGGGCAATGCCGGACTGCTGGTCAGCGAGGTGATCTACAGGAAGGCGGGCGAGGGCCGGGATTTCCTGATCCTCGACGCGGCGATGAACGACCTGATCCGCCCCGCCATGTACGACGCCTGGCACGACATCGTCCCGGTGATCGAGCCGCGGGCGGGCGTGAACCTGCAGCCCTTCGACGTGGTCGGGCCGGTCTGCGAGAGCGGCGACACGTTCGCCAGGGCCCGCGACCTGCCGGGTCTCGAAGCGGGCGATCTGGTCGCCTTCCGCTCCGCCGGGGCCTACGGCGCGGTCATGTCCTCCGAATACAACTCCCGCCCCCTGATCCCGGAGGTGCTGGTGAGCGGCGACCGCTACGACGTCGTTCGCGCCCGTCCGACCTACGAGGAAATGATCGCGCGCGACGCCGTGCCCGACTGGCTGGTCGATGGCTGAGCCGCTCGGCGCGCTGCTGGCCCGGACGCGGCGCGCCGGTGCGCGGCTGGCGACCTATCCGGAGCCCGCGCCGGTCGACCTCGTGGAGGGCTACCGGGTGCAGGACGACATGGCCGAGGCCATGGACCGCCCGGTCATCGGCTGGAAGATCGGCTTGACCTCCCGCGCCGCGCAGGAGGCGATGGGCGTGGGCGAGCCGATCTGCGGCCCGCTCTTCGACGGCCTCGTCCACGCGTCGCCCGCACACCTCGCCGTCAGTGCCGCTGACCTGCGCGTGCTCGAAGCCGAGATCGCGGTGCGCATGGCGCAGGACCTCCCCCGAACCGGCGCCGCCGTTACCCGCGAAGACGTCGCCGCGGCCATCGCGACGGTCCATCCCGCCTTCGAGCTTGCCACCAAGCGGCTGCCCGGCACGATCCGCGAAAGCGCGCCATGGATCGCCGCCGACGGTGCCGTGAACCAGCATCTGGTCCTCGGTGAGGGTATCGACTGGCGGCCCGACCTCGACCTCGCGACGGAACCAGTGAAGGTCCACGCCGGCGACACGACCGTCGCAACAGGCATCGGCGCCAACGCGCTGGGCGACCCGCTCGCCGTGGTCACCTGGCTCGCGAACCACCTCCACGGACGCGGGCGGATGCTTCGGGCAGGGGACATCGTCTCCACCGGTCTGCTGACGGAGATGATCGTGGCGGAGTTCGACGTATCCTACACGGCCCGCTTCGCCGATCTCGGCACCGTGACCGTCCAGCTCGACCAAGCCTGATCCCGCCCTTGCGTCATCACGTCCGCGCAAGTTGACGCGCTGCGGCCTTGGTCCTGCCCCGGTGCTGCGCTACGCTTCCGGTCAAGCGATGCGCCCGGCCGCGTGTCGCGGGAGGCGCAGATGCACGACACCCGCACCGATACCGACAGCATCCGCAGGCAGATCGCCCGGCGGATCGCCCGCACCCGGCTCGTCATCGCATCCGAGCGCGCGGCGCGGGTCTTCTGGCCTCTCTGGACCTTCGTGCTCGCCGTCGTGGCCGTGATCGGCTTCGGCGGTGCCGCCTATCTCAACGCCTTCGCGCCCTGGCCCGCCGTGCTCGCCGTCCTGGTTGCAGGCGGGCTCTTCGGCCTGGGCGCCGCCCGCTTTCGCTGGCCGGATCGGGAGGATGCGGCCCTCCTCCTCGATCTCCAGGGCGACGGCCGCCCGCTCGCGACGCTCGAGGACCGCCCGGCGGAGGAGCCGACGGCGGAGCAGCGCGCCGTCTGGGACGCGCACCGTCGCCGTGCCTTCGACAGGGCGGGCGCATTGCAGGTGCCGCCGGCCGATCTGCGCGTCGCGCGGCAGGATCCGCTGGCGCTGCGCCTTCTGGCGGCGACCGCCTGCGTCGTGGCCCTCATCTTCGTGCGCGGCGGCGATACCGATCCCGGCGTGCTGATCGGTGGCGGCCCGGCCGTGGCCGCGGGCCCGGCCTTCGAGGCTTGGGCGACACCTCCGGGCTATACCGGCGCCCCCACCCTCTACCTGACCGAACGGGCGGGCGAGCCCGCCGCGATCCCGCTGCCCGCCGGAACCGAGATCGTGATGCGCGCCTATGGCGACGACTTCGCGCTGGAGGAAAGCCTGAGTGCGGAGGGCAACACGCCGCTCACAAGCCTCGCCCCCGGCCTCGCCGATGCAAGCTTCACGGTGGAGCAGGGCGGGCGGATGAGCCTGCGCCGCGGCCGGTCGGAGCTTGCGAGCTGGACCTTCACCGTGGATGGCGACCTCTCCCCCACCATCCGTTTCGACGGGGAGATCGCGCGGGCGCAGGCGGGCGCTACCGAGGTGCCCTTCGCCGCCACCGACGATTACGAGGTCGCGCGGGCCGAGATGACCGTGACCCTCGATCTCGACGCCGTCGACCGCCGCTACGGCCTCGCCGCCGAGCCCATGGCGCGCGAACCGCTCGTCGTCGACCTGCCGCTGCCCGCCCGTGTCGTGGGGCAGGAGCTGACCGAGGTCATGGTGCAGGACTTCTCGACCCACCCCTTCGCCGCGATGCCGGTGCAGGTGCATCTCACGGTCTATGACGGGGCCGAGCAGTCGGGCCGCAGCGAAACGCGGGAGCTCGAACTGCCCCGCCGCTCCTTCTTCGACCCGCTCGCCCGCGCCATCGTGGAGCAGCGCCGGGACCTCCTCTGGGCGCCGGAGGAGAACGCGCACCGTGTCAGCCAGGTTTTGCGCGCCGTCTCCTACCGGCCCGAGGAGCTGGAGGTGCCGTCCGGCGCCTTCCTGCAACTGCGTACCGCGATCCGCGCGCTCGACGCCGCGCGGGACGAAGGCACCGTGCTCGACCGCACCGACGAGATCGCCGAGCAGCTCTGGGCCACCGCCCTCTCCATCGAGGACGGCCGCCTCGCCGATGCCGCCGCTGCCCTGCGCCGCGCGCAGGAACGCCTGAGCCAGGCGCTGGAGGAAGGGGCGAGCGACGAGGAGATCGCGGAGCTCATGCAGGAACTCCGCCAGGCGATGCAGGACTACATGCGCCAGATGGCCGAGGCGCTCCAGGACAATCCGGAGGCGCAGCAACGCGCCGAGCAGTCCATGGAAAACGGCATGACCATGAGCCAGCAGGACCTCCAGGACCTGCTCGACCGGATCCAGGAACTCTCCGAACAGGGCGACCGGGACGAGGCGCAACGTCTCCTCGATCAGCTCGCCCAGATGATGGAGAACATGACCATGGCCCTCAACGGCCAGGGGCAGGGCGAGGGCCAGCCCGGCGGGCCGGGCGAGGGCGGCACCCCGCAGGAGGGCGTTCAGGATCTCCTCCGCCAGCAGCAGGAGCTCGCCGACCGTTCCTTCGAGGAACTCCAGCGCCAGTTCCGCGAGGGGATGGGGCAGGGCCAGGGTCAGCAAGGCCAGCAGGGTCAACAGGGCCAGCAGCAGGGCACGCCGAGCCAGCCGGAAGGCGGCGCGGGCGGGCAGGGGCAGGGTCAACAGGGCCTCCAGGGCCTCGCCGAGACGCAGGAGGCGCTGCGCCGCCTGCTCGATGAATTGGGTGAGGGCCTGCCGGGCGACGGCAGCCGCGACGCGCTGGACGAGGCCGAGCGCGAGATGGCCGATTCCCGCGATGCGCTCCAGCGCGAGGATGGCCGCGGCGCCCTCGACAGCCAGGCCGAGGCGATGGAGTCTCTGCGGGAGACCCTGCGCCAGCTCGATCAGGAAACCGAGGCGAACCCCTCCCCGAACCAGGGCGATGTGGCGGCTGAGTCCGGTGAGAACGGCGATGCCCGCGACCCGCTGGGCCGACCCACGGCAAACGGCCGCGCGCTCGACGGCGAGGGGGACATGGTCCCGGATATCGGGCCGCTGGGTTCCGTTCAGGACCTGATGGACGAGATCCGCCGCCGCTCGGCGGAGCAGGAGCGCCCGGCGGAGGAGCGTGAATATCTCCGCCGCCTGCTCGACCGGTTCTGACGTCACCCATGGCTTTCAATGCGAAACGGCCCGCCAGAGGCGGGCCGTATTTCGTTCAGGACTGATCCGGAGGCATCAGCCGGAGGTCGGCGCCCCGCCCCCCGTCAAACCGCGATAGGTGTCGCTGATCGACAGCCGCAGGGCGTCCACCCCGCTCGCATAGGCCTCCAGCACCGGCGCGGCGGTCGGAACCGCCGCCGACAGGCTGGGCGCGATCATGTAGACGACCGCGAGCACGACGAAGAGCATGATCGCGACCGCGAAGCCCAGCACGCCGCGGCCCCGTGCGGGGACGTCGTCGGCGGCCATGGAGGCCGCAGAAATCTCGGTCTCCGCGGTATCCTGCTCCTGCTCGGGCAGCGCGATGGCTTCCGACGCGCCGGGGCGCTTGGGCCGCGGCCGCCGGGACAGTGGGACGACGCGGTCGTCATCGGTACCCTCGGCGGCGGTGGGCGTTTCGGTTCCGGGACGCTGCGGACGCTCGCGGCGCGGACGGCGCGGCGCTTCCGGCAGCTCCTCCACCGTGTCGTCCGACGCCTCGCCCTGCGCGTCGTCGCTGTCGATCAGGCGGCGCAGATCCGCCATGACGTTCGGATCGGTTTCTGCATTGTCCGCGTCGGCGGCTGGCGCCTCCTGCTCCGGCGCGACCTCGGCGCTGGCCGCGGCCTGTTCCTGCTCGCGCTGCGCCGCCCGTGCGGCGCGGCGGGCCGCGCGGCGGGCGCGCATCGCCTCGAAGGCGGCGTCAGCGCTCTGTCGCACGCTGTTGTCGGGCTGGGGCACGGGCGGGATCGACATGCCGTCGACGGTATCCTCGCCCTCGGGTTCGGAGCGGGCCTCCTCTGCGTACTCTTCGAACTCGGCGGCGGGTGCCTCGTCCTCCACCGGCCCGGCCGCCTCATGATCCTCGCCTGCAACGTCGTCCTGTTGCGCGAAAACCTCATCGTCGGTCCCATCCGCGGGAATGTCGCCCGGTGCGGTCTCCTCACCGTCGGAGAGTGCGTTCGCTGGCTCGAAGGACGGCGCGTCGACCTCGTCGGGAGCTGCATCGGTCGGAGCTTCCACGGCTTCTTCGGTCGCATCCCCCTTCGTTACCGGCCGGGCGAGCAGTTCGCGCAGCACGTTGGCGTCGAAGGCGGGCTGGCCGTCCGTCTCCGCGACGACCTCCGCTTCTTCGACAGGCGACTCCTCGACCGGTGCCTCCTCGGCAGGCGCAGGTGGCGCATCCGCGAGAACCGGTTCGGGTTCAGTCACTTGCGGGGCGGGTGCTGCCTCGGCCTCCGGCGGGCTCACATGCCAGCCGTTGCCGCAGTTGCCGCATTCGACCTTCCGCCCCTGCGCGGGAATGGCGCTGTCGGGCACCTCGTATTGCGTGGCGCAGTTCGGGCAGATCAGCCGCATTTCGTTGTCCCCTCCCCTTCGGTCCGCGCACGTGCGCGGCGCGATCATTCACCCCTAAACGACCGGTCGGGGAAATCTAGCGCGCAAATCGCACAGTGCCTAGAGCCGAAGAGATTGTGGCCTTCGTGCCGATCTGCGATGGTCCAGCCGGGGCCAACAAGAAGAAACGGGGCAGCGGTGATCGAATTCGAAGAGGCGGGCTTCAGCTATGGCGGCGACCGGATCCTGTCGGGCCTTACGCTGCAGGTCACTCCGGGCTCGTTCCACTTCCTCACCGGGCCGTCGGGCGCGGGAAAGACCACATTCCTGAAGATGTGCTACCTCGCGCTGCGGCCCAGCGAGGGACGGATGCTGAGCTTCGGGCGGGAAGCCGCGGGGCTGGACCGGGACGACATCGCGCGGCAGCGGCAGCGCATCGGCGTGATGCACCAGAACTGCCAGTTCCTCGACCACCTGAGCCTGCGCGACAACATCATGTTGCCCTTGCGCGTCAGTGGCCGCGCCGACGGCAACAGCGACCAGGACCTCGACGATCTCCTGACATGGGTGGGGCTGGAGCACCGCGCCGATGCCCTGCCGCCGGAACTCTCGGGCGGGGAACGTCAGCGCGCCGCCCTCGCCCGTGCCATCATCGTCGCCCCCGACGTCATCGTCGCGGATGAGCCCACCGGCAACCTCGACTGGGCCATGGCGGAGAAGGTGCTGCGCCTCCTCGTCGAACTCAACCGGCTGGGCAAGGCCATCCTCATCGCGACCCATGATCTCAACCTGATCCGCGCGGCAAAGGCCGACGTGAACGCCCGCGTGCTGCGCCTCGCCAAGGGGCGGATGACCGTCGCGGGGACCGAACTGTGAGGGCCCTCCGGCCTGCCGCGAAGGCGGAGAACATCGTTCCGCCCTCGGGCTTCACCGCCTGGCTCGTCAGTGCCACGGCCATCGCGATGGCCGCCCTTGCAGTCGCGGCGCTGGCCGCCTCTCTCGCTGCGGGCCGGCTGGCGGAGCGCTGGTCGGCGGAGCTTGCCCGCTCCTCCACCATCACCGTGCTCGCAAGCGCGCCGGACATGGACGCGCAGGCTGAGGCGGCTCTCGCGGCCGCCGAGACCACGGCCGGGATCATCGAGGCGCGCCTTCTCACCCGGGAGGAGCAGGCGGATCTGCTCACCCCCTGGCTCGGCACCTCCCTCACTCTCGACGTGCTGCCGCTGCCCCGCATCATCGTGATGGAGGAGAGCGAGGCAGGTCCGGACATGGAGAGCCTGCACCTGCGCCTCGCCGGAGAAGCGCCGGATGCGGTGCTCGACGATCACACGCGCTGGCGGCGGCCGATGGTCTCTGCCGCGCGGCGGCTCGGCGTCTTCGCCCTCGGCGCGCTGGTGCTGATCCTCGTCGCCACGGCGACGATGATTACTCTGGCCGCCCAGGCGGCGCTGGCGGCGAACGCGCAGCTCATCCGGACGCTGCGGCTGATCGGGGCGCAGGACCGCTACATCGCCCGCGCCTTCGTGCGCCGCTTCACCCTGCGCGCGGGTGCAGGAGCCGTCATCGGCACCGGGCTCGCCGCCCTCGGCCTCGCGCTGATGCCCGACGTGGCGCGGGAGGCCGCGTTCGTGACCCGCCTCGGACCGGAGGGCGCGGAATGGGCGCTCTTCCTCACCATACCCTTGATCGCGGCGCTCACCGCGTTTATCGCGACGCGCATGGCGGCCTTCGCCATGCTGCGTCGCCTGGAGGATGGCTGAGGACCCCCGATGCTGCTGATCCGATCGCTGATCTTCTCGTTCGCCATGTATGTGGTGCTGGCGGTCATGGGCGTCGTCGGCGCGATCCCGGCGGTGCTGTCGCGCGACGCGGCCTACTGGTTCATGTCGCGCTACTGCTACGTGGTGTTCTGGCTCGCCCGGAACATCATCGGCCTGCGGGTGGAGATCCGGGGAACGGTCCCGCAGGAGGCCTGCATTGTCGCCTCCAAGCACCAAAGCTTCCTCGACATCATCATGATGATGGGCACGCTGCCGCGCCCGAAATTCGTGATGAAAAGCTCGGTGAAATGGACCCCCATCGTGGGCTTTTACGCGATGCAGATCGGCTGCGCGCCGGTCAACCGCGGGGAGAAGGGGGCGATGGGCAAGATGGTCGAGGACGTTGGCCAGAAGCTCGACGAGCCAGGGCAGGTGGTGATCTATCCGCAGGGCACCCGCGTGGCGCCCGGCCAGGTCGCCCGCTACAAGCGCGGCGCCGCGGCGCTTTATGAGGCCTACGGGCTGCCTTGCGTGCCCGCCGCCACGAATGCGGGCCTGTTCTGGGGCCGCAACTCTGTGATGCGCCGCTCCGGCGTCGCGGTCGTCGAGTTTCTGCCCGAGATCCCACCCGGCCTCGACCACCCGGAGTTCATGAGGCGACTGGAGGCCGAGATCGAACCGGCTTCCGAAGCGCTCCTGCCCGATCCGGCCTGAGCTTGGATGCGCCTCCGGCGGGCGTATTTGGCGAGAGTGATGGAGCGGGCCGGCTCTCTGCTCGTATCCCACTTCCTGCCAGTTGCGCGTTAGCCATGGGACTAAGCTACTCCACGTGATGCAACTGCGAAACGGCGCAGTTAACTCGAAGCTGTCGCGAGTTCGTTCGCGTCTAACGCAAATCTACTGAAGTGGGGTGCTTTTTAAACACGCCTCAAGAATATCTAAGGCTGAGTGTGGGGCCGCTAATGATCGAGGTAACCGGTCGACTTTTGCTCGCTCTGCTCGTAATGGCCAGACATTACTTACTTTAGCGGGTTGTTCAAAGCGGGTGCGGCGACTAGAGCGCCGTGCCGCCTATCTCCAGGAACTTGCGGCGGCGGTCGGCGACGATGGTCTTCGCGTCCTTGCCGCTCAGCTCCTTGAGCATCGCGCCGATCGCGCGGCCGACACCGGCGATGGCCCGCTCGCGGTCGCGCTGCGCGCCACCTACAGGCTCCTCGATGATGCGGTCGATGACGCCGAGCTTCTTGAGGTCCTGCGCGGTCAGGCGCAGCGCTTCGGCCGCCTCGCGCATCTTCTCCGCGTCCTTCCACAGGATCGAGGCGCAGCCTTCCGGCGAGATCACGGAGTAGATCGAGTGCTCCAGCATCGCGACCCGGTCCGCGGTGGCGAAGGCGACGGCACCGCCAGAGCCCCCCTCGCCGATGACGACGGAGACGAGGGGAACGCCGATTTGCAGGCATTTTTCGGTGGCGCGGGCGATGGCCTCGGACTGCCCGCGCTCCTCCGCCCCCTTGCCGGGATAGGCGCCGGGCGTGTCGACCAGCGTGATCACCGGCAGGCCGAACCGGTCGGCGAGGTCCATCAGGCGCACCGCCTTGCGATAGCCCTCGGGCCGCGCCATGCCGAAGTTGCGCGCGATGCGCGTGGCGGTGTCGTGCCCCTTCTCCTGCCCGATGACGACGACCGGCTTGTCCTCGAACCGGGCGAGGCCGCCCATCACCGCGTGGTCGTCGGCGAAGTTCCGGTCCCCGGCGAGTGCGGTGTACTCGGTGAAGAGCGTGTCGATATAGTCCTTGCAGTGCGGGCGGTTGGGGTGGCGGGCCACCTGCGCCTTCCGCCACGGGGTGAGGCCCTTGTAGAGCTCCTCGAGCAGGCCCTTGGCCTTCGCGTCGAGCGCGCTTGCCTCCTCATCGACCTTCATCTCCGGGTCCTGGCGGGCGAGGGCGCGCAGTTCCTCGGCCTTGCCCTCGATTTCGGCCAGCCCCTTTTCGAAGTCGAGATAGTTCTGCATGTCGCCCCGCTCGTTCACGTCCGCCGCGATATAGGCCTTCCGCTACGGGAATTGCAATTCTTCGAGATAGCTGACAAAGTCAGGTAAATCGGAGGAGCCATGCTGGACACCATCGACACAATCCGCGCCTTCAACCGCAGCTGGACCCGACGCATCGGCCTGCTGGAGGAGAGCCTGGCGCGCTCCGGCTATTCCCTGCCGGAGATGCGGGTGCTCTACGAGGTCCGCGCGATGGGCGGGCCGCAGGCGGCGCGGATCGGGGTCGCGCTGGGGCTCGACAGCGCCTATCTCACCCGGATCGTGGCGCGGCTGAAGGCCGAGGGGCTGGTGGAGACGCGGCCCGACCCCGCGGACGGCCGCGCACGACTCCTGTCCATGACCGCGGCGGGCGAGGCCGCGATGGACGGCTTCGTGGCCGCTCAACGCGCCGCGATGGAGGAAGTGCTGGAGCCGCTGAGCCCCGCGGCGCGGACGGCACTCGCGGATCATCTGGCGGGCGTGGATGCCTTGTTGGCCCCCGCCGGCGAGGTCGCGCTGCGGCCGCCCGAACTCGGCGACCTCGGCTGGATCGTGGAGCGCCACGGCACCGTGCAGGCCGCCGAGCTCGGCTGGGGATCGCGCTTCGAAGCGTTGGTCGCGCAGATCGTGGGCGATTTCGGCAGTGGCCATGATCCGAAGCGGGAGCGGCTCTGGATCGCCCATGACGGCCCGCGCCGCCTCGGCTGCGTGTTCTGCGTGCAGACCGACGATCCGGAGCTCGCCAAGCTCCGCCTGCTCTATGTCGACCCGGAGGCCCGCGGCCGCGGCGTCGGCGGGATGCTGGTGGACGCATGCCTCCGCTTCGCCCGCGCCGCCGGCTACACCCGCATCACCCTCTGGACCCAACCGGAACTGGAAGCCGCGCGCCGCCTCTACGCCGTTCGCGGCTTCGACCTGGTCGAAAGCTTCCCCCACGCCGAGTTCGGCATTCCGCTGACCGGCGAGCGGTGGGAGCGCCCCCTCAACTGAGCAAGATTTGCGAAGCGGCCCCGTGCCATGCAGGCTCCACGGAACGAGGATCGGAGGGTCGATGCAGAGCTACGAGGACCGCATCCTGCGCGTCGTGGACCACATCCACGACAACCCCACGGGCGACCTGTCGCTCGATGCGCTCGCGGATGTGGCGGCCATGTCGCGCTTTCACTGGCATCGCATCTACCAGGCGATGACCGGCGAGACGCTGGCCCAGACCGTCCGGCGGATGCGGCTGCACCGCGCCGCCTGCTGGCTGGTCCAGCGCGACTGGCCGATCGCCGAGGTGGCGAAGCGCGCGGGGTATCCGAACCTGCAGAGCTTCACCCGCACCTTCGGCGAGGCCTACGGCATGTCCCCCGGCGCGTTCCGGCAACGCGGTGAGCTGCGCTCGCCGCTTCAGCAACCGGACAGAGGAGACTATCCCGTGCATCCCGTTGACATCGCCGAGGTCCCGACCCGGCGCCTCGCCGCCGTGCCCCACAGGGGCGCCTATTACGAAATCGGCAAGGCGTTCGAGAAGGTGGGCAACATCTTCACCGCCCGCGAGCTCTGGCCCCACGCCCGTGGCATGGTGGGGGTCTACCATGACGACGTGACCGCGGTGCCCGAGGCCGAGCTGAACTCCCATGCCGGGGTCGTGGTCGAGGAAGGCTTCGACATGCCCGACGTGCTCGAGGACCTGCACCTCGCTCCGGGCCGCACGGCCGTCATGCACTACAAGGGCCCCTATGCGGGCCTGCGCGCGGCCTACGACTACCTCTACGGCGTCTGGCTCCCGAAGAGCGGCGAGGTGCCGGGCGATGCGCCGCCCTTCGAGGTCTATCTCAACTCGCCGATGGACACGCCGCCCGACGAACTGCTCACGGATGTCTGCGTTCCGCTGAGATGATCGCACCCGTCTCCTTGTCGTTCCCTCACTTTAGAATTATTCTAATCTGAGAGCGGCAAGGAGACATGTCATGAGCGGCATCACCCAGCCCTGCGAGCGGGAGGATTGCCCCCGCCGCGCAGACGGACCGTTGTCGGAGAAGGACCGCGAGTTCGTTCTCGTCTACGTGCAGCCCGGTCTCGCGGGGCTGATGGACGGCTCGATCTCGACCCTCGCGCCGATCTTCGCCACGGCCTTCGCGACGCAGGACACGTGGACCACGTTCCTCGTCGGTCTCGCCGCCTCGCTGGGGGCGGGCATCTCCATGGGCTTTACCGAGGCCGCGGCGGATGACGGCGTGGTCACGGGCCGCGGCTCGCCGATCAAGCGGGGGCTGGCGACGGGCATCATGACGACCGTCGGGGGCCTCGGCCACGCGCTGCCCTACCTGATCGCCGACTTCTGGATCGCCACCTGGACGGCGATCGCCGTGGTCTTCGCCGAGCTCTGGGCCATCGTCTACATCCAGAACCGCTGGATGAAGACCCCGTGGAAGCGCGCGACGATCCAGGTCGTGCTCGGCGGCGCCATCGTCGTGGCTGTCGGCATGGGGATTGGACAGGGATAGCGGCCGCCCGCGCCTTGCCCACCTTGCTTTCGCGTATTTCGAGAGAGTGATGAACGGGCGCGGCGCCACCTCATCACTCTCGTCAAATACGCAAGATCCGACGGCTCAACCGGCGATCATCTCCGCCTGTTTCACGATGACTTCCGCCTGGCGGATCGAGGCGAGATCGACGAGGCGTCCCTTGTAGACCGCGGCGCCTTGGCCGGATTTCTCCGCCTCCTCCATCGCGGCGAGGATCTCGCGCGCCTCGGTCACCTGCGCGTCCGAGGGCGTGAAGACGTCGTTGGCGAGCGCGACCTGTTTGGGGTGGATCGCCCATTTGCCGACCATGCCGAGCGTCGCGGAGCGCTTGGCCTGCGCCGTGAACCCCTCGTCGTCGGAGAAGTCGCCGAAGGGCCCGTCCACCGGCAGCAGGCCGTGGGTGCGGCAGGCCGCGACGATGGCCACGATCGGCGCGTGCCACGGGTCGCCCCAATGCTGCGCGCGGTCGGGCGTGACCATGTAGTAGTTCTCCTGCGTGCCGCCGATCCCCGTGGTCTGCATCCCCATCGAGGCGGCGTAGTCCGCGGCGCCGAGGCTCATCGCCTGCATGCGGGGGCTCGCGGCCGCGATCTCCTCGACATGGGCGAGGCCCGCGGCAGTCTCGATGATGACCTCGAAGCCCACGCGCTTCGTCCGGCCCTTCGCCATCTCCACGGCGCTGGCCAGCGCATCGACGGCGTAGATGTCGCCCGCATTGCCGACCTTGGGGATCATGAAGCGGTCGATCCGGTCGCCTGCCTGTTCCAGCACGTCGACCACGTCGCGGTACCAGTACGGCGTGTCCAGGCCGTTAATGCGTACCGACAAGGTCTTGTTGCCCCAGTCGATATCGCTGACCGCTTCGATCACGTTCTTTCGCGCGCCGTCCTTGTCGGACGGGCTCACCGAATCCTCCAGATCGAGGTTGATCACGTCGGCGGCGGAGGCGGCCATCTTCTCGAAGATCGCGGGGCGCGAGCCGGGGCCGAAGAGCTGGCAGCGGTTCGGAACGGCGGGGGCCTGCGGCTGGACCTTGAAGGACATGGGATCTCCGTCGCGTAAGGAAGTGTCGCGGATTGCGGCTCAATCGCTATTTCGTTGCGCGGTCTGCGTCAAGCGGAATGCTGCGGGTGCGAAGGTCAGAGCGGGACGCGGCGTATGCCACCGCGGAGCGTAGCGACAGCAGCTAGCGGCTCCCTCCCCCGGACCGGGGGAGGGTCGGGGAGGGGGTTCCATCGCTTTGCGTGGCATGGGTTGCGCTCGGACGCCGGCGGGGCTATTTCCAACATTGAGAGGTTGGCGCGGGCAGGCGCCTCGCCAACCCGGTCAGGTCCGGAAGGAAGCAGCCGTAACGAGCCCCGCTTGGGTCGTTGTCCAGCCTCTCACCCATCCACCACACTGTCCGGATGCGCCTCCGCCCAGTCGGCGACCAGGCCTGCCATCTCCTCGGTCCCCGCATTGACGATGTCGCTTCGATGCAGCGGCGACCCGGCCTCCAGCACCAGCCGCGCGCAGGTGAGGTGATCGCGTCGCGCGCGGGCCGGCGCGTTGTCGGAGCCGTGGATGACGGTGCCGAGCAGGTTGCCGCCATACATGTTCTTCCGCTCCAAGTCGGGCGCGAAGGAGAGCAGCCACGCGACCTCCTCGATCAGCCCCTCCCACCCGGCGATGTGGATGGCGGACATGTCCTGCTCGTCCCGCCAGTCGGGATCGATGCCGAGGGCGACCAGCCGCTTCGCATGCTCCAGCCTCCCCTCGAAGCCGAACAGGCGGGTCAGCAGGCGCCGGTTGTCGTCGCTCAGCGCCTCGGGCGCGATACGCCCGCGCACCGCCCCGTCGGCGGCCTGCGCGAGAAGCCTTTCGGTCGGATCCAGCGGCGTCGCCTGTCCGTGCGCCTCCAGCACCCGCGCCACCGCATGGTTCCCCATGATCCGGGCCTGCGCATACGCGGTATGCCCGCGATAGGGCACCGTGCCGTCCGCGCCGTGGGCGATCAGCAGCTCCGCGACCTCGGCCGAGCACATGCGCCGCGCGGCTTGGTGCAGGGCGGGGATCACGGCGGGCGGCTCGCCGGACGGATGCCCGGCGATCTCCTCGTTGGGATCGGCCCCGGCCTCCAGCAGCAGGCGCACCCCCTCCACGTTGTCGAAGTCGAGCATCCGGGGCAGGGCGTTGGTGCCCGCGATCGTCACGCCATGCTCCAGCAGCAGGCGGACCCCGTCGAGATGGCCGAGCTCCGTCGAGTGGTAGAGCGACTCGTCATCGTCGGGCGTCGCCCCGTGCTCCAGCAACCAGCGCGCGAGGGGCAGGTTGTCCGCGTGCCCCAGCGCGCCGTAGAGGGCGGAGAGGCGATGCTCGGAGCCCTGCTCGAACGGGTAGCTCGCGTTCACGTCGGCGCCGTGGGCGACCAGCGTCTCCGCTATGGCGAGCATTGCCTCCCGCTTCTCGGGCGCGCGCTGGTGGTGACGGGAAAAGGCCATATGCAAGATGGGCTCGCGCGGCCCCGCAACAAGTCGGGTGGCGGCGTCCGGATCGCGGCTCAGCACGCCACTTACCCCCTCCAGATCATAGAGCGCGCAGGCAAGACCCAGATTGGCTCGCCCCAGCGTCGGGTCGGCGGCGAGGAGGCTCTCCACCCGCGGATGGTTGCCGAGATAGAGCGCGTATTTCAGCGCCTCCTCCCGTGCCACGCGGTCCATGGAGGCCGTCTCGGCGGCGAGCACCAGAGCCGGCCAGCTTTCGTGACCGTGATCCTGCGCGATCACGTGCAGGGCGTCGGCGTGGCGCGGTGTGCCCTTGGCCACGGCTTCCAAACGCGCCGCGGCGGTGGCGTCCCCGGCGCGGGCGGCACGGAGGAGCGACTTGGCATCGCGGCGCAGACGGTTGGGATCGAGGGGCATGACGGGGTCTCCTGACATCAGCCCAGCGATCCGTTGAGGCGGGCATCAGGTCAACCCGAGGGTGCTGATGGTATGTGAGGGGTGCGCGCGGCGCTGTCCACGGATCGGGCGGCCGCCCCGGTCGGCCTTTCTCAGCCTACGCCCGGCGTCGCCCGCCGCGCAAGCCTCAGACCGAGCGGCGGGCGTTCAGCGCCGCCGTGATCGTCCCGTCGTCGAGATAGTCGAGCTCGCCGCCCACCGGCACGCCCTGCGCGAGCGATGTCACGCGCACGCCGCGCCCCTCCAGCATGTCGGCGATGTAGTGGGCAGTGGTCTGGCCGTCGACCGTGGCGCCGAGGGCGAGGATCAGCTCCTCCACCCCGTCTTCCTGCACGCGGGCGGCGAGGCGCGGCAGGTTCAGATCGTCCGGCCCGATGCCGTCGAGGGCGCTGAGCGTGCCGCCCAGCACGTGGTAGCGGCCCTTGAAAACCTGCGCCCGCTCCATCGCCCAGAGATCGGCGACGTCTTCGACGATGCAGATCGTCCGCCCGTCCCGCTTGGGATCGAGGCAGATGTCGCATTTCTCGCCCGTGCCGACATTGCCGCAGACAAGGCACTCGCGCACGCTCGCCGCCACCTCCGCCATGGCCCCGGCGAGCGGCTCCAGCAGCACCTTGCGCTTCTGCACCAGCGCCAGTGCGGCCCGGCGGGCGGAGCGCGGCCCCAGCCCCGGCAGCCGCGCCATCAGCGCGATCAGCTCGTCGAGCGGCCCGCTCACCTTCTTCTTGCTCCAAATATCCCCGCCGGAGGCATGACCCTCAGGCCACCCGCCGCACGATGACGGAGCCGACGGAGTAGCCCGCGCCGAAGGAGCAGATCACGCCCAGGTCGCCGTCCTGCAGATCGTCGGAATACTTGGAGAACGCGATGATCGATCCGGCCGATGAGGTGTTCGCATAGTCCTGCAGGATGTTCGGCTGCTCCTCCCGTGTCGGCTCGCGGCCCATGACCTTCTTCCCGATCAGGTCGTTCATCGACTTGTTGGCCTGGTGCAGCCACATGCGCTTGACCTGATCCGGCGCGATGTCGTTGTCGGCGAGGTGCTTGGTCATCAGCTCGGCCACGATGGGCACCACCTGCTTGAAGACCTTGCGGCCCTCCTGCACGAACTGCATGTCGCGCCGGTCCTCCATCCCGTGGGGCCGGGTGCGGCGCAGGAAGCCGTTGTTGTTGCGGATGTTGTTGGAGAACTGGGTGAGCAGCCGCGTGTCGATGATGTCGTAATGCGGGCCCTTCGCATCCTCCGCCCGCTCCACCACCACGGCGGTGCAGACGTCGCCGAAGATGAAGTGGCAGTCCCGATCGCGCCATTCGAGATGGCCCGACGTGATCTCCGGGTTCACCATCAGCACCCGGCGGGCGGAGCCCGAACGGATCATGTCGGCGGCCTGCTGCAGCCCGAAGGTGGCCGAGGAGCAGGCGACGTTCATGTCGAAGGCGAACCCGCCCTCGATGCCCAGCTCCTGCTGGATCTCCACGGCCATCGCCGGATAGGCCCGCTCCATGTTGGAGGCGGCACAGATCACCGCATCGATGTCCTTCGCCTCGATGCCCGCCTGCGCCAGCGCGTCGCCTGCGGCCTTCACCGCGATCTCCGCCATGAGGCTCGGCTCGTCGTCGGAGCGTTCACGGAAGCGGGGGAACATGCGCGCGGGGTCGAGCACGCCCTCCTTGTCGAGCACATAGCGCTGCTCGATACCCGAGGCCGCGAAGATGAAGTCCGCGCTCGACTGCGGCTTCGCCTCGACCTCGCCCGCCGCGATCGCCTCCGCGTGCTCGGCGTTGAAGCGGTCGGCATAGGCGTTGAACGCCGCGACCAGCTCGTCGTTGGTGATGATCTCCGACGGGGTGAAGACCCCGGACCCGGTAATCGCGGGCTGATGCATAGGTTCCCCTCGTCTTTTTTCTGTCACGACACTATTGCCCGAACGATCGAAGGGCCAGAGGGGTTCGGGGCCGTTTTGATGGGACTTTCGGGAACGGCGTGGCTAGGGCCCGCTCCCACCATCTCGGCCGAAGCGCCGGGACCGCCAGCGTCCTGTTTCGAGAGTGGTCGTCCTGTTCCGAGCGGCCCCGGATCAGGTCCGGGGCGGTTGCGATCCAACTCCACCGTCCCGGCCGGAGAGCCGGGACCGTCAGCCAACTCCTTCGAGCATGCCCACTTCGTAGAGCGTGGCCCCGGATCGGGTCCGGGGCGGTGCGTTCACCAACCCCTCAGAACGGCAGCTTCATGCCCGGCGGCAGGGGCAGGCCGTCAGTGACCTTCGCCATCTCTTCCTGCGCGCGGGCCTGCGCCTTTTCCTGTGCGTCCTTCACGGCTGCCACGATCAGGTCCTCGACCACCTCGCGCTCCTCGGGCTTGAAGAGCTCGTCGGCGATGGTGAGCCCGACCAGGTCGCCCTTCGCCGTGGCCCGCGCTCGGACGAGACCCGCGCCCGCCTCGCCCTCGACCTCGATCGTGTCGAGGGCGGCCTGCGCCTCCTGCATCTTCTCCTGCATTTCCTGGGCCTGCTTCATGAGCTTGCCCATGTCGCCCAGACCGCCGAGACCCTTGAACATCGCGCGCTCCCTTGTTCCGCTGTCGGGACGACAGATACGCCTCCGCGGCGGGAGGGACAAGCGATGGAGGAGCGGGAGGCTCGCGCATTGCTCGACGATCCGGCGGCGTATATCGACGCGGAAGACGGCGCCAGGGCCGACACCCGCGACCTGGTTGTACTCGAGCGGCAATTGGCGGGGCGGCCTGGCCGGGCGGACGTTCTGGAGGGCTTCGCGCGCCCGGCTCGCGGGAGGCAACTTCGTCCGGTACGAGACCCATGTCGAATGGATCGCGGATCCCCGCCTCGTCCTCCATGCCACCGCCAAGCACTGCGTTGGCGGTGCCTCCGGCGGGGATACTTGAAGAAGAGAGAACGAGAGGAGCCGCTCCCGGTTTTCGCGTTCCACCTTGTTCAAGTATCCCGGGGATGAATGGCCATCAGGCCAGAAGGGGCAGCGCCCCTTTTACCCCACCTGATTTCGCGCGAAACGGACCGAAAAGCGGCGGTGCTGTCATGGACCTGTTGCGCGCAGACACGATATACCCAAGGCATGACCCAGGCCGATTTCCTCAACTCCGCACCCCCCGATCCGGTCGAGCTGCCGGGCTTCGATCCCGCGGGGCCGCAGCGCTTCTTCAACCGTGAACTGTCGTGGCTCGCCTTCAACTGGCGCGTGCTGGAGGAAGCGCAGAACCCCGCCGTGCCGCTCCTGGAGCGGGTGCGGTTCCTGTCGATCTCGGGTTCCAATCTCGACGAGTTCTACACCGTTCGCGTCGCGGGCCTGCGCGGTCTCGTGCGCGGCGGCGTGGTCAAGCCCTCGGCCGACGGGCTGACGCCGGCCGAGCAGCTCGACCAGATCGATGCCGATGCGCGTGCGCTGATGCTGCGCCAGCAGGAATGCTGGGCCGGGTTGAAGGACGAACTGGCCCGCGAGGATATCTGCGTCGTGGGCCCCGGCGAGCTGACCAAGGCCGACGCGGAGCGGTTGGAGCAGGTCTTCATGGACCAGGTCTTCCCGGTCCTGACCCCGCTCGCCATCGATCCCGCGCACCCCTTCCCCTTCATCCCGTCCGCCGGGTTCGCCATGGCGCTGCAGCTCAAGCGCCGCAAGGACGGCGCACCGCTGGAGGCGCTGCTGCCGGTGCCGAGCCAAGTGGACCGCTTCATCCGGCTGGAGGGCGGGCGCCCCGGCATCACACGCTTCCTGCCGCTGGAGGGGTTGCTGGAGCTGTTCCTCGACCGGCTCTTTCCCGGCTATGAAACGGCGGGCCTGTGCACCTTCCGCGTCCTGCGCGACAGCGACCTGGAGGTGGAGGAGGAGGCCGAGGACCTCGTGCGCGAGTTCGAAAGCGCGCTCAAGCGCCGCCGCCGCGGCGAGGTGATCCGCCTCAAGATCTCCGCCGCGGCCCCTGCGGACCTGCGCGCCATGGTGATCGAGGAGCTGCAGGCGAGCGCCGAGGAGGTGATCGAGATCGAGGGCGTCATCGGCATCTCCGACCTCAGCGAGCTGGTGATCTCCGAACGCGCCGAGCTGCTTTGGCCCGCTTACAAGCCGCGGATGCCCGAGCGGGTGCACGATCACGAGGGCGACATCTTCGCCGCCGTCCGGCAGAAGGACATGCTTCTGCATCATCCTTACGAGACCTTCGACACGGTGGTCGACTTCATCCGGCAGGCAGCCCGCGACCCGGACGTGCTGGCGATCAAGCAGACGCTCTACCGCACGTCGAAGAACTCGCCCATCGTCCAGGCGCTCTGCGAGGCGGCGGAGGACGGGAAGTCCGTCACTGCACTGGTCGAGCTCAAGGCCCGGTTCGACGAGGCGGCGAACATCCGGCTGTCGCGACAGCTCGAACGGGCCGGGGCGCAGGTCGTCTACGGCTTCATCGACTGGAAGACGCACGCCAAGATCTCGACCGTCGTGCGGCGCGAGGGAGGCGAGCTCGTCACCTACTCCCACTTCGGGACGGGCAACTACCATCCGATCACGGCGAATTTCTACACCGATCTCAGCCTCTTCACCTGCGACAAGCCGCTGGGCCGCGATGCGACGAAGGTCTTCAACTACGTCTCCGGCTACGCAATGCCCGAGGGGTTGGAGAACCTGCACATCTCCCCCCACAGCCTGAAGAGCCACATCCTCGACAGCCTGGATGCGGAAATCGCCCATGCGAAGGCCGGACGGCCCGCGGCGGTCTGGGCCAAGGTGAACTCCCTGATCGAGCCTGACGTGATCGACGCGCTCTACGCCGCGAGCCAGGCGGGCGTGCAGATCGATCTGGTGGTGCGCGGCATCTGCGGCGTGCGCCCCGGCGTGAAGGGGCTGAGCGAGACCATCCGGGTGAAATCGGTGGTGGGGCGCTTCCTGGAGCATTCGCGCATCGCCTGTTTCGGCAACGGCCACGGCCTGCCGTCCGAGGCGGCGCGGGTCTACATCTCCTCCGCCGACTGGATGGGCCGCAACCTCAACCGGCGGGTGGAGACACTGGTGGAGATCACCAACCCCACCGTCCGCGCACAGATCGTCGATCAGGTGATGGCCGCGAACCTCGCCGACGAGGCGCAGACCTGGGTGCTGCGCCCGGACGGCAGCTATATCCGCCCCGGCGCACCGGAGGGGGAGGAGGCGTTCAACTGCCACCGCTTCTTCATGGAGAATCCCTCCCTCTCGGGCCGCGGCCGCGCCGGCAAGCAGGACGCACCGCGCTTGACGAAACAGACAGTGGCGCCGGTCGAGGCGACGGGCTGAGCGGCCCCGGCGCTCCGGTTGAACCAGGGACAACCACCCCGGACCCGATCCGGGGCCGCTGCCCCCAGCGTACAACCCGACGAAGTTGCGCGTCGTCGCTGGACGTAGTCTTGTGCCAAGCGACTGCGGTTCGTCCGGCACCGCTCCCGATCCGGGCCACTGGTATCCGTCCCGGGTCGTTGTCACGGGCGATGCGGTCGGATCAACGGGACCTCGCCCCCGGTTGTTCTATTGCAGCGAAAGGTCCCGGCGCTTCGGCCGGGACGGTTGGATTGGTAGCCACCGCCCCGGACCCCGATCCGGGGCCGCGCACCCCAACAGCACTGCTCGACATCATGGCGCGGCAACCGGCACAGTTGCGCGGCTTACAAGCGACCCTTCCCGCGATCCGGGGCCTGTCCGTCCCGCCGACGGACGCTACCGAACCCTTTCCAATCCTTCGGATTGAACGTGTTCGCACAGCACACCATGAGGGCGGCGGCAAACACCGCGTAGCTCCTCCCGCCGTCGATCACGCGGTCGTACTGGGAGCCGACGAAGAACAGGCCCAACAGCAGTAAGAACATGAAGTAGTGAAAGGCCGAATGCTGCGGAAACCTCCCGCCTAAGATATGGCGACGTAGAACGCGGTCGTGATGATCAGGTAGGCGTTCGGGTCCATGATCGCGTGCAGAACGAGGTGCACGCCGCATCCGACACGGGACCATTTCCTGAGGGTGCCGGTCAGGCTCCTCCGGTATCTGTCGACCATATCCATGCCGGTGCCCGACCTTCGGCGAATGCGCTTCGCCCCCGACGCGTGGCAGATGCACTCCGCGCGCATCATCTTCTGCCAGATGACACAGTCTCATCGTGCGGTCGCCCGACCAAACGGGAAACGGGGTCGAGCCCTCGATCCGTATCGAGGACGGCAGAGTGCGGCGTGGGCGCATCACGTCGATTTCCCGCTTCGCCAACGACCGGTGCACGGGCGTCTCGGAGCCCCGAACGCGTTTGATTTCCCCCTATCAAGGGGTAGGTCAGGGACACGACTTGGTCCGGTACGGGATGACAGGATGAACGAACTCGCGCCCGAGCCTTCCACGGCCATCGATCTCTCCCGCGTGGGGGTCGTCGATGTCGGGTCGAACTCCGTCCGGCTGGTGGTGTTCGACGGCGCGGCGCGCAGCCCGGCCTACTTCTTCAACGAGAAGGTGCTGTGCGGGCTTGGCCGGGGCATCGCCACTACCGGGCGGCTGCATCCCGAGGGGCGGCAACTCGCGGTCGCGACCATCCGTCGCTTCACCACGCTGGCTGAGCGGATGGAGCTCACCACCCTGATCGGCGTCGCCACGGCCGCCGTGCGCGAGGCGGAGGACGGTCCCGATTTCGTGGCCGAGATCGCGGCGGAGACCGGGCTGGATCTGCGCGTCGTCGAGGGGTTGGAGGAGGCGCGGCTCGCCGCCCAGGGCGTGCTCGTCGGCTGGCCGGACGCGGTGGGGCTGACCGTCGATATCGGCGGCGCCTCGATGGAGCTTGCCCGCATCCATGGCGGGCGGATCGGGACGTGCCTGACCTCGAAGCTCGCGCCTCTGTCGCTCGCCGACCTGTCGGACAAGGAGGTCGACCGGACCATCGCGGGCACCCTCTCCGACCTGCGCGACCGGATGCCGGGCAAGGTCGAGGAGATGTTTCTCGTCGGCGGCTCCTGGCGGGCGATCGCGGCCCTGCACATGGCGCGCCACGACTACCCGCTGCACGTCCTGCATGCCTACGAGACCACGCCGGAGGAGATGCTGGAGACGGCCGAGTGGGCGGTGGAGCGCGACCTCGACACCTTCAAGTCGCTCACGACGACCTCCGACGCGCGGCTGGCATTGGTACCGATGGCCGCACGGGTGCTGCGCGGGCTCATCCCGGCCTTCGCGCCCGAGCGCATCGCCATCTCCTCCTACGGCCTGCGCGAAGGGGTGCTCTACGAGGTGATGAGCGAGGCGGCGCGGCGGCTCGACCCGCTGATCGAGGCGTGCCGGCACATGGAGCTCGCCGCCGCGCGCTTCCCGGGCTTCGGCGAGGCGCTCTACGAGTGGATCGACCCACTCTTCGACGATCTGGAGCCGCATCACCGGCGGCTGATCCACGCGGCCTGCCTGCTCCACGACATCAACTGGCGCACGCATCCGGACTTCCGCCCCGCCGTGAGCTTCGAGGCGGCGACCCGCGCCAATCTGGGCGGCATCACCCATCGCGGGCGCGTCTTCCTCGGCCTCGTGCTGTCGCACCGCTACAAGAGCGGGCGGCGCGCACGGCCCGACGAAGCGCTGCTGGCGCTCCTCAATCAAGAGGAGGTGACGCTGGCCGAGACCGTGGGCCGGGCGCTGCGGCTGGGTGCGATGCTGACCGGCGCCTCGGCCCAGGGCCTGCGGGAGGCGCGGATCGCGCGCGAGGACGGCAAGCTGGTGCTGGAGCTTGTGGGCGAGATGGCGGCCCTGGGCGGCGAGGTGGTGGGAAAGCGGCTCGCCAAGCTCGCCAGCAGTCTGGAGCTTGAGCCGGAGATGCGCAGCTCCTGACCTGCGGGAGGTGGATCGCCCACGGCCCCGTCCCGATGATCGACCATGAGGATGGCGGTGCGGCGCTCGCCCGACTCGGGCAATCTCCCGGCTGCATCGAAATCACGCGAAGACGGATGCGGAATTCGGCAGGATCATCCGTTTGACCGACCGGTCGAAGCAAGATCTCGGCCCGAAATCCGTCGCGGCCGGTTCGAAGCCAGGCCGTGCGGCCGACCGGCCTCTCACGACCGGAGGAGGGCCACCGCTAGATGTCGTGGATATGACGGCGGACGGTTCAGCATGGCATGCGCCCAAAGTCCTATTGCGCAATGAATGTGCAATGTAGTGCGGATCCGGCCCGGATCGGTACGGGCCAACAAGCGCAAGGCGGCCCGGCATATGCCGGGCCGCCTCGCTGTCTCCCCAGACTTGGGCCGTCTCTGCGGCTTTGAGGGGACAATAAACACTCCATTTCGCTCCGTCACCTGGAAATTTTCTTTCCATCGCAAGAATTTGCCCTCAAAGGGTCAGGCTGCTGCCCCTTTTTTGAGCAACATTTCGCCGTTCGGCAGCAGCCCGCCGACGGCTCGATTCGCCCGATTGCCCCGTGGCCGCGCTTCCACTATGCACGGCCAGGCCCGTCATCGCCTCAGGAGACGCCGATCCATGCGCCTGTCCCGCTACTTCCTGCCCGTGCTCAAGGAGACGCCCGCCGAGGCGCAGATCGCCTCGCACCGCCTGATGCTGCGGGCCGGCATGATCCGGCAGGCGAGTGCCGGCATCTATTCCTGGCTGCCGCTTGGGCTGAAGGTGCTGCGCCGGCTCGAACAGATCGTGCATGAGGAGCAGCAGCGCGCCGGCCACCACCCCATGCTGATGCCGACGATCCAGTCCGCCGAGCTGTGGCAGGAGTCCGGTCGCTACAACGCCTATGGCAAGGAGCTGTTGCGGATCGAGGACCGGCACGGGCGCGACATGCTCTACGGACCCACGAACGAGGAGCTGATCACCGACATCTTCCGCCGCGAGGTGACGAGCTACAAGCAGCTCCCCCTCACGCTCTACCACATCCAGTGGAAGTTCCGGGACGAGATCCGCCCCCGCTTCGGCGTCATGCGCGGCCGCGAGTTCCTGATGAAGGACGGCTACAATTTCGACGTCAGCAAGGAGGACGCGCTGCACGCCTACAACCGCCACCTGGTCAGCTACCTGCGCACCTATGAACGGATGGGCCTTCAGGCGATCCCGATGCGGGCCGATGGCGGCCCGATCGGCGGGGACTACACCCACGAGTTCCTGGTGCTCGCCGACACCGGCGAGAGCGAGGTGTTCTACGACAGCGCCGTGACCGACCTGCGCCTCGGCGACCGTGCGGTCGATTTCGACGACCGCGCACAGTGCCAGGCGATCATGGAGGAGTTCACGACGCCCTACGCCCGCACGGACGAAACCCACGACGACGCGATCTTCGCCGAGGTGCCCGAGGAGCGGCGGCGCAAGGCGCGCGGCATCGAGGTCGGCCAGATCTTCTATTTCGGCACCAAGTATTCCGAACCGCTGAAGGCGCTGGTGCAGACCGCGGAGGGCGCGCAGGTGGCGGTCCACATGGGCTCCCACGGCATCGGCGTGTCGCGGCTGGTCGGCGCGCTGATCGAGGCGAACCACGACGAGAACGGCATCATCTGGCCCGAGGGCGTCGCACCCTTCGGGACCGCCATCGTCAACCTCAAGCAGGGCGACACCGATTGCGACCGGGTCTGCGAGGAGCTCTATGCGGGACTGACTGCCGCGGGTCTCGAGGCGCTCTACGACGACCGGGAGGAGCGTGCGGGCGCGAAGTTCGCCACCATGGACCTCATCGGCTGCCCCTGGCGCCTGACCGTCGGTCCGCGCGGGCTGAAGGAGGGCAAGGTCGAGCTCACCTCCCGCCGTACCGGCGAGAGCGAGACGATGAGCCCCGAGGCCGCGATCGCTCGACTTCAAGGCATTTTCGCCGGGCTGTGAACCGAAGTCAGATGGGCCGAAGCGGCGACGCACCCTATCTTGCAGGTCATTAACCACGACCCGGAGATTTGAGATGTCCCGTTTCCCGTTACTGGCGGCGACCGCGCTCGTGCCCATGGCGCTCCTCGCGCAGCAACCCGTGGAGCAGGGCGCGCCCAACGTGCCCTCCAACACCCCGGCCTTCGCCGAGCAGACCCGTGCTCCGGCGTCCGACAGCGGCGTCGACTTCGCGGTGGAGGAGCTGGCGACGGGGCTCGCCCATCCCTGGGGCATCGCGGAGCTGCCCGGCGGCGGCTACCTCGTGACCGAGCGGGAGGGGCGGCTGCGCGTCATCGAGCCCGGCGGAGGCCTGCGCGAGGCCGCGGTACTCGGCGTGCCGGACGTCGTGAACCTGCGCCAGGGTGGCCTGCTCGACGTCGCCCTCGATCCGCGGTTCGAGAGCAACCGGGTCATCTATCTCACCTACGCCAAGCCCCAGCCTGACAACATGTCCGCCACCGCCGCCGCCCGCGCGATCCTGTCCGAGGATATGAGCGAGCTGATGGAGGTGCAGGACATCTTCGTCCAGACCCCGCCCTCGCCGACGCCGATGCACTACGGCTCGCGCATCGTGCTGGATGCCGACTATGCCTACATCACCACCGGCGAGCATTCGCGGGAGGAAGAGCGGGTCTTCGCCCAGGACATGGACAAGACCTACGGCAAGGTCGTGCGCCTGACGCCGGAGGGCGAGGTGCCCGCCGACAACCCCTTCGTGGGACAGGAGGGCGCGCTGCCCGAGATCTGGACCACCGGTCACCGCAACGTGCAGGGCGCGGACCTGCATCCCGAGACCGGTGAGCTCTGGACGCTGGAGCACGGGCCCGCAGGCGGCGACGAGCTCAACCTCGCGACGCCCGGCCTCAACTTCGGCTGGCCGGTGGTGAGCTACGGCGAGAACTACAGCGGCACGCCCGTGGGCACCGGGCAGGCGCGGCACGAGCCCGAATTCACCGAACCGCGCTACTACTGGGACCCGGTGATCGCCCCGGGCGGCTTCGCCTTCTACGAGGGGTCGATGTTCGCCGACTGGCAGGGCGACATCCTCGCAAGTTCCCTGCGACCCGGCGGCCTCGTCCGGCTGGAGCTCGATGGCGACACGATCGTGGGCGAGGAGCGGCTCCTCGGCGAGGTCGGCCGCGTTCGCGACGTGGAGATCGCGTCGGACGGCGCGATCCTGGTGCTGATCGACGATCCGGAGGGCTCCGTCCTGCGACTGACGCCGGGGCCGTCTAGCTGAGTGCCCCTCCCCAACCCTGCCCGCGCGCCCCTCCCTAACCCTCCCCCCTTCTGGGGGAGGGGATTGGGTTGCGCTAGTAATGCCGGACCGCGTGGGTGCTCTTGACCTAGGTGCCCATTAGATGTGGCTTTCGGCTCGACAAAGGCGTGACCCGGCCGCAGGCCGCGCTCCACCGCGCCACGAGGATCCACCTGGCCCCCTTCGCCCAGACACACCCTCACCGCCCGCCTAGGGCCACCCCATCTCATCCCGTTGCACCGGCCCGCCTCATCACTCTGGTCAAGTACGCCCGCCGGAGGCGTCTTGCCGTCCAGCACGCGACCGCCCGGATCGCCCGGCCGTCCGCTCCTGACGTCGCCCCGCCCCATCACTCTCGCCCAATACGCCCGCCGGAGGCATCCCGCGGCGCAACACGGGCCGCCCTTGACCACACTGCACCCCCGCCGCATCCTCCGCGCGACTTGCCGGAGGTACCATGGCCCAGACCGCGCCCCCCTTTTCCGCCTACGAGTTCCTGATCGCTTGGCGCTACCTCCGCGCGCGCCGCCGCGAGGGGGGCGTCAGCGTCATGACCTGGATCAGCCTGATCGGCGTCGCGCTCGCCGTCTTCGCCCTGATCGCGACGCTCGCCGTGCGCTCGGGCTTCCGGACGGAGTTCGTGGGCACGATCCTCGGCGCCAACGCCCACGTTCAGGTGCTCCAGACCCCCTACCGCAACGAGGCGGGCGTGGTCGTGCGCACCCTCGACGATTTCGATGCGCGGGCCGACGCCGTGCGCGCGGTCGACGGCGTGACCCGCGCCGCGCCCACCGTGCGCGGGCAGGTCATGGCCTCGGCCAACGGCCGCAACGCGGGCGTCGAGGTGCTGGGCCAGCGGATCGAGGATGTGGGCACGCTGCCGCTGCTCGCCGATCCGGAGATGAGCTTCGGCGACCTCGCGCGCCTCGGCGAAGGCATCGCGCTCGGCAGCCGCGTCGCCGCCAATCTCGGCGTCGGCATCGGCGACGCCGTACAGCTCATCTCGCCCAACGGCGTGCAGGGCCCCTTCGGCACCACGCCGCGCACCTCGACCTACGAGGTCGTCTACATCTTTCAGGTCGGCCGCTTCGACGTGGACAACGTGCGCGCCTACCTGCCCCTGGAGGAGGCGCAGGGCTTCTTCAACCGCGAGGGCGTGGTCGACGAACTCGAAGTGCTGGTGGACGCGCCCGAACGCATCGACACGCGCGTCCCCGACATCCTCGCCGCCGCGGGGGCGAACACCTATTCCTGGACCTGGATGCAGAGCGCGGGCGGCTTCCTGCGCGCGCTGGAGATGGAGGACAACATCATGTTCGTCATCCTCTCCATCCTCGTGCTGATCGCCTCGCTCAACATCACCTCGGGCCTGATCATGCTGGTGAAGAACAAGGGGCGCGATGTCGGCATCCTGCGCACGATGGGGCTGAGCCAAGGGGCGATCCTGCGGGTGTTCTTCCTGTGCGGCTCATCCATCGGCATCTTCGGCACGATCATTGGCGTGATCCTCGGCTGCCTCTTCGCGATCTATATCGACCCGATCTTCAATGCGGTGAACTGGCTTCTGGGTGGGGGCGTCTGGGACCCGTCGATCCGCTTCATCAGCCAGCTTCCGGCGGAGCTGCAACTGGCCGACGTGCTGAAGGCGGTGGCCCTGTCCCTCGGCCTCTCCTTCGTCGTGACGATCTTCCCGGCGCGACGGGCCGCGCGTATGAACCCGGTGGAGGCGCTGCGCTATGAGTGAGGCGGTGCTGCGCCTCACCGGCGTGTCGAAGACCTACAACGCGGGCACGCCCGGCGAGATCCGGGTGCTCGCGGACCTGAACCTCGACCTCGCACCGAGCGAGGTCGTGGGGCTGGTGGCCCCCTCGGGTTCCGGCAAGTCCACGCTGCTCCACATCGCGGGGCTGCTCGACACGCCGGACACGGGCGAGGTGGAGATCGCGGGGCAGGCGACCGCGAAGCTCGGCGACCGCGGCCGCACGCGGCTCAGGCGCGATGCGGTTGGCTTCGTCTACCAGTTCCACCACCTGCTGCCCGAATTCTCGGCGGCCGAGAACATCGAGCTGCCCCAGCGCGCAAACAACGTCGCCGCCAGCGCCGCACGCGCGAGGGCTGCGGACCTGCTGACCGCCGTGGGCCTCGCCGAGCGGGCCACGCACCGTCCCTCGGAGCTCTCGGGCGGGGAGCAGCAGCGCGTCGCCTTCTGCCGCGCGCTCGCCAACGCCCCCGCGGTGCTGCTCGCCGACGAGCCCACCGGCAACCTCGACCCCGGCACC
This sequence comes from Roseobacter sp. HKCCA0434, assembly GCA_032464575.1. Taxonomy (GTDB): domain Bacteria; phylum Pseudomonadota; class Alphaproteobacteria; order Rhodobacterales; family Rhodobacteraceae; genus Pontivivens. The sequence continues at coordinate 364,490 of JAWDKM010000006.1, forward strand.
TCCGATCAGGTCTTCGGCATGCTGATGGACCTCGTGCGGGAGACGGGGCTGTCCGCCCTCATCGCCACCCACAACCTCGAACTCGCCGGCCGGATGGACCGGGTTCTGCACCTGGCGGACGGCAAGGTGGCCTGATGCGCCAGCTGCGCCTTCCCGATCCGCCGCTGGAGGTGAAGGTGCGCTCGGTCGGTGATCCCAAGGCCCTCGACCTCGCGCTGGGCACACTCGCGGGGGTGAGCGCGCGGCGGGTCAGCGGCGGCTGGATCGCGCTCGGCGGCCATAGCGAGGCCGCCCTCGACGCGGTGATCGATCCGCTGGCGACCTCGCTGGAGCTGGAGGTCGAAGCGCCGCAGGTGGCGTTCCGCGAAACGGTGACCAGGACCGCCGAGGCGCACCGCCTGTTCGAGAAGCAGGGCGGCCTCGGCCGCTTCGCCGAGCTGACGCTGGAGGTGGCCCCCGCCCCGGGCTTCGACTTCCGGGACCGCTCGGGCCGCAGCCTGCCCGACCGCCTGCTCAGGGTCGTGCGCGACGCGATCGACGTCGACATGGAGCGGGGACCGGTCGGCGGCTTCCCGGTCGCGGGGCTGCGGGTCGCACTCGTCCAGGCCCGGTCCCACCCGATCGATTCCGATCCGTTCACCTTCACGCTGACCACCCGACGGGCTCTGCGCGACGCGATCCGCAACGCAGCGCCGGTGATCCTGGAACCGCTCGCGCGCCTCGACCTCAACGTCCCCGACACCGCGGCGCAGGACGTCCTCGCCGATCTGAAGGTACGCCGCGGGCGTGTCGAGATGCGGGAGCGCGGACGGATGCGCGTGCTCGTGCCCTTCGGTAATATCTTCGGCTACCGTGCGGTGCTGGCCGGCATGACCGGCGGGACGGGGAGCTTCATCCTCGGCTACGCCCACCACGCGCCCCTGCCGATCCATGTCCCGCCTACCGGCAGGCCGCCTGCAGCGTGAGCCAGTCGCCGTCGCTGAGCGCGGGGCGATAGGGGGCGGGGCCGATCGTGTCGCCCGCCTGAAGCCGCTCCACCCGCTCCTCCGGCGCGCCGGCGCGGGCGAGCAGCAGGCCCAGCGGCAGGCTTGGCAGACCGGCGCTTTCCAGCCGCCTCAGCGCTTCGGCATCCATCGCGTCGCTGCCCGCCATGGCGAGCCGCGCCAGCGCCGCCCGCACCGCGCGCCTGTCCTCGACAGGCAACGTGCCCGAGCTTGCAAGGCGCAACAGCGCAGGCAGGCCCAGCACGTCCACCACCGTGTCGCGCGCCGCGCCGCTGGTGCGCTGGGCCGCGGCGAGGGCCAGCAGTCCCGCGATCTCCTCCACCTGGCCCGCGCGCTCCACCGCGCCGGCGTCGATCAGCACCACCGGGCCGGGCAGGGGAAGCCACGGGCGGTCCATCCGCGCGAGGATCGGGCGCAGGCGCGGCATGTCGGGGCCGAGCCGCGTGGCGATCCGCCTGAGTTCCGGCGGCGCATCGCGGCCGCCGGGCGCGCAGACCGGCACGTCGGCCAGCGCGTCGTCGGCCAACTGCTCGGCGAGGTTGGTCCAGGCCTGCTCCGTGATCCGGTCCGCCAGCGCGGCCTCCACCGGGGCGCGCAGGAACACCGCCGCCCCGCCCAGGAGGATGGCGAGCAGCAGGAGCGGGACGAGCCGGGAGGCACGGCGCCCCTCCGCCTCCCGCCGCTCGGTATGGGTGTGCACGGCGCGGATCGCGGCGATCATGTCGTCGTCGCGGATCTCCAGCCGTTCGCCGCTCGCCGGATCGGGGCTGAGCGCGAGACCCTCCGCGCCGCCGCATTCCTCGACGGCGGCCAGCGACCAGTGGGCAAGCGGCGCCTCCGCACTGTCCATCAGCGTGAGCGTGGCGTTGCCGAAGGTGACGATGACCTCGCACGGGCGCGCATCGGCCGCGGCCCGCCACAGGCCCACGGCCTCCAGCCGGTCGTACTGATCGAGTGCGGTCATTGCCTGTTCCACTGCCTGCGCGGCCGGACCCTAGTGCAAATCGCGACGGGGGCGAAGGGGGGCCGGGGGATCGGATGAGCAACGTGGCCGTGGGGGCTCGGGTTGGGGAGAGGCTGGCGGAGAAGCCGTCATGCTGCGGCTTGACCGGAGCATCTGTCCGGCAGAGTGCGGCGGCAGGAGATCCTCGGGTCAGGTCCGAGGATGACCGCTTCTTAAGGGCCGACGATATTCTTCCGCCTTGCAGGTCTCGGCCGCCTGCTGTGGGGCGCAAGGCCCTCCTAACGTCCGTCATGCTCCGGCTTGACCGGGGCATCTCCTAGGTCGAGCGCGGCGGTAGGAGATCCTCGGGTCAAGCGCGAGGATGACTGCCTCTGATTGACGAATGACCTCCTCTGCGCCGTACAGCTATCATCTGCGCACTCCGAGACCCCAAACCAGCCGTCATGTATCGACCCGACCGGTGCGGGCCGCCAACCGATCACCGCAACGGACGATCCGCGAGCCGATACCCCAAAAGAACACGCCCCTCAAGCCGGCAGCGCGTATCCCCGTTCGTCGAGCTGCCGGCGCAACGTGAGCTTGGAGATCTTGCCGGTCGCCGTGTGCGGCAGCTCCTCGACGAAGAGCACGTCGTCGGGCACCTGCCACTTGGCAAAGCGTGTGGCGACGAGATCGAGGATCGCCTGCTTGTCAGGCTCCCTCCCCGGGGCGGGCACCACGACCAGCACGGGGCGCTCGTCCCATTTCGGGTGCGGCACGCCGATGGCCGCGGCCTCGGCCACGTCCGGGTGGCCCACCGCCACGTTCTCCAGATCGATGGAGCTGATCCACTCGCCGCCCGACTTGATCACGTCCTTCGACCGGTCGGTGATGCGGACGTAGCCGTTGGCATCGATGGTGGCGACGTCGCCCGTGTCGAACCAGCCGTCTGCGTCGTGGGCCCGCTCGCCCATGTGCAGGTATTCGCCCACGATGGCCGGGCCGCGGCACCAGAGGCGGCCCTGTGCCTCGCCATCCTCCGGCAGGCGAACGCCCGCATCATCGGTGATCTTGAGCTCCACGGTGTAGGGAGGGTGGCCTACCGTCTCCTGCACGTCGAGGCGCTCGTCCTCGGGCAAGGCCGCGACCTCGGGCTTGAAGGAGCAGACGGTGCCCAGCGGGCTCATCTCCGTCATGCCCCAGGCGTGGAGGACTTGGACGCCGTAGGTGTTCTGGAAGGCCTCGATCACCGCGCGCGGACAGGAGGAGCCGCCGATCACCACGCGCGTCAGGGTCGAGAACCGCTTCTCAGGGTTCTCCCGCAGCCAGCCCAGCAGGCCCAGCCAGACGGTCGGCACGGCCGCCGTCAGCGTCACCCCCTGCTCCAGCATCTCGTAGATCGCCGGCGGGGTCATGTCGCGCCCCGGCATGACGATCGACGAGCCGGCGAGCGGCGCGGTGTAGCCGATGGACCAGCCGTTCGCATGAAAGAGCGGCACGACCGGCATCACCGTGTCCCCCGCCCCAAGCCCCAGCATGTCGGGCGACTGGCTCGACAGCGCGTGGATCACGTTGGAACGGTGGGTGTAGACCACCCCCTTCGGATTGCCGGTAGTCCCGGAGGTGTAGCAGATCCCGCAGGCGTCCCGCTCGTCACCCACGTGCCAGGCGGTGTCGCCATCCTCGGCCGCTACCAACTCCTCGTAGCACAGCACGTCGAGCGCCGTGTCCGGCATGTGGGCGAGGTCGGTGAGCACGATGATGTGGCGGACCTTCTCCAGCCGGTCGGCGATCCCCTCGATGATCGGCACGAGGTCGGGATCGACCATCAGCACGCTGTCGCCCGCATGGTTGATCACATAGGTCATCTGTTCGGCGAAGAGGCGGGGGTTCAGCGTATGCAGCACCGCGCCCGCGCCCGGCACGCCGTACCAGACCTCCAGATGCCGCGCCGTGTTCCAGGCCATCACGCCCACCACGTCGCCGGGCTGCACGCCCAGCCGCCGCAGGGCCTGCGTGCAGCGCCGCGCGCCCAGATGGGTGTCGGCCCAGGTGGTCCGCGTGATCGGCCCCTCCACCGAGCGGCTGATGACCGGCCGGTTGGCGTGGTAGCGCGCGGCATGGTCGAGGATCGAGCCCACGCGCAACGGCCAGTCCTGCATCAGGTTGTGCATCGTCGTCCTCCCTCCGAACGGGCCTTCAGACGGCCCTTTCGCCGACTATGACCGGGGAGAGGGGAGCGACGCAATATCGCGGCCTGCATCCCTATGCCGCGTCGCGCGTTAATGGGTCATTGGAAGTGAATTGAAGGATTTCAAACGGATGACCAGTGCATTTGAACAGAAGGCGAGCCTTGTCCGGAACAATGCACCCGATCTGACTGCCCGGCGCGTCGACGACGGCAAGCTCCCGAGCTTCATCGGCTTCGAGCATGGCGAGTACCGCTGCCTCGATTGCGGCGCGCATGCGGAGACGCTCGCCGCCCTCGAACACGCGCCGGACTGCCCGCACGGATCCTGAGGGCGGTCCTTACCTTTTCCGCACCATCCTTGCCCGTGGCGGCGGTCAGAGGCGTTCGATCGCGATCGCGATGCCCTGGCCGCCGCCGATGCACATCGTGATCAGCGCACGGGTTCCGCCCGTGCGCTCCAGTTCGTGCAGGGCCTTCACCGTGATGATCGCGCCGGTCGCCCCCACCGGATGGCCGAGCGCGATTGCACCGCCGTTCGGGTTCACCTTGGCCGGGTCGAGGCCGAGCCCCCGGTTCACCGCGATCGCCTGCGCCGCGAACGCCTCGTTCGATTCGATCACATCGAAATCGTCGACCGTGAGACCCGTGCGCTCCATCAGGTTCTGCACCGCCGGGATCGGGCCGATGCCCATGACCTCGGGCCGGACACCTGCATGGGCGTAGCCGAGCACGCGCGCCCGCGGCTTCAGCCCCGCCTTCTCCGCCGCATCCGCGCTTGCGAGCACCAGGGCCGCCGCACCGTCGTTGATGCCCGAGGCATTGCCCGCGGTCACCCGGCCCTCCTTGCGGAAGACGGGGCGCAGGCCACCGAGCGCCTCGACGCTGGTGGCCTTCGGATGCTCGTCGGTGTCGAAGGTGACCATCTCGCGCTTGCGCTTGACCTCGACACCTACGATCTCCTCCGCGAAGCGTCCTTCGGAGATGGCGGAGGCCGCGCGCTCCTGCGAGGTCATGGCAAAGGCGTCCATGTCCTCCCGGCTCACCTGATGCTCATCCGCGACGTTCTCCGCCGTCACGCCCATGTGGCCGGTGCCGAAGGGGCAGTTGAGCGCGCCCAGCATCATGTCGAGCGAGCGCACGTCGCCCATCTTCTGGCCCCAGCGGGCCTCGGGCAGGATGTAGGGGGATCGGCTCATGCTCTCCGCCCCGCCGGCCAGCGCGAAGTCGGCGTCGCCCAGCATCAGCGCCTGCACCGCGGAGACGACGGCCTGCGCGCCGGAGCCGCAGAGCCGGTTCACATTCATTGCGGGCGTGGTGTCGGGCACGCCCGCCTCCATCGCGGCCACGCGGCTGAGGTACATGTCGCGCGGTTCGGTGTTGATGACGTGGCCGTAGACGACGTGGCCGATCTGGCCCCCCTCGACCCCGGCGCGGGCCAGCGCCTCCTTCGCTACGGTGGCGCCCAGCTCGATGGGCGGCGTGCCCGCGAGGCTGCCGCCGAAGGTGCCGATGGCGGTACGTGCGCCGCTCAGGATCACGATGTCGCGGGTCATGGCTGGTCCTCCCTTAGCCTTTGGGCGCCACCATGCGCCCGTCAGGCAGGAGGTCAAGCGGGACCGCGCGTCGCCTTCAGTCGCCCGTCAGACGGTGCAGCCAATCCAGCGTGACATAGCCGTTGGCGAACTCGGCGTCCTCCAGCCGATGCTCGCCGTCGCCCAGATGCGGCAGGACGGCAACCGCGTCGCTGTAGTCCTCGCCCGTCGTGTTCGCGCCCGGGGTGGCGATGCACGGAATGCCCGCGGCCACGGCCGCGCAGACGCCCTGTGAATTGTCCTCGATGGCGAGCGGATGGCTGACGCCCAGCCGCTCGCGGGCGAGCTCGTAGGCGTCGGGCGCGGGCTTGCCGTCCTCGATCATCTCGCGCGTCACGATCATCTCGAAGTCGTCGGGCCGGATGATGCCGCTGGTGGCCGCGAGCAGGGCATCGATGTTGTCCTGCGCCGTCGCGGTGACGAAGGCGACCGGCAGGCGCTCCTTGCGCGCCTCGGTCAGGAGCCGGCGCACGCCGGGCCGCGGGGTGAGGCCCTTCTCCTGCATCGCGGCGTCGAAGATCTCGGTTTTGCGGGCGTGGAGCCGGGCGACGCGGTCGTCGTCGAGCTCCGGCCCGTGCTGCGCGGCATAGCGGCGGATGCGATCCGCACCGCCCGAGCGGGTCAGCAGGTCCTGGTAAAGCGCGCGGCCCCAGGTCCAGTCGAGCCCCTCCTCGGCGAAGGCGTCGTTGAACGCGCTCCGCTGCATCTCCGATGTTTCCGCGATCGTTCCGATCGATCCGAAGAACAAAGCATCCATTGTGTTGTGTGCCCGTCATGCCAACAATTTCCCGGCAGGTATGTCGGTGCCGCACGCTGACCACCGATTTCTTGGTGGCGATTCAGTACGATGGAGGCGAGATCGCCGCGACCAGCGCGTCGAGCCCCTCGGTCAGCGCCGCCGGACCGGGGGCAAGCAGCAAGGGGCTCTTGATTTCGTTGATGCGTCCAGCGCGCACGGCGGGAATGTCCCGCCAGCCGGGGCGGGCGGCGATGCGCTCGGGCCGGACCTTTTTGCCGCACCACGATCCGATGATGACATCCGGGGCGGCGGCGATCACGTCCGCGTCCTCCACGATCCGTCCCTTCGCATCTACGGTGAGGCGGTCGGCGAAGATGTCCTCTCCCCCCGCGACGTGGATCAGCTCCGAGACCCAGCCGATGGCGGAGATCAGCGGCTCGTCCCACTCCTCGAACCACACTCTTGGGCGGTGCGCCGGGGCAGGGAGCGCCGCGATCCGCGCCTGCCAGCCCGCGATCAGCTCCGCCGCACGCTCCTGCGCGCCGGTCAAGGCGCCCAGTGTCGCCACCATCGCATAGATCCCGGCCACGTCGCGCTGGTTGAAGGCATGGACCGCGATGCCCGCCCGGATCAGCTCCGCCGCGATGTCGGCCTGGAGGTCGGAAAAGGTGAGCACCAGGTCCGGTTCCAGCGCCCGGATCGCGGGCACGTCGGCGGAGGTGAACGCGCCCACCTGCGGCTTCTCGCGCCGCACCTGCGGCGGGCGCACCGCGTAGCCCGTCACGCCGACGATCCGGTCCTGCTGGCCGAGGAGGTAGAGCGTCTCCACCGTTTCCTCGGTCAGGCAGACGATGCGGCGGGGTCCGTCCGTCACGCCAGCTCCAGATCGTAGACCACGATTCCGGCCGCACCGCCCCTGCACATCGCCACCAGCCGGGCACCCAGTTTCACATGCTCCGGATGCGCGGCATAGGTCGCCAGCGCCGCCCGGTCGCGGAACCGCGCGACGAAGCCCTCCCCGTGATCCGGCGACTTGCCCTCCATGTCGATGTTCACGCCGAGCTCCACCGCCTCCAGCCCGTTGATCAACGGCACCAGCTCCGCGATCGCGCGCAATACCTCCAGCCGCGCCTCCCGGGGATGCTCCACGTCGAAATCCAGAAAGACGCAGTGCAGCAGCACGTCCCTCGACCCTTTCTCCTCCGGGCGATTGCGCTTGCCCGTCAAACCCCTATGTGAGGCGCTGCGACCCCCGCGCGCAATGCGTCACCGCGGGTCATGGACACGGGCGGCACCGCTGCTACTGTCCGCTTCGGCCAGCATGAAGGAGAGCGCGATGACCAAGTTCGGAACCAGCCAGTCGGTCCGCCGGACCGAGGATGTCCGCTTCCTGACCGGTCATGGCCGCTATGTGGATGACATCGCGCCAGAGGGGGCGGCCTTCGTCGCCTTCGTCCGCAGCCCGGTGGCCCACGCGACCATCGCCTCCCTCGATGTCGAGGAGGCGCGGGGCGCCGAGGGTGTTCTCGCCGTCATCACCGCCGCGGATCTGGAAGGCAGTCTCGACAACCGCATGGACGCCTCGGTGGTGAACAACCGCGACGGCTCCCACGGGGCGCGGCCCGTCCGCCCGATGCTCGCAGCCGACAGGGTGCGCTATGCAGGCGAAGCGGTGGCCGCCATTGTGGCCGAGACCAGGCAGCAGGCGCAGGACGCCGCCGAACTCGTCATGGTCGATTACGACGACCTGCCGGTGCACATGGAGACCGCCACCGGCGGCACGGCCATCCACGAGACAGCACCCGAGAACCGCGCCTATGACTGGGCCCATGGCGACGAGGCCGCGACCGAAGCCGCCTTCGCCGATGCCGCCCACCACGTCACGCTGGAGCTCATCGACAACCGCGTCATCGCCAACCCGATGGAGCCGCGCGGCGCCTATGCCGAGATCATGGAGGACGGACGCCTCCACGTCTCCGTCAACGGACAGGGGGTCTGGGGCCTGCGCGATGCACTGGCGAAGAAGCTGGGGATGGATGCGGGCGACGTGCGCGTCACCAACCCCGACGTCGGCGGCGGCTTCGGCATGAAGTCCTTCAACTATCCCGAACACTTCGTGCTGGCGCTGGCCGCGAAGCAGACGGGGCGCGCCGTGCGCTGGATGGCCGATCGCGGCGAGGGGCACATGACGGACGCCTCGGGCCGGGACCTCGTGACAACCGCCGAGGCGGCCTTCGACGCGGACCATCGGCTGACCGCGCTGCGCTTCCACACGGTCAGCAATCTGGGTGCCTACAACTCCCCCTACGGCCAGTTCATCCAGTCCGAACTGGCGCTGAAGGTGATGCCGGGGACCTATGACGTGCAGACCACCTTCTTCCACGTGGAGGGTGTCTATACCAACACCACCCCCGTCGACGCCTATCGCGGCGCGGGCCGCCCGGAGGCGATCTACGCGCTGGAACGGTTGATGGACGCCTCCGCCCGCCAGCTCGGCGTGAGCCCGGTGGAGCTGCGCAAGAGGAACTTCATTCCGCGCGAGAGCTTCCCTTACGTGACCGCCTCGGGCGAGACCTATGACGTGGGCGACTTCGCCCGCGTGCTCGACCGGGCCGAGGTCGAGGCCGATCTGGCCGGTTTCAAGGCGCGCAAGGCGGAGAGCGCGCGCCACGGCAAGTACCGCGGCCTCGGCCTCTGCTACTACATCGAGTCCATTCTTGGGTCGCAGGACGAGACCACGAAGATCGAGTTCACCGAAGATGGCGGCGTGAACCTCTATGTCGGTACCCAGTCGAACGGGCAGGGGCACGAGACGGTCTTCGCCCAGATCCTGCATCAGCGGGCCGGGATCCCCTTCGACAAGATCGTCTTCTTGCAAGGCGACAGCGACCGGATCGCCACAGGCGGCGGCACCGGCGGCTCCCGCTCGGTGACGATGCAGGGCAACTCGATCAACGCCGCGGCCGACGAGATGATCCGCAAGTACCGCCCCCTGGCCGAGGAGGAGATGGAGGTTGCCGCAGCCGATCTCGACTTCGAGGATGGGGAATTCCGCGTCGCGGGCACCGACAAGACGGTGACGCTGATGGCGCTCGCCGAAACCGCCCGCCAGCGGGGCCTGCAGGAGCTGCTCGTCACCGAGCTCGAAAACACCGTCCCCGGCCGCTCCTACCCCAACGGCGCGCATTTCGCGGAAGTCGAGGTCGATCCCGAGACGGGCAAGACCACCTGCGTGAAATACACCGTGGTCGACGATTTCGGCGTGCTGATGAACCCGATGCTGGCCGAGGGGCAGGTCCATGGCGGCGTCGCCCAGGGCATCGGGCAGGCGATCACCGAGCAGGTTGTCTACGACGCGGATGGCCAGCTCCTGTCGGGCTCCTTCATGGATTACGCCATGCCGCGGGCCTACGACGTGCCGTGGATGGACTTCCACGCGGAGCTGGTGCCGTCAACGGCCAACGAGATCGGCATGAAGGGCTGCGGCGAGGCCGGCACCGTCGGCGCGCTCGCCGCCGTGACCAACGCGGCACTCGACGCAGTCTGGGACGCGGGCGTGCACCACGTCGACATGCCGATCACGCCGGTGCGCATGTGGGGCTGGCTCGACGCGGCTGGAAAGGTGGCGGCGGAATAGGGCGCTCCCGCCCGTCTTCGGGGCCTGCCGGCCCCTCATCCCGTTGGGCGGGGCCGCGCCTGCGGCGCGGTGTCCCCTCCCTGAGCCTCCGCCTGCAGCGGGGGAGGGGAGCAGTCGCGACGCAGATCGCCACCGCCTGTTTCCTCACCGACTTGGCCCTTCGTCTTGTCGTGCGAGGTTGCGCCCGCGGTACGACCGTCCCGCCCTCATCTTGCCCGGAGCGGGCGGGGCGCGCGGAGCCAGGGTGCTCCCGCCCGTCTCCTGAGCCCCACGTCCTTTCATCGCGTTTGGACCGGACCGGCATACGGCCGACCGCCTTCTGCCGGCTTCGTCCCGACCGCGGTTCGAGAGCCCGCCCCACTCTTCTTCTTGGTCCAGATGCCCCGACGCGCCGGTCGCGTCAGTCGGCGAAGGCACCGGGGCCCAGCGGGATCGGCGCAGGCCGGTCGACCCGGCATAGGTCGCAGATCCGCACGGCCGTCAGCACGCCTGAGCGCATCAGGTCCTGATCGCTAGGCAGCACGTAGGGATCGGCGGTCTCGTAGCGCACCTCGTAGCCGAGATCCGCGAAGGAGGCGATCGTCATGCGGCTCAACGGCCGATCGGTGCCCGACAGGAATCCCGTCATCAGCTCGTCGCCGAAGGTGAGCTCGCGCCAGTGCCCGTCCCGTGTGCCCGCGCCGCCGGTATTCGCGACCGGCACCGGCGCGGGCGCCTGGCCGAGCAGCTCGCCATATTCCCGCGTCGCCGCCGCCCCGGTGAAGATCGGGTCGGGGCCGCCCTCGCCCTCGATCAGGCCCAGTATGGCCCAGAGCGTGCCTGCCCCCAGAACATGGCCCATTTCGTGCAGGATCACGTCCTCGAAGGTGCCGTCCTGCTCCAGCCGCTGGATGTCGGCCTCGTCGAACTCCATGACGCCCAGGGCGGGCAGACGGGTGACGGGGCGCAGCACCGTCGGTCCCGCCTGGCCGAGCACGCCCGAGGGGCCGTCGATCGGTGTGATCGTCGCGTCGATCACGATGCCCTCGATCCGCTCCCCGCGATAGGTCACCGGCGGCAGCGCGGTGTCGAGCACGTCGTTCCAACGCTCCGCCGCCCGCTCGAAGACCTCGCGCCGCCCGCCGGACAGGCCGTTCCCGTATCTCACCTCGATCATGGTGCGCCCCCACGCCTTGACTGTTTCGTGACATGTCAGATGGGGTGGGGGCGCCGCGTTGACCACGACAAAGGCCCGTGAGGCCATCCGAGCGATGTCGGCGGGCGCCCGCCGAGGGCGTCAGACCGTCAGCGTCAGCCACTCTTCCGAAAGCTCCAGCGCGATGGGCCGCCCGACCGTCATCGCCTGCAGGCGGGCGAGCAGGAACTGCACCTCGCCCGCGCGGAAATCCGCGATGTCCTGCGGGCGTTCCAGCGCGGCCTGCAGTCGTGGATCCAGCCGGACGCGCGGCCCCGACCCCTCGACGCGCAGCCGCTCGCCCGTCACGACCGTCAGCAGCCCGCCCAGCGGCAGCGCGCTGTCGGCGCATAGCAGCGCGAGCGCCAGCATCTTCGCCTCCATCCGGGGCATGTCGCGCGGCCCCCCCGCCCAGGTGAAGCGCAGCCGCGGCCGGGTGAAGCAATCGGTGAAGAGCCGGTCGAGCTCCCGCCCCCGGCTCGTCCCGTCCGCCCCCGCGGCCCCGAAGGCGAGCCGGAACAGGCGCAGCTTTGCCGCAGCCGATCTTGCGCTTTCGCCTATCAGGACCATCTCCGGCGAAGAGGTGCCGACATTCATCGCCTCGATCAGTTCCACGCCGTTGTCGATCGCGCCGACGGGGCTGATCAGGTCGTGACAGATGCGCGACGTGACCAGGGCCGCGAGCGCGCCGGTCGGATCCTCGCCCGGGGCATCCCCCGCGATGCCGGAATGGGACGGTACAGTCGAAGGACGGGAGGCCATGAACGAATTCCTCGAACCCGGCGCACTGGTGCGCCATCCAGATCAGCCCGATTGGGGAACCGGACAGGTGCAGTCAGTCGTGGGCGGCCGGATCACCGTGAATTTCGAGCACACCGGCAAGGTGGTGATCGATGGATCGCGGGTGATCCTGACGCAGGTCTACGAACAGTCCGACACTGGCCGAAATGTCGCATCCCAAGGTTAACAGAAGATGACCGTGTGTTGAGGGGCCTCTCGCGCCGCAGCGGCGCCGTTGAACTTCGCGACCTGCCCGCATAGGGTCCCTCGCACTCCACGGAAGCGGTCACGGTATGAAGATGCAGGTCGAAGCGCAGAAATTCGAGGTCCGCCTCGCGTCCGACGACGCCGAGGTCGAGGCCGCGCAGCGCCTGCGCTACGAGGTCTTCGTCGAGGAGATGGGTGCCAAGGCCGCGCCCGGGGATCACGCCGCGCGGTTGGAGCGGGACGCCTTCGATCCGCATTTCGACCACCTCCTGCTCATCGACCGGGCCCGCGCGGCACAGGGCATCAACCTCGGTGTCGTCGGCGTCTACCGCCTGATGCGCGGCTCGGTGGCGGCAGCCGGTCCCGGCTTTTACGGCCAGCACGAGTACGACCTGTCAAAGCTGACCGCGCTGGGGCGCGAGACGGTTGAGCTCGGCCGCTCCTGCGTCCATGCCGACTATCGCGGCGGGGCGGCGATGCACCTGCTCTGGTCGGGTCTCGGTGAATACGTGATCGGCCACGGGGTGGAGATCATGTTCGGCGTCGCCTCCTTCCACGGCACGGATGTCGAGGTGCTGGCCCAGCCGCTCTCCCTGCTCCATCACCAGCACCTCGCACCCGAGGAGCTGCGCGTGCGCACATTGCCTCAGCACTTCGTGCCGATGGACCGGCTGCCGGCGGACGAGGTCGACCACAAGGCGGCGATGCGCGCGATCCCGCCGCTCATCAAGGCGTATCTGCGCCTTGGCGGCTTCGTCGGCGAGGGCGCCTTCATCGACTGGGAGTTCAACACGGTCGATGTATGCCTTTTGATGGACACGACCCGCATGGCCGACCGGTATCGCGAGATGTATTCCCGCCGCGCGCGGAGCGTCCAGGCGTGAGCACCTGGGAAGGCCCGCCGCCGCCGGTCCTGCCGCGGCCCGGGCCGCTTCGCGCGCTCGTCGGGGGGCTGCGCATCGGGGTGCTCGGCGCCTGGCTCGCGGTGATGACCGCGCTCTACGCTCTTCTGAAAGTCGCCGAGCCGCTGTTTCTGGGTACGCAACCGCGGTTCCTCGTCATGCGGCTCTGGGCGCGGGTCAGCCTGCGGCTGATCGGATTGCGGCGGGTGGTGCACGGGACACCGCTGGGCCGGGGCGGGGCGATGGTGGCGAACCATTCGAGCTGGCTCGACGTCATGGCGCTCTGCTCCATCGGGCAGGTCGCCTTCGTCGCGAAGGCGGAGGTGCGGGACTGGCCCGGCATCGGCTTCTGCGCGCGCCTGATGGACGCGCTCTTCGTCGAACGGCGCGCCGCGGCGGCCGCCCAGCAGAAGCGCGACATGACCGAGCGGATCGACCGCGGCCAGCAGCTCCTGTTCTTTCCCGAGGGCACCAGCACCGACGGTTTGCGGGTCCTGCCGTTCAAATCGGCGCTCTTCGCCGCCTTCCACCAGCCCGGCCTGGCGGAGGAGATGGAGGTGCAGCCCGTGGCTCTCGCCTATGTGCCGAACGCGCGCTTGCCGGCCTCGTTCTACGGCTGGTGGGGGGACATGAGCCTCGGCGCGCATATCTGGGCGATGGTCACGCGGTCCTTCGGGGGCGAGGTGCATCTGAGCTTCGCCGATCCGGTCCGCCCCGCCGCCTTCATCGACCGCAAGGCGCTGGCCGCCCACTGCGAGACGGCGGTGCGCGACGGCTGGGCGCGGTTCGTCGCCGTGCCCGAGCCCAAGCAGCCGGCGGCGGTTCCGGGCGAGTGACGCCGGGGGCTGCGCGCCCCCGGACCCCCGCGGCGTATTTTCGGAAAGATGAAGCGCGAAACATGTTACGGGAATGGAGGGTCCGCCCCGATCCTGTAACATGTCTCGGCCCGGATCGACCGCGAGGCGGGCGCGGACGTTCCCGTCGAGGCGGCTGCCGTCGAAGGGGACTTTTCGCACCTCGTCCCCTCGCATCGGAACCCGACCCTCAACGGCGCGCCGTCGGAGGCGGGGTTGGCCGCGAGTGTCCGGGCCTCCAGCCGGTGGAGCTCCAGCGTGCCATGGGCATGCGCCGTCATGGCGATGGAGGTCGTGCACGCGATCCGGTCGAGGCGGATGCAGCCGATCAGTTCGCCCTTGCGCCGGATCATCCATCCCAGGCCCTTCCCCTGCCGGCTGATGCGCCCCATCCACAGCATGAGGCCCTGCGTCCGCTTCGACATCGGATTACGGGGTCCATCGAAAAGGCGGGAGGTCGCGGGGGCGGCGAGGATCGTGTGGTGGGCCTGCGCATCCCCCGGCGTCACGGGGGGGCGAGCTGCAGGTGGGCGGCGTGCAGGTCCATGGCGGCATCCCGGCAGGGCCCGCGGAAAAGGGACCCCCGGATCGCGCCGGGGGTCCCTAAAAGGCGTTACTCAACCACGAAGAAGAAGGTCTCGCCCGAGCTGTCGTCGACGCCGTCATTGTCGGTCACGGCGTAGCGCGTGCCGTCCGCGGCGACGGCGAAGCCCTCGATCTTGTCGACGACGAAGCCGTTGTAGCTGGCGAGCTGGGGCAGGAAGTCGTGCTCCATGCTCTTCTCGACGATCGGAAGCTCCGTGCCGAGCTCCGCGAATTCCAGCCCATCGAGGGAGACGGTGTAGAGCCGCTTGATCGCCGCGGCTGAGCCGATCTGGTTGTCGCGCTCGACGATGAAGAGCTGGCCGTCCGACGCCGTGATCTCGGAGAGGCCGACCCAGCCCTGCTCACCGCTTTCGAGCGGATAGGCGACGGCGGCCCATTCCTCGGCCTCGATGTCGTAGCGGACGATCTTGACCTGGCCTTCGGGGTCGTCGCGCCACTCGCGCTGCATGGCAATGTAGAGCATGTCGCCGTCGCGGGTCACGCCCTCCATGCCGAAGCGGCGGTCGACGTCGCGCAGGGCCTCGGGCAGCGGAATCTCGTCCTGGATCACGCCCTCGCCGTCCACGTGGTAGAGCGCGTGCGGGATGTTGCGGTCCATCCGGCCCTCGGAGGCGAGCCAGAAGCCGCCCTCGCCATCGGTCGCGATGCCTTCGAGGTCGAGCTTCTGGGCGAGGCCGAGCCCCTCGCGCGTCACGATGGTCTTGTTCGTGATCAGCGCCGGGGTCTGCGTCGCGTCGATGGTGAAGATCGCGGGTGCGCCGCCGTAGAAGCTGTCGGAGACGGCGTAGAGCGTGCCCGCATCCGCCTCATCCGCGGCGAGGCCGGAGAGGGCGCCCCAGCCCATTGGCAGTCCGCTGGCATGATCCTGGGAGACGATGGTGGGGTACACTGCCGTGTCGTCACCGAATTCGTAGATCATGACGTGGGCGCGGACGCCGCCATCCTCGATCAGGTCGGCCTCGTTCGCGGTGACGAAGAGGTTGCGATCGGGCAGCGCCAGCAGACCCTCGGGAGCGATGCCCGACGGCAGGAGCTGGGCGAGCGCGGGGGCCGTCGGGTCGGTCATGTCGTAGACGCCGACGATGGAGCCCCGCTCGGACCCGATGAAGGCCATGGGCGTGCCGCCGAAGGTGCCGACCTCGACACTCTCGGGCTCGACACCCTTGTTGCCGGAGCGCTCGTCGGGGTAGTGGCCCGCGCGGATCATGGCATATTCGAGGGCCGTGCCGTCCTCGTAGACGACGGTGCCGTCGCGGTTGAAGACGGTCCAGCCGCGCGAGCCGCCCTCGTAATCGCCCTCGTTGGCCGTGATGAAATGGACGTCGTCGAACCACTTCACCGCGTCGGGCTCGCGCAGGCGGCCGGGCTGCGTGTCCTGAAGCACGATGCGGCCGTCCTCGATGGTGTCGATGTTCTCCAGATCTACGCTGCCCGCGGAGAAGTGGGACAGGACCTCACCGGCCGCGGAGAGGACCACCATGTGGTTGTTCTCCTGCAGGGACACGACGATTTCGTCATTGCCGTTGATGTCCAGGAATTCGGGCTCCGGATCGGTCGGCGCGGTCCCGGCGAGGCCGGTGACGTCGGCCACGATCATGCCGTCGCACCGGGGCACGCCGTCCTCAAGCGGATAGATCGTGACGTTGCCCGCGGGAAGCTGCGGGATCACGCCGTCGTCGAGATCCTCGTCGCGCTCGTTCTCGATGGCTACCGCGACGATGCTGGCGGTCGCGGCGATGGAGTCTGGCTGGCCGCCGAGGTCGCAGCGGGCGAGCTCCTCACCGTCAACCGACAGCGCCAGGAGGTGGCCCGACGGGTTCACGAAGTCGTCGGAGGTGTTCACACCTGCGAGAATGACGTCATTGGACAGCGCCACCGAGGTCGGCTCGCCATCGAGGGCCACGGTGCCCATCCCGGCGGGGGCGGCCGGATCGGTGATGTCGATCATGCCGAGCACGCCGGCGGGGCTGTCGGTGTAGACCAGCGTCATGCCGTCGGCCGTGGCGGCGATGATTTCGGGCGCGGTCTCCGCGCTCGCATCCGTGCCGTCCTGGGTGGAGACGTCGAAGCTGGCGATGCGGTTGAAGACCTGGGCGTATGCCGGAAGGGCAACGCCGAGCATGAGGGCGGTCAGGCCCGTGGCTCGGATGATCATGGTGGGGGCTCCCTGAATGTCGTTGGACCGCCGACCGTGTGCGCGGGCTTCGCAACGGTCTGGTGAAGCTACGGTGACGGTTGCGTGACGCCGGGTCGGAACGGGTCTTGCTGCGCGCGCGTTCGGCTCCAGATTGCCGGACAAGACGAAAGACGAAGGAGCGCCCCCATGATCCGACTGTTTCAACGCACCGCGCTGGCGGCCCTGCTTGCAGGGGTGGCCGTGCCCGCCGCGGCGCAGCAGGTCGCGCTGGTGATCCAGAACGGTCCCTATGCCAGCCTGCCGGATGCGGAGGTCGCGGATTTCGAGCGCCTGACGCTGGCCTACGAGGGTGCGGGCTTCGAGGTGCTGAGCGGGGAGAACCTGACGCGGACCGAGCTCTTCACGCTGCTCAACACCTTCCGCGAGCGGGCCGAGGCGGCGGAGAAGGTGGTGATCCACCTCTCCGGCCAGACGGCGACCAGCGGCAACGAAAGCTGGTTCCTGCCCGCGGATGCCAACGCGGACACGGTGATCCGGGTGGGGCTGACCGCACCCACGCTCGACCTGCTCTTGGGCCTCACGGCGGGCGAGGGGCGGCACGGCGTGATGTTCGTGGGCACCGACCCGGAGGCCGGGATCGAGGGGGCGGGGGTCGAGGCCGGCATCGGGCGGGTCTACACGCCGCGCGACACGCTGCTGATCCACGGGCCCGTCGGCGAGATCGACACGCTCGCGCGGGAGGTGGCGCTGATCCCCGGCACGTCGCTGCGCGACCTCGTCTCCGAGATGACGGATACGATGACGAGCGCGGGCTTCGCCGATCCCGAAGCGGTGGTGATCGCGCAGGACGGCCTGCTCGTCGCCGAACCGGTGCTGATCGAGGGGGCCGACGAGCTGGAGACCGCGGCCGCACCGCCCGCTCCGGCCCCCGAACCGGAGCCCGAACCGGAGCCGGAGGAGGAGGAGAACCCGGCCGAGGCCGCGGAGGCGGCGCTGAACCTCGACCGCGATGCGCGGCGCGCGATCCAGGAGGACCTCGTGCTGATGGGCTTCAACACGCGCGGCGTGGATGGCATCTTCGGCCCCGGCACACGCGCGGCGATCGTGGGCTGGCAGCAGGGTCAGGATTTCGAGCAGACCTCGTACCTGTCGGCGAGCCAGGTGGAGTTGCTGTCGCTCCAGGGCGACAACCGCCGGGCGGAGATCGAGGCCGAACAGGAGCGTCAGCGCGCCGAGCGCGAGGCCGAGGACCGCGCCTTCTGGGAAAGCAGCGGGGCGCTGGGCACGGAGGAGGGGCTGCGCGCCTACCTGCGCAGCTATCCCAACGGGCTCTTCTCCGACGAGGCGGGCACGGCACTGGCCGAGATCGAGGCCGAACAGCTCGCCGCGGCCAGTGCCGAGGTGCAGGCCGCCTGGAACCAGGCGCTGCAGACCGATACGGCGGACGGCTACCGCGCCTTCCTCGCAAGCTTTCCCGACAGCGAGTTCGCGCCGACAGCGCAGGCCCGGCTCCAGCAGTTCGAGGAGCAGGCGCAGCGGGAGGTTGCCGCGACGAATGGCGGGGCGGCCGCCGGAGAGCAGGCGCTGGGCCTCAATCTCGTGAACCGGACGCTGGTGCAGGCCCGGCTGCGCTCGCTGGGCTACAGCGTGCCGTCGATCAGCGGGGAGTTCGACGCGGACACGCGGGAGGCGCTGGCCCAGTTCCAGCGAGAATATGGGCTGGAGCCGACGGGCTTCCTGAACGAGGCGACGGTGCGCCAGCTCATCGTGCTGGCCCCGCCGCAGTGAGGAGAGGCTGCCCTGCGGGGGACGTCGTCTGGTGACCTCTCCCGCAAAGAGATGAGGACGGCACCCGACCTGGTGGGCGCTTGCTGGATGGGGGTCACAGGTCGGTGCTCCGACGCTTCCATCTCCCGCGTTCTGCTTCGATATCGCCAACGCGCCTGCCGTGCGGAGGGTGAGCGGCGTCTTGCAAGCGCTCCGGTGACGCGTTTGAGACGCGAACCGGCCGAACCCCGGTCGGGCGCAGCCCGGCGGCGTTGCCAGGCGTGCCGTCCGTTCGACCTGATACCGCCCCGGACTTGATCCGGGGCCTTCCGCCATAAAGTGCTTCGGTTTCCGAAAGGTCCCGGCGACACGGTCGGGTGAAAAGGCTGAGACCTACGGCCTTGCGCAGCAGAGGATTGGAGGGGGCACCGTCCGGGCGGAGGGGCGTTTCGAAGGATACCACCCCGGACGCGATCCGGGGTCCGTGGCCAAGGGGCGCATCGATCGCTGAAAAGTCCCGGCGCTTCGGCCGCGACGCTTAGGTCAAGGAGCTGAAACCTGCGCCATCGCGCGGCAGAGGATCGGTGGGGGCGCCACCCAACGGAGCGCGGGCGGGAGGGTGTTTCGGTGTGCCACTGCCCCCGACCTGATCCGGGGCCTCTTGTCGAGGAGCGCGTCGTTGCGAAGCGGTCCCGGCGCTTCGGCCGCGACCGTCAGGATGAGAGGGCTTGGACCCGAGCCCCCGTGCGGCGGAGGTTTGGAGCGCGCGGACGCGACAAGCCTCCGCTCGGCCATCGTCCTTACAGCCCCAGGCTCACATAGCTCGCCGCCACCCGGTCGATGCTGACGAGGTAGGCGGAGGTGCGCAGGTCGGTCACGCCGGGTTTCTCGTGCCAGATCTCGCGCATGGAGCCGTAGGCCTCGCGCATCGTGTCGTCGAGGCCGGAGCGGACGAGTTCAAGCTCGCCCGCGCCGTGCAGGTACTTCTTCTTGAACCCCTCGGAGATCGTGATGTTGGAGCCTTCGCCCGCCAGCCGCTCCAGCTCGTCGACGAGCAGTTCGTGGCGCGCCTCCTCCCGCCGCCGTTCCATGCGGCCGAAGCGGATGTGGGAGAGGTTCTTCACCCATTCGAAGTAGGAGACCGTGACGCCGCCCGCGTTCGCATACATGTCCGGGATGATGATCGTGCCCTTGCGGCACAGGATCTCGTCGGCGCCCGCGGTGATCGGCCCGTTTGCGGCCTCGATGATCAGCGGCGCCTTGATGTCGGAGGCGTTGCGCTGGTTGATGACCCCTTCGAGGGCGGCGGGGATGAGGATGTCGCATTCGTCCTCCAGTGCCTTCGAGCCGCCGGGCGTGAACTCCGCCCCGGCAAAGCCCGCGACGCCGCCGGTCTCGGCGATATGGGCGCGCACGGCCTCTACATCGAGGCCGGCGTCGTCGCGGATGGCGCCGTCCCGCTCGATGATGCAGGTGATCTTGCAGCCGTCCTCCTCGCTGAGGAACTTTGCCGCGTGGTAGCCCACGTTGCCGAGGCCTTGAACGATCACGCGCTTGCCGTCGAGCTTGCCCTGGAGACCCGCCTTCGCCACGTCCTCCGGATGGCGAAAGAACTCGCGGAGGGCGTATTGGACGCCGCGGCCCGTCGCCTCGACCCGGCCGGCGATGCCACCGGCGTTCAGCGGCTTGCCGGTGACACAGGCCCGTGCGTTGATGTCGGTGGTGTTCATCCGGCGGTAGGCATCGGCGATCCACGCCATCTCCCGCTCGCCGGTGCCCATGTCGGGCGCGGGCACGTTCTGGGAGGGGTGGATCAGGTCGCGCTTGGCCAGCTCGTAGGCGAAGCGTCGGGTGATGCGCTCGAGCTCCGTCTCGTCCCACTCGCGCGGATCGATGGCGAGCCCGCCCTTGGAGCCGCCGAAGGGGGTTTCCACCAGCGCGCATTTGTAGGTCATGAGGGCGGCGAGCGCCTCGACCTCGTCCTGGTTGACGCCCATCGCGTAGCGGATGCCGCCCTTGACCGGCTCCATGTGTTCGGAGTGGACGGCGCGGTAGCCGGTGAAGGTGTGGATGTCGCCGCGCAGGCGGACGCCGAAGCGCACGGTATAGGTGGCGTTGCATACCCGGATCTTCTCCACCAGGCCCGGCGGCAGGTCCATCAGCGCAACGGCGCGGTTGAACATGATGTCGACGGACTGGCGGAAGGTCGGTTCGTTCTGCGCGTTCATCGGCGGTCGTCCTTTTCGGTGCGTTCTCCCCGTGGGCGGAGCCTAGCCCGTTTTTTGTGCAGAAAAAGTTCACAGGCGGTGTTCGCGGTTCGTTCGGAGACACAACCTAAAGATGTTTTCGTTCGCCCTGCGTTCGAAGAACGGATCGAAAGGGCAGGGGCGAAGGGGGAACGTGAACTACCGGCTTGAAAGTTGCGGCGTAATTGGTGCGCGGGACAGACTGCGACATACCCACAACTCAAGATTGTTCTTGCCACGCGCCGTGGTGGTCTGGGGTACCCTTCGAAGCGGCTCGGGCGGTTATCGAGATTGGCGTTCAGGTGGCCCCGACCTGCGCCCCGGCCGTGGTGGCGCGGTCGGTGAGGAAGCGGATGACGGCGGGGTCGTCGCTGAGGGCGATGGCGCGGGTATAGGCGTCGGTGGCGTCCTCGCTGGCCTGTGCAAGGAGGTCGGCGCGGGCGGCCCAGTAGGGTTGGTAGTCGCGGATGTCGCGCGGGTCGAGGGCGTCGAGGGCGCTCAGTGCGGCCCGGGGCTCGCCCGCGCGGCCGAGGGCGGCGGCGCGGTTGACGGCGGCGCCGAGGGAGGGGGCCTCCGCCAGCAGGAGGTCGTAGAGCTCGACGAGGGCGGCGGGCTCCACCGGGCGACCCCAGAGCGGGCGCATGTGGTGGGACTGGATCGCGGCCTCGATCTGGTAGCGGCCCGGCCGTCCGGCCCGCGCGGCGCGGTGCAGCAGGCCCTCGGCCCGCAGCGCGAGGGGGCGGGACCAGCGGGCGGGGTCCTGCGCGTCGAGGGGCACGTAGGCGCCATGGGCGTCGCGGCGGGCGGCGCGGCGGGCCTCCACGTAGCATATCAGCGCCATGAGGCCCGCGACCTCCGGCTCCTCGGGCAGGGCGGTGCAGAGGAGATCGCCGAGGAACAGCGCTTCGGAGACGAGGGCGGTGTTGGGATCCTCCCAGCTCTGGCCGAAGGCGGCGTAGATCGCGTCGAGCACGGGGGGCAGACGCTCCTCCATCTCGTCGCCCGCGATGGTGCGAAAGGGGATGCCGGCGTCGCGGATGCGCGCCTTCGCGCGCACAAGCCGCTGGGCCATGGTGGCCTTCGGCACGACGAAGGCGCTTGCGACGCGGGCGGCATCGAGGCCCAGCACGGTCTGGAGCATCAGCGGCGTGCGGACACCGGGGTCGATCGCGGGGTGGGCGCAGACGAAGAGCAGGTCGAGGCGGCGGTCGGGCAGATCGCCCTCGACCTCTTCCTCCGCCATCAACGCCAAGGCGGGCTCGGCGGCCTTCACCACCGCGTCGTGGCGCAGGACGTTGAGACCGCGGCGCCGGGCGGCAGTGAGGAGCCAGGCCTCGGGGTTGCGGGGCACGCCGGCCTCGGGCCAGCGCTCCAGTGCCGTCAGGAGCGCGCCGCCGAGCGCGTCCTCGGCCGCTGCGATGTCGCGGGTCTGGCGGCAAATGAGCGCCACGAGGCGCCCGTAGGAGGCGCGCGCCACCCGTTCGGCTTCGGCGCGCGCCTGCATGGGTCAGGCCGGGGCGGGGGCGTCGTGGAGCACGACGGGCCGGACCTCGACGCAGCCGAGTTCCGCCGCCGGGGACTTCGCCGCCCAGTCGAGGGCGGTGTCGAGATCCGGAACCTCCACCACGACGAAGCCGCCGAGCTGTTCGCGCACATCGGCATAGGGGCCGTCCTGCACGCTGCGCTTGCCGTCGCGGATGCGCAGGGTGGTGGCGGCCTCGTTCGGGTGCAGCTCGTCGCCGTACTTCATGATGCCGGCTTCGTGCATCGCGCCCATATAGGCGCGCCAGGCGTCCATGTCGTGGACCACATTCTCGCGCTCATCGACGAACAGGAACATGTACTGCATCGGATCTCTCCCTTGAGGTTGGCGCAGGCGGGCCGCCTGCACCCCCATGACCCGCAGGATGCACCGCAATCGACAGGCGGCGCGATTTTTTTCTGCGGGGCGGCAGGCGGTTGGGGTTCGGGGGACGGCACCTACCTGTAGGGGGGCGGGTCGGAGGCGTCGCATATGGATCATCAGGCGGTCATCGACGTGGTTGCGGAGGCTTTGCGCGACGCGCCCGGCATCCGCGGGCTGTTTCTCAGCGGCAGCTACGGCACCGGGCTGGCGGATGCCTACAGCGATATCGACTTCATCCTGGTGGCCGAGGACGGCCCGACCGACGCCGTCGCGGCCCAGTGGCGGGAGGCGATTGGCCAGACCGGGGAGATCATCCTGTGTTGGGATCGCACGACGCGGCCCGCGCTGATCAACGCGATCACCGCCGACTGGACGCGCACCGACGTGGTGATCCTGAAGCCCGGCCAGATGGGCGGGCAGAGTCGGGATGCCGTGAAGCCGCTCTTCGATCACGACAACGTTCATGCGGACCTTGCCGAGCGTTCGGGCGACCAGAGGTCGAGCCCCGCCCGGTTGCGCTATCAGATCGAGGAGTTCATCCGGATCCTCGGGCTGCTGCATCTCGCGATGGGGCGGGAGGAGTACATCAACGGGGTACTCGGCGTGTTCCACCTGCGAAACAAGCTCGTGGATCTGCTGATCGAGGAGACGGCCGCGCCGCATCGGGGCGGCGTGCTGCACCTCAACCGGCTTCTGACGGAGGAGCAGAAGGAGCTGGTGATGTCCCTGCCGGTGCCGGCGCCCGAGCGCGCCGCGATCATCGCGGCGCATCTCGCCTTTGCGCGGGCCTACCTGCCGCGGGCGCGCCGGCTGGCCGCCGCGCGGGGCATAGAGTGGCCGGAGCGGTTCGAGGCGGTCACATGGACTATGTTGGGGGACGCCTTTTCCATCGAACGGCCTTACGTGCCCGAGTGAGGGCTGTCGGGCGCGGGCGTCGAGGCAGGTGACGGGAGGTGATCGGCCAGACCCTCGGGAAACAGGGGAATTCCGTCCGCTGCAAGTGCGGCGGGATCGACCCATCGGGCGGTGGCGGCGACGCCGTTGTCCTCGACGAAGGGTACCTCGTCACGGTCGGCGAAGGCGGTCTCGGGCCCGGTGATCGGGGCGGCGAAGACGATCTCGTGACCTGTCTGGCCCTCGTGCACGAAGATGTTTTCCAGGATGACGGGTGCACCGGTGATCGCGATGTCGAGGGAGAATTCCTCCCGGAACTCGCGGCGCAGGGCGTCCTGCCAGCCCTCGCCGAAGTTCACCCCGCCGCCAGGCGGGCGAACACCCTTTATCCAGCCGGCATCGTCGGTGACGTCGCACGCGAGGAGCCTGCCGCGGTGCCAGCTCAGCCCGATGGCGAGGACGCGGATCCGTTGTCTGGGACGCCATGTGGTCATGGGGCGAGCCTAGTCCCGAACGGGATGCGGACAAGTTTCGGCACGGCCCCGCAAAGTGCGGTTGACGCTTCCGGCGAGTCGTGGCAATTACGCCTCCACTTCCAGAGGGGCTCCGGCCCTGACGGACGGATGGGCGTATAGCTCAGCGGGAGAGCACTTCGTTGACATCGAAGGGGTCACTGGTTCAATCCCAGTTACGCCCACCATCCCATTCCGCCTGAGAAGGCAAACGTAACCGAGGCGCCTGGCCCGCCATGCGCGCCGCTGACATTGGAGAGAGGCTATGAAGGTCAAGAACTCGCTTCGCTCCCTGAAGCAGCGCCATCGCGATTGCCGCGTGGTGCGCCGTAAGGGCCGCGTCTACGTGATCAACAAGACCCAGCGTCGGTTCAAGGCCCGCCAGGGCTGAGCCGTCTGGTCTGGAGTTGAAGGAAGCCGCCCCGGGGGGCGGCTTTTTTCGTTTGGGCTGGTGTGCGGACGGCCGCGTCCTCCTGAGGGGAGTAGGGGGTGGTCCGCTTCGATACCGCCCCGGACTTGATCCGGGGCCTTTGGCCAGTGCCTTGCGAGGGTTGCCGAAGGTCCCGGCGCGTCTGCCGGGGCGGTTGGTTAAGAAGGGACCGTCGTGGTCCGACTTACCCGGGCCATCTATCGCCTCGGAAGATCCTCGGGTCGAGCCCGAGGATGACAGCGAGGAGCGGCCGTGCCCTCCGGGTCGGGCGCAGCTCCTCCCAGTCAGGGTCTGGCGTAGACGTCCAGGGAGTTGGCGCTGTCGGGGAGGTCCTGCAGGCGGGTCCGCGTGGCGGCCGCGTCCTCCCAGTCGGCGTGCCAGGCGTGGCTCTCGCCCAGCGACAGGCGGAAGCGGCTGAAACCCAGTTCCGCCGCGCGGTCCAGCGCCGCGATCCCTGCAGCGCGCATCACCATCGTGACCTCGAAGCTCAATAGCGGCACGGGGGCGGAAAGGCCGGAGAGCGCTTCGGCCTCGAAGCCCTCGACGTCGATCTTGATGAAGTCGGGGCGGCCGTGCCTCGCGATCAGGGCGTCGAGCGTCGTGACGGGCACGTCGATCGCCCCGTCCCAGCGCTGGCCCCGCCAGGTTTCGGCCAGCGCCGCCGTGTCGGCGAGCTCCGAGGAGAGGGTGGAGACGGTGGGATTGGCCCGGTTGACGTGGAGCCGGGCCGTGCCCTCCGCCGCGCCTGCGGCGGCTTGGAGGAGGGTCACAGCTTCGTCGCGGCCGTGGAGCAGTCGCAGGAGACGCATGGGGCCGGGCTGGGGCTCGACCGCGACCACGCGCGCGCCCAGCCGCCGGGCCACTGCGATCCGGTCGCCGAGATGCGCGCCGATGTCGAAGACCAGAGCGTCCTTGGGCAGCAGCTCGCCGTAGAACGCCGTCAGGCTCGCGAGATGCTGCCGGTCGAGGCGGTAGACCCGCAGGGAGCGCGCGAGCCCGCGCCAGCTTCGCAGACGATCAAGCATCGGGCACCTCCGCCATTCCGGTCGTGGCCATGGAGCGGCCGAGTTCAAAGAGCTCGGACATGAAATTGGGATCGAAGGCGGTCTCGGGTTCGCTGCTGAAACTCGGCGGCACCGCGATGACGGTGACCTCGGCCCCGTCCGCCTCCGCCGCCGCACGGATGTCGGCCACGTTCTCCCGCGTCTGCTCCTTGATCAGGGTCGTGAGCGCACGGGAGGCGATGGCGAAGAGGGGCGTTTCCACCGGCTTGTACTGCGGCTCCAGCGCGCCGTTGACGATGATGTGGTAGCGTACCTCGCCGAGCCCGTCGGGCAGCACCCGGTCCAGCTCGCGCAGCGAGACGCCACGCGGCAGGGCAAAGAGCGCGCGGGTCACGCCGCCGTCCACATGCAGTTCGCCCCGACGGTCCTCACCGGTGCCCACTGCGATCTCCACCGGCGGGAAGACGCCCGGAACGGAGGAGGAGGCAAGGATGACGAGCTCGATCAGCGCCTCGGCCTCCGGCCCGCCCTGCACGGCGATGTCTCCGATGCTCCAGATCACGGCCTGTTCGGCGTCGAGATTGGTGGTGCCGATCAGCAGGCGGCGGCCGCGGCGGTGTTCCTCGGCGATGCGGGCGACGACCTCGGGCGTGATCTCCCGATCGATGACGTCTAGAAAGCGCGTCGTGTCGGTGACGGCCGGTCCGCCGGTGAGCGCGCGAAAGGGCGCGGGGCGGAAGAGGTCGCTGTCTTCTGTCGTGGTGTAGAAGGTGCGCAGGCGCGAATCCTCCTGCGCGCCGATGAAGGCGAAGGGCGCGATGATGGCTCCGGTGGAGATGCCGGTGACGATCTCGAATTCGGGGCGGGTGCCGGTCTCGGTCCAGCCTTCCAGGTAGCCTGCGCCGAAGGCGCCCCAGGCGCCGCCGCCGGACAGGACCAGGATGTCGAACCGGCCGTCGGCGAGCATGTCCGAGTTGCCGATGCGCTCCGCCGTCTCGCGCAGCGGCGCCTCGCCGGCGAAGACGGTGTCGTCGGGAAAGAGGCGCACGTTCTGGAACCGGCCCGCCACGGGACCAGCGAGATCCCCCGGTTCGGCCGGTGGCAAGGCGCGCTGGGACGGCGCGCAGGCCGCCAGCGCCGCGAGGACGAGGGCGGCCGCGGCTCTCACGCGGCGTTCCGGCGGGCGAGGAGCGTCTCCAGCATGTCGGCGAGCACCTTCGCGTCCTGCGCGCGGGCCGTGCCGCCGATGCCGAGCTTGCGGCCCATCTGCCACCAGAGCCCCGGCACCCAGGAGCGGGGGCGGGGCTCGTTCAGGACCAGCACGAAACCGTTGGAGGGCTTGAAGGCGAAGAGCCCGCGCTCGATCCGCTCGATCCCGTCGAGGGAGGTCAGAAGCTCCCCGCGCTCGTCGGTCAGGGCGGTTTCGGTGAGGTGGATGGCGCGGTTCCCGGCCTCCAGCAGGCGCCAGCCCTGCCAAAGCGCGAGGGCGCCGCCCACCAGCAGGATCGCGAGGGCCCAGGGCGCCTCGGGCGGGCGCTGGGCCGCGACCCAGATCAGCAGCAGGCCGAGCGCCCCCGTCACGATCGCGCCGGTCCAGCGCCGGACCGGGGAAACGGTGAGGGTGAAGACGGGCTCGGTCATGCGGGCAGCTCCTGTATCGCGCCCCTCAATAGGGGGAATCGGGCGGTGCTGTCACGGGGGCAGCGCGCCTGATACGGGCGCGCCGCACGGTTGCGGTGCGGGGGCCTTCGCCTTTCATCTTTCCGGCAAGTACGCCCGCCGGAGGCGGTGGCTCAGGCGGCCACCACCTCCTGCTCGATCGCGCCGAAGAGCGACCGGCCGTCGGGGCCCGGCATCTCGATGCGCACCGTGTCGCCGGGGGCGAGGAAGGGGGTGCGGGCGGTGCCTTGGGCGATGGTCTCGATCATGCGCAGCTCCGCGATGCAGGAATAGCCCGCGCCGCCCTCTGCCACCGGCTTTCCGGGGCCGCCGTCGAGCTTGTTGGACACGGTGCCCGAGCCGATGATCGTGCCCGCCGACAGGCTGCGGGTGCGGGCGGCATGCGCGATCAGGCGGCCGAAGTCGAAGGTCATGTCGACGCCGGCATCCGCCCGGCCGAAGGGCGCGCCGTTGTGATCGACGTGGAGCGTGCCGTGCAGCTTCCCGTCCTGCCAGCCGGGCAGCGCCGCGGGCGTGACCGCGACCGGGGAGAAGGCCGACGACGGCTTGCCCTGGAAGAAGCCGAAGCCCTTGCCGAGCTCGCCGGGGATGAGGCCGCGCAAGCTGACATCGTTGACCAGCATGACGAGGCGGATGAGGCCCTGCGCCGTATCCGCGTCGCAGCCCATGGGCACGTCGCCGGTGATGACCGCGACCTCGCCCTCGAAATCGGTGCCCCAGTCGGGGCGGGAGGGGATCGGGTCGCGTGGCGCGAGGAAGTTGTCGGAGCCGCCCTGGTAGATCAGGGGATCGTCGTAGAAGCTCGGCGGCATTTCGGCCCCGCGCGCCTTTCGCACCAGCTCGACATGGTTGATGTAGGCCGAGCCGTCGGCCCACTGGTAGGCGCGGGGCAGGGGGCTGAGCGCCTGGCGCTCATGAAACCGCTCGGCCGGGACGGAGCCCGATTCGAGGCCGCGGGCCATGGCTTCGAGCTCCGGTGCGACGGCATCCCAGAAATCGAGGGCGTGCTGCATCGTGGGCGCGATGCGGTTCGCATCGGTGCAGCGCGTGAGGTCGTTGGACACGACGACCAGCCGCCCGTCGCGGCTGCCGTCCTTCAGGGTGGCGAGCTTCATGGGGTCTCCCGCGTTATCGTGGTTCCGTCCTCGGGGACGGTTATCGGGCCAAGATAGCCGCCCGCGCGCACCGCGGCGAGCCAGTCGCGCTCGCCTACCTCCGGATCGTCGGCGGGCAAGAGGTGGTGGAGGACGAGACGGCCCGCGTCGGCCTGTGCCGCGATGCGGCCCGCGTCCTGCGCGGTGGTGTGGCTGGCGAGGATGTGCTGGCGCAGGCGGGTGCCGTTGGCGGCGAGGCGGACGATCCGCTCCACCCCTTCGGTCAGCATCGCCTCGTGCACCAGGATGTCGGAGCCCTGGGCGAAGGGGGCGAGCGCCGGGTGGCAGGCGGTGTCGGCGGAGAATGTGACGGACCAGTCCGGAACATCGAAGCGCAGGGCGAAACAGTCCTCCACCGGCGGGTGGTGGACGCGCAGCGCCTCGATCCGCGGGCCGTCGCGGAGCCAAGTGCCATCGGCATGTTCCTCGACGGTGACGAGATCGGCGAGGTCGGGGCGGCCCTCATCCTCCACTCGCAGGGCGATGTCATAGGCGAGGGAGGCGCGGAAGCCGTCCCAGACGGCGCGGGTGCCCGGCGGGCCGAGCACGGTGACGGGGGTGGCGAGGCCGGAGGTCCAGGCGGTATGTATGAGGGGCCCGAGCTCCAGCACATGGTCGCTGTGAAGGTGGGTTACGCAGATCAGGTCGAGATCGTTGAGCGCCATCCCCGCTTCGACCAGCGCGCGGGTGACGCCGAGGCCGCAATCGATCACGATATGGCGGCCGTCGATGGTCAGCAGCGAAGATGTCGGGTTCGGGCCGCCGCGACGCACGGCCGGACCGCCCTTGGTGCCAAGGAGGACGAGGCGGTCGGTCATCTCGTGATGCGCTGTGGCGCGGTCGCCATCGCCTTTAAGCGACGCCGGGGGTTTTCCACCCCCGGACCCGAGCGACGCTGGGGGTTTTTCACCCCCAGACCCCCGAAGGATATTTCGACAAGGTGGAAGGAAGTCATGCGGTCTTCTGGAGGAGCGTGGTGAAGCCGCCGAAGATCATGCGGCGGCCCGCGAGCGGCACGTCGCCGGTCATGAGCTCCGCCGCGCGGGGCAGGGCGGTCACGGCCGCGTTCGCGGCGTCGCGCGTGGCGCGGTCGGGATAGGTGATCCAGCTCAGGACCACGGTCTCATCCGCTTCGAGCTGCACGGCGCGGGGGAAGGAGGTGAGCTCGCCCACCGGCACGTCGTCAGCCACCGTCTCCGTCACCGAGAGGGCGCCGTGCTGGAGGTAGAGATCGGCCATCTCGTCGGCCGCGGCGCGATACTCCTCGATGCGGTCCGCCTTCACCGGGACCACGAAGCCGTCGACATACATTGCCGCCTCCCGTCAGGCCGTCAGTTCGACGATGGGCGTGAAGCCGCCATAGACCATGCGCTTGCCAGCCACGGCCGGGTCGTCGCCCATGAAGACGCTCATCTGCGCCTGACCGTCGGGGTCGTCGAACACCTTCTTCTGGCCCGCGTCGCGGGTGGTGCGGTCGGGCCATGTGATCCAGCTGAAGATGACGGTCTCGTCCTCCTTAAGCTGCACCGCACGGGGGAAGGAGGTGAGCTCGCCCGGATCGACGTCGTCGGCGACGGCCTCGGTCGTGGCGAGCGCGCCGTGCTTGAGGAAGATCCTGCCCATCGCCTCGGCCGCGGCGCGGTATTCCTCGAGCTTGGCCTTCTTGACGGGGACGAGGAAGCCATCGACGTACATCGCGTCTCTCCCTTACTTGATGCCCGGCGTCCCGTCGAACTTGCGCTCCAGCCCGTCCCAGCAGTCGGTGTAGTCGTCCTGCAGGGTCTCCAGCTCGGCCGCGTAGCGCGTGAGCTGCTGCGGGTAGCGCGTCTCGAACATGAACGCCATCGTGGCATCGAGCTTGACAGGTTTCAGGTCGGAATTCGATG
Source organism: Roseobacter sp. HKCCA0434 (assembly GCA_032464575.1). Taxonomy (GTDB): domain Bacteria; phylum Pseudomonadota; class Alphaproteobacteria; order Rhodobacterales; family Rhodobacteraceae; genus Pontivivens. Next base: position 394,735 of record JAWDKM010000006.1, read on the forward strand.
CCTTTTCGAAACCCGTGAAGTCGGGGCCGTGGGGCAGCATCATGTTGTGGAGCGAAATGCCGCCGGGGACGAAGCCCTCTTCCTTCGCATCGTATTGCCCGGTGATGAGGCCCATGAACTCGCTCATGATGTTGCGGTGATACCAGGGCGGGCGGAACGTGTGCTCGGCCACCATCCAGCGCGGCGGGAAGATGACGAAATCGACATTGGCGGTGCCCGCTTCCTCCGTCGGGGCGGTGAGCACCGTGAAGATCGAGGGGTCGGGGTGGTCGAACAGGATCGCGCCGACAGGGGAGAAGGTGCGCAGATCGTACTTGAACGGCGTGTAGTTGCCGTGCCACGCGACCACGTCGAGGGGGGAATGCCCGATCTCCGTCACGTAGTGCCTGCCGCACCATTTGACGTGGAGGCGGCACGGCGTCTCCTTGTCCTCGTAGGCGGCGACGGGGGTCTTGAAGTCGCGCGGGTTGGCGAGGCAGTTCGCGCCGATCGGGCCGCGGTCGGGCAGGGTGAACTTGGCGCCGTAGTTCTCGCAGATGTAGCCGCGGGCGGGGCCGTCGCAGCCCACCTTCACCATCATGCCGCGGGGGATCAGGGCGATTTCCTGCGGTTCGACCTCCATGATCCCCATCTCGGTGAAGATGGTCAGCGTCCCACGCTCCGGCACGATCAGGAGCTCGCCATCGGCGTTGAAGAAGTAGTCATCCTCCATCGACGCGTCGAAGGCATAGGCGTGGGCCGCCATGCCCACTTGCGTCATCACGTCTCCGGCGGTCGTGACCGTGCGGATGCCATCGAGGAAGGTGGCGCCGGGCGCGTCGGGGATCGGGTCCCAGCGGAGCTGGCCGAGGGCGAGGGAGTGCTCCTCGACACAAGGTGCGGTCTTCCAATGCGGGCGCTCGACCGGGGAGAAGCGGCCGGTGTGCCGTACGGAGGGGCGGATGCGGTAGAGCCAGCTCCGCTCGTTCGTGCCGCGCGGCGCAGTGAACGGCGAGCCGGAGAGCTGTTCGGCGTAGAGGCCGTAGTTGCATTTCTGGGGCGAGTTCTGGCCCTGCGGCAGGGCGCCCGGCAGGCTCTCGGTCTCGAAATCGTTGCCGAAGCCCGGCATGTAGTCGAACGCGTTGGCGCCGACCTTGGCGGCGGGGGCGGTCGTCTTGCCCTGAATGGTCATTCTGGTCTCCCTTGCGGAATGGTCAGGGCTCAGGATAAAGTTACTCATGTAACTATCAAGGCGGGCCGATGACCGATTTCGACCTCGACACCTTCATCCCCTACCGGCTGAACCGTGCGGCGGAGGCCGTGTCGCAGCGCTTCGCCAAGCTCTACCGCGATCGCTACGGGCTGACGCGGCCGGAATGGCGGACGCTGGCGGCGTTGGGCCAGCTCGGGCGGATCACGGCGACGCAGGTGGCCAGGCATTCGGCCATGCACAAGACCAAGGTAAGCCGGGCCGTCGCCTCGCTGGAGGAGCGGCGCTGGCTGAGCCGGGAGACCGACAGCGAGGACCGGCGCGTCGAGTGGCTGGTGCTGACCCGGCAGGGGCAGGCGAGCTACGCGGACCTGTCGAAGGTGGCACTCGACTTCCAGGCGGGGCTGGTGGCGAAGCTCGGCACCGATGCGGCGACGCTCAATAGAGAGCTGACGGCGGTCGAGCAGGCGGCGAGCCGCTAGGCCGCTTGCACCCGCCGGATTTGCGTATTTGAGACAAAGAAGAAGGCGGGGCCGCGCTTTCGAGTTCGTTCAAATACTCATGTCGGGCCGGCTGGGGCTGGCTCAGGTGGTCCTGTTGCGCCAGCCGACCTCGCCCAGCACCTTCCAGTAGGAGGGCGCGACGCGCATCTTGTCGCCGTGGCCCTTCTCCACCATCAGCCTGTGCAGCTTCGGCAGGTTGTAGGCGGGCATGTGCATCACGAGGTGGTGCTCCAGATGGTAGTTCACCCAGTAGGGCGCCACGAACAGCCGCCAGAGGGGCCCGGCCAGCGTGGTGCGCACGTTCCGGAGCGGGTTGTCCGACGCCTCCGTCGCGCCGTGCTCGGCGATGTTGCGCAGGCGCAGGACGAGCTGGAACCAGGTGAGCAGCGGCAGCAGCCAGAAGGCGAGGCCCCACCACCAGTCGCCGATGAGCCCGAGGGCGACGATGATGCCGGCGTTCACCGCGAGGGAGGTGCCGAAGCTGAGCCCCTTGAAGGCCTGGGCCATCTTCTCCTCGGCCTCTGCCGCCTCGACCGCGTCGTGGTCGCCTGCGAGTTGCAGCCACAGGACGATCTGGCCGACGAGCTGTTTCACGCCGGTCTGACCGGTGAGGTCGCGGACGAACTTGCGGATCAGGCTGGCGCGCGTCGTGGGGAAGGGGGCGGAGAGCTTGAGGTCCGGATCCTTCTCCGTCTGGGTGAAGCGGTGGTGGGTCAGGTGGTAGTGCCGGTAGGCGACCATGTCGGCCATGATCGGATGCCCGCAGAGCCAGCGCCCGGCGAACTCGTTCACCTTGCGGTTCCTGAAGAGCGCGTTGTGCGCCGCCTCATGCATCAGGATGGCGAAGCCCAGCTGGCGGGAGCCGATCAGCATCACCGCCAAGATGAACGTCAGCGGGTTCGGCCACAGGGCAAAGAGCGCGATGGCGCCCGCGATGATCCCATAGCAGTGGAGCAAGAGAAGCGCGCCGGTGACGTTGGATCGTTCGGCGAGCGGGCGAATGTCCTCTGAGCTGAGGAACTGCTTTGCGTGCTGCATTGTTCGTTTCCTCCAACCTTAAGGTGGGGAGCCAGGCCGGGTGGTGTCAAACCTGACGCAGCGCCGCGACGGCTTGCCTCGCTGGTCTGCTGCGGCTCGTTCCGGTATTGTTCCCCTCCGGGAGGGAGAATCCATGGCCGGTCGCGACATCATCCGAAAGCTCGAAATCCTCGCCGATGCTGCGAAATATGATGCTTCGTGCTCGTCCTCGGGCTCGATCAAGCGGGATTCGAGGAAGACGGGCGGGATCGGGTCCACCACGGGCTCCGGCATCTGCCATTCCTACGCGCCGGACGGGCGGTGCATCAGCCTCCTGAAGATCCTGCTCACGAACTTCTGCATCTATGATTGCCGCTATTGCGTGAACCGGGTGAGCTCGAACGTGGAGCGGGCGCGGTTCACGGTGGACGAGGTCGTGACGCTGACCCTCGACTTCTACAAGCGGAACTACATCGAGGGGCTATTCCTGTCCTCGGGCATCATCCGCAACTCCGACTACACGATGGAGCAGATGGTGGAGGTCGCGCGCCGTTTGCGGGTGGAGCACAAGTTCGGCGGCTACATCCATCTCAAGACGATCCCCGAGGCGAGCCCGGAGTTGATCGAGGCGGCCGGGCGCTGGGCCGACCGGATGAGCATCAATATCGAGCTGCCGACGGACCGCTCGATCTCCGATTACGCGCCGGAGAAGTCGGGCACCCAGATCCGCAAGGCGATGGCCGATGTGCGCGGGCACCTGGAGGCGTCCACCCCGTCAAGGCAGGAGGTGAAGCGCGGTCGGAAGCGCCCGCCGCGCTTCGCACCCGGCGGGCAATCCACGCAGATGATCGTGGGGGCGGACGGGACGGATGACGGGGCGATCCTCAAGACCTCCACCTCGCTCTATTCCGGCTACAGGCTGAAACGGGTGTTCTACTCCGCCTATTCGCCGATCCCGGATTCATCGAAGGACCTGCCGCTGATCAAGCCGCCGCTGATGCGGGAGCACCGGCTCTACCAGGCCGACTGGCTGTTGCGCTTCTACGGCTTCGAGCGGGAGGAGATTATGCAGGGCGCGCGCGGCGGGATGCTCGACCTCGACGTCGATCCGAAGCTCGCCTGGGCGCTGAAGCGGCGGGAGATGTTTCCGGTCGATGTGAACCGCGCGCCGAAGGAGATGCTGCTGCGCATTCCGGGGCTGGGTACGACGGGCGTGGCGAAGATCCTGCGCGCCCGACGGTTCGCAGCGCTGCGGCTCGCGGATCTCGGCAAGGTGGTGCAGAGCCTGAAGAAGGTGCAGCCCTTCGTGTCCTGCGTCGACTGGCACCCGGGCGGGCTGATCGACAGCGCGGGGCTACGGGCGCGGTTCGCGCCGAAGCCGAAGCAACTGGAACTGCTGTGATCCGGGTCTCGCTCGCCTCGGAAATCGATTTCGACGGGTGGCGCGGGGCGGCGCGGGCGCTCGCCTCCAACGCCGTGCCGTCCGCCGATGTGATCTGGCAGGTGGGGGAGGGCGGCCTCTTCGACACGCTGTCGGACCCGCTGCCGAAGGTGCGGGGGGAGGTCCGGGTGCCGAAACCCTTCGTCGGACTGGCGCGCAACGTGATCTGCCATTGTGACGGGGAGCGGTTCGCGAAGCTCTACCGCATCCTGTTGCGGCTGCAGTCGCAGCCGGGCCTTCTGGCACAGGAAACCGACGACGATATCAGGTGGCTGAAGAAGGCGGACAAGGAGATCCGGCGCGACCTGCACAAGATGCACGCTTTCGTCCGCTTCCGGAAACTGGGGGAGCGGGACGGGCGGGAGGTCTTCGCAAGCTGGTTCGAGCCGTCGCACCGGATCGAGGCGCTGACGGCGGACTTCTTCGTGAAGCGTTTCACCGGGATGGACTGGGCCATCGTGACGCCCGAGGCGCGGATCGTGTGGGAGGGCGGGCAGTTGTCGCTCGGCCCCGGCGGCACGCGCGACGAGGTGCCCGAAGACGACGCGATCGAGGACCAGTGGAAGAGCTACTTCCGCTCGATCTTCAACCCCGCGCGGCTGAAGCCGAAGGCGATGCAGGCGGAGATGCCGAAGAAGTACTGGAAGAACCTGCCCGAGGCGCCGCTAATCCCGGAACTGATCGCCGAGGCGGACAACCGGGCGAAAGCGATGCAGGATGCGGCCCCTACGCTTCCCACGGCACTGGCGGACCGGCTCAAGGCGGTGCCGGTGGCGCATGATGTCGGGACGTTGGAGGGCGTACGGAAGGCGGCGGCCGCCTGCACCCGCTGCCCGCTGCATCAGGACGCGACGCAGGCCGTGTTCGGCGAGGGGCCGGCGGATGCGAAGCTGATGATCGTGGGCGAGCAGCCGGGGGATCGGGAGGATCTGGCCGGCCGCCCCTTCGTCGGCCCCGCGGGCGAGCTCTTCGACCGGGCGCTGGCGGAGGCGGGGATGGAGCGCGGGACGCTCTACCTCACCAATGCCGTGAAGCACTTCAAGTTCATCGCGCGGGGCAAGCGGCGGATCCACCAGAACCCCAGCACGGGGGAGATCGAGATGTGCCGCTGGTGGCTGGATCTGGAACGGGAGCTGGTGCGCCCCAAGCTGATCCTCGCCATGGGCGCATCGGCCGCGCGGGCGGTGCTGGGGCGGAAGGTGACGATCCGGGATGCGCGGGAGCGCGAGGAGGATCTTGGCGTGGCGCGGCTGCGGGTGACGGTGCATCCCTCCTACCTCTTGCGGCTGCCGGATGAGGCGACACGGGCAGAGGAATACAGGCGGTTCGTGGAGGAGCTGCGGGCGGCGCAGGCGCGGGTCGAGGAGCTGGCCGCATGAGAAAGGGGCGGGCCCGATAGCCCGCCCCCAACGGCTCAGGCCGCTGCGCTGAAATAGACGTGGTTCGTCACGCCGATCTCGGGCTGGTGATCATCCTTGACGTTCGCCTTCGCGATCTCCCACCCGAACTTGAGGCCGGAGCTGGTCGAGGCCCAGATGGCGGCATCCTGCAAGTCCATGCGGATCAGTGCGAGATCGGGATCGTCCTTGCCGTGCTCGTACCAGGCGGCAACGATGTTGGACCACAGCTTCTCGATCTTCGCCTCGTCGTTGTCGAGCACCAGCGGCCCCTTCATGCACGCGTGGTAGTCGTGGTCGTCGGAAATCAGCGTGAAGTGCGCCATGGAGTTCGGCCCCATCGCCCGCACCAGATCCGTGGATTTCTTAGTGAAGAAGTAGAGGGCCTTCGCGTCGCGGTCGACGATATGCGCCATTGGCTGCATGTGCTGGTCGACGCCGTGCAGGCCGAGCATTCCGGCGGTCTGGTCGTCGAGCTCGTCCCAGAGCTGGGCTTCGGGATCGGTCTTGGCCAATTTCAGGTCACTCATGAAACATCTCCTTCAAAGGTCGTTGTCGAAATTGTCCTTGGGGGCGTGGCGCAGCATCTCCTCGATCTCGTCGATGGGGTGGTTCGTCAGGTCCTTGTCCAGCTCGCCGATCACCTTTTCGGCGACGGTCTTGTGGATCTCCTTGCGGAGCTCGCCGAGGGTCGAGGGGTCGGCGACGATGACGAGCGCGTCGAACGCGCCCTTGTGCGCCTGCTTGTAGAGGATGTCGGCGAGGTCCTTGGCGAACCGCTCCTTCTCGAGCTGGTGCCAGTCGGTGTCGTCGACGGCGGAGCGGTGGACGTTCGGGCCGTCGTTGAAGCGGCCGGGCCGGTTGGCGGCCTGCTCGCGGGTGGGGGGATTGTCCTGCTCCTCCTCCCGCACGACGTCGAGGTTGGGGTACTCCGCGTCGCCGCGGTTCACCATGAAGAGGGCCTTTTCGCCGTCCGCGACGACGACCCAGGTTTCGGGCTTGAGCTTGAAATCCTTCATTCCGCGTCCTCCTGCTCGTTGGCCTTGGTGACGCGGGTGGCCCCGGCGGGGCGTTCGAAGGCGCGCTTCAGCTCGTCCTTGGTGCCGATCTCGCGGGCGAGGCGGCCACCCTGGCGGCCCGCGCCGCCGATGGCGCCCTCCTCGCCGAGATGGCTCTCGGCCTCGCGGCGCTTTTCGCGTTCTCCCATGCCGTCGGACATATTGCGTTCCTCCAATTCCATTGCTGCAATCGGGAAGGAAACGAGCAGGGCCGACGCCGGGTTCCGGCATCGGGGTCGACGAAAGGTCGCGACGTCAGGTGTTGGGATCGACCGCGGGTTCGCGGCGCGTGCCGAGCCGGGCGGCCAGCCCCTCGGCGCTGCCCGTGCGGGGCTCGGCGCGCATGCGGGCACTCTCGGACACGCGCTCGCGCCCGAAGAGGAGGAAGGTCATGGTCTGCGTCTCGGTGCCGCCGAACATGCCCTTCTTGAGGGTGGCCGGCAGCGTCTCGGGCCGCAGGTAGGTCCAGCCGCCGCGCGCCTCCTCGTTCAGGACGTCCATGAGCGTGCGGTTGTACTGCTCGACCGGATCCTTCACGCCCTTGTACTTGCGCGGCTTGGTCGGCAGCGGCACCGTCTTGTATTCCATATCGCCCATGGTCTTCCCCTCAGAGCCCCAGTTTGCCGCGGACGATCTGCTGGACCGCCTGCGGGTTGGCCTTGCCGCCGGTGGCCTTCATGACCTGACCGACGAACCACCCGGCCAGTTTGGGGTTTTGCTGGGCCTTTTCAACTTGTGCGGGGTTCGCGGCGATCACCTCGTCCACCGCGGCCTCGATCGCACCGGTGTCGGTGACCTGCTTCATGCCCCGGGATTCGACGATCTCGGCGGGGTCGCCGCCTTCGGTCCAGACGATCTCGAACAGGTCCTTCGCGATCTTGCCGGAGATATCGCCCTTGCCGATCAGATCGATGATCCCGCCCAGTTGCGCGGCGGTGACCGGGCTGTCGGCGAGGGTGTGCCCCTCCTTGTTCAGGCGGCCGAAGAGCTCGTTGATCACCCAGTTCGCGGCCATCTTGCCGTCGCGGCCCCGGGCGACCTCCTCGAAGAAGGCGGCGCTGTCGGTCTCCGCCGTCAGCACGCCCGCGTCGTATTCGGTCATGCCGAAGTCCTGCACGAAGCGTGCGCGCTTCTCGTCCGGAAGCTCGGGGAGGGAGGCCGCGATCTCGTCCACCAGCGACTGCTCCACGGTCAGCGGCAGCAGGTCCGGGTCGGGGAAGTAGCGGTAGTCGTGTGCCTCCTCCTTGGAGCGCATCGAGCGCGTCTCGCCCCTGGTCGGGTCGTAGAGCCGCGTCTCCTGATCGACGGTGCCGCCGTCCTCGAGGATCGCGATCTGGCGGCGCGCCTCGTAGTCGATGGCCTGCTGGATGAAGCGCATGGAGTTCATGTTCTTGATCTCGCAGCGCGTGCCGAGATGGGAGAAGTCCTGCGTCGCCTGGTATCTCTCGTAATCGCCGGGTCGGCAGACGGAGACGTTGACGTCGGCGCGCAAGGAGCCGTTCTGCATGTTGCCGTCGCAGGTGCCGAGATAGCGCAGGATCTGGCGCAGCTTGCGCACGTATTCCGCCGCCTCCTCCGGGCCCCGGATGTCGGGGCGGGAGACGATCTCCATCAACGCCACACCGGTGCGGTTGAAATCGACGAAGGACATGTGCGGATCCATGTCGTGGATCGACTTGCCCGCGTCCTGTTCGAGGTGGATGCGCTCGACCCGGACCTTGCGGCCGACACCCGGCTCGATGTCGACCAGGATCTCCCCCTCGCCCACGATCGGGTGGTAGAGCTGGCTGATCTGATAGCCCTGCGGCAGGTCGGGGTAGAAGTAGTTCTTCCGGTCGAACTGGGAGAAGAGGTTGATCTCCGCCTTCAGGCCCAGTCCGGTGCGGATCGCCTGCTCCACGCAGAACTGGTTGATGACGGGCAGCATGCCGGGCATGGCGGCGTCCACCAGCGCGACGTTGGAGTTGGGCTCGGCCCCGAACTCGGTCGAGGCGCCGGAGAAGAGCTTGGAGGTGGAGCTGACCTGGGCGTGCACCTCCATCCCGATCACCAGCTCCCACTCGCCGGTGGCGCCGGAGATGACCTTCGGTTTCGGTTCGGTATAGGCGAGCTCGGTCATGCGGGTGCGTCCTGTCGAATGCGTCGGATGCGGTTTACGACAGGGGGCGGGAGCCAGCAAGGGGAGGCGGGCGTGCGCCTCCGGCGGGGATATTTTTCGCAGGAGAAAGGGGCTGGATTGCGCCCCGGGTCGGACCATGTCGCGGGATGTGGTCGTGAGGAGGGTGCGATGGCGGAACGGGACGAGGTCGAGGGCTGGGTGCGGACCTATTTCGAGGCGACCCGCTCGATGGATGCGGCGCGCTGGGCGGGCTGCTTCGCCGAGGGCGCGACGCTGGAGGATCCGGTGGGCTCGCCGATGTTAACCACGCCCGAGGCGGTGAGGGAGCGGGGCGTGAGCTTTCTCGCCGCGTTCGAGGAGGTGGGCCTCCACGAGGAGTTCATCCACGTGAACGGGCTGGAGGCCGTGGCGCGCTTCACGGGCCGGGGTGTCGCGGGCGGGCAGGAGACGAGCTTCGAGGGGATCGACCTGTTCCGCTTCGACGAGGACGGCAAGATCGTTCTGTTGCGCGGGTTCTTCGATCCCCCCGGGACCTGATCAGCCGGGCGATTTGCGGGAGAAGAGCCGGTTCAGTCGCCCCTGCTGCCACATGGCGAGGCCGCTGAGCACGGCGAGCGGGATCAGGCCGAAGGCGAGCAGGTTCTCGTAGGCGGCGCTGTCGCGCAGTGGCGAGTAGAAGAAGGTGCCGATCGCGAGGCCCAGGACGATGTGGAACCAGCGGAGCGTGCGGCGCAGGGCGGCAGGGGACATCGGGCGTCCTTTCAATGTTAGAGGCAATCACATTATGTGATCAACGCTCACATGAGGGGCCGTTGGCATCGCTTCAAGAGCGGGGGTGACCGCCGCGCCGGGGCGTGTCCGGCAGGTGACAGGCTGGGATCAGCGTCCGCCGGACACGTCGATTATGGTGCCGGTCATATAGCTGGCGTCCGGGGAGATCATGAAGATCGCGACCGCGGCGATCTCACCGGGCAGGCCGGGCCGGCCCATGGGGATGGTGTCCGCCAGCTCGGCGGCGCGGTCGGGGCGGCCGCCCTTGGCGTGGATCTCCGTCTCGATGATGCCGGGCCGGATGCCGAGGACGCGGATACCGCGCGGGGCCAGTTCCTTCGCCAGACCGACGGTCATGGTGTCTACCGCGCCCTTGCTGGCGGCGTAGTCGACATATTCGCCCGCGCTGCCGCCGCGTGCCGCGACCGAGGAGATGTTGAGGATCGCGCCGCCAGTCATGCGCCGGGCCGCCTCCTGCGCCACGAAAAGGGCGCCGGTGATGTTTACCGCGATCACGCGGGCGATCTCGTCCGGCGTCGCCTCCGCCAGCGTTCGGCTGCGCGGCGGGACGATGCCGGCATTGTTGATGACCGCCGCGGGCGGGCCGAAGGCGGCCTCGTGCGTGTCGAAGGCTGTGGAGACGGCGGCGGGATCGGTCACGTCGGCGGCCAGGAGGACGGCGCGCTGTCCGGCCTCCTCGACCGCGCGCCGGACGTTGGCGGCCCCGTCGGCATCCGAGCGGTAGTTGATGCCGACATCGTATCCCGCCGCGGCGGCCGCCCGGGCGATGGCCGCTCCGATCCCGGCGCTTGCCCCGGTGATCAGGACGGATGCCGTCACGCGCCGCCCTTCACGATGCGCCAGCGATGGGCCGTCCCGTCCTCTCCATCATCGTGGAGAGTGTGGCCCTGCTCGGCGCAGAAGTGCGGGATGTCCACAACGGCGGCGGGGTCGTCGGTGCGCACGCTCAGCACCTCACCCGGCGCGAGCGCCTGAAGACGCTTGCGGGCCTTGAGGACGGGGAGAGGGCACAGGAGGCCGGTGGCGTCGAGCTCGGCGGTCATGCGGTCCGGCATAGCGCCGCGCCGCAATGCCGTCCAGCGGGCTCAGTCGTCGGCACCGGCGAAGTCCGCGTCGTTGTTCGCGGCACCCGGGTTGCCGGTGCACTGTCCGCTGCTGTCCCGGATATTGCCCGCACCCGGGCAGCGGGGGCTGAAGTCCGCCCCGCACGCGCTGAGGACGAAGGCGGCCAGAACGAGGCCGAGGGCGGGGTGGGACGCGGGTCGCAGCATGGTAACTCTCCTTATGCAACGCTAGGTAGCGCATGTCCGAAGATTGCAACGGGCCACGCGTTTGTGACCGCATGCCGCGTGACGTGAAGGGCAAAGCCGCGATATGCCGGTGGGCAGGCAAGGAGGCAGGATGCTCGGACTGGAGATCATGGATGCGTCGCTGGGCGTGGCGCTCGGCATCGCGATGCTGGGCGGGCTCATGAGTTTCCTGAGCCCCTGCGTGCTGCCGATCGTGCCGCCCTATCTGGCCTACATGGCCGGGTCCTCGGTCGACGAACTGGCGGAAGGCGATCGGAGCGCGAACCGGGCGGTGGTGGTCGCGGCGCTGTTCTTCGTGCTGGGCCTGTCCACGGTGTTCCTGATCATGGGCGCGGCCGCCTCGCAGATCGGACGGGCGCTGCTGGAGTACCAGCGGGAGTTCGCGATGGCGGCCGGTGCGGTCGTGACGATCTTCGGCCTGCATTTCCTCGGCATCTTCCGGATCGGGTTCCTCTATCGCGAAGCGCGCATCGATGCAGGCGACAGGGGCGGCAGCGCGCTGGGCGCCTATGTGCTGGGCCTCGCCTTCGCCTTCGGCTGGACGCCGTGCATCGGGCCGATCCTCGGCGCCATCCTGAGCCTCGCGGCGCAGGAGGCGAGCGTCGGCCGGGGCATCGCGCTGATGGCGCTTTATGCGATCGGTCTGGGGCTGCCGTTCCTGCTGGCCGCGGTGTTCCTCAACCGGTTCATGGGCGCGATGAAGCGGATGCGAAAGCATATGGCCACGATCGAGCGGGCGATGGGCGTGCTGCTGGTCGTCGTGGGTGTGATGATGCTCACCGGTGCCTTCACCGACCTGTCCTTCTGGCTGCTGGAGCAGTTCCCGGCGCTGGGCGCGATCGGCTGAACTCGCCTGCCGCGCGAGTAAATCGAGGCACATTAGGGACATGACGGGCGCCGTACGGCCGCGCTATCACCGGGGCATGGAGCAGTCCTGTCCCGAAGTGCGCAGCCGCGCCGTGTTCTTCATCCCCGGTTTCGATCCGGTGGGCGCGCGGCGTTACCGGGAGCTCTACCGCAGCCAGGGGGCGGAGCAGGCGGCGATCTCGGGCTACACGCTCGCGGTCGACGGCACACCGCGCGGCGACGGGCGCTACGGGTGGAGCGTGGCGTTCACCGAGGGCGAGCGGACCAGCGAGGCGGAAGTGATCTTCCTCGGCTGGAACGACCTGGTGCGCGACGCGATGAGCGACAGCGCCTTCCAGTCCTACTGGCAGATGGCGCGCACGGCGTGGATCTATGTCTCCAGCGGGGCGCTGTGGCGGCTGATCCGGCTGCGCTGGGTGCCGATGGTGATCGCGCTCTACCCGATCTTCATGCTGATCCTCTATTTCAACATCGCCTTCTGGTCGGCAGTCGCGGCACACCGGCTGTCGCCGCAGGGGATCGATTTCCTCGTGGGACTGATCGTGTTCCTCGGCCTGATGCGGGGTTTGCGGCGGGTGGACCAGCGCAACCTCTACGCCTTCTACCTGATGAGCGATTACGCCTTCGCGGCGCAGGAGCGTGGACGGATGCCGCCGCCGCTCACCGCGCGGGTGGAGGAGTGGGTGGGGGAGGTGGCCGAGCGGGTGCCGCATGTGGACGAGGTGCTGATCGTCGGCCATTCCTCAGGTGCCGCACTCGCGGTGCACGTGGCCGCGGGGCTGGCGCGGCGGGGCATCGGACCGGTGAGCCTGCTGACGCTGGGACAGGTGATCCCCATGGTGAGCTTCCTGCCCACGGCGGGCGACCTGCGGCGGGACCTCGGGACGGTGGCGGAGGCGGAGGGGGTCTACTGGCTCGACGTCACCGCGCCGTCGGACGGGGCGTGCTTCGCGCTCGCCGATCCGGTGGCGGTGTCGGGGCAGTGGGCGGAGGGTCAGGTGAACCCCACCGTGATCTCCGGCACGTTCCTGCGGACGCTGTCGGAGGAGCAGATCGCGGCCTACAAACGGCGCTATTTCCGCAAGCACGTGCAGTATCTCTGCGCCTTCGGGCGGCCGGGGCTCTATGACTATTTCCGGATCACGGCGGGGCCGGTCAGCCTGCGCTCGCGCTTCGGCGATCGGGGCTCCACGGCGAGCCGGATCGTGGCGCCCGAGAGCGGGTTCCGGGACGCCGACCCGTGCCCGTAACGCCGCCGCGCCCGGCGAGCCGACCGGAGGGGGCGAGCGTACTCGCCCGCTGGCGGGCCTTCCGCCGCGACATGTTCAGCTCGCAGCCCGAACGGCTCTACCGTGCGCGGGTGGCGGAGCTGAAGACGCCGGTCTATCGCAGCTTCACCGTGCCGGACCCGGTGCTGGCCCGGCAGGTGCTGGAGGATGCGGAGGGCTTTCCGAAGAGCGACGTGCTCGCCGCCACGCTTGGGCCGCTCCTGGGCCGCTCGGTCTTCGTGACCAACGGGGCGGAGTGGGCGGCGGCGCGGGCGCGGATCGATCCGGCCTTTTCCGGCGGGCGGGTGCGCGAGATGGCGCCGCAGATCGAGGCGGCGGCGCGGACGATGTGCGCGGGCCTGTCGCCGGGCGAGGTCGAGGTGGAGGCGGTCACGGCCCGCGGCGCGGCGGATGTGATCCTGCGGGTCCTGTTCTCCCGCCCCATCGAGGATGCGCAGGCGGCGGAGGTCTACGACGCCTTCCGCGCCTATCAGCGGGCGCAGCCGCTGGCCTCGCCCGCGGATCTGCTGCGACTGCCGCGCTGGGTCCCGCGGCGGCGGCGCGGGGCGGCAGCGGCGCGGCGGTTGCGGGCGCTCGTGGCCGGGCTGATCGCGGCGCGGACGGGGGCGGAGGACGACCTGACGGCGCGGCTGGTGAAGGCCGGGTTCGAGGGGGAGCGCCTGCTGGATCAGGCGGTGATGTTCCTGTTGGCGGGGCACGAGACCTCGGCCTCGGCGCTGTCGTGGGCGCTGCTGTGCCTCGCGCTGGATGAAGGGGTGCAGGAGCGAGCAACGGTTGAGGCGCGGGCAGCGCCGGATGGCTTCGCCGGGTTGCGACAGATGCCGTTCCTGCGCGACGTCTGGCGCGAGGTACTGCGTCTCTATCCGCCCGTCCCGATGCTGCCGCGGCGGGCGGCGCGGCCCGCGCAGCTCCGCGATCGCGAGGTGGCGGCGGGCGCGCCGGTGATCCTGTCGCCCTGGCACAGCGGCCGGCACGAGCGGGTCTGGGACGCGCCGCACGTCTTCGACCCCGACCGCTGGTCGCGCGAGGCGCCGTCGGAGGCATGGTTTCCCTATTCCGCCGGGCCGCGTATCTGTCCGGGCGCGGGTTTCGCCAATACCGAAGGGATCCTGATGCTGGCCGCACTGCTGCGCCGCTGGCGGGTCGCGCCGGTCGAGGGGCGGATGCCGCGGCCCGTGGCCCATCTGACGGTGCGTGCAGCGGACGGGATCTGGCTGCGGTTTTCGGAGCGGGGCTGAAGACTCTTCAGAATGAAGAGTCTCGGGAAGATCCTTCGGAGGAAAGATCCTGGGCGTCGGTCAGGACAAAGACGCGGATCGCGGAGGCAAGGCCCGTTTCGGGATCCCGGCTCTCGTCGATCTGCGAGACGAGCGCGTTGATCGCGATGCCGCGCCGGATGGCGATCGCGCGGAAGGCGGCCCAGAACTCGGGCTCCAGGCTAATCGAGGTCCGATGGCCGCGCAGGGTGACGGAGTGCTTCTCGGGCCGGCTCATTCCCGCTTCTTGCCGTCGAGGTCGCGAGTCGCCCGCGTCGCCTCCGTCAGGCGGGCCATCTTCGCGGCCTTGCCCTCGCCATGGCGGGCTGCGTTGGCGTCGGCGGTCTTGCGGGCCTCCTCACGGCCCTTCTGCTTCTTCCAGCGGCGCAGGTTGATGGGGGCGTCGGCCATGCTCAGTCCTCCGCGTGGAAGAAATCGGTGAGGCCGAGGCGCAGGGCCTCCGCGCTCTCGGGCGACAGGCAGTCCACGGCCACCGCCTCGAAGAAGATCTCGGCCGTGATCGGCGGGCCGTCATAGGCGAGGATCGCGTCGAGGATCTCGAATTCCAGTTCGAAGAGGCGCGGGCGCAGCTCGCCGGACATGTCGGGCACCATCTCGGGCGGGTCTTCCTCGCCCAAGGACCAGCGGTGCATGAAGCAGGACTGGATCTCCTTCTCCGCCGTGTTCTTGGCGGTGAAGAAGGCCCGTGCGGCACCGGGATCGAGGCCGATGGCCTGGGCATCGACCATGGCGCGCTGAAGCGAGATCGCCTCGCGCGCCAGGTCCTCGACCGGTGCGTTCCGGGCATAGCGCCACGCGGCCTCGTCGCGCATCAGCTCCAGCCGCTCGTCGATCAGGGGCAGGGGACCGCCCTGGGCCCGGAGCGGGCCGGCGGCCAGAAGGACGAAGGCGATCGTGGCGGGGCGCATTACTTCGGCCCGAGCATGTCCCTCGGCTGGACGACACGGTCGAAGGTCTCCGCATCGACGAAGCCGAGGTTGATGGCTTCTTCCTTGAGCGTGGTGCGGTTCTTGTGCGCGGTCTTGGCGACCTTGGTCGCGTTGTCGTAGCCGATCTCGGGCGCGAGTGCGGTGACGAGCATCAGGCTTTCCCACATCAGCTTCGAGATCCGCTCCTCGTCCGCCTCGATCCCGACGACGCAATTGTCGGTGAAGGCGACGGCGGCATCGCCGAGGAGCTGCATGGATTGCAGGCAGTTGTAGATCATCATCGGCTTGTAGACGTTGAGCTCGAAATGACCTTGTGAGCCTGCAAAGCCGATGGCCGCGTCGTTGCCCATGACGTGCGCGCAAACCTGCGTCAGCGCCTCGCACTGGGTCGGGTTCACCTTGCCCGGCATGATCGAGGAGCCCGGCTCGTTCTCGGGTAGCATCAGCTCGCCGAGGCCGCAGCGGGGGCCGGAGCCCAAGAGGCGGATGTCGTTGGCGATCTTGAAGAGCGAGGCGGCGACGGTCTTGAGCGCGCCCGACATCTCCACGATCGCGTCGTGTGCGGCCAGCGCTTCGAACTTGTTGGGTGCGGTGGTGAAGGGCAGGTCGGTAATGTCGGCGATGTTCTTCGCGACCTTCTCGGCGAAGCCTACCTTGGTGTTGAGCCCGGTGCCAACGGCTGTGCCGCCCTGAGCAAGGGGATAGATGTTGTCGAGCGCGTGCTTCACCCGGCGGATGCCCTGCTCGACCTGGTAGGCGTAGCCGCCGAACTCCTGGCCCAGCGTCAGCGGGGTGGCGTCCTGGGTGTGGGTGCGGCCGATCTTGATGATGTCGCTGAAGGCTTCGGCCTTTTCGGCGAGCGCGCGGTGCAGTGTCTCCAGCCCCGGCAGCAGCACGTCGACCGCGAGCCGCGCGGCGGCGATGTGCATGGCGGTGGGGAACGTGTCGTTCGAGCTCTGCGACATGTTGCAGTGGTCGTTGGGATGCACCGGGTCCTTGGATCCGATCTCGCCACCAAGGATCTCGATCGCGCGGTTCGCAATGACCTCGTTGGCGTTCATGTTCGACTGCGTGCCGGAGCCGGTCTGCCACACCACGAGGGGAAAGTGATCGTCGAGCTTGCCGGCGACGACCTCCGATGCCGCCTCGACGATCGCGTTGCCGATCTTCGGCTCAAGGCTGCCGAGCTCCATGTTCGCCTGCGCCGCCGCCTGCTTGATGGCGCCCAGCGCGCGGACGAGGGCCACGGGCTGTTTTTCCCATCCGATCGGGAAGTTCTGGATCGAACGCTGCGTCTGCGCGCCCCAGTACTTGTCGGCCGGAACCTCGAGCGGTCCGAAGCTATCGGTTTCCGTGCGCGTCGTCTGCATGGGGTCCCCTCCCTGACTTGTCCCGCGCCTGTCTTAGCGGTGCCGGACGCCACGGGCAATCAGGACCGTTGCCAGCAGGCACCAGCCCAGAACGCCCCTTGCATGAGCCGACAGAGTCGCAGGCCCGGTAAAGCTCAGCAATGTCACGACGGCCCCCGCCTCCGGAGACCGGCCGATCACCCATTGTGACGGCAGGTCCGGGATAATCATTCGATAATACGCATAGTAGATCTGGGGGGAGAGCCATACGAAAAGCGTGAAGGACACGATTGCGACGGTGATGCGCACGAGCATCACCCGCCCTTGGGCAAGGCGTGCCGTACCGAGGAGCCAACTCCCCGCGAGGACGAGCGACAAGAGGAGCAGCCCGGCGCGTTCCGGAAGGTCGAGGGTGAAGAAGCTGTCGCCGTCGTAGGGCGTCGGATCAGTGCTTTCGGAAGCTGTCGAGGCTCACGACCTCAGCGCCGCCGTCGTCGGCCTTGTCGTCGAGCGGGTCGTCGAGCTCCGGCTCGTCCATCTCGGCTTCCAAGGGCGGTTCGGCCATCTCCTCGTCAGTTTCCTCCTGCGGCTCGAAGCGCAGGCCGAACTCGACGGAGGGATCGACGAAGGTCTTCACCGCGTCGAAGGGGATCACCATGGGCTCCGGCGAGTTGCCGAAGTTCAGCGTCACCGCGAAGCGATCGTCCATCACCGCGAGGTTGTCGAACCATTCCTGCATGACGATGGTCATCTCGTCCGGATAGCGCTCCCGCAGCCAGTCGGCGAGATCGACGCCGGGATGGGCCGTGTCGAAGGTGATGAAGAAGTGGTGCTCGCCCGGAAGACCGTCGGCCGCGACCCTTTCCAACACGTCACGCAGAAGCCCGCGCAAGGCGCGGTGCATCATCTGCCCGTAGTTAATTCGGTCCGACATCAGGTCTCTCTTTCCAGTGCCCCGACCATATCCGATTCGACGGATGTGAACAGGTCCGTGATCTCGTGGGTTGTTTTCATTCGCAGAATGAAATAACTGTGATTCTAGTTTTATAGTGGAGTGTCCGATGCGAACCGAAGAAGCAGCCCAGGGATTTGCCGCGCTCGGCTCCGAGGCGCGGCTCGAGGTCGTGCAAGCGCTCGTGCGCGCGGGGCCCAATGGGCTGAGCGTCGGCGACGTGCAGGTGAGGACCGGAATGGCGCCGTCGACGCTTGCCCATCACCTCCGGTTCCTCGCCGCGGCGGGTCTGGTGGTGCAGGAACGCCGGGGGCGGACGGTGCTGAACCGGGCGGATTTCGATCGGCTGGAGGCGCTGGGCCGGTTCGCGATGGAGGAGTGCTGCGTCGAGCAGCCGGCGGAGAAGGAAAATCACGATGGTTGAGATCCCCGTTTCGCGTCGCGCACTGCCGCGGCCGACGGCCTGGTGGGCCGTCGTGGCCATCCCGCTTGGCGTGGCGCTGTTCGATCCGGCGTCGCTGGGCGGTGTTCTGGACTTCGCGACCCGCGCGCTCGCGGGCACGCTGCCCTACATCGCCGCCGCCGTCCTGATGATCGCGGGACTGAAGGCGACGGGGGCCGAGCGGGCCATCGGCGCCGCCTTCGAGGGGCGGGAGAGTCGCGCGATCGTGCTCGCGGCCCTGATGGGCGGCCTCGCGCCGTTCTGCTCCTGCGAGGTGATCCCGTTCATCGCCGGGCTGCTCGCGGTGGGCGTTCCGCTGGGACCCGTGATGGCGTTCTGGCTCGCCTCGCCCCTGATCGATCCGCCGTCGCTGGCGATCACGGCCGGGGCGCTCGGCTGGGACTTCGCCATAGGCAAGGCGGTGTCGGCCGTGGCGCTGGGCCTCTTCGGCGGCTTCGCGATGAAGGCGCTGTCGGGTTTCTTTGCCGATCCGCTGCGTCCGCGGCAGAGCGGGGGCTGCGGCTGCGGCGCGCCGAAGATGGGCCGGCCGGTGTGGCGGTTCTGGGAACATCAGGACCGGCGCGCGGTCTTCGGGCAGGAGCTGCGGGTCAACGGGCTGTTCCTGCTGAAATGGCTGACGCTCGCCTACCTGCTGGAGGCGCTGATGGTCCGCTACGTACCGGCGGGCGCGATCGCAGGGCTCGTCGGCGGGGAGGGCGTGTTCACCGTCGCGCTGAGTGCGGTGCTCGGGATGCCCGCCTATCTCAACTCCTATGCTGCGCCCGCGCTGGTCGACGGGCTGATGGCGGAGGGGATGTCGGCATCGGCCGCGATGGCCTTCATGATCGGCGGCGCCGTCAGCTCAATCCCGGCGATGGCGGCGGTGTGGAGCCTGGTGCGGCCAAAGGTCTTTGCGATCTACCTGGGCCTCGGCTTCACCGGTGCGACGCTGGCCGGGTTGGTCTTCGGCATGGTCGTCTGAGCGGGAGGGGTAGTGCAGGCTTCTGTTGCCAGGTGCCTGCGAACCCCGCACGACGCTGCTAGGCGCCGAGACTTCGATTTCGGTTTGGCTACCGCTTACGCGGCAACGGCCACCGGAGCATGGTTGTCATTTGCAACTATACTGTTCGGACCGATAACGGTGGTACCTCACCGAGTGAAAGCAACGCCTTTAGACGTCCGTCGATACTGTTTCGGCCCCGTCTGCCCCGCGAAGGGATTTGGTGGAGCCGCCGGGTACCGCCCCCGGGTCCGATCCGCTTATTACACGCGCGTTTATCACCATAGTCCCGCAAGCGAGACACTCGGATATCTAGGCCGTACTGCCAGCGAATGCAAGGCGTTACGGATTAGGTAAAATTTTAACTAGACGAATGAGGCGATTCGATGACACGTTCAAATCAAAAACTCAAAATAAGGGAACGGAAAAGATGCGAATGCCTCAAATCATCAGTGCCCTTCTGCTGGCACTCCTCACCATAGTTGTGCCGAAAACGGCACAATCTCAGGACGTCGTGATCTATACGGATCGCGGAATTAACTTCCTCTCACCGATCGTGGATGCCTTCTACCTGCAGACGGGGCTCACCGTCTCAATACGTCCACTTGACGGGGATGTCATCGGATCGCTTCTGGAAGAAACGGACCGGGGTGAAGCCGATATCTTCATCACTGCGTCTGTCACCCGTCTTGACGAAGCCTATCGCAATGGGCTGACGGAGCCGCTTTCGTCTCCCATGCTGGACCTGCATGTTCCGCCGCAATTCCGGCAGTCGGAGGGGCACTGGTACGGTGTCACGCGCCGGGTTCGGGCGCTCTATGTCTCCAAGGACGCGCCGCGCGCGCTGCGCAACCTGACCTACGAGGACCTCGCGTCGCCACGCATGGCGGGACGGATCTGCATCCGTTCGGGCACGCACCCCTACAACGTCGCCCTGTTCTCCGCCTTTGCCGCCCATCATGGCCGCGACGAGACGCGGGAGTGGCTGTCGGGGCTCAAGCAGAACCTCGCCCGCCTGCCCGAGGGGAACGACCGCGCGCAGATGCGGGCGGTGGCGCAGGGCATCTGCTCGGTCGCGGTGGCGAACTCCTACTACTACGGCCTCGCGCAGGCGAACTTCCGGCAGCGCGAGTGGGCGCATCAGATCGACATCATCTTCCCGCGGTTCGAGGACGGTGGCAGCCACGTGAACATGTCGGGCATGGCGATGCTGTCGAGCGTGCGGGATCGCCGGGCGGCGCGTGCCTTCATGGAGTTCCAGCTCTCCGCCGAGGCGCAGGCGATCTACGCGCGGCGCAACTTCGAGTACCCGATGCGCACCGACATGGGCACGGGCACCTTCGTCGACATGTGGGGTGCGTTCGAGAGTGACCCGATCGAGGTGCAGCTCATCACCGATCTCCATGTCTCGGTTGAGGACATGATCAGCGATCTGGCCTTCAACGAGTAGGGATCTCCTCCGGATCCGCCGTCTCCCCGATCAGGAGCGGCGGGTTCAGTTCGCGGATCAGCTTGCCCTTGATGAGGTCGGGATAGTCCTCGAAGCCGTTGCGGGCGACGAGGTGGAAGGCCTCGGGCCCCACGATCACCTGGTCGGCATAGTAGCTGACCGGATCGGGATCACCGCCCGCGATGACCAATGCATTGACCGTGATGCCCGCGGCGATTAGGGCGGGGTGCAGGTCGGGCGCGGTGCGGCCGTCATTGTCCACGCCGTCCCCCGACAGGTCGATCACGAGGCGGTCGCAAGGTTCGGGCAGGCGGCCGAACTGCCGCACGGCGTAGTCCAGTGCCGTGCCGATGCCGGTCGAGAAGTTCTGGTAGCGCCGCGTGTGCATCGAGAGGCGGTCGGCGAGGCTCGCGATCTCCTCCGCCGTCGACAGCCGCGTCCAGTCGCCGATCGCGTCCTGCTGCATCTGGCCGGACCACTCGTAGGGCAACACCAGCACGTACTGGCTGGGCACCGAGAGGATCGCCTCGATCACCGCCTCGTCGCGGAAGGCGGCGGCGAGGCCGTAGAGCTGGAGTTCGTACTCCCATGAATTGACCGAGGACGAGATGTCCATGCCGAGCGCCAGCGCCAGGCGGCAGCGCGCCTCGGCCGGGGCAGCGAGCGCGAGGGCGAGGCAGGCGGCGCGGATCACCGGGTCTGTCCGATCAGGAAGGTCGGCTGCAACTCGCGCAGCAGCTTGCGGCGGATGGCCCGCTCGTAGTCCCCGTATCCGGCCGCGACCTCGACGAAGGATTGCGGTCCGCGGACCACGTCGGACAGGAAGTAGGCGGTCAGCGACGGGTGGCGGTCGCCCCCAATGACGAGCGCGTTCACCGCGATGTCGGTCCAGTCGTAGGCGCGATAGGCGGAGGATGGCGGGAACCCGTCATTGCTTTCACCGTCGCCCGAGACGTCGATCGCCTGCGCCTCGCAGTCCGGGGGCCCGTTGCGGAAGTGGCGGATGCCGAAGGCGAGGGCGGAGCCGAGCGCGGTCGGCTCGCGATTGGTCGTGCGCCGGTGGGTGCGCAGGCGCTGGGCGACGCGGTCGAGGTCGGATGCGGTCTCGATAGCGAGCCAGTCGACGATCATCGCCTGCTGCCGCTGGCCGGACCATTCCCACACCGTCAGGTAGACGGTGGGCTCGACGAGGAA
Organism: Roseobacter sp. HKCCA0434; assembly: GCA_032464575.1. GTDB lineage: Bacteria > Pseudomonadota > Alphaproteobacteria > Rhodobacterales > Rhodobacteraceae > Pontivivens. The sequence continues at coordinate 416,310 of JAWDKM010000006.1, forward strand.
GGCGGCGCGGATCTCCGGATCCTCCAGCGCGCGGGCGGTTCCCTCCATCTGGAGGCCGTATTCGCGTGGATCGACGGAGGAAGAGATATCGAGGGCCAATTGCAGCGCGAGCCGACAGGTCTGTGACGCCGCAGGGCCGGTGAGCAGCATCACGATGAGAAGCACGCGACCGATCATGAGCGCAGCCTAGCGTGCAACTTTCCGCCGGGGAAGCGGGGAGGGCGGCCCTCCCCGCGACGTGATGCCTTACCAGTGGCCGGTGTTCTCCATCGAGGCCCAGGGCTCCTGCGGTTCCTTGGCGTCGCCCTTCTGCAGAAGCTCGATGGAGATGTTGTCGGGCGAACGGACGAAGGCCATGTGCCCGTCCCGCGGCGGGCGGTTGATGGTCACGCCCGCGTCCATCAGCTTCTGGCAGGTCGCATAGATGTCGTCGACCTTGTAGGCGAGGTGCCCGAAATGGCGGCTGTCGTCGGGCAGCGCGTCGTCGCCGTCCCAGTTGTAGGTAAGCTCCAGATCGGCGCGGCCGTCATCCTGATCGGGCGGGCAGAGGAAGACGAGGGTAAAGCGCCCGTTCTCGTTATCCGTCCGCCGCCGTTCCTTCAGGCCGAGGAGGTCGCAGTAGAACGCCTTTGATTCGTCGATGTCACGGACGCGCACCATCGCGTGCAGATATTCGATGCCCATGGGCTTCCTCCTTCGTCTCTGTAAGCCGGTCGCGATAGATCAACGCGACCTGCACGAAGCTCACATAGAGGAGGAGGTACCACGATCCAGCCTTGGCGAGCGGGGCGAGGCGGAACCCCTCGTGCCCGGCATAGACCCAGGTGCCGGTGGAGGTGCCGACACTCTCCGCGATCCAGAGGAAGATGGTGGAAAGCCCCGCGGCGAGGATCAGCGGCATGGAAAAGCGGCGCATGACGGTGAAGCGCACCATCGTGCGGCCGTAGATCACGACGGTCAGCGCCATCAGGACGTAGCGCAGGTCCAGGCCGAAATGATGCCAGAAGAAGTTGAGATAGATCGCGGCCCCCAGCGCCCAGGTCATCCACTCGGCCGGATAGGGCACGAAGCGCATGTCGAAGAGGCGGATGACCCGCGCCATGTAGCTGCCGACGGCGGCGTACATGAAGCCGGAAAAGAGCGGCACGCCGCCGACCTTCAGGAGCCCCGGTTCGGGATAGTCCCAGGAGCCCATGTGCAGCTTGAAGACCTCCATGGCCGTGCCGCTGACATGAAAGAGCAGGATGACCCAGGCCTCGCGCCGCGATTCCAGCCCGGTGGCGAGGAACAGGATCTGTATGCCGACCGCAGAGAGGACGAGGAAGTCGTAGCGGGCCAGCCACCAGCTTTCCTCCCAGATCAGGCTAGTGCCGATCAGGAGCAGCAGCATGAGCCCGCCGAACAGGCACGCCCAGCCCTGCTTCAGCCCGAACATGATGAATTCCGCGATCCCGTGCGGCAGGCGCGCCCGCATCCAGTCGCCAAGGCGCCGCTCGACGCCGAGCCGGTGGGATTTTTCCTGCATCTGGTTGTTCCCCACGATCAGTCATCAAGATATTGTTCGGAGGAATCGCGCGACGCAAGACCGGAGACCCCGAATGCCCATCACCCCCGACCAGCAGGCCGAGATCGACGCCCAGCGGGGGGAGAGCCGTCAGACGCTGCGCGCCACGGTGCCGGGGATGGAGGCGCATCTCTACAAGGCGCACGAGGTGCTCGACCACGGCTTCGTCCGGGTCATCGACTACATGGGCGACGACAGCGCTATCGTTCAGGCCGCGCGCGTCAGCTACGGCCGCGGTACCAAGGCGGTGCAGAATGATGCGGGGCTGATCCGCTACCTGATGCGGCACTGGCACTCCACGCCCTTCGAGATGTGCGAGATCAAGCTGCACGTGAAGCTGCCCGTCTTCGTGGCGCGCCAGTGGATCCGGCACCGCACGGCGAACGTGAACGAGTACTCGGCGCGCTACTCCATCCTCGACCGGGAGTTCTACATTCCCGGGCCCGATCAGCTCGCCGCGCAGTCGAAGCAGAACAACCAGGGCCGCGGTGCCGTGCTGGAGGGCGAGGAGGCCGAGCGGGTGCTGCGCCTGCTGCGCGAGGATTCCACCCGCGCCTACGATCATTATGAGGAGATGCTGAGCCAGGACGGCCAGCAGGGCCTCGCCCGCGAGCTCGCCCGGATGAACCTGCCGGCCAATGTCTACACGCAGTGGTACTGGAAGGTGGACCTGCACAACCTCTTCCACTTCCTGCGCCTGCGCGCGGACGCCCATGCGCAATACGAGATCCGGGTTTATGCCGAGGCGCTGTGCAAGGTCGTCGCCGACTGGGTGCCGCTTGCCTATGCCGCCTTCGAGGATTATCGGATGGGCGGCGCGCAGCTTTCCGCGCGCGGCCTCGACTGCCTGCGCCGGATGCTGCGCGGGGAAGAGGTCAACCAGGACAGCTCCGGCATGTCGGCCGGCGAGTGGCGGGAGTTCAAGGCGATCATTGATGGCTGAAATGGCTGCGACCCGGATCGTCATCACCGTCTGCACTCGAAACCGGCTCGACCTGCTCGAACCCTGCCTGCGCTCCCTGCTTGATCAGCCGGTGCCCGAGGGCTTCGACGTCAGCATCGTCGTCTGCGAGAACGACGACCCGCCGAAATCCGATGTGCTCTGCGCCGAGATGGGGCCGCGGGTCACCTATGTGCAGGAGCCCGATCCCGGCATCTCGCCCGCCCGAAACACCGCGGTGCGCACGGCGCTGGAGGCAGATGCCGACTGGATCGTGTTCTTCGACGACGATCAGGTCGCGGAGGAGGGCTGGATGGCGGCCCTCTGCGGGGAGATCGCCCAGGACCGCGCCGACGTCATTACTGGCCCCGCGCTGCGCCGTTACGAGGCCGAGCCACCCGAGTGGTATCCGCCGTTTTCGGGCAACCGGAAGCCGACGGGCACCCGGATCAAGCTTGCCGCCAGCAACAACACCGCCTGCCGCCGCTACCTCTTCGCCGAGGACGGGCTGGCGCTGCGCTTCGACTATGCGCTGCGGTTCGCGGGCTCGAGCGATACCGAGCTGTTCTGGCGCGCGAACCAGGCGGGCGCGCGCTTCATCTGGTGCGACGAGCAGGTGGCGACGGAGTTCTGGCCGGCGAGCCGTCTGACGCTGAAGAGCCAGCTTCAGCGCGCGCAGCGTACGGCGGAGAACCGGCACTATATCCTCGGCAAGCGCCACGGCCGCCCGACGGCGGCGTTCCTTACGGGCTTCAAGGCGCTGCGCCGCCTGCTCGCCGTGCCCTTCGGCGGGATTGCTGGGCTGGTGCTGCTGCCTATCGACCGGGTCGGCGGGAAACGCCGTCTCTACAGTGCGGGGCGCAAGCTCTATCAGAGCTGGGGGGCGGTCCGTGGACTGCTGGGCCTGTCCATCGAGGCCTATCGCGGGCGGTAGAGCGGCACTTCCCCTCTGATTCACCCCCATCGACCCCGGCCGCACCCCGCGCGCCGGGGTTTTTCGTGGCGGTTCACGTACCTCCGGCAGGAAAATGATCGCCGACCTGGGGGCTACCTTGGCGGAAATGTCGTCCCGCCCCGACGTCCGCGACAGAAAAATGAGCCGGCGAAAAAAATGCATTTTTGTGTCAGAATGCGGTTGCAGGCCCGGGGGAATCTCCGTAGATACCCCTTCACCGGCGGCGGGGAGC
>JAWDKM010000007.1:0-333803 GCA_032464575.1 Roseobacter sp. HKCCA0434
CCGCCGAGCTGAAGAATCTGCTCGAGGCCCAGCCGGATCAGCTGGTCGATCAAAAAGAAGAAGATCGCCGCGATCGTCGCCATGACGAAGACCATCGCCGTGGTGAGCGCCACCTCGCGCCGCGTCGGCCACACGACCTTGGAGGTCTCGCTGCGCACTTCCTGCACGAACTGCGCCGGGTTGCTCTTCGCCATGATCCCACTCCTTCATCCGGTCGGTGTGGCAGGGGCAGCAGGACTCGAACCCGCGACCCTCGGTTTTGGAGACCGATGCTCTACCAACTGAGCTATACCCCTATCGGCCACCGACACCCGGCAGATACGAGGTTTGCCCAAGGGGTGCAAGGGCCTGCCGCGGAGCAGGATGGAATTGCAGCAAACTTGCTTCATTCCATCCCCCGCTCCATCTCCATCTCGCGTTAGGGTTGAATTAAGGCCTTTCCTTTAAACCGAACCTCCGGACACCGACGCCGCTGCGGCACGTCGGGCGAATGAGGGGGAGGAGCGAGCGTGATGATCCATTCGGCCGAGGAGTTCAGGTTGACGGTCTTCGTCGTGGCGCTGTTCAGCGCCTTCGCCCCCCTGCTCGATCGCCGCGACGACGGACCCGAGATCGTCGTCGCCGTCCCCCAGCCCGCCTTGCCAGAGGAGCCGCGGCTGACCCAGGAACTGCGTGCCGCCGTAGCCCTCATCGACCGGCAGGCGCACAGCTTCGCCCAGGACCGCGACGACGAGACGGGCGACATCACACCCGCCCCGCTGCCGCGCTAGGGCCATCTCCGCCGGACCGCATCGGTCCGGCGCCGCGCAAATGAACCAGAGCAACTATGGAAGCACCCCGCCTGATCCAATCGGATCGGCACGCGCGCTAGAGCCAGCGCATCCGCCGCAGCAGCGCGAGCAGCGCCGCCGCGGCGATCGCGAGCCCTCCGGTCATCCACCAGAACGCACCCGGCGTCTCCGCCCCCGGCACGCCCGCGACGTTCACGCCGAGCAGGCCCGTCACGAAGCCCAGCGGCAGGAAAACCGCCGACAGCACCGCGAGCACGTAGAGATTCCGGTTCAGCCGGTCGGCGAGCGCATTGGCCAGCTCGTCCTTCACTACCTGCGCCCGCTCCCGCAGCATGTCCAGATCCTCGACATGGCGCTGCATACGGTCGCCCGCCTCGATCAGCAGCCGCCGCTCGTCGGTGCCCAGCAGTTCCGGATCGGCATCGAGCAGCGCGCGGACCGCCTCGCGCTGGGGCGCGATGTAGCGCCGCAGGATGATCGCCCGTCGCCGGGTCTGCGCGATGTCGCGGCGCAGCGCCGGGTCGGGCCGCTCGATCACCGCCTCCTCCTGCGCCGCCACCCGGTCGTCCAGCAAGTCGAGCACCGGCTCCATCCGCTCGGCCAGCCGGTGCGTCAGCCGCGCCAGCACCCCTCCGGGCCCCTGCGGCCCCCTGCCGGCGACCACGGCCGCCCGCACGTCCTCCGTCGCCCTGAGATCTCGCTTGCGCACCGTCACGAGCCGCTCCCCGTCGAGCCAGGCGCGCAGGGAGATCATGTCCTCCGGCACCGCCCCCTCGTTGAGGTTCACCCCACGCAGGATCACGAGCGCCCCCGCGCCCGCCTGCACGACCCGCGGCCGGGTATCCTCGTCGAGCAGCGCGCTCCGGATGGCGGGCGGCACGTCGCCCAGCAGATCGGCGAGCGCCGCGGGCGTCTCCCCATGGTCGGCATTCATGTGGATCCAGCGCGCACCCTGCGCCCTCAGCTCCTGCGTCCACAACACCGCGCCGTCCATTCGTGATCTCCCTCTTCGATCCGGCACACCCTAGCGGTCCGGGACCGGCGCGCCAGCCTGGAGGTCTCGCCGGGCGGCGTGTGACCCGGGCAGCAGCCAAAACCGGTGGCAACGACCCGACGGTGCCCGCGTGCCGCGTCCCGCTGCCGCGGGGCAGAACGCGTCACGCTCCATCCCGGCCCGATCGGGGAGCAGACGTGCAGCGTTACCCACGATCGCGGTCCAGTTGGCAGACGTCTCCGGCACCGACCCGATCCTGGACGCGATGGCGCAGATCTTCGCTCCATCGCTCGTCCCCGGCAGCCGCCGGATCGTTCAGAAGACCCTGCTGCATGACAGGACGTCGCAGTTCCCGGTGCAGATGATGAGGTGGACCGTGTCGATCAGCTCCGCGCTGTCCCATCCCGTGTTCTTCGAGGTCCGGCACTCGCCCCCTTCGACCCCGAGGAGCGCGCGCAGATGCGGGTCGACGCCGTGCCCACGACGCCCGACATGCGCTTGGCTCCGCAGGTGAGCGCCCCGGCACCCTCCAATGTAAAACGGGGCCCCGAAGGGCCCCGCCTGAAAACGCTCTGGCGTCGCTGCGCCGGCTTACTCGATGATGCTCGAGACGACGCCTGCACCTACCGTGCGGCCGCCTTCGCGGATGGCGAAGCGGAGCTTCTCTTCCATCGCGATCGGGGCGATCAGCTCCACCTCGAACTTCAGGTTGTCGCCCGGCATCACCATCTCCGTGCCCTCGGGCAGCTTCACCGTGCCGGTCACGTCCGTCGTGCGGAAGTAGAACTGCGGCCGGTAGTTCGCGAAGAACGGCGTGTGGCGCCCACCCTCTTCCTTGGTGAGGATGTAGGCCTCGGCCGTGAACTTCGTGTGCGGCTTCACCGAGCCCGGCTTGCAGAGCACCTGGCCCCGCTCCACACCCTCACGGTCGATGCCGCGCAGGAGCGCGCCGATGTTGTCGCCCGCCTCGCCGCGGTCGAGCAGCTTGCGGAACATCTCGACGCCCGTGCAGGTCGTCTTCTGCGTGTCGCGGATGCCGACGATCTCGATCTCGTCGCCCACGTTGATCACGCCGCGTTCCACACGACCGGTCACGACAGTGCCGCGGCCGGAGATCGAGAACACGTCCTCGATCGGCATCAGGAACGGCTGGTCCACCGGGCGGTCGGGCTGCGGGATGTACTCGTCCACGGCCGCCATCAACTCGGCGATCTTCTCCTTGCCGATGTTGTCGTCGCGATCCTCGAGAGCCGCCAGCGCGGAGCCCGCGATGATCGGGATGTCGTCGCCCGGGAAGTCGTAGGAGGACAGCAGCTCGCGCACCTCCATCTCGACGAGCTCCAGCAGCTCCTCGTCATCGACCTGGTCGACCTTGTTGAGGAAGACCACAAGTGCGGGGACGCCGACCTGGCGCGCGAGCAGGATGTGCTCGCGGGTCTGCGGCATCGGGCCGTCGGCCGCGTTCACCACCAGGATCGCGCCGTCCATCTGCGCGGCACCGGTGATCATGTTCTTGACGTAGTCCGCGTGGCCCGGGCAATCGACATGGGCGTAGTGACGGGCGTCCGTCTCGTACTCCACGTGCGCCGTCGAGATCGTGATGCCGCGCGCCTTCTCCTCCGGCGCACCGTCGATCTCGTCATAGGCCTTGAACTCGCCGAACTGCTTCGTGATCGCCGCCGTCAGCGTCGTCTTGCCGTGATCGACGTGACCGATCGTGCCGATGTTGCAGTGCGGCTTGTTCCGCTCAAACTTTTCCTTCGCCATCGTCATTCCCGTTTGCTGAGGGCCTGAAGTTCTCGGGGCTACTAATGCATTCGCCCGCGCAGGGGCAAGGGGGATTCGTCAACCGCCCGGATAGCTGCGCCGGACCTGCCCCACGAAGCTTCGGCCGGACCCCCTAAGCTCAAACTACAACTCCTGAATCATCGCTCCCCCGAGGAGCCCACCGGACTCGGAGCTGTCACCGCGCACCTCGACCGGAAGCCGGTCCGTAAGCCGTCGACCGGTCGCGGCCTCGAACATCCGGCTGCGCCCCTTCGTGAAACCGGCACCCCCCCATGACCGCCTCACCTGCCGACAGGAGGTTGACGCGCTCCATCACGACGACAACGCGGCCGGTGCGGGTGCCGACAGTCCAGTGCAGGCTGCGCGCCGCGTCCTCTTCAAGGATGCGGGCCAGCATGTCGGGCCGCACATCGCGGCCCGTGACCAAGCTCTTCACCCCACTCAGGTCGATTTCGGCCCCGACGAAGCGGAGCGCCAGCCGCTCCTGCGGAGAGAAGGGCGAGACGGTGGAGATCACTCCCCTCGGCTGGATGCCGGCGGCAAGCTTCGCGAGCGCCGCCACGACAATCAGGATGCGCATGGGGAAGGACGACTTGCGGTCGTGTTCTGGTTGGAGCGGGTGATGGGAATCGAACCCACGTCTTCAGCTTGGAAGGCTGCGGCTCTACCATTGAGCTACACCCGCTTCGCGCTCCTCTTACCCGCGCCGCCGGGCCGGGGCAAGCATCAGCTCATCGCCGGCTGACCGTTCGAGGCACCCAGTCCGCCGTCCACCGGCAGCATCACGCCGGAGATGAAGCGCGCGTCGTCGCTGGCGAGGAAGGCGATGGCGGCCGCCACCTCCTCGGGCTGCGCGGCGCGGCCCAGCGGGATGCGCTCCTCGAACCGCGCGAGCTTCTCCTCATCGGTGAAGACGCCGGAGGCCATCTCGGTATCCGTGAGCGTCGGGCAGACCGCGTTCGCCCGCACGCCCCGCGGTCCAAGGTCGAGCGCCAGCGCCCGGGTGTAGTTCGTCACGGCTCCCTTCGCCGCATTGTACGCCGACATCACATGATCGCCGCCGAGCCCAGAGGTGGAAGACACGTTGACGATCGCCCCGCCCGCCGCCTCCAGATGCGGGATCGCGGCACGGCAGCAATGGAACGTCCCGTCGAGGTTGATGCCCACGATCCGCCGCCAGGTCTCGTCGTCGATCTCGTCGGGCGCGCCCATCCCGGCGGCACCCGCATTGTTGACCAGCACGTCGAGCCGACCCATTCGCTCCACCGCCTCGGCCACCATGGCGTCGACGGCCTGCGCGTCGCTCACATCCGCCCGGATCGCGATGGCACCGTCGAGGTCCGCCGCCACCTTCTCCGAGCTCTCCGAGGTCGAGTTCACCACGACCCGCGCGCCCTCCGCCGCGAACCGCTCCGCCGTCGCCCGGCCGATGCCCGAGCCACCGCCTGTCACCAGAACCACCTTGCCGTCGAACCGCGCCATTGCCGCCTCCTCTTTGCGAGGCGAGCTAGGCGGCACGCGCGCTCAGTCCACCCGGACCAACTGCCGCTGACGGCCGAGGCCCGCGACCTCCAGCTCCATGACGTCGCCATCGCGCAGGAAGCGCTGGGGCGCGGCCCCCATGCCCACCCCCTCCGGCGTGCCGGTGGCGATCACGTCGCCGGGCAGCAGCACCGCATGACGGCTCAGATGCGCGATGATCTCGGCCACGGTGAAGATCATGTCGGAGGTGTTGGAGGCCTGCCGGACCTCGCCGTTCAGGCTCAGCGTGAGGTCGAGCGCCTGCGGATCGGCTACCTCGTCCACAACCAGCCACGGACCGATCGGGCCGAAGCCCGGCCCGGACTTCCCCTTGATCCACTGGCCCGTGCCCTCGATCTGCCAGGCGCGCTCGGAGATGTCGTTGATCGTGCAGTATCCCGCCACATGCGCGAGCGCCTCCGCCTCGCTCACCTGCCAGGCGCGCCGCCCGATCACGACGCCGAGCTCGACCTCCCAATCCGCCTTCCGCGCCGAGGCGGGCAGGACCAGCTCATCCTCCGGCCCGGCCAGCGCCGAGGCCGCCTTGGAAAACACGATCGGCTCTGCAGGGGGCGTCGCCCCCGACTCCGCCGCATGGGCGGCATAGTTCAAACCGATGCACCAGAAGGTCGGCACGCCCAGCACACAGGGCCCGACCCGCGCGTCCTCGACCAGAGGCAGGCTCTCCACATCGACGCCGCGCACCGCATCCAGCCCCCCGGCCAGCAGCGCCGCATCGACCCGCGGCACGACCCCGGACAGGTCCCGCACCCGGCCCGCGCCGTCCAGCACCGCCGCCCGCTCCGCACCCGACGCCCCGACGTTCATCAGCTTCATGGATGTTCCACCTTGTCGAAATATCCCCGCCGGAGGCCGGCCGGACGCCTGCAGTCAGTAGCTGTACTCGCCGTAGATGCGCGACAGGTCCCCCTGCCATTCGCCCTTGTAGCGTGCGATCAGCTCGTCCGCCGGCGTCTCGCCCCGCTCCACGATGTCGTGCAGCGCGTCGAGGAAATGGGTCTCGTCCGGGATCAGCCCGCCCGCGCCCTGCCGCGCCCGCGCGATCAGGCCCGCCCGTGCGATCTCCAGCACCTGCAGCGCCAGGTCGCGCACCGTTCCGCCGCGGAAGGCGCCCTTCAGCCCCTCCTGCGCCGCGGCGAGCCGCAGGCCCTCGCGCTCCTCCTCCGTCCAGTCGCGGCAGAGGTCCCGGGCCGCGTCGAGCGCCGTCTGGTCGTAGAGCAGCCCCACCCAAAGCGCCGGCAGCGCGCAGAGCCGCCGCCAGGATCCGCCGTCGGTGCCGCGCATCTCCATGAACTTCTTGATCCGCGCCTCGGGAAAGATCGTGGTCAGGTGATCGGCCCAGTCGCTGAGCGTCGGCACCTCGCCCGGCAGGGCGGGCAGCTTGCCGTCGAGGAAGTCGCGGAAGCTCTGGCCCAGCGCATCCACGTATTCCCCGTCGCGGTAGACGAAGTACATCGGCACGTCGAGCGCGTAGTCCACGTAGCGCTCGAACCCCATCCCGTCCTCGAAGACGAACGGCAGTCCCCCGGTGCGGGAGGCGTCGAGGTCGCGCCAGATCCGCTGCCGCCAGCTCTGCCAGCCGTTGAGCTCGCCCTCCCAGAACGGGGAGTTGGCGAACAGCGCCGTGGCGATCGGCTGCAGTGCGATCGCCACGCGGAACTTCTGCACCATGTCCGCTTCGGAGGCGAAGTCGAGATTGACCTGCACCGTGCAGGTCCGCCGCATCATCCACGTCCCCGTGGTGCCGACCGTGCCCATGTAGCGGTCCATCAGCGCGTACCGCCCCTTGGGCATCAGCGGCATGTCCTCGTGGGTCCAGTCGGGTGCCGCCCCCAGCCCGATGAAGCCCACGCCGATCTCGTCCGCGATGGCCTTCACCTGGGCGAGATGGGTGTTCACCTCGTCGCAGGTCTGGTGGATCGTCTCGAGCGGCGCGCCGGACAGTTCCAGCTGCCCGCCGGGCTCCAAGGAAATGTTGGCCCCGTTCTTCTGCAGCCCGATGAGCTTGCCGCCCTCGCGCACCGGCGCCCAGTCGAAGCGGGAGCACAGGCCCGACAGCATCGCGTGGATCGAGCGATCCCCCTCGTAGGGCAGCGGCTTATGGCTCTCCAGGCAGTAGCCGAACTTCTCGTGCTCGGTGCCGATGCGCCAGTCCTCGGCCGGCTTGCAGCCCGCCTCCAGGTAACCGGCGAGCTGGTCGCGATGCTCGATCGGGCCACCGCCCGACTGGGGGATCGACATGGGCGCGGGCTCCTTCGACATCGCATCCGGCCTTCCCGACTAGCGGGCGGTTTCCGGCTTGGCAACAACCGCGCCTGAAACTGAGCGTTTCTGGGCGATTGTCCAATGGCGCGTCAGCGCCGCGATTGCTGACGTGGCGGCAGGGCCGATCCGGCCCGCGCCGGCCGGCCGTCCGATTCGGGCCACAGCACGTGCGTCCCGCTCGGCGCCGCCCCCTCCAACAGCCGCGTCGCATGCGCCATGGGAAAGCCCGGCAGGCTCGCGAACACGTCGAAGAGCTGGTCCGCCCCCTCCGCCGCCGCGGGCACGATCAGCTCCTGCCCGCCCCCGCGCAGCGTCCAGTGCGCACCAGTCGGATAGGTCATCAGCTCCACCAGCTCCAGCTCGCCCAGTTCGAAGAAGCCGCCCGTCTCCGGCCCGAAATAGCCCACGCGCCGTTCATCGAGCAGCACGACACCGCTGCGATGCGACTGGCGGACGAAACGCATCCGAAGCAGCGCCCCGCGCAGCAGCAGCGCCGCGATCGCCATGACCAGCCCGCCGAACGCGGCGAGCAGCCACCCCCCCTGCAAGGCAGTCCACAACCCGAACAGGAACACGCCCAGCATCACGAGCGCCTCGCCATTGCGGATGATCCAGTCCTTTCCCGACATGTCCTAAGCCCCCGAAGACACGCAGCGGCGCCATAGTCACCCTCCCGACCCGTCACCGCAAGTCCCCACCATGTCGTGATCCGGCGTGAGGGTCCCGGCTGGTACGCTTTGCCGCGTCACATTCCGTTCCGTGGAGATCCCCCGATGCTGCGCGCGCTCCTGACCATCCTCGCCCTGCTGCCTGGTCTGGCGACCGCACAGGCCCTGACCGAGCGTCCGGGCTGGGCCGTCCATCCGACCGACAAGCCCTACGAGCAGCTCGTCGAGGACACGCGCGCCGCCGTCACCGCGAACGGCTTCGGCGTCGTCACGCAGGCCGGCCCGACCGATGCCGCCGCCGCCCGCGGCATCACGATCCCCGGCAACCGGGTCATCGGCGTCTTCAACAACGACTACGCGGTGCGGGTCCTTGCCCTCTCGACCGCCGCGATGATCGAGGCGCCGATCCGCCTCTACGTCACCGAGAACGCCGATGGCACCGCGACCCTCAGCTACAAGACACCGAGCCTCGTCTTTTTACCCTATGTAGACGGCGCAGGCGCCGAGCTCGAGGCCATCGCCGCCGATCTCGACATCCGCTTCGCCACGATCGCCGAGGCCGCGATCAGTCGCTGATCCGAGCGGCCGCCACGGCAAAGGTGTTCTCGTAGAACTGCCCGCCCGCGATGCGCCCGTCCCGCATGTCGAACCGCGCCATCCAGTCGCTGTCGGCGATGTAGCCGGTCTCCCGGTGCCGGAACCGGAAATGCCCCTCCACGAGCACTCGGTCGCCCGCGTCGTGGAACCAGTCGGGGCGGAAGTCGATCACCTCGAACTCGCCGAAGAGCTGGCCCGTCAGCTCCATGTACCCCGCCTTGCCCTCATGCCGATGCCCGGCCCACGGAATGCCGGTGCGCAGCTCCTTGTTGTCGCGCGAGCCCACGACCCAGGCGAAATCCTCGGTCGCGAGCTCGCGAAAGGCGGTGTCGAAATCACCCGCATATTGCAGCTCGAAGAACCGGGCGACGGTCTCGGTGGGCGAAAGGTCCGCCATGGCACGCTCCTGTGTTGGCCGACCCCAGAGATCGGAACGCGACCGCGCCCTCGCAAGTCAGCGCCAGTCGCCCAGCGCCGCCTGCCAGAGCGTCAGCGCCGCCACCGCCGCCGTGTCCGCCCGCAGGATCCGCGGCCCCAGCGTGACGCTCACCGTCTGCGGCATCGCGCGGATCCGCTCGGCCTCCTCGGGCGCGAAGCCGCCCTCGGGCCCGATCAGGATCGCCCACGGCCCCGCGCCCGCATCGCTCAACGCGGCCAGCCCGGTCTCCGCCACCATGGTCTCGTCGCAGAACATCAACCGCCGGTCCTCGGGCCAGTCGCCCAGCACACGGTCCAGCGGCGTCGCCTCGTCGAGCTCCGGCACGAAGGTCCCGCCGCACTGCTCGGCCGCCTCGATGCAATGGGCGCGCAGCTTGTCGGCCCGCACCCGCTCCGAATTCGTGTAGCGGGTGAAGACCGGCCGGATGCGCCGCACCCCCATCTCCGTCGCCTTCTCCACGATGAAGTCGGTGCGCGCCTTCTTGATCGGCGCGAACAGCAGCCAGACATCCGGCGGCATCGCCTGCACCCGCTCCCGCGCCACCACGTCGAGCAGCACGGCCCGCTTGCCCGCCTCCACGATCTGAGCCCGCCAGCCGCCGGAGGTCCCGTCGAACAGCTCCACCGCCTCGCCGACCCCGAGCCGCAGCACATTCACGAGATAGTGCGCCTGCGCCCCCTCGACGCGCAGCGCCTGCCCGACGGCGAGTGGCCCGTCCACGTAGAGCCTCGTCCGAATGTCGCCCATGCGCACCTCCTGCCCGCCCGTCCTAGAGCGCGGGCCGCGCAGCGTCAAAACGCCCTCCCTTCCAGCTTGTCCAAATATCCCCGCCGGAGGCATCCGCCGGTGCAAAGTGCGGATCGATCTGCCATATGAGGCGCATGACCGATCCGACGCTCCATCCAGACGGCCGCGTGGCCGACGCCACCGACGCCAACTGGGTGGACCGCTACGCCCCGCCCACCTGGCGCCCCTACCTGCGGCTCTCGCGCGCCGACCGCCCGGCGGGGACGTGGCTCCTGCTGCTGCCCTGCTGGTGGGGCCTCGCACTGGCGGTGGCCGCGACCGGCGGCTGGACGCCCTACACGGCCTGGCTCGCCATCGCCTGCGCCCTCGGTGCCTTCCTCATGCGCGGCGCGGGCTGCACGTGGAACGACCTCACCGACCGGGATTTCGACGCGCAGGTCGCGCGGACCCGCTCGCGCCCGCTGCCCTCGGGCCAGGTCACGGCGGGGCAGGCGCGGGCCTGGATGATCGTGCAGGCACTGGCGGCCTTCGCCATCCTGCTCACCTTCCCGCCCGCGGCGATCGTGCTCGGCGTGCTCTCGCTCGCCCTCGTCGCCGTCTACCCCTTCGCCAAGCGCTTCACCTGGTGGCCGCAGGTCTTCCTCGGCCTCGCCTTCAACTGGGGCGCACTGCTCCTCTGGGTCGCCGTGACCGGATCGCTGGGCCCCGCCGCCATCGCGCTTTACGCCGCGGGCATCGCGTGGACCCTCTTCTACGACACGATCTACGCCCACCAGGACAAGGAGGACGACGCGCTGATCGGCGTCCGCTCCACCGCGCGCCTCTTTGCCGAGCGCACGCCGCGATGGCTGCTCCTGTTCCTCGTGGCCACCGTCACGCTGTCGGCCCTCGCCGTGATCCTCGCCCTGATCTCCGGCCCGCAGGTGCCGCTGCTGGTCGCCCTCGCGGGCGTCTGGGGCATGGGCCTGCATCTGAACTGGCAGATGCGCCGCCTCGACATCGACGACCCGGACACCTGCATGCGCCTCTTCCGCTCGAACCGGGACGCGGGCCTCATCCTCGCGATCGCCCTCGCCGTGGCCGCCGGACTGCCAGGCGGCTGACGCCAAGGTCCGCTTGCAGCCGCAGGGCGTGCCCCCTAGACAGGATGCAACCGACCCGACGGAGACCGTCCGCGTGCGCATCGTCGCCTATCTCTTCCTTGCCATCGCAATCGGGCTGAGCGCCTTCGCCGCCTACCACACCGCCGGGATCCTCACCGACCGGATCGAGGCCCGCAACGCGCGCATCGCGACAGCCGCCCTCGTCGCCGCCGGGCAGGACTGGGCCGTGATCGAGGCGGACGGCACCCGCATCTCGCTCAGCGGCACCGCCCCCGGCGAGGGCGCCCGCTTCCGCGCCATCGATGTCGTGCGCAGCCTCTACGACGAGGACAATGTCGAGGAGGACATCGTCCTCGCCGACGCCGCCGATCTGCCGCCGGAGCCCGTTCGCATCGAGCTCCTGCTCACCCCGGACCAGATCACAGCGCTCGGCACCCGGCCCCAGATGCTGGAGGGCCGCCTCGCCGAACAGCTCGCCGCGCTCGCCCGCCCCGGCATGGACCTCACCCGCCCGGTGGAGACTGTGGTGGATATCGACTGGGACGGCGCGCTGCCCTTCCTCGCGCGCCTGTCGGAGCGGATCACCACGGGCCGCGTCACGCTGGCCGCGGGTACCGTCCATGTCGAGGCCGCGCTGCCCGACGACGAGAGCCGCGTCGCCCTGCGCACCTTCGCGCGCGAGGAGGTGCCGCCGGGCCTCGGCCTCGACCTCTCGCTCACCTCGCCGCGCACGATCCTGTCGCCCTATCCCTTCGTGGTGGAGACCGATGCGCAGGGCGGTACTCTGCGCGCCTGCGCCGCCCCGACGGCCGAGGATGCGGCCCAGATCGAACGCGCGCTCGCCGAAGTCGGCGTCGCGAACCCCGATTGCGCCATCGCGCTCGGCGCGCCCGACGCCGCCTGGACCGATGCCGTGCTGGCCGCGCTTGCGACCGCGCTCACCCTGCCGGCCGCCGAGCTCGAGATCACCGACAGGACCGTCGTTCTCAATGTCAGCGCCAGCCTGCCGGTCCCCCGGCGCCTCGACCTCGCAGAGGACCTCGCCGCCGCCCTGCCCGAGGGCTACCAGGCCCGCGTCGTCCAGCCCGCGGCCCTCGGCTCCCAGATCACGCCGCGCGCCGCCGTACCGCCCAGCCCGCTCGTCCTCACGCTGACGACGGACACGCTCGACATTTCCGGCGTGGTGGCAAGCAGCGGCGGGCCCGACGCCGTCACCGCCTATGCCCGCACCGCCTTCTCGGACCGGGCGCTCGACAGCGCGTTGACGGCGGAGCGGATCGGCCAGGGCACGCCCGTGGCCACCGCGCTCGCCGTGCTCGACGCGCTCGCACTCCTCAACACCGGCGAGGCGCGCGTGGTCGGCGACCGGGTGCAGCTTCGCGGCACCGGTCTTGGGGAGGATCTGCCCCAGCGCATCGAGGCGCTGCTGCGGGGGCTGCTGCCCGAAACGCTGCTCGACCTCGACATCGAGGGGCTGCCGATCCCGGAGACGGCGGGCGACGGCACCGACGGCTTCCTCGACGCCGAAACCTGCTTCGACCGTCTGGCTGCCGCGCAGGAGGACGGGCCCATCGGCTTCGCGCCCGCCAGCGCCACCCTAACCCTCGCCAGCGCGGCCACCATCGACGAGATCGCGGCCATCCTGCGCGAGTGTCCCGGCGTGCGGTTCGAGATCGGCGGCCATACCGACAACCAGGGGGGCGAGGAGCTCAACCGCCAGATCTCCGAAGCGCGCGCCAACTCCGTGCTCGACGCACTCCTCGCCCGCGGCGTGTTCCTCGACCGCATGACCGCCATCGGCTACGGCGAGGCGCTGCCCGTTGCCAGCAACGAGACGGAGGAGGGCCGCGCCCGCAACCGCCGGATCGAGTTCACCGTGCTCGAGATCGCCGCGCCGGGTCCGGCGGCGGACGCTCCCGAACCGGACGTGACCCCGACGCAGGACGCCCCGCCGCCGGCCGCGTCCGTCCCTCCGCCGGAGGACCCGGATGTGGACGGAACCGCGGACACCGATGCGGCAACGCCGGAGCCCGCCGCGGACGAGAACGCCACCGCGGCAACCGATGACGCGGTCGATCCCCCGAGCCAGCCCCAGGACGCGACCGATCCACAGGGCCGGGCCGAGGACGCGGTCGAAGCGACGGCAACCGACAGCACATCCCGCACCGACGAGGACATCATCGCCGAGGATGCCCGTGCCGAGGGGCCCTTCGTGGCACCCGAAAGCGGCGCCCCGCCCCGCGGCCGGCCCGCGCGCGACGCCGACGACACGCCGCCCGAGGAGGCCGAGCCCGACGCCGCGGCCGACGACCAGCAGGAGACTTCCCAGTGACCCGATCCGAACTCGTGACCGTCATCACCCTCGCGCTGCTGGTGGCCGTTCTGCTCGGCTGGACCCTCCGCTGGGCCTTCGGCAGCATCCTGCGCACCCGCGGCGGCAACGTCGAGACCGTCGACGACATGGCCGCGCGCCTCAACGCGGCGGAGGAGGCGCAGGCCACGCTGGCCGCACAGCTCGCTGCGACCGACCAGTCGCTGCGCAGCCAGCTCCGCGGCAAGGAGGCGGAACTGGAGGCCGCCATGGACGGGCTGCGGCAGGCTCGGCAGCACTCCGCCGAGTGGCAGGCCGCCTACGAGACGTTGAAGAGTGGAGAAGCGCGGTAGACCCGCGAAACGGCCCCGCCGGAAGGCAGGGCCGTCCGTCTCAGATCTTTTCCTTGAGCACGCGCACCATCGGACGCGGCAGAACCGTGTGGCCGATGCGCGCGAGGCGGGCGCGCAGCGGCAGGATCTTCAGGGAGGACCGCGTGAAGACCAGCGAGCGGTAGCACTCCAGGATGTCGTCATGCGGCACGTCGGAGAAGACGCAGTCCGGGTTCTTCTGCCCGATCCAGGTGTTCCCGAAATAGGTCTGTCCCTCGCTGAGCAGGCCATGCCGCTCGAACAGCTTGTGGAGGTGGTGCGCGATCAGGTGCTTCTGGTCGATGCGAACGTCATGCGCCAGCACACCGCGCCGACGGATCTTGGCCCGCGTCTCGGCCTTGACGTCATCGAGGATGACGCCGCCGCCGTCGACGAGCCGGTCGTAGAAGAGCTTGAAGTCCCGGTCCAGGCGACCGTCCGCGTCCAGCAGCATCACGCCGAAGCGGATGTCCGCGGGGATCTTCTCGGCGGCCGAGACGGCATCGCCGACGATGAACTCGACATAATCCTCGAGCCCGAAATGCGCGATGTTGCGGCGGATGATGCTCTCGTTCTGCTCCAGCCCGCCGAAGCGGTCGCGCGAGCCGCCCATGATCCGGTCGATCGTGTAGACCTTGCCGGTCCGTCCGCTGTCGCGCAGGCCCATGGCGAGGCTGATCGCACCCGCACCATGGCCCGTTCCGACCTCGACCATATGGGGGAGCGGAGCATCGCGACCGACCCGGTAGATCTCTTCGTAGACCTCCGGCTCCATCATGCCATTGCACAGCCGCTTGACTGTCTTGCCGTCGAATACCGTAGCCAACACTGCCCTACGTGCCCCCTGTTCCATCTCGCCTTGCCCGCGTCCGGGCCTCGAACGCGAAAAATCATTCAGAAACAGCGGCATGCCGCTGTGCAGGTGAAAACCGCCTTTGCAGTATACTAAAATTTGGCTGGATGGTGGAAACTTTTACGCGCTTTTTTGCACATGCACACACGCTGGGGTTGAACGATTAGCGAGCGTACCAGCGGGTTTCCGCCTGTTTGTCCGTCTCGCGCGCGTCGACCCATTTCGCGCCTGCGGGACCGACCTCCCGTTTCCAGAACGGCGCGCGGGTCTTGAGGTAGTCCATGATGAACTCCGCCGCCTCGAAGGCCGCGGCCCGGTGGGGCGAGGCCGTGAGCACCAGCACGATCCGCGCGCCGGGTGCCAGCGGGCCGTAGCGGTGGACGATCGTCACGCCCTGCAGGGGCCAGCGCTCCCGCGCCTCCACCTCGATCCTCTCCAACGCCTGCTCGGTCACGCCGGGCCAGTGCTCCAGCTCCATCTCCGTGATCTCGTCCGCGCCGGAGCGGACGAGGCCGGTGAAGCTCGCCACCGCGCCGATATCCGGGTTGCCCGCGGTCAGCGCGTCCATCTCGGCCCCGATGTCGAAATCGGCCTCCTGCACGCGGACCGCCATCTCAGCCCCCCGTCATCGGCGGGAAGAAGGCGACCTCGCGCACGCCCGCAAGCGGCGCGTCGAGCGTCGTCATCTCCTGATCGACCGCGACCCGCACCGCCGCGAGGTCGGAAAAGGCGAGCGCATAGCGATCCTCCCGCCCGCGCAGCTCCTCCACCAGCTCGGCGACCGTGGCGGCCGAGGTCTCGACCTCCTCGCGCGGCACGCCGATCCGCTCCCGCAGCCAGGCGAAGTAGAGAACCCTCATGCCCGCTCCTCCAGATACGGCATCGCCTTGCGGAAATAGTCCCAGCCGGACAATACCGTAAGCACCGCCGCGATCCAGAGCAGCACCAGGCCGAGTGCAAGGGCGGCGTTCTGCAGCACGAAGGCCCGCGCGACACCCACCGTATCCGCCGCATCCCCGCGCAGGATCGCGTCATGCAGCGCCGGGTCGAGCGCGAAGCGCAGCGCCTCGTACTGCGCCGTCAGCGCGCTGGCCGCGAGCAGCACCGCGACCGCCACCATCTGCACCGTCGTCTTCCACTTCGCGATGCGGGTCACGTCGAGCTTCACCGCGCCGAGATACTCCCGCAGGCCCGACACCAGCACCTCGCGCAACAGGATGAACGCCGCCGGCACGACGAACAGCACGTTGAGCCCCATCAGCGCGAAGAGCACGCCGAGCGCGATCACCACCATCGCCTTGTCCGCGATCGGATCGAGCATCTTGCCGAAGGGCGAGCCCTGGTCGAACCGCCGCGCGATCCATCCGTCGACGAAGTCGGTGAGCGCCGCACCCACGAACAGCGCCAGCGCCACCCAGTCCGCCAGCGGCCGCGGCAGGATGAGGAAGACGATGGCGATCATCGGGGCCGCGAGAACCCGCAGAACGGTCAGGATGTTGGGGATGGTCCAGCGCATGCCCCTGATCTAACGCGCACGCCGCCGGAGTGATAGGGGGCGGAGGAAAAAGGGGCGCGACACCGTCCCGGCCGAAGAGCCGGGACCGTTACGCGACGGCGCATGACGTAGCAAAAGACCCCGGATCAAGTCCGGGGCGGTGTCGCTTTGAAGAGCCTTCTGCCCGGCTGATAGGCCGGGCCGCGCCCGCCCGGGGCTCCGCCCGTTCACGCCTCAAACGCTCCACTGGAGCGTTTGCGAGACGGCGTTCGCCCTCCCCCCGGAGAGCGCGCTGGCGGTGCCGGAGCTCGAATGTGGGGCATCGATCCTGATGCTCGAGAGCGGGAGCCCATCAATCCCGTTCGGTAAGCGCCCTCCGGGTCGGGCGCGGCCCTCAGCGCTCCGTACTCACGTCATGGTCCGGCTCGACCGGACCATCTCGTCGAAGCTGGAGATCCTCGGAGCGAGCCCAAGGATGACGCTCATTGAAAGGCCGTCCAACACGCCCGCTCCCCCGGGGCTCCGCCCGTTCGGCGCTGAAAACGCTCCACTGGAGCGTTTCCGAGACGGCCCTTACCCATCCACGTTGAAATAGCCGTAGATCTGTTCGGCGAGGCTGTCCGAGATGCCCTCGACCGCCTTCAGGTCCTCCACGCCCGCCCGCGTCACCGCCTTGGCCGAGCCGAAATGCGCCAGCAGCGCGCGCTTGCGCGACGCGCCGACGCCCGGCACCTCGTCCAGTGGCGTGGCCGTCGTCGCCTTCGCCCGCTTCGCCCGGTGGGTGCCAATGGCAAACCGGTGCGCCTCGTCGCGCAGGCGTTGCGTGAAGTAGAGGACCGGGTCGCGGAAGGGCAGTGCCTTGGGTGGCATCCCGTCTCGATAGAACACCTCCTTGCCCGCGTCGCGCTCCGTCCCCTTGGCCACGCCGATGATCGTCACGTCCTCCACGCCGAGCTCCGCCAGCGCGCCCTCCGCCGCACTCACCTGCCCCGGCCCGCCATCGATCAGCACCAGGTCCGGCCACTGGTCCGACTGCCGGTCCGGATCCTCCTTCATCAGGCGGGAGAAGCGGCGGTCCAGCACCTCCTTCATCATGCCGAAATCGTCGCCCGGGGTGATCTTGTCGCCCTTGATGTTGAACTTGCGGTAGCTCGACTTCAGCCAGCCCTCCGGCCCCGCCACGATCATGGCCCCGACCGCATGGGCGCCCTGGATGTGGGAGTTGTCATAGACCTCGATCCGCTGCGGCGGCCCGTCGAGGTCGAAGGCATCGGCCAGCCCGTCCAGCAGCTTCGCCTGCGTCGCCGTCTCGCTCATCCGGCGG
The DNA here is from genome assembly GCA_032464575.1 of Roseobacter sp. HKCCA0434. Lineage (GTDB taxonomy): Bacteria > Pseudomonadota > Alphaproteobacteria > Rhodobacterales > Rhodobacteraceae > Pontivivens. The sequence goes on from JAWDKM010000007.1 coordinate 17,289, forward strand.
CCGAGGCTCTCGCGCGCGTTCTTCGCGGCCTGCTCGACCAGCATCCGCTTCTCACCCCGTTGCGGTACGCCGATGACCACCTTGCGGCCGAGCTTCGCGCTCAGCGCGTCGCGCATCAGGTCCGCATTCTCGATCTCGTGGCTCATCAGGATCAGGCGCGCCGGCTCCTTGTTGCCGTAGAACTGGCCCATGAAGCTCTCGAGGATCTCCGCCGCACTCTCCGCCCCGCCGGTGCGGGGAAAGTAGGCGCGGTTGCCCCAGTTCTGATGCGCGCGGAAGAAGAAGACCTGCACGCAGGCCTGCCCGTCCTGCTCGTGCAGCGCGATGACATCCGCTTCGGCCACGGTCTCGGGATTGATGCCCTGCACGCTCTGAACGTTCGTCATCGCGCGGATACGGTCGCGCAGGGCCGCGGCCCGTTCGAACTCCATGTTGGCGGAGGCCGCGGCCATCTCCTTCGCCAGTTCGCCCTGCACCTTGGTGGAGCGGCCTTGCAGGTACTTCACAGCGTCCTCGACCAGCTCCTTGTAACCCTCCTCGCTGATCTTGCCGACACACGGAGCGGAGCAGCGCTTGATCTGGTAGAGCAGGCAGGGCCGCGTCCGACTGTCGAACATCGAGTCCGAGCAGTTGCGCAGCAGGAACGCCTTTTGCAGCGTGTTGAGCGTCCGGTTCACCGAGCCGGCGCTCGCGAACGGTCCGAAATAGCGCCCCTCCCGGCTCTTCGCGCCGCGGTGCTTCGCGATCTGCGGGAAGGCGTGGTCGTCCGTCACCAGAATGTTCGGAAAGCTCTTGTCGTCGCGCAGCAGCACGTTGTAGCGCGGCTTGAGCTGCTTGATGAGGTTCTGCTCCAGGAGCAGCGCCTCGGTCTCCGTTTCCGTCCGCAGGAACATCATCGAGGCGGTGGCCGAGATCATTCGCCCGATCCGCGCCGACTGTCCGCTCAGCTTGGTGTAGTTCGCCACACGCTTGCGCAGGCTGCGGGCCTTGCCGACATAGAGCACCTCGCCCTTGGCATCGAGCATGCGGTAGACGCCGGGCGCATCGGGCAGGGTCTTGACGTGGCTGCGGATGATCTCCGCCCCGGTCTGCAGGCGGTCCCGCTCGGCATCCGCGCGGCCTTCCTCGTCGAAGCTATGTTGGTTGTTGTGCGCCATTTCCTCGATTCTCGCGATTCCCGCCGCCGCTGCAATGCGCCCCCGGATCGTTCAACCCAAAACCTGTCCACCATTTTTGTGGATAAGTCTGAGGGAAAGTTTCGGCCGCCTGCACGGCGCCCTTGTTTACAAGGCCGGTTATCGGTTTGCCTATTTATTAGGCATTATCGCAAAGCCTTGATATAATTCGGTATTTTTCTTCACGTTTATTAATTTGTTGGAATCTCAACGAGATTCTTAACAGTGCCGTGACGGATTCATGTCGCGTGGACAATTCCGCCTGTGCGAATCGCGAAAGCGCTATTCGACACCCAGAACGTCCGGCGTTTCCCAAGCGAGATGTTGCCCTCCGTCCATGCACAAGAGTTGCCCCGTGAAACCGTCCGTCGCGAGCAGGAACCTGAGCGCCCGGACGATCTCGCCCGGGTCCGATCCGCGCTCCAGGATCGTCGCGGCGCGCTGCGCGCTCCAGTGCGCGTCGCTCTGCCGTGCGCCCTGCATCGTGGGACCCGGTCCGATCCCGTTCACCCGGACATGCGGCGCGAGGCCCTGCGCCGCGGTCTGCGTCAGCGTCCACAGCGCCGACTTCGCCAGGGTGTAGGTCGCGAATTGCGGCGTCAGCTTGCGCACCCGCATGTCCACCATGTTGATGACCGCGGCCGCCGCCACCGGCTCCCCGTTCGCGTCCCGCGTCGCCCGCGGCGCCTGTGCGGCGAACGCCTGGATCAGTTGGAACGGCGCGCGCAGGTTGGAGCCGACATGCCGGTCCCAGCTTTCCATCGTCGCGCTCTCGATCGTGTCGTGCTCGAAGATGGAGGCGTTGTTGACCAGCAGCGTCAGCGGCCCGCCCAGCGCCTCGGCCGCGCGGTCCACCAGCCCCGCCGTCGCCTCCCGCGACAGCAGGTCCGCACCGACCGCGACGCCGCCGACGGATTCCGCGAGCTCCTCGGCCACGTCCGCGCTCGTGTTGTAGTGAACCGCGACGCGCCAGCCATCCTCGGCCAGCGCCTCGACCATGGCGCGGCCCAGCCGCTGCGCCCCGCCGGTGACCAGAGCACGCCCTGCCTCCATCTCACATCCCTCCGTTGGTCACGAGATGGTAGATATAGCCCGCATAGAGGACGACGAAGAACACGCCCCACGCCCGCGTCACGTCCAGCCAGCGCAGAACGAAGGGGATCAGGATCAGCGCGGCGGCCAGCATCACCCACAGATCGTAGCTCAGGAACCCCTCGGGCACCGGCAGCGGGCCGAAGAAGCTCGCCACCCCCATGATGGCGAGGAGGTTGAAGAGGTTCGAGCCGATCACGTTGCCCAGCACCACGTCGGCCTGCCGGCGCAGCGTCGCCATGATGGTGGTCGCAAGCTCCGGCAGCGACGTGCCGATCGCCACCAGCGTCAGCCCGATCACCGCGTCCGAGACACCCAGCGTCTTCGCGATGTTCTGCGCGCCCTCGATCAGCAGGTTCGCGCCCAGCGGCAGCCCGATGAGGCCCACCAGCAGGAAGCCCGCGACCTTCAGCCCCGGCATGTCGGGATCCGCGTCCTCGAGCTCGGCCAACTCATCGGCAGGCTCCACCCCGGCGATGCGCGCCGCGCGGGCGGAACGGTAGGCATCGATCAGCACCCCCGCCAGCAGGGCGAGCATGATCACGCCGTCCAACGGACCCAGCGGCCCCATGGCGCACAGCGCGATGAAGACGAGCGAGGCCACGATCATCTGCGTGAAGCTGCGTCGCGTGTCGCATCCGCGCGTGTGGATCGTCGCCAGCAGCGCCGGCACCCCGATCACCAAGAGCACGTTCGCGATGTTGGAGCCGACGACGTTGCCGTAGGCGATGCCCGGCGCCTCGTCCAAGGCAGACTTGATGGCGATCAACAGCTCCGGCGCCGAGGTACCGAACGCGACGATGGTGAGGCTGACCACCAGCGCCGGCACGCCCAGCCGCAGCGACAGCGCCACGGCTCCGCGCACGAGCAGGTCGCCGGTGATGACCAGCAGCACGAGCCCGCCGGCCGCCATGAGAAGGTTCATGCGGTCTCCCCCGCCCAGCGCTGCCTTGCGCGGTTGTTCGGATATGGGGTGTGCGGGGCGCCCGGCAAAGGACCGCTCATCGCGTCGCCCCGCACGGGCAGCGTCCGCCGATCACGTGACCGCCGCATTTGCGGCAACGCCGCTCGCGTCCGCCGGCGCGCAGCTTGCCGAACATGCCCATCACCGCCATGAAGACGAGGAAGAGAACGATGATCTTGAGGATCATTCAGAGCCCCCACCGGGCCCACACCGCACGCTCCTCGATCGCCGCGGCGATGTCGCCGACACCGGGTGCCCCGAGGCGGGCGAGCAGCGGACGGCGCGCTGCGGCGACGCGGAAGCGGACCTTGTCGCCGAAGATCTCCTTCATCTTCGGAACGAGGTGACCGATCCCGTCGATCAGCCCGACCTCCTGCGCGCGGCGGCCCACCCAGATCTCGCCCGTGAAGAGGTCGCGCTCGGCGAGCTTCGCGCCCCGGCGGCGCGTCACCTGCTCCTTGAAGTTCTCATGAATGTCCGATTGCAGCGCTTTGAGGCGGACGACGTCCTCCTCCCGCTCCGGTCGGAAGGGATCGAGCATCGACTTGTCCTCGCCTGCCGTGTGTACCCGCCGCTCCACGCCGTAGCGCGACAGGAGCTCGTGAAAGCCGAAGCTGGCGGAGATCACGCCGATGGAGCCGAGGATGGAGTTCGCATCGGCGAAGATCTCGTCCCCAGCGGTGGCCAGCCAGTAGCCGCCCGACGCCGCCACGTCCTCGCAGAAGGCGTAGACCGGCACCTCCTTCTCCTCCGCCAGCCGCCGGATGCGCGCGGCGATCAGCGCGGACTGCGCGGGCGAACCGCCCGGCGAGTTGATGGAGAGGGCGACCGCCGCCAACCCCTTGGTGGCGAAGGCGCGTTCGATCAGCGGCGCCGTCGCGCTGTCCGACAGCGCGGAGCGGCCCAATCCGCCGGAGGCCGCGATGACCCCATGCAGGCGGATGACGGCGACAACGGGTTTCCGGCTGCGGCCGGGCAGGAGGCGCGAAATATCCATGCGCCCGCATCTAGGCGTCGCCGCGCGGAAGGGCAACAGGCGGAAGATGAGGGCTATTTCGCCCGTGCCAATTTTGCAAAGATGTCGCACAGGAGGGCCGGACATGGACGACATCGGCAAGCTCGACCATACCGAAGTGCTCCGGGTGAAGCTCGAGGGCCTGACGCGCGAGCACCGCGATCTCGACGAGGCGATCACAGCGCTGGACGAGAAGGGCCGCGCCGACGTTCTGACGATCCGGCGGCTGAAAAAGCAGAAACTGGCGCTCAAGGACCAGATCGCGCGGATCGAGGACGAGCTCTACCCCGACATCATCGCTTGAGTTCGCCGCCGCCCCGACTAGGGTGCGGCCTCAACTTGAGCGGAGGGTCGCATGGCGCCACGGGTCGGGATCATCATGGGCAGCCAGTCCGACTGGCCGACGATGAAGAATGCGGCGGACGTGCTGGACGAGTTGGGCGTCACCTACGAGGCGAAGATCGTCTCCGCCCACCGCACGCCGGACCGGCTCTGGGACTACGGGCGCACCGCGGTGGAGCGGGGCCTGAAGGTGATCGTCGCGGGCGCGGGTGGTGCCGCGCATCTGCCCGGCATGATGGCCTCCAAGACCCGGGTGCCGGTGATCGGCGTCCCCGTGCAGACCAAGGCGCTGAGCGGCGTCGACAGCCTCTATTCCATCGTGCAGATGCCCAAGGGCTTCCCGGTCGCGACCATGGCGATCGGCACGGCGGGCGCTGCGAACGCCGGTCTGATGGCCGCCGGGATCCTCGCCGTGTCGGACGCGGCACTCGGCGCGCGGCTCGACGCATGGCGGGCAGCACTTTCCGCCTCCATCCCCGACGAGCCCTCCGATGGCTGATCCGCTTGCGCCGGGCGCGGTGATCGGCATCCTCGGCGGTGGTCAGTTGGGGCGGATGCTGGCCCTCGCGGCGGCCCCGCTCGGCTTCCGGGTGCACATCTTCGAGCCGGGTGCGGGATGCCCTGCGGCCGAGGTCGCGGCGCGGTGCTGGACCGCCCCCTATGACGACGAAAATATGTTACAGGAATTCGCGCGGAGCTGCGATGTCGTAACATACGAATTCGAGAACGTGCCGACCGCGGCCCTCGATCTGATCGAGGCCATCGTCCCGATCCGCCCGGGGCGCCGCGCCCTCGCGGTGAGCCAGGATCGTCTCGAAGAGAAACGCTTCCTTGAAGGGCTCGGGCTGCGCGTCGCGCCCTTTTCGGAGGTGAACGATGCCACCGATCTGGGGGCCGCCGTCGCCCGCCTCGGCACCCCCTCGATCCTGAAGACCCGCCGCTTCGGCTATGACGGCAAGGGGCAGGTGCGCATCACCGGTGATCTGCCGCCGGTGGAGGCTCCGAGCGTGCTGGAGGGCTTCGTGGACTTCTCGGCGGAGGTCTCGGTGATCGGCGCGCGGGGGCTCGACGGCCAGGTCGTTTGCTTCGATCCGGGCGAGAACGTTCACGAGGGCGGGATCCTCGCGACGACCACCGTCCCTGCCCGCCTGCCCCGCGGCCTACAGACCGACGCGGTGCTGATCGCGGGCAAGATCCTGAACGCGCTCGATTATGTCGGCGTGATGGGCGTGGAGCTCTTCGTCACGCGCGACGGCCTCGTGGTCAACGAGATCGCGCCGCGGGTCCACAATTCCGGCCACTGGACGCAGGATGCCTGCCTCACCGACCAGTTCGCCCAGCATATCCGTGCCGTGGCGGGCTTGCCGCTCGGCGACGGGCAGCGGCATTCGGATGCGGTGATGGAGAACCTGATCGGCACCATCGGCGACCCGCAGGCGGTGCTCGCCGAGCCCAAGGCCGCGCTGCACCTCTACGGCAAGGCGGAGGCGCGGCCGGGTCGGAAGATGGGGCATATCAACCGCATCAGGCCGCGCGGATGAGCGGCCCGCGCCTCGCGGTGCGCGCGGTGATCGTGCGCGGGGGGCGGCTGCTCCTGGTCAACGCCTATCCCGGCAACCGCTCCCGCCTGTGGTGCGCGCCCGGCGGCGGGGTGGAGAAGCATCAGAGCGTTCACGACAACCTCGTCCGCGAGGTGCGCGAGGAGACGGGGCTGAAGATCATCGTCGGCCGCCTGCTCGCGGTCTCCGAATTCCACGACCCGCCCCGCGGTTTCCATCAGGTCGAGCTGTTCTACCGGGCCGAAGCCGTCGGCGACGTCACCCTCGACGATCCCGAGGGCGTGGTGAACCGGCATGTCTGGGCAACGGAGGCGGAGCTGGCCGGGCTGCGCGTGAAGCCGGACGTGCTGTGCCGGATCGCGTTTGCGGACAGGGAGGTGTTGCACGATCCGCTGGAGACGATCGTGGAGTGATGCGCGGACTTAAGGCGCGAACGGGTGGTGCGCCGTGTGGGCTTCTTGGCGAGCGGCCCGCAAATAGCGTCATCCTCGGGCTCGAACCGAGGATCTCCGATTTCGACGAGATGGTCCGGTCGAGCCGGACCATGACGATAGTGCGCATCGGTTAGGGCCGCGCCTGACCTGGAGGGCGCTTTCGAGACCGGTTTGATAAGCTCGCGCTTTCAAGCATCGACGTCACGCTTTCCGCTTCCGACATCGCCAACGCGCCCTCCGGGGGGAGGGCGGGCGCGGCCCGGCTTATCAGCCGGGCAGAGGAGGGGTCTTCGGAGCGCTGTTGTTCCTGGTCTCAGGTGGAATAGCAGACTTGGCGGCCCCGGCTCGGGGGCCGGGGCGGTAGAACGAGGAGGGGCCGTCCCGGGCTTGATCCCGGACCGCTCGCTTCAAAACGCAAGAGGTCCGGCGCTATCGCCAGGCCCCTCAATGACGAACCCGTCAGGTCAGGCGAAGACGCCTTCCTTCCCGAGCTGCTTGGTGATGATGTAGTAGAGCACCGCGCGATACTTGTTGCGGTTGGAGCGGCCATAGGTCTCGATGGCCTTCTGCACCGCGCCCATGGCGCTGTCCTCATCGGCGACGCCGAGCTTCTTCATGACGAAGTTCTTCTGCACGGTCTGCAGCTCGCCGGTCGATCCGGCCGAGACCGTGCTGGAATCCGCGTCGTAGATCGACGGGCCGCAGGCGATGGTGACCGCCTTCAGCAGGTCCATGTCGGCGGTCATGCCGGCTTTTTCCTTGAGGTCGGCGGCGTATTTCTCGATGAGTTCGTCGCGCTTGGACATTGTCGGCTCCCTGTGCCTGCTTTTTGTGGCTGAAAAGGTGCCAGCGAAGGGTTCAGCCCGCAACTAATTTCGCCGCAGCAGCCCCAGCCCGACGCCGCCGAGGATCAGGAGGGCGGCGAGTGCGAAGCGCCAGGTCGCGGGCTCGGCAAGAAACAGCATCCCGCCGCCGAGCGCGATCAGCGGCACGGTGAGCTGGGCGAGCCCCGCGACGGCGGCGTCGAGCCGGGGCAGGATCGCGTACCACAGCGCGTAGCCCAGCGCCGAGGTGATCCCGCCGGAGACGAGCGCGAGCACCACGCCCTGCCAGGCGGGCCAGTCGCCGGGGGCCACGATCCAGGTGAGCAGGCCCAGCGGCGCGGCGAGCACGAAGTTGCCCGCGGTGGCCATGGTCGGGTCGCCACCGCGCGCGCCGATCAGGGAATAGAGACCCCATGCGACGCCTGAGATCCCCATGACGAGTGCGGCCCACGGCACCGGCGCGTCTGCCCCGGGCGCGCCCAGCACCGCGAGGCCAGCGAGCGCGAGGGCGGAGCCGATCCAGCGCAGCGGGCTCATCGCCTGCCCCCGCACGAGGCCGCCGATGATCATCGTGACCTGCACCGCGCCGAACAGGATCAGCGCGCCGAGCCCGGTCGGGATCGCGATGTAGGAAAAGGAGAGGGCGACCGCATAGACGTAGAGCGTCAGCGCGCCCGAGAGGCTGCCTCCCGCCCACGGCAGCACCCCGCGGCGCGCCATCAGGAGCGCCAGCACCGCAGCGCCCGAGATCAGGCGGATCGCGGTGAACGCCCCCGGCCCGATGCCGCCCGCCACCAGCCCGGCGCGGGTGAGGACCGAGTTCGAGGCAAAGGCGATGAGGACGAGGAGGGTCAAGAGGACGAGGCGCATGGCGCTTGGTGGCATGTCGCGCGGGCCCTGTCACGCGGCAGACAGCTCGCGGGTGTTCAGAAAACCTTGTGCTGGCGCATCACCTTGATCATCGCGTTGGAATCCGCCTGGTCGCGGATCTTCTCCTTGGCGGGCTCGATCTTGCGGATCTTCTTGTAGGCGATGCGGATCAGGATCTTGTCCTGGGCGAGGCAGGCTTGCGCGAATTCGGTGACGGCCTCCTGAAGCTTCGTATCGGCCGCCTTCTCGAACCCGCATTTGCGCAGCTTCGGCGCCGTAACCTCGACCTTGTCGGGGGCGAGGCCGTCGTCGGGGATCTTGCCACGGCGCAGGGCGGCGAGCAGCTTCTTGCGGTCGATGTTCAAACGCTCGGACTGGATGAGCTTGCGGGCGAGCTGGTCGGCCTCCCGATCGCGGCCGAGATTGACGGCGATCATCAGCTCCTCGACCGCCGCGGTGCTGCGCACGCCGAGCGTGTCGGCGACCTTCCGCGGGGCGAGCGTGGTCTTCTTCGCCTTGGCGCGCGCCTTGCCGTCGTGGTGGTCGAGGAAGCGCCGGCTCTTGAAGAAGGCGGGGATGTGCGTGTCGTCGAACGCCCGCTCGACCTGGGTGGTGACGGTGCGCAGGAGGCTCGCCCACTGGCTCGGCTCGCCCCCCTCCGCCAGGTCGCGCACCTGCGTCGCGATGGAGCGGCTGAGGTCGATCCGGTGGCTCGCATTGGGGCCGAGGTAGAGATCATAGGCGTCGCCCGGTTTCGGCGGGCTGGTAAGGAAGTGGAGCATGTTGGCGACGCCGCGCGTGTCCTTCGTTTCGGCCGTCAGCAGGTCGAGCAGGACGCGGTCGTCGAGGATGTCGGCGATCCGGTCGGGATAGGTGATGCCTTCGATCCTGTAAGCCATGCGCCCCTCTCCGCCTCCGATACTCCGCACTGGTTTCGTGGGTGAGTGCCGGCGGAGGCGGTTTCGGTTCATCGGGGGCGGTTGTTCCGGGCGTTTGCCTTGCCACATCTTCGGGGGGCATCGGGCGCGGAGCGGGCCATGATCATTCGGGACTACACGCCGGCGGATCGGGAGGCGGTGATCGCGCTCCACGAAGAGCTGCAATCCTATGAGCGGGACATCCGCCCGACCCGCGCTGCGGGGCGGCAGATCAGCGTGCAGCAGGTCGACGAGTACGAGGCGACGATGGCCGATGTCGAGGACGCCCGGCTGCTGATCGCCGAGCGGGAGGGCGTGGCGGTCGGCTTTACCTTCTTCCTGGCCGAGGCGGAGATGCTGGAGGATCCGCAGGCGCAGGTCTACGTGCAGGACTTCATGGTCACGGCCTCGGAACGGCGCAGCGGGGTCGGGCGGGCGCTGATGGTCGAGATCCGGCGCTTCATGGCGGAGCGGGGCATCGGGCTGATTGACCTGCAGGTGCTGACCGGGAACGACGCGGCGCTGGCCTTCTATCGCGCCGAGGGTTTCGACGTGGCCTACATGGGCCTGCAGGTGACGACGCCCCGGCCCGACTGACCCGTCGCGCAAAAAGTCAGGTCCCCCGCGAACCTTTACCTCCCCGTCCGGCACTCACCATCGAACAGGAGGTGCGGCGTGACGTCGTGCAGCCTCGTCAATAACGATGGACCGCGCGGCACCGCACGCGCTCAGGAAGGGACCCGGCACCGTGAGCATGATCAATAACAAGGAGGGTTATGGCGCCCTCACCAAGCTGTTCCACTGGCTGATCGTGATCCTCTTCGCGCTCCAGTATATCGGCGCGAACATCATGACCCGCATCGAGTGGGAGGACACGTTCGCGGGGCTCTCCCAGGCGTTCTACTACAACTGGCACAAGTCGCTGGGGCTGGTGGCGCTGGGGATCGCGGTGTTTCGGCTGGCCAACCGCTACATGGGCCGCCTGCCCGACTGGGCGCCGACGCTGACGAGCGGCGAGCAGCGGTTCATCCACCGCTCGGAGCAGGTGCTCTACTTCGCGATGTTCTTCATGCCGATCACCGGCTACCTCTACGTGATGTCGGGCGGCTACGGAGTGATGCTGTTCGGGATCTGGCAGCTCGACAACCCGATCGGCAAATGGCCGGAGATGGAGTTCGTCACCAAGTGGATGCACATCGTCTGCGCCTGGGTCCTGCTGGCGGGCATCCTCGGCCACCTCGGCGTGGTCCTGCGCCACCAGTTCATCGTGAAGGACGGCCTGATCAAGCGAATGCTGCCCGGCCGGGGGTGAGGTTTGGCGTGCGCCGGACGGTGATCTGGAGTGGAGGACGCTCATCCGGCGACAACTGGACGGGTGAGGCACCTCGCACCTGACCGTACTGCGCACCACCGCCGTCATGCGCCGGGAGATCCGTGATTTGAATGGTGGCTAGCCGGTCTGGCTGGTGTTCGGAGGAGGACGAGCCGCGACTCTGCTTTAGGAGAACCTGCACCGTCTCGGGTCATCTTGACGTAGATACCAACTGTACGGTATGTTTTCGTCATGCCACGGCCGACCAAACTCAATCCCGAGCGCGGCGACGCGCGGACCCGCCTTCTGGAGGCGGCGCGAGACACCATCCGGCGCAAGGGCTTCAGCGCCACTACGGTCGATGACCTCTGCAAGGCTGCAGGGGTTACCAAGGGAGCCTACTTCCACCATTTCGAGACCAAGGAGGCGCTCGGCGTCGCCGCCGCTCAGTTCTGGGCCGAAACGACGGGCGCCTATTTCGCTGAAGCTCCCTATCACGCGCCGGAGGATCCGTTGGAGCGCGTCCGCGCCTACATCGCCTTCCGCCGGTCGCTGATCGCGGGGGATCTGGCCGAGTTCACCTGCCTCGTCGGAACCATGACGCAGGAGGCGTACGCATCCCACCCCGCGATCCGGGACGCCTGCGCGCACAGCATGCTCGACCATGCGGCAACTCTGGAACCGGATATCGCTCTCGCCATCGCCGCGCGGGCCATGAAGCCGGAGTGGACGGCCACGGACCTCGCCCGCCACATCCAGGCCGCGATCCAGGGCGCCTTCATCCTCGCCAAGGCCACCGGAGATCCCGGGCAGGCCCGGTCGAGCCTCGACCACCTCGCACGATACATCGATCTGCTTTTCGACCCCGCTGAACCACCGAAGGATCAATAGGATGCAGGAAGATCGCCAGGATATCGAAGCGCTGTGCCGTCGTCTGGGACAGGCGCACCATGACAAGGACGCAGGCGCCATCGTCGACTGCTACGCTCCGGATGCGGTCGTCTATTCGCTCGCCCCACCCCTGAAGGACAAGATCGATCCCGAGGGCATGGCCGAGTGGCTTGCCACATGGCAGGGCCCGGTCCTCGTCGACGCCGAGGATGTCGATCTCGTCATCGGGCCGGAGATCGCGTGGTCCACCGCGCTGAACCGCATTCGCGGGACCAAGAAGAACGGCACGAAGGAGGACATCTGGTTCCGGACGACCATGTGCTTCCGCAAGGTCGATGGCGAATGGAAGATCGCTCACGACCATTCTTCTACCCCGTACTACATGGACGGATCGTTGAAGGCCGCCGTCGATCTCAAGCCCGTATCGTCTCTCGCCTAGGTCTAAACGCCATAACCACTGCAGACCCTCGGGCAGCCCCAGAGGAGACCTGAGAGACGAAAAAGGGGCCGTCCCGGAGGACGGCCCCTGTCTGCCGGTTGGCAGGCGGTGATTACATCATGCCGCCCATACCGCCCATGTCGGGCATGCCTGCGCCGGCGCCGCCTGCGCCCGGTTTTTCGGGCTTGTCGGCCACCATGGCTTCGGTGGTGATCAGGAGGCCCGCGACGGAGGCTGCGTCCTCCAGAGCGGTCCGCACCACCTTGGCCGGGTCGATCACGCCGAAGGAGAACAGGTCGCCGTACTCCTCGGTCTGCGCGTTGAAGCCGAACGCGGTGTCATCGCTCTCGCGCACCTTGCCGGCCACGACGGCGCCGTCGACGCCTGCGTTCTCGGCGATCTGGCGCAGCGGGGATTCGAGGGCACGGCGCACGATGGCGACGCCCGCGTTCTGATCGGCATTGTCGCCGGTCAGACCTTCGAGCGACTTGCCCGCCTGGACGAGCGCGACGCCACCACCGACGACCACGCCTTCCTGGACGGCCGCGCGGGTCGCGTTGAGCGCGTCGTCGACGCGGTCCTTGCGCTCCTTCACCTCGACCTCGGTCGCGCCGCCGACGCGGATCACCGCGACGCCGCCTGCGAGCTTGGCCAGACGCTCCTGCAGCTTCTCGCGATCGTAGTCGGAGGAGGTCTCCTCGACCTGCTGCTTGATCTGGGCGACGCGCGCCTCGATCTCCGCCTTCTCGCCATGACCGTCGACGATGGTGGTCTCGTCCTTGGTGATGGAGACGCGCTTGGCGGTGCCGAGCATGTCCATCGTGACGTTCTCGAGCTTCATGCCGAGATCCTCGGAGATCACCTGGCCGCCGGTCAGGACGGCGATGTCCTGCAGCATGGCCTTGCGGCGGTCGCCGAAGCCCGGTGCCTTGACGGCCGCGATCTTCAGGCCGCCGCGCAGTTTGTTGACCACGAGGGTGGCAAGCGCCTCACCGTCCACGTCCTCGGCGATGATGAGGAGCGGCTTGCCGGACTGGATCACGGACTCAAGGAGCGGAACCATCGGCTGCAGCGAGGAGAGCTTCTTCTCGTGCAGGAGGATGATCGCATCCTCGAGCTCGGTCACCATCTTGTCGGGGTTGGTGATGAAGTAGGGGGAGAGGTAGCCGCGGTCGAACTGCATGCCCTCGACGACCTCGGTCTCGGTCTCCAGGCCCTTGTTCTCCTCGACGGTGATGACACCTTCGTTGCCGACCTTCTGCATCGCGTCGGCGATCTGGCGGCCAATCTCGGCCTCGCCGTTGGCGGAGATGGTGCCGACCTGCGCGACTTCGTCGCTATCGGTCACGTCGCGGGCCATCGCGCGGATCTGCTCGACGACCTTGGTGGTGGCGAGATCGATGCCGCGCTTGAGGTCCATCGGGTTCATGCCGGCGGCGACGGACTTCGCGCCTTCCTTGACGATGGCCTGGGCCAGGACGGTCGCGGTGGTGGTGCCATCGCCCGCCTCGTCATTGGTGCGGGAAGCGACTTCCTTCACCATCTGCGCGCCCATGTTCTCGAACTTGTCCTCAAGCTCGATTTCCTTGGCGACGGAGACACCGTCCTTCGTGATGCGCGGCGCGCCGAAGGACTTGTCGAGGACCACGTTGCGGCCTTTCGGGCCGAGGGTCACCTTCACGGCGTCTGCCAGGGTGTTCACACCCTTGAGCATGCGGTTGCGGGCGTCGGTATCGAACTTGACGTCTTTTGCAGCCATTTCGCTATTCCTTTGGTGAGAAGTTCAGGAGGGAGGGATCGCTCAGGCGAGGATGCCGAGGATGTCGCTCTCCTTCATGATCAGCAGCTCTTCGCCGTCGATCTTGATCTCGGTGCCGGACCACTTGCCGAACAGGATCTTGTCGCCGGCTTTCACGTCCATCGCGATGCGATCGCCATCGTCGTCCTTGGCACCTGCGCCGACGGCGATGACCTCGCCCTCGGCGGGCTTTTCCTTGGCGCTGTCGGGGATGATGAGGCCGCCTGCGGTCTTTTCGTCGCTCTCGAGGCGACGCACCAGAACACGGTCGTGCAGCGGGGTGAAATTCATGAGTCTCTCCTACAAAAGGCTCAATTGCGTTTTGGGCGGTCGGGATTTGGCACTCACCGCCGGGGAGTGCTAACGGCGATCTAGAGAGGCGCCCGGACTGTGTCAACAGGCCCACAGGAGCGGAGGCCATGAATTTTTTATGCTGGTCAGGATGGGGGTGACGGGGTCAGGCTCGTCCGAGCCATGATCCAGATTTCGAACCCTTGCCGGCGCCTTGCGGCGGGCGCTGCCGCTGTACTTGTGCTTGCCGCGGCGAACCCGGGCCTTGCCTCCTGCGGGGGCGAGAACCTGATGGAGACGCTGCCCGCGCCGGTGCGCGCGGAGCTGGGGACGCGGGCCGACGACACGCCCTTCGGCGACGGGATCGCGTGGGAGGTGGCGGGGCCGGAGGGCGCAAGCTCGCTGATCTTCGGCACGCTGCATCTGCCGGGCCTCGATGTGCCGGAGCCGGTGGCCGAGCGGATCGCCACGGCGCGCCATGTCTTCGTGGAGATCACGGGGGAGGAGCGGGCGCGGATGCAGGCGGCTCTCAGCACCGATCCGCACCTGCTGATCGGCCCGGTGGGGGAAAACCTGGGCTCGATGCTGGCGGGGCCGGAGCTCGCCCACATGGTCAGCCTGATCGCGCCGCGGGGGATCGCGCCGCAGGTGGTCCCGCACCTGCGGCCCTGGTTCGCGGCGATGCTGCTGGGCCTGCCGGACTGCGCGCAGGCCCTGCCCGGCCCGACACTCGACACGGCGCTGGAGACGCTGGCGCGCAGCAACGGCGTGGCGGTCGCGGGGCTGGAAGGGTGGGAGGCGGCGCTGAACGCGCTCGCCACGACGCCGCTCGACATGCAGGTGCGCAGCCTGCGGACCAGCCTGCGGCTGCAGCCGCTGACGGTGGATGTCGCGACCACGATGCAGGCCCTCTACGAGGAGCAGGAGGTCGCCTCGATCGCCGTGCTCTCGGATGCGCTGGGCGGGGCCTTCGCCGAGGGCGGACCGCCGGATCGCGAGGCGCTGCTGGATGCGCGCACCGCCGCCTGGCTGCCGCGGATCGAGGCGGAGCTTGCGCAAGGCGACGCGGTCATCGCCGTGGGCGCGCTGCACCTGATCGGCGAGGCGGGGCTGTTGCATGCCCTGCACGAGAGCGGTTACGCCGTGCGCAGGGTGCCGCTGGGCGAGGCCGAGTTGCACCTCGCCGCCGACTGATCCATCCCTGTCCGCATCCTGTCATCGCCCCGGCCGGGCGCTACCTGCCGATTAACGATAACCTCCGAAGAGGCCCCCATGCTCCGCCATCTGACACCGCTCGCCCTGATCCTGGGGCTCGTTCCCGCCGTGGCGGAGGCCCGCTGCACCGGGCCGGGCCTGCTCGACCAGCTTCCCGCCGGGACCGAGGCCGAACTGGCGGAGCGGGCGGCCGGGATGCCCTTCGGCACCGGCCGGGTCTGGCGCGTATCGGGCGCGGGCGGCGAGAGCCTGCTCTACGGTACGATCCACAGCGCCGATCCCAACATCCGGATCCCCATGCCGGTGCGTGAGGCTGTGGCCGAGGCGCGCACCGTCCTCGTCGAGGTCACGACCGAGGAGCAGGCCCGCGCCGAGGCGCTGATGCAGACCGATCCGACGTCCATCATGGACATGACGGGTCCCGGCCTGCAGTCCCGCCTGTCGACCAAGGAGTGGGAGGCGTTCACCCGCAACCTGCAACCCTTCGGCATCCCGCCGCAGATCGCGGACCGGCTGAAGCCCTGGTTCGCGATGACGCTGGTCGCGCTGCCGCCTTGCGAGCTCGCCATGGCCGCGGGCGGGGCCCCGGCGATCGACCTGCGGGTGGAGGACCTCGCCCTCGACAACGGTGTGGCGGTGAAGGGGCTGGAGGAAGCCGCCGAGGTGATCGGCATCCTCGACGGCCTGCCGCCGGAGGACACGCTCGACATGCTGCGCCTCGCGCTGGTGACGGTGGACCTCGCGGATCCGACCTTCATCACGCTGGTGGAGTTCTACGAGCAGGGCCGCATCGCGGAGATCTGGGCGATGTCGCAGTGGATGGCCGAGCGGGAGGTCGGTTTGGCCGACGCCCAGCGCATGGCCGACATCACCGAGGAGGCGCTGCTGGTTCGCCGCAACCGCAACTGGATGCCCGCCATCGAGGCGGCGATCGACGCAGGCGACGCGGTGGTTGCGGTCGGCGCACTGCACCTCGGCGGCGAGGACGGGCTGTTGCAGCTCCTGACCGAGGCGGGCTACGACGTCGAGCGCCTGCCCGTCGACGGAGAAGCCCGCCCATGATGCCCCATATCATCGAGAACCTGAGCGAGATCTCGGGCACCTACGATGCCGTGTTCTGCGACCTGTGGGGCTGCCTGCACAACGGCGTGACGGCCTTTCCGGAAGCGGTCGCGGCGATGGAGGCGTTCCGCGACGCGGGCGGGACGGTGGTGCTGGTGACGAACTCGCCCCGGCCGTCGCCCGCGGTCGTCACGCAGCTCGACGGACTGAACGTGCCGCGGGAGATCTACCACGCCGTCGCCTCCTCCGGCGATGCGGCGGTCGACGCGCTCGCCTCGGGCATGTTCGGCAAGAAGGTCTACCATATCGGGCCGCAGCGCGATGAGAGCTTCTTCCAGGCGGTCTCGACCGAGGATTTCTACCGCGGCACCGATATCGAGCGTGTGCCGCTGGAGGAGGCGGAAGGGATCGTGTGCACCGGCCTCTTCGACGACAAGACGGAGACGCCGGAGGACTACCGCGCGACGATCCTCTACGGCGTGAACAAGGGGCTGAAGATGCTGTGCGCCAACCCCGACATCTTCGTCGACCGCGGCGACAAGCGGATCTGGTGCGCGGGCGGGATCGCGCAGGCCTACGAGGAGGCGGGCGGCGACGCGCGGTCCTTCGGCAAGCCGCATGCCCCGATCTACCAGCTCGCCCGGCGGCGGATGGAGGAGGCGCGGGGCGAGACGGTTGCCGATGACCGGATCCTGTGCATCGGTGACGGGATCGCGACGGATATCGCGGGCGGCATGGGCGAGGGGCTCGACACGCTCTTCATCACAGGCG
Organism: Roseobacter sp. HKCCA0434; assembly: GCA_032464575.1. Lineage (GTDB taxonomy): Bacteria > Pseudomonadota > Alphaproteobacteria > Rhodobacterales > Rhodobacteraceae > Pontivivens. Next base: position 34,260 of record JAWDKM010000007.1, read on the forward strand.
GCCTCGCGGCGGAGGAGACGGGGACGGACCGCCAGCCGGATCCGGAGAAGCTGGCGGCGTTTCTCGACCGCCATGACCTGACGCCGACGGCGAGCATGGGGTTCCTGCGCTAGACCCTCCCGCCCGTCGTCGGCCCCTTGGGGCCGTCTCCCGTTGGGCCGGGCGCGGGCTGGCGCCCGCGATGCCTCCGGCGGGCGTATTTGACGGAAAGATGAAGTCGGGCCTGCGCTTTCATCTTTCCCCAAATACGCAAATCCGGCCGTGCGGCGGGCGCGCCGCTCTGGACGGCGGCGCGGGCCTGGCCGATGCTGCGCCGAAGCAGTGAAGGAGGCCCCGCATGTTCCCCACCTGGCAGGATGTCGCCGCAGAGCTCGTCGCGGTGGCGGCGGGTCGTGCGCCCGCGGACATGGTGATCCGCAACGGGACCTGGGTGAACGTGCACACGCGCGAGCTGCTGGAGAACCACGACCTCGCCATCAAGGCCGGACGCTTCGCCTATTGCGGGCCGGATGCGTCGCACTGCATCGGCGAAGCCACGCAGGTGATCGAGGCGGAGGGGCGGTTCATGCTGCCGGGGCTCTGCGACGGACACATGCATGTGGAAAGCGGCATGCTCACCGTCAGCGAGTTCGCGCGCGCGGTGATCCCGCACGGGACGACCTCGATGTTCATCGATCCGCACGAGGTGGCGAACGTGCTCGGCCTGCCCGGCGTGCGGCTGATGCATGACGAGGCGGTGGCGCAGCCGATCAACGTGTTCACGCAGATGCCCTCCTGCGCGCCGTCGGCGCCGGGGCTGGAGACGACGGGGGCGGAGCTCGGCCCCGCCGAGGTCGAGGAGGCGATGGCCTGGCCCGGCATCATCGGGCTGGGCGAGATGATGAACTTCCCCGGCGTGATCGGCGGCTCCCAGGCGATGTTGGGCGAGATCGCGGCGACGCAGGCGGCGGGCAAGACGGTGGGCGGGCACTATGCCTCGCCCGACCTCGGGCCGGCCTTCCACGCCTATGCCGCGGGCGGGCCGGCGGACGATCACGAGGGCACGTCGGAGACCGACGCCATCGCGCGGGTACGGCAGGGGATGCGGGCCATGATGCGCCTCGGCTCCGCCTGGTACGACGTCGAGGCACAGGTGACGGCGGTGACGGAGAAGGGGCTCGACCCCCGCAACTTCATCCTGTGCACGGACGATTGCCACTCCGGCACGCTGGTCAATGACGGGCACATGAACCGGGTGGTGCGGCACGCGATCGCCTGCGGGCTCGATCCGGTCGTGGCGCTGCAGATGGCCACGATCAACACGGCGACGCATTTCGGGCTGGAGCGGGAACTGGGCTCCATCGCGCCGGGGCGGCGGGCGGACGTGATCCTGAGCTCGGACCTGCGGGCCCTGCCGATCGAGATGGTGATCGGGCGCGGCGTCGTGCTGGCGGAAGAAGGGCGGTTGCTGGCGCCGCCAGTGGACTTCCGCTGGCCCGACAGCGCGCGGGCGACGGTGAACATGGAGCGGGATCTGGAGGCGTTGGATTTCGATATCCCCGCCGAGGGCGAGCGGGTGCGCGCGCGGGTGATCGGCGTGGTGGAGAACCAGGCGCCGACGCGGGCGCTGGAGGCGGAACTGCCGATCGCCGGCGGGCTGGTGCAGATGGACCGGGTGAACGACATCTGCCAGATCGCGCTGGTGGAACGGCACCGGGCGACGGGGGGCGTGACCAACGGGCTCGTGTCGGGCTTCGGCTATGACGTGGATTGCGCCATGGCCTCGACCGTCGCGCATGACAGCCACCACATGATCGTCGTAGGCACCTCGAAGGGGGACATGGCACTGGCCGCCAACCGGCTGCGGGAGGTCGGCGGCGGGATCTGCGTCTTCAAGGACGGTGTGGAGGTCGCGATGGTGGAGCTGCCGATCGCGGGGCTCATGTCGGATCGGCCCGCGGAGGAGGTCGCGGTGGCGGCGGATCAGATGATGGCGGCGATGCGGGCCTGCGGCTGCGGGCTGAACAACGCCTACATGCAGCACTCCCTGCTGGCGCTGGTGGTGATCCCGGAGCTGCGGATCTCCGATATCGGGCTGGTCGATGTGACGGCGTTCCAGAAGACGGAGCTGCTGGTGGAGTGAATTGACGAGTGCTGCGGCCGACCTGGAGGGCGCGCGTGAGACGGTGTTGACGGGTCCGCGCTCTCAAGCATTCATGTCGCTTATTCGAATGCTGACATCGCCAACGTGCCCTCCTGGGGGAGGGTTGAACGCCGTCTTGCAAACGCTCCAGTGGAGCGTTTGAGGCATGAACGGGCGGAGCCCGGGGCGGGCGCGGCCCGGCGATGCTGCCGGGCGGGAGGGTGCTTCAATATGATACCACCCCGGACGTGATCCGGGGTCATTGGCTCAGGTGCGCCTCGTTGGAGGACGGTCCCGGCTCTGCGGCCGGGACAGTTGGCGGGATTGTCGGCTGTCCCGGCGCTGTGGCCGGGACCGTGACGCATTGCACCCAAACCGCGCTTTCCCCTGCGTCTCTTGGATGATATGGCACAACCGTATCCCGGGCAGCCTGTCGTCAGGCCGTCACGACAATCGTTCATGTCGGCGCCAAGACCGACCTACCGGAGATACACGATGCGCGTACCCGACGCCCCTGCCGAACTTCCCGTCCTGACACCGGCGCCGCGGGGCGCCAAGATCTGCTCCGACGCGGGCGAGGCGGTCGAGTACATCGTGGCGCTCTACGACGAGGCGACGACGTTCCTGCGCGAGCGGTTCAAGGCGATCATGGGCGGGGAGGAGCCGGCGGGCCGCTATCGCGCCTACTATCCGCGGCTGGAGATGACGACGACGTCGTTCGCCTGGGTCGACAGCCGGCTGAGCTTCGGCCATGTCTCCGAACCCGGTACCTACGCCGCGACGCTGACCCGTCCCGACCTGTTCCGGCACTACCTGACGCAGCAGATCGGGCTTCTGATGAAGAACCACAACGTGCCGGTGCAGGTGAGCGTGAGCGAGACGCCGATCCCGCTGCACTTCGCCCTGCCCGAGGGTGCGCATGTGGAGGGCTCGATCGAGGATCGGCTCGGCCGGCCCCTGCGCGACCATTTCGACGTTCCGGACCTGGAGACCACGAACGACGACATAGTCAACGGGACCGCGGGCAAGGACGTCTACGGGCACCGGGCGCTCGCCGCCTTCACGGCGCAGCGGGTGGATTACTCGCTCGCACGACTCGCCCACTACACGGCGACGAGCCCGCGGCACTTCCAGAACCACGTGCTGTTCACGAACTACCAGTTCTACATGGACGAATTCGTGACCTGGGCGCAGGGGCAGCTGAAGGAGGATAACGACTACGCAGCCTTCATCGAGCCGGGCGGGCGGACCACGACGCGGGAGGGAACAACGGGGGAACTCGTCAAGAAGCTGCCGCAGATGCCGACCTACCACCTGACGCGGGAGGACGGGAACGGCATCACCATGGTCAATATCGGCGTGGGGCCGTCGAATGCGAAGACGATCACCGATCATATTGCCGTTTTGCGACCCCATGCCTGGCTGATGCTCGGTCACTGCGCGGGTCTTCGCCATTCGCAAAGCCTGGGCGACTACGTGCTGGCCCACGCCTATGTGCGGGAGGACCACGTTCTGGACGACGACCTGCCCGTCTGGGTACCGATCCCGGCCCTGGCGGAGATCCAGGTCGCGTTGGAGCGTGCGGTGGAAAAGGTCACCGGGCTGGGCGGTTACGAGCTGAAGCGGATCATGCGCACGGGAACCGTGGTGACGATCGACAACCGCAACTGGGAGTTGCGCGACCAGTCCGGTCCGGTGCAGCGGCTGAGCCAGTCGCGGGCCATCGCGCTGGACATGGAAAGTGCCACCATCGCGGCGAACGGATTCCGCTTTCGTGTCCCATATGGCACACTGCTGTGTGTTTCGGACAAGCCCCTGCACGGAGAACTGAAACTTCCGGGCATGGCGACCGAATTCTACAAGCGGCAAGTCGCTCAACACCTTGAAATCGGTATAAATGCGATGGAGGCGCTGCGCGAAATGCCGCTCGAACGGTTGCACTCGCGGAAGTTGCGTAGCTTCGACGAGACGGCCTTTCTGTGAGGCGGAGGACCGAAGCGTTTTCGTCACAGCGCCCTTAGAAATAAGCAGAAATGCGTTGCGGCTCACGGGTCTTTGAGGTCAAGTGTGGCGCAGCTCGGGCGCGCCCCGGCAAGCTTTCGAGAAGAAACTTCAGGGATTAAAATGGCACAAAAACCGATGACGAAGACGCAGCTCGTGGCTGCCCTCGCCGAGCAGACCGGCAGCGACAAGAAGTCGGCAACCGAGTTCCTGGACGCCCTGTCCGACGTGGTCACTAAGGAAGTCGCCGCCGGCGGCGCCGTGACCATTCCGAACATCGGCAAGGTGTTCTGCCGCGACCGTCCCGAGCGGATGGTGCGCAACCCGGCGACGGGCGAGCAGATGAAGAAGGAAGCGGATCGCGCCGTGAAGGTGACGATCGCGAAGGCACTGAAGGACCAGGTGAACGCCTGATCCGGACTGCCGCCGGAAACGGACAGGGGCCGCTTCGCAAATCGCGAGGCGGCCTCAGTCGTTTTGGTGAGACAAACAACGCTATCGCCATGCGCCGCGTCCTGGTGCACCTTGAAACGAGGTTCATCCGCGCACGGAGGCTCACCCCATGCCGTCCGCCGACCTTCACGAGTTCATCAGCCGCGTCCAGATGATCGAGCGGATCGCGGACCTGTGGAAGATCACCCTGGATTTCCTGCATGCGTGCGGCATCGCGCGGGTCAGCTATCATCACTTCGAGGCGAACGAGGCGCTGAACGTCTCGATCACCGCCGACGGCTTCCCAGAGGACTGGGTCTGCCACTACATCGAGGACGAGCTCTACAAGGTCGATCCGATCCCGGCCTTCACGCGGCGCGTGTCGCGCCCGTTCCTGTGGACCGACACGCCGCAGCTCGCCGAACTGACGGAGCAGCAGCAGGACTACCTCAAGGAGCTCGACAACTGGGGTATCGGCAACGGGCTCGCCCTGCGCGTCTACGGGCCCGGGATGCGCGACGGCTATGTCGGGCTCGGCTTCGACAGCGACGCGCCCGTTCCCGGCGCGGAAAAGGTGGTGGAGCTCCAGATGGCCTGCCAGCTTGCCCACCAGCGATTCTGCGAAATCACCGAACAGCGACGGCTCGCGCCGTTCGACCTGTCACCGCGGGAACGCGAAGTGCTCACCTGGGTGGCCCGCGGCAAGAGCAATTCGGTGATCTCGCAGATCCTGGACATCTCCAGACATACGGTCGACACGCACTTACGTAGCGTCTTTAGTAAACTCGATGTAACTGACCGTACGTCAGCGGCCATTATTGGGGTTGGATCCAGTCTTATTCAGCGAGATGCACGACTCATCACGTAACTGCGTGATGTGCCGAAGCGCTTTGGATCCGTATCTACCCCTGCACGAAACGTCACCGATCACTGCAATCAGAACGAGGACTGGATGCCGGCAGCGACCGACATCTACGAGACACTTCGGGAGCACCACCCCGGAGAGGCCGAGCTGCGTGCCCTGCAGCTTGCGTCGGAGCTCGTCGAACGCGCCGCCTACGGGCTCGCGCGGTCATCGGATGCCGGCGGCGTCACGAGCCTCATGCTGATCGCAGCCGAGCTTGACCGTTTCGCTTCGCAGAGACTCGCGGCCGAACGCTGAGCCGCGAAACGACGTCGCCGTGATGCGCACCGGGCCGTTCGAGGGGGCCGCCCGGTCGCGCCGGTGGCGGGGGGCCCGTGTCGTCGCATGCTGGGGGGCACTGGCGGCGACACGGGTCCCCACCCCTAGCCGTTGAGGCCGGCGAAGGGGCGTGCGGCCGATCCCAGATCTGACAGGACGGGGGACACCTGCCAGCTTCCGGGATCGGCCGCCGCTATGCGCTGCATCGTGGCGAGGACCCGGTCGGTGCCGCGGGCATCGGCCTCCTGCATCGGACCGCCGCGCCAGCGCGGATAGCCGTAGCCCATCATCTTGACCACATCGATATCGAGCGGACGCTCCGCGATCTTCTCCGCCAGGATCTTGCAGGCCTCGTTGACCTGCACGGCGTGGAGTGTGGCCACGATCTCCTCGTCGCTGAAGCCGCGGGGGCTGATGCCGAGGCGCTCGCGCTCCGCCGCGATCAGCGCGTCGGTTTCGGGGGACGGGAGGGCTGCGCGGCTCCCCTCCTCATAGCGGTAGTAGCCCTGCCGGGTCTTCTGCCCGGTCCAGCCCTGCTCCACGATCAGGTCGGGGATGCGGGAGTAGCGCTGATCGGCGGGCCGGGTCGCGGCCTTGCGCTTGCGGTTGGCGTAGCCGATCTGGAGGCCCGCCATGTCGAACATCTCGAACGGGCCCATGGGCATGCCGAACGCCTTCATCGCGCCGTCGATCTGCCGGGCGGAGGCGCCGTCCTCCAGGAGGTAGCCCGCCATCCGGCCATAGGCGCCGAGGATGCGGTTACCGATGAAGCCGTCGCAGATGCCGGAAAGCACGGCGACCTTGCGCATCTTCTTGGCCATGGCAAAGCCGGTGGCGAGCACGTCCGGATGGGTCGCGGGCGTCTTCACCACCTCGACCAGCCGCATGATGTGGGCGGGGGAGAAGAAGTGGAGGCCCATGATCCGCTCGGGGTTCGGGACCTGCGCGGTGAACTTCGTTGGGTCGATATAGGAGGTGTTAGTGGCGAGGATCGCGTCGCGTGGCGCGGCGGCGGCGAGGCGGTCGAAGACGCTGCGCTTCACTTCCGTCTCCTCGAACACCGCTTCGATGACGAGATCGGCGTCGGAGACGGGGCCGAAATCGGCGGCGGTGGTCAGGCGCGCGAGGATCGCATCGCGCGCCGCCTCGCTGAGCTTGCCGCGCTTGACGGCAGAGGCGAGGTTGCCCGCCACCCGGTCCTGCGCAGCGGCGGCCGCGTCGGCGCTCTGCTCCACGATGGCGACGTCGTAGCCGGCGTTGAGGGCGGCCGTGGCGATGCCGGAGCCCATGAGGCCGCCGCCGATCACCGCGATCTTGTTGAGGTCCCTCGGCGTCGCGCCCTTGAGCGCGGCGGGCTTGGCCACGGCGCGCTCGGCGAAGAAGGCGTGGCGCAGGGCCTTCGACTGGTCAGTTTCCTTGAGCTGGAGGAAGGTGTCGCGCTCCAGCTTCATGCCCTCGTCCAGCGGCAGCTCGAAGGCGGCGCGCACGGCGTCGAAGGCGCGGACGGGGGAGATCTGGCCGCGGGCCTTCTTCTCCACCTCCGCGCGCAGCTCGTCCCAGTCGGCGGGCGTGAGGTCAGACTGCGCAGGGGCGGGATCGAGGCGGGGCACGGCGCGGCCCGCCACGTCGCGGGCGAAGGCGAGCGCCTCGGCGGCGAGGTTCTCGGCAAGGCGGTCGACGAGGCCGATCTGCTCGGCCTCCACGGCGCCGATCGGGGCACCGGTGGTCACGAGCTTCACCGCTGCCGCCGCCCCGGTGATCCGCGGCGTGCGCTGGGTGCCGCCCGCGCCGGGCAGGATGCCGAGGGAGACCTCGGGCAGGCCGATCTTCGTCTTGGGATGGGCGATGCGGTAGTGGCAGCCCAGCGCCGTCTCCAGCCCACCGCCGAGCACGGTGCCGAAGAGGGCCGCGATCCACGGTTTCCGGGCGGCGTGGATGCGCTCGACGAGATCGGGCAGCCATGGCTCCATCGCGCCGCCGTCGAATTCACGGATGTCGGCACCGGCGATGAAGGTGCGGCCGGCGCAAGCGAGGATGACCGCCTCCACGCTCTCATCCGCGTCGAGCTCCGGCACCGCGTCCCACAGGCCCTGCCGCACCGCCTGCCCGACGGCGTTCACCGGCGGGTTGTCGACGGTGACCGTGGCGACATTGCCCTCGCGGGTGATGGTGACGACGTCGGACATGGCTTCCCTCCCGTTTTGCCCGCGACGGTGACGGGGGCGGTGGAGAGGGTCAAGGCTTTCGAGTTCGCTCAAATACTCCGGCGCGCCGCGGGCTTGCGGGCGGAGCGTTCGCGTATTTGGGGAAAGATGAAGGTCAGGGCGCCCAGTGGATGCGCGCGCCTGCGTCGAGGGCGATGCGGACCGGGGCTTCGATCGGAGAGACCGCGGCGCGGGCCTGGTCCAGCGCCTCGGCCTTCTCGTCGCCCTGGATGAGGATGTGGAGGTGGCGGGCGGTGGCGAGCACGGGGGCCGTCAGCGTCAGCCGCGGCTCGGGTGCACCGGGCGCGCGCATGGGCAGGAGCGGCGGGGCGTCTTCGGCGAGCGCGTCCTCCAGCCGGTCGGCGCCGGGGAAGATCGAGGCTGTGTGCATGTCCGTGCCCATGCCGAGCACGCAGACGTCCAGCGGGAGGGCCTCGGCAATCACCTCCGACAGGGCATCTAGCACGTCCTCGGGCGTGTCCGCTTCCTTGTAGAAGGGCACGAGGGTGGCCTTGGCCGCGCGCCCGACCAGCAACGTCTTGCGCAGGAGGCGGGCGTTGGAGCGGTCGGAGCTTTCGGGCACGAAGCGCTCGTCGGTCAGCATCACGCGGATGCGGGCCCAGTCGAGCGGCGCCTCCGACAGCGCCTCCAGGAACGGGCCGGGCGTGGTGCCGCCGGGCACGGCGAGGGTTGCGTGCGGCTTCTGGTCGAGGACCGCGGTCAGCTCGCCCATCACCTGCGCGGCGAGGCCGGTCATCAGGTCCTTGCGTGTCTCGTAACTGATCATGCCTCGATCTCCCGCCAGCGGCGTCCGTCGCGGTGCATTAGCTCCAGCGCGTTTTCAGGGCCGGAGCCACCCGCGTCGTAGGGCTTGGGCTTGTCGCGGCTCTCGGACCATTCGGCGAGGATCCTGTCCGTCCACTCCCACGCCGCCTCGACCTCGTCCCCGCGCATGAAGAGGGTCTGGTCGCCGCGCATCACGTCCATGATGAGGCGTTCGTAAGCGTCGGGCATCGACTCCGCGCTCGGGCCCAGCGCCTCGGCAAAGCTCATGTCGAGCGGCACGTCGGCGAGGCGCATGCCGCCCGGTCCCGGCTCCTTGATCGTCATGCGCAGGGTGATCCCCTCGTCCGGTTGCAGTCGGATGATGAGGGCATTTGTCTGGTGCGCGGGCAGCTTGGGGAAGATCGAGTGGGGCGGCTCCTTGAAGACGACCGCGATCTCGCTGAGGCGGGCGCGCAGGCGCTTGCCGGTGCGCAGGTAGAAGGGCGTGCCCTGCCAGCGCCAGTTGGCTATGTTCACCTTGAGCGCGACATAGCTCTCCGTGGTGCTGTCGGGGTTCTCCGCATCCTCGGCATAGCTCGGCTCACCGTTGCCGGCGCGGTACTGGCCGCGGACGGTATCCTCGGGTGTGACGGGTTCGAGGGAACGGATGACCTTGAGCTTCTCGTCGCGGACGCGGTCGGCCTCGAACTGCGCGGGAGGCTCCATCGCCGTGAGGCAGAGGAGCTGCATCAGGTGGTTCTGGACCATGTCGCGCATCGCGCCGGACTTGTCGTAGTAGCCGCCGCGGCCGCCGACGCCGATGTTCTCGGCCACCGTGATCTGCACGTGGTCGATGAAGCGGGCGTTCCACAGCGGCTCGAACAGGGCGTTGGCGAAGCGGACGGCCATCAGGTTCTGGACCGTCTCCTTCCCCAGGTAGTGGTCGATCCGGTAGATCTGGCTCTCGTCGAAGCTTTCGGCGAGCTGGGCGTTGAGCGCCTGCGCGGAACCGAGGTCTTGGCCGAGCGGCTTTTCCACCACGATGCGGCTGGTTTCGGTCGCAATGCCGGAATGGTGGAGGCGTGCGGCGATCGGGCCGAAGAGGCTGGGGCCGACGGAGAGGTAGAAGGCGCGGACCGGGCGGGGGTCGGTGCCGAGGATGGTGCCGAGCTCCTTCCAGCCCCCCTCACCGCCTGCATCGACGGCGACGTAGTGGAGCGCCGCGAGGAACTTCTTGGCGGTATCGGCGTCGAGCTTGTCCTTGCCGATGAAGGTTTCGAGCGCCTCCTCCACCATCTCCCGGAACGCCTTGGCGGTCAGCTTGGAGCGGGCGGCACCGATGATGCGGGCGTCGGTCGGCATCTGGCCCGCGAGCATGCGGCGGTAGAGACCCGGCAGGATCTTGCGGCGGGCGAGATCGCCGGTCGCGCCGAAGATCACGAGGTCGAAGGGCTGAACCGGGATGACGCGGGAGACCATGGGGTGTTTACCCTTCTTGAAGTTCCGGGAGCCGGGGCAGGTCCGCCCCCTGCCGCGTGCAGGTCAGGGCGGCGGCGCGGGCGCAGAATTGCAGCATCGCCTCCAGCGACGCAACGTCCATCTTCGCAATTGCAGCATGGATGTCGTCATGGCGGCCCAACTGCATCAGGAGCGCGGCCATGAAGGTGTCGCCGGCGCCGACGGTGTCGATGACCTGGACCTTTGGCGGGGTGGCGGTTGCCTCGATCCCCGCGGCGGTCCAACCGCTCGCGGTCTCGCCCCCGTCGGTGACGACGACGAGCTGCACGCCGGCCTTCAGCATCTTGGTGGCGAAGGCGGGGGCGGCGAGGCCGGGATAGAGCTGTTCGAGATCCTCGGTCGAGATCTTGAGGACGTCCACATGGGGCAGCAGCGCCTCGACCCGCGCGCGCCAGATCGTCATGTCGGGCTCGACGGTCGGGCGGATATTGGGGTCGAGGGAGACGAGGCGGCCGTCCTTGTGGCCCGCCAGCGCCAGCGCGGCATCGGCGACCGGGGCGACAGCGATGGAGTAGGAGCCGAGGTGCAGGCCGCGGACCTCGGCGCCCAGCTCCGGCAGGTCGGCCTCGGTGATGCCGGTATCTGCGGCATCGTCACCGTAGAAGGTGTAGGCGGGCACGCCCTCCGCATCCAAGGCCACGACGCTCAGCGTGGTCTTGCGGTCGGTGTCGAGGAGGTAGCGGGTGGACACGCCCTCCCCCTCCAGCACGGTGCGGAGCTGGCGGCCCAGCGCATCGGTGGAGAGCGCGGTGAAGAGGCCCGCGGTCCCCTCCAGCCGCTCGATGCCGATGGCGACGTTGAAGGGCGAGCCGCCCGCGCGGGCGTCGAAGCGGGCGGCGGTCGGGTCATCCCCCGGCGCCATGAAGAGATCGAACAGGGCCTCGCCGCAGATCAGGAACATCGCCCGGCCTCCAAACCGTTCGTGGACAAAGTGAGGGCGCGTGTCTGGCCCACACGCGCCCTTGCGTCAACGGGGTGAGGCCCGCGCCGACGTATGCGATCACTTGTGAAAGAAGCTGTGCCCGTCCGCGTCGAAGAGGTGCATCTTGGACGGGTCGACCGTCAGCGCGAGCTTGTCGCCCTTGGACACGTCGGCGATGCCGGGGATCTTGGCAATGGCCGCGGCCTCGCCCTCGCGCGCGGCGAAATAGACGACGGTGACCTCGCCCAGCTTCTCGGTGTATTCGGCGGTGCCTTCGTAGACGACGGTGTCGCCGGGGCCGGCCACCACGAAGTCCTCGGGCCGCACGCCGAATTGCACGGGCGTCCCCGTGGCCATGCCGGCTGAGCCGACCGGGACGGTGCCCGCACCGCCAGCCGTGATGACGATGCTGGTGCTCGCGTCGCCCGGCTCGCCGATCGTGGCGGGGAAGAGGTTCATCTTGGGCGAGCCGATGAACTGCGCGACGAAGGTATTCTCCGGCCGCTCGTAGAGCTCCAGCGGGGTGCCGAACTGGGCCACCGTGTGGGTCTTGTTGTTCAGGACCACGATGCGGGTGGCGAGCGTCATCGCCTCCACCTGGTCGTGGGTCACGTAGATCATGGTGCTCTCGGGCATGTTCTCCTTGAGCTGCGCGATCTCGATCCTCGTGTCGACGCGCAGGGCCGCATCGAGGTTCGAGAGCGGCTCGTCGAAGAGGTAGACGTCCGGGTCCCGGACGATGGACCGGCCGATCGCCACCCGCTGCCGCTGCCCGCCCGAGAGCGCCTTGGGCAGGCGGTCGAGATAGGCGTCGAGCTGGAGGATGCGGCCCGCGTTGCGCACCCGCTTGTCGATCTCGCCCTTGTCCATCTTCGCGACCTTCAGCGCGAAGGCCATGTTGTCGTAGACCGTCATGTGCGGATAGAGCGCGTAGGACTGGAACACCATCGCGATGCCGCGCTTGGAGGGCGGCACGTCGTTCATCCGCTTTTCGTTGATGTAGAGGTCGCCGCCGGTGATCGTCTCGAGCCCCGCGATCATGCGCAGCAGCGTGGACTTGCCGCATCCGGACGGGCCGACGAAGACGATGAGCTCGCCCTTGTCGATGTCGAGATTGATGTCCTTGAGGACCTCGACCGTCCCGTAGGACTTCTTCACATCCTTCAGCAGCAGCGACGACATCTAGTTCTCCCCGTGTGTTGTGCGACGCCCGGCCTTATCGGTCTTCCTGGGCAAAGTAGGCTTGGTAGGGCGGCAGCGTGACGCCCTTGTCGTTGACCGCCGCCTTGAAGGGCGCGGCCATGTCCTGTCGCCACGCGCCATCGGGCACGCGGATCGGCTGGGCGGTGTTGGACAGGTTGAAGGCGCAGAAGACGCGCTCGCCATCCTGTTCGGTACGGATGAAGGAGACGATGTCGGCCTCGGCCTGCACCATTTCGAAAGCGCCCTTAATAAGGGCCGGATGCGCTTTGCGGAAGGCGATCATGTCGCGATAGAAGGCCAGCATCGAGCGGTCGTCGCAGTCCTGGATCGAGACGGCGTTGCCCAGATGCTCCATGGCGACGGGCAGCCAGGGCTTGCCGTCGGTGAAGCCGCCATTGGGGCCGTCGGGCGCCCAGGGGATCGGCGTGCGGCAGCCGTCGCGGCCCTTGAACTTCGGCCAGAAGCGGATGCCGTAGGGGTCCTGCAGCTCCTCGTAGCTCACGTAAGCCTCAGTGAGGCCCAGCTCCTCGCCCTGGTAGAGGCAGACGGAACCGCGGAGCGACAGGAGGAGGGCTGCGTAGACGCGCTGTGCCGCCTCGCCCAGGTTCCAGCGGCTGGAATGGCGGACGACGTCGTGGTTGGAAAAGGCCCAGCAGGCCCAGCCCTCGCTAACCACCTCCGCGAACTTCCTGAGCACCGCGGAGACCCGGTTGCCCGAGGGCTGATCGGGGGCCAGGAACTCGAAGGCGTAGCACATGTGCACCTTGTCGCCGCCCGACGTGTACTCGGCCTGGATCTGCATCCCGATCTGCGCGTCGCCGACCTCCCCGACCGAGGTGATCGCCGGATATTCCTCCATCAGCGCGCGGAAGCGCTTGAGGAATTCTAGGTTCTCCGGCTGGTTCTTGTCGTAGAGGTGTTCCTGCCAGTTGTAGGGGTTCACGGCTGGCGCGATGGAATCGTTGCGCAGCTCGGGCGCGAGCGGCGGGTTGTCCCGCAGCTTCTTGTCCGCGAAGTAGAAGTTGATCGTGTCGAGGCGGAAGCCGTCGACGCCGCGGTCGAGCCAGAAGCGTGCGACGTCAAGCAGCGCGTCCTGCACGTCCATGTTGTGCAGGTTGAGGTCCGGCTGCTCCTTGAGGAAGTTGTGCAGGAAGTACTGCTGCCGCTCCCCGTCCCACTCCCACGCCGAGCCGCCGAAGATCGACAGCCAGTTGTTGGGGGGCGTGCCGTCGGGCTTCGCATCGGCCCAGACGTACCAGTCGGATTTCGGGTTGTCGCGGGCGGACCGGCTTTCCTGGAACCAGACATGCTGGTCGGAGGTGTGGGAGAGGACGAGGTCGATCATGACCTTGAGCCCCAAATCGTGGGCGCGCGAGATGAGCGCGTCGAAATCCCCCAGCGTGCCGAACAGCGGGTCGATGTCGCGGTAGTCCGAGACGTCGTAGCCGAAGTCGAGCATCGGGGAGCGGAAGAAGGGCGAGATCCAGATCGCGTCGACGCCGAGGCTCGCGATATGCGGCAGGCGGTGGATGATCCCCGAAAGGTCCCCCACCCCGTCGCCGTTCGAATCCTGGTAGGAGCGTGGATAGATCTGATAGATCACCGCGCCGCGCCACCAATCCTTGTCCACTTCCTGCTGTTCCGCAGGTTTCACGGACATCGCCATGTTCATGTGTCAGCCACCCTTGACCGATCCGGCGAGGAGCCCTCGCACGAGATACCGTTGCATCGAAAAGAACACGATCAGCGGAATGATGATCGTGATGAAGGCGGAGGTCGTCAGGATCTCCCAATCGCCGCCGCGCGAGCCGAGAAGCTCCACGAGGCGGCCCGTCAGCACCATCTGGTTGTCCGACGAAGTGAGGAAGACCTTGGCGACAAGGAGGTCGTTCCAGGTCCACAGGAACTGGAAGATCGCGAAGCTCGCCAGAGCCGGAAAGCTCAGCGGCAGGATGATCTTCATGAAGATCGCGAAGTCCGAGGCGCCGTCGACCTTCGCACTCTCGATCACTTCCCGCGGCAGGCCGACCATGTAGTTGCGCAGGAGGTAGATCGCGAGCGGCAGGCCGAAACCGGTGTGGGCGAGCCAGATCCCGGCATAGGTCTTGGCCGGCACGCCGAAGATCTGGCCCACACCGTTGTAGATCTCCAGAAGCGGTATCAGCGACATCTGCAGTGGTACGACGAGCAGGCCGACGACGGCCGCGATCAGGAGCGGTCGGCCCGGGAACTGCATCCAGGCGAGCGCATAGGCCGCATACGCCGCGATCAGGATCGGGATCACGGTCGCCGGGATCGAGACGGTGAGCGAATTGAGGAAGCTCTGTGCCACGCCTTCGGAGGTCATCACCCGGTCGTAGTTCTCGGTCGAGAAGCTGGGCGGCACCGCGGAGGTGTAGAAGATCCGGTCACCGCGGCGGCCCTCCGGCTCCTCAGCATAGGTGATGGAGTAGGCGCCGTCGGCGGCCACCGTCATGATTCCGCCGCTGCGCAGCTCGGTGCTTTCGTCGGGTGCGAAGGCGGTGGGCTGCTGGGCTCGCACGCCCCAAGCGTTGAGCGTGCCCTCCGCCTCGCCGAAGACGTTGCCCTCAATCACCCACTGGCCGCCCTGCTGCTCCGCGTCGTCGGGCGCGGCGGCGCGGGCGACGAGGGATTGCTCGGACGCGCTCAGCGCCGTCCACCAGCCGGAGGTCGAGATCGCGTCGCGATCGCGGAAGGAGGAGATGAAGATGCCGAAGGTCGGGATGGTCCAGAGCACCACCAGCAGGATGGCGGAGATGTTGACGACCCAGACCAGCGCGGGGTTCTTGCCGACACCACCCATCACGTATTCTCCTTCATCGCGTTGCGGATGTTCCACCACATGATCGGGATCACGAGGATCATGATGACGATGGCGATGGCGGAGCCCCGGCCGAAGTCGAGCTGGATGAAGGACTGGCGGTACATGTAGTTGGCCAGCACCTGCGTGCCCCATTCTCCGTTGGTCATGGCGAAGACGATGTCGAAGACCTTGAGCACCAGGATGGTGATGGTGGTCCAGACCACCGCGATGGTGCCCGCGATCTGCGGGATCTTGATCTTGAAGAAGATCTGCAGCGGCGAGGCGCCGTCGAGCACCGCGGCCTCCACCGTCTCTTCCGGTATGCCGCGCAGGGCCGCGGAGAGGATGACCATGGCAAAGCCGGTCTGGATCCAAACGAGGATGATCATCAGGAAGATGTCGTTCCAGAAGGGGATGGTGATCCACGCCTGCGGGTCGCCGCCGACGCCGGTCACCAGCGCGTTGAGGAGGCCGATCTGGTCGTCGCCCTCGCCCGAGTAGTCGTAGATGAACTTCCAGATCACCGAGGCGCCGACGAAGCTGATCGCCATCGGCATGAAGATCAGGGACTTCGCGATGTTGCCCCACCAGATCCGGTCGGTCAGGCCGGCGGCGACCAGGCCGAAGAACGTCGCGGCCGCAGGCACGATGATCAGCCACATCGCGTTGTTGAACAGGCTTTCGAGAAACTTGTCGTCCCCGATCATCCAGATGTAGTTGTCGAGACCGACCCAGTTCTCGCCCCGCGCGTCGTAGAAGGACAGAACCAGCGAGTTGAAGAGCGGATAGACGAGGTAGAGGCCCAGGATCAGCATCGCGGGCGCGAGGAAGAGCCAGGGGCGGATCGCGTTGGCGCGGCTGATGTTGCTCGCCGCGTTCTCGCCGCTGTCTGGATAGATGCGGTCCAGAAGCGCGTTCGTACCGTAGAAGTAGCCGGCGCAGGCCGCCACCCCGATCACCATCGTGACGATGGCGTAGACGATGACATCCATCGCGCGTCTTCCTCCCCAAACAGTGTTACGCAATGGCGCGTCTTGCGCGCGCCTTGGTCGGTGGAGCCGGGCGCTAGGGCGCGCCCGGTCCGTTGTTGCAACTGTAACAGGTTACAGAACCTATTGCAGCGACTCCCAGGTTTCCTGGATCGAGCCCGCGACGCCTTCGGCATCCGCGCCGCCCGCGTAATCGACCATGCCCGTCCAGAAGGCGCCCGCGCCGATGGCGCCGGGCATCAGGTCGGACCCGTCGAAGCGGAAGGTGGTCGCGTCCTGGATGATCTGACCCTGTGCGCGCAGCGCGTCGGTGGCGTAGGCCTCCGGGTTCACGCCGGCATGGGCGGTCAGGAACGCGCCCTGCGCCATCCAGACCTCGTGCGCGATCGGCTGCTTGAGGAAGTCGACCAGCGCGCGGGTGCCGTCGCTGTCATTGGTGATGCCCACGACGGTGCCTGCACCCAGGACCGGTGCGCCGAGATCCTCGCTCTCATAGGCCGGGAAGTAGAAGAAGTCGGCGTCGAGGCCGAGCTCCGTCCCTTCCGGGAAGAAGGCGGGAATGAAGGACGCCTGGCGGTGCATGTAGCAGTCCGGCGGGAAGGAGAAGAGGCCCTGCGGGCTGTCGCGGAAATCGGTCGTGGCAACCGCGCCCGCACCGCCGGCGACATAGTCGTCGTTGCGTGCGAAGTAGCCGAACTCCTCGATCGCGCGGATGACCTGCGGATCGTCGAACGGGATCTCGTTGGCCACCCACTGGTCGTAGACCGAGGGCTCAGACGTGCGCAGCATCATGTCCTCGACCCAGTCGGTCGCGGGCCAGCCGGTCGCCCCACCCGAACCAAGGCCGATGCACCAGGGCGTGCCGCCATCCTCGACGATCTGGTCGGTGAGCGCCTTGAGCTCCTCCATCGTGGTGGGGATCTCGTAGCCCGCATCCTCGAAATTCTCGGGCACGTACCAGACGAGGGATTTCAGATCGACACGGAAGAAGATGCCGTAGAGATCCTCGGTCCCGCCCACGTCGAAGGTGGCGAGATCGACCCAGGACTGGCCGGCAGCGTAGTTCTCGGCGATCCAGTCGCGGGTCTCATCCTCCAGCGGCTCGACGAGGCCGCGCTCGGCCATGACGCGCAGGAGGCCCGGCTGCGGGAAGACGGCGAGGTTCGGGGCGGAGCCCGCCTCTGCGTCGATCACGATCTGCTGCTCGAAGCTGTCGGAACCGGAATAGTCGACCACGGCGCCGGTGGCATTCTCGAAGTAGTCGAACACGGCGACGACGCTGTCGCGCTCGGAACTCAGCCAGGGGCCTGCGACCGTGATGGTCTGGCCGGTGAGGTCGGGGGCGTTCGCCACGTACTCCTCGTAGGCATCCCAGCTGAACCGGTCGTCCTCGCCCGGCTCGAAGATGAGGTCCTGGGCCTGGGCCGCGGAGGCGGCGAGGGCGAAGAGTGCGACGCCTGCGAGCAGGTTGCGCTTCATGAAGTCTCTCCCGTGTTCTGCCGCACTGCGGGCGGCATTCCTGATATTCGTCGGCCTCGGACGCGGCCGCGCTGGACGCGAAAACCAAACCGCTTTGAGGCTCGCGCACGATGCGAGGCCGCCCGGGACCTGTCAAGCCTTGCCATCCTGCGCGCTTCCACGTTGCCTTGCCAGAGAGAATTTCGATACTGCAGGGATCAAATCGGTTTGACGAGGACCCCCGGATGACCCTGAAAGAGCTTGCGGAAATGTTGAGCCTGTCGCCCACGACGGTGTCCCGCGCGCTCAATGGCTATCCGGAAGTGAATGCCGAGACCCGTGCCCGGATCGAGGCGGCGGCGCACAAGCATGGCTACCAGCCCAACACGATGGCCCGGAAGCTCGCGACCGGGAAGGCGATGGCGGTCGGCCACGTCATTCCGCTGGGCGAGCACCAGATGATCAACCCGATCTTCGCGGAGTTCATGACGGGTGCGTCGGAGGTCTACAGCAAGGTCGGCTACGAGACGATCCTGACGGTCGTGCCCGAGCAGGGCGAGGAGGACGCCTATCGCGACCTTGCCCGGCGGCATTCGGTGGACGGGGTGATCGTCCATGCACCGCGCACCGGCGATCCGCGGATCAAGCTGCTGACCGAGCTCGGCCTGCCCTTCGTCCTGCATGGTCGCCCGGTTGGCGACGACGGGCCGAGCGTCTGCCTCGACATCAAGAACGCGCGCGCCTTCCGGCAGGCGACGCAGTTCCTCATCGATCTCGGCCACCGGCGCATCGCGCTGCTCAACGGGCTGGAGCAGATCAGCTTCGCCCTGCGCCGGCGGGCGGGCTACGAGCAGGCGATGGAGCGGGCGGGGCTGGCCACGGACCCGTCGCTGATCGCCCATCAGGAGATGACAGAGACCAACGGCTATGACACGGCGGTCGACTGGATGCGGCGCGCGGACAGGCCGACGGCGATCCTCACCTCCTCGATCATTTCGGCCATCGGGGTGAGCCGGGCGGTGCGCGATGCGGGGCTGGAGCTGGGCCGCGACGTATCGCTCGTGACCCATGACGACGACCTGTCCTTCCTGCGCAACGAGGGCGATCCGCCGCGCTTTACCACCGTCTTCTCGTCCATCTCGGCGGCGGGGCATCGCTGCGCGGAGATGGTGCTGGATCTCATCGCCGGAAAGCCGGTGGAGAGCGAGGTCTGGGACTGCAAGCTGATCGAGGGGCGGTCCACCGGGCCGGCGCCGGCATGAGCGGGCTGGGGTTCGCGCGGGGCGATTTCCCCGAGGGTTTCGTCTTCGGCACCGCGACGTCGGCCTACCAGATCGAGGGCTCGTCCTTCGGCGGCTGCGGCCCGTCGCACTGGGACACCTTCGCCGCCACTCCGGGCAACGTGGTGCGCGCCGAGGACGGGGCGGTCGCCTGCGACCACTATCACCGGTGGGAGGCCGATCTCGACCTGATCCGCGATGCGGGGCTCGGCGCCTACCGCTTCTCGATGAACTGGGCGCGGGTGATGCCGGATGGTGTAACGCCGAACGCGGAGGGCCTCGATTTCTACGACCGGCTGGTGGACGGGATGGTGGCCCGCGGCATCCGCCCCTTCGCCACGCTCTACCACTGGGACCTGCCCGCCGCACTGGCGGACAAGGGCGGCTGGACGAACCGCGACGTGGCGGGCTGGTTCGCGGACTATACCGAGGCGATCATGGGCCGGATCGGCGACCGGGTCGAGGCGACGGCGACGATCAACGAGCCGTGGTGCGTCGCCTGGCTCTCCCACTTCTGGGGGGAGCACGCACCGGGCCTGCGCGATATCCGGGCGGCTGCCCGGGCGATGCATCACGTGCTGCTGGCCCACGGCCGGGCGGTGGAGGCAATGCGGGCGATGGGCCTCGGCAATCTGGGGATCGTGACGAACCTGGAAGGGTCGGACCCGGTGGACGACCGGCCGGGGACGCTGGCCGCCCACGCCCGCAACCACGAGATCTACAACGAGTGGTTCCTGTCCGGCGTCTTCCGCGGCGAATACCCGGCGGCGGCACTCGAAGGACTGGAGCCGCATCTGCCGGAGGGCTGGCAGGAGGACTTTCCGACGATCCAGGCGCCCGTCGACTGGCTTGGCATCAACTACTATACGCGCAAGCGGGTGGTGAATGTGGGCGGGCCGTGGCCTCAGATCGGCTATGTCGAGGGGCCGCTGGAAAGGACCGCCTTCGACTGGGAGATCGACCCGGACCGCCTGCGCCACTTCATCACCTGGGCGGCGCGGGAGTTCTCCGGCGACCTGCCGATCTACGTGACGGAGAACGGGATGGCGGGGCATGACTACCTGCTCGACGGCGCCTGCCCCGACCCGCAGCGGGTGAAGTACCTGCGTGACCACTTCGCCGCCGCGAAGCAGGCGATCGCGGAGGGCGCGCCGCTGGCCGGCTACTTCATCTGGTCGCTGATGGACAATTACGAATGGGCGGCGGGCTACGAGAAGCGCTTCGGCATCGTCCACGTGGATTTCGAGACGCTGGAGCGGACGCCGAAGGCGAGTTGGCACGCTTTGAGGGACGCCTTGAGCTAGAGTTTCCCGCCCGCTCGCCGCGCGGCGTTTCGCCGGTCGGGCCGGGCGCGCGGGCTGCCGCCCGCAGGCACCGTCCCGCATCACTCTCGTCCAATACGCCCGCCGGAGGCGGACGCGACGGCTATCGCAGGATCGGCGGCTTCGACGGATCGCTGCCGGGGGCGGCGAGCTCGCGGACATCCACCGCAGACTGCGGGATCTCGAAGCCGAGGCCGTGGCGGCGGATCGTCTCCGCCACCGTCGCGCCGCGGTCGAAGAAGGCGATGTCGAGCGCTCCCGCATCGAGCCCCGACAGCCGAAGCGCCTCGCCCATCGCGGTCGCGATCGCCTCCTGCGCCGAGGGCAGCGCGTCGAGCACGGCGAGGAGGTGTCCCTGCTGCCCGTCGCGGTAGCTTACGCCGACGAGCCAGGCTTCGGCGGCCAATCCCTCGAGGCCCGGCAGCTTCTCGTGGATCGCGGTCAGCAGCGCCTCGGGAAGACCGGCGGGCTTGCGGATGTCGCGCAGGGCGCTCTCCCGTATCTCGGTCAGGTCGGCAAGCTGGTCGGAGGCCCAGCGCAGGGCGTCTACCGGCAGGATCGTCTCCGACCCGTGGCCGCCGAGGTTGAGGGCGAGGCCGACGCCCTGCCCGGCCAGCAGGCCCACCAGACGACGGCCGGAAAGGGCGGCGAAAGGTGTGATGCCCTCCATGAAATCCGCCATCCGTCCCTCGCGGTCGAAGGCGAGGGCGACGCTGCCGTCCGACGTATCCAGGATCACGGGACGTATGGTGTCGCGCTGCGGCTCCTCCTCCAGCACGAGAAAGAGCTCGGCGTCGAGCAGCCGGTCCCAGAAGCGGGGGCGCAGGCTCTCGTCGGCCTCGGCGGCGAGGTGGGCGCGGTCGAGCGGGGTCTCTTGGGTCATGTCCTGCGACATGTCAGTGGTGTGCGTCGAGCGCAAGGGACACCGCGTCGCGCAGACGTGGCAGGACCTCGGCCTGGAACCACGGGTTGCGCTTCAGCCAGCCGGTATTGCGCCAGGAGGGATGCGGCAGGGCGAAGGTGCCGGGCGGGTGGTCGCGCCAGGAGGCCACGATGTCGGTGACCTTGGCCTTGGTGCCGAGATGCCATTTCTGGGCATAGCCGCCGATCAGCACGCGGACGCGCACCTGCGGCATCGCCTCCATCGCGTCGCTGCGCCACGTCTTGGCGCAGATCGGCGGCGGCGGCAGGTCGGAGCCCTTGGCGTCGTAGCCCGGAAAGCAGAAGGCCATGGGTGCTACGGCGAACTTCTCGCGGTCGTAGAACGCGTTGCGGTCCACGCCGAGCCAGTCGCGCAGCCGGTCGCCGGACGGATCATCGAAGGGGAGGCCGGAGGCGTGGACCCGCGCACCCGGCGCCTGCCCCGCGATGAGCACCGGAGCAGTGTCGGAGAGCCAGACGACCGGCCGGGGTGCGTGTGCGGTATGGGTCGCGGCGAACCGGTCGGCGCAGATGCGGCAGGCGCGGATGCGGGTGACGAGCTCGTCCATCGGTCCGGTGTGCGCCGGAGTGCTTCCGGGATCAAGGGCGCCGTGATCGTGGATACGCGCGGAGCGGGTGGGTGCGACCGTCCCGGACCCGATCCGGGACCTTCGGCGGGGCCATGCGGGCTTGGTGGTCGTGGGGGGCAGGTCTTCGTCTTGGAGGGAAAAGGCCCCGGCTCGGGACCGGGGCGGCAGCGAGCAGGTGGAACCGTCCTGGACCTGATCCGGGACCGCCTTGCTTCTGGAGTGGGCAGTCCCCGGGATCCCTCGGAACGTGTCCGCAGACGTACGGGTTCTGCACGGCTTGGGAAGGAGGTGCGATTGACCCGTAAGCTGGGGCCCCCTTGCACATCCTTTGTGAGCGGCCCTGTATCCGGGGGCGGTCGTGGACGGGCGGGGCGTTTTACTCGGCCAGGACCTCCGCGACCCGCTGGCGCAGGGCGGGCAGCAGCTCCGCTTCGAACCACGGGTTGCGCCTGAGCCATGGCGTGTTGCGCCAGCTTGGATGCGGCAGGGGAAAGGTGTTCGGCGCGTGGTCGCGCCAGCCGCGGACCGTCTCCGTCATCGGGCCACGCCGCCCGAGGCGCTGGCGTTGCGCCACGGCGCCGATCACCAGCGTCAGGCGGACGGAGGAGAGGGCCGACAGCACGCGGTCCTGCCACATCTGAGCACAGATTGCGGGCGGGCGCAGATCGTTGCCCTCCGCATCCTGCCCGGGAAAGCAGAATCCCATGGGCACCACGGCCACCGCCCCCGGCGCGAAGAACGCGTCCTCGGACAGGCCCATCCAGTCGCGCAGGCGCGCGCCGGAGGGATCGCGGAAGGGCACGCCGCTGGCATGTGCCCGCGCGCCGGGCGCCTGGCTCGCGATCACGATCCGTGCGGCGGGGTGCAGGTGCAGGATCGGCCGCGGCGCGTGACCCGTCGCGGTCGCCGCGAAGCGATCGGCACAGTGACGGCATCCACTCAGCGCCGCAGTGACATTGTGCAGATCAAAAGGCATCAGTTTCCAGATAGCCGCAGGCTGGCCGATTGCGACGGTGCAGCAGAGTTGCTAGAGCCTCCAGCCAAACGACCTTGACCAAGGGACATTACATGTATCGCGTCTGGAACTACCTTCAGCAATATTCGCTGCTTCTCATCTTTGGTGCGATCAGCGCGCTGGTCTGGGCCAACGTGGATTATGAGAGTTACCACCACTTCGTGGAAATGCCGCTCTGGGATCACGCGCCGATCGGCCACATCCATGACGGGCACCGGACGCTGACGCTGCATTACCTGGTCAACGACGTGCTGATGGCGCTGTTCTTTGCCATCGCGGGCAAGGAGGTCTGGGAGGCCGTGGCGCTGAAGGACGGCTCCCTGCGCGGGAAGAAGGCGCTGACGCCCTTGATCGCGACCTCGGGCGGCATGTTCGGGCCCATCGCCGTCTATCTGGGCCTTGCGCTGCTGATGGGATCGGACACCTATCAGAGCGTCGCGAACGGATGGGCGATCCCGACGGCGACCGATATCGCGTTCTCCTACCTCGTGGGACGGCTGATCTTCGGTGCGGGGCATCCGGCGGTCGGCTTCCTGCTGCTGCTGGCCATCGCGGACGACGCGGCTGGGCTCATCATCCTCGCCATCTTCTACCCCGAGGGCGACCTGGCACCGCAATGGCTGCTCCTGTCCTTCGGCGCCGCGGCGGCGGTGTTCCTGCTCTTCAACCACCTGCCGCGGCGGCTGGACCGGCACAAGCAGGACCGGCCGAACTCCACGGCGGTGCGCAAGATGCTGGGCGGCCTGCCCTACATCATCGCCGGCTGCATCTCGTGGTACGGGTTCATGCGGGCGGGCATCCACCCCGCACTGGGCCTTCTGCCGATCGTGCCGACGATCCCGCATGCGGACCGGGCCTTCGGCATCTTCGCCGCCGCCGAGGCGCACCTGCATGACCTCCTGAACACGCTGGAGCACGCGTTGAAGGCGCCGGTGGAGATCATCCTATTCTTCTTCGGCCTGGCGAATGCCGGCGTGCTGTTCAACGCTGTCGGGGATGCGACCTGGCTGGTGCTCGCCGGTCTGCTGGTGGGCAAGCCCTTCGGCATCTGGCTGATGGGCTACCTGGCCGCGCGACCGCTGAAGCTGGGCTTGCCGGAGGGGATGAAGACCTCCGATCTCTTCGTGCTGGGCTGCGTGGCGGCGATCGGGTTCACCGTGTCGCTCTTCATCGCGTCGGTGGCGTTCGCGCCCGGGCAGGTGCAGGATGCGGCCAAGATGGGCGCACTCCTGAGCTTCGGCGCGGTCATCATGGCGGTCGTCGCCTCCCGTGTGTTCAAGACGGAGAAGCAGCCCGGGTGAGTTAACGCGCCCTTAGCCTGTGACGGGTAGCACCGCCGCGGCAGGGGCCCGCGGGAATGGCGACGGATGATCGAGTTTCGAAACGTCAGCAAGTCCTACTGGACCGGGGTGCGCCGCAAGGTGATCCTCGACCGGGCGACGTTTCGCGTGGAACTCGGGCAGTCGCTGGGCATCCTTGCGCCCAACGGGACGGGCAAGACGACGCTCATAAACATGATGGCTGGGCTCACCCGGCCGGACGAGGGGATCATCCGGCGCGAAAGCCGGATCTCCTTTCCCATGGGGTTCATGGGCGTGGTGGATGCGAAGCTCTCGGGGGCGGAGAACGCGCGCTTCGCCGGGCACTTCTACGGGGTCGATCCGGACTATGTGGAGGCGTTCTGCCGCTGGATGTGCGATCTGGAGGAGTATTTCGAACAGCCCGTCAGCACCTATTCCTCCGGCATGAAGGGCCGGCTGTCGCTCGCGCTGCTGCTCAGCCTCGATTTCGACATATACCTGGTGGATGAAGGGATGCCGACCATGGCCGATGCAGAGTTCGTCCGCAAGGCGGGCGAGGTGTTCCGGGAGCGGCTGAAGCACGCGACGCTGGTCATGGTATCGCATCTACCGCGGCAGCTCGAGGCCTATGCCGAGCGGGCGGCGGTGCTGCAGGACGGAAGGTTGCACTTCTTCGACACGCTCGAAAACGCTAAGCAGATGTATGACTACACCAGACGATAAGGCGGCCAACGACGCGCCCGGCAGCGTCGTCGATCAGGAGGAGGCGGAGCGCAAGGCCCGCCGTGCCCGTCGTCGTGCCAAGCGCCTGCTGAACGAGGCCGAGACGTGGGAGGAGCATTCCGCCACCGATGGCCGTGTGCCGCCGCCCGACGGGCTGCGCCCCAAGCAGCGCAAGGACGTCATGGCGGTGGTCAACCAGCAGGCGCGCCAGGAAGCGAAGGCCGAGGCGCAGACGGAGGCTAGGGACGACACCAATCTGCCCGCCGAGCGTCAGGAGCAGGGCGTCGCCCGGGTCGAGCAGGGCGGCCGGACGGGCGGCGGTGGCGGCGGCGGCCGGGGCGGAGATAGCGGCGACAAGACGGTCGATCCGCGCGATGCCGAGATACAGGCGATCCAGCGCGAGCTGGTGCAGCGGCGGCGGCGTCGCTTCGTCCTGCTGTGGCTGCGGCTCGCCTTCTTCGTGGTGCTGCCGACCTTCCTGGTCGGCAACTACTACTACAACCACGCGACGCCTTTCTACTCGAGCGAGGCGGTGTTCCAGATCAAGCCGGCCAACGCCTCGATGATGGAGGCGTCCGGCGGCGGACTGCTGTCCTCCTCCCCGCTCGGGCTGATCTCCGACAGCATTGCGGTGCAGGACTTCCTGACCTCGCGCGAGGCGATGCGGGTGCTGGACGCGGAGCTGGACCTGCTCGCCCACTACTCCGATCCCGACATAGACCCGATCCAGCGGCTGCCGGCGGATGCGAGCGAGAACGAGGCGTTCTCGCTCTACAAGGACCGCGTGCTCGTGGGCTTCGACACCACCGAGGGCGTGATGCGGCTGGAGGTGATCGCCTCGGACCCTGCGATGGCCGAGGCGGTCGCGCGGCGGCTGATCGAGCTGGCCGAGGAACGGGTCGACCAGATGTCGGACCGCAACGAGGGCGATGCGGTGGAATCCGCCGCGGCCGTGCTGACCGACGCGGAGGCGCAGCTCGACGACGCCTATGACCGTGTGCTGGAATTGCAGGAGCGGCGCGGCATCTTCTCCGCCGACGTGGAGGTCGGGCTCGTCCAGGGCCAGATCGCGGCGCTGACCAGCGCGTTGGAGGAACGGCGGCTGAGCCTCGCGGCGCTGCTCGACAACGCGCGGCCCAACCAGGCGCAGGTCCGCGTGCTGAACGCCGAGATCGCGCGCCTGGAGCAGGCGATCGAGGAGCAGCGCGCCCTTGTCGTCAACAGCCAGCCCGATGCGCGCTCCCTCGCCCGGATCTCGGCCGAGCTGGAACGGGCGCAGCAGGAGCTGGAGATCCGGCAGGTCATGGTGACGACGGCCGTGGAGAGCCTGGAGATCGCCCGGCGCGCCACGGCACAGCAGAACGCCTTCCTCGAACGGGCGGTGAACCCGGTCCGGCCGGTCGTTCCGAGCTATCCGCGCGCGTTCGAATACACGGTGCTCGCCTTCGTGATCTTCTTTGCCACCTACATGATGGTGAGCCTGACGATCTCGATCCTGCGCGAGCAGATGAGCTACGGAGAAGGACGTACATGAAAACCGTCGAGATCGGCGCCCTCAAGGTCAGCAACGACCAGCCGCTGACCCTGCTTTCGGGGCCCTGCCAGCTCGAAAGCCGCGACCACGCGCTGATGCTGGCCGAGCATCTGGCGAAGGTCTGTGCCGATGCCGGCGCGCAGTACGTGTTCAAGGCAAGCTACGACAAGGCGAACCGCACCTCGCTCACCGGCAAGCGCGGGTTGGGGATCGAGGAGGGGCTGCGCGTGCTGGCCGACGTGCGGTCCGAGATCGGCTGCCCCGTGATCACCGACGTGCATACCGAGGAGCAGTGCGAGGTGGCAGGCGAGGTTGTGGACATCCTGCAGATCCCCGCCTTCCTGTCGCGGCAGACGGACCTCTTGCTGGCCGCGGGGAAGACCGGCCGCGCGATCAACGTGAAGAAGGGGCAGTTCCTGGCCCCCTGGGACATGCCGAACGTCGCCGCGAAGATCGCGAGCACGGGCAACGAGCGCATCCTG
Source organism: Roseobacter sp. HKCCA0434 (assembly GCA_032464575.1). Lineage (GTDB taxonomy): Bacteria > Pseudomonadota > Alphaproteobacteria > Rhodobacterales > Rhodobacteraceae > Pontivivens. The sequence continues at coordinate 61,049 of JAWDKM010000007.1, forward strand.
CTCTGCGAGCGCGGCACCTCCTTCGGCTACAATACGCTGGTGGCGGACATGCGCGGGCTGCCGCAGATGGCGCGGACGGGCTATCCGGTGGTCATGGACGCGACGCATTCGGTTCAGCAGCCGGGCGGCCAAGGCGGCTCGTCGGGCGGCCAGCGGGAGTTCGCGCCGGTGATGGCGCGCTGCGCGGTGTCGCTGGGGGTGGCCGCGGTGTTCATCGAGAGCCACGAGGATCCGGACAACGCGCCGTCGGACGGGCCCAACATGATCCCGCTCGACCGGATGGGGAGCCTGATGACCTCCCTGATGGCCTTCGACCGGCTGGCCAAGGAAGACCCGCTGCACGTCTGAACCGGGCCCCTCCCGCCCGTCTCACCCGCCTTTGCGATGCAGGGCCGGGTTCTCCCGTTGGGCCGGGCGCCGCGCCGGCGCGCGGCGGGGTGCCTTGTTGGGGGCGCTCGAGAGGGTGGACCGGACGCGCCGTCGATCTGCTGTCACGGGGCGTTCGGCGTCGGGAAATCGAAGGGGAGGTTGCCCAGTCGAGGGTTGGTCCCGTCGGGTGTTCCCTCCAATCTCGCGCACCCCGCCGCTGGACTTGAAAGGCTCAAAGGGTGCGCATGGGCGGGGCAGGCTCCTTAGCCCTCAACCCGGCGCCCGGGCCAGCGGCGCTTCATGTCATGGCGCAATCCACGCGGCCCGTGGAAAATCTGGCCCGATCGTGGCTCTGGAAGCAGTGGCAGCACGGACCTGTTGCTGCCCGAAAAGCATCTGATCAGGTCTCCCATCTCGCCACGCGCCAACGCAGCGCCTGGCCCGACGGGAGAAGGCGGCGGAGGTGTCGACGGCGGGCGGCAGAGCCCTAGTCAGAGCACCTGCGCCGCGGCCCAGCCGGAAGACCAGGCCCACTGGAAGTTGTAGCCGCCGAGCCAGCCGGTCACGTCGACGACCTCTCCGATGAAATGCAGTCCCGGCACCGCCTTCACACCCATCGTCCGGCTGTCGAGTGCATCCGTGTCCACGCCGCCGAGCGTCACCTCGGCTGTGCGGTAGCCCTCGCTGCCCGCGGGGCGCAGGCGCCAGTTGGAGAGCTGTTCGGCCAGCGGGCGCAGGCTCGCGTCGGACATGTCGGCGAGGTTGCCCCCGTGGTCCTCCGCCAAGTGGTCGCCGAGCCGGCGCGGCAGCACCTGCGCCAGCGCGCCGCGCACCGACTGGCGGCCGGCCGACCGGCGCAGGTCGCGCAGGCGGTCGAAGGCGTCCTCGCCCGGCATCAGGTCCACCGCAATCTCCTCCCCCTCGCGCCAGTAGGAGGAGATCTGGAGGATCGAGGGGCCAGAGAGGCCACGATGGGTGAAGAGCATGCCCTCGCGGAACCGCGTGCCGTTGCAAGACACCTGAGCGTCGACGGACAGGCCGGAGAGCGCGCCGATCCGCGCCTTCTCCGCATCGGTGAAGGTGAGGGGGACGAGCGCGGGCCGCGTCTCGGTCACCGGGACGCCGTATTGGCGCGCGACGTCGTAGCCGAAGCCCGTCGCGCCCATCTTCGGGATCGACTTGCCACCGGTGGCGATCACCAGTGCGTCCGTCGTCACCAAGCGGTCGTCGAAGCGGATGTCGAAGGGGCCGTCGCCCGCAATCTCCCGCACGGGGGCGGACAACACCAGCTCCGCGCCGGCTTCGGTCGCGCCGCGGACCAGCATGTCGACGATCTGAGTGGAGCGGCCATCGCAGAAGAGCTGGCCGAGGGTCTTTTCATGCCAGGCGATGCCCTTCGCCTCCACCATCTCCAGGAAGTCGTACTGGGTGTAGCGGGCGAGCGCCGAGACGGCGAAGCGCGGGTTGGCCGAGAGGAAGTTCCCCGGGCTCGCATGGAGGTTCGTGAAGTTGCAGCGCCCGCCGCCCGAGATCCGGATCTTCTCCCCCGGCGCGCGGGCGCGGTCCGCGATCAGAACCCGCCGGCCGCGCCGGGCGGCGTGCAATGCACAGAAGAGGCCGGCGGCGCCGGCCCCCAGGATGACTGCATCGTAGTGCAAGACGCGCCCGGCGGGTCCGGTCAGGCGGGCACGGCCCGGGCCGAGAAGAAGAGCGCGTGGCTGATCGTCGCCCGGATCTGCTCCTCTGTGAACGGCTTGGTGATGAGGAAAGCGGGTTCGGCCCGCTGGCCCGTCAGCAACCGCTCGGGATAGGCGGTGATGAAGATGATGGGCTGATCGGGAATGTCGGTGAGGATGTCGGCGGCGGCGTCCGCCCCGCTGGAGCCGTCGGCGAGGTGGACGTCCATGAGCACCAGCTCGGGCTTCTCGCTCGCATACATGTTTACGGCCTCGGCACGGGTGCGGGGATTGCCGATCACCGAATGGCCGAGATCGCTGACGATCGCCTCGAGATCCATGGCGATCAGCGGTTCGTCCTCGACGATCATGACGCGGGAGGACATGCCGCCCTCGATCTCCTGCGCCCCGATGCGCACCAGCTCCGCCGCCTCGCTCTCGGACAGGTCCATGATGTTCGCGACGCCCGAGAGCGGGAACTGCTCCATCACGCGGAGGAGCAGCGCCTCCCGTGCCCGTGGTGTCAGCTTCGCGAGGCGGGCCTGCGCGATGCGCTCCCCCTCGCCGAGCGGGACGGGCTGCTCCCCCGGTTCGCCTTCGGCATCGATCCAGATGCGGTGGAAGACCTTGAAGAGCCGCTCGGCCGCCGGAGCCGTCCCCTCCATCAGGGACAGGTCACCGATGATCTGCTGGAGCGTGCGCGCGGCGAAGTCGTCGCCCCGCTCCTGCGATCCGGTCAGCGCCCGCGCATAGCGCCGGAGATAGGGCAGGTGCATCTCGATCTCGCCCACCAGTGCGACGCGGTCCGGTGCTGTTCCCATTGGGTCCTCCTCGAAATTCCGTGCCGCAACGGACGGAACCTTCGCTGTCTGTCATCGCTTATGTATTCAGGTTTAGGAGCTTGACCATGGTTGGCGTGCAAACTTTGTACCGAAAATCCGCTGCGCTGGAAGATGCGCTAGGCGCAAGAATGCGTTCGGCTTTCGACGCGTCGAAGGGTGACGACAAGTTTGCCAAGTTGCTCGCACAACTCAAGGATGAAGCGCAGGACGACACCTCGCCGCCCCCTTCTACTTCGCGTTAATTGTCGGATTCTCGGCTCGTGCGGGGAACCAGTGGGGCCCGTGGACGTTTTATGAAGTGAACCGGTGCAATGCGGGCATGTCGCTGCCCGTTGAGTGCCGCCACTTGAAAAGACGCGCCGGGACAACAGAACCCCGAGTGTGCGACGGGCAGGCGAAGTGGCGAAGACCTATGATCGACAGACTTTCAGATCGGTTGCGAAATCTGTCGCTCGCCTGGCAAGTCGTCCTTCTCCTCTCTCTCGCCCTGCTGCCCATAGGTGGTTTCGCCGTGTTCGAGGCGGTTCGCACCAGCGGCCGGAACGAGACACTCCTCGCCTCGCAACTGTTGCGCGTCGCCAACCAGGCCGCCGAAGTCGAACGGCTCGAGATCGCGGAGGGCTTCGGATCAGCCAAGGCGCTGGCGCGAAGTGCCGAGGTCGTGTCCGGCGATCCAGGCCGCTGTTCGGCCGCGTTGAGCTATTTCATCAATGAATCGTCCCGCTACGTCTTTGCCGGGTTCATCGAGGCGGATGGCTTCCTGCGATGCTCGTCCGTCGGCGACCTCGTCCGCGACTTCCGCGGCGACGAGGGGTTCCGCCTGCAGATCGAGAACCCGACGCGGACCGTGACCGTCGTGGAATCGGGGGCCGTCAGCCAGCAGGCAGTTCTGATCGTCTCGCATCCCGTGGTGGTGGATGGGGCCTGGCGGGGGACGCTGAGCCTCTCCGTTCCCCGCGATGTCGTTCGCCTGTTCGACACGGTCGACGAGGGCGTGGGCGAGTTGCAGGTGGCGCTGGTCGATGACAGCGGGCAGTTCCTCGCCCGTTCGGATTATGCCATCGAACAGGCGTGGTGGCTGCCGGTCGGCCTTGCCGAACGTGCGACGGAGCCTCAGGCCGGTCCCTACGTGTTCCGCGAGAACGATACGCGCGGTACGTCGCGGATGTACGCCTACGTCCCTATCGTGGAGGGGGAACTGGCCGGGATCTTCTCCCTGCCCGACACCCCGGGGAACGCCACGGGCCTTGCCGTGGTGGCCACCGCGATCGCGCTGCCGGTGTCGATCTGGGTGCTCTGCATCATGCTCGCGTTCTTCGCCATGCGGCGGCTGGTGGTCGATCCGGTCCGGCGCATCAACCGCTTGGTCCTCGCCTTCAAGGGTGGCGACCGCGGCTTTGCGATACGCCCCCTGCCGCCCGCGCCAGGCGAGATCGGCGACCTGGGCGCGAACTTCACCGACATGGCCAAGACCGTGAATGCGGGCGAACGGGAGCTGTCCAATCTGGTCGAGGAAAAGACCGTGCTGCTGCTGGAAGTCTATCACCGGGTGAAGAACAACCTGCAGCTCATCATCTCGATCATGAACATCCAGCTCCGCTCCATGTCATCGGAGCGGGAGCGGGCGACGATCATGCAGCTGCGGGAGCGGATCATGGGGCTCGCGCTGGTGCACCAACGGCTCTACGAGACGCCGAGCCTGACGGCCGTGCCGGCCGACGGCCTCGTCTCGGAGATCATCCAGAACCTGACCGAGAGCAGCGACGACGAGGTCGGACGGTCCGCCATCGTGACGGAACTCGACAGCTTTCCGCTGACGCCGGAGCAGGCGGTGCCCTTCTCGCTGCTGGTGACAGAGGCGCTGCTGAACGCGCTGAAGTATTCGTGCCACCAGCATGACGACGCCCGGATCACCGTTCGCCTGCGGCTGGAGCAAGGCAGGGTGCATCTGCTGGTGCAGAACACGGTCGATCCAGACGTGATCGAGAACGACAAACTGACGGGGTCGGGGATCGGGCATCGCCTGATCGGTGCCTTCGTCCTGCAGCTGTCCGGCCGGATCGAACGGAGCCGCAGTGATGATCTGTACCGGCTCGATCTGCACTTCGATCACGTGAACCCAAGCGACGCGCCGGAGCGGATCGGCGCTCCGGGCCGGCAGGGGCTGCGCCGCGTCAGTTGACGAGAAGCCGTGTGAGCGCAAGACCCGCGACAGCGGAGCCACCGGTCAGCACACCACCCCATGCGGTATCCATGGACACCATCGTCCAGTCCCAGCCCTTCATCACCGACATGTTTGTGAATTCGTAGGTACCGTAGGCTAGCAGGCCGATCACCGCGGCCTGCAGCGCGACCGAGGCCATGGATCCGTCACCCGCCAGGGCCGGTCCGCTCACCAGGTAGACGATGCCTGCCACGTAGGCCGCGTAGAACGCAGCCGCGACACCCAGCAGCGGCTGGTCGCGCATCATGCCGCCGATGCGGGCCTCGAAAACTTCGAGCACGACCAGCTTCAGCCAGACGACGTCGACGGCGAGAAAGACAGCCAGCGTGAGGGCGTAGAGAATGAGGTAATCGGTCAAGGTCGGCTCCTTCGGTCGTCTCCCACGGGGTGCACGACCGGAGGGGGTCCGCCGTGCGGTCAGGCCAGGACCGTGCGTTCGATGAACCACCACAGACCGACCAGCCCTATTACGACGGAGGTCGGGATGACGATCACCTGACGGTACCAAGTCCTGTTCTGGAACCAGATGCCGACGGTCAGAAGGCAGATGGCTATCACCGCGAGTTGCGCGAGCTCGACGCCCACGTTGAACGCGATCAGCGAGGCGGCGAAATGCTCGGCAGACAGGCCCACATCGCCGAGGACACCTGCGAACCCCAGGCCGTGAAGCAGGCCGAACAGGAACACCACCGCCGGCCGCCAGGGCGACATGCGGTTCGTCAGGATGTTCTCGAAGCAGACATAGCTGATCGACAGCGCAATGAGCGGCTCCACGATCGCGGCAGGCAGGGAGATGACGTCGAGCGTGGCGAGCGCCAGCGTGACCGTGTGGGCCAGGGTGAAGGCCGTGACTTGCCACAGCAGCGGTCCGGCGCGTGCGGCCAGCAGGAAGAGCCCGACGACGAAGAGGATGTGATCCCAGCCCTTCGGAATAATGTGCTCGAATCCGATGCCGATGTAATTGACGAACACGGATGCCAAGCCCTGCCGTTCCGCACCGCCGAGATCGAAGGGCCCCGTCGCACCGATCGAGAGCAGGAATTCCTGGTGAATGGGCGCGCCGGCCGCATCGTCGACCCGCACGATCACGGCGCCCTGCCCGTCCCACAGGACCCGCCCGGTCTCGCCCGCGGGTACGACGGTGCCGCCGAGCGTGACGACACTCTGACGGGGCAGCTCGAGGTTATCCTCGGCCGCTACGGTAATGTCCTCGACCGTGAAGGATGTCGGGGTGCCGTCCACCTCGAGCAGTACGAGGCCGGCAAGGTCGAACCCGCTCTCGCGCACGAGATCGCGAAGCCCCTCCGGCGGCAAGGCGCGGTAGCTGTCGTAGATCACCGTCTCGGGGGCCGCGTCGGTATCGTCGTGCCCCGCTCCGATGCCGGCGAGCTCCGCCTCGAGGTTGAGGTCTATGACGAGCTCCACACCGTCCTGACCCAGCGCCAGACTGACGATGGCGGGCCGCAGCTCGTGAGCCGTCACCGTCGCGGGAAGCAGGAAAAGGAGGAGGGCAAGAAACAGGCGCATCGGGATCGTCTCCGGTCATGTCGCTGCGACGCTAGTCAACAGCGGGACGATATTGAATTGAATTATCGATGATGGCGCCGGACCGGTAACCTCGCGGTAAGACCAGGCTGTCATGCCTCTCCTCGTCACCATCGCAGGAGGATCGCCATGCCCGAATCCCAGGACTTCGTGCTTCCAGGCCGTTCGGACGCCGCGGCAGCCTGCGAACTGCTCGACCGGTTGCGCGCGGACGAGGTCCGCTCGATCGATGCCGCCGGGGTCGAGGAGATGAGCACGCCGATGATCAGCGTCATCGTGGCGGGGGGCGAGGCGCTGCGCGGCCAGGGTGAGCGGCTCGTCGTCAGAAATCCATCGGACGGGTTCGTGAACGCGTTTTCCGACCTTGGACTGTTTTCGGAGATGATGAAGCTGGAGTTCGGGAAATGAAGCGTATCCTCGCCGTGGACGACACCCGCGCCATGCTTGGCATGCTCGTCGATTGTCTCGAGGATGCAGGCCACACCGTCTACGTCGCGAAGGACGGGGTCGAAGCGATGGAACAGCTCGACCGCCATAAGCCCGACATGGTCATCACCGATCTCAACATGCCCCGGATGAACGGGCTGGAGCTGATCGCGGCCGCGCGAAAGACACCATGCGGCCGGACGCTTCCGATGCTGCTCCTGACGACGGAGACCGCGCAGGAGCTGAAGGACGAGGCGCGCCGCATCCGTGCCACCGGATGGTTGTGCAAGCCCTTCGACCCCGAGCAGATCCTCGGCCTCGTCGACCAGCTCGCGTAGGCGCACCATGGCCAGCGACGACGAGGACTATCGCGACCTGTTCTTCACGGAGGCCGACGAGCTCGTATCGGAACTGCAGGATCTGCTCGCGCGACTGCAGGACGGGGAGCGCGACCCCGAACTCGTGAATGCGGCCTTCCGTGCGGTTCACTCGGTGAAGGGCGGGGCGGCCGCCTTCGGTCTCGCCGACCTCATCGACTTCGCGCATCTCTTCGAAAGTGTGATGGACGCCTGCCGGAAGGACGCCTCCGCAGTCGACACCAGGACGGTCGATATCCTGATGCGTGCAACGGACGTGATCCAGGATCTCCTCGAATGCGCGCAAAGCGGACGGGCCCCGTCCGGGGATGCGCGTCGGAAGGTGGAGGACGACCTGCGGACCTGTCTGGCACCCGGCACCGCCCCGCCGGAGCCCGCAGAACCGGCCACGGAAGAGAAAGCCGCGGACGCATCGCCCGACAATGTCGTCATCGAATTCGAGCCGGCCGATGACTTCATCCTGTGTGGCCACGATCCGCTACGCGTCATTCGCGCGGCCCGTGCCGTCGGTCTGGACGGCGTCGACGTGACGGGCGCGGTCCCGTCCCTTGCCGAACTCGACCCGATGGTCTGCCCGTTTCGATGGTCGCTCACATTCGACGGCTCGGACCCGGCGACGCTGCGCGATTTCTTTGCAGTCTACGACCTGTCGGCCAATGTCGCGGGCCTGCCTCCGCCCCAGGTGGATCCCACCCCCAAACCGAAGCACCGCTTGGTGGACAACGAGAGCGAGCCGCCCGCGGGCGGGCGGGGCGCGGGTTTCCCCAAGTCGCTGCGCGTGGAACTGCCCCGCATCGATCGGCTGGTGAACCTCGTGGGCGAGGTCGTGATCTTGCAGGCCGCGCTCGCCCAGGACCTTCAGGGCATCGACGCCCAGGGCGGCATGACGGAGAGCCGCATCTCCCGCTCCCTGGAAACCCTGTCGCGGCAGGTGCGCGAGATGCAGGACAGCGTGATGGCGATCCGCGCACAGCCCATCAAATCGGTGTTCAGCCGGATGCCGCGTGTCGTGCGCGACCTCTCCGACATCCTCGGGCGGGAGGTGCGCCTCGACGTCTCGGGCGAGCAGACGGAGGTCGACACGACGGTGATCGAGGAACTGGTCGAACCGCTGACGCACATGCTGCGCAACGCGATGGATCACGGGATCGAGCGGCCGGAGGAGCGGGAGGCGGCGGGCAAGTCCCGCCAGGGGCATATACACCTGACGGCCGAGCATCGGGGCGAACGCGTCGTCATAACCGTCTCCGACGACGGTCGCGGCATAGACCGATCCCGCGTCGCCGCCGTCGCGCTGGAGCGCGGGTTGATCACATCGGTCGAAGGCCTGACGCCGGACGACATCGACAACCTGATCTTCCTGCCCGGCTTCTCCACCGCATCGACGGTGTCCGAGGTTTCAGGCCGCGGCGTCGGAATGGACGTCGTCAAGCGCAAGATCCAGGCGCTCGGCGGGCGCTGCAGCCTCCGCTCGCAGCCGGGCGAGGGAACTGAGATCCAGATCACCTTGCCCCTGACGCTCGCGGTGCTGGACGGCATGGTGGTGGAGGCAAGCGGCGAGCAATACGTGCTGCCGCTGTCGATCGTAGTGGAGACGGTCCGGCTCTCCGAGCTCCAGGTCGATGAGCTGCCGGGCGGCGTGCAGGTCATAGGACGTCGCGGGGAGTACCTTGCGCGCCACGACCTTTCGCATCTGCTCGGCCTGCCGGAGCCCGACGATCCCGACATGATCCTGATCATAGAGACCGAGGACGAAGGCCGCGTGGGCCTAGCCGTCGACGGCGTGATCGGCCAGCGGCAGGTCGTTCTCAAGAGCCTCGAAGCCAACTACCGCAGTATCGAGGGAGTGTCCGGCGCGACGATCCTGGGCGACGGCCGCGTGGCGCTGATCGTGGACCCGACCGCGCTGCTCGCGCTCGAACGACGCCAACACACAGCACTCGCCGCCACGGCGACGACCCCCGCCCCACAGGAGACGATGCACTGATGATCGATCCCGGCTCACAGGAGAACAGCGCCCCGCGCACCGCTTCGGGCAATGAAGCGCACCGTCAGTTCGTCACCTTCGAGGTCGATGGCCGATCTTACGGCGTCGATATCCGGCAGGTGCGCGAGATCCGTCAATGGACACGTACGACGCTGCTTCCGAACCAGCCGGCACACACACGCGGGGTGCTGAACCTGCGCGGAACCATCATTCCGGTCTTCGACCTGAGGGTCCGGCTTGGCGGCCCTGCGCTGGAGCCCACGCCGACCAACGTCATCGTGATCGTGCAACTCGGCGATCAGATGATCGGCGTGGTCGTCGATGCCGTCTCGGACATCCTGCGCGTGGCCGATGACGAGATCCTCGATATTCCGGGCGGGACCGAGGGCGCGGCTTCGGAGGCGCTGGAGGGTCTCGTGACGGTGAAGGACGAGTTGATCGGCCTTCTCGACCTGTCCCTGATCTTCGGACACGAGAGCGCCACAATGGCCGCGGGCTGAGACATGGATCGGGCCGGTCCAGATGCGGAACCGACGGAACGGGAGCTGGCGCACCTGACGCGGCGCGTCTCCTTCGAACTCGGCATTGTCCTGCGGCCCCACAAGCAGGCGGCCGTCGCGGCGCGGTTGATCCGGCGAGGGCGGTTGCTCGGCCTCGATACGCTCGGGGCCTATCTCGACCATGTCGAGAGCGGCGCGGGGCTGGCGGAGCGTTCGAGGTTCATCGAAACGGTGACGACCAACATGACGTCGTTCTTCCGCGAACCCCATCATTTCGAGCTGCTGGCCGGGCTTCTGGCGGACGACGTCGCGGGTGGCGAGCCGCTCCGTCTCTGGTCCGCGGGTTGCGCCAACGGATCGGAGGCGTGGAGCATGGGACTGACGATGCTTGAAGCGCTGCCCGCGGCCCGGGCGGGCGCGGCGCGGATCCTCGCGACCGACGTCGATCCGGCCCAGGTCGCGCTGGTCGCCGAGCCCCGCTATCCCGCGTCGCAGATCAGCCAGATCCCCGAGCGCCTCCATCGGCATCTCGACAGCGGCGGGACCGACTTCCGCCCGGGCAAGGCCTTGAGGCGCCTCGTCCGCGCCCGCCAGCTGAACCTCTTGGACCCTTATCGTTTCCGGGGGAAGTTTCACGTGATCTTCTGCCGAAACACGCTGATGTACTTCTCGCCCGCCACGAAGGAGGAGATCCTCGGGCGTCTCGTCAGGCTGCTGCATGTCGGCGGCCTGCTCTGCCTGGGCCACTCGGAGGCCCTGATGAGCGTTCCCACGGCGCTGGAGCCCTGTGGGCCGACGGCGTACCGGAGATGCCGGTGAGTCTCATCGATCCGGATCACCGATCGCCGGCCCCGCTGTCGATCATCGATGTCGGCCCTGGCGACGTCGCGGTGCAGAACGGGGAGGACAGCGTCCTCACCACGCTGCTGGGGTCCTGTGTCGCGGTCTGCCTGCTCGACCGGCCGCGACGGATCGGGGGGCTGAACCACTTCCTGCTTCCGCGCGCGCATGACCGATCCGAACCCTCCACCCGGTATGGCGAAATGGCGATGGCACGGCTGTTGGAGGATATGGAGCGCGCCGGGGCGCAGGGCGATGCTCTGGTGGCGAAGGTCTTCGGCGGCGCCGACATTCTCAATCCAGGCCGAGCGGGCTCGATCGGACAGGCCAACATTGCCTTCGCGCGCGAAGCGCTCCAGGACCATGCGATCCCCATCCACGCGCAGGACACCGGGGGCACCCGCGCGCGGCGGATCTTCCTCATCCCGCGCACGGGCTCGGTGTCGGTCCACCTGATCCGCACGACCGGCGAGCCGCATGTCGCGCCGTCCGCGAACATGGCTGCAGGGTCGGAAAGTTGAGTGCGGGGCTCATCCGCGTCGCCGTGGTCGACGACAGTCGCTTCATGCGCACGTTGATCGCCGAGACGTTATCGGCGCTGCCACAGGTGCGGCTGGTCGGCACCGCCGGAACGGCGGCGGAGGCTCGCAAGGTCATCCGGACTCACGCGCCCGACGTCATCACGCTCGACGTCGAACTGCCGGACATGAACGGGATCGCACTGCTCGACCGGATCATGTCGCTGCGCCCGACACCGACGATCATGGTCTCGGCCTTCACCGCCGCCGGCACCGATGCCACTCTGACCGCGCTGGAAATCGGTGCGGTCGACGTCGTTGCCAAGCCCGACGGCTCCTGCGGCCTAGCCGGGTTCCGCGATACGCTGCGGGAAAAGGTGCTGGCGGCCGCATCCGCACGGCCGGGCCACCGGGGCGAAGCAGCAGCCGCGAAACCTGCGCGACCCGCATCGGCCGGCGCGCCCGACCTCATCGGTATCGCCTCCTCGACCGGGGGCGTCGCGGCGCTGAGCCGGATACTGGAAGAGCTTTCCGAGCACACGCCACCGATCGTGATCAGCCAGCACATGCCGGTGAACTTCGTCCGGCGCTTCGCCGAGCGGTTGCAGAGTCGTTGCCGCATGGATGTCCGGGTGGCGACCGACGGGGAACGGATCGGACCGGGCATGGTCCGCTTCGCGCCCGGCAACCTGCACGTGGTGCCATCCGCAGCGCCCGGCGGGATCGTGACGGGCCTGAGCGACGCGCCGCCGCCCTGCGGGCACCGCCCGTCGGGCGACATCATGTTCGAGGCGATGGTGAAGTTGAAGCTGCGCAGATGCGGCGTCATCCTGACCGGCATGGGCCGCGACGGGGCGCGGGGCCTCCTCGCTCTACGGCGCGCGGGTGGCCTGTGCATCGCGCAGGACGAGGACACCGCCGTCGTCTTCGGCATGCCCCGGGTCGCCTGCGAAATCGAGGCCGTCGACGAGGTGCTGTCTCTCGACGCGATTGCCGCGCGCCTGTCCACCTTTTCTCAACCTTCTCACCGCACAGTGCGGTTATCGAATTGAGGAGAATTCCATGCCGTCGCCTCGATCCCTGAAGATCCTGGTCGTGGACGATCAGCAATCCATGCGCGGTCTTGCACGCCAATGCCTCGCCCGTCTCGGTGTGCAGGAGGTCGCGCTGGCTGCGACGGGGGAGGCCGCGCTCGACATGATGGCGGAAACGCGCTTCGACATCGTGATCTCGGACCTGAACATGCCCGGCCTCAGCGGCGTGGAACTGGCCCGCCGCATCAAGGAGCATCCGGTCTTCGCACGGATCCCCGTCTTCCTCGCGACCTCGGATGCGTATCGCGAGCAGGCCGAGGACGAGACGGTGGACCATTTCGTGGCCAAGCCGTTCTCCGTCGCCGACATGCGCGGAGCGCTGGAAGCGCATCTCGGCCCGCTCGAATGAGGCGTGATTTTACCAATTGATAAAAAATTGGCCCGCTGTAAGCTTTCTTCCGACAGGGAAGGAGCACAGCCATGCCGAACGGACCGCAGGTCTCCGGAATAGCCGCCAACCGCTTGGACCCGGCGGAGTACGAGCGCAACTTCGCGGATCTCTATCCGCCGCTCGATGGCCACGAGGCACAGGTCGCCGCGGATCGCTGCTATTTCTGCCATGATGCGCCCTGCATCACGGCATGCCCGACCGACATCGACATCCCGCTCTTCATCCGCCAGATCGCCACCGGTACGCCCGAGGCGGCGGCGAGGACGATCTTCGACCAGAACATCCTTGGCGGCATGTGCGCCCGTGTCTGTCCCACGGAGCAACTATGCGAGGAAGCCTGCGTGCGCGAGGCGGCGGAAGGCAAGCCCGTCCAGATCGGACGGCTGCAGCGCTTCGCCACCGATACGCTGATGGAGCGTGACATCCACCCGTTCGAGCGCGCGGTGCCGACGGGAAAGACCGTCGCGATCGTGGGTGCCGGGCCGGCCGGTCTCGCCTGTGCGCACCGGCTTGCGATGCACGGACATAACGTCACGATCTACGACGCGAAGCCGAAGCCGGGCGGCCTGAACGAATACGGTATCGCGGCCTACAAGACGCCGGAAAGCTTCGCGCAGCGTGAGGTCGAATGGCTGATGCGCATCGGCGGGATCGAATTGAAGACGGACACGGCGCTCGGTCGAGACATCGACCTCGACGGCCTTGCCGCCGATCACGACGCGGTCTTTCTCGGCATGGGTCTCTCGGGCGTGAACGCGCTCGGCGCGGAGGGCGCGGACAGGCAGAACGTGACCGATGCCGTGCGCTTCATCGACGACCTGCGCCAGACCGACGACAAGGCATCGGTCCCCGTGGGTCGGCGCGTCGTCGTCATCGGCGGCGGCATGACGGCGGTCGATGCCGCCGTGCAGTCCCGGCTGCTGGGCGCGGAAGAGGTCACGATCGTCTACCGCCGCGCGCAGGACCGGATGAGCGCCAGCGGCAAGGAACAGGACCATGCCACGCATGAGGGCGTCCGCATCGTGTGCAACGCGCAGCCGGTCGCGGTGCACGGAAACGGCGCCGCCCGCGAAGTGGAGTTCGAGTATACCGCCGACCGCGATGGCCGGCTCGCCGGAACGGGCGAGACGTTCCGCCTCGCCGCCGATCAGGTGCTGGTGGCGATCGGGCAGGCCCTGGGGGACGTGCCGCTGGAGCTCGACGGCCGGAAGATCGCGGTCAGCGGACCCGGCCGGACATCGCGTTCCGGCGTGTGGGCCGGCGGCGACTGCGCGGCGGGTGGCGATGACCTGACCGTCACCGCCGTGGCCGAGGGGCGCGACGCGGCCGAAGACATCCACGCGACGCTGACCGGGCGCTGAGCCGATGAACGCCGTCCGTCCCGTCCGTGCCAGGTTTGCGCCGCCGGTGAATGTGGACGACATGACGCGCGCAGACGGCACTTTTGCGCAGAATTGCACCGTCGGCGACCTGTTTGAGCTGGCGCCGGCAATCGCGGGAGCGGACCTCGATGACCGGGGGCCGGTCGATGAGTTCCACGCCGGCGACATCGCGGCCTTTGACGACATAAACGCGCGACGGGAAGTCCGGCAGACGGGCCACGTGCTCGAGATAAGCTGCGACCTCGACGGGCCGGCGCGGCGCGTTGCCGGGGGGACTGGTCGCGATCGAGGCGAGGGAGCTGCTGCCGCCCAGCGGCGATCGGCTGATGGGCGAGAAGCTGCGCACCTACGTGCGCCGACCGAAAATTGGGCGCGTCGCCCCGAACAAGATGACCTTTCGCAAGGCGTGACGGCGCCCCGCGGATCCGAACAGGGAGACTGACATGGCCGATCTTTCCATCGATTTCGTGGGCATCAAGAGCCCGAACCCGTTCTGGCTGGCTTCCGCTCCGCCGACGGACAAGGAGTACAATGTTCGCCGCGCGTTCGAGGCCGGCTGGGGTGGCGTCGTGTGGAAGACGCTCGGCCTCGACCCGCATGTGGTAAACGTGAACGGGCCGCGTTACGGCGCGATCTGGGGTGCGGACCGGCGGCTCCTCGGCCTCAACAACATCGAGCTGATCACCGACCGGCCGCTTGAGGTGAACCTGCGGGAGATCAAGCAGGTCAAGCGCGACTATCCGGACCGGGCGATGGTCGTCTCGCTCATGGTGCCCTGCGACGAGGAGAGCTGGAAGACGATCCTGCCGCTGGTCGAGGAAACCGGCGCGGACGGGGTCGAGCTCAACTTCGGTTGCCCGCACGGGATGAGCGAGCGGGGCATGGGCTCGGCTGTCGGTCAGGTCCCGGAATATATCGAGATGGTGACCCGCTGGGTGAAGCAGAACACGCGGATGCCGTGCATCGTGAAGCTGACGCCGAACATCACGGATGTGCGCCGGCCGGCAGAGGCCGCGCATCGCGGTGGAGCGGACGCGGTCAGCCTGATCAATACGATCAATTCGATCACGTCGGTGGACCTCGACCTCTTCGCGCCGGAACCGACGATCGACGGCAAGGGCGCGCATGGCGGCTATTGCGGGCCGGCGGTAAAGCCCATCGCGCTCAACATGGTGGCGGAGATCGCCCGAAATCCGGAGACGGCGGGCCTGCCGATCTCAGGCATCGGCGGGATCACGACCTGGCGCGACGCGGCGGAATTCATCGCGCTCGGCGCCGGTTCGGTCCAGGTCTGCACGGCGGCGATGACCTACGGCTTCAAGATCGTGCAGGAAATGATCTCCGGCCTTGAACAGTGGATGGACGAGAAGGGGCACGAGAGCATTGCGGCCGTAACGGGTCGCGCCGTGCCGAATTGCAGCGACTGGCAGAACCTCAACCTGAATTACGTGGCGAAGGCCCGGATCGATGAGGACCTGTGCATCAAGTGTGGCCGCTGTTACGCGGCGTGCGAGGACACATCGCATCAGGCGATCTCGATGAGTGCCGACCGGACCTTCGAGGTGATCGATGCGGAATGCGTTGCCTGCAACCTCTGCGTGAACGTCTGCCCCGTTGAGCAATGTATCACGATGGAACCGCTGCCTGCGGGCGCGGTTGATCCCAGGACGGGGCGCGAAGTCATCGCCGAACCGGCCGACTGGACGACGCATCCCAACAATCCGGCGCGGGTGGCGGCGGAGTAGAATAGGGCCACCGGAGGGGGGTCCTATGGCACGTCGCCCGGTCGGGGGGCCGGGCGGCGTGTCCAAATCCAGGCGTCACCCGGTGAGGATGTCAGGTCTCGTTCGTGTCGATCCGGCCGCCGGAGACACGGGTCAGTCGATCCCCCTCGCCCGACAACCGCTTCGCCAGCGCCTCTCGCTCGGCAGCGACCGTGGGCGGGATCAACAGCGACAGGGTCCCCGCCTTGGGCACTTCGTTCACCCGCTCGACCAGATCGTTGAGCCCCCGCTCACGCGCCACCTGCTCGGCGAGACGCACGGCATCACGTTCCGACATTTCGGCCTGGGAATCGATGAGAGATCGCGCTGCGGCCTCCGTCAGCGGTGGACGTGGTGGGACAGGTTGCGGCGACTGGGCAATTGCGGGCTGGGACACCGGTGCGGCGCTCGCCGCCCGGCCGCCTTCCGCAGGAGGGGTTCCACCGCCCCCCGTCGTGCCGCCGGCGGCGGTGTTTCCGGGCGGCGTTCCGCCGCTCTCCGCCGGAGGGGGAGAACCGGAGCCGGAACCGTTGCCAAGATTGTTGATCGGTAGCAGAGCCATTGACGCCTCCTCGCTTGAAAGAGGGGCCTTCTGCCGCCTGTCATCCTCGAGTTCTCGCCGATTCCCCTGAACGGATCCTTAACGCGGCAGCAGACCGCGGAAGAACAGCATCTCGATGGCCGCGGCCGCGTCGTGGAACCGCGCCTCGTCATCGGAACCGAGCACGGCGCGCACCTGCACGTCGAAATCGGCATAGTGCTGCGTGATGGCCCAGATCGCGAAGATCAGGTGGTGGGGGTCCATCCGAACGAGGCGCCCCTCGGCCATCCAGCGCCGCAGGATCGCGGATTTCTCGTCCACCAGCTCGCGCAACGGCCCCTGCAGCTCGTCCGCGATGCGCGGGGCACCCTGGATGATCTCGTTGGCGAAGAGGCGGCTTTCGCGGGGATAGTCCCGCGCCGCCTCCAGCTTGCGCTGGATGTAACCGCGGATCTCGTGCACCGGATCGCCTGCGCCGTCCAACTCCCGCAGCGGGTCGAGCCATGTGTCGAGCAGCCGTTCCAGGAGGTCGCGGTGGATCGCGTCCTTGCTCTCGAAATAGTAGAGCAGGTTGGGCTTGGAGAGACCCGCCGCCTCCGCGATCTGGTCGAGGGTCGAGCCGCGAAAGCCGTGGCGGGAGAACACGTCGAGCGCCGCCTCGCGGATCAGCTCGCGCTTCTCCGCCTGGATGCGCGTCTCCTTGCGGGGAGCTCCGTCTGCCATCTTTCCTCCCGACGCGGCGCTTGACTGCATGAGGCGCTCTGGTAGCGTTCTGACCAATTGGTCAAAAGACCATAGCCGCACCGCCGGACGGCGCAAAGCCGAAACCGCCGGGCCTGACAGGAGGGTCCCGATGTCCGACCGGACGACCGCCGTTCCGAACGATCTCAACGCGTTCTGGATGCCCTTCACCGCGAACCGCCAGTTCAAGAAGAACCCGCGCATGTTCGTCGCCGCGAAGGACATGCACTACACCACCGCCGATGGGCGGCAGGTGCTCGACGGCACCGCGGGGCTGTGGTGCTGCAACGCGGGCCACGCGCGGCCGAAGATCACGGAGGCCGTGTCGAAGCAGGTGGGCGAGCTCGACTACGCGCCCGCCTTCCAGATGGGCCACCCGAAGGCCTTCGAGCTCGCCAACCGCCTCATCGACATCGCGCCGGAGGGGATGGAGCACGTCTTCTACACCAATTCCGGGTCGGAGAGCGTGGAGACGGCGCTGAAGCTCGCCCTCGCCTATCACCGCGCGCGGGGCGAGGGCTCGCGGACCCGGCTCATCGGGCGCGAGCGCGGCTATCACGGGGTGAACTTCGGCGGCATCTCCGTCGGCGGGATCGTAAAGAACCGGATGCATTTCGGCAGCCTGCTGACGGGCGTCGATCATCTGCCCCATACCCACGATCTGGAGCACAACGCGTTTACCCGCGGGCGGCCCACCTATGGCGCGCACCTGGCCGACGAGCTGGAGCGGATCTGCGCGCTGCACGATCCCTCCACCATCGCTGCCGTGATCGTGGAACCGCTGGCGGGCTCCACCGGCGTGCTGATCCCGCCGATCGACTACCTCGCCCGGCTGCGCAAGATCTGCGACAAGCACGGGATCCTGCTGATTTTCGACGAAGTCATCACCGGCTTCGGCCGCCTCGGCAAACCCTTCGCGGCCCAGCGCTTTGACGTGCTGCCGGACATGATCACCACGGCCAAGGGCCTGACGAACGGCGTGATCCCGATGGGTGCCGTGCTGACCACCGGCGCGATCCATGATGCGTTCATGGACGGGCCGGAGAACATGATCGAGCTCTTCCACGGCTACACCTATTCCGGCAACCCGGTCGCGAGCGCCGCCGGCCTCGCCACGCTGGAAACCTACCGCGAGGAGGGCCTGCTGGAGCGCGCCGCCGAGATGGCAAGCTACTGGGAGGATGCGGCGCATTCGCTCAAGGGCCTGCCCCACGTCATCGACATCCGGAACCTCGGCCTGATCGCGGGGATCGAGCTGGAGCCGATCGAAGGCCACCCGACCAAGCGCGCGTTCGAGGCGTTCCTGCGCTGCTATGACAAGGGCGTTCTGATCCGCACGACGGGCGACATCATCGCCCTCTCTCCGCCGCTGATCATCGAGAAGCACCATATCGACGAGCTCTTCGGCACCCTCGCCGATGTGCTGAAGGACCTGCCATGACCAAGGCCCTCCCGCCCGTCATCGACGCTACCGCGCCTCTTGCGCGACACCCCGCCTTCCACCTTGTCGAAGTATCCCCGCCGGAGGCGCACACCGCCTCCCCGCGATCCCGCTGCGGAGCCAAGCCATGACCTACACCATCCGCAACGCACTGAACGGCGAACTTGTCGAGAGCGCGTCCGACCGCTCCCAACCCGTCTTCAACCCCGCGACCGGTGAGGCGATTGGCACCCTCCCCCTCTCCACCACCGACGAGGTGGACGCCGCCGTCGCCTCCGCCAAGGCGGCCTTCCCCGCCTGGTCCCGCACGCCGCCGCTCAAGCGGGCCCGCGTGATGTTCCGCTTCCTCGAACTGCTCAACGCCAACACCGACAAGCTGGCGAAGGAGCTCTCCCGCGAGCACGGCAAGACCCATGACGACGCGCTGGGCGAGGTCGCCCGCGGCATCGAGGTGGTGGAGTTTGCCTGCGGCATCCCGCAGCTCCTGAAGGGCGAGTTCAGCCGCAACACCGGCCCCGGCATAGACAGCTACGGCGACCGGCAGCCGCTGGGCGTCGTTGCGGGCATCACGCCCTTCAACTTCCCCGCCATGGTGCCGATGTGGATGTATCCCATCGCGATCGCCTGCGGGAACACCTTCGTGCTGAAGCCCTCCGAACGCGACCCGTCCGCGCCGATGTTCGCCTGGGAGCTGCTGAAGGAAGCCGGCCTGCCCGACGGCGTGATGAACATCGTGCACGGTGACAAGGGCGCCGTGGACCGCCTGCTCGACCATCCGGACGTGAAGGCGATCAGCTTTGTCGGTTCGACCCCCATCGCGGAATACGTCTATGCACGCGGCACGGCGGCGGGCAAACGGGTGCAGGCGCTCGGCGGGGCCAAGAACCACATGATCGTCATGCCGGACGCGGACATGGACCAGGCGGCGGATGCGCTGATGGGCGCCGGCTTCGGCTCGGCGGGCGAGCGCTGCATGGCGATCTCCGTCGCCGTGCCGATCGGCGCGGAGACGGGCGAGAAGCTGGTCAGCGCCCTCAAGCCCAAGGTCGAGGCGCTGAAGGTCGGCCCCTCCACCGACCCGGATGCGGAGATGGGCCCGGTCATCACCGCAGAGGCGAAGGAGCGCATCTCCGGCCTCATCGACCGCGGCGTCGAGCAGGGAGCGGAGCTGGTCGTGGACGGTCGCGGCTTCACCCTGCAGGGCTACGAGAACGGCTATTTCCTCGGCGGCACGCTCTTCGACAAGGTCGAGCCGGAGATGGACATCTACCGGACCGAGATCTTCGGCCCCGTCCTCTCCGTCCTCAGCCCGCAGACCTACGAGAGCGCGGTGGACCTGATCAACGCGCACGAATACGGCAACGGGACCGCGATCTTCACCCGCGACGGTGACGCCGCACGCGACTTCGCGGACCGGATCGAGGTTGGCATGGTCGGGGTCAACGTCCCGATCCCGGTGCCCGTCGCCTACCACTCGTTCGGCGGCTGGAAACGCTCCGCTTTTGGCGATCACGCGATCTACGGGCCGGAGGGCGTTCGCTTCTACACCCGCCTGAAGACCGTCACCACCCGCTGGCCGGACGGCATCGCCAAGGGCGCGACGTTCAGCTTCCCAAGCTGAAGCGCGCCGCTGTTCCGGCACACGCCGGAACCTCGACCATCAGCGCGCCGCGGCGCGAGGTTCCGGGTCTTCGCCCGGAACAGCGAAGAGAAGGAGACCGACCATGGCCGCCAACGCCCCCGGTGAAAACCTGAAGATCAACGGCGACCGGCTGTGGGACAGCCTGATGAAGATGGCGAAGATCGGACCCGGCGTCGCGGGCGGCAACAACCGCCAGACCCTGACGGATGAGGACGGCGAGGGCCGCGCCCTCTTCCAGAAATGGTGTGAGGATGCGGGCTGTGAGATGGGCCTCGACCGGATCGGCAACATGTTCGCCCGGCGCGAGGGCACCGACCCCGATGCGCTGCCAGTCTACGTGGGCTCCCACCTCGATACGCAGCCGACCGGCGGGAAGTATGACGGCGTTCTCGGCGTCCTCGGCGGGCTGGAGATCATCCGCTCGATGAACGACCTCGGGATCAAGACGAAGCATCCCATCGTCGTGACCAACTGGACCAACGAGGAGGGCACCCGCTTCGCCCCCGCCATGCTCGCCTCCGGCGTCTTCGCGGGCATCCACACGCAGGACTGGGCGGAGGATCGGACGGATGCGGAGGGCAAGCGTTTCGGCGACGAACTCGACCGGATCGGCTGGCGTGGCGAGGAAGAGGTCGGCGCGCGCAAGATGCACGCCTTCTTCGAGCTCCACATCGAGCAGGGCCCGATCCTGGAGGCCGAGGACAAGGAGATCGGCGTCGTCACCCACGGCCAGGGGCTGAGCTGGACGCAGGTGACGGTAACGGGCAAGGACGCCCATACCGGCTCCACGCCGATGCCGATGCGCAAGAATGCGGGCCTCGGCATGGCGCGCATCCTCGACCTGGTCGACGAGATCGCGTGGTCCCACAAACCGCACGCCGTGGGCGCCGCGGGCCATATCGACGTCCACCCCAATTCGCGCAACGTGATCCCGGGCAAGGTCGTCTTCACCGTCGACTTCCGCTCACCGGAGCTGAGCGTGATCGAGGATATGGAGAGCCGCCTGCGCGCGGGCGCCAAGGCGATCTGCGACGAGATGGGGCTGGAGGTCGAGTTCGAGAAGGTCGGCGGCTTCGACCCCGTCGCCTTCGACGAGGGCTGCGTGGGTGCGGTGCGCGCGGCGGCGGAGCGGCTGGGCTACTCCCACCGCGACCTGATCTCGGGCGCGGGCCACGACGCCTGCTGGATCAACCGCGTGGCCCCCACGGCCATGGTCATGTGCCCCTGCGTCGACGGGTTGAGCCACAACGAGGCCGAGGAGATTTCGCCGGAGTGGGCCGAAAAGGGCGCCAACGTCCTGTTCCACGCGGTGGTGGAAACGGCGGAGGTTGTGGGATGAGACCTGCGACCCAAACCCTCGCTGTTCCGGGCTTGACCCGGAACCCCGCGGAATGGTGCGCTGAGGGGCGAGGTTCCGGCCTTCGCCGGAACAGCGAAGGACTGGGAAGCTGCGTTGCCCTACTATGTCTATCTTCTCGCATCGCGCCCGGGCGGTGCGCTCTATCTTGGGTCGACGAACAATCTATGCCGCCGGGTCGAGGAACACCGCGCGAAGGCCGTTCCGGGCCATACGGCTCGCTACAATATCGGGACACTCGTTTGGTTCGAAGCACACGAGACGCTCGAAGGCGCATTGACGCGCGAACGGCGCATAAAGAGTTGGAAGCGACTCTGGAAAGAGCAGCTCATCGCGAAACTCAACCCGGACTGGCGCGACATTTCGTTGGAGATCCCGCTGTGACCCGCTCAGCGGGGTTCCCGGTCGAACCCGGAACAGCGAGGCAAGGGGAGGTTAACCCATGACCAAAGTCATCAAGGGCGGCACCGTCGTCACCGCGGATCGGCAGTTCACCGCGGACATCCTGATCGAGGGAGAGAAGATCGCCCAGATCGGGGAGAACCTGACCGGCGACGAGGTCATCGACGCCGAAGGCGCCTATGTCATCCCCGGCGGCATCGACCCGCATACGCATCTGGAGATGCCCTTCATGGGCACCACGGCCGCCGAGACCTTCGAGAGCGGCACCTTCGCCGCCGCCGCCGGGGGCACTACGATGCTGGTGGACTTCTGCCTGCCCGGCGAAGACGGATCGCTGCTCAACGCCATCGACGACTGGGACCGCAAGTCGAAGGACCAGATCTGCTGCGACATCTCCTACCACATGGCGATCACGGGGTGGTCCGAGACCATCTTCGACGAGATGGAGGCCGTGGTGAACGAGCGCGGCATCAACACCTTCAAGCACTTCATGGCCTACAAGGGCGCGCTGATGGTGGAGGACGACGAGATGTTCGCCTCCTTCAAGCGCTGCGCGGAGCTCGGCGCGCTGCCCCTCGTCCATGCGGAGAACGGCGATATCGTGGCCGAGCTCCAGCAGAAATACCTCGCCGAAGGGATCACCGGCCCCGAGGGCCACGCCTATTCCCGCCCGCCGGAGGTCGAGGGCGAGGCCGCGAACCGCGCCATCATGATCGCGGACGCGGCGGGCACCCCGCTCTACATCGTCCATGTGAGCTGCGAGCAGGCGCATGAAGCGATCCGGCGCGCGCGGCAGAAGGGGATGCGGGTCTATGGCGAGCCGCTGATCCAGCACCTGACCCTCGACGAGGGGGAGTACTTCAACAAGGACTGGCAGTACGCCGCGCGCCGGGTGATGAGCCCGCCCTTCCGCTCGAAGGACCATCAGGCCTCCCTCTGGGCCGGTCTCGCGGCGGGGTCCCTGCAGGTGGTGGCGACGGACCACGCCGCCTTCACCGACGAGCAGAAGCGGATGGGCCTCGACAACTTCACCACCATCCCCAACGGCACGGGCGGGCTGGAGGAGCGGATGGCAATGCTCTGGACCACGGGCGTGGAGACCGGGCGCCTGACGCCGGAGGAGTTCGTGGCCGTCACCTCCACCAACATCGCCAAGATCCTCAACATCTACCCGCTGAAGGGCGGGATCACGGTGGGCGGCGACGCGGATGTGGTCGTCTGGGACCCGAGGCTGAGCCGCACGGTCCACCAGTCCACGCAGAAATCGATCATCGATTACAACGTGTTCGAGGGGATGGAGGTTACGGCCTCGCCGCGCTACACCCTGTCGCGCGGTGACGTGATCTGGGCCCACGGCCAGAACTCCCAACCCCAGCCGGGCCGCGGCAAGTTCATCCGCCGCGCCCCTTTCGCCTCCGCCAGCACGGCCCTGTCGAAATGGAAGAGCCTCAACTCCCCGCGCAAGATCGAACGCAACCCGCTCAACATCCCGAGCGGCGTTTGACGGAGACTGTCGGGCGGTTTTCGGGGGTATATGGACACGATGATCGTTGTCGAAGCCGCCCTGACCGGACGACTGGCGCCGATGCGTCGGCTTTTCGGTCGGAGGGCGGATCAACCGCCCCTCGGCCCCGACACCCGCTCGCCGGGAGCACGCTTCGCCTGGCGGGTGACATTGTGCCTGGCGGGTCAGATGATCGCGCAGCCGAACGTCGAGGCGATGCGGGGGCCGGTTGTCGAGGATGGCGTGGCGGCATCGCTTACCGTGCCGCAGCTATAGGTCGTGCTGATGCTGATGGCCCTGATACCGATTGCGTTCGCCTACGCGCTGTAGCGGATGCTCTGCCGAAGGGCCACAGGGCCACTTGCTGCCCCGCTTCGCGACGGGCTAGCGGTCGCGGGCGGCACGGTTGCGCTTCACACCGGGGCCAACTGGACGCTGTCCGCTACCGGAATTCCGTTCGCAACGTCCTGGGCGATCGGTCTCGACATCACCGCCGCTTCGCTGGCGGCGGCACGATGCGGAATAGGGAAAACACCTCTGGCGCTCGCGACCGAAACCAAGCAACACATGGGTCATGAAGATATCGCAGCGTGAAATCACTGCGGGCGGGCGCCGATGATCCGGGGCAGGATCATCGGGATGCTCTGCGGCGCGCTGCTCGCCGGTCTTGTGGCCACCGCCTGGCTGATCTTCAAGGACGGCGAGATCGGCGCCCCCTTCGACAGCGAGCGGCTGCTCCGTCTTAGCGGACTGTGGCTGACGATGAGCACGGGGGCGCTGTTGCTCGCCATCCCGATCGACGCTCTGGCGCGGTGGACGTCCCCCGCGGGGCCGGGCCGGGCGGCCGCGGCCTGGGCGCTCGTCGGGTTCATCGGCGGCTGGGCGGGGGCGAGCGGCGGCGCGCTCGGTCTAGCGGCAATCGCCATCGCGATCGAAGTCTTCGCGCTGCCGGGCGGCCTCATCGGCCTCATCGTCTGGTTCATCGAACGTCCGGTCCCGCAGGCGCGCTCCTCCAGCTCGGACAGATGATCGGGCGGCACGCGCCATCGCCGGAGAACCGTATTGCAGGTCGTCGTCTAGCAACGCGAGATGACCGCACCGCGTGAATTGCCCCCCCTCCCCCGCGTCCTGCGAAGTCGGTCATGCTCCACCCAACGCGGCATTCCCGCCTCTATTGCCCGATACCTCACCGCGCCGCTAATCCTCGGCGTCTGGATCTGGGTGCATCCGCCGCCACCGTGCCCCGGGATCCTGCAAACGGGTTATGGCCGGACCGCCGGATGTAGGGGATCGTCAGCTTCTGGCTGACCGGCGCCTGAGCAAGCCGATCTGGCAGCGCGCCGAATTCGGGCGCAGGCAACACGACGCCGGCGGGGAAGACGCGCACAAGCTTTGAGCACGGACCACCGATATGAACGGAAGGTGGGCGATCGGACTTGACCGAACGGTCAGGATTTGTGCCAATTCGGGTCAGATCAACGAAGGGACCCGCTCGTGTCACCCACGTCCGTCGCCATGCCTGATCCAAAGCACGCCACCGGCGCCGCGGACCCTGCGCCCGCACCTGCCGTGATCGAGGCTCGGGACCTGTCCCTGACCTTCGAGACCAATGACGGCCCGGTCCACGCCCTGCGCGATGTGAACCTGACGATCCGCAAGGGCGACTTCGTGAGCTTCATCGGCCCGTCGGGCTGCGGCAAGACCACCTTCCTGCGCGTCGCCGCCGACCTGGAACATCCGACCGGCGGCACCATCACCGTCAACGGCATGAGCCCCGAGGAGGCCCGCAAGTCGCGCGCCTATGGCTACGTCTTCCAGGCCGCGGGGCTCTATCCGTGGCGCACCATCGGCAGCAATATCCGCCTACCGCTGGAGATCATGGGCTATCCGAAGTCCGAACAGGCCGAGCGGGTGCGCCGGACGCTGGAGCTCGTGGACCTCGCGGGCTTCGAGAACAAGTACCCTTGGCAGCTCTCCGGCGGCATGCAGCAGCGCGCGTCCATCGCGCGTGCGCTCGCCTTCGATGCGGATATCTTGCTGATGGACGAGCCCTTCGGCGCGCTGGACGAGATCGTGCGGGACCATCTCAACGAGCAGCTCCTCGCATTGTGGGCACGGACGGAGAAGACCATCGCCTTCGTCACTCACTCGATCCCGGAGGCGGTCTATCTCTCCACCAAGATCGTAGTGATGAGCCCTCGCCCCGGCCGCGTGACCGACGTGATTGAGAGCCCCCTGCCCAAGGAGCGCCCGCTCGACATCCGCGACACCCCGGAGTTCATCGAGATCGCGCATCGCGTCCGCGAGGGGCTGCGCGCCGGGCATGTCGAGGACTAGGATGCTTTCATCTTTCCCGAAATACGCGATGGCGCTCCGCCCGCAGCCGGCGGGACGGGCGTATTTCTGGAAAGATGAAGGGGCGGGCGCGTGATGCGCAGCCTGATCCCGATCCTGACCATTCTCGCGGCGATCGTCGCGATCTGGTATGCGGGCGCGGTCGCCCTGAACGCCGACTGGGCGCGGCAGCAGGCGGAGCGGCAGGAGCAGGTGCTCACCTTCTCCGATCTCGTCGCGGAGACCTGGAGCCAGGACCGCCCACGCCTGCCTGCGCCGCACCAGGTGGCGGCGGAGCTCTGGGACACGACCGTGGAGCAGCGGATCACCTCACGGCGCAGCCTGATCCATCACGGCTGGATCACGCTATCGGTGACGCTGGCGGGCTTTGCCTTCGGCGCGGCGCTCGGCATCGCGCTGGCCATCGGGATCGTCTACAACCGCGCGATGGACATGAGCGTGATGCCCTGGGTCATCGCCTCGCAGACCATCCCGATCCTCGCCATCGCGCCGATGATCATCGTTGTGCTGAACTCCGTGGGGATGCAGGGCTTCATCCCCAAGGCGATCATCGCGACCTATCTGAGCTTCTTTCCGGTCACGGTCGGCATGGTGAAGGGGCTCAGGGCGCCCACGCAGATGCAGCTCGACCAGATGAAGACGTGGAACGCGAGCGGGCTGCAGGGCTTCCTCAGGCTGCGGCTGCCATCCTCGATGCCGTATCTCTTCACCTCCTTGAAGATCGCCATCGCCGCGAGCCTCGTCGGCACCATCGTGGGTGAGCTGCCGACGGGCGCCGTTGCAGGTCTCGGCGCGCGCCTGCTTGCGGGCAGCTATTACGGTCAGACCGTGCAGATCTGGTCGGCACTGTTCGCCGCCGCGGCACTGGCGGCACTCCTGATCCTGGCGGTCGGCGCAGTGGAGAAGTTCACGATGCGCCGCATGGGGTTCACGCGATGAGTGGCGGCCTGATCCTTGCCGCCCTCGTCGTCTGGGCAGGCGGCTGGTGGATGAATGCGCGGCTCGCGCGGATCCGGGGCGGCCGGGGGCTCGGCCTCGCCGCACCGGTGGTCTTCGGCGTCACGGTGCTCCTGATGTGGGAGCTGATCGTGCGCGGGCTCAACGTGCCCGGGGCGATCCTGCCGCCGCCTTCGGCCATCGGCACTGCATTCGTCGCCAATGGCGGGACGCTGTGGGACGACTTCGTCCAGACATTCCTGAAGGGCGCGCTGTCGGGCTATGTCATCGGCTGTGGCCTCGCGTTCGTCGTTGCGCTGGCCGTGGACCGCTCGGGCTTCCTGAAACGCGGCCTCCTGCCCATCGGCAACTTCGTGGCAGCCCTGCCGATCATCGGCATGGCGCCGATCTTCGTCATGTGGTTCGGCTTCGGCTGGCAGTCGAAGGCGGCGGTCGTCGCCGTCATGTGCTTCTTTCCCATGCTGGTGAACACGGTGCAGGGCCTCGCTGCCGCGGACCGGATGCAAGCGGACCTGATGCGGACCTACGCGGCCTCGCCTTGGCAGACACTGGCGAAGCTCAAGCTGCCCGCCGCCGGTCCCTTCATCTTCAACGGGCTCAAGATCTGCACGACGCTGGCGCTGATCGGTGCCATCGTGGCGGAATTCTTCGGCTCGCCCACGCTCGGAATGGGCTTTCGCATCTCCACCCAGGTCGGACGCCTCGCGCTCGACGTCGTCTGGGCGGTGATCCTGGTCGCGGCCCTTGCCGGCTCGGCCTTCTACGGACTGGTAACGCTTCTGGAGAGAGCGGCCACCTTCTGGCATCCGTCGCAGCGGGGACGTTGACGGAGGCCTCCAACACGGAGAGAGAGATGAAACTGCTGAAGACACTGGCCGCCGCGAGCCTGCTCGCCACTCCGGCGCTTGCCCAGGACGACGACGTGACGCTGCAGCTGCAATGGGTCACGCAGGCCCAATTCGCGGGCTATTACGTGGCGCTGGAAAACGGCTATTACGAGGAAGAGGGCCTCGACGTCACCATCCAGCCCGGCGGGCCGGATATCGCGCCGCCGCAGGTGCTCGCAGGGGGCGGGGCCGACGTGATGCTCAACTGGATGCCGTCCGCACTCGCGGCACGCGAGCGAGGCGTGCCCGTGGTCAACATCGCGCAGCCCTTCAAATCCTCGGGCCTCATGCTCACCTGCTGGGCCGATAGCGGCATCGAGAGCCCGGAGGACTTCCGCGGCAAGACGATCGGCGTCTGGTTCTTCGGCAACGAGTATCCGTTCCTGAGCTGGATGAGCCAGCTCGGCATCCCGACCGATGGCGGCGACGATGGCGTGACGGTGCTGCGCCAGGCCTTCAACGTCGATCCGCTGCTGCAGCGGCAGGCCGACTGCATCTCCACCATGACCTACAACGAGTACGGGCAGGTGCTGGATGCCGGCGTGGGTGAGGACGAACTCGTGACCTTCCTCTACGAGGAGCAGGGTGTCTCCACCCTTGAGGACGGCATCTACGTGCTGGAGGAGAACCTCGAGGATCCCGCCTTCGTCGACAAGATGGTCCGCTTCGTGCGCGCCTCAATGCGCGGCTGGAAGTGGGCGGAGGAGAACCCGACCGACGCGGCGATCATCGTGCTCGACAACGACGCGACCGGCGCGCAGACCGAGGCGCACCAGATCCGCATGATGGGTGAGATCGCGAAGCTGACTGCCGGGTCCGACGGCACGCTCGATCCCGCCGACTACCAGCGGACGGTGGACACGCTGCTCGCAGGCGGCTCCGACCCGGTCATCACGGCCGAGCCGGAGGGGGCTTGGACGCACGCGATCACCGATCTGGCGCTCCAGTAAGACAGTATGGTGCCGTCCCGGGCGGGGCGGCACCTTTCCACCTCAGTGGTGGGCGGAGACCGCGCGGGTCAGCTCCCCGGTCAACTCATGCGACACGGCGTGGCTGACATCGCCGAGGCTCAGCATCCCGACCATCCGCTTCTTGTCGTTGATGACCGGCAGCCGGCGCACACCCTTCGACTCCATCAGGTGAACCGCATCCTCGATCTGCTCCTCGGTGGTGCAGTAGACGATGCCCTCGTGCATGACGTCGCGCGCGGTCAGCTTCGCCGGATCGCGCCCGTTGCCGAACGCCTTCAGGCAGATGTCGCGATCCGTCACCATGCCGACGAGGCGATCGTCCTCGCCGATCGGGACGGAGCCGATATCCTCCTGCGCCATGAGCTTGCTGATTTCCGCGAGTGGCGTGTCCGGGGCGCACCACTGGACGCCCTCGTGCATCGCGTCTTTGACCTTCATCACATCCTCCCTCGGTAAGCGTACACAGGCCCCCAGTATACACGAGGGCGGGCGGAACGCGCCGTGACGGACGTCAAAACCGGGATCAGGCCGACGGCTTCACGCTCGCGGTGACGTAGTTCACGCTGAGATCGGTGATGGACAGGCCCCAGTCCCATTTCACGAAGTCGAACTTGAAGCCGGCGCGGTCCACCGGATCCAGCCCCGCACCGCGAATGAGGTCGAAGAGCTCGACCGGCGTGATGAACTTCGAATGCTCGTGGGTACCCTTGGGCAGCCAGCGCATAACGTATTCCGCGCCGATGATGGCGAAGAGAAAGCTCTTCGGATTGCGGTTGAGGGTGGAGCAGACCATCAGTCCGCCTGGTTTCAGCAGGTCCGCGCAGGACTTGAGGTAGAGCGCCGGGTCCTCCACATGCTCGACCACCTCCATGTTGAGCACGACATCGAACTGCTCGCCATCGGCGGCGAGTGCCTCGGCCGTGGTATGGCGGTAGTCGATGTCGAGACCGGACTGCTCCGCATGGATCTTCGCAACGGGGATGTTGCGCTCTGCCGCGTCGGCGCCCACCACGTCGGCGCCGAGGCGCGCCATCGGCTCGCTGAGCAGTCCGCCGCCGCAGCCGATATCAAGCAGGCGCAGGCCGTCGAAGGGTTTCTCCGCCGCGAGGTCACGCCCGAATTCCCCGGCGATCTGCCTGGTGATGTAGTCGAGCCGCGTGGGGTTCAGCATGTGGAGCGGCTTGAACTTCCCCTCCTCATCCCACCACTCCTCGGCCATCGCCTGGAACTTCGCGATCTCGCCGTCATTCACGGTGGTCTGGACGGTCATGCCGTTCTCCATGGATTCCATCTCGATTTGCATTAGGACATAGTGCCGAGATGCGCGAACACGGAAGCCGAAACGCCGCGCCCTATCGGCGCAGTTTGTACCCGCCCCGGGAACCCTCCGCACAGATGGTGCTGGAGGTGCCGGGCGGCCATCGCCTCTATGTCGAGCAATCGGGCAAGAGCGACGGGATCCCTGTCGTCGTCCTCCATGGCGGACCGGGGGGCGGGTGCAGCCCGGCGATGCGCCGCTTCTTCGATCCCAACCACTACCGCGCTGTCCTGTTCGACCAGCGGGGCTGCGGACGCTCAACGCCTCACGCGAGTGTCGAGAACAACACCACCCACGACCTGATCGCGGATATCGAGCGCATTCGCATCCGCCTGGGCATCGAGCGCTGGTATGTCTTCGGCGGAAGCTGGGGCGCGACGCTGGCGCTGCTCTACGCGCAGGCGCATCCGGAGCGGGTGCGCGGCCTGATCCTGCGCGGCGTCTTCCTTATGACCAAGGGCGAGCTCGACTGGTTCTACAATGGCGGCGCCGCCCGCTTCTGGCCCGAGGAGTGGGAGAGGTTCACCGGCCTCATCCCGCCGCGCGAGCGGGGCGACATGATCGGCGCCTACCGCAAGCGGCTCTTCGGACCCGACCGGGCAGAGCAGGTGCGCTACGCCCGTGCGTGGGCGGCTTGGGAGTCGAACCTCGCCGCACTGGAGACACACGGAAGGTCCTCCGGCGGCTCCGGCGAGTATGCCCGCGCGTTCAGCCGGATCGAGAATCACTATTTCAGCAACGGCGGCTGGATCGGCGAGGGTCAGATCCTGCGCGACGTCGCCCGTCTCACCGGCGTGCCCGGCTACATCGTGCAGGGTCGCTACGACATGATCTGCCCGCCGGCGCGGGCGTACGAACTCAACCGCGCCTGGCCCGACAGCGAGTTGCGCATGATCCGGACGGCGGGGCACGCGCTGTCCGAACCCGGCATCACGGCCGAGCTGGTCGCGGTGATGGAAGAATTGAAGGATATCCAGCACACGGCGGCGTGATTCCGCTCACAAACCTTCGGTATGATGAACCGAAGTTGATGTGCGTTTCCGTAGCGCTACGCCATACCCCACGGAACGGATCACATCGTCCGTGCGTTTCGGCGCGACAATGCAAACAGTTTGGGGAACCGGACACATGAAAATCAAGTCGAGCACCATCGGCGGCCTTGCGGTCGCGGCCATCATGCTCAGTGCCTGCGCGCAGGCTCCTCTGGGCCAGGGCCCGAACGCGAACCGCAACCAGGGCGCCGTCCTCGGCGGTCTCGGCGGCGCGGCGCTCGGTCAGGCCATCGGCGGCAACACCGAAGGCACGGTTATCGGTGCCGCAATCGGTGCGGGCGCGGGCGCACTCATCGGGTCCGACCTCGATCGGCAGGAGGCGGAGTTGCGGCGCGACCTGCAGGGCTCCGGCGTCGATATCCAGAACACCGGTGAGGAACTTCTGGTCACGCTGCCCGAGAACATCACCTTCGCCACCGACAGCGCGACCGTGATGCCGTCGTTCCAGAACCAGCTCGCCGCACTCGCCAACAACCTGCGTCAGTTCCCGAACTCCCGCGTGTCCGTGACGGGTCACACGGACTCGACCGGTTCGACCTCCTACAACCAGGGCCTGTCCGAGCGTCGGGCGAGCGCAGTGGCGAACGTGCTGATCCAGAACGGCGTGGCGTCCAACCGCCTCTTCGTCAGCGGCGCGGGCGAGACGCAGCCGGTCGCCTCCAACGACACGACGTTCGGTCGTCAGCAGAACCGCCGGGTGGAGATCGTGATCACGCCGACCGGCTGATCACACCTGGAGACGATGGAAAAGGGCGCCTCTTCAGGCGCCCTTTTTCGTGGGGGTGCCGTGGCGTCCCCCTTCTGCCTTGTGCATACACCCCGAAGGTTCAGGCCCGAACGGGCGGAGCTCTGGACTTCCCGGGGCGGCGCCCGAGCCGCTCAGACCGACGTCTCCGCCTTGCCTCCATGCGCCGCCGACCAGTCCAGCGGCGCGTTCAGAAACGCCTCGACCGCGTCCAGCGTCGCCGCATCGAATGCGCCCTGCGCCCGAGCCTCGGCCAGCACGTCCCACCACGTTGCGAGCCAGTGCAGATCCAGCCCGTGGCCGCGCAGCTTCTCCGGCGCGTCCTTGAAGATGTCGTAGTAGAAGATGACGACGGCATGGTCGCAGGCGGCACCCGCGGTGCGGATCGCCTCGGCGAACTTCACCTTGGAACCGCCGTCGGTCGTCAGGTCCTCGACCAACAAAACTCTTTGCCCCTCCTCGATCAGCCCCTCGATCTGGGCATCGCGGCCAAAGCCCTTCGGCTTCTTGCGCACGTACTGCATCGGCAGGCCCAGCCGCTCCGCGATCCAGGCGGAGAACGGGATGCCCGCCGTCTCGCCCCCCGCCACGGCGTCGAACGCTTCGAAGCCCACGTCGCGGGTCAGCTTCGCGCAGGCGAAGTCCATGAGCGCGGAGCGCACGCGCGGAAACGAGATCAGGCGGCGGCAGTCGATATAGACCGGTGCCGCGATGCCGGAGGTGAAGATGTAGGGCTCGTCCGCGCGGAAGTTCACCGCGCCCACCTCCAGCAGCATCCGCGCGGTCAGCCGCGCCATTTCCTCGTCGGACGGATAAGTGTTGGCGAACATCGGCATCGGCTCCCTGCGCGGTTTCGGCTCCCGTATCATCGCAGGTGCAGCACAGGCAACGGTCGAGCCGGGGTGCGAGCGCGAAGTCGCTTCGCACGCGCGTAATAAAATATCGTTAGACTTATATATTTCGCAGCGTAATTTCGCCGGCCTTCTTGATCAGTGACCGGCTTCCTCCGCGTACTTCCAGAACAACAAACACCAAAGGGAGGAAATAATGGGACTTTTCGACTGGTTCCGCCGGGATCCGGCGCCTGAGATCGGTATCGCCGTAACGGAGGCATCGGGCATCGGCGCAACGGAGGAGATCCGCGACGAGAGCACCGACATCTCCGGCCCGCTGGCCATCCTCAACGGCCTTACGGACTTCTCGATCGGCACCGTGAAGGCCTCATTCGATGCCTATTTCTGGACGCGCAACGCGACGGAGCAGACGCTCGACTTCCTCGGTGTCATCGACCAGGACGAGAAGTACGCCCGGTTCGAGGCGGTGGGCGAGACCAAGCAGCAGGACACCATTACGCAGGACGAGCTGACCGGCGGGGATATCGAGTTCCTCAAGGACAGCATCAGCGCGGCGCGTCACGGCTATCTCGACGAAAGCCAGCTCAAGCGGAAGGGGCTCCTCGATAAGGACGGCTACGTCCTCGACTCCAAGGCCATCTACCAACTCAACCCGGGCCGCTGGGAGGAGACCGAGCTCACCTGGGCCGAGCGTGAGTTCGACCTGATCCGCGTGCGGGAGAAGGAGGGCTTCGTCTTCGGCGAGGGGCCCTATCAGGCGAACGTCGCGCTCCTGCAGAACGTCGAGACCGGGGAATACGCGATCAGCGTGGGCGGCACCAACAGCATCGCTGACGTGAACACCGACATCTGGGGGCTCGTCTTCGCGGGCAACACGCTGGGCCACGGCCGCGCCGTCACGTCGATCATCGACGAATTCTTCGCAGAGGACATTCCCGAGGGGGCGAGCGTCGACATCTTCGGCCACTCGCTGGGCGGCGGCGAGGCACTCCTGCAGTACCGCCAGACGCCCGAGCGCTTCGATGATGTGGTGGTGCTTCAGGCCGTGGGGATCGGCGGGCAGGACGGAACCTACTACGATCAGTTCGTGTTCGACGGGCAGGGCGACGAGAACATTATCGAGATCTTCGGCGACGACCCGGACAACGACTTCAACGACGCAGTGACCTACTGGGGCCATGTCGGCGCGGGCACGGTCTACGATCTGACCGAGGTCGGCAGCGACGGCGGGATCGAGCTTCTGGACAGCCACCTGCTCGAAGGCGTGTGGAACGCCCTGCCGCAGGAGGAGGATCAGCTGCTGATGGCGTGAATGGCAGGGTGCGGCCTCTCAAAGGCGCCGGGCGCTCTCTGAAGCGGTGTCACGGTCGGGCTCGGTCCCGCCCTGTCCCGCTGGCGGTGGCAGCGCCCTTCACAAAAAGGTCCCGGCTCTTCGGCCGGGACGGTTGCAAGGGGGAACCACCGCCCCGGACCTGATCCGGAGCCGGGCCCATCAGCCGCCCCCGCCTCAGACCACCCGCCAGCGCGTCTCGAAGCCCGGATCGAACAGCGTGACCGGCCCTGCGCCGGTCTCGATCTTCTCCGGAAACTTCATCGAGGCAGCGCCCTTCTCCAGCACCAGTTCGCCCTCGTTCGGCGCGACGCCGTACCATGCGGCCCCGTTGAGCGAGACAAAGCCCTCCAGCCGATCCAGCGCATCCTCCTCCTCGAAGACATGGGCGAGCAACGGCATCGTGTTGGTGGCGGAGAACACGCCCGCGCAGCCGCAGGCGCTCTCCTTCGCGTCGTCGGAATGGGGCGCGCTGTCGGTACCGAGGAACACCCGCGGATGGCCGGAGACGGCCGCCGCACGCAAGGCCAGCCGGTGCTCCTCGCGCTTGGCCACGGGCAGGCAGTAGTAGTGGGGGCGGATGCCGCCGACCAGCATGTGGTTGCGATTGATGATCAGGTGGTGCGTCGTGATCGTGCAGGCGATCCCCTCACTGCCCGTCACGTAGTCGACGCCGTCCTTCGTCGTGACATGCTCCATCGTCACGCGCAGGCCCGGCACCCGGCGGCGCAGCGGGTCGAGCACCGTCTCGACGAACACGGCCTCCCGGTCGAAGATGTCGACATCGTGCGTCGTGACCTCTCCGTGCACGCACAGCGTCAGGCCGATCTCGGCCATCCGCTCCAGCACCGGGACTACCTTGTCGAAGTCCCGCACGCCGGAGGCGGAGTTGGTCGTGGCCCCCGCCGGGTAGAGCTTCACCGCGCGGATGATGCCGGACTGGAAGGCGCCCTCGACGTCGTCGGGATCCGTCTCCTCCGTCAGGTAGAGCGTCATCTGAGCATCGAACGCCGCACCGTCGGGAAGTGCCGCGCGGATGCGGTCGCGATAGGCCGCGGCCTGCGCACCCGTGACCACGGGTGGCACGAGGTTCGGCATGATCAGCGCGCGCGCGAAGTCCCGCGCACTCTCGGGCGCCACGCCCTCCAGCATGGCACCGTCCCGCAGGTGCAGGTGCCAGTCGTCGGGGCGGCGCAGGGTCAGGCGCATTGCAGGTCTCCACTCTCGGGGTCGCCGCGCAGTTAGCACCGGCACGGCGCCGCGCGCAATCGGCAGCGGGGGTGCGGTAAAAAAACAATCGAGAAAATGCGGAACCACTACGAAGGATCGACGTTCATTACCAGTGAACGCCTTGGCGTACCATTCAGGAGCTTGAAATGCGCATTCTTATTGCCACTGCCGCAGCCATTACTGCACTTGCGACGTCCGCTTCTGCGGAGAACCCGCAGCGCGTCTACAGCTATACTGAGCGCGTGGAAAACCTCGCCCAGGCTTGCGCCGCCCTGCCCCGCGACCGCGAGCAGGAGCAGTGCCTCGAGGATTACAACCTCGTCGTCATCGATCCGGACCTCGACAACGTCGGTCGCGATTACAGCCTGAACAACGACGTCAGCCGCCGCGCGGATTACGAAGACGACTGATCCGCACCGTCCATCGGAATTCGAACCGCCCGTTGCACCCGCAGCGGGCGGTTTTGCTTTTGCGACATGACGTGCCGTGACGTCCGGCCTTTTCGGGGTGCGAGGTTGACCTTCGCGTCATATTCTCCGGCAAAACACTCCGGAGGTTGCCCATGTCGTCCTATCCGCACCTGCTTGCCCCGCTCGACCTCGGCTTCACCACGCTGAAGAATCGCGCGATCATGGGCTCGATGCATACCGGGCTGGAGGAGCTCGGTGACTACCATCGCATCGCCGCCTATTTCGCGGAGCGGGCCGAGGGTGGGGCCGCCCTCATGGTCACCGGCGGCATGGCCCCGAACGAGGAGGGCGGCGTGCTGCCCGGAGCCGCGGGCCTGTTCACCGATCAGGACATCTCCAACCACCGGATCGTGACGGATGCCGTCCACGCCGCCGAAGGCAAGATCGCGATGCAGATCCTGCATGCGGGCCGTTATGCCTATTCGCCGAATTGCGTCGCGCCCTCCCCCGTCAAGTCGCCGATCAGTCCCTTCCCGCCCGCAGAGCTCGACGAGGACGGGATCGAGAAGCAGATCGCCGACATCGTGACCGCCGCCGTCCGCGCGCAGGAAGCGGGCTATGACGGGGTCGAGGTCATGGGCTCCGAGGGCTACTTCATCAACCAGTTCCTCGTCACGCACACCAACAAGCGCACCGACCGCTGGGGCGGCTCCTACGAGAACCGGATGCGCCTGCCGATCGAGATCGTCCGCCGCACGCGGAAGGCGGTGGGCACCGACTTCATCATCATCTACCGCCTGTCGATGATCGACCTCGTCCCGAACGGCTCGACC
Organism: Roseobacter sp. HKCCA0434; assembly: GCA_032464575.1. Lineage (GTDB taxonomy): Bacteria > Pseudomonadota > Alphaproteobacteria > Rhodobacterales > Rhodobacteraceae > Pontivivens. Next base: position 97,553 of record JAWDKM010000007.1, read on the forward strand.
TGGGAGGAGGTCGTTCTCCTCGCCAAGGAGATCGAGAAGGCGGGAGCAACCATCATCAACACCGGCATCGGCTGGCACGAGGCGCGGGTGCCGACCATTGCGACCTCCGTCCCGCGCGGTGCCTTCACCTGGGTGACGAAGAAGCTGATGGGGGAGGTGTCGATCCCGCTGATCACCTCGAACCGGATCAACAATCCGAAGACCGCCGAGGATATCCTGGCCGATGGCTGCGCCGACATGGTGAGCATGGCGCGGCCCTGGCTGGCGGACGGGTATTTCATGCGCAAGGCCGCGGAAGGCAAGGCCGAGCAGATCAACATCTGCATCGCGTGCAACCAGGCCTGCCTCGACCATACGTTCCAGATGAAACTGACGAGTTGCCTCGTGAACCCGCGCGCCTGCCACGAGACGGTGCTGAACTACGAGCCGGTGGCGGCGGCGAAGACGGTGGCAGTGGTCGGCGCGGGTCCCGCGGGCCTCTCCACCGCTTTGGTAGCCGCCGAACGGGGTCACAAGGTCACGCTCTTCGACAAGGACAGCGAGATCGGCGGGCAGCTCAACATGGCCAAGAAAATCCCCGGCAAAGAGGAGTTCTGGCACATGGTCGACTACTTCCGCACCATGCTGGACGTGCACGGCGTGGAGCAGCGGCTGAATACCGAGGTCACCGCCGACATGCTGGGTAACTTCGACGAAGTGGTGATCGCCACCGGCGTACTGCCGCGTGATCCGGACATCGCCGGGCAGGACGGATCCAACGTGGTGAGCTACGTCGACGTTCTGCGTCACGGCGCCGATGTGGGCGAGAAGGTCGCCGTGATCGGCGCGGGCGGCATCGGCTTCGACATCTCCGAGTATCTGGTACACGAGGGCGAGAGCCCGACGGAGAACCTCGACGTCTGGCTGGAGGAGTGGGGTGTCGGCGATCCGTCGAACGTCGCCGGTGGGCTGCGTCCCGAAGGTCCGCAGCCCGAGGCCCCGGCCCGCGCGGTCACCATGATGCAGCGCAAGGCCAAGAAGCCCGGCGCGGGCCTCGGCAAGACCACCGGCTGGATTCACCGCGCCTCCCTCAAGATGAAGGATGTGGAGATGCTGGCGGGCGTGAACTACGAGCGGATCACCGATGCGGGCGTCGAGGTCTCGACCGGCGAGGGGCGCGAGAACCTTCGACTCGTGGAAGCCCACACCGTGGTCCTCTGTGCCGGTCAGGTGCCGCTACGCACACTGGCCGACGAGTTGGAGGCGAAGGGGCGCACCGTGCACGTCATCGGTGGCGCCGACGTCGCGGCGGAGCTGGACGCGAAGCGGGCGATCAAGCAGGGCTCGGAACTGGCCGCGAGGCTCTGAGGCAACCGCACCGTCCACGGCAGGACAGGGCCGCCGGACGGGCGGCTGTGACCCCTGCCGTGCCGTTTCGTCGCGCCGATGGAAACCTGCGCTGTCGCCAGCGGTTCATCCCCCGCATCTGACAGGGAAAACCCATGGCGACCATCACCACGACCAACCCGGCGACCGGGGAAGACATCCGAACCTATGAGCTGATGAGCGAGGCTGAGGCCGTCGACCGGCTGGAGGCCTGCCACGCCGCGTTCCTCGACTGGCGCATGCTGACCCATGAGGAACGCGCGCCCTACCTCACGAAGATCGCGAAGACGCTGCGGGACACTGCCGACGAGCTGGCCGCGCTGATGACCCGCGAGACCGGCAAGCTTCTCAAGGACAGCTACACCGAGGTCGAGATCTGTGCCGCGATCTTCGACTACACCGCCGAGAACGGGCCCCAGGTGCTGGCCGACGAGGAGCGAACGCACTCGGACGGCAAGCGCGGCATCGTCACCTACCAGCCGCTGGGGGTGATCTATTCGATCCAGCCATGGAACTTCCCACTCTACCAGCCTGTCCGGGTGTTGGCCTCCAACCTGATGACCGGCAACGGCTGCGTGCTGAAGCATGCGAGCATTTGCACCGGAACGGGGCTGCGCCTGCGCGAGCTCTGCATCGAGGCGGGGCTGCCCGAGGATCTCTTCCAGGTCGTGCTGATCGACCACGACACCAGCGACAAACTGATCGAGCATTCCAAGGTCCGCGGCGTGACGCTGACGGGCAGCGACGGTGCCGGACGGCACGTGGGCGCGATCGCCGCCAAAGCCCTGAAGAAGACGGTTCTCGAGCTTGGCTCGAACGACGCCTACCTGGTGCTCGAGGACGCAGATATCGAAACCGCCGTGAAGTTCTCCGTCATGGGCAGGCTCTACAACAACGGCGAGACCTGCGTCTCGGCCAAGCGGTTCATCGTGACCGACAAGGTCCATGATGCCTTCGTCGAGGCGTACGTCGAGAAGATGAGGGAGATCGCGATGGGGGATCCGACGGACGATGCGAACCAGCTCGGTCCACTGTCCAGCCAGGACCAGTTCGACACGGTAAAGGAGCAGGTGGACGCCAGCGTGGCGAAGGGCGCTCGCGTGCTCTGTGGCGGGGAGGCGCCGGATCGGACGGGCGCCTTCTACCCCGCAACGGTGCTTACGGATCTCGCCCCCGGAATGCCGGCCTATGACGACGAGATCTTCGGCCCCGTCGCTTCCATCATCCGGGCAACGGACGACGAGGACGCGATGCGGCTGGCCAACGAAAGCCGCTACGGCCTGGGCGGCGGCATCTTCTCGCAGGACGAGGAGCGGGCGCTGAAGCTGGCACGCCAGCATTTCGACACCGGGATGATCCGCATCAACTCCTTCGGCGCGGCCGATCCGAACATGCCGTTCGGCGGGGTGAAGGATTCCGGCTACGGGCGGGAGCATGGCGGCTTCGGCATGAAGGAGTTCGTGAACGCGAAGGCGATCTTCCTGCCATGATCGTTCTTCACGCGCTGAACTACTCGCGTGCGACGCGGGTCATCTGGCTGCTCGAGGATCTCGGGCAGCCTTATGAACGCATCGACTACGAGCGCACCGGCTCTTTCCGTGCACCCGATGCGCTATCCAGAGTGCATCCGCTGGGCAAGTCGCCGGTGATCGAGGACGGCGGACTTGTGATCGCCGAATCAGCGACGATCCTGCGCTACATCACCGATACGTACGGGTCAGGCAGCCATCAGCCACAGCGTGGCACACGTGCGTTCTGGCGGCACTAGGCGTTGCTCGACTACGCCGAAGGCTCCTTCGCGGAGGTCGTGTTGCAGGTCATCCTCCCGCACTTTCGCGGCGCCGACGTGTCGGACCGTGCCCGATCGGCTCTCGGGGATCACCTGAGCTACATCGCGGGGGAACTGGATGACGGGCTGTTCCTGTGCGGCACGGCCCTCACACTCGCAGATATCCAGATGTCCTACCTCCTCGCGCTGCTCGACCGGTTCGAGCTGCTCGATCCGCATCCGGGCGTCGCCGCCTACTGGGGCGCCTTGCAGAAACAGCCCGGCTATATCGCGGCCGTCGAGTCCACGGGCCCGATGGCGCCACCCCGTTGAAGAAGAAGGACCGAGACATGAGCATGAACATCCTGGTCGCCGGCGCGACCGGCAAGACCGGTGCGCAGGTCGTACACGCCTTGACCGAACAGGGTCATGTCGCGACCGCGCTGGTGCGTGAGAGTTCGGATACAAGCGTGCTGCCGGAGGACGTGCCGCTGCGATATGGCGACCTGACCGACCTGAAACCGGGCACCTGCGAAGGCATGGACATCGTAGTGTTTGCCGCCGGCTCCGGTAGCTCCACCGGACCGGAGATGACGGAAAAGGTCGACCGAGAGGGCGCGCAGCACCTCATAGACATCGCCAAACGCGAAGGGGTGCGGCGCTTCGTGATGCTGAGTTCGATCGGTGCCGACCAGTCGGACCCCGAGGGCGATCTCGCCCATTACCTCAAGGCGAAGCACGACGCGGACGAGCATCTCAAGGCGTCCGGCCTCACATATGCCATCCTGCGCCCGGTCGCGCTGACCGACGACGGGCGGAGCGACGACGTGATCCTAGGCGACGGCGTCGACAAGTCGGCCAACGCGTCCCGCGCCGATGTCGCCAACCTGCTGGCGGAGGCCGCCGTTACGGGGCGCTTCGACGGCAGGTCGGTCGATATGCAGTCGGCGTAAACAGCGGTCCCCATCGATGACGGCGCGCGTCCTGTGACGCGCGCCGCTTCGTTGGTCGATCGATCCTAGCCGACGAGGCCGTTGTCGCTCCGCTTTACCCAGATGATGGAGGATCGGGGCGCGGCGTCGGGACCATCCGGGAAAGGTTGGGCGGGATGCTGGATACCCACGAACATCGTCCGACGGTCCGACGACCATGTGAGACCCGTGACCTCGCATCCGTTCGGCCCCGTCAGGAACCGCTGGATCTCGCCCGTAACCGGATCGCCCGCCAGCATCTGGTTGTTGCCCATTCCGGCGAACTCCTCCTCGTTCGAATCGTCTCCATCGGTCTGGATCCACACGATGCCGGCCGTATCGATCTGCATCCCGTCGGGCGAGTTGAAGAGGTTGCCCGCATTCATGTTGGCGCTGCCCGCATATAGCCCTTCCTCGTGGACCGTCGGATTGCCGGCCATCACGTAGAGGTCCCAGTCGAAGGTGGTCGCCGTGTGGTCGTCCTCATGCGGACGCCAGCGCACGATCTGTCCGTAGTTGTTGAGCTCGCGCGGGTTGGGTGCGTTTACCGTCATCGGCTCGCCGCCCGCATTGGTGCGCACCGTACCGTCGTCGTTCAGCGCCCCGCGGCGGGAGTTGTTGGTGAGGCAGCAATAGGCCTCCACCGCCGTGGGGTTCACCGCGATCCACTCGGGCCGGTCCATGGTCGTCGCACCGACGGCGGAGCCTGCCATGCGGCTGAAGATCGCGATCTCGGCCGCCGGCATTCCGGTGGCCTCCTCCGTCAGGGCGACCCACTCCCCGGTCATGTCCTCGTTGAACCGCGCCACGTAGAGCTGGCCGTCCGTCAGCAGGGTCGAGGTGTCGCCGCCCGGCACGTAGGTGTCGGCGGAGACCCACTTGTACATGTACTCGCCCCGCTCGTCGTCGCCCATGTAGACCACGACCCGGCCGTCGGGTGCCACGACGGAGGCTGCGTTCTCATGCTTGAAGCGGCCGAGCGCCGTGCGCTTGATCGGGGTCGAGGTCGGATCGGCGGGATCGATCTCCACGATAAAACCGAAGCGGTGCGGCTCGTTGGGGTTCTGCGACAGGTCGAAGCGTGCGTCGAAGCGCTCGTAGGCATAGCGCCCCTCTTCGCCGATGCCGTAGCGGGAGAAGCCGTCGGCGACCTGCTGGTCGCTCGGCATCTCGCCCGTGGTGCCGAAGTAGCCGTTGAAGTTCTCCTCGCAGGTCAGGTAGGTCCCCCAAGGCGTCCGGCCGGATCCGCAGTTGTTCATCGTGCCGAGCACGACCGTCCCGCTCGGGTCCGCTGGGGTCTGGAGCAGCGGATGACCGGCGGCCGGGCCATCGATACGCATTTCGGTGTGATGGGTGATCCGGCGGTTGAAGGGGCTGTCGACGACCACGGACCAGCCGTTCTCGCCTTCCCGCAGCTCCATCACGGAGATGCCCTGGAGGTTCTGCAGCTTCGTCACGTCATCGGCGGAGGCCGGCGTGCCGTCCTCGGTCGCGGGCAGGTTGATGTCGGGGTTGACGTATTCGTGGTTCACGACAAGCACTTCGCTGCCGCCGATATTGAACAGCTCCATGCCGTCCGTGTTCTCGCCGAAGATACGGTCCGACATCTCGACGCTGCCGCCGGTCTCGGAACTGAAATCACCCTCGGCGTCGGAGAACAGCGGGTCGCCCCAGCGCACCAGCACGTCCCAGTCGTAGCCCTCGGGCACGTGGACCGTGCCATCGGTCTGCGCCGCGATCGGAGTGAACGGAAAGCGGGACGCGCCGGCGGTCTGCGCCATCGCAGTGGAGCCGCGCAGGAGACCGGTGCCCATCGCAGCGGCACCAGAACCGAACGCGAGCGCGCCGCCCAGGAAGCCGCGGCGCGAAATCGCAGCCTCGACCACGCGGTCGAACTCCTGAACTTCGGGCCGGGGGTAGTGATGCTCGTCCCAGTCGTCGAAGGACATGCGCTTGGTATCAACGTCACTCATGGATAGCTCCATCCGCTGTCGAGGTAATCAGGCGGCGGAATCGGCAAACAGTGCTTTTTCCGCACCATTCAACGCTATCGTTACAGTGTAACAGGCAGATGACTCCGCGGGTCAAGGAATGATGGCAAGACGCCCATTCGGGCGACTGCCTTGGATCACCTTTTCAGCGCTTCATCGCGGTCATGAGGAATTCGACATTGCCGTCGCCGCCGGTGATCGGGCTCTCGGTCCGGGCCTCGACGGACCAGCCCTGCCGCTCGAGGACATGTTCGACATGGCGGGCGGCACCTTCCCGTGCGGCAGGGTCCTTCACGATCCCCCCCTTGCCGACCTGCCCCGCACCGACTTCGAACTGCGGCTTGATCAATGCTATGAGCCGCCCGGCGGGCCTTGCGAGGGTGAGCGCAGGCGGCAGCGCCTTCTCCAGCGAAATGAAGCTGAGATCCGTTACGATCCAGTCGAGGGGCGGTAGCAAGTCCGGACCGAGGTCCTTCGCGTTCAGCCCGTCCATGCGCACCACGCGCGGATCGCCGGCCACGTCCGGATGGAGTTGGTCGCGGCCCACATCGACAGCGAAGACCCGGGCTGCGCCACGCGCCAGGAGCACCTGCGTGAACCCACCCGTCGACGCGCCGAGATCGAGGCAATCACCCGCAGGCTCCAGCCCGAACGCGTCCAGCGCGTGGACCAGCTTCAACGCCGCGCGGCTGACCCACGGGATCGGATCCTCGGTCAACGCGAGCGCGCCCGTGACTTTCGCTGAGGCCTTGCGCACCACGACGCCGTCCACCGTCACCACACCCGCCGCGATGAGCTGAGCCGCCCGCGCCCGGCTCGGCGCCAACCCTTCGGCCACCAGCGCCTGGTCGAGCCTCACAGCCCGGGCTTGCCCGCCATGTGCGGGTTCGCCTCGACATAAGCCCGCTTGATGTCGTCGGAGGTGTCGCGGGAGCCGTCATGGCTCCACCCCGGCGGCTTCTGCACGTAGTTCCAGCGGTCGCGCCACGTGATCCCGAGCTGGGTGACGTCTCGCCAGATGCCCACGTATTCATGGAAGGCCACGCGCAGCGGATTGAAGGTGCCGAGGTTGTGCACGAGGCCGTAATCCGGCCTCTCCCCCTCCGGCACGAAGGTTCCAAAGAGCCGGTCCCAGACGATCAGCGTGCCCGCGTAGTTGGCATCCAGATACTGCGCATTGCGCCCATGATGCACCCGGTGGTGGGACGGAGTGTTGAACACCGTCTCGAACCAGCGGGGCAGCTTGCCGATCGCCTCGGTATGGATCCAGAACTGGTAGACGAGGTTGATCCCCGCCACGAAGAACACCATCAGCGGGTGGAAGCCCAACAGCACCAGCGGCGCCTGCAGGATCATCATTCCCGTCAGCTCCCCGGTCCAGGTCTGCCGCAGCGCGGTTGAGAGGTTGTAGTGCTGGCTCGAGTGGTGGTTCACGTGGCTCGCCCAGACCCAGCGCGAGGTGTGCCCGATCCGGTGCACCCAGTAATAGCGCAGGTCGTCCAGCAGGAAGCAGATCACCACGACGTACCAGGCGGCGCCAAGGTCGAAGAGCCGGAACTCCCACAGCCAAAAGAAGAAGTGCCAGGTGATGACGCCCAGCAGCAGGCCGGAGGCGACGTTGCCCGCCCCCATCAGCAGGCTCGTCAGCGTATCGCGCGTCTCGTAGCGGCCGGTGCCGCGGGCACGGATCACCAGCACCTCGATCACCATCAGGACGATGAAGGCCGGGATGGCGATCATGACGATGTCGGGAAAGGAGGGAGTGCTCTCCATGATCAGGCTCCTTCGGGGGCAAGCGCGTCAGGTCGGACCTCCGCGAACGGGGCGAGGCGGACGGTCCAGCGCGCGAGGGCCGCCTGGTCGAGCGCGACCGTCAAGGCGGGCATTTCGAACCGGTTCAGGCGGATTGCGAGGCCGCCGGGATGCAGACGGATGTCGCGAATGTCACCGGGAGCCATTCGGACGGAGACGGTATCGGCGCCGAAGACCCAGATCAGCCCCGTCTCACCCTTGGCGAGCTCCACGATCGCCGCGCGCCCGTCCGACGACAGATCCACGCCACGGGGCGGATCCTGCGGCCAGTCCTCCAGCCATGCATCGTGCACCTCGCCGCCATCAGCGAACCCGTGAGGCGCGGAGCCGCCGGTGAAATGCACGAGCGCCACGATCCCGGCTATGCCGAGCACGACGAGCGCAATTAGAATGTCGAGGGGCATGGTGGCACCCTCCTCCCCGTTTTCATCAAGTCTGCCGGGCGGGCCGCAGGCAGGGCAACCTTATCCTTACGTAAGGTCCGGTGACCCGGCGTGACGCTTGCGCGCACCCACGGCGCCCGCCACGCTTGCCGCCAAAACGGGAGGATCGCATGAACCCTTACGAGATGATCCGCGCCCATATGGGCCAGACCATTCCCTTCGCGCGCCATACCGGCGTCGAGATCACGGAGATTGCCGACGGCACCGCAACCGCCGTGCTGCCTTCATCCAGGGAGACGGAGAACCACATCGGAACGCCCCATGCCGGGGCTGTCTTCACGCTGGGCGAGACCGCGAGCGGGGCCGCCATGGCCGGTGCGCTCGCCCCCGTGATCCTCGAGGCACGACCGGTTGCGGCAGACGCGAGGATCACCTACCTCGCCATCGCGAAGGGCGCGCTGACCGCGACGGCGCAGACGTCGATCCCCGGGGCGGAGGCGCTCGCGGCGCTGAAGTCCGACGGACGGGTGAAGTTCGATGTCCACGTGACGGTCACGGACGAGGAGGGAACGACGGTCAACCAGATGACCGTCGCCTGGCACGTCAGGACCGGCTGAACGTCAGCTCAGTACCGACCGGAGGGCGCGCGACAACTCGTCCGACGCGTACGGTTTCTGGATGACCGGCGCGCCCTTGACCCGATCCAGCAGATCCGGCACGTCACCATAGCCGGTGGCGAAGATGACCGGTGTCCCCTTCGACTGGAGCAGTTTCGCCGTCGGCAGGCTGGTCTGATCCCCGAGGTTGAAATCCAGTACCGCGAGGTCGAAGTGCTCGGCCTCGATCAGCGCGGCCGCCTCCTCGTTCGTGGCCGCGACCCGCACCGCCTGCAATCCCAGATCGACCAACAGTTCCTCGGCGTCGAGCGCGATGATCATGTTGTCCTCGAGCACGAGCGCCGTTCCCTCGAACCGCGGCTTTTCGCCGGGCACCGACGCAGGCGCCGCGTCATCCTCATCCTTGTCGACCGTATCCGTAGACGAGAGATGGCGGGCCGGAATATGGAACCGGACCTGGACGCCGGTGGGATCGAAGACGAGGTCCGCCTTACCGCGCAGCTCGTGCGCCACAGCGCGCTCGATCACCGTGCTGCCGAAGCCGCGGCGCAGAGGCTCCGCGACGGGGGGCCCACCGATCTCGATCCATTCGAGGTCCACGCCGCCGTCCTCCGCCGGCGCGATCGAAACGAGTACGCGCCCGTTCCGCGCCGCCAGCGCTCCGTACTTGGTGGCATTGGTCATCAGTTCGTGCAGCACCAGCGCCATCGTCGAATAGGCGTCGGCTTCGAGCCTCGCATCGCTGCCCGAGATGATGAACCGGTCGAACGCGTCGTCCGAGAACGCAGCTGCCTCTGCCTGGACGAGCTTGCGCAGCGACGCCGGCGCCCAGCTCTTCCGGTTGACCTGGTCGTGCGCGCGCGCGAGCGCGTGGATCCGCCCGCCGAGCACCGCGGTGAACTCCGAGACGTCCCGCTGGCTGTCCGCGCTCTGCGTCACCAACCCGCTGATAAGGTTGAGGATGTTGCGGACACGGTGGTTCAACTCGCCGATCAACAGGTCCTGCCGCTCCTGCACGCGCTCCTGAACCTGCCGGCTGGCGTCCGAGATCCGCAGGATCGTCTCCACGATCGTTTCGCGCAGCGCGTCGGCGATCCGCTGGTCGCTCTCGGTCCAGGGTGAGCAGCGACCGCGCACCTCCTCGGTCCAGGCGGCGAAGCTTTCGCGCGGCATCAGGCGGGCGCCGTTGGGACCCAGTTCGACCGGCTTTTCCGGGTTGCCCGCCCAGCGTACGCTCTGCGCCTCCTCCTTGCGGAAAAACACCACGTAATCGTTCGGGCTGCGCCGGACCGGAAGGGCCATGACCCCGGCGATGCGGTCCACATAGGAGGCACCCGGCGGGTAGACATGCGCCAGACTGTCCGCCACGAAGGCCCGCCTTTGCGGCTGCTCGTCGAGGAAGTCGGCGAAGGCATCGAACTCCTGCTCCGTGAACGCCTCGCCATGGCGGGCGAACGTGTTGTCGATCCGGCAGGCCGCGCCGTCGAAGGGAAGGATGGAGCCGATCGCGGTCGCGATTCGCTCGAACTGGCGCGAGATGTCGGAGGCATCCATGAACTCGCCCATGATCTGATCGTGCAGGATCCGCACACGGGCCGCCTCGCTGCGCTCCGCCGTGCTCTCCGTCTGCTCGAGAAGCAGCGAGAAGACCTGACCGAACATCTCCGCCGCGCTGCGGACATCGTAGGACAGGATCTTCGGCGTCATGTGGTGGCAGGCGAACAGCCCCCACAGCCGACCCTGCCGCAGGATCGAGACCGACATCGACGCCGCCACACCCATGTTGGCGAGGTATTCGAGGTGGATCGGCGACACCGCCCGCAGACCCGAGAGGGACAGGTCCAGCGGCTCGTTCACCGCCTCGGGCGCTGCGCGAACGGGCACGGTCTCGCCCTTCACGTCGGAGATGATGCGCAGAAGCGACCGCTTGTAGAGCGCACGCGCCTGCTTCGGAATGTCCGATGCCGGGTAGCGCAGCCCGAGATAGGGTTCCAGATCCTGCCGCTTCGACTCCGTGACGACCTCACCGCTATCGTCGGCGGCGAAGCGGTAGACCATGACGCGGTCGAAGCCGGTCAGCGCCCGCATCTGCCGTGCGGCCTGCTCGCACAGCGTCTCCGTATCCTCGCAGCGCTTGAGCCGCTCGACCATCGAGCGCACGAGACCCGCCTGATCGAGATAACGCCGCTGGTCGTGCGACTCGAGCTCCAGGATTATGGTGCGGCCGGACATGTGCATCGCGACGTCGAACAACCCGCCGTCGTCGCGCAGCGACATGCCGTACATGCGCTCGGTCATGTCCGGGGTCGCGATCGTCTGCATCCGGCCGCGCAGGTCGTGGACCGCGCCGGAGTGGAAGAGGCCGGCAAGCTGCCGTCCGATCAGATCTCCGGCGTCGAGGCCCAGGATCTCGCTGCAGTTTTCGGAAGCATGGGTGACGGCCCAGTCCGGTCCCAGCGCGAGCAGGCAGCCGAACGGCTGGATACGGCCGGGGATGTGGATCTGCTCACGATCGCAGGACGTCAGGTCGACCTCGCCGAATGCCTCCAGCTTCTGTTGTGGATCAGACATGCTCCGGCATCTCCTTGGTCACGGCAGCCAGTGCGCCTTCATACAGGGCGAACGTGGCCAGTGCACCTTCTACGATCCTATCATGTCCGACCTCGACCGTTCCAGCGACGGCGAGCCAGGCGCGCCACGCATCGAGCGCGGAGCGATCCGACAGATACATCGTCGCCGCACGAACGGCCGGATCGCCGGATCCCTGCACCCTTCGGGCCAATATCTGAGCGCCCAGACGCGATCCGGCGACGACGTAGTAGGCCCCCAACGGATGCGCCTGCGCCCGCATCGCCAGGCATGGCGCCCGCGGGGCGCCCAGAGACTCCATGTCGCAGGCGATCAGAGGCCGAAGCGGTGCCAGCGATGGCAGATCCCCGAGGCGCGCGCAGATGGGCAGCACCGCATCGAGGGCACCGGCCTGCGCCGAAAGAAAGACGCCGTAGCCCGCCCTGGTCGTCAGATCGAGCGCACCGAACGCATGATCGAGACGGTCATGGATGTCGACCGTCGCCTCCTTCAGAAGCGATCTGAGCGCATTCCGGTTCAAGAAGAAAGTTCCAATTGAAAATCCATAAAACTTGTCATCAAACTCATATCCGACGGTATCGGACAACGCAGCAATGCGACATAAACTCCTTTAAATGATAGCGAAATCGCACTTCCTCCCGAAAGGCCACAATTCTACTAAGCTCGTGACCGCAACTTCATTGACGCGAACGCAACCATGGGTTCAGTTGCATCAACCACGAAGCGAGTCTTAATGCTGATTCCAATCTTGTCCCTCGGCAATTTCGCCATCGGCATGGGCGTCTTCGTCGCAATCGGCCTGATCGGTCCGCTATCGGATGCGTTTTCGCTCGATGATGGAACGTCGGGACTGATCCTCACGATCTATGCCGTGAGCTACGCGATCGGCTCGCCTCTGCTGGTAGCACTGACGGGTCGCCTCGCACGCCGGACGGTGATGATCACGGGGCTCGGCATCTTCGGCGTATCCGCCGTAGCCATCGCACTCGCCCCCTCGGCCGACGTGCTTCTGGCCGCCCGCGCACTCTCCGCGTTCGGTGCAGGGCTCTTCACGCCGATCACCGCGGGCGTCGCAGCCAGCGTCAGCGCGCGGGGGCAGGAGGGGCGGGCGCTCGCCACGGTCTTCGCCGGGCTCACCTTCGCGCAGGTCCTCGGCGTTCCGGCCGGTACGTGGATCGGCTACCAGTTCGGCTGGCAGGCATCCTTCTGGGTCGTCGCGATGCTGTCGGGCATCTGCCTGATCGGAATCATCCGGTACGTTCCCCGCGACCTGCCGTTCCAGGCCTCCAACTTCTCGACGTTGGCCAGCGTTCTGAAGGACTGGCGCGCTCTGATGGTGATCCTGTTCACCGCGACGTTCCTCGCGGGCATCTACGTGGTCTACACCTATCTCGGCCTGCTGCTGGAGAATCGGATGGGATACAGCCGTGACGGCGTGACGAGCATCTTCGCGCTGTTCGGTGCCGGGGCGGTGGCGGGCAACTTTCTCGGCGGCTGGCTCGCCGACCGCGCAGGCCCGGTGCCCACACTCACGATGCTGTGCATCGCACAGGCGGTGCTGATGCCTGGCTTCGCGCTGCTCCCGATGGACGCGATGGCGCTGTTCGCGCTGATGCTCCTGTGGGCGATCTTCGGGTGGTCCTTCGTGGCCGGACAGCAGATCCGTGTCGTGCGGGCCAATCCGGAGCGGGCGACGGTCGCCCTCGCACTCAACGCCGCGGCGATCTACATCGGTGCGGCGCTCGGCTCGACCATCGGCGGGCACATCATCAACGTACAGGGCCTCGACGCGCTCGGCATCGGCGGAGCGCTGGTGGCCGTCCTCGCGCTCTTCCACCTCCTGGGTTCGGAGAGGCTGGCCCGTGGCTGAACCCGCACGGTTCCTGTCCGGGAACCTGATGCGGCATGTCTCGGTGATGAGCTTCACCGCCTCCCTGGGCCTGATGGCGGTGTTCCTCGTCGACTTCATCGACATGCTGTTCATCTCGATGCTCGGCAACGCCGCACTCGCGGCCGCCATCGGCTACGCAGGGTCGATCCTGTTCTTCACCACGTCGATCTCGATCGCCTTCGCGATCGCGACCGGCGCGCTCGCGGCCCGGGCAATCGGGGCCGGGAACCTCGAGCAAGCCCGCTGCGTCGCCTCCCACGCCATGACGTTCGGCGTGGTGATCTCGGCTGTTCTGGCCTTGATCGTGTGGCTGAACCTCGGGGCCCTCGTGGCGCTGCTCGGCGCACGGGGGGAAGTGGCGGAGCTCGCCGTCGACTACCTCGCCATTATCGTGCCGTCGCTGCCGATCCTCGTCGTGGCCATGGCGGGCGGCGCGATCCTGCGGGCGCACGGGGCCGCGCAGCCGGCCATGTGGTCGACCGTCGGCGGGGCGGCGGTGAACGCGGTGCTCGACCCGATCTTCATCTTCGCCATGGGGCTGGAGCTGCAGGGTGCGGCCCTCGCCTCGGTCTTCGCCCGCGCAGCCATGGCCGCCATCGCGCTGCGGCCGATCTTCACCCGGTACGGCGGGCTGCCCCGCCCCGAGATCGGGCCGATGATCGGCGATCTCCGCCCCATCGGTGCCCTCGCCCTGCCGGCGTTGCTCACCAATATCGCGACGCCCGTGGGCCAGGCCTGGGTGGTGCGCGAAATGGCCCGCTTCGGCGAGGATGCGGTTGCGGGCATGGCCATCGTCGGGCGCATCACGCCGCTCGCCTTCGCGGTGGTCTTCGCGCTGTCGGGCGCCATCGGGCCGATCATCGGCCAGAATGCCGGAGCAGGCGACCAGCCACGGGTGCGGCGCGCCTTCCTCGACGGGCTCCTTTTCGTGGGGGTCTACGTCATCTTCGCGGCGGTCCTACTCTTCCTGCTGCGTGGGCCCATCGCGGCCCTCTTCGATGCGCAGGGCATCACGCGGGAGCTTATCTTCCTGTTCTGTGGACCACTGGCGCTCGCTTGGGCCTTCAACGGCTGGATCTTCGTAGGCAACGCCAGCTTCAACAATCTCGGCCACCCGTTTTACTCGACCACGATCAACTGGGGGCGTAACACCCTGGGCACGATCCCGTTCGTATCGCTGGGCGCCTGGTGGCTCGGCGCGCCCGGCGTGCTGATCGGGCAGGCGGCGGGCGGAGTTGCCTTCGGCCTCATCGCGATCTGGCTCGGCCTGCGCGTGGTGAACGAGGCGAAGCCCGGTGCACCGCCGGCCCTGCCACCTATGCAGACCCGTTTCCTCCAGCTCTTTGCGCGGCACCGCTGACGCCGCTCACCGGCGGCGACGGCTTCTCCTCTGTCGCAACTCGGCGCGCCGACGTCCGCCTCACCTCGACCGCTCCACCCCGCAGTGCCGCAGGCATCGTGGTGGCCAGCGTCTCTGCCAGCGCTCGGTCCGCCGTCTCGATCACAACGTAACCCGCAAGGTAGAGTGGCGCCCCATCAGCCGCTTCCACCCCACCGATCCGCCACGAGGCGCGCGGATCGATCTCCGTGCTGCGCCTGAGCAGGCCCAGGGTATCGAGCATCTCCGAGTAGGCCCGCCAATGCCCGGGGGCCATACCCGCGGCCCGCGCGGCGAGGTCCGCCTCGGTCTCGTAGCTCAGCAATGTGTATTCCTCGCCCAGCGCCGGGATGGCGAGCGCCACGCTCAGGGCCGTTAGCATCAGATATCGCATCCGCATCGTCTCGCTCCTCATGTCAGCGACGGGCATCCGTCTGTGCCCTCATGAGGCGCGAGCCCGCCGCCGATCGACAGCGGCCGCGAAAAAATCAGGTGTTGAAGAGGAAGTGCAGCACGTCGCCGTCGAGCACGGTGTAGCCCTTGCCCTCGGCCCGCATCTTGCCCGCCTCCTTCGCCTTCAGCTCGGAGCCTGCGGCGATGAAATCGTCATAGGCGATCGTCTCGGCCCGGATGAAGCCGCGCTCGAAGTCGCCGTGGATCGCGCCCGCGGCCTGCGGCGCCTTGGTGCCCCTTCGGATGGTCCAGGCGCGCGCCTCCTTGGGCCCGACGGTGAAGTAGGTCTGCAGGTCCAGAAGCTGGTAGCCGGCCCGGATCAACCGGTCGAGGCCCGCTTCCTCCAGCCCGAGCTCCGAGAGGAACTCACCGCGCTCGTCATCCTCGAGCTGCGCGACCTCCTCCTCGATCGCGGCCGAGATCACGACCGAGGCCGCCCCTTGCTCCGCCGCCATCTGTGCGACGCGTTCAGAATGGGCGTTGCCATTTGCCGCGTTCTCTTCCTCCACATTGCAGACGTAAAGGACGGGCTTGGCGGACAGCAGCTGGAGCATCTTCCATGCCTTCTCGTCCTCCTCGGCCACCTCGACGGTGCGCGCCGGCTTGCCGTCCTCGATGGCCTCCTTCGCGGCGATCAGCAGCCGTTCCTGCTCCTTCGCCTCCTTGTCACCGCCGCGGATCTTGCGGGTGAGGTTCTGGAGCCGCTTCTCGATGCTTTCGAGATCGGCGAGCATCAGCTCCGTCTCGATCACTTCGGCATCGGCGAGCGGATCGACACGACCATCGACATGGGTGACGTCGTCATCCTCGAAGCAACGCAGGACGTGGGCGATGGCATCGGTCTCGCGAATGTTGGCGAGGAACTGGTTGCCGAGCCCCTCGCCCTTGGAGGCTCCCTTCACCAGCCCCGCGATGTCGACGAAGGTCAGCCGGGCCGGGATCACCTGCTTGGACTGCGCGAGATCCGCGAGCTTCGCCAGCCGCGCATCGGGCACGCTGACCTCGCCGACGTTCGGCTCGATCGTGCAGAAGGGAAAGTTCGCCGCCTGCGCGGCGGCCGTGCGCGTCAGCGCGTTGAACAGCGTGGACTTGCCCACGTTCGGCAGTCCGACGATGCCGCACCGAAATCCCATGACGCGCTCCTTCCCGCAAAGACGCGCCTCACTAAGGCGGCGGCGTGGCGGGGGTCAAGCGCCTCTCGCCTTCATCTTTCCCTCAAGTACGCCCGCCGGAGGCTCCTGCGGCCGATCGCGGGAGCCTTCGGCGGGGATACTTCGACGGAGAAGAGGGCGGGCGGTTTGACGCCATCGGCGTGACGTCCATCTGGCAGATCATGCGCTGGCTGGTGTTGTTCCTGTTGCTCGCGAGCTGCTCGGCCTATCGCGACCAAGCCGTGCCGCTGAGGGTCGAACCGGTCGAGGCCGCGGCGCTGGCGGGCACATGGATCGAGGTCGCAAGGTTCCCCAACGTGTTCGAGCGGGGCTGCGGCGCATCCACGGCAACCTACACACCGCAGCCTGACGGGCAGATCGGAGTTCTGAACACCTGCACCGAGCCGGGCGGCGAGGTTCGCAGCGCCGCCGGGACCGCGCGTGTCGCCGCGCCCGGCATGTTGGAGGTGAGCTTCGCGCCTCGCCTCCCCGGAAGCTGGGCCGACTACCTTGTGCTGTCGCTCGATCGCGATGTGCTGGTCACTGCGAGCCCCGGCGGCGGCCTCGCCTGGATCCTAGCACGCCGCCCGGATCCGGCGCCCGAAGCCGTTGAGAACGCCCTCTCGGTGCTGGAGGCGAACGGCTATCGCACCGCGCTCCTGGAGCGGTTCGACACCCCTTCCCTTCGTCCCTGATCCGCGCCACCTTCGGCGCTGAAGGAGAGCGCCATGGCCCCCAAGGACAACCACTACCCCACCGCCGAGCTGCAGGCGCTCGACGCAGCGCACCACATCCATCCCTTCTCCGACACCGCCGCGATGCGAACACGGGGCGCGCGGGTGATCACGCAGGCCGACGGCGTCTGGCTGACCGACAGCGAGGGCAACCGCATCCTCGACGGGATGGCGGGGTTGTGGTGTGTCAACGTCGGCTACGGGCGGGAGGAACTGGCCGAAGCTGCGGCGCGCCAGATGCGCCAGCTTCCCTTCTACAACACCTTCTTCATGACCACGCATCCGCCCGCCGTGGCCCTCTCCGCCAAGCTGGCCGAAATCGCGCCGAACGATCTCAATCGGGTGTTTTACGCAGGCTCCGGGTCGGAGGCGAACGACACCAACATCCGCCTCGTCCGCCACTATTGGCACGCCACGGGCAAGCCCGAGAAGCGGACGATCATCGCGCGCCGCAACGCCTATCACGGCTCGACCATGGGCGGCGCGAGCCTCGGAGGGATGGGGGCGATGCACGCGCAGGGGGGCCTGCCGATCCCGGACATCGTCCATATCGACCAGCCCCACTGGTGGGCGGAGGGTGGCGATCTTTCTCCGGAGGAGTTCGGCCGCGTCCGCGCCCGCCAGCTTGAGGAGATGATCGACAGGCTGGGCGAGGGCACGGTCGCCGCCTTCATCGCGGAGCCGATCCAGGGCGCGGGCGGCGTCATCATCCCGCCGGAAACCTACTGGCCCGAGATCTCCCGCATCTGCCGCGAGCGCGAGATCCTGCTGATCGCCGACGAGGTGATCTGCGGGTTCGGCCGCACCGGCCACTGGTTCGGCTCGCAGCATTTCGGGATCGATCCCGACATCATGACCATCGCCAAGGGCCTCTCGTCGGGCTACCAGCCTATCGGCGGCTCGATCATCCGGGAGAATGTGGCGGAGGTCATCGAAGGCTCCGGCGAGTTCTTCCATGGCTATACCTACTCCTCCCACCCCGTCGCCGCGGCCGTGGCGCTTGAGAACATCCGAATCCTCGACGAGGAAGGGATCATCGACCGCGTCCGCGAGGACACCGCCCCCTACATGGCGCAGAAATGGGCGACGCTGGCCGAGCATCCGATGGTTGGCGAGGCCCGCATGGTCGGCCTGATGGGCGCTCTGGAGCTGACGCCCGACAAGGCCGCCCGCACCCCCTTCGCCAACGAGGGCACGGTCGGCCTGATGACCCGCGAGCGCTGCTTCGCCAACGGCCTCGTCATGCGCCATGTCGGCGACAAGATGATCATCTCACCGCCACTCGTGATCTCGCATGGGGAGATCGACCGCCTGATCGAACTCGCCTGGCAGAGCCTCGACGAGGGCATGGCCCAAGCGAAGGCGGAGGGAGCGTTCACCGCGTGAACCTGCTCTACGCCAACGACCGGCCGGGGGAGTATCCGGCGAGCTGGTATGCGGAGACGGCGACGCCGCTGCCCCCCGCCCCGGCGCTCGACGGCGATGTCCGCGCGGAGGTGTGCATCGTCGGTGCTGGCTATACCGGCCTCTCCGCCGCACTGCACCTCGCCCGCGCGGGCCGCGACGTGGTGCTGATCGACGCCCACCGCGCCGGCTGGGGCGCGTCGGGACGCAACGGCGGGCAGGTCGGCTCCGGCCAGCGGGTCGAAGCGCCGGAGATGGAGGAGATGTTCGGCCGCGAGACCGCCAGGATCCTCTGGCAGATCGGCGAGGACGCAAAGCAACTCGTGAAGGACCTGATCGGGGAGCTCGCCATCGACTGCGACCTCACGCCAGGCATCCTCTACACCGATCACAAGCCCGCCCGCACCGGCGAGATGCGCCGGCACACGCGGCACATGAACGAGCACTACGGCCAGCCCCTCAAATTCCTCGACCGCGAGGCGCTGCGCGACCATCTCGGCACCGATGCCTATGCCAGCGGCTTGCTCGACCCGACCGCAGCACATCTGCATCCGCTGAACTATGCCCTCGGCCTCGCCCGCGCGGTCCGCACCTCTGGCGTCCGCCTCCATGAGAACACTCCGGCGCTGGCCCGCGAGGGCACCACCATCGTCACCCGCCGGGGCCGCATCCGGGCGGACCACGTGATCCTCGCCTGCAACGGATATCTCGGCGATCTCGACCGCGGCATCGCGCGACGGGTCATGCCGATCAACAACTACATCCTCGCAACCGAACCGCTGGGCGAAGAGCGCACCCGCGACTTGATCCGACACAACCACGCGGTGGCCGACGCGAAGTTCGTGGTGAACTACTTCCGCCTGACGCCGGATCACCGCCTGCTCTTCGGCGGGGGCGAGAGCTATTCCTACCGCTTCCCCAAGGACATCGCGGCGAAGGCCCGCAAACCGATGCTGGAGATCTTCCCGCAGCTCGAGGACGTGAAGATCACCCATGCCTGGGGCGGCACACTCGGCATCACCATGAACCGCCTGCCCTACCTCGCGCGCCCCGCGCCTGGCGTCCTGTCGGCCTCCGGCTACTCCGGCCACGGCGTCGCGCTCGCGACCCTCTGTGGTGCTCTCACGGCCAAGGCGATCACCGGCGACAGTCCCCGGTTCGAGACCATGGCCCGCCTCTCCCACCGCCCGTTTCCTGGACCCTCACGCTGGCGCACGCCGCTCCTTGCCCTCGCGATGAGCTGGTACGCCCTGCGCGACCGCCTCTGATCCTTCATCTTTCTCCAAATACGCATGGCGCGTCCTCGGCCAGCGGCGCGACAGGCGTATTTCGGGAAAGATGAAAGCCACGCTTGACCTTGTGCCGCCGCCCCGCTTGGCTCATCCGCAAAAAGGGAGGACAGCCGTGGAGTTCGACCGGCGCGGCGTATTCATCGGCGGAGCGTGGCAGGGCGTCAGCGCCCATTTGCCGTTGGAGGATCCATCCACCGGGCAACAGATCGGTGAGATCGCCCGCGGTGGAGCGGCCGAGATCGACGCCGCCGTGCGGGCGGCCGAGGCCGCTGTCTCGGGCGACTGGGGCCGGGCCACGGCTGCGGAGCGGGGCCGGGTCCTCGCCCGCATGGGCCGGATCGTGGCCGAACGGGTCGAGGAGCTTGCGGCGCTGGAAGCGCAGGACGTTGGCAAGCCGCTCACACAGGCACGCGCCGATGCGGTGGCGCTGGCCCGCTATCTCGAATTCTACGGCGGCGCGGCGGACAAGCTCCATGGCGCCACGATCCCCTATCTCGACGGCTATACCGTCTACACGTTGCGTGAGCCGCACGGGGTTACCGGCCATATCATCCCCTGGAATTATCCGATGCAGATCATCGGGCGCTCCGTCGGCGCGGCGCTGGCGACCGGGAATGCCTGCGTTCTGAAACCGGCGGAGCAGGCCTGCCTCACAGCGCTCGCCTTTGCCGCCATCGCCGCCGAGGCCGGGCTGCCCGCAGGAGCGCTCAACGTGGTGCCGGGGCTGGGGGCGGAGGCCGGCGCGGCGCTCGCCGCCCATCCCGGCATCCGGCATGTCAGCTTCACCGGCTCCGTCGGCGTCGGTCGCCTCATCCAGCGCGCCGCGGCCGAGCATATCGTGCCCGTGACGCTGGAGCTCGGCGGCAAGTCTCCGCAGGTGGTCTTCGCCGATGCGGATCTGGACGTGGCGCTGCCCTTCCTCGTCAACGCGGGCATCCAGAACGCGGGCCAGACCTGCTCCGCCTCATCCCGCATCCTCGTGCAGCGGTCGCGCCATGACGAAGTGCTGGCACGGATGGCGGAGCGCTATGCCGCCCTGCGCGTCGGGCGGGCGGTGGACGATCTGGAGGTCGGCCCACTGATCTCGGCGACGCAGAAGGCGACGGTGGAGGGCTTTCTCGCTCAGGGTGGCGAGGTGGCGGCCGAAGGGCGGATCGCCGACGACGCTCCCACCCAAGGCCACTACGTCGCACCGCGCCTGCTCACTGGCATCGGCCCGGACTACGCGCTCGCCCGTGACGAGATCTTCGGTCCCGTGCAGGTTATCCTGCCCTTCGATGACGAGGAGGAGGCCGTGGCTATCGCGAACGGCACGGATTACGGCCTCGTCGCGAGCATCTGGTCGGAGAGCGGTGCCCGACAGATGCGTCTCGCCAAGCGGCTGCGTGCGGGACAGGTCTTCATCAACAACTATGGCGCGGGCGGCGGCGTTGAGCTGCCCTTCGGTGGCACCGGCCTCTCCGGCCATGGCCGCGAGAAGGGGTTCGAGGCGCTCTACGGCTTTACGACGCTCAAGACGGTGGCGGCGCGTCATGGGTGAGATCACCTACGTGCGCCTCGATGCCGAGCGGGATTTCGGCCGGGTCCGCGACCTGTTCGAGCGGGCCGAGGACTACGTGCGGCTCGAAACCGGCAAGGAGCCGTGCGACGCCTATGTCCGCGAGTGCCTCAGTGGCGCTCCGCCGCAGATCGGCCCCGATGGCTACCACAATTACGGGCTGGAGCGGTCGGACGGGACGCTCGCGGGCTTCGCCGGATCGATCCAAGGCTACTATGCGCCAAAGGATTGGTACATGGGCCTGCTCGTCCTCGACCCGGCGGAGCGGGGAAAGGGGCTGGGTACGAAAACCTTCGCCTTCGTTCGCGCACGCGCCAAGGCGCTGGGCGCGCCCGTGATCCGCATCGCCGTGCTCGACGCGAACAAGGCCGGGCGGCGGTTCTGGGAGCGGCAGGGCTTCACGCTGGCACGCACCGTGCCGGGCGATCCGGACGGCGACGGGCACACGCGCCATGTGCTGAGGCTGCAACTGGACGGGAGCGCGCCATGAGGCTCGAAGGAAAGACCGCGATCGTGACCGGCGGGGCCTCCGGCTTCGGCGCGGGGATCGTGCGGAAGTTCGTGGCGGAGGGCGCGCGGGTCATCGTGGCGGACATCGACGGCGACGCGGCGCGTGCCATGGCGACCGAGGTCGGGGCAGAGGCGGTGCAGGTCGACGTGGGCGAAGGCGACAGCGTGAACCGGCTGGCGGCCGAGACGCGCTCGATCTTCGGCGTGCCCGACATCCTCGTGAACAATGCCGGGATCACGCACCTGCCCAAACCGATGGAGGATGTGACGGAGGACGAATTCGACCGGGTGCTGCGGGTGAACGCGAAGTCGGTCTACCTCACCGCCCGCGCCTTTGTGCCGGAGATGAAGGCGCGCGGCTCGGGCTGCATCCTCAACGTGGCCTCCACCGCCGGGGTCAGCCCACGGCCGCGGCTCAACTGGTACAATGCCTCGAAGGGCTGGATGATCACGGCGACCAAGGCGATGGCGGTGGAGCTCGCGCCCGACGGCATTCGGGTGAATGCCCTGAACCCGGTAGCGGGGGAGACGCCGCTCCTCAAGAGCTTCATGGGCGAGGACACGCCGGAGATGCGGGCGAAGTTCCTCTCGACGATCCCGCTCGGCCGCTTCTCGACGCCCGAGGATATGGGCAACGCGGCCTGCTTCCTGTGCTCTGACGAGGCGGGCATGATCACCGGGGTCGCCATGGAGGTCGATGGCGGACGCTGCATCTGACGGCGCCTTTGCGTATTTGAAGAGAGTGATGGGCATGAAGACGATCAATCTGGCGGAGAAGCTGGCGCAGTTCGACGGGCATTGGGACCCACACGTGGTGGCCGACTACAATGGCAATGACGTGATGGTTGTGAAGTTCGCGGGGGAGTTTCCGTTCCACGTCCATCCGGACACGGACGATTTCTTCCTGGTGCTGGAGGGCGAGATCACCATGGATATCGAAGATGGGGAGAGCCACCGGATCGGGCCCGGCGAGCTCTTCGTCGTGCCCGCAGGCGTCACCCACCGCCCGCGGGCAGAGAACGAGGCGAAGGTGCTGCTGATCGAACCGAAGGGTGAGCCCAATACCGGCGATCCGGCCACCGCCGCCGCAAAGCCGCGCATCTGATGGGTTCTTGCACGATACCGGCAACCCGCGTCCCCTCCCCCGCCCACGGGGGAGGGTCAGGGAGGGGGCGCTCGCGATGAAACCCGGACCGCGCAACCTCATCACCGACATCGCCGGCCTGCGCGTCGGAAATGCCGAGGACCACGCGATCAAGACCGGCAGCACCGTACTGGTCGGCGACGCGTCGTTCACCTGCGGGGTCAGCGTGATGGGCGGCGCGCCGGGGACGCGAGAGACGGACCTGCTCGCCCCAGACAAGTCTGTGCAGGAGGTCGATGCCCTCGTCCTCTCCGGCGGCTCGGCTTTCGGCCTCGATGCCGCTGGGGGCGTCATGGACGCGCTGCACGCCGATGGACACGGTTTCGCGGTCGGGCCGGTGCGGGTGCCGATCGTCCCGGCCGCAATCCTCTTCGACCTGATCAATGGCGGTGACAAGGGTTGGGCGCGCAATCCCTATCGCGGTCTCGGCACGGCTGCCTACCGCGCCGCGGCCACGGACTTCGCTCTCGGCACCGCGGGTGCCGGAACCGGCGCCATTGCCGGCGGCCTCAAGGGCGGGCTCGGGTCGGCCTCGCTCGTCCTGCCTTCCGGCCACACGGTCGGTGCGCTCGTGGCCGCCAACCCGCTCGGCAATGTCTGTCACGGGCGACGGTTCTGGGCCGCGCCCTTCGAGATCGACGGCGAGTTCGGCGACCTAGGCGCGCCGACGCCGACGCTCGCCGACACGTTCAGGACGAAGCGCGAGGTGATGGAGCGGGCCAACACCACCATCGCAATCGTCGCGACCGACGCGGCGCTCGACAAGGCGGGCTGCACCCGGCTCGCCACCGCCGCGCACGATGGCATGGCACGCGCGATCGTCCCCTCGCACACGCCCATGGACGGTGATCTGGTCTTCGCCGCCGCGATCGGAACCTGCGGCCCCGCCGATCCGCTCGCCCTCGGCCACGCCGCTGCCATCTGCCTCGCCCGCGCCATCGCCCGCGCGGTCTTCGAGGCCACACCGGCGGACGGAGATCTCCTTCCTGCCTGGCGTGGCCTGCTCGCAGGGGTATAGCCGCTTGACAGATACGCCCGGTTCCTTTTCCTGAACCGAACGGTTCAATTGCGCCGCCGGGTCAGGGAGGATCACGTGGCCGCCATCGCTCCCCGGGTCGAGGCCCGGACAGGCGCCATCCTCGGCGCGTTCGCTCGCTATCTGGCCCTGTTCGGCGGGGTAATCCTCGCGGCCATCGCCGGGATGACGGTCGCCTCGGTCATCGGGCGGGCCATGGTGCCGCTCGGCCTTGGCCCGGTCCCCGGCGATTTCGAACTGGTTCAGGTCGGCTGCGCTGTCGCCGTCTTCAGCTTCCTGCCCTGGT
Source organism: Roseobacter sp. HKCCA0434 (assembly GCA_032464575.1). Taxonomy (GTDB): domain Bacteria; phylum Pseudomonadota; class Alphaproteobacteria; order Rhodobacterales; family Rhodobacteraceae; genus Pontivivens. Next base: position 121,886 of record JAWDKM010000007.1, read on the forward strand.
GCCAGCTCAATCGCGGCCATGTCACGGTCGACATCCTGGTCGAGCGCTTTCCCCGCGGCACGCAGCGCGGCTTCCTGCTGCTGGGCGACATCGCCCTGACCGCCGTCGCGTTCGTGGCGATGTGGCAGCTCTATCTCGGCATGCTCGACAAGTTCTGTCCGAGCCCGACCGACCCCATCGTCGGCTGGCTGTGGACGGCACTCGGCACCGCCGATCAGTACTGCTGGGTCGAGGCGACCTACGAGCTCAACATGCCGGTCTGGTGGGGCTACGCGCTCGGCCTCGTCGGGGCGGCCGCGTTCTTCGTCACCGGGCTCTACACCGTCTGGCGCGCGCTGAACGAGGTGCTGTCATGACCGGAATCGAGCTGACGGCCATCGGGTTTGCCGCCATGCTCGGCATGATCGCGCTCCGTGTCCCCATCGGGGCCGCGATGGCAATCACCGGGTTCGTGGGCATCTGGGTGGTGCGCGGCACGCCAGCGCCTGCCTTGGCTCAGCTCAAGGGGCTGACCTGGGACACGTTCTCCTCCTACTCGCTGTCCATCGTGCCGCTCTTCCTCCTGATGGGGCAGTTCGCCTCGAAATCGGGGATGAGCGAGCGGCTGTTTCGCGCCGCCGCGGTCTGGCTGGGGCACAAGCGTGGTGGCATCGCGATGGCCGCGGTCGGGGCCTGCGCTGGCTTCGGCGCGGTCTCGGGCTCCTCGCTCGCCACCGCCTCGACCATGGGGCAGGTCGCACTGCCGGAGATGAAGCGCTACGGCTATTCCGACAGCCTCGCGACCGGCGTGCTGGCGGCCGGCGGCACGCTCGGCATCCTGATACCGCCCTCGATCATCCTGGTGATCTACGCCATCCTGACCGAGCAGAACATCGAGAAGATGTTCGCCGCCGCCATTATCCCGGGCATCCTTGCCGCTCTTGGCTACGTCGCGGTGGTGCTCGCCTACGTCACGCTGAAGCCCGACGCGGCCCAGCGCACGCCGAGGAAGCCCTGGAGGGAGCGGTTCGGCACGCTCTGGCAAGTCTGGCCGGTGGTCGCGGTTTTCGTCCTCGTGATCGGCGGGATCGCCGCGGACTGGAACTGGTTCAAACCCGGGCGCCAGGCGCTCTTCACACCCATCGAGGGGGCTGCGGTCGGTGCGGTGCTGACCGGGCTCTACGGGCTCGTCACTGGCGGGCTCAACCGCGCGAGCTTCGCCGATAGCGTGCTGCAGACCGCGCAGGCGACCGCGATGATCTACTTCATCCTGTTCGGAGCCGCGGTCTTCAACGCCTTTCTCGCGCTGACCCAGACCCCGCAGGCGCTGGCAGAGTGGGTGGTCGCGTCCGGCTATGCGCCGATCATGGTGCTGACGCTGATGCTGATGGCCTACCTCGTGTTCGGCTGCGTGATGGACTCGCTGTCGATGATCCTGCTGACAATCCCGATCTTCTTCCCGATCATCCAGAGCCTCGACTTCGGCCTGACACCGGATGAAACGGCGATCTGGTTCGGGATCCTCGTTCTTATCGTGGTGGAGGTCGGGCTGATCACGCCGCCAGTGGGCATGAACCTCTTCATCATCAACGCGATCGCCAAGGGCGTACCGATGCGGCGGACCTATGCGGGGGTCACTCCATTCGTACTGTCGGACCTGATCCGGGTGGTGATCCTGGTGTCCACGCCCTGGCTCAGTCTGGTGCTTGTACGCGCGATGTGAGGCGCTCCCGCCCGTCTTCGGCCCGCCGCTGCGCGGCAGACCTCACACCGTTGGGCGGGGCGACGCCTGCGACGCGGTTTCACCCTGTGCGCCCCAACCCTTCCCGGGAGCGGGGACGTGCTGTGCCTCTTCTCGGTCCAAATACGCAAGCGACACCGGCCAGAGGCACGGCACTCAGATCGGCTGACCTGCCGGTGTGGTTGCGGCCAGCGCATCCACCGCCTCGAACTGGGAGCGGCTGTCCCGGAACGCCCGCGCCGCCTCCACCAGGGCGCGGAAGATCGCCCGTTGCCGCCGCGCGTACCACAGGTGTTCCGGATGCCACTGGCAGCCAAGGAAGAAGCTGCCCTCCTCGCGCTCCACCGCCTGCACGATGCCCGACGCCTCGCAGGCCGCCACGCGCAGGCCGCGGCCGAGCCGGTCGACGGACTGGGTGTGGAGCGCGTTGACCTGCATCGGATCGGCGCCCGCGATCTCCGACAGGCGGGTGCCGTCCTGCACCTCGACCCGCTTCCGCGGCAGGACCGTCCAGATCCGCTTCGCATCCTTGTAGGTCTCGTAGATGTCCTGATGCAGCGTACCGCCGAGCGCGATGTTCATCATCTGGGAGCCGCGGCAGATGCCCAGCGCCGGACGTCCGGTCGCGTCAGCCTCGACCAGCAATCGGTATTCCAGCGCGTCGCGCTCCGGGTCGATCCGGGCCTCGGCCATCAGCTTTCCGCCGTAGAGATCGGCGGAGATGTCGTCGCCGCCACCCACGATCAGCCCATCGACCTCGTGGATATCGGCGGGTGCCCCTACGCGCCACCAGACGGGCCGTCCGCCCGCGAGCCGCACATTGAGCGCGATCAGCGGAAAGATGCGCCACCCCGAACGTGCCGAGGTCGTCACGCCGATCACCGGTCGCGTCATGCCGCCATCATCTCCCTCAGTTCAGCATAGCCGCCCTCGCGCAGGATCGCGTCGATGCGGGGCGGCCAGTCGGTGCGCAACGTGGTCCAACGCGCGCGATGGGCCAGCCATCCTTCGGCGAGTGCGTCGATCAGCGCCGGATCCGCGGCGACCCGCTCGACCGCCGTCCAGACGCTCCACTCGACCTCGGGCGACCAGCCCGCCTCGTCGATGCGGCAGTCCGGCAGGCGGTAGTGGAAGGTCGGACGCGCACCGCCCTTCTCCCCCGCGGGAAGGAGCGCGCGGACCTGGGCCGCGTCCATCGTCCGGAGGATCGGCAGCAGGTCGAGGCCGCGGTTCCGCGTCGCGTTGTGCTCGATGTAAAGCGCGATGAGGTCGGCGGCGTACCCCTGCCCCTCCCCCCGCGCAAGCGCATCGACGAAGGCCCGCGGATAGGGATCGACGAAGGGCAGCATGCGGCGACCGATGTCGATCGGATGGCCGTCGCGGATCCCATCCTCAATCAGCGCGAAAGCCCGCAGCACCGGGTAGATATCTTCCACGGCGAGCGAGATCACCTCGGTGTTGATGTGCATCCCGAAGGCATAGAGCGCGCCGCGACTGGTTCCCTGCGCCCCCGCCGCCCGCAGCGCGTCGATCGCGGGATCGATGCGGTGGAGCGCATCATGGGGCAGCGGCGGCAACACGATCTCCACGGGCACCAGGACGCTGCCGATCTCGCCCACCACCCTCTTGAGGTCTGGGTCGAGCCCTTCGCGCTGCACGAAACCCATGTCGAGCAGCACCTTGATATCGCCGATCGAGCTGTCGCGCAGGTGCTGGCTGTGGGGACCGCCTTCCGCTTCACCCCCCAAAACCTCGCGCAGGGCGGAGACCGTACGAGCAACGTCGGGCCCGATGAATTCCAGTTCGAGCCCTACACCCCGGATGGATCCCTCCGCCGTGCGGGCAACCGGCAACGGGGCGTAGGGCATGCGCTTTATTGGGCGGCGTCGTTGGCCGTGCCCGTGATCGCCTCACCACCGGCCTCGATATCGCGGCCGACGCCGGCGACCGTGTTGCAGGCTGCAAGGAAGAGACCGACGAGCGTCAGTGCCGTGACGGCACGGATGGAACGGGACATGACAGAACTCCTTATCTTGTTTTCCCGTGACGTCAGTTGGAGTTCTCGACCATCGCGGCAAGGGTTCGGCTGTCGGTTGTGCCCACTTCGTCCTCGCGAAGGCCCAGGATCTCGGTCAGGCGGGAGCGTGCGCGGTTGACCCGGCTCTTGACCGTGCCGATGGCGCATTCACAGATTACCGAAGCCTCCTCGTAGGACATGCCCGCGGCGCCAACCAGCATCAGCGCCTCGCGCTGGTCTGGTGGCAGCGTGTCGAAAGCGCGGCGGAAATCACTGAGGTCCATGATGCCGTCTTGCTGCGGTTTCTGCCGCAGTCCGTCGGTATAGGCACCGTCGACGTCCTCGACCTCCCACTTCTGCTTGCGCTTCGATGAGTAGAAAGTGTTGCGCAGGATGGTGAAGAGCCAGGCCCGCATGTTCGAGCCCTCCTGGAACTTGTCACGGTTCGACAGCGCCTTCACGATGGTGTCCTGCACGAGGTCGTCCGCACGCGCATGATCGCGCGTCAGGGATCGGCCGAACGCGCGCAGGTCGGGGACGAGACCCACGACGAGTTCCTCGAATGTAGGGTCAGCCATCGGCCTTAGCGCCCTCCTTGCGAAGTTGCGCCACGAGTTCCGCAAGCTTGTCCGACATCGGCTCCTGCATGCTCTGCTCGTAGACCTGCTTGAGGTGGCTCTCGATCCGCTTCTCGGAGTTGGAGGTCACCTTTTCCTTTTCGTCTTCGCTCATCGCTTTCCCATGATGTGGACCCACGTGCATGACCTGTCTGCCGAAATTGACGCCAGCTCACCATGCTCTACCTCAGATGCCATTGACCTAGACCGGTTTGTTTCAAAGAAAACCGGAATTGATGAACGGGACCTGAACGAATGCAAGAAAATCCCCCCGCCGCCGACCGGTTGGGCGGTGTCCTCCCCGAACTTCGCCGATTTGCCAGGGCTCTCTGCGGATCGCAGCCGGCGGGGGACGCCTATGCCGCCGCGACGCTGGAGGCCATTCTCGCGGATCCCGGCGGCTTCGGCGACACGACGGACCCAAAGCGGGCGCTGTTCGAGATCTTCGGCAGCATATGGCGCTCCTCGGGTCGCTCGATCGATGGCGTGGGCGAGGAAGGTTCCGCGCGCGAGGCGACGATGCAGGAGCGGCTCTCGGTGCTGACCCCGCAGGCGCGCGAGGCGGTCCTGCTGCGCCTGCTGGAGGATTTCAGCTTTGGCGACATCGCCCGCATCATGAAGATCTCCACCGTCGAGGCCGAGGAACTGGTCGATATCGGCATGACCGAGCTGGAGAGCGAGCAGCGCTCGCGCGTGCTCATCATCGAGGACGAGCCGCTGATCGCCATGGATCTCTCGAACATGGTCGAGGGGCTGGGACACGACGTGATCTCCGTCGCGCGGACCCGCAGCGAGGCGGTGGAGGCGGTCTCGGGCCTGCGTCCGGATCTCATTCTGGCCGACGTGCGGCTGGCGGACGGATCGTCGGGCATCGACGCGGTGGACGACATCCTGGGTGCCGCGCAGGACGACATTCCCGTCATCTTCATAACCGCCTACCCGCAGCGTCTGCTGACGGGCGAGCGGCGCGAACCGGCCTTCGTGATCACCAAACCGTTCGACGAGCGCAAGCTGCGCGTGCTGATCGATCAGGCTCTCTTCTTCCGCATGCTTCCGGCGCAGAACGCTTAGATCACTGCCCTGGTCGGCGCATTCCTGCCGACCGGGCCGTGGCCTTTGGCGAATCCGTCGAAAGAGTTGACATCGAGGGGATGGTTCACGGCCTTTCCTTCGCGCTAGGGTGCGAAGCGAATATGCTGCAGCCTGCTGGCGGCAGGAGCAAAAAGGCTTGATGTGAAACTCTTTTTCCTCACGGTGTCGCTCGCGGCCGGCCTTGCCGTCCTATCGGGTTGCAATCGCGACGACGTGGGCTTCGCCGTGCCGGACGCAGCGGAGCGGGTGGAGTACGACGTCCGACTGACGGGCTTCCCGGACGAGGAGAGCGAGGCCCTCGCGCAGGAGACGCTGGAGCTGTACCGGCGGCAGGAGGACGGCGCGGCCTCCCCAGCATTCCTGCGCCGCCGTGCGGACAACGACCTGCCGACCGTCGAGACGATCCTCCAGGCCGAGGGCTATTACACCGCCGAGGTCCGGCGCGAGGTGACGGGCGGCGATGGTGAGCCGCTGCTGGTCGAGGTGATCGTAGAGCCCGGCCCTGCCTTCACCCTCACCGAACATAACTTCGAGCTGCGGAACCTGCAGGGCACGCCACCACCGCTCGACCCAGAGGCCCTTGGCAGTCCCATCGGCGAGCGGTCCGAGGCCGTTCCGATCATCGAGGCGGAGGACGCCGCGATCGCCGCCCTGCGCCGTGCGGGTTACGCCTATGCCCGCTTCGACGACCGCGACGCCGTCGCCGACCCGCGCGACCGGACCGTGCGCGTCACATCGATCATCAATGCGGGCCGTCCCTATACCTTCGGCGAGGTGACGTTCGACGGCCTGCGCCGCGTCGATGAGGAATACCTGCGCACCTACATCTCGTGGGAAGAGGACGACATCTTCGACCTGTCCACCCTGCGCGACTTCCAACAGGATCTCGTGCGCACCCGGCTTTTCAACACCGTGATCGCCGAACCGCCGGAGGACGCGCCCGAGAATGGCAGCTCCCTCCCGATCATGGTCGAGGTGACCGAGCGCAGGCGCCGCACCCTCTCCGTCGGGCTGCGCTTCGATACGGAGGACGGGCCCGCAACCGAAGCGTCGATCGAGAACCGCAACCTCTTCGGCCGGAACGAGACCCTCCGCTTCGAGGTCCGCCTTGGAGCCGAGGAGCGCGGCGGCGCCATAAGCTTCCGCGTGCCGCAGGTCGGCCGCGACGGCCAGAACCTCGTCTTCGGCACCGAGTACCAGGACCGCGAGGAGGAGGCGTTCGAGGGGGAGACCTTCACCGCCAATATCGGCCTCGAACGAGAGTTGAACGAAGAATGGCGGACCGGCCTCGGCTTGGCCTACGAGCTGTCGGACGTGACCGAGGACGACGAGGATCGCGATATCGAGATCTACGGCATTCCCGCCTTCATCGACTACGACAACACCTCCGATCCGCTGGATCCGCGTTCGGGCTTTCGTGCCCGTGTGGAGGGCGCTCCTTTCTACGGCACGGTGGACGGCGAGGCGACGAGCTTCCTGCGCATAGACAGCCGCGCCTCGGCCTACTTCCCGCTGACCGAGGATCAGAGCCTCGTCCTCGCCACCCGCGCCCGCGTCGCGTCCATCGCATCGGACGACGTGTTCGACGTTCCGGTCACGCGCCGGATCTTCGCCGGCGGCGGCGGCTCCGTCCGCGCCTTCGGCACCGACACGCTCGGCCCGGAGGACGACGACGGAGACGCGCGAGGCGGCCTCTCCGCCGTCGAACTGGGTGCAGAGCTGCGCTTTCCCATCCGGGGAAATATCGGCGGCGTCGCCTTCATCGAGGCGGGGGAGGTCAGCGACGAGACGCTGCCCAAGCTGCAGGACGGCCTGCGCTACGGCGCGGGCACCGGCATCCGTTACGCCTCACCCATCGGTCCCGTGCGCGCCGACATCGCGTTCCCGCTGGATCGGGAGGACGACGAGGACGCTTTCCAGTTCTATCTCGCGATCGGGCAGGCCTTCTGATGCGGATCCTCCTCGCCCTCCTCCTGTGGCTCTGCACCGCCGCCGCCGCGGTGGCGCAGACCTCGATCTTCGACATCGACAACCGGCTGGTGCAGTTCGCCCTGCGGCAGATTTCGTCACCCGGCTCCTTCGAGATCACGGCCGAGCTGGTGGAGGACGCCGAGGGGGCCACCCGTCTCAATGGCGTCGCGGTCTCCGATGGGGTGGGCGTGTGGATGACCATTGACCAGCTTGTGGTCGACTGGAACTCCTCGCGTATCCTGCGCGGCGAACTGGAGCTCGAGAACATCATCGTGCGCGGGCTCGACATGACCCGCGCCCCATCCGCCGATGCGGAGGCGCCGACGGTGGAGGTCGAGGCGACGCAGGGCACCCCCTCCCCCTTCGACTGGCCGCGCGCGCCGATCCCTGTGCGGGTCGAGAACATGGAGCTGACCGACATCCGCATCGGTCCGGCCGTCCTGGGGCAGGAGATCACCTTCGACGGGCAGGGCGAGGCGGCGGACGAGGGCGACACGCAGCGCGTGGAGCTCACGATCACCCGCACTGACGAGGTCGACGGGCGAATCGCGCTCAGCTACCTGCGCGACTTCGCGGCCCGGACCCTCGCCCTCAACCTCGATGCGCAGGAGGACGCGGGCGGCATCGTCGCCCAGCTCGCCGGTTTTCCGGAGGATAGCGCGTCCTCACTCACCCTCTCCGGCGAGGGGCCGCGCGACGACTGGCGCCTGACCTTCGATGCGGAGACCGACGACGTGTTCGAGGCCGAGGGCCGCGCCACCGTCTCCTATGCCGAGCCGCTGGGCGTCACCGCCGATTTCAGCCTGGAGCCGGGGCCTGAGCTCGACCCCACGATCCGCGCCGTGGTGGGCGAGCGCGCAGACCTCGCCGTGCGCATCCAGCAGGGCAATGACGGCATTATCCGCGTCGACGAGCTGGAGCTCGACAGCCCCGCGCTGCAGCTCACCGGCGACGGCACCTTCGACACAGCGACGCAGGCGAGCGATCTTAGCGTGGCGCTCACCGGCACCGGCCAGCTCTCCGCCCTCGTGGCCGGGATCAGCTTCGAGAGTTTCGGTTTCGAGGGCCGTGTCACCGGCCCGCCCGAGGATCTGACCGCGACCGGCGATGCGGAGCTCAATGCCTTCCGCTCCGCCGCTTTCGACGCCACGCAGCTCGCCCTCGACATCGACCTGCGCCGGATCGGAGAGCGGCTGACCCTCGATGCGGCGGGCACCGGCCGCGGCCTCAGGATCGATCAGGTGGAGGAGGATACGCTCGGTACCGCCCAGCTCGCCATTCAGATGGTGCAGGAGGGCGACCGGATCGACCTTGAGACCGCCCGTCTCGACAGCCCGCTCCTGAGTCTCGACGCCGAGGGGTTCCTGGAGACCGATTTCGAGAATGCCGACCTACGCTTCGACGTGAACGCCCGCGACCTGTCGCAAGTCGGCCGCGCCTACGGGCAGGAGGTTCAGGGCGCGGTGCAGGCTTCCGGCTTCGTCCGGCGGCAGGAGGGCGTGACCGACGGTCTGATCAGCGCGGCCGTGCGCGACGTGCGCAGCGCGCCGGTGGACCTCGACGCGCTGTCTCTAAACGTCGAGCTGGGCCAGCAGGGCGAGGATGTCCGCGCGACCCTCGCAGGGCAGGCGACCGGCCTGCGCCTCGACCGGCTGGGGCCGGAGATCCTCGGCCCAGCCGGGATCGGCGCCGACATCGTGATCGGGGCGGAGGAGATCACGGGGCGCGACATCCGCCTCGACAGCGACCTCCTCGATTTCCTCGCCGAGGTCGTGCAGGAGCGTGCCACCGGCGGCCTGCGCTTCTCCTACGCCGTCGAGACCGCGGATGCCGGTCCCGTCGCCGCGGCATATGGCATAGATGCGGAGGGCCAGATACAGGCGTCAGGCGAAGGTTCGCTCACCGACGGCGTCATCGCCACCACCCTCGACCTCGTCGCGCAGGAGCTGCGCTATGACGATCTGGTCGCGGCGGAGCGGTTGGAGCTCGCCGCGAACCTCGTCGGCGGCGACACGATCGACCTGACGGCGCGGGCGACCGCGACTGGCGTGCAGGCCGACCGGCTCGGCCCGGAGGAGCTGGGCCGCGTCACAGTGACCGCCGATGCGCAACTCGACGGGCAGACGGCGGCACTCTCGCCCCTGACGCTGGAGACCGGCCTCGGCACGATCCGGCTGAGCGGCACGGCGACGACCGATGCGTCCAACGCCGACCTCTCCCTGCAACTCGACCTGCCGCAGGTCGCACCCATTGCCGCGGCCTACGGTCAGCAGGCACGCGGGTCGGCGGATCTCGACGGGACGCTTATCCGGACGGATGGCGACACGCTCATCACCCTCGACGGCACGGTGGCGGACGCGGCGTACGGGGACCTCGTGGACCTCGGCCGCCTCACCCTCGATGCCGAGGTCGCGCAGGATACCGAGGAGACCCGCGTCGACCTCGACGGTCGGGCCACCGGCCTGCGCATCGATCGCCTGACGCCTGACCTGCTCGGCCCCACGACACTGGGCGCCAGCATCAGGCTCACCGACGTCATCGAGGTCCAGCGCGCCGAGATCGACAACCGGCTCCTGACGGGCAGCGCCAGCGGCACGTTGTCCGAAACCTCATCGATCGACTACGACCTCGCCGTTCCCGCCCTCGCCCCTATCGCAGAACTCTACGATCAGGATGCAAGTGGCGCCCTCGTCGCTCAGGGCGTCGTGACGCTGGAGGACGCGCCGCAGGTCCAGGGCCGGATTGCGCTGGAGGACTTTGCCTTCACCGGTCAGCGCTTCGGCGACGTGGTGCTCGGCCACGACGTCACCCTGGGCGATCCGATCACCGCCGAGGCGACGCTGCGTGCGGTCGCCGGCCCCCTCGCCGGCACCGACCTCGACCTCACCGCCCGCTACGGTGGCGAGACACTGAACATCAGCCGCCTGTCCGGCAGCCTCGCCGGGCAGCGCATCGACGGGCGCGCCGACGTGAACCTCGCAGCCCCTAGCGTCGACGGCCGCCTCGACATCACCGTCACCAGTCTGTCGCGGCTCGAGGCGCTGGCCGGCACGAACCTGGGCCTCTCGGGCCGCGCCAACGCGCGCCTCGACCTCTCCGCCCCCGGCGGGCGGCAGGACGCGGCGCTCACCGCCAACTTCACCGGGACCGCATCGGGGGCGGAGATCGACGGCGCCCGCCTCACCGCAAACATCCGCGACGCGCTCGGCACCCCCCGGATCGAAGCGGCCCTCACCGCCGAAGCCATCCGGCGCGATGCGCTCGAGATCGGCTTCGTCGACGTCGAGGCGAACGGCCCACTCGACGGGCTGACGCTGTCCGCCGACATCTCCGGCACGCTGGGCGAACGCGCGGTCACGCTCGACACCCGCGCGCTCGTCTCCTCGCAGCCGGGCCGGACGCGCATCGACATCGACCAGCTCGCCGCCACCCTCGGCACGACCGCGGTGGCCCTCGCCGGCCCGATGGACGTCACGATCGCGGGCGGCGTGACGTCGGTCGACAACATCTCGATCCTCGTGCCCGGCGGCGGCAACCTGTCGGGCAACGTGGACCTGCGCGGCGGCGGCCTCGTCGGTCGGCTCCTCGCCGCGGACGTCGATCTGGGCGGCTTCGCGCAGCTCACCGGCGCGCCCTTCGTCGCGGGCGACCTGAACGCCGAGCTCGTCTTCGACACACGCGCCGCCAGCGCGTCGGCCACCCTCGACGGCGCGCTGACCGACTTCATCGCCTCGGACGTGCTGGAGGAGGGGATCTCGGTCAACGCATCCCTCGGCGCCGAATGGGACGGCCGCACCGTGGACGCCGACGTCACCGTCGTGGGCGGCTTCGGTGAGCCTTTCCTGCTGACAGCCGACGTCCCCCTCACGGCCAGCACGCCCGGTCCGATCCCGACCCTCGTCCGCAACGCCCCGCTGGAGGCGAGCATCCGCTGGGCCGGGGAAGTCCGGCCGCTCTGGGCCTTCGTGCCGCTGCGCAGCCAGGTCCTGTCGGGCCGCTCCACCATCGACCTTGACGTGACCGGTACCCTCGACGAACCGCAGATCGGCGGCGTGGTCTCCCTCTCCGACGGGCGCTACGAGAACCTGCGGGCGGGCGTGATCCTGACGGAGGTCACGATCACCTCGGACATAACCGATCTCGGCAACCTCGAGGTCCAGCTTCAGGCGAGCGACGGTGGCAACGGGCGGATCTACGGAGAGATCGACCTCAATAACACCACCGGTCCCTTCGTAATCGACGGCCGGATCGAGGCCGAGGAGGCCGTGCTCGTCCGACGCGACGACATCACCGCCCAGATCACGGCCCAGATCGATATCGACGGGCCCTTCAACGAGCTCCTCGTCAGCGGTGATGCCGAGGTCGACCGGGCGGAGGTGCGCCTCGTCAACGCCAATCCGCCCGAGATCATCACCTTAGGCGAGGTGGAGATCATCGGTCGCCGCCCCCCGCCCGAGCGGACGCCCGCCTCGCGTAACATCGAACTCGACATCGACGTGTTCGCGAGCAACGGCATCTTCGTGCGCGGGCGCGGCCTCGAGTCCGAATGGCAGATGAACCTCAACGTCTTCGGCACCGCGGACCGGACCCGCGTGCGCGGCACCATCGAACGGCTGCGCGGCTCCTTCTCCCTCATAGGAAGGGACTTCGACCTGACTGCGGGCGAGATCACGTTCAACGGCGCGCGGCCCATCGACCCGCAGCTCGAGATCGCGCTGACGCGGGAGGATGACGAGCTGACCGGCCAGATCCTGATCACCGGCCCCGCCTCGGACCCCGTCATCAACTTCGCCTCCGTCCCCGCCCTGCCGGAGGAGGAGGTGCTGCCGCAGCTCCTGTTCGGCCAGAGCCAGGCGAGCCTCGACGCGGGACAGGCGCTGCAACTCGCCTCTGGCGTCGCGACGCTGGCATCGGGCAACGCCGGACCGCTCGATGTGGCGCGCGGCGCGCTCGGCGTCGACGTGCTCCAGGTCGACGCGGGCGATGGCGGCGAGGGCTCGTCCCTCACCGTCGGGCGCACACTGGGCGATGGCGTCTTCGTTGGGGCGGAGACGGCGCTCGACGGCTCGGGGGAGAACAACATCGTCATCGAGCTGGAGGTGATCCGGAACGTGACCCTCGACGCGGAAGTCGCTGCGGGCGAGGGCTCGTCCTCCATCGGTATCACCTACAGCCGCGATTTTTAAAGCGGAACAGTCGCTCCCTATCGCCCCCTCCCCCATGGGGTCAGGATTGGGGAGGTGGGCGACCTGGGGATGCAGCCAGCATCGGCCTGCAACTCATGCAGGAATGTTATTCTCGGTTCACACCCTTCCAGCTTCCATCGAAATTGACCTGAAAGCCGTCAAAATCCGGCCTCGACAAACGCGTTCCAACATATCGGATTGACGCTCCCCGCGTCCGGCGCTCAAATTCCGGCATGACCACGCCACCCCGCCTCGGCCAGATCGTTCGCGCCGCCCGCGCTGCACAGGGCCTCACCCTCGCTCAGGTCAGCGAGCGTTCCGGCGTCTCGCGCTCCATGCTGTCGGCAATCGAGCGCGACGTGGTGAATCCTACCTTCTCGGTCGTCTGGGCGCTCTGCCAAGCCCTCGACATCGACCTCGCCTCGCTGGAACCGCGCGCGCCGGACGCCGGGATCACCCATCAACGCGCATTCGAGACGCCTTCTCGTACCAGCGAGGACGGGCTCTGCGAAATCCGCATGCTCTCGCCCCGCCGCTCCACCCTCTCGGTCGAGTGGCACGAGTTGCGCTTCGCGCCCGGGGGCGCACTCGTGTCCGCCGCTCACGCACCCGGCACCATCGAGCACCTGACCTGCCTCGACGGCACGCTATCCGTCGAGACATCCGCCGGCGTCGCGATCGCCGGGCCGGGCGACACGCTGCGCTATGCCTCCGACACCGATCACGCGATCCGGGCCGATCACGATGGCGCGCGCGCCCTGCTTCTGGTCATGCTTCCAGCGTGACTCCATCGATGAGTGCAGTATACTGCATCTCGTTTCGGATATCGCATCGGAGCCTGCCCATGCCCACCACCCTTGCCGAGGCTGCCCAGACCGAGCTCGATGCAATAGCATCGGAGGGCCTGACGAAATCCGAGCGCCGGATCACGTCGCCACAATCCGCGCACATCACGGCCAACGGCCGTCCCCTTCTCAACCTCTGCGCCAACAACTACCTTGGCCTCGCCGATCACCCCAAACTGATCGAGGCGGCGGGCAAGGCGCTGGAGACGCACGGTTTCGGCATGGCCTCCGTCCGCTTCATCTGCGGTACGCAAGACCTTCACAAGGAACTGGAAACACGGCTGGCTTCTTTCCTCGGCATGGAGGACTGCATCCTCTTCCCCTCCTGCTTCGACGCCAACGGCGGCCTCTTCGAACCCTTGCTGGGTCCGGAGGACGCGATCACCTCCGACGCCCTCAACCATGCGTCGATCATCGATGGGGTACGGTTGTGCAAGGCGCAGCGCTTCCGCTACGCCAGCAACGACATGGCCGCGCTGGAGGAACAGCTCGTCGCCGCGGGGGACGCGCGGAACAAGGTGATCGTGACGGACGGCGTGTTCTCCATGGATGGTATCGTCGCGAACCTGCCGGGCATCTGCGATCTGGCGGAGAAACACGGCGCGACGGTGGTCGTCGACGACTGCCACGCCACCGGTTTCCTGGGGCAGCGCGGCGCCGGCACCCCGGAGGCGACGGGTACCGAGGGCCGGGTCCACATCCTGACCGGAACGCTCGGCAAGGCGCTCGGCGGCGCCTCGGGCGGCTACGTCGCCGGGCCAAGGCCGATCGTCGAACTCCTGCGCCAGCGCGCACGGCCCTACCTCTTCTCCAACGCCGTCGCTCCGGCAATCTGCGCCGCTTCGCTCGCCGCACTCGATCTGGTGGAGAACGCCCACGACCTGCGCAAGCAACTGGAGCGCAACGCACAGCGCTTTCGCGCCGGGATGACCGAGGCGGGGTTCGATCTGGTCCCCGGCCGACACCCGATCATTCCGGTCATGCTGCATGACGCACCCCTCGCTGCCCGCTTCGCCGATGCGCTGCTGGAGGAAGGGCTCTACGTCATCGCGTTCTCCTACCCCGTCGTACCGAAGGGACAGGCCCGCATTCGCACACAGATGTCCGCCGCCCACAGCGACGCCGACATCGACGCTGCCGTCGCCGCCTTCACCAAGGTCGGCGGCGACCTCGGCGTCATATGATGCGCGCGCTCGTCAAGACCGACGCCGCTCCCGGCCTCACCCTGCGCGACGAACCGCGGCCCGTTGCCGGTCGAGGGGAAGTGCTGATCCGCCCGCACTTGGTCTCGATCTGCGGCACCGACCTGCACATCCACAACTGGGACGCCTGGGCCGCGAAGACCGTGCCGGTGCCCAACATCATCGGCCATGAATTCGTGGGCCGCGTCGAGCAGATCGGCGAGGGCGTGACCCTCGTCAAACCTGGCGACCGCGTCTCCGGCGAGGGGCACGTGGTCTGCGGTACCTGCCGCAACTGCCGCGCGGGGCGGGAGCATCTTTGCATCGACACCAAGGGAGTGGGCGTGAACCGCGCCGGCTGTTTCGCAGACGCGCTCGTGATCCCGGAGCACAACGTCTACCCCCTGCCCGACAGTTTGCCGGACGAGGTCGCGAGCATCCTCGACCCGCTCGGCAACGCAGTCCATACGGCGCTGAGCTTCGATCTGGCGGGCGAGGACGTGCTCATCACCGGCGCGGGCCCCATCGGCCTGATGTCCGCCGCGATCTGCCGCCATGTCGGCGCGCGCCACGTCGTGGTCACCGATCCGAACGACGGCCGCCTGAAGCTGGCCGAGACGATGGGCGCCAGCCGTGGCGTGCGCGCCGATGCCGACCTGCGCGCCGTGATGCGTGAGCTCGGGATGCGCGAGGGCTTCGATGTCGGGCTGGAGATGTCGGGCGCGCCCGCGGCGCTCGACGCCATGATCGGCGCGATGAACCATGGCGGGCATATCGGACTGCTCGGCATCTTCGCGAAGGATGTGACGCTCGACCTGAACCGCGCGATCTTCAAGGGCCTGCAGATCAAGGGGATCTACGGGCGCGAGATGTTCGACACCTGGCACAAGGCGGTCGCGATGCTGCAATCGGGCCTCGACGTCTCGCCGGTGATCACCCACCGCCTGCCCTTCGAGGCGTTTCAGTCCGGCTTCGATGCGCTCAACGCCGGTGACGCCTGCAAGGTCATCCTCGAGATATAGCGCCCGACTGCTGCGATGGCCTTTCGCGTATTTGAAGAGAGTGATGCTGCAGGGGTCGCCCCCTCATCACTCTCGTCAAATACGCCCGCCGGAGGCGAAAAATCAGCGCGCGCGCGCGCCGCCGAAGCGGACGGGGCTGACGCGCCGCTCCCACTCCGCCTCGGCAGCGAAGCGGTATTCGGAGGCGGGGCGGCCGCCGCGGCGGGCGGTCTGGGCACCGGTGGGCTCGATAAGGCCCGACTGCGTCATCATCCGGCGGAAATTCTGCTTGTGCAGCGTCTGGCCGGAGACCGCTTCCGCCACCGACTGCAGCTCGAAGAGGGTGAACGTCTCCCGCATCAGTTCAAATAGCACGGGACGGTATTTCAGTTTCGCGCGCAGCCGCCCGATCCCGGTGGCGAGGATGCGGCGGTGGTCGCGAGGCAGCGGGCGGCCCGTCGCGGGCAAGTCCGGTGGGACATCGCGGCCACGGTCGCGGTGGTATTCGGGGACGAGCCGCACCTCGTATAGCAGTTCATAGCGCTCCAGCACCAACTCGTCGCGCCAGGGCTGCCCGTCGAGGCCCCAGCTCAGGCGCACGCGATCCTGGCGCCGGGGCGTATCGGCCCAGCGTCGCAACGCTTCCTCGATCGGGGCCGTGACCGGAAGCGAGCCGGCGCGGCGGTCCTCCCACGGGAAGAACTGCGACCAGGGGCGCCAGTCCTGCCCTTCCAGCCGTTCCCGACCCGGCACCAGAGCGAGATAGCCGATGGAGACGCTGTGGTCGCGCTCCCCCTCCGCATCCCGCGCCCGATCCCCGAACGTATAGAGCTGTTCGACGTGGGCGAGCGGGTGACCCGTGTCGCTCTCCACCCAGTCGCGCAAGCTCAGCTCAAGCGTACGGTGCCGGTCCGGGTCGAACGGTCGCGAGGGCAGGTCGGGACCGGGCAGCGTGAGGACGTGGGGCACCGCGCGCCCCTCGGCCTCGATCACGCCGACCAGCACCGCGGTCAGCTCGACGCGGATCGGGCGGGTCATAGCCGCTCCATGTGGGCGGCGAAGCGGTCGAGAAACCGCGCCTTCACCTCCATCGGCGGGCGGGGCGCGATCTCGATTGCGGCGATGCCCTTGTGGCGGGGCGCGCCGAAGAAGCGGTTGGCCTCCTCTGGCGTGAAGCCCGCGATCTGCACCGCCTCGGCCCAGGCGGAGATGCGGTCGGCACGCTTGATCTGCTTCTTCACCGTGGCGGGCAACTCCGGCGGCAAGCCGAAGCGGATGTGGATCGCCTCGGTCAGCCGCAAATCCATCGCCTTGTAGCCCGGCCCGACCGCGGATTTCACCGGGGAGATCATGTCGCCGATGACGTATTCCGGTGCGTCATGCAGAAGTGCTGCGAGGCGCCATTTGACCGGCGCCTTTGGGCAGATGGCGGCGTGGATGTCGTCGACCAGCAGCGAGTGCTCGGCCACCGAATAGGGCCATTCACCTTGCGTCTGCCCGTTCCAGCGCGCGACGAAAGCGAGGCCGTGGGCGATGTCCTCGATCTCCACATCGAGCGGCGAGGGGTCGAGCAGGTCGAGCCGCCGGCCCGAAAGCATCCGTTGCCATGCGCGTGGCGCTTGCGACATCCCGTTCTCCGCCCGTTGAAACGCGGGCGGAGGATAGGAGCAGCGCGGCGATTGTCCAGCCGCTCAGCGATCGAAGACGAGGTCGAAGTTGACCGGTACGGCCGGTGAGATCGCCTCGAGCCCTGCGATCTCCCGCAACTGCGCGACACCGTCGCCGTAGCCGAAGTCGCGGGCATCGGTGAGCACGGGCCGCGCGGTGGAGACGGCGACCCGGTCCGCACCGATGCGGGTCACGTTGACGGTGGCGTCGTAGGTCGCCTCGTGATCGTTGGTGGCCACGGTGATGGTGATGTCGTCCTGCGTCCGCTCCCCCTCGCCGAGGTCCTCGTAGGCGGCCATATCGATCTCGGCGCTGACGGTGGCTTCCGGGAAGTTGGCGACGTTGAACAGGATCTCGCGCATCCGCTCGTTACGGATGTCGATCAGCGTCTCGACCGACGCGAGCGGGATGCTGACCGTGGCCCCGCCGCCCTCCGCCACGGTGCCGGAGAGGTCGTCGAAGCTGTGTGCCTCGGCGATCTCGCCCTCCTTCACCGTCACGAAACCGACGGTGGACGCCTCCGAGTCGAGCGTCCAGTCGGCGGCGAATAGGGCGAGCGGTGCGAGCGCGAAAGTCGCGGTGGCGGTCATGACCTTGAGCATGGTGTCCTCCCTTTCTGGAACCCGAGGATACCACGCCCGAGCCATCCGCAGCCCCGCACAACGGAACCACGCCGCGTGACGGTTGCGTGATCTGCCTGTTCAGGGATGCCTGGTGAGATCGTCAGGGAAGCGGGCGAGGTAGTTCGACATGCGACGCGCCGCACCGAAATGCTTCAGCATGACCTTGCGAACATAGTTGGGGTTGGCCAGCGTGCTCGTCCCGTCGAGACCAATCTCGCGTTCCGGAAAGTGCTCCCGGAAAAATGCACGGTAGGCGCGGCGAAACCGCAGCGGCACCTCTCCACCATCATGGTTCCAGGGCTTCTTCTTGCCGATGAAGTGGACGACGTTTGCGCCGACCATGGCCTCGTAGAGGCGTGTAGCCCAGGTGTACTGCCAGTTCCATACAGGGCTGATCTCGGCGAAGTCCCCCTGCAACACACCGTTCAGCAGGTTCTGGTCATGCCGGATCATCTTCGGCCTGTGCCGCTCGCCGAAGTCGATGCACCTTTCCATCACGCGACGTTCGCGCCACTGCGCCACGTCGATCAGAAGCACCCCGGCGTTGAAGTATCGCGTTGCCGGCAATCCGAGGCGACGAAACTGCAAGGGTCGGCGGTTGGGCGAGCGCCACTGCGTGTTGTCCCGAACCGCCGCGATTGCACGATCGTCTAGGTCGAGCGCAAGCAGTGCCGAGAAGTCCCCGCCCTGAACGAAGACGTCCGCGTCGAGGTAGAGGAGCCGATCGTAGTCGCCGGCCAGAGCCTCCGGCAAAGCCAGACGCAGGTACACGACTTCCGTCTTACCGCGATCTAGGCGCAGACCTGAAAACACACCGGCCGCGGATACCTCCACGACCCTGAGCCCGAGATTGGCAAAGGCTTCGGGAACATCGAGCGGAGCGTCGGAACACAGGCAGATGTCGAAGTCGCGGTCCGGATGAAGTGCCGCGATCTGGCCCGCTGCCATGAGTGCGAACGGCAGATAGCCGCTGTCGCAGGCAAACACCACGGCGCGCCGAGCGGATGCCGCCCTGTCCGCCTTCATTGAAATCATGGCCTTCCTCCCTTCTATAGGCGGTGCTTGGGAAAGCAGTCCGCCGATAAGGCGTCATCATGACCGTCGAGTGACGTTGTTCGGGACGGAAGGGGGTGCTATCTGCGCAGGCGACACCGCTTACATGGGGGCACCACATGGCCAAGGATTACGTCGTCAAGGACATCGAGCTTGCGGATTACGGCCGCAAGGAGCTGGACATCGCCGAGACCGAAATGCCGGGCCTGATGGCGCTGCGGGCGGAGTATGGCGAGACGAAGCCGCTCAAGGGCGCGCGCATCGTCGGCTCGCTGCACATGACGATCCAGACCGCCGTGCTGATCGAGACGCTGGTGGAGCTCGGTGCGGATGTGCGCTGGGCCTCCTGCAACATCTTCTCGACCCAGGATCACGCGGCGGCGGCGATTGCCGCCGGCAACGTTCCTGTCTTCGCCGTGAAGGGCCAGTCGCTAGAGGAGCATTGGGACTACCTCGACCGCTCGTTCCAGTTCCCCGAGGGCGCGAACATGATCCTCGACGACGGGGGGGACGCGACCCTCTACGTCCTGCTCGGCGCGCGGGCCGAGGCGGGTGAGGATCTGGGCATCCCGACCTCCGAGGAGGAGGAAGTGATCCACGCGCAGATCAAAAAGCGGATGGAGCAGTCCCCGGGCTGGTTCACCAAGACGCGCGACGCGATCAAGGGCGTCTCGGAGGAGACCACGACCGGCGTGCACCGCCTCTATGACCTCGTGAAGAAGGGCCAGCTGCCCTTCCCCGCGATCAACGTGAACGACAGCGTCACTAAGTCGAAGTTCGACAACAAGTACGGCTGCAAGGAGTCGCTGGTGGACGGCATCCGCCGCGCGACCGACACGATGATGGCCGGCAAGGTCGCGGTCGTCATGGGCTATGGCGACGTGGGCAAAGGCTCCGCCGCCTCGCTGCGCGGCGCGGGTGCACGGGTGAAGGTGACGGAAGTCGATCCGATCTGCGCGCTCCAGGCCGCCATGGACGGCTTCGAGGTAGTGCTGCTCGAGGACGCGCTGGAGACCGCCGACATCTTCATCACCACCACCGGCAATAAGGATGTGATCCGCATCGAGCACATGCGCGCGATGAAGGACATGGCGATCGTCGGCAACATCGGCCACTTCGACAACGAGATCCAGGTCGCGGCCCTCAAGAACCACAAGTGGACAAAGATCAAGGACCAGGTGGACATGATCGAGATGCCCTCGGGCAACCGGATCATCCTGCTGTCCGAGGGGCGCCTTCTGAACCTCGGCAACGCGACAGGCCACCCCTCCTTCGTGATGTCTGCCTCCTTCACCAACCAGGTGCTGGCGCAGATCGAGCTGTGGACCAAGGGCGACGAATACGAGAACAAGGTCTACATCCTACCCAAGCACCTCGATGAGAAGGTGGCGCGGCTGCATCTCGACCGTATCGGGGTGAAGCTCACCCGGCTCGACAAGGAGCAGGCGGACTATATCGGCGTGACGCCGGAGGGGCCGTTCAAGCCCGAGCACTACCGCTACTAGGATGCGCTGGCTGCGCCGCATCGCGGCGCTCGGCTTGCTGGTTCTGGCAGGCTTCGGCGGGTGGGCCCTTGTGGTTCATCCGCAGACGCCGTTGCCGCGCTGGTGGAACCCGATTGAGCCGCTGGTGCTGACCGATCCGGTCACGCCCGTCACCTCGTGGAAGATCGGGCGGGCGGTGCGCGATGGCGCGACGTGCCGGGCGACGCTGCGGCCCGGTGCGGCATTCGAGGCGTTGTCCGATATCGAGGTCTCCGACGTCTGCCATATCCGTGACCGGGTGCGGCTAAGCCAAGTGGGCGGCTCCGCACTGCGTCCGGTGGAGACCACCTGCGAGACCGCGCTGCGGCTGGCGATGTGGGAGCGTCACACGCTCCAGCCCCTCGCCAGGGCGGAGTTCGGGGAGCGGGTGACGGCGATCCGCCACCAGTCCAGCTACAACTGCCGCACGATCCGCGGCAGTTCTACCCGCATGAGCACCCATGCCACGGCGGATGCGATCGACGTGGCGGGCTTCACGCTGGAGCACGGCCGCCAGATCGAGCTGATCGAGGACTGGGAGGACACGTCCTTCTGGCAAGGCCTGCGCAACGGCGGCTGCCGGTGGTTCGGAACGGTGCTCGGCCCCGACTACAACGCGCTGCATGCCGACCATTTCCACATGCAGAACCGCGGCGGGTTCTGCCGCTAGGCCTCAAACTGATGCGCCGTAACGATCCGTGAAGCGCCGCTTCAGCCGCCGGTGCCAGGCGGGCTCGTGCTCCGGCACGAAGCCTTCTGCCGCGAGAACGGCCTCGGCGAACGTGTCCGCGTCGAGCGGCCCGGGCCGGTTCAGCAGCGCGGCAGCCCTCAGGTCGTTGCAGAAGCCCCACTGCACGCAAAGCTGATCGAGGAGCACGTTGAGATCGCGTTCGAGGTCGTCGGTCACGCTCAGAACAGCTCCAGCACTGCACCGCCGGCGGCGACGCCCATCACCGCGTAGGTTCCGTCGATCAGCGTCAGCACCCAGGGGCGACCGCTATACATGTTGTTCACCGCCATCCACGGCACGCCGAGGAAGGCGCCGACGCCCGCGCCCAGCATCAGCCCCTCGGCCGGGCCCTGTACGTCGGCAAGATACCAGATCCATTGTAGGAAACCGCAGAGCAGCACGAAGCAGGCATAGCTGAGGCCGAAGACGGTCCGACTCGTGACCCCCTCGTCCGACGGTGCGATGCCCGCCGCATCGCGCCACGGGCCGGACATCAGCCCGTACCACGCGGCCCCGATGGCCCAGATCGCGGCGGCGGCGACCAGAACGGCGGCGATCTCCATGGCAGTTCCTCCCGCATCGGTGCCGCCCAGCCTGCGTCAGGTGCCGCCCCGCGGCAAGCTCACCCGCCGAGGCAGCGGACGGGAACGATCGCGTTGGCGGTGGAGGCGGTGAGGCGGGCGCCCGCACCCTCACCCGGTTCGGACGGCTGCATGTCGTAGGCGATCCGCGCGGTGTCGAGGACGGAGGCGAGCGCACCCGCGCCGACCAGCGTGCCATCTCGCGCGCCCGCACCAGTGGCGGCAAGCCCCGCCACCGCGTCGCCCGCGTCGAGCGCCGGCGCGCCGTCCATGCCGGCGAAGACGGGCACGCGCACGGCAATCGTGCCATTCTGCGGCTCCACCTCCGCGCCGCGCTCCGCGGTGCTGGCGCTCAGCCCGCCGCCATCCTGGTAGCCGATGACACGGGTGCGGTTGCCTGGCTCGGGCAGCGCGGCGTCCGAGAGCGCAAGCCACGTCGTGGACCGCTCGCCGGGCGCGGTCAGGACCGCCACCGCGCCTGCACCGTCGAGATGCAGGACCTCGGCGACGGCGCCATCCCCGATCTCGATCCGGGCGCACTGGTCGACCAGCGCGAAGGCGGTCAGCAGGTCCGTGTTGTTGACGTAGAACCCTGTGCCCGCCGCGAGCGGACGCGGCTCCTCGGCTTGGACGAGGACCGGTTGCGCCTCCCCGGGTGCCGTGTCGGTCGCGGGAAACGGTTGCGGCCCGGTCGCGATCTGCGGCGTCTGCCCGACGAATATGCTCGCGACGACGGCGTTGAAGACCGGTTTGCGCGCCATCGGCGCGAGGACGCGAACATTGATCCACCCGTCGTCCAGCGGTTCGGAGCGCAGGTAGGCGATGCGCGCATCCTCGATCTCGGCCGACGTCACCTGCCGTTCACCGGTGCGCAGTGTGTAGAGCTCGCCCGTCACCAGCGCGTCCGCGACCCGACCATGCGCCTCCTCCATACCGGCGGCGTCGCTGCGCCAGACCAGCGCGTCGAGCCCTGTTGGATCGAGATAGCGGGTCGCTCCGCCCTCCACCGGTTCCAGCGATACGGTTTCCCAAGGCAGGCCGAGCGCCACGGCCTCGTCCTCGGCAGTACGGATGTCCCAACCCAGCTCGGCTTGCAGCGCAGCCCAGTCGGCAAGGAGGGTGCCGGCATCCTCGGCACTCGCCGTCTCCAGCCCCAAGAGGTCGGCAGCGGCGCTCGCGGTGCGCTCACCCCAGCTTCCGTCGACCAGTCCGTCATAGACCTCGGCATGGGCGAGCAGCGTCTGGATGCCGCGGATCTGCGGCGCGCCAAGCTCCTGCTGAGCAAGCGCAGGGAAAGAGAACATCGCCGCCAGCACTGCGGCGATGCGGATGAGGCCTTGCATGGATCGTCTCCCGTCCGAGATGTCGGCCGGCATAATACATCAGGGAAACGCATCGGCGAAGATCAGCCTACGGTTGTAGTTTCACCGCCCGTTACGAGGGCCGCATCAGCCCTTGAAGCCCCCCATCTCACAGACGATCTTCCACTCCGCCTCAGTCACGGGTTGCACCGACAGGCGCGAGTTGTTGACGAGGATCATCTCGGCGAGCCGCGGCTCCGCCTTGCAGTCGTCGAGCGTCACCGGCGTCTCGAACGGGCCGATCGCCTTGATGTCCACGCATTCCCAGCGCGTGTCGTCGGTCTTCGAATCGGGATGCGCCTCGGCGATGACCTCGACCACGCCCACGATCCGCTTCTCGTTGACGGAGTGGTAGAAGAAGCCGCGGTCGCCCAGCTTCATCTCCCGCATGTTGTTGCGGGCCTGGTAGTTGCGGACCCCGTCCCACTCCTCACCCGAGTCACCCTTGGCGACCTGATCGTCCCAGGACCAGGTGTTGGGCTCGGACTTGAACAGCCAGTAGCGCATGTCAGCCTCCGATCACGCGGTTCCAGGGGTGGATGTCGACGGTTCGGAAGAGGCCCGCCTTCGCATAGGGATCGGCGGCGGCCCAGTCGTGGGCCGCGTCCATGTCCGCCACGTCGAGCACCAGCAGCGAGCCCGCCATCTGCCCTTGCGCGTCGAGCAGCGGCCCGGCCTGCGCGACGACGCCGCTCTCTTTGAGATAGGCGAGGTGGGCGTCGCGGTTCGCCTTGCGCACCTCCAGATGCTCCGGCTTGTCGTGGGCGATGATGACGTGAAGCATGGGCTCTCCTTCTCAGGCCTTGGCGCCTTTGCGGCCCGATCCGAGCATCGGGGCGGCGGTGGTGTCGAGCGGCCAGCGGGGGCGGGCCGCGAGGGTCAGGTCGTCGGTCTGGCCGAGACGATAGCGCTCCCACCCCGCCCAAGCGATCATCGCGCCGTTGTCGGTGCAGAGCGCGAGTGGCGGGGCGGTGAAGGCGAAGCCGGTCTCGGTGGCGGCGGCCTCCAGCCCGGCGCGGAGCGTGCGGTTGGCGGCGACCCCGCCGGCGACGGCGATGGTGGTGGCGCCGTGGCTCGCGGCAAAGGCCGCCATGGCGCGGCAGGTCTTGGCGGTCAGGACGTCGGCGACCGCCGCCTGGAACGAGGCGCAGAGATCGGCGCGGTCCTGAACGGTCAGTCCGCCCTTCTCCGCCACGATCCGGTCGCGGGCGCTGCGCAGCGCCGTCTTCAGCCCCGAAAAGCTCATGTCGCAGCCCGGCCGGTCCATCAGCGGGCGGGGGAATTCGAAGCGCGTGGGGTCGCCTTCCACCGCCTCATGCTCCACCGCCGGACCGCCTGGCTGCGGCAGGCCAAGGAGCTTCGCGGTCTTGTCGAAGGCCTCACCAGGTGCATCGTCGATGGTGCCGCCAAGTCGAGTGAAGTCCCCCGGCCCCGCGACTGCGAGGAACTGGCAGTGGCCGCCGGAGACGAGCAGCATGAGATAGGGAAACTCCAGCCCGTCGGTCAGCCGTGGTGTCAGCGCATGGCCTGCGAGATGGTTCACCCCGATCAGCGGCTTGCCCGCGCCCGCCGCCAGCCCCTTGGCGAACATCACGCCCGACAGTACCCCCCCGATCAGGCCAGGCCCGGCCGTGACGGCGACGGCCTCGATCTCCGCCAATGTGACGCCCGCCTCCGCCAGCGCCTGCTCCACCACGATGTCGAGCCGCTCCGCATGCGCGCGCGCTGCGATCTCCGGCACCACGCCGCCGAAATCAGCATGGAGGTCGGCTTGGGAAAAGACGCGCGACGACAGGACCTCTCGCTCGGCACTCACAACGGCGGCGGCGGTGTCGTCACAGCTCGATTCGAGGCCGAGGATGAAGGGCGCACGGGTCATCGGCTTCGCCTACCCTCCGCCTCTCTCTTCGTCAAATATCCCCGCCGGAGGCGCCTGCCCGCGCTCGCGTTTGCGTATTTGGGGAAAGGTGAAGGATCAGGCCGGCTCCACTATGCCCGCGACGCCCTCCATCGCTCCGGGCTCCAGCTCGAGGGCAAGCAGGCGGTCGGGGTTGGTGGGGGGCGGATAGTCGAGGCCGGTCGCGAGGTCGCGACGAAATCCGAAGCGGCTATAGTAGGGCGCGTCGCCGACGAGGATCACGCGGGACCAGCCGAGGCCCGGCGCAATCTCCAGCGTATGCCGGATCAAAAGCGCGCCCAGTCCCTCCCCCTGCCGCACCGGGTGCACCGCGATGGGTCCGAGCAGCAGGGCCGCGGCGCCCCCCATCCGCACCGGCCAGTACCGGATCGCGGCCGCCAGCACGTCGTACTCGTCGCGCACCGTCCAGCTCAGCCCCTCCACCGGCGGGCCGCTGCGCAGGCGGTAGCTCGACAGCGCCGTGCGGCCGGGCGCGAAGGCCAGGTCGTAGAGCAGTTCCACCTCGTAGGTGTCGTCGGCGCGTTCGGGAAGCAGGCGGGTCATGGGGACTCCGAGGGCTGGGACGGGAAAGGGCTCTCTCGTCTCAGCCTCGTCGCATCATCTGGTCCCATGCCCCTTTTCGGTTACATTCCGCCGGGCTAGCACGCCGCGACCCGAGCGCCAAGACCGAGGAGCCCCATGTTCTACCGCCCCGAAGATGGCCACGGCCTGCCGCACAACCCGTTCAACGCCATCGTCGCGCCGCGCCCCATCGGCTGGATCGCGACCCGCTGCAAGGACGGGCGCGAGAACCTCGCGCCCTATTCCTTCTTCAACGCCGTCGCTTACGTGCCGCCGCAGGTGATGTTCGCAAGCACGTCCGCGAAGGACGACCGGCACATGGGCAAGGATTCGGTCGCCAATATCGACGAGACCGGCGTTTTCTGCGTCAACATCGTGGAATACGACATGCGCGACGCGATGAACCTGACCTCCGGCAACTACCATGGCGACGAGGACGAGTTCGCGATGGCGGGGCTGGAGCGGGCGGAGTGCGAGACCATCGCGTGTTCCCGCGTGGTGGGCGCTCCCGCATCGCTTGAATGCAAGCTCACGCAGATCGTGAAGTTGCCGGGCGAGGCGAACTACACCGTCTTTGGCGAGGTCACGGGCGTGCATCTGCGAGACGATTGCCTGGTGGACGGCATCTTCGACGTCCTCACCTTCAACCCGCTGGCCCGGATGGGCTATCGCGACTACACCGTTGTGCGGGAGAAGTTCAGCCTGAAGCGGCCCGGCGAGTAGCCGCCTTCCAGCTTGTTCCAAATATCCTCGCGCGGAAGCGCGAAACCGCGTCTTGAGGAGGCCCCGGATGACCCAGACCACCATCGGCATCATCGGCGGCTCCGGCCTTTACGCGATCGAGGGGCTGGAGGGGGCGGAGTGGGTCTCTATCGAGACGCCGTGGGGCATGCCGTCGGATCAGCTCTTCACCGGCATGCTCGACGGGGTGCGCATGGTCTTCCTGCCGCGGCACGGGCGGGGGCATGTGCACACGCCCTCCACCGTGCCCTATCGCGCGAACGTCCATGCTCTGAAGGCGCTCGGCGTCACGGATGTCTTCAGCCTGTCAGCCACCGGCAGTTTTCGGGAGGAGATGGCGCCGGGCGATTTCGTCGTCGTCGACCAGTTCATCGACCGGACCTTCGCGCGGGAAAAGTCGTTCTTCGGCCCCGGCCTCGTGGCGCATGTCAGCCTCGCCCATCCCACCTGCCCGCGCCTGTCGGACGTGGCGGAGAAGGCGGCGCAGGCGGAGGGCATCACGGTGCATCGCGGCGGCACCTACCTCGCGATGGAAGGGCCGCAGTTCTCCACGCTTGCGGAATCGCAGCTCTACCGCGAGGTCTGGAACTGCGACGTGATCGGCATGACCAACATGCCCGAGGCCAAGCTCGCGCGGGAGGCGGAGCTCTGCTACGCCTCCGTTGCGATGGTGACGGACTACGATTGCTGGCATCCCGACCACGACGATGTCGAGGTCTCGACCATCGTGCAGACGCTGCTGGGCAATGCGGACAAGGCGCGCGACCTGGTACGGCGGCTGCCCGGATTGCTCGGTCCCGAACGGGCCCCCTGTCTGCATGGCTGCGACCGAGCGCTGGAGGCGGCCATCATCACCGCACCGGACCATCGCGACGCGGACATGATCGAAAGGCTTCGCGTGGTGGCCGGTCGAATGCTCTAGCGTGCCGGTTTCGCTCCCTGCTTGTGCTCGCGGATTTGACGCAACGGCGGATCCGCTCCATGATTTGTGACAGTTAGATGACGCTTTCATGAAGGAGCGCGCAATGCACGTCACCATCGCAAAGGCCCTGCTGCCCTTGGTCCATCGGCAAAACTGGACGGACGATCGCCTCAGCTATCTGCCGCGCACCGTCTACACGAAGCGCGACAGCTGGCGGGCCCGCCTCATGAAGCGCCTGCGCGCCCAGACGGTGCGCTGACACCTCCGCTCCCACGCAGGGACTGCACCAGTGCGGGGAGCAGACACAGTGCGGATACGACGGCGGCCATGGCGAGGCCGTAGCCCTCGTAGATCGGACGGAAGCCACTGACGCCCGCCGCCACGCATAGATACGTCGTCGCCGAGTAAAGCCCCATGATCGCCCCGCGTTTCGCCGGGTCGAGCCGGGTGAGCCCACCAACGATCAGCGTCATGGCGACATGGTTAACCAGCCCCCAGACAAGGCAGAGCCCGACCAGCAGCCAGAACAGTCCCGCGCTCGCGGCCAGCGCGAGGTAGACGCAGACGAGGATCGCAAGGACGACAGGCCGGATGCGCGCGGCACCGATACGGTCGACGAACCTGTCGAGCGGTACGGCGAGCCCGAACCCGATCCCGTAGCAGAGCGGCAAAAGGCCCGTCAGCGCCGTGGACCTTCCCAGAACCTGCTGCACATGCGGGCCGAGCCACGTGTAGACCCCGTAGAACGCGATCATGAACCCTGCGACCCCGAGCAGCCCGGCCCAGATCCCCGGCACTCTCAATGCCGCAAGGGGCGAGGTCCGGCGCCCCGGTGCCCCGGCCGCACGTTCGAGCCTGAGGGACAGGATCAGCGCAATGGCGCCCGCGACACAGGCAAGAAGGCTGTAGACCGCGCGCCAATGCACGAAGTCCGAAAACGGGGCGGCGGCGCTGACACCTGCCACCAGCGCGAGCGTCCACCCCGTCAGAACGATGCCGAGCGTCTCCGCCTCGCGCCCCTTCAGGGCGACCTCCGCCGTCAGGGAGTAGATCGCCGGTAGCGCGGATCCGGCGGCAAGGCCCGCGAGGATCTGCGCCCCGATCAGCAGCGCGACACTGGTCGAAGCCGCCGAAGCCGCAAGCGCGATGGCCAGCGTCGCGAGGGCGAGCAGCACGACCCGTCCTGCACCGATGCGGTCGACCTGTGGTGCGAGGCCGAGCGCACTCAGCGCGGTGGCGAGCCCGTAGGCCGACGCCGCCTGCAGGACGCGCGCAGCATCGGCGCCCGGAAAGCTGTCCGCCACAGTGGTCGCGATAGGCCCCAGCATGAGCGAGTTCGCTCCGACGACGCCCACGGCAGATGTCAGAAGCACGATCGTAGGCGTCAGAATGCGCATGGGCCATCTCCTCCGTTGGTGCGAAGGAGTTGCACCAGGTTGCCGCTTCCTCAATATGAAATTCGGAGATCCGCGACGGATACGAATGCCATTCGGCAAAGAGGGGTAAGCGAGCACACGATGGACGATATCGACCGAAGGATATTAGCCGCTCTCGTGACGGACGCAGGGCAGAGCTATGCGAAGCTGTCCGAGCAGGTTGGGCTATCGCCGCCCGCGGTGCATGACAGGGTGAAGAAGCTTCGTGGCTCCGGCGCCATCAAGGGCGTCGAGGCTCGAATCGATCCGGCACAGGTCGGCAAGGGTCTGCTTGCGTTTGTTCATCTCGACACCTCCGGCTGGGCCAAAGGACCGGTCGTGAAATTCCTGTCTGCACTTCCCGAGGTCGAAGAGGTGCATTCAGTGACAGGCGACACCTCGATGATGCTCAAGGTGAGAGTTGCTGGAAGCACGGCGCTGGAGGGGCTGTTGCACCGACTCTATGACATTGACGGAGTGCAGGGCACCCGCAGCTACGTGGTGCTGTCGACATATCTCGAGAGACCACCGCTGCCTCAAATCACGCCAGATCTACCGGAGAGCTAGTCCTACCGATGCTCCTCGACGAAACGGCGCATGAAATGGCGGATCTCCCGCGCAGCCGAGGTGTCGAGATCTTCGCACAACTGTACGAAGGCATCGCGCTCGGACTTCTCAACCCTGATGACAAGCTGACTCGTCTTCTTGCCGGACTTTTTGACGCTCTTGTCCGATTTCTTGTTCACATCTCATCTCGGGTCTTGATTGTGCAGCAAATGTATATACATTCGATAGCGTGATGAACGACAGAATGCCCCAAAAGGGGCTCGTGGGAAAGAGGTGAGTACAGATGAATATCGTGACGGCACAAGCGCTTGTTATCCGGGATCGCTACGACTGGAACAAGCCGCACCTGACGTGGCTGCCCGAGCGGCTCTACCGCGCGTTCGCGGAGATCCGCCGCCGCTGAGGCTTGCGCATCGGGGCTGGCCTGCGCCACAAGGGCGAGGTTCGTCCAGCCGCAGGGGCCCCGATGGTGAAAACCAAGACCATCCAAGACTACATCCGCACGATTCCGGACTTCCCTCACGAAGGGATCATGTTCCGGGACGTGACGACGCTTTTCAACGATGCGCGCGGCTTTCGCATGGCCGTGGACATGCTGCTGCACCCCTTCGCCGGCCAACCCATCGACCGGGTCGCGGGTCTGGAGGCGCGTGGCTTCATCCTGGGCGGAGCGGTGGCGCACCAGCTCGGCATCGGGTTTATCCCTATACGCAAGGCAGGCAAGCTGCCCCATGACCGGATCGCACAGGACTATCAGCTCGAATACGGCCAGACGACGGTCGAGATCCACACCGATTCGATCCAGGCGGGCGAAAGCGTCCTGATCGTGGACGACCTGCTTGCAACCGGCGGCACGGCCGAGGCCGGTATAAAGCTGATCGAGCGGTTGGGCGGAAAGGTCGCGGGCTGCGCCTTTGTCGTCGATCTGCCTGAACTGGGCGGGCGAAAGCGACTGGAGGCAATGGGCGTCGACGTGCACGCGCTGACGGCATTCGAAGGATCCTAGCCGGCGTTAACCATCTATTTACCCAGTGGGCCTATGCCGGACCTGTCGGGGACATGGAGATCCGACAGCTGCTTGCTGGACCAGTGGTCCCGACGGCGCCCCCTTTTCACCCCACTAGGGGGCGCCGTTTCATCCTTCGCGCAGGATGACGCCGGGATTCAGTATCCCGCGCGGATCGAGCGCGGCCTTGATCGCCCGCATCGCCGCCAGCCGCCCGGGATCGCCATAGCGTTCCAGATCACCCGTCTTCAGCCGCCCGACGCCATGCTCCGCGCTGACGGACCCGCCGAGTTCCACGACGAGGTCGTGGACCACGCGCTGGACCGCGTCCCGCTCGGCGGCGTACTCGCGCCGGTCCCGTCCCGCTGCGGGGAACGCGTTATAGTGCAGGTTTCCGTCGCCTACATGACCGAAACAGTTGATCCGGGCGTCTGGCGCAACGCCGGCCACCGCGGCGCGCCCGCGCTCGATGAACTCCGAGAGGCGCGACAGGGGAACGGAGATATCGTGAGAGCTGATTGAACCGGTGAGGCGGTTCGCCTCCGGAATGGTCTCGCGAACGGCCCACAGCGCGCTGCGCTGCGCGGCGTTCTGGGCGATGACAGCATCGGAAACTGCGCCGCGCTCGAAGGCCGAGGCCAGCGCCGCCTCCAGCCCCTCCGCCGTACCATGCGCCCCACCAACCTCGATGAGGACCATCCAGTCAGGTCGGGTCTCGAGCGGATGGGCCATGGCCGGAAAGTGCTCGGCAAGGAAATCGAGACCCTGACGGTGCATCAACTCGAAGGCCGAAACCACCTCGCCCAGCCGCCCCTGAAGGTCCTGCAACAAATCGAGCGCATCGGCCGGGCCATCCACCGCGAGAAAAGCCGTCGCCGTCTCCGCCGGCCGCGGCAGAAGCCGCAGGCTCGCCGCCGTGATGATGCCTAGCGTCCCTTCGGAGCCGATCAGGAGATGGCGCAGGTCGTAGCCCGTGTTGTCCTTCCGCAGGTGCTTCAGGTCGCGGATCACGGTCCCGTCGGCCAGCACCGCCTCCATGCCCAGCACCAGGTCGCGCGCGTTGCCGTAGCGCAGTACGTTCACACCGCCCGCGTTGGTGGCCAGCACGCCGCCTATGCGGGCGGTGCCTTCCGACGCGATCGAGAGAGGGAAGAGACGGCCCGCCTGCTCCGCCGCCTGCTGGACTTCGGCGAGGGTGACACCGGCCTCGACGATCAGGGCGCCGTCGGCGGCGGCGACCTCCCGCACCTTGTTCATCCGCTCCAGTGAGAGCAGCACGGCGCCGCCCGCCTCATGCACCTGTCCGCCGACGAGACCGGTGCCGCCACCATAGGGCACGACCGGCACGCCCGCCTCGTTGCAGGTGGCCAGCAGGGCCGACACGCCATCGACATCGCGGGGGCGCAACAATGGGGCCGAGGCCCCGCGCCACCGGCCCCGCGGCTCCTCCAGATAGGCTGGCGCTGCCTCGGTCAGGCCGAGGTCCAGCGCGCGCAGGCGGTCGAGAAAGGCGTCATCGAGCGGCATGACCTCCACATAACCCTGGAATCCGGGCCTGTCATGCGAACTCGGGCACCATGCGCGGCCAGGCCGCGGCGGAGCGGCGGGCGAAACCCGCGACATGCCCGATCCCCTTCAACCCCACGGCCCGCGGCGCGATGGAGCGGAAGCTGATCTCGGCCAGCGGATAGAACGCAGCCAGCGCCCGTACCCGGTCCGGCGGGATCATCACGTCATCCTCGAAAGCGACGAGCTCCACTGGGCAGCGCACGCGCCCCGGCTGCGGCTCCGGCATGACGCCACCCCAGTCGACGCGGTGGAAACCGCGGCTGGTGCACCAGCGCCGCCATTGCCAGAACACCCCGGCGGGCAGGTTCGCCTTCAGACCCAGAGCGGCCCCCGGCAGGTAGCCGCGCAGCCGCGTCGCCAGCGGCCCGATCAGGAACCAGAACGCCAGCACCTGCGGCATGAAGTGCCACGGGTGCCGCGTCCAGTGCGCGGGGCCGGAGGCGATGGCGATGTGCCGCTCGATCCGATCCGCGTTCTCGTGAAAGGCGAGGCACATGCCTCCCAGCGAGTGCCCGATGGTCCAGACCGGCAGATCGGGGAAGGTGGCAAGAGCATGATCGAGCGCGGCCGACTGGTCCCCGACGCCCCAGTCCGACATGCGCGCACGCGACCGCCGCACAGGGCCGTCCGCCGACCATCCGGTGTCGCGATAATCGTAGATCAGCACATGGACCCGGCGTTGCGCCGCCATCCAGTCGGCGAAGGGACCGTAGTAGCCCGCCGGAACACCGGTGGCACCGTGCAGTACGGCAACCGCCCGTGGCACATCGGCAAAGCGCCATTCGCCCGCCAGCCGGGCCCCGTCGTCGCTCGTGAATGTCGTTCGCATGGCCCGCTCCTATGGTGATCGCCATAGAACGAGCTGTAGCACTAGACCGATCACCATACAATGGCTAGAAAGGATCATGCCGCGCCCGTCCGATGCCAAGTCCCGCCTGATCGACACCGCCATCCGCCTGTTCCGCCGCCGCGGTTATAACGGCGTCGGGCTGACAGAGCTGCTCGAGGTCTCTGGCGCGCCGAAGGGCAGCTTCTACCACCACTTCCCCGGCGGGAAGGAGGAGCTCGCGGCTGCGGCGGTCCGCACCGCCGGCCATCGGATCGCGGAGTTGATGGAAACGGCCTTCGCTGACGTGTCCGGTATGGACGAAGGGGCGGAGCGGCTCGCGCGATTGATCGCGGAAGGCTTCGCCGCGTCCGACTACACAGCCGGTTGCCCGGTCACGACGGTCCTGCTCGACACCGTGCCCCAGTCCGAGGTCATGAGCCGGGCCGGTCGCGCCGCCTTTGCAGAGTGGCGCGCGGTGCTGGTCCGCCACGCCGAACGCCTTGGCGATGATCGGGATATCGACGCGATGGGCACCGCCCTGCTGACCACGATCGAGGGAGGATGGATGCTCGCCCGCATCCAGCGCAGCCCGGAGCCGATCCTGATGGCGGGCCGCGCCTTCCGCATGGCCTGAGGCTATCGGATTCGCTCAAATATCCATGTCGGCCCGGCGATCGCCCTCCCGCCATGGAGATTTGGACGAATCCGAATGTATGGATGACGCATTCCTACTTTCCCGCTTTCCATCCCGCCGCTATTGAGGGCGCCGCGAGCGAGAGGGACACCATGCGCTACATCTCCACCCGGGGGCAGGCCCCCGTCCTGAACTTCGAGGAGGCGATGCTGAGCGGTCTGGCCCGCGACGGCGGTCTCTACGTGCCCGAAAGTTGGCCGAGCTTCAGCAACCCCGAGATTGCAGACATGGCCGGGCAGACCTACGAGGAGGTCGCCTTCCGCGTCATGAGGCCGTTCATCGGCGATGCCTTCACCGATGAGGAGTTCCGAGGGATCATCGCGCGCGCCTATCAGGGCTTCGGTCACGTCACCCGCGTTCCGCTGGTCCAGACCGGGGCGAACGACTGGCTTATGGAACTGCACCACGGGCCGACGCTGGCCTTCAAAGACGTGGCCATGCAGCTCATCGGGCAGATGTTCGAGCTGGCGCTGAAGCGGCGAGGCAGCCGTGTGACCATCGTGGGCGCGACTTCCGGCGACACCGGCTCCGCGGCGATCGAGGCGTTCCGGGGTCTCGACGCGGTCGACGTCTTCATCCTCTACCCCCACGGCCGGGTGAGCGAGGTGCAGCGACGGCAGATGACGACGCCTGTCGAGGCGAATGTCCACGCGCTCGCCATCGACGGGGATTTCGACACCTGCCAGCAGCTCGTGAAGGACATGTTCAACGACCTCGCCTTCCGCGACCGGGTGGGGCTGGCGGGCGTGAACTCGATCAACTGGGCGCGGGTGCTGGCGCAGGCGGTGTACTACTTCACCGCCGCCACGGCCCTCGGCGCACCCGCGCGCACCATCGATTTCACGGTGCCGACCGGCAATTTCGGCGACATCTTCGCGGGTTATGTGGCCAAGCGCATGGGCCTGCCCATCGGCAAGCTGATCATCGCCACCAACCAGAACGACATCCTGCACCGCACGCTGGAATCGGGCGCGCATGAGAAGCACGGCGTCACGCCGTCGATCAGCCCGTCCATGGACATCCAGGTTAGCTCCAATTTCGAGCGCCTGCTCTTCGATCTCTACGATCGCGAGGGGGATGCGGTGGCGCAGCTCATGACCGAGTTGAAGGAGAACGGACGCTTCGACCTTTCCCAAGGCGCGCTCGACGAACTGCGGGAGGAGTTCGCCTCGGGCCGGGTCGGGGAGGACGAGACCTCCGCCGAGATCGCGCTGATGGCGAAGCTCACCGGTCATATCCTCTGCCCCCACACCGCCATCGGCACCCGTGTCGCGCGGGAGCATCTGGACGCCAACCCCATGGTCACGCTGGCCACCGCCCATGCCGCGAAGTTCCCCGACGCGGTGGAGGCCGCGACCGGCCACCGGCCCGCCCTGCCACCCCGCATGGCCGACCTCTACGACCGCGCGGAGCGGGTGACGCGGCTGCCCGGCGAGCTCGCTGCGCTGCAACGGCATATTGAACAAAACCACTGAGTGCTTATTGAAGGAACTTCGTTTGAACAGCATCGAGTTCCCATGACCGTCCAGATCCACCGCCTTGCCAACGGCGTTCGCATCGTGACCGAGAACATGCCCGGCCTGAAGAGCGCCTCGCTCGGCGTCTGGGTCACGGCGGGCGGGCGGCACGAGACGGCGGAGCAAAACGGCATCGCGCACTTCCTCGAACACATGGCTTTCAAGGGCACGGCGCGGCGCAACGCGCTCCAGATCGCGGAGGCGATCGAGGATGTGGGCGGGTACATGAACGCCTACACGAGCCGCGAGATGACGGCCTACTACGCCCGCGTGCTGGCCGAGGACGTGGACCTTGCCTTCGACGTGATCTCCGACATCGTGCTGAATTCCACCTTCGATCCGAAGGAGATCGAGGTGGAGCGCGGCGTGATCCTTCAGGAGATCGGGCAGGCGCTGGACACGCCGGACGACATCATCTTCGACTGGCTGCAGGAAACGGCCTATCCGCGGCAGCCCTTCGGCCGAACGATCCTAGGCCCGGCCGAGCGGGTGCGCAGCTTCACCCGGGCCGACTTCCAGCGCTTCATTGCCGACCAGTACGGGCCGGAGAACCTGATCGTCGCTGCGGCCGGCGGTGTGGACCATGACCGGATTGTGCGGCTGGCGGAAGCGGCCTTCGGCGGGCTCACCCGGCGCCCCAGCCCGGACCACGCGCCCGCGACCTTCACCGGCGGCGAACTGCGGCAGGTCAAGGAGCTGGAGCAGGCGCATTTCACCTTCGCGCTGGAAAGCTCCGGCTACCGCGCCGACGACATCTACGACAGCCAAGTTTTTGCTACGGCGATGGGCGGCGGCATGTCCTCCCGCCTGTTCCAGGAGGCGCGGGAGAAGCGGGGGCTGTGCTACACTATCTTCGCGCAGCCGGGCTCCTATGCCGATACCGGAATGCTCACGATCTATGCCGGGACGAGCGCCGAGGATGTCGCGGGCCTTGCCGAGCTCACCGTCGATGAGCTGCGCCGCGCCGCAGGTGAGATGAGCGAGGCGGAGATCGCACGGGCCAAGGCGCAGATGAAGGCGGGTCTGCTGATGGGTCTCGAGAGTCCGTCGAGCCGGGCCGAACGCCTTGCCCGCCTGCTCGCCATCTGGGACCGGGTGCCCGATCTGGACGAGACGGTGGCGAAGATCGATGCCGTGACGGCCCGCTCCGTGATGGACCATGCCGCGCGGCTGGCAGGCTCGGGACGGACGGCGATGGCAGTCTACGGTCCGGTCGGAAGCACCCCACCGCTCGAGGCGCTGACCGCCCGGCTCGCCGCCTGAGCGCCATGCGCCTGATCCGCCGACCGACCCCGGTACTGATGACGGACCGGCTCTACCTCCGGCCGCCCGTCCTCGACGATCACACGCAGTGGGCACGGCTGCGGCGGGAGGGATGGGACTTCCTCGCACCCTGGGAACCGGCCCGTGCGCCCGATCACCTGAGCCGCTCGTCGTTCCGCGGGCGGGTGCACTGGTCGCGGCAGGCGATCCGGGGCGACCGCGCGGTGCCGCTCTTCCTGTTCCGGCGGGAGGACGATCGCCTCGTCGGCGCCATCACGCTCGACAACATCCAGCGCGGACCGGCGCAGTACTGCACGGTCGGCTACTGGATCGGAGCGAACCACGCGCGTCAGGGCTACATGCGGGAGGCGCTGATCCGGACCGTCGAACACGCCTTCGACGAATTGGACATCAGCCGCGTGCAGGCCGCCTGCCTGCCGGAGAATGCGGCATCGCGCGGGCTGCTGGAGCGCTGCGGTTTCAAGTACGAAGGGATCGCGAAAAGCTACCTACACATTGCCGGACGCTGGCGGAACCACGTGATCTATGCCGCACTGCGCGCAGACCGCATCGGAAACGGGTAAGCTCAGGCGCGTCCGGCGGCGGCGTGCAGCATCCCCGGCTCGATGCCGAGACGGGACAGGCAGGCCGACCACATCAGTTCGGACTGGGTACCGAACACGATCTCGCGCGACGCCTCCGTCGTCAGCCACGCACACTCCTTCAGCTCCTGCTCGAGCTGGCCGGGTCCCCAGCTCGAATGGCCGAGCGCCAGCATGGCCCGACGCGGCCCGCGTCCGCGGGCCAGATCGCGCAGCACGTCAACATTGCCGGTCATCGCGAAGTCGTCGCTGACCCGCAGCGTCGCGCGGTCGAGCGCATAGTCCGAGCTGTGCAGCACGAAGCCGCGGCTGGGCTCCACCGGTCCGCCGATCAGCACCGGCACGTCCGCCTTGCGCACGATGCGCGGCAGCTTCAACTGCTCGGCCAGATCGGGAAAGGCAATGCCCTGCGCGGTGCGGTTGAGCACCAGTCCCATGGCCCCCTGGTCCGAATGGGTACAGACGAAGATCACCGACCCCTCGAAGCGCGGGTCGCCGATGGCAGGCGATGCAATCAGCAGCGCGCCGTCGAGGAAGGGGGAGCTTGGATCGGTTTCGAACATGGACGACTAGCTGTCTTGACGCGTCCGGGAATCAAGCGCGGCGACATCTCGCCGATGTGATTTTCCATCTTGCGGCATGTCGGTATGTTTTTGGGATCATACGACCTATATCCGCCCGGAGTTTTCGACTTTGCAGCGTATCGCATGTTTTGCTCTCGTCCTCGCGACGGCCGCACCCGCCACTGCGCAGGACCACAGCCGCGTCGCCGTCCTGCCCGGCTGGCAGATGGAGGATGGCCGCTACCTCGCGGGGGTGGAGGTCACACTGGGTCCGGGGTGGAAGACCTACTGGCGCCAACCCGGCGAAGGGGGCATCCCGCCGGTCTTCGATTGGTCGGCCTCCTACAACGTCGCCTCGGTCGAAGCGGTGTGGCCGACCCCCGAAATCTTCGACACCTATGGCATGCGGACCCTGGGCTACAGCGATCGGGTGGTGTTCCCGATGATGCTGACGCCGGTCGACGCGACAGAGCCGGTGCGCGCGACACTCGCCATGTCCTACGGCGTCTGCTCCGACATCTGCATCCCGGCGCAGGCGGAGGCCGCGAACACGCTGACCCGAGGCGAGCCGGTGAATGTGTCGGTGCTCAGCGCGGCGCTGGACGCACGGGCGATCAGCCCGGAATCCGCGGGCGTCACCGGGGCGAGCTGCAACGTCGCGCCGGAGGGCGAGTACGCCTATTCGATCGAGGCGAACATCGGCTTCTCCGAAGCGGCGCCGGGCAATCTCGTCGCGGTATTCGAGGTGCCGGAGCCTGATTTGTGGATCAGCGCGCCGCAGGCGGCACCGCAAGGGGACACGCTCACGGCTGAAGCCCGCATGGACTGGTTCGGCGACGGACCGCTGGCGTTGGTGCGCGACGACATCCGCATCACCCTGATCGAACCCGGCGTGCGCAGTATCGAGATCAGCGGCTGTTGAGACCGCCAGCCAGCCCCCGGCGGGGATATTTAGCGAAGAGAGAGGATCAGGTCCGGAGCGCGGGCCGTGCGCGCAGGATCGCGAGGCCTGCGGCGAGGGTGTAGCCGACGAGGAAGATCGCGGCCGCACCGACTGCACCCTCCGGCACCACAGGCAGGAGGCCTGGGCGCAGCATGTGCACGATGGCAAGTGCCGTGGCCACTGCCGTCAGCCCCGCTGCCATCTTCAGCGGTCCCCGCACGCCGCGCCGTGCGCTGCGCAGCAGCCGCCCGACATCGGTCTGGATGCCCACGACGGCCGGGACCACCACCAGCACGAGGATCATTCCGAAGCCGAGGCCGTAGCAGAGCGTTATCACCGTGGGCTTCAGGAACTCCGCCTGGATCGAGGTCTCGTAGAGCAGCGGCGCCAGCCCCAGCACCGTAGTAAGCGTCGTCAACAGCACCGGCCGCAGGCGGTCGGCTACCGCGTCCACCATCGCCGGAATGATCGCGCGGTCCTTCGCGTACTCGTCGATGGTGGTGATCAGCACGATGGAGTCGTTGATGATGATCCCCGTCATGCCGAGCAGGCCGACGACGGTGAACATGCTCAGCGGGACGTCCCAGATGTAGTGCCCCCAGATCGTGCCGATCAGGCCGAAGGGGATGATCGCCATCACGACAAGGGGCCGCGACCAGCTCGAGAAGATCCAGCAGAGCGTGAGGTAGATCCCGAGCAGGCACAGGCCGAAGCCGATCAGCGCC
Source organism: Roseobacter sp. HKCCA0434 (assembly GCA_032464575.1). Classification (GTDB taxonomy): domain Bacteria; phylum Pseudomonadota; class Alphaproteobacteria; order Rhodobacterales; family Rhodobacteraceae; genus Pontivivens. The sequence goes on from JAWDKM010000007.1 coordinate 160,890, forward strand.
TCGCTCAGGAACTCCCGCTCCTGCTCGGCGAGGCCGGTCTGACGGTATTCGACGCCAAAGCGGTCGGCGATGGCGGGTACGATCTCGTCGGCCAGCCTCTGCGAGAACTCTGCAGCGGCCGCAGGATCGTCCTCGGACACCTGTCCGGTCACGGTTATGATCCTCAGCCCGTTCTCCCGCATCACGGTGGAAAAGCCGAGGCGCGTCTCGACCGTGACGATCTCGCTGAGCGGAACCCAGCTCCCGGTCGGGGTGCGCAGACGCATTCGTTCGATGAAGTCGGCCGTCAGGTCGCTATCGGGCAACGCCACGTCCACCGTGCCGGAGCGGGTGCCGGCGGGAAAGGTCACGGCCTCGATCCCGCCGAGGCGGCGGCCGAGTTCCCGCCCCACGGCCTCGATAGTGAAACCAAGCGCCGCGCCGCGGGGCGTGAGGTCGAGGATATACTCGGTCTTGTCGTAGGGCAGGTCATCCTCGACGCCGGAGATCACGGGCTCGCCCACCAGCTCCGCCTGCAACGCATTCGACGCGTCCTTCAGCGTCTGCGCGTCGGCGTTGAAGAACTGGACGGCGAGCGAGTCGCCTCCGGGGCCGGAGCCCCAGCGGCGGAAGCTCAGGGTCTCGAGCTTGGGCAGGCGCCGGATCTCATCCTCAATGGCCTGCTGCAGCTCCCGCGACGAGTAGGGCCGCAGGTCCGCGTCGATGATCTCGATGGCGACGGCACCAAGCTGGTCAGGCGTCTTGCGGTCGGAACCGGAGATACCACGCCCCGCACTCCCCCCGATCTGGGCAAGGGCGAAGACGATGGGGTTGGCGCCGTACTCCTCCTCATAGCGCAGGCCGACGGCGTCGATCGCGCGCTGCAGTTCCTGCACCATCTCCATCGTTTCCTCCCGCGTGGTGCCGGAGACCATGGTGACGTTGCCCGTGAGCTCCGACCGCTCGGGCGCGTTGAAGAAGCGCCAGACGACGTCGCCGCTGAAGAACATCGAGACCATGAAGAGGAGCAGCGCGATGGTCCCGCCCAGCACCGGATAACGCAGGAGGTGGACGAACTTCACGAAGGGGATGAAGGCGCGGTCGCGGACGATGCGGAAGCCCTTGTTGAACCAGTGGGACGGCAGGTCGTACCAGGCCACCTTGTCCCCCTGCGCCTCCAGCGCGTGGCGCATGTGCGCAGGCAGGATCAGGAAGCACTCGACGAGGCTCGCCGCCAGTACGACCGAGACGGTGAAGGGGATGTCGGCGATCAGCTCCCCGAACCGCCCGCCGATCACGACAAGGGCCGAGAAGGCGATGATCGTCGTGATGGTAGACGACAGGACCGGCAAGCTCATGCGCCGCGCCGCGTTGGTCGCCGCATCCACCGGGCTCTCGCGCAGGATGCGGCGCCGGAAATCGGCATGCTCCCCCACCACGATCGCATCGTCCACCACGATGCCGAGGCAGATGATCAGCGCGAAAAGCGAGATCATGTTGAGCGTGATGCCGAAGGCGTACATCAGCGCCACCGTGGCCAGCATGGCCACCGGAATGCCGGCCGCCACCCAGAAGGCGGTGCGCGCGGACAGGAACAGGAATAGCAGTCCCACGACGAAGGCGAGACCGACGATGCCGTTGTCGAGCAGGATGTCGAGGCGCCCGCTGATCGCGTCGGAGCGGGTGTTCGTCATGACGATGCGCACGCCCTCCGGCAGGGCGGGCTCCATGTCCGCGATGACCTGCTCGACGACGGCCTGCATCTCGATCGCATCGCCGTCGGAGGAGCGGTTCACCCGGATCGATACGGCCGGGTCGTCGCCGACGAAGTAGGCCCGCTCCCGGTTCGGCCCTTCCTCGAGCACGGCGGCGACGTCGCTCACACGCAAGGTCGTGCCGTCGGCCTCGGTCCGGATGGCGATGGCACCGATCTCCTCGGCCGTGCGGCGCTCGACGCCTGTCCGCACGCGGGCGCCACCGCTCGCCAGCTCGCCCGCCGGGTCGGTTTCGGCACTTTCGGTGATGGCCTGCGCGATCTCGGACAGGGTGATGTCGTTGCGGATAAGGCTCGCTTCGGGAACGGTGACGGAGATCTCGGGCGCCTCGATGCCGGAGATGGTGGTCCGCGTTACCCCTTCGCGGAACAGGCGGGCGACGAACTCGTCTCCGTAGCGGCCAAGCTGCTCGATCCCCACGGGGCCGGTGATGGCGACATCCGTCACAAGGTCGCGCCAGGCACCCTGCCGCACCTCCGGCTCCTCGGCCTCGTCGGGCAGGGTGGTGACACCGTTCACCGCCGTCTCCACATCGGCGACGGCGCGGGTCATGTCCCAGTTCGGCTCGAATTCGAGCTCGATGCGGGCGGAGCCCTCGGTTGCGGTGGCCGAGCTTTCGATAACACCGTCGACGGCGAGAAGCGCGGGTTCGAGGGGCGCGACGATGGCATTGTCCACGTCCTCCGGCCCCGCCCCGTCCCACGTAACGGACACGGTAACGTCGTCGACCACCACGTCGGGAAAGAACTGTGAGCGGATCTGCGTCGTCGCCGCGAAGCCCAACGCCACCATGACGACAAGGATCAGGTTGGCGGCGGTGCGGTGACGGACGAAATAGGCCAGCATCGCCCTATCCCCCCATCCGGCGTTCGAGCCGCTCGACGACCTGCCGCGGCACCTCGTCCTCCGACAAGGCGCCGAGCATCCGGCTGCGCGCATCGGGCGGCATGCTGGAATCGCCCTCGACGAACGCGCGCAAGCGGGCCCGGCGGTCCGGCGCCAGGGAGATCATCTCCGGCAGGGCGGCGCTGACCTGAACGGCGTCCGCGACCTCCGGCCGCTCGACGGGCTCGATGCGGATACCGGGGCCGAGCTGCGGGCGGACCTCGCGGACGTAGCGCGCACCCTCCGGCGCGTCGGCGATGATGACATCGTCGCCCTGGCGACGCATCAGGCGAACCGGCATCACGCTCAGCCGGTTTTCCTCATCGGCGATGAGCAGTTCGGAGCGGGAGGTGAGTGCGCTCGCGGGAAGGACCGCAACGTTCTCCAGCGGCGGCTCCGCGATGCGCACGCTCACGAAGTCGCCGGGCCGCAGCACGGCCGTGCCCTGATCGACGATGCGTGCATAGATCAGCCGGCCGGTCTGGCCCTCGGCCACCTGTGCCCCGGCCCGCTCGATCAGACCCGGCACCTCAAACGGGACACCGTCGAGGTCGAGCGAGACGATAACGGCGAGCTCCGAGAGCCGGCCGGCATCGTCGAGCAGGCGCGCGAACTGTGCATTCGTCACCTGGAAGGCCACGTCTAGCGCCGCGGGGTCGATCAGCTCGCCCACCTGTTCATTCTGGCTGACCCTGCGGCCGAGCACCGCCGTGACCTCGGCCAGCAGGCCCGGAAAGGGCGCAGTGACACGGGTATCGGCCAGCGTCCGCTCCGCGTCGGCGAGCGCGATCTCGGCCCGCGCGACGGAAATCTCGGCCCGCGCGATCGCGCTTTCCTGCACGAGCACCGCCTGTCGGCGCGAGACGACGGTCTGCTCCGCCTGGCTCAAGGAGAGCTCCGCCTCTTCCGTCGTCGCCGCCGTGCCGACCCCGCGGCCCTGCAGGTTGCGCTGACGGTCGAGGGAGGCGCGGCGGAGTTCGCGCTGGACCTCGGCCGCCACAAGTTCATCCTCAGCGAGCTGCAGGGCGGCGCGCGCCTCGGTCAGCGTCGCCTCGGCCTCCCGCAGTTCGGTCTCGGCCCGGTCCCGGGCGGTGCGGGCCTCGGCCGGGTCGATCTGATAGAGGAGTTCCCCCTCCTCCACTGCGCTGCCATTGGTGAACTGTTCGGCCAGTTCGGTGATCGTTCCGGCCGCGGGCGCGCGCAGTTCTAGGATGCGCGCGCCCTCAACCTCGCCGTAGGACTGGATCACCGGTTCGGCGCGGCCATTCTCGATCACCCCGAGGGCCGCGGAGTAGGAACGCTCGCCACCACCCCGGCCGAAGCGCGAACCGTCATTCTCCGCCTGCCGCGCGGTCTGCAATGTGACGAGTCCGACCCCGATCAGGCCGACGGTCGCGAACACCAGGAACAGGCCGAGCAGGCCGCGCAGCAGAAACCGCATCTATCAACTCCCCCGAGCCCCACGCGCGGGCCGTCACAAGGATTATACGCCCAAGCGCGCAGCTTCCGTCACTTCCCGCCGATAAAAATCACTTGCGCCGCTTGTGTTCCTCCAACCGGGGCATGATCTCGACGAAATTGCAGGGCATGTGGCGGTAATCGAGCTGGTGCGCGAGGATCTCGTCCCAGCCGTCCTTGCAGGCACCGGGCGAGCCCGGGAGGGCGAACATGTACGTCCCCTGCGCGACGCCGCCGCAGGCACGGGACTGCACGGCCGACGTGCCGATCTTCCCGACGGAGATATGGGTGAAGAGCGTGGAGAAGGCATCGATCTCCTTCTCGTAGACGTCGCGATGTGCCTCGACCGTGACGTCGCGTCCCGTGAGGCCGGTGCCGCCGGTGGAGATCACCACATCTACGTCCGGATCCGCCGCCCAGCGTCGCAGCCTGTCGGCGATCGTCGCCCGGTCGTCACGGACGATGTCGCGCGTAGCGAGGTGATGGCCGGCGCGGGTCAGACGTTCGACGAGCACGTCGCCGGAACGGTCGTCTTCGGCCGAACGGGTATCGCTGACCGTCAGCACGGCGATGCGGACCGGGATGAAGTCGCGTGAGCTCAAGTGCCTGTCTCCTCGTGTGCGAGCCGTGCCTTTACCTCGAGCAGGTCCTGCCACGCGGCCCGCTTCTGCTCGCCCCGGCGCAGGAGCGCGGCCGGATGGAACGTCGCAATCGCCGGGATGCCCGCCACCTCGCGCCACTGCCCCCGCATGGCGGTAATACCACGCTCGACTTCGAAGAGCGTCTTCATCGCGGAGTTGCCCATCAGAAGCAGGATGTCGGGTGCCGCGAGCTCGATATGGCGGCGCAGGAAGGCCTTCATCATCGCCATTTCCTCGACGGTCGGATCTCGGTTCTGCGGGGGCCGCCACGGCAGGACGTTGGTGATGTAGACGCCCTGGTCGGGTGACGCTGCACTGCGGTCGTGCCCGATGGCCGCCAGCATCCGGTCGAGGAGCTGACCGGCACGGCCGACAAATGGCCGGCCGACCCGGTCCTCCTCACGGCCGGGCGCTTCGCCGACGATCATCAGGCGCGCTTCCGGGTGCCCATCCGCGAAGACGAAGCTGCGGGCACCAAGCTTCAGCTCGCAGCCATCGAACTGCTCCATCGCGGCGGCGAGCGCCCGGAGGTCGGTTGCAGCGGTGGCGAGTTGCTGCGCGGCGGCGACGTGTGATGCAGTGTCCTGCACGTCGGGAGGGTCCGAAGGGGGAGCCTCCGGCCGGGCGGGCGGCGGAGCGGACTCCAGTCCGTAGCGATCGACGGGGTCATCCGCGATGCACTCGTCGACGCCGACGTCGAATTGCCAGGCAAGCGCCGCCAGAAGCGTGGCGGCATCATTGGAGATATGGCGATTCTCGTCGATCATGGTGTCGGAAGCGTATCTCGCGGAGCGGCGGAACCTCAACTCGACGCGGATCGGTTGGGCAAGGTACCGGTGCTATGCTGCATGTCCATAACTCGTGTTGGTCGGCATGGATCTTCAGAATGCGCCTTTGGGCGCGCAGCGCGTGCCACGCGGCATAGAGATGCAGATATCGGGTCGCGGGGCCTCGAAAACGCGCGACGAAGGTTTGCAGCGCATCGGATATCCCCCGCAGGCGCGCCAACCTCTGAACGGCATTGGGTCTTTCCAGTGAGCGTGCAGCCGCGCGTCCGGCAGCCAGTCGAATTTCACCGTTGGCAGCGTCGCTCAAGACCCAGACACGCCACTCACTTCCTTGGATCGGGGCATATGAGTCGATCCACCTCGCCCGCGGCGGCCGGGGCCAGCGATGAGGTGCCTGTTCGTGCCGGACCCATTCGCGAGACCCCTTTCGGCTTTCGCGCGTCGTCACTGCCTCCAGAACTGACGGCCGCGTTCGTCGCGGCTCGGTATGAGCAAGCAAGTGAAGACGCCACCTCCAGACTGTCGTACGATGCAGACCGTATTTGCACGCGAAGGCGCGAATGGAGCTGGGAGACGCCGAAAGCATGTCGGCCAACAGGAGGAGGAGAGGTCCGGCCTGGTGAATGTGCCTTAAGACGCACGGCCTTTCGACACGGGTTCGGCCGCAATCACAGCAGCGTTTTCGTCGGTGCCCGGCAGCGCTCCGTCCCCAACCAACGGTCCGGCCGCCGCAATCCGCACACGCAGTCGAGCTAGTCGATATCTCCCGCGATGTCATGCATCCTTCGTCGCAGCGAAATCAGAACAAATCGCAAACAAATCCGACGAACAACACGACTTGGGGACATAAGTGCAGCGAACCGAACGCTACGCGACCATCGTTCCCCGCGCCTCACACCGCGCCATCCAATCGTGCGTCGCGGTATGCGTCTCCGGCACCTCGACACGGATCAGCCTCATGAAGCCAACGGTGCAGATCGCCGTGATGTCCGCTACGGAGAACCGATCTCCGATAAGCCAAGGCCCGTCCGCCAGGCTTCGCTCCAGCCAGGCCAACCCATCCTGCACCTTGGCAGCATTGAACGCGGCCCATTCGGGGCACTGCTCCCCCTCGAGCACTTTCATCGCCGGTATTCCGTGCCGCGCGACGGCGGCAATCGGAAGCATGAGCTGAAACTCCACGCGCCGCGACCACATCTCGATCCGTGCAGTCTCGAGCGGATCGCGCCCCAGCAGGTTCGGCTCGAGGTGCAGGGCCTCGACGTACCGGCAGATCGCCACCGTCTCCGTCAGGATCGTACCGTCCGAAAGTTCGAGCGCCGGGACGTTGTGGGAGCCCATCTTTGAAAGGTACCGATCGTCGAACTGCTGTCCCGCCATGATATCGACCTGCGACGTCGGCAATTCGACGCCCTTTTCCGCAAGGAATATGCGAACGCGGCGGGGGTTCGGGGCGCGCGGCGTGTCGTAGAGCATGACGGGACGGGGCAAGTTCATGAGCAGTCCTCCGGGGTTTTGCCCCAGGGTGTCGCCACACCCGGTCGAAATAAAGAAGGCCGCACCATCGGGCGCGGCCTTCGACAGGTCATGTGCTACGGATCACTCGGCCGGAGCCTCATATTCGGGCATCGCGTCGAGCTCCTCCTCGGTCGCATCGACATAAACGCGAAGCTCGCCACCGTCTTCCGACATCATGAGGCTCAACTGATCCATGGGAAGCGCGACGTCCTTCTCGCCCAGCCCCAGAAACCCGCCAAACGCGATGATGGCTTCGGAGACCAGGTCGCCTTCCATCACCAGGTTCTCGATCTCGCCGACATTCTCGTCGTTCATGGTGAAGACGTTGGCACCGTTGAGCTCCTCAACCGTGATATCCTGGGCATTCACGGCTACGAAGCCCTCGCCCTGAACGTCGGCTTCGGCGGTCGTTTCGGTCATCGTATCGGATGCCGCATCCGCGGCCTGCTCGGTCTCCGTGACTACTTCTTGGCCTGCCGCCTCGGCATCGGCGGCGAGTTCCTCGCTCTCCTGCTCGATCGCTTCACCGGTTGCAGTCGCAGTCTCCTCAACATCCTGCATCGCGGCCGCACCGGTAGCTTCCGCATCCGCCGCGAGCTCGGCGGCACCCGCCGCCATGTCCTCGCCGGTCTGCTCGATCGCTTCGCCGGCCTCCGCCGTCTCCTGCTCGATCTCGGTGCCTGCATCGACTGTGGCGGCCGTCTCGGTTTGCATCTCGGTGCTGCTGGCGTCAGCCTGCTGTTCGTCGGATGGCATGGTGAAGACCGGGGCCTGCTCCAGCGTCTCGGCAGTCGCGTTCACGACGATGAAGGAGGTCTCACCCTCCTCACCCTCGACGAAGCGAAGTTCATCCATCGGCAGCGCCACCGACTTCTCGCCCATGCCGAGGAAGCCGCCCACGCCGAGCACCACGCCGGCGACCTGACCGTCCTGCGCAATAATGACATCGTCGATCTCGCCGATGGCGTCCCACTCGCTCTCCATTCCGGCGGAATAAGTGATCTCGCCGTCGATCTCCGTTGCGTGCACCGTCGAGCCGAGCAGGTTGCTGGCCATCAGCTCACTTTCGGACGCGGACGTGATGTAGCCCTCCGTCCCCTGGGCGTAGGCAACCGTGCCGAGCGTCAGGGCGAGGGCCGTCGTGGTCAGAAAGGTCTTCATCGCAATAATCCTCCGATGGGTGCGCGGTTCACCCGCGATACCGGCAGCCGAAAAGAGCTGCCTTCACGGGCATTTAACTCCAGCGCCCGATATCGGGTTCCGGCGTGCCGCGTCGAATTCCACAGGCTGGATACGAAAACCCCGCCCTGGGGTGACAGGGCGGGGTGAGGCCGGTACGCGCAAGGGGAGAGGTGGGGTTCAGCCCTTTGCCGCGTCCAGCGTGTCTTCGAATGTGCGCAGGCCGGTCTTCGAGGCATTGACCAGCACGGCCATGTTTCCGGGCTTGTGCTGGTTGCGCATCATCTTCGTATGCGCCGCCGGCAGCTCGTTCCATTCGAAGACTTCGGACAGGCACGGATCCAGCCGACGCTCGATCATGAGCTGGTTGGCGGCCATGGCCTGTTTCAGGTGGGCGAAGTGGGAGCCCTGCACCCGCTTCTGATGCATCCAGAGGTAGCGCACGTCGAAGGTGAGGTTGTAGCCCGTCGTCCCGGCGCAGATCACCACCATTCCGCCGCGCTTCACGACGAAGACGGAGACGGGGAAGGTGCTCTCGCCAGGATGCTCGAACACCATGTCGACATTGTTGCCCTTGCCGGTGATATCCCAGATCGCCTTGCCGAACTTGCGCGCCTCGGCGAACCACGTCTTGTACTCATCTGTTCCGACTGTGGGCATCTGACCCCAGCAATCGAAATCCTTGCGGTTGATGACGCCCTTGGCACCGAGATCCATCACGAATTGGCGCTTCGATTCGTCGGAGATCACGCCGATCGCGTTCGCACCAGCCGTGTTGATCAACTGGATCGCATAGGAGCCGAGGCCGCCGGACGCGCCCCAGACCAGAACGTTCTGGCCAGGCTTCAGGTCATGCGGCTCGTGCCCGAACAGCATGCGGTAGGCGGTGGCGAGCGTCAGCGTGTAGCACGCGCTCTCTTCCCAGGTCAGGTGCTGGGGCCGCGGCATGAGCTGCTGTGCCTGCACGTTGGTGAACTGGGCGAAGGAGCCGTCCGGCGTCTCGTAGCCCCAGATACGCTGGGTCGGCGACATCATCGGGTCGCCGCCGTTGCAGTGCTCGTCGTCGCCGTCGTCCTGGTTGCAGTGGATGACGACCTCGTCGCCGACCTTCCAGCGCTTCACCTTGTCACCCACGGCCCAAATGATGCCCGAGGCGTCGGAGCCTGCGATGTGGTAGGGCGCGCCGTGACCGTCGAAGGGCGAGATCGGTTGGCCGAGGCCGGCCCAGACGCCGTTGTAGTTGATGCCCGCGGCCATGACGAAGACCAGCACCTCGTGGCTGTCGAGCTTCGGGACGTCGACGACCTCGAGCTGCATCGCCTTTTCCGGCTCGCCATGGCGCTCGCGCCGAATCGCCCAGGCGTACATCTTCTCCGGCACGTGACCGAGGGGCGGGATCTCGCCCATCTCGTACAGGTCCTTCATTGGCCGGTCGGCGGTGGTATTTGCGTCGAGCGCCATCATGCGATCCTCCGCGCAATTTAATTGCGCAACAAAAATTCAAGACTGACTACGCATATGGAATGAGATTGCGCGCATGGCAAGCAGAATCTTTGTGCGGCGCAGCGTAAATTCGGCGGTGCGCCCTCAGCGCGGCAGGTGGGAGATGGAGCGGCAGTAATACGCCAGCAGATCCCGGCCGTCGGGTGCGACGGCGAAGTCATTGCCCTCGTACCGCAGGATATGCCGGCGGACGAGGCCGCGCAGCCCGACCTCCACCGCGTAATCGAAGTCGCCGCGCGGCAGGTGGAAGTGCGCGCCCTTGCTGACAAGCGCGTCGCGCAGAACCCCCGCCCGCGCCGTAATCTCGGCCCGCGACAGTGCCGCCTCCGCCGCCAGCATCACGTCGGCCACCAGCGGCACGGGCAGAACCGGGACCACCGCGCCGACCCGTTCCATCAGCGCGTCGCCCAGCGCCTCCGGCTGATCGGCACCGAAGGCGCGCAACGACAACGGCGCCCCGAAGCTGACCGAGGCGTAGCCGAAGCGATTCCACTTCCCACACACCCGCAGCCAGACGTGGCGCAGCGCGAAGCCCAGCCCGGTCCATGCGCTGGCCCGGAAGCGTGGACGGCCCCCGGCGTCCACCTCGGCCTCGGTCAGGATCCGATCCTCCAGCACCCGGTCATAGTTCAGGCCGACGGGCACGAAGATCACGTCGCGCCGCCCCTCGGGGTCGAAGTCCTGCAGGATGTAGCTGAGCAGTCCCAGCTTGGGTGGGCCGAGGCGCCCGTTCCGGCTCAAGCCGCCCTCCGGGAAAACCGCCTGCGTCACGCCATCCGCGGTCGCCATCTGGACATAGCGGGCCAGCACCCGGCGATAGAGCGGATTGTCCGAGCGGCGGCGGATGAAGAACGCACCCATCGCCTTCGCGATCTGCTGGAGCGGCCAGACCCGCGCCCACTCACCGGCAGCGTAGCTCAGCGAGGTGCGCTCGCTCGCGAGGTACGTTACCAGCAGGTAATCCATGTTCGAGCGGTGGTTCATCACGAAGACCACCGTCGCATCCGGGTCGATGTCGCCCAGCGCTTCCGCCCCCAGCCGCACGCGGTAGAGGCCCTGCGCGATCCAGCGGCTCGCCCGCACGCCGAACAGGAAATAGGTGGCGGCCGAGAAGCCCGGCACGATCTCGCGCGCATAGCGGGCGGCGCGCTCGGCCACGACCTCCCTCGGCTCGCCGAGCTCCGCCGCCTCCTCCCGCACGGCCTGCATCACCTGCGGATCGTAGGTCAGCCGGTCGACGAGAACCTGTCGCTTCGTCAGCGTGAGCGGCTGGATCGACAGGCGCAGGCTCTCGTTCGCCCGCTTCAGAACCCGGTTCACCCGGGCGCGCAGCACCCAGCGCACCGACGGCACCAGCACGCGGTTCAACGCCAGCGAGGCCAGTGCGAGACCGCCGAGGATCACGAGCCAGAGGGGAAGTTCGACGGTCTGCAGCATCCCGTCCAACCTGACGGGCGCGGCAGCGCAGGTCCAGATTTACCGGTATGGCGGACCCGGCCTCCCCCCACGGGGACCGGGTCCGCCCCCGACCTCAGGCAATCGCGCGAAGCGCTGAGCCAAGACCGGTTCCGAAGACCGGAGCCCACCATGCGGCGAGGTCCGACCATCCATGTTCGGGCGCGGGGCGGCTGGTAGCGGCCGCCCGGGTGCAGGATCGACAGACCGGCCGGGTACCGTCACCCCCCCCGCTCGGGACCGCCGACCGCCCGCAACTCCGTCCAGGGACAAAGGACGGGTTGCTGGGCCAGTCCGGATCCGGGCGGCGTGTCCACCCTTTCCCCACAAAAGAGCTTAACACGCCCCGACCCGCTATCGGCACGACCCATCCGATGCGGATGTCCAGCCATCGGCCACCAGTCCTTTCACGCCCGACATGGTCCATCCATTCCCTCGCAGATACGCCAATTATCCTCTTACTTCCCACTGCACAGTGAATGGATGGCGTCAGTTCGACCTGACGTAGGGAAACTGTAGGTCACGCCATCGTTAGATGTCACTTTAAAACGAAACAGCTTCGCAGAAATGACTTTGTTCAGGCATTATTTCTATCTTAGGTTGTCTCCGTAACATGTTGATGGCTTGCCTTTACTGACCGAAGCACTCTTTGAATTTTTTGCGACAGTTCGCGGCCAGGTTGTCTCCGTCAGGTCGGAGCGAAAATGACGCGGTCACGATGTTCCGAATGGATGCGGACTTGTGCAACAATCTGTCTCGCGCTACGTCATTCTGCAGTGCAGCAGAGGAATCGCGTCATGGCCGAAGTTCAGAAGGATCGCCCCTGGCTTTTCCGGACCTACGCCGGGCATTCGACGGCGTCGGCGTCCAACGCGCTCTACCGCGCGAACCTCGCAAAGGGGCAGACAGGTCTCTCCGTCGCCTTCGACCTGCCGACCCAGACCGGCTATGACAGCGACCATGTGCTGAGCCGCGGCGAGGTGGGCAAGGTCGGCGTGCCGGTCAGCCATCTGGGCGATATGCGCACTCTGTTCGACCAGATCCCGCTCGAGCAGATGAACACCTCGATGACGATCAACGCGACGGCCGCGTGGCTGTTGTCGCTCTACATCGCCGTGGCCGAGGAACAAGGCGCGGACATCTCCGCACTCAAGGGCACGGTGCAGAACGACATCATCAAGGAGTACCTGTCCCGCGGCACCTACGTCTTCCCGCCCGCGCCCAGCCTGCGCCTGATCGGCGACGTGGCCGAGTACTGCTACGGCAACGTGCCGAAGTGGAACCCGATGAACGTCTGTTCCTACCATTTGCAGGAGGCCGGGGCGACGCCGGAGCAGGAGCTCGCATTTGCGCTTGCCACCGCGCAGGCGGTGCTGGACGAGGTGCGGCCGCGGGTCTCCGAAGAGGATTTCCCCGGCCTCGTCGCCCGCATCTCCTTCTTCGTGAACGCGGGCATCCGCTTCGTTACGGAGATGTGCAAGATGCGCGCCTTCGTGGACCTGTGGGACGAGATCTGCCGGAACCGCTACGGCGTTGAGGACCCGAAGCTCCGCCGTTTCCGCTACGGCGTGCAGGTGAACTCCCTCGGCCTCACTGAGCAGCAGCCGGAGAACAACGTTTATCGCATCCTGATCGAGATGCTGGCCGTGACCCTATCGAAGAAAGCCCGCGCCCGCGCCGTGCAGCTGCCCGCCTGGAACGAGGCGCTCGGCCTGCCCCGCCCTTGGGATCAGCAATGGTCGCTGAGGATGCAGCAGATCATGGCCTTCGAGACGGACCTCTTGGAATACGACGACCTCTTCGACGGCAACCCCGCGGTGGATGCGAAGGTCGAGACACTGAAGGAAGGCGCGCGCGAGGAGCTGAAGCGCATCGGCGAGATGGGCGGTGCAGTCGCCGCCATCGACTACATGAAATCCCGGCTGGTCGAGAGCAATTCGGAGCGCCTCGCCCGCATCGAGCGCGGCGAGACGGTCGTGGTCGGCGTCAATAAGTACGAACAGGGCGAGCCCTCGCCGCTCGTCGACGAACAGGGCGGCATCATGGTCGTGGACCCCGCTGTCGAGGAGGAGCAGATCGCCCGGCTGGAGGAATGGCGCGCGGGCCGCGACGACCTCGCTGTGAGTCGGGCGCTGACCGAGCTGCGCAGCGCCGCGCGCGAGGGCCGCAACATCATGCCGGCCTCCATCGCCTGCGCGAAGGCGGGCGTCACCACCGGCGAATGGGGCACGGCGATGCGCGCCGAGTTCGGCGAGTACCGCGCGCCGACCGGCGTTTCCAAGGCCATCTCGAACACGGCCACCGGCCTCGATGATATTCGCGATGCCGTGGCGGACGCCTCCGCACGGTTGGGCCGACCGCTCACCTTCCTCGTCGGCAAGCCGGGGCTCGACGGCCATTCCAACGGTGCGGAGCAGATCGCCTGCCGTGCCCGCGATGCGGGGATGGAAGTGATCTATGAAGGCATCCGCCTCACCCCGGAGCAGATCGTTGCCGCCGCCCGCGAGGGGAAGGCGCATGTTATCGGCCTCTCCATTCTCTCCGGCTCCCACATGCCGCTGGTCGAGGAGGTGCAGCGCCGCCTCGCCGAGGAAGGGCTCGACACGCCCCTCATCGTCGGCGGCATCATTCCGGAGGCCGATGCGGAGCGTCTGCGCGCACAGGGCGTCGCGCGGGTCTACACGCCGAAGGATTTCGAGCTGAACCGGATCATGTTCGACCTCGTGGCTCTGGTGGATCCGAACGGCCGCGTCGCCGCCGAGTGATCAGGCGGGCGGCGCGACGCTCGCCCGCTCGACCAGCTCCACGTCCAGGATCTCTGCCCCCGCTTCCGCCGTCCCCTCGATGGCGGAGATCAGGCGCGTCATCGCCCGCTCCCCGATCGCGAGCCGCGGCTGACAGATGGTGGTGAGCGCCGGGATCGTCGCCTCGGCAAAGGCGATGTCGTCGAAGCCGATCACCGAGATGTCCTGCGGCACGCGCACGCCCTGCGCCGCCAGCCCTGCGATCAGCCCGATCGCCATCTCGTCGTTGGCGCAGGCGACCGCCGTGGGGCGGGGATCGAGCGCCAGCACCGCATCCGCCGCGGCGCGGCCGCTCGCGATGGTAAAGGCGCCGGGGATCACTGGCGCATCCGGTCCGGCCTCGGCAAGAAAGCCCTCGATCCGCTGGCGGGTCAGGATGTTGTTCTGCGGGCCCGACAGGTGTGCGATGCGCCGATGTCCCGCCGCCTTCAGGTGGCGCACGGCCAGGGCCGAGGCGGCGGCGTTGTCGATCCCGACATGCGGCACCTCCTGCGGCTCCAACGCCTCCGAGACAGACACGACCGCACCCCGTACTCCCGCGGGCAGGTGCCCGTTGAGCAGCAGCGCACCGTCCGCGCGGCCGTTCACGAGGTAGCTGAGGAACCGCTCCTCCCGCGCCCGGTCACCCGCGGTGTCGCCGATCAGGATCGTCTGCCCGCGGGCCGAAGCGACCTTCTCGATCCCCGCCAGGATCTCCGAGAAGAAGGTGTTGCCGATGTCTGGCACCAGCACCAGCACCGCGTTCGCCCGCTGCTGGCGCAGGGTGCGGGCCGCGATGTTGAGCGTGAAGCCCGTCTCGCTGATCGCGCTCTGCACCGCCTCCCGCGTCGATTCGGAGACGACGTCGGGCGTGTGGATCGCGCGGCTCACCGTGGCGGTGGAGACCCCGGCCAGCCGGGCCACATCCCCGATCGTCGCGCGCTTGTTCATCCGTAACCCCTTGATCCGCAGCCCCAATCGCCGCCGGTGGCGTCTTCGCAGAAAACGCTTGCCTGACTCGAATGTAAAGGATTACATTCTTATGTAAACGATTACATGAGCGCAAAGCTCGGTCGGCGGCGACGCCGGGGAGGAACGATGAACGCACCCGTGGATCGGGAACCGCTTCTGGCGGGGCAGGGGCTGCGCAAGTCCTACGGACCTGTCGAGGTGCTGCACGGCGTCAATTTCGACGTCCGGCCGGGCGAGGTTCACGCCCTGCTGGGCGAGAACGGCGCGGGCAAGTCCACGCTGGTGAAGATCCTCTCGGGCTTCGTCGCACCCAGCGCAGGCACCCTCACCTTCGACGGCGCGCCCATCACCTTCCCGACCATGCGCGCGGCCGAGGAGGCTGGCATCGTCCTCATCCATCAGGAATTCAACCTCGCCGAACTGCGCACGGTGGAGGAGAACATCTTCCTCGGCCGGGAGCTGCGCCGGGGCCTCTTCCTCGACAAGGCCGCGATGCGGGCCGATGCGCGCCGCCTGCTCGATGAGCTGCACTGTGCGGCCCCCGAAACCGCCCGCGTCGCGGACCTGCCGGTCGCCGACAAGCAGATGGTGGAGATCGCGAAGGCGATGTCGCGCAAGGCGCGCATCCTCTTCCTCGACGAGCCCACGGCGGTGCTCACCAAGGCCGAGACCGCCACCCTCTTCACCCTGATCCGCCGGTTGAAGGCGGAGGGCGTTGGCATCGTCTTCATCTCCCACAAGCTCGACGAGGTGGAGGAGATCGCGGACCGCATCACCGTCCTGCGCGACGGCGAGTTGGTGGAGACTGTGCCGGCCCACGGCGTGAGCCCCGACGACATGGCGCGGATGATGGTGGGTCGGGAGCTCACCGACTTCTACCCGCACATCCCGGCGCCCGGACCCGATGCGGAGACGCTGCTCGCCATCGAGAGCCTCGCCGCCCCCGGCGTCCACGACGCCAGCTTCACCCTGCGGCGCGGCGAGGTGTTGGGCTTTGCCGGGCTCCAGGGCGCTGGCCGCACCGCGGTGATGGAGGCGCTGATCGGCCTGCATCCCGCCACCGGCGGCCGGATCAGCCTGCGCGGTCAGGACGTGCGCTTCACCGATGTCGCGCAATCGAAGGCCGCGCGCATCGCCTACCTGACCAAGGATCGCAAGGGGAAGGGTCTGCTACTCGGCAACGACCTGGTCTGGAACTTCTCGCTCTTCTCGCTGGAGAAGTTCGCAAAGCCCCTGATCGACCGCAGCGCCGAGCGCGCCGCCTTCGACGCCGCCGCCGCCCGCGTAGACCTGCGCGCGGCGAGCCCCTCGCTCACCGCGGGCTCCCTGTCCGGCGGCAACCAGCAGAAGCTGCTGCTCGCCAAGGTGCTGGAGACCGATCCCGAGGTCATCATCATCGACGAGCCCACCCGCGGCATCGACGTGGGCGCGAAATCGCAGATCTACGGCTTCATCGCGGAGCTCGCGGCGCAGGGGCGGGGCGTTATCGTCCTCTCCTCCGAACTGCCGGAGATCATCGGGCTGAGCCACCGTGTCACCGTCATGCAGAGCGGCCGGACCACCGGCTGCCTCGAAGGCGACGCCATCAACGAAGAAGACATCATGCGTCTCGCCTCGGGCCTCGCCGCCCGCAGCGCGGCGTGAGGGGCAGGACCATGACCGACATCACCCAAGCGAAACCGGTGCGGCCGCGCTTCTCCCTCGACTGGAAGCTGCTAGGCCCGCTCGCGGCCCTCGTGCTGCTGCTCGTGATCGGGGCGTTCCTCAACGAGAACTTCCTGTCGAGCGCGAACCTGCTGAACATCCTAACCCGCTCCGCCTTCATCGGGATCATCGCGATCGGCGCGACCTTCGTGATCTCGTCGGGCGGGATCGACCTGAGCGTCGGCTCCATGGCGGCGTTCACGGCCGGGGTCATGATCCTCCTGATGAACTGGATGCTGGGCGTCACGGACGTGATCTGGCTGATCGTGCTGACCGGCATCGCCGCCGGAGCGCTGATCGGAACGGGAGCGGGGCTCCTGAACGGGCTTCTCATCACGCGCGGCGGGATCGAGGCGTTCATCGTGACGCTCGGCACGATGGGCATCTACCGCAGCCTTGTCACCTACCTCGCAGACGGCGGCACGCTGTCGCTCGACAGCGATGTGCGGGGGCTCTACCGGCCGGTCTACTACGGCGACATCCTCGGCCTGCCGGTGCCGGTGATCCTGTTCGCACTGACCGCCATCGCGGGCTGGATCGTGCTCAACAACACCGCCTTCGGCCGCCACGTGCAGTCCGTCGGCGCGAACGAGGACGTGGCGCGCTACTCCGCCATCAACACCGACCGGGTGAAGGTCTTCGCCTACATGATCCAGGGCGCGTGCGTGGCGCTGGCCACCATCGTCTACGTCCCGCGCCTCGGCTCCGCCTCCGCCACGACCGGCGTGCTGTGGGAGCTGGAGGCGATCGCCGCCGTCATCATCGGCGGCACGCTCCTGAAGGGGGGCTACGGGCGGATCGGCGGCACCGTGACCGGCGCGCTGATCCTCACCCTGATCGGCAACATCCTCAACCTGACCGACCTGATCTCCAACTACCTCAACGGGGCGGTGCAGGGCGTCATCATCATCGCGGCCGTGTTCCTGCAACGGGGCCTGAGCCGCAAACAGTCCTGAAAACGGGACATCCAAGGGAGGAAGACATGAAGCATCTGCTTTCAACACTCGCGGCCGTCGCACTCTGCGCCGGTGTCGCCCAGGCGGAGGACGTGACGATCGGCGTCTCGATCCCCGCCGCGACCCACGGCTGGGCGGGCGGCCTGAACTGGCACGCGCAGGAGGCCGAGCGCCGGCTCGAGGCCGCGCATGAGGGCCTCGACATCGTGATCGCTGCCGCGGGCTCCGCCACCGAGCAGGCCAACGCGCTGGAGGACATGGTTGCCGTCCAGCAGGTCGATGCCCTCGTCATCCTGCCCTTCGAGAGCGACCCGCTCACCGATCCGGTGCGCCAGGTGGCAGAGAGCGGCGCCTTCATCACCGTGGTCGACCGCGGCCTGACCGATCCGTCGATCCAGAACATCTATGTCGCGGGGGACAATGTCGGCTTCGGACGTTCCGCCGGTGAGTACATGGTGGACCGGCTCGAGAGCGGCGCACAGGTCGTCGCGATGCGCGGCATCCCCACGGTGATCGACGACCAGCGGATGCAGGGCTTTGAGGAGGCGATCGACGGCTCCGGCATCGAACTGCTCGCTGCCGAGCACGCCAACTGGTCCCGCGACGACGCCTTCGAAGTGATGCAGGACTACCTGACCCGCTTCCCCGAGATCGACGCGGTCTGGGCCGCCGATGACGACATGGCGCTCGGCGCGCTGGAGGCGATCCGCGAGGCCGGTCGCGAGGAGGAGATGTTCCTCGTCGGCGGTGGCGGTGCGGCGGCCGTGATCCGCGGCGTGGCCGAGGGCGACGCGACGATCCCGGCGACGGTGCTTTACCCGCCCTCGATGATCGCGACCGCGATCGACCTGACCGTCGCCCGCTTCCTGTCGAACGGACCGGTGGAGGGGACCTTCAACCTCGCCTCACCGCTGATCACCGAAGCAAATGCCGAGGCATTCTACTACGAGGACTCCCCGTACTGAGAAACAAGGGTAGCGCCCGACCCTAGGCGGGCGCTGCTCGACGTCGCCTCATCGCATCTGCTTCGCCAAGTTCGCGCGGCAGCTGCCAGTCGAGACGTCACAAAAGCGCCCTCCCTTGGGGAGGGGCGGGCGCTGCCCGGCCTCTCAGCCGGGCGGGCCTTCAGATCCAAGCCGAGGCGGGAGACATTCATGACCAGATCCATCAAGGGCCCCGGCCTCTTCCTCGCCCAGTTCGCCGGTGATGACGCCCCGTTCGACAGCCTGGAGGCCATCACCCGCTGGGCGGCCGGCCTCCGCTACAAGGGCGTCCAGATCCCGACCTTCGATGCGCGGCTCTTCGACCTCGACCGCGCCGCCGACAGCCAGACCTATTGCGACGAGGTGAAGGGCATCTGCGCCGATGCGGGTGTGAAGATCACGGAGCTTGCCACCCACCTGCAGGGCCAGCTCGTCGCCGTTCACCCCGCCTACGACCTCGCATTCGACGCCTTCGCGCCCGAGGCCGTGCACGGCAATCCGGCCGCCCGACAGGCGTGGGCCGTCGACCAGATGAAGAAGGCGGCGAAGGCATCGCGCAACCTCGGCCTCGACGTCTCTGTCAGCTTCACCGGCTCGCTTGCCTTCCCTTTCCTCTACCCCTGGCCGCAGCGACCCGCGGGGCTGGTGGAGGACGCCTTCGCCGAGCTTGCCCGCCGCTGGCGCCCGATCCTCGACGTCTATGAGGAGCACGGCGTCGACGTCGCCTACGAGATTCACCCGGGCGAGGACGTGTTCGACGGCGCGACCTGGGAGCTGTTCCTCGACGCAGTGGGCGAGCATCCCCGCGCCGCGATCAACTACGACCCGAGCCACTTCCTGCTGCAACAGCTCGACTACATCGCCTTCATCGACCTCTACCACGAGCGCATCCGCGCCTTTCATGTGAAGGATGCGGAGTTCAACCCGACCGGCCGACAAGGCGTCTACTCCGGCTATGCCGGCTGGACCGAGCGCGCCGGGCGCTTCCGCTCGCTGGGCGACGGGCAGGTCGATTTCGGCGGCATCTTCTCGAAGCTCGCGCAATATGGCTACGATAGCTGGGCCGTGCTCGAATGGGAGTGCTGTCTGAAATCGCCGGAGCAGGGGGCGGCCGAGGGTGCGCCCTTCATCGCGCGCCATATCATTGAGCGGACGGACAAGGCGTTCGACGACTTCGCGGGCGCCGCAACCGACCCTGAAAGGAACCGTGCCATGCTGGGACTGAACCGATGACCGCGCCGCTCAAGCTCGGCATGGTCGGTGGCGGCATCGGCGGAAACATCGGGGCGGTGCATCGCATCGCGGCGCGCCTCGATGGGCGGTGGGTGCTGGTGGCCGGGGCGTTCTCCTCCCGAGACGACGTGGCCCACGCATCCGCCGCCCGATTGAACGTGGCGCCGGAGCGCAGCTATGCCGATTTCCGCGAGATGGCGAGGGCCGAGGCGGCGCGCGAAGACGGGATCGACGCGGTCTCTATCGTCACGCCCAACCACATGCACGCGCCGGTCGCGACCGCCTTCCTCGAAGCGGGGATCCCGGTGATCTGCGACAAGCCGCTGACCGCCCAGCTCGACGAGGCCGAAGCACTGGCCGAGGTCGTGCGCCGCACCGGCACGCCCTTCGTGCTGACCCACAACTACACCGGCTATCCACTGATCCGCGAGGCGCGTCAGATGGTGGCGCGCGGTGAGCTCGGCGCGATCCGCGTGGTGCAGGCGGAGTACGCGCAGGACTGGCTCGCGAAGCCGATCGAGCAGGAGGGGCAGAAGCAGGCCGCTTGGCGCACCGACCCCGCCCGCTCCGGCGCCGGGGGGGCGATCGGGGATATCGGCACGCACGCCTTCAACCTGCTGAGTTTCGTGACCGGCCTGAGGGCCGAAGAGCTGAGCGCCCAGCTCACCAGCTTCGTCCCCGGCCGCCGCCTCGACGACGACGCGCAGATGATGCTGCGCTTCGACGGCGGCGCGCGCGGGATGCTGTGGGCGAGCCAGGTGGCTCCGGGGCATGAGAACGGCCTCGCCCTCCGGATCTATGGCGAGAAGGCGGGGCTCGAATGGCGGCAGGAGGATCCGAACCGCCTGCGCTTCTCCCGCCTCGGCGAGGCGCCGCAATGGCTGACCCGCGCGGGGCATGGCACCGGGGCCGGCGGCACGCGCGTGCCCTCCGGCCATCCGGAAGGTTATCTGGAGGCCTTTGCCACCCTTTACACCGAAGCGGCCGATCTGATCGGCGGCGGCGATGCAGACCTTCTTCCGGGCATCGAGGACGGCCTCGACGGCATGCGTTTTATCGCGGCCTGCGTCGCCTCGTCGCGGGCGAACGGAGCCTGGACGCCACTCTGAACCGTCCAGGCCCGGGACTTTTGACGGACTGTTCACGCCCCCCTCACGGCGCGCCAACGGCGAATCCTTAAAAGGAACGCACGACGACGGCACGAGCCGGGCGGGGGCATTCGGCGGATCGCATCCGCTCTTCTCCCACAGCTGCAACGCACCCAGGACGGAGGATCCCGACCGAAATCGACGACGCGCGCGCCCCGGCGCGCACGGCCGTCCGGATGCCACGTTCCGATCGTCGCAGGATGAAGACCGAAGACGCACGACACTGCCCGCCCCAGGCGGTCCCCCCAAGCAGAACTGAGTAGAGGTCCCACCCATGTCTTACGATTTCGATATGAACGGTTTCGGCGACGCACCCGATCCCCGCGGCGCTGCCAAGGATGTCGCCGACCGACGGCCACGTCATGGCGCGCGCAACAACGGGGAGAAGACCCAGCCCGGTCCGCGCCCGACTAGCTTCCACAAGGGTCTGCCGCACTGCGTGAACGGCCTGCCCGACGAGCATGCATTCAAGACGTTCCTGCGCGCATTGACCGGGTTCGACTATGCGCCGAACGTGAATGCCGAGTTCAACGTGCCCCTCGGCCCAGAGAATGCAGACGGCGCCTGGCGCGATGGTGCGGTCCACCGCCCTGCGGCGAAGGCCGTCGACGTCTTCTTCAGCGAGACCGCACCGGGCACGCCGCCCAGCGTGCGCAACTGGGAAAGCCCGCTCGCCGGTCTGCAGGGCGTGCTCCAGGGTCCGCAGCCGATGGAGATCGCCCAGGCCCCGGCCCCGCGCCTCGGCGGCAGCGAGCTGACCGCCGAGATGGCGGAGGTCTACGCCATGGCCCTGCTGCGCGACGTCAGCTTCGAGGAGATGAAGGACCCCGCCACCCCAGCCGCCGCCGGCATCACGGTGGGTGAGATCGTCGCCGAGCTCGGCGCGCTGCCGTGGTTCGACCTCGGCGCCGACGTGGTGGACGAGGGCACGCTGCACGAGTACCGCCGCCGCAACGCCCGCCTGCGCGATCCTGAAGCGCCGAGCACGCCGACCAACCCGGTGCTCGACACCCTGAACCTGTTCCGCGGATCCGGGCCGGGCGCGAAGGAGGGCCCGCAGATCTCCCAGTTCATGCTGATCGGCAATGTCGGACGCGGCAATCCGGCGGACCGCGCGCCTAGCCCCGACGGCACGCCCGTCGCCGACAGCCCGGCGGACGGCTTCATCAACTTCGGTGTCCAGCGCATCGATCAGCGGGTGAACGTGCACCTCGAAGGTCGCGACCACATGACCGACTGGCCGCTTTGGCTGGACGTGCAGAACGGCGCGGATGTCCGCGGGACCGATGCGTACATGAATGACGGATCGGGCGCGATCCTGCCGCGCTTCATGGGTACGCCGCGCGACCTCGCGACCTACGTCCACTTCGACCAGCTCTATCAGGCGTATTTCAACGCCTGCCTGCTGATGCTGGAGAGCGGCGTGCCCTTCGACTTCGGCTTCCCGTCCGGGTCTGAGCACGCCACGCGGGGGTCCTTCGCGACATGGGGCGGACCGCATGTGCTGTCGCTCGTCACGGAAGTCGCCACCCGGGGTTTGAAGGCCGTGCGCTTCCAGAAGTTCCAGGAGCATCTGCGCGGCCGCCCCGAACAGCTCGCCGCCATGATCACCCTTGCGGCGAACGGCAAGGCGGACCTGCTCGGCACCTCCCGGATGGGCTTCGAGACCATGGTGGCGGAGCTGGAGCACAAGGCGCCCAAGATCATGAAGGCGATCGCCACCCACAACGGCGCGCAAAACGCGGCCCGCTCCGACGACGCGTCGATCTTTCCACGCGTGGGCAACACCGCGTCCTACACCCTGCCGGAGATCGACGAGCACAGGAACTACCTGCTGCCCATGGCCTTCCCCGAGGGCTCGCCGATGCACGCGGCCTACGGCGCGGGCCACGCAACGGTCGCGGGCGCCTGCGTGACGGTGCTCAAGGCGTTCTTCGAGATGTCCGACGGTGCACCGGGCGCCACGGGCACCGGCCGGCCGCTCACGCTGGAACGCGCCAAGACCGACGAGACGTTGTGGTCGCGCCAGTCGCTGAGCGGCATGGGCCTCGATCACGTCTATGTCGCGAACGACGCCGACCAGCGCCTGTCCCTCAAGCCGTCGGACCACTTCACTCCGGCCGACCTGACTGTCGAGGGGGAGCTCAACAAGCTCGCGGCGAACGTATCGATCGGGCGAAACTTCGCGGGCGTCCACTTCTACACCGACTACTACGACAGCCTGCGGCTCGGCGAACGGATCGCCATCGGCATCATGCAGGAACAGCTCGCGACCTATCGCGACGGCATCACGATGCGGATGACGAGCTTCGACGGTGACCGCATCATCCTGGTCGGCGACGGACAGGGCGATGCGGAGATCCACGTGCGCCCGTTCGGTCAGCGCCACTGGATCGTGGTGTCCGACCCCTGGTGGAACCGCCATTCGGGCGGCGAGTTCGGAGTGGCGTGATGGCGACCTACAGCGTTTCGGCCGAAGCCCTGCCGAGTGTCGCCCGGCGCATGGCGGAGAACCCCGCCATCGCACAGGAGGAACCGGAAAAGATCGCGCGGGAGCTGGGGATCACACAACCGATCCCCAACACCTTCATCTACCGCGTCGTGGTGATCGCGCTGAGTGCGGTGACGGTGCTGGCCCTCGGGTGCACCGTGCTGCTGGCTCTGACGGAGCCATCCAACGCGAATGGCACGCGGGAGATGTTCCTTCAGCCGATCACGTTCCTCGGCTCCACCGCACTGGGCGCTTTGGCGGGGTTGCTGTCCCCCGGCCCCAACAGCTAGCGCCCACACTTGGCGCGCGGTCGTCCCCTGCGACCGCGCGTCCTTTTCGATGACGCCACGTCCCTCACCAACACGATTTGCGGACATGAAAGCGGGTCAGCCCGCACGCGCCAGGATCCCTTCGAGCGCCCGCTGCGATAACGCCACCGGATTACCTTTCATAGAGGATGCCCCGAGCGAGGCTTCGGCCACATCGGCATGATCCGCCGCCTCGAGCCCCATCGCCCCGAGCCGCGGCAGCCCCTGGGCGTCGATCCACGCTTCGAGCGTCTCGAAGGCGTCGCCCTCGGCGCCCCCCAGCACCTCGGCCACGATCCGGCGGATCGCGGCAAAACGCGTCTCATCGCCGCCCGCCTCCGCATTCGCCGCCAGCACCGCGGGCAGCAGCCGCCCGCAGATCGCCCCGTGCGCCGCACCCGTCCGCCCGCCGATCACCCCGGCAAAGCCATGGACCGCGCCGAGCCCGGCATTCGCGAGGGCCAACCCGCCCGAAAGGCTGGTGAAGGCCAGCGCATCGCGCGCAGCCGCATCCTCCCGTTCCATAAGCATGACGAGCGCCCGCAATCCCGACCCGATCGCATCCCGGCAAATCGCATCAGTCAGCGGATTGGCCTTGGAGGACAGCCAGGGCTCGATCACCTGCGTCACCGCATCGAGGCCGGATGCGAGGGTGACCTCGCGCGGGCATCCGTCGGTCAGCACCGGATCGACCAGGGCCAGATCCGGGAGCATCCGCGCGTCGCGCAGGCTGACCTTGCGCCCGTGATCCGGCAGCCCGATCACGGCATTCTTCGTCGCCTCCGCCCCCGTTCCGGCCGTGCTCGGCAACGCAACGAACGGCATGGGATCGGCGGTCAACGGCGCCCCTCGGCCCACGACTTCCAGATGATCGAGCGGGGATGTCGGCGACGGCGCGAGCGCGGCCACCGCCTTGCTCAGATCGATCGTGGAGCCGCCCCCGACCGCCACGACGACCTCGACACCCGCCTCCCGCGCGATGGCGGTCGCGGCCTCCACCGCTGCAAGGTCCGGCTCGCCGCGGCCACGTACGGTCGTGACGGCACGGCCCGACGCCGCAAGATCGCGCTCCAGCGCGTCGGCGAAGGCGACCGAGCCGCGTACGAGCAGGACGCGGTCGCCGAACGCGGCCACATCCTTCGCGGCACCGTCCGCCACACCGCGGCCAAAGCGGATCCGTCCGGGTGCGACGAAGTCGAACGGCGTCATGGCGGGCCTCCGGCTATGGAATTGGAGAGGGTGCTCCCTCGGTCCCGCTTCTCATCGTGAGGCCGCGGACCTGCGGGCAGCACCGATGCGACTTGTGGACATGAAAGGCCGGGGCCCCGGAAGGGCCCCGGCCGAGGTGGCATTACTGCCAGGACTGGATCAGCTCGTCATAGCTGACGGTGATAGGCTCCTCGTCCTCGTTCTCGAGCGCCGCCTTCGGCGAACCCTCCTGATCGAGCCAGTAGGACGCGTCCTGCGGCTCGTTCATCACCGGACCCAGGTCACCCTGGACGCCCGCCCGCTCCAGCCGCTCGAGCACCGCTTCCTGCTGCTCGCACAGCGCATCGAGCGCTTCCTGCGCGGTCTTCGCACCCGAGGACGCATCCCCGATGTTCTGCCACCACAACTGCGCGAGGCGCGGATAGTCTGGCACGTTCGTCCCGGTCGGCGACCATGCCACGCGGGCCGGCGAGCGGTAGAACTCGATCAGACCGCCGAGGCGCGGCGCACGCTCGGTGAAGCTCTCGTGATCGATCGTGGACTCGCGGATGAAGGTCAGGCCCGCATGGGACTTCTCCACATCGACGGTGAGGGAGGTCACGAACTGCGCATAGAGCCACGCGGCCTGCGCCCGATCCACCGGGGTGGACTGCATCAGCGTCCAGGAACCCGCGTCCTGGTAGCCGACCTTCATTCCGTCCTCCCAGTAAACGCCGTGCGGGGACGGCGCCATGCGCCAGCGCGGCGAACCGTCCTCGTTCAGCACGGCCGTGGCCCCTTCGCCCACCATGTCGGCGGTGAAGGCAGTGTACCAGAACATCTGCTGCGCGATGCCGCCCTGGGACGGGATCGGCCCGGACTCCGAGAATGTCATGCCGGCCGCCGCGGGCGGGGCATAGTTCTGCAGCCAGTCGGTATACTTCTCGATCGCGTAGACTGCGGCGGGGGAGTTCGTCGCCCCGCCCCGCTCGACGCACGAGCCGACGGGCTGGGAGTTCTCGTTCACTCGGATGCCCCATTCGTCGACCGGCAGGCCGTTCGGCTCGCCGACCGAACCCATGCCGGCCATGGACATCCACGCGTCCGTGAAGCGCCAGCCGAGCGACGGGTCCTTCTTGCCGTAGTCCATGTGACCGTAGACCGTCTGACCGTCGATCTCGCGGCCCGTGAAGAATGCGGCGATGTCCTCATAGGCCGACCAGTTCACCGGCACACCGAGCGGATAGCCGTACTCCGCCTCGAAATCGGCCATGATCTCGGGATCGGTGAACCAGTCGTAGCGGAACCAGTAGAGGTTCGCGAATTGCTGCGTGGGCATCTGGTAGAGCTTGTCGTCCGGACCCGTAGTGAACTGCAGCCCGATGAAATCGTCGAGGTTCAGCGTCGGGCTGGTGACATCCGCGCCCTCGCCGGCCATCCAGTCGGTCAGGTTGCGCACCTGCTGGTAGCGCCAGTGGGTGCCGATCAGATCGGAGTCGTTGACATAGGCGTCGTAGATGTTCTCGCCCGACTGCATCTGGGTCTGAAGCTTCTCGACGACGTCGCCCTCGCCGATTAGGTCGTGGGTGACCTGGATGCCGGTGATCGCGGTAAAGGCCGGGGCGAGCACGTTCGCCTCGTACTCGTGGGTGGTGATGGTCTCGGAGACGACGTTGATCTCCATCCCGGCGAAGGGGGCCGCCGCATCGACGAACCACTGCATCTCCGCCTCCTGCTCCTCGCGGGACAGGGTCGAACGCTCGATCTCGGCGTCGAGGAAGGCGCGCGCGGCATCCATGTCCGCGAAGGCCGGGGCGGCGAGCCCCAGCGTCAGCGCGAGCGCCGTGGTGGATGTGAGGGTCAGTTTCATGTGGTTCCTCCCTTGAATTGAACCGATTGTTCGGAGGGTCCGGTCGTTCGGCGCCGAACCCCCTCCCTGAAGTGTCGTCAGACCCAGCGGAACACCGCCGCGGCATAGACGAGGCACAAGATGAGCGCGCCCCATTGCGGCAGGTCGCTGAGACCCAGCCAGGCGAGGTTGATGAAGGCCGAGCCCAGAAGCGTGATGAAGAGCCGGTCGCCCCGCGTCGTCTCGATCCTGAGGATGCCGGTGCGCGGCGTCTCCGGATACCGGATCGCCAGCACGGTGAAGACGATGAGCAACAGCGCGATCGTCCCGAAGAAGGCCGCCGTCGGCCAGGTCCACGCCATCCAGGCCATGTCAGCTCTCTCCTTTCAATGCTTGAAAGTAGACGGGAACGTCGAAGCTCATTCGATTGCTTTTCTCGACCGATGTTGTCGCGTTTGCGGATCCAAAGCCGAGAACACTGATACCGCCATCTCCACTTTGGCTTGAAGTGACGGCGACGTCGAAGCGCACCATTCCCTCAGAGATCACTCCTGAACCGTCGACACGTGCTGGAGCGATCCAGGTGCTTCCGTCTATTGCTGTCCGCCCTTTCGCATGTCGTACGCCGCTGGCGATTTCTTCCATGGTCTGAACGATGAAGTCACTTAGCTTCATCACACCCTCCCCAGGGCGAAGCCCTTGGCGATGTAGTTGCGCACGAACCAGATCACGAGCGCGCCCGGCACGATGGTCAGCACGCCGGCTGCCGCCAGCACGCCCCAGTCCAGGCCCGATGCCGACACCGTCCGCGTCATCGTCGCGGCAATGGGCTTTGCCTCGACGCTCGTCAGCGTCCGCGACAGGAGCAGTTCCACCCACGAGAACATGAAGCAGAAGAACGCCGCTACGCCGATGCCGGACGAGATCAGCGGCATGAAGATCCGCACGAAGAAGCGCGGGAACGAGTAGCCGTCGATATAGGCCGTCTCGTCGATCTCCTTCGGCACCCCGCGCATGAAGCCCTCCAGGATCCACACCGCCAGCGGCACGTTGAAGAGGCAGTGCGCCAGCGCCACCGCGATATGCGTGTCGAAGAGGCCCACGGACGAGTAGAGCTGGAAGAACGGCAGCGCGAACACCGCGGGCGGCGCCATCCGGTTGGTCAGCAGCCAGAAGAACAGGTGCTTGTCGCCCATGAACGTGTAGCGCGAGAAGGCATAGGCCGCGGGCAGCGCCACCGCGAGGCTGATCACCGTGTTCATCACCACGTAGATCAGCGAATTCACGTAGCCCATGTACCAGCTCGGATCCGTCAGGATCTTTGCGTAGTTGGCGAAGGTCAGGTTCTGCGGCCAGAGGGAGAAGGCCCCCAGGATCTCCGCGTTCGTCTTCAGGCTCATGTTGATGAGCCAGTAGATCGGCAGCATCAGGAACAGCAGGTAGAGCCCCATCACGATGACCGAGCCGTTGGGCCGGAACCGCCTGCTCTTCGCCTTGGTCCCCGCGAGGTCGCCGGGGATCGAGGCCGCACCGGGCGCCGCAATCGTCGTGTCGCTCATCGCGGGCCCTCCGCTTTGTCGAGATTGGTCATTACCGTGTAGAACACCCACGAAATCAGCAGGATCACGAGGAAGTACATGATCGAGAAGGCCGCCGCCGGGCCAAGGTCGAACTGCCCCAGCGCCATCTTGACGAGGTCGATGGACAGGAACGTCGTCGCGTTGCCCGGACCGCCACCCGTCACCACGAAGGGCTCTGTATAGATCATGAAGCTGTCCATGAAGCGCAGCAGGATCGCGATCATCAGCACGCCCGCCATCTTCGGCAACTCGATGTAGCGGAACACCTTCCACCGGCTCGCCTGGTCGATCTTCGCCGCCTGGTAGAAGGCGTCCGGGATCGATTGCAGCCCGGCATAGGCGAGCAGTGCCACCAGCGAGGTCCAGTGCCAGACGTCCATCACGATCACCGTGATCCACGCGGCATAGAAGTTCTGCGTGTAGTTGTAGTCGATGCCGAGGGCCGCGAGTGTGTAGCCGAGCAGGCCGATATCGACGCGGCCGAAGATCTGCCAGATCGTGCCGACGACGTTCCACGGGATCAGTAGCGGCAGCGACATCAGCACGAGGCAGAAGGAGGCCCAGAACCCCTTCTTCGGCATGTTGAGCGCCACGAAGATGCCCAGCGGGATCTGGATGCATAGGATGATGGCCGAGAAGGCGAGCTGACGGCCGAGCGCATTCCACATGCGCTCGCTCTCCAGCATCTCCTCGAACCACTCGAGGCCGGCCCAGAAAAACTCGTTGTTCCCGAAACTGTCCTGCACCGAATAGTTCACGACGGTCATCAGCGGGATGACGGCGGAGAAGGCGACCAGCACCAGCACCGGCAGGACGAGGAACCACGCCTTGTGATTGACGGTCTTGTTCATGCGATCGCTCCTTCCGCGCCGCGGTTCGTCAGGGCGTCGTCCTCGGGCTCGACCCGGGGATGACCCGACATGAAGACCCTCAGGTCCGGCCGGGCGGCGACGGTCCAGTGCCCGCTCATGCCGCCCCCCGGGGTGCGATGCGCCAGTCGTCCTCGTAGACGTTGATGCCCTCGGGCGCGAAGACCGCGCTGTCAGCGTCGGCGGGGATCGCATCGCCCTCGCCCGCGATCGCGGCAAGCTCCTCGCCGTTCATGTCCAGCCGCACGATCCGGTGGCGGCCGACATCCTCGACCCGCGTCACGCGCACCGGAACACCCTCCCCGCCCGCGCGCAACCGCACGAACTCGGGACGCACGCCAAGTGCGACCCGGCCCGCCCCCGGCGCATAGGATGCCCCCAGATCGACCTGGGCGCCTGCGATCCGCGCGGTCCGTCCGGATACCTCGGCCGGGATCACGTTCATGCCGGGCGAGCCGATGAAGTAGCCGACGAAGGTGTGCGCCGGCCGCTCGAACAGCTCCTGCGGCGTACCGATCTGCACCACGCGGCCGTCGTGCATGACCACGACCTTGTCCGCGAAGGTCAGCGCCTCGGTCTGGTCGTGGGTCACGTAGATCATCGTGTGGCCGAACTCGTGGTGCAGCGACTTGAGCTGGGTCCTCAGTTCCCACTTCATGTGCGGGTCGATCACCGTCAGCGGCTCGTCGAAAAGGAGGGCGTTCACATCCTCCCGCACCATGCCGCGGCCGAGACTGATCTTCTGCTTCGCATCCGCCGTGAGCCCCCGCGCCTTCCGGTCGAGCTCAGCCTCCATCCCGATCATCTGCGCGATCTGAAGCACCCGGCGCGCCACGTAATCCGCTTCGGCACCCCGGTTGCGCAGCGGGAAGGCGAGGTTATCGCGCACCGTCATCGTGTCGTAGACGACCGGGAACTGGAAAACCTGCGCGATGTTGCGCTCCGCCGTCGCGGCATGGGTCACGTCCTGATCGTCGAACAGGATCCGCCCGCGGCTCGGTTCCAGCAGGCCCGAGATGATGTTGAGCAGCGTGGACTTTCCGCAGCCCGACGCACCGAGCAGGGCATAGGCCTCCCCGTCCGCCCAGACATGGTCGAGCTGCTTGAGCGCATAGTCGTCCTCCGACTTCGGGTTCGGCAGGTAGGAATGCGCGAGGTTGTCGAGGGTGATCTTGGCCATCACGCGGCCTCCGCGTAGGGCGCGGTCGAGACCAGCGCGCCGTCGGGCGCGAACAGGTAGACATGCGCGGGGTCGAGATGGACGGTCAGGTCCTGTCCCGGTTGCAGATCCTGCACTCCGTGGATCAGCCCGACCCAACGCTCGCCGTGGTGGTCGAGGTGGACGAAGGTCTCCGACCCCGTGATCTCCGTCACGCTCAGACGGGTGTCGAAGCTCAGCGCCTCGCCATGGGAGGTGAGCGACAGGTGGTTAGGCCGAAAGCCGGCAAGGTAGGGTCCGTCGCTCACGCCCGACAGCGCGGCAGGGACCGGGGCGTCCTGTCCGTCGCCATAGGCCAGCCGGCCACCCGCCTTTTGCACCGTCAGGAAGTTCATCGGCGGGTCGGAGAAGACGCGCGCCGTCGTCGCATCCACCGGCTTGCGGTAGACGGCGCCGGTCGGGCCGAACTGCGTCACGCGCCCCTCCCACAACGTCGCCGTGTTTCCACCTAGCAGCAGAGCCTCCTCCGGCTCGGTCGTGGCATAGACGAAGATCGCGCCGGAGCGCTCGAAGATCTTCGGGATCTCTGCGCGCAGCTCCTCCCGCAGCTTGTAGTCAAGGTTCGCCAGCGGCTCGTCGAGCAGCACGAGCCCCGCATCCTTGACCAGCGCGCGGGCCAGCGCGCAGCGTTGCTGCTGGCCCCCCGACAGCTCAAGCGGCTTCCGGTCGAGCATCGCGTCGAGCTTCATCAGCTCCGCCGTCTCGCGCACCCGACGGTCCAACTCGTCCGAAGACACGCCCTTCAGCCGCATGGGCGAGGCGATGTTCTCGTAGACCGTCATCGAGGGGTAGTTGATGAACTGTTGGTAGACCATGGCGACATTCCGGTCCTGCACCCGGCGGCCCGTCACGTCCTCTCCGTCCCAGTGCACCGCGCCCGCGGTCGGCACGTCGAGGCCCGCCATCACCCGCATCAGCGAGGTCTTCCCCGACGACGTCGGGCCCAGCAATACGTTCATCGTGCCGCGTTCCAGCACGAGGTCCGTCCCGTGGATGTGCGTTTCCGCCCCCACCACGCGGGTCACGTTGCGCAATTCGAGCGCCATAGGCGCGTTCCTCCCGTTTCGTCTCCGCCGCGCCTCGTTCAACGGACGCGGTCGGTTGAGTGCGCCGGCGCGGGGCCGGCCTATTCCGCGGCGTGGGACAGGCTTGCCCGCCGTTCCGCCATCCATTCGTCGAGCCGTGCGACCTGGCCCCCGTCCAGACTCAGGCCAAGCTTGTTGCGGCGCCAGATCACGTCCTCGGCCGTGCGGGCCCATTCGCGATCCATCAGCCACTCGATCTCGCGCGCGGTGAGCGTGGCGCCGAAGCTCTCGCCCAGCGCCGCCTCGTCCTTCGCGTCGCCCAGGACCAGCCACGCATCGGTGCCGTAGGCGCGCACCAGCCGCTTTGCCCAGAACGGGGTCAGGAACGGATATTCCCTAGCCAAACGTGCGACGAGTTGCCCCACCTCGTCCACCCCGAAATCGCCGCCCGGCAGTGCTTTTCCGGCCGTCCAAGCCCCTGAAGTTCCGGGGAAATACGGAACGATCTTTTCCAAAGCGCTTTCGGCGAGCCGCCGGTAGGTCGTGATCTTCCCGCCGAAGATGTTGAGGATCGGGGCACCGCCCGCATCGTCCACCTTCAGCGTGTAGTCCCGCGTCGCCGCCGTCGCCGAGCTCGCCCCGTCATCATAGAGCGGGCGGACGCCGGAATAGGTCCAGACCACGTCGTCATCGCCGATGTCCTGCTTGAAGTACTGGTTGGCGAAGTCGATGAGGTACCGCTTCTCCTCCGGCGTGCAGACGGGCCGCGCATCTGGGTCCTCATGCTCAGCATCGGTGGTGCCGATCAGGGTGAAGTCGGTCTCGTAGGGGATCGCGAAGATGATACGACCGTCCGTGCCCTGGAAGAAGTAGCACTTGTCGTGATCGAAGAGCCGCTTCGTCACGATATGCGACCCACGCACCAGCCGCACGCCCTCGGTCGAGTTGATCCGCACCTTCTGCTGGATGATGTCGCCGACCCACGGGCCGCCCGCGTTCACCAGCATCTTCGCGCGGTGGGTCCGATGCTCCCCGCTGTCGCGATCCTCGACGGTGATCTCCCACGCGTCGTCCACCCGCGCGGCCGACAGGACCTTGGTCCGCGGCATGATCCGCGCGCCGCGCGCCTCCGCATCGCGCGCGTTCAGCACCACGAGGCGCGAGTCCTCGATCCAGCAGTCGGAATATTCATAAGCCTTCTCGAACCGGTCCGCGATCGGTGCGCCCTCCGGCGCCGTCCGCAGGTCTAGCGTCGAGGTCCCCGGCAGGATCTTCCGCCCGCCCAGATTGTCGTACATGAACAGCCCCAGCCGGATCAGCCAGGCGGGCCGCCGCCCCTTCATCCAGGGCATGACCGTGTTGAGCAGCTTCGAGGTCGGCGTCTCCCCCTCGAACCGCATGTCGGGATGGTAGGGCAGCACGAACCGCATGGGCCACGAGATATGCGGCATCGCGCGCAGCAGCGTCTCGCGCTCGATCAGTGCCTCGCGCACCAGTCGGACCTCGAAATATTCCAGGTAGCGCAGCCCGCCGTGGAACAGCTTGGTGGAGGCCGAAGAGGTCGCCGAGGCGAGGTCGTTCATCTCCGCCAGTGCGACCGTCAGCCCGCGGCCCGCAGCATCACGGGCGATGCCGCACCCATTGATGCCGCCTCCGATGATGAACAGATCCGTTTCGCTCCGGGTCACCCGATGCACTCCCGCCACTCGATGTTCGTTTCCGATGTCAATCTAGCGATTCCGCGCACAAAAGGAAAGCAAAACGAAAATTCAACGTTCGCAGGGAACAAAGCGCTTTGGATGTCCTCCGCCTCTCCGTCGGCCAAAACCGCTCACGAACGAACGCGCGCTTGATCGCGGGCGGTCGATTCCACAGAATACGAACGGAAAGGAACACGATGTCGCAAACCTTCCGCCACCCCCAGATCCTCGAAATCGCCCGTCAGGAGGGGCGCGTCGCGGTGGAGGATCTTGCCGAGCGGTTCGGCGTCACCCTCCAGACCATCCGCCGCGACCTGACCGAGCTCGCCGACAGCGGGCGCCTCGAAAGGGTGCACGGCGGTGCCGTCCTGCCCTCGGGCACGGCCAATATCGGGTACGAGGCGCGCCGCGGCCTGAATGCCGAGGCCAAGGCTGCCATCGCCCGCGCCTGCGCCGCCGAGATCCCGCAGGACGCCTCGATCTTCCTCAACATCGGCACCAGCACCGAGGCGGTGGCCAAGGCGCTGCTGCACCACCACGGGCTGCTCGTCGTCACCAACAACATCAACGTCGCCAACATCCTGGCGGCCAATCCGGACTGCGAGGTGGTGGTCACGGGCGGCACGCTGCGCCGATCGGACGGCGGTCTGGTGGGCAACCTCGCCTCGACGATGATCCGGCAGTTCAAGTTCGATCTGGCCGTGATCAGCTGCTCGGCCCTCGACCAGGACGGCGACCTTCTGGACTTCGACCTCGACGAGGTCGGCGTCAGCCAGACCATCCTGGAGCAGAGCCGCAAGACGTTCCTCGCTGCCGATCACTCGAAGTTCCGCCGCACCGCGCCCGTGCGCATCGGCTCATTGCGCGCGATCGAGACCTTCTTCACCGATGTGCCCCTGCCCCCAGACCTCGCGGCCCGCTGCCGCGACTGGGGCACCCGCGTCGAGGTAGTCGAGGCACCGGCCGAGCTGCCCACCTGAGAAAACCGTTGCCGAACGCATCACTTCGGCCGATGCTTTCCAAACCGCTTTCGGACGAACGGCCCGCCTGACGGACCGAAGGAAGCGGACACGCGCAGCCGGGCGGAACGGGCTGACCCGCCTCCCGGCACAGAACGCGCATCAGGGAGGAAGAGAATGATTACAACGACGCGCTTCGCGCTCGGCACGGCCTTGTCGCTCGTGCTCACGACACCCGTTTTCGCGGACATCCGGTTCTGGACGACCGAGGAGCAGCCCGAGCGGCTCGCCAAGCAGGAGGAGATGGCCGAGGCCTTCACAGCCGAGACCGGCATCGCCGTAGAGGTGATCCCGGTGACAGAAAGCGATCTAGGTACCCGCGCCACCGCCGCCTTCGCTGCGGGCGACCTGCCCGACGTGATCTACCACACGCTGCAATATGCCCTGCCCTGGGTCGATGCGGGCATTCTCGACGCCGAGGCCGCGACGGAGGTCATCGACGCGCTCGGCACCGACACCTTCGCGCCCGGCGCGCTTGCCATGGCGGAGACGGAAGACGGCTATGCCTCCGTCCCCGTCGACGGCTGGACGCAGATGATCGTCTACCGCAAGGATCTTTTCGAGGAGAACGGGCTCGAGCCCCCCAACACCTTCGGAAACGTCCTCGCCGCCGTCGACGCGCTGCACAACCCGCCGGAGATGTTCGGCTTCGTCGCCGCCACCAAGGTGGACGAGAACTTCATGTCCCAGGTGCTGGAGCATGTCTTCCTCGCCAATGGTGCGACGCCCGTGGGTCAGGACGGCTTCACCGGCTTCGACGAGGCGCGCACCACCGAGGTGCTGGAATTCTACAAGGCGATCGCCGAAGCCTCCCCACCCGGTGAGCTCTACTGGGACCAGTCTCGCACGCTCTACTTCGCGGGCCAGGCCGCGATGATCATCTGGTCGCCCTTCATTCTCGACGAGCTTGCGGGCCTGCGCGACAGCGCTCCGCCGACCATCACCGACGACCCGACCTCGGGCGAGCTTGCCTCGCGCACCGGCATCGTCACCAACTTCGCCGGGCCGTCGAACCCCGATGGTGCCGCATGGGCCGACATCCGCTATTTCGGCATCACCGCGGACGCGGATATCGAGGCGGCACAGGACTTTGTGCGCTACTCGATGGATGAGGGATACACCCAGACGCTCTCCATCGCGCCGGAGGGCAAGTTCCCAGTCCGCCGCGGCGATGGCGAGAGCGAGACGGCGTTCATCGACGCGTGGTCGCAGCTCGATGTTGGCGTCGACCGCCGCGCGCCGCTGGGCGAGCTCTATGAGGCCTCCATGATCGATGAGATCGTCGCCGGCCTCGACAGCGCCCAGCGCTGGGGTGTCGCCGACGGTCAGCTCGCGCTCGCCTCCAAGATCGTCAACAGCCAGGCGATCAACCGCATCGTGCGCGAGTACATCGATGGCGAGATCGACGCCGCCGGGGCCGTCGCGAAGATGAACGAAGAGCTCGCTTCCATCGAGTGAGCCCGTCCGGGGCGGCGTCCGCGCCGCCCCACCGACCGGGAGGGACGCCATGACCGCCCTCGAACCACCCAAGGGCACCGGCCCGCTGGCCCGCCGCGAGGCGCGGCTCGCCTGGGTGATGCTGTTTCCCACCATCGCCATCGTCTCGGCCGTGGTCATCCTTCCGTTGCTCGCCATCTTCTGGATCAGCTTCAAGCCGGTCGGCCTCGCCGACCTGCGTGCCCCCGCCCCGGTGGTGCGCGAGGCGATCCGCGGCAGGCCGGAGGCCGCGGGCGACGAGGCGCAGCTCCAATACCGACTGCGCAATTCCAGCCGGGACCAGCCCATCATGGGCGTGACCCTCACCGACACACTGCCCGAGGGGCTGGAGATCGGCCCGCTCGACGAGCGCTGCACCCTCGACGGCCGCACCCTCTTCTGCGACCTCGGCGATTTCGAGGGCGGGCAGCGCGACGAGATCGAGATACCCGTCATCGTCAGCCAGGCCTTCCTCGACGCCGACCCCGACCTCGACGCCACCCCGGCGGCCCTGACCGGGAGCGCCGAGAACATCCTGACCAATTTCGACTTCACGCTGGAGAACTTCGCCCGCGTCTTCTCCGGCGACGAGTTCGTCGAGGTGATGTGGGTCACCATCTTCTACACGGTGTTCGGCACCATCGGCGCGCTCGTCATGGGCCTCTTTGCCGCCATGCTGCTCAACAAGTCGTTCCGCGGGCAGGGGGTGCTGCGCGGCCTCTACCTCTTTCCTTACGTCGCACCGGTCATCGCGGTGGCCTTCACATGGGTCACGCTCTTCGACCCCTTCGCGGGTTCGGCCAATGCGCTGCTCGTCCAGATGGGCGTCAGCCAGAACCCGATCAATTTCTTCGGCGAGCGGCCGCTGGCGCTGATCATGGTCACGGTCTTCGAGATCTGGCGCTATTTCCCGCTGTCCTTCCTGTTCATCTTGGCACGGATGCAGTCCATCGATACCGACATGTACGAGGCCGCGGACATGGACGGCGCCTCGCCCTTCCAGAAGTTCTGGTATCTCAGCCTGCCGCAGCTGCTGGGGATCCTCAGCGTCCTGTTCCTGCTGCGCTTCATCTGGACCTTCAACAAGTTCGACGACATCTTCCTGCTGACCGGCGGAAACGCGGGCACCCGCACACTGACCGTCAACGTCTACGAGCAGGCCTTCGCCGTCTCGAATATCGGGGCAGGTGCCGCGGTGGCGGTGGTGATCTTCTGCTGCCTCCTCGCCTTCTCGTTCCTCTTCTTCAGATATGTCAGCCGGGAGGAGGGGCTATGAGCGCACCCGAGACATCCCTGCACGAGCCCGCCGGTGGGGCCGAGCGCCGTGGCAGCCTCGCCGCACCCCTGCAATACGGCTATGTCGCCGGACCGTTGATAGGCGCGCTCTGGGGCCTGACCATGGCGGTCGTCGCGTGCGTCGTGGTGAGCTTCGCCACGGGGCAGGGGCTCGCACCCTCCGTGATCCCGTCGCTACTCTTCGGTGGATGGTTCGGCTTCCTCTGGCTGCCCGATGGCGGGCGGACGCATGGGGCGCGGATCGGGATGACGGCGGCGCTGGCGCTGGTGCCGATCCTGTCCTTCATCGTGCTGCGTCCGGCCATCGCGCCTGCGCCGGGCACCGGCCCCGGCACCACGATCCTCGCCTGGGTGATCTTCGCGATCGCCACCGGCTGGCCGCTGACCCGCATCCTCGCGGGCCTCCCCTACGCCACAGCGACGCGGCACGAGTTCGAGGAGGCGGTGATCCGCTTCCTTACCG
The DNA here is from genome assembly GCA_032464575.1 of Roseobacter sp. HKCCA0434. Taxonomy (GTDB): domain Bacteria; phylum Pseudomonadota; class Alphaproteobacteria; order Rhodobacterales; family Rhodobacteraceae; genus Pontivivens. The sequence continues at coordinate 198,333 of JAWDKM010000007.1, forward strand.
GCTTCGGCTACATCTTCTTCACCGCCATCGTCGCGATCCCGTTCTACGTGATGGTGATGACGAGCCTGAAGAACCAGCAGCAGCTCCTCCAGAACCCGCTCGACTTCACGATCGACCTCAGCCAGGGCTGGAGCCTCTTCCGCAGCTATTCCGAGCTCTTCTCCGACTTCAACTTCGGCACATACCTGATGACCTCGTTCGGGGTGTCGGTGGCGACGGTGATCCTGACCCTCCTCTTCAGCGTGCCGGGGGCCTATGCCGTCGCGCGGCTCAGGTTCGAGGGGCGGGCCGCGTTCTCGCGCTCGATCCTGCTGATCTACATGGTGCCGATGATCGTGCTGGCGCTGCCGATCTACATCGCGTTCTCGATGACGGGGCTGCGTAACTCGCTGATCGGAATCGTCATGATCTACCCGGTCACGACGATCCCGGTGGCGCTCTACATGCTGCAAGGCTACTTCCGCGGCCTGCCCGCGGAGGTCGAGGAGGCGGGCCAGATGGACGGCCTCTCCCGCCTCGCGGTGATCTGGAAGATCACGCTGCCGCTCTCCCTGCCCGCACTGGCGAGCGTGTCGCTCTACGTCTTCATGATCGCGTGGAACGAGTTCCTGCTCGCCTTCATGCTGCTCGACGACCCGTCGAAGTTCACGCTGACCCGCGGAGTGGCGATGCTGAACTCCTCCGAGGTGCCGCGCCAGCACCTGATGGCAGGCGCCGTGATCGCGACGGTCCCCGTCATGGTGCTGTTCCTCGGGCTGGAGCGGTTCATGACCAAGGGCCTGACGGCTGGGTCGGTGAAGGGATGAGGCGCGGTTCTGCATCGCAGAACGACAGGCTCCGGTGGAGCCTTTCGAGCGCCGAATGCGGCCCGCCCAAGCGGGTCGCCGGATGTCGATACTTAAGCGTCCCCCATCTAACCCTCCCGCCCGGCGGCACCGCCGGGCAGCGCCCGTCCGGGGCTACGCCCGTGATCCGGCGAAACTGTCCACCGGACAGTTTCCGGGAAGCCGGATCACCCCGCCCCACAGGAGGGCGCTGCCCTCAGCCCTTCGAGACCACCCCATGACCAGCGACCTCGACGCCACCGCCCGCGACATCCTCCGCGCCAATGACCGCGGCGGCTACACGATCCCGACCGCGGGGCTCTACCCCTACCAGTGGAACTGGGACAGCGCGTTCGCCGCCTGGGGCTTTTCCACCTTCGAAATCGACCGCGCATGGACGGAGCTAGAGACGCTCTTCTCCGGCCAATGGGCCAACGGCATGGTGCCGCACATCCTGTTCCACAAGCCCGATCCGGGCTATTTCCCAGGCCCCGAGGTCTGGCAGAGCGGCACGACGCCGCCGACCTCCGGCATCTCCCAGCCGCCGGTCGCGGCCATCCTCGCGCGCCTAATCCATCAGCGCGACCCCGAGAACAGCCGCCTCGCCGCCCTCTACCCCAAGCTCCTCGCCTGGCACCGCTGGTGGCGGGAGCATCGCTGCACCCACGGCCCTGCCGCCGTCACCCACCCGTGGGAGTCCGGGCGCGACAACTGCCCGGAATGGGACCCCGGCATGGCCAACGTGGACGGCTCCAATGTCGGCGCCTACACCCGCCGCGACACGGGCCACGTCGACCCCTCCATGCGCCCGAAGAAGGAGGATTACGACCGCTACGTCGCCATCCTGCAGTTCGGCCGCGACCACGGCTGGGACCAGCGGGAGATCATCGCGAACGGCCCCTTCCTCATGGCCGACCCCGCCATGACCTTCATCCTGATCCGCGCCCACCGCGACCTGGCCGAGATCGCCCGCACCCTCGGCGAAGACCCGTCCGAGCCCGAGAGCTGGGCACGCGACCTCGAAGCCGCCCTGCCCGAGATCTGGAACGCCGACCTCCACTGCTACGACGCGCGCGACCTGCGCACCGGCACCTTCGCCGACACGCTCGGCTCCGGCGCCTTCCTCGCCTGGCTCGCCGGGATCGAGAACGGGGAGATGGAGCGGCGCCTCATGGCCTGCTGGGACGCCGTCCTCTACGGCATCCCGTCGAGCGATCCCGAGGGCCCCGCCTTCGACCCCCGCCGCTACTGGCGCGGGCCGACCTGGCCGGTGGTGAATGCCCTCATCGCCATGGGCTTCAGGGACGCGGGCCGCACTGCGGAGGAACGTCGCCTGCGCGACGAGACCGCGGCCCTCGTCACCCGGGGCGGCTTCTACGAATACTTCGACCCCACCGACGGCACGCCCTGCGGCGGGGACACCTTCACCTGGACCGCCGCCATCTGGCTCGGCTGGGCCTCCCCCTCGGCAGGAGACGCATGATGGGCGCCATCACCCTCGACAGCGTGGAAAAGTGGTTCGGTGAGGTGCAGGTCATCAAGGGCATCGACCTCGACATCGGCAGCGGCGAGTTCGTGGTCTTCGTCGGCCCATCCGGCTGCGGAAAATCCACGCTCCTGCGCATGATCGGCGGGCTGGAGGAGACGTCCCGCGGGCGGATGCTGATCGACGGGGCCGACATGACCGCCGAGCCGCCCTCGAAGCGCGGGCTAACCATGGTCTTCCAGTCCTACGCCCTCTACCCCCACATGTCCGTGCGGGAGAACATGGGGTTTTCCCTCAAGACCGCCGGCGCACCCAAGACTGAGATCGACGCTAAGGTCGACGAGGCCGCCCGCATCCTCAAGCTCGAACCTTTCCTCGAACGAAGGCCCAAGGCGCTGTCGGGCGGGCAGCGCCAGCGCGTCGCCATCGGCCGCTCCATCGTGCGGGAGCCGACGGCGTTCCTCTTCGACGAGCCGCTCTCCAACCTCGACGCCGCCCTCCGCGTCGAGATGCGCTACGAGATCGCGAAGCTGCACCAGGCGCTCGGCGCCACCATGATCTACGTCACACACGACCAGGTGGAGGCGATGACGCTCGCCGACCGGATCGTGGTGCTGGAGGCCGGCCAGATCTCCCAGGTCGGCAGCCCGCGGCAGCTCTATGAGGCGCCCGCCAACCTCTTCGTCGCGCAATTCATCGGCTCGCCCAAGATGAACGTGCTGCCCTGCCGGACCAACGGCACCACCTTCACGCTGGAGGGCGGGCGCAGCGGCATCTATGCCGGCGATCGTCCCGCCACCCATATCGGCATCCGGCCGGAGCACATCACCCCGACGACCGAGGGCAAGGGCCACTGCGACGCGACCGTCGACGTGCTGGAATATCTCGGCGCAGACACCTTCGTCATCGCCGATGCCGGGGCGCTCGGCCAGATCACCATCCGCACGACCGGAGAAGCGGGCCTGCGTCCGGGGCAGCGCATCGGCCTCGCCTTCGATGCGGAGCGCACCCATTTCTTCGACGCCGCGGGCCTCGCCGTTTGAACGCGGCCCGCCCCCGCCTATCTCCCATCCAGCCTGCAAGGGAGGAAAACACCATGGCGGAGATCGAGCTGGACGACATCGCGCGCGAGGAACAGGACGGCCGCGGCCGGTACGTCTGGAGCCTCGACGGGCTGGAGGCGGAACTGAGCTACACCATTACATCCGACACCCTGCGCATCGCCGACCATACCGGCGTACCCGATCCGCTACGCGGTTCCGGCATCGGCCTGAAGCTCGTCGAACGCCTCGTCCGTGATGCCCGGGCCGAGGGCTGGAAGATCATGCCGCTCTGCCCCTTCGTGAACGCCCAGCGCAAGAAGCACCCGGACTGGGCCGACGCCTTCTCGGTTTGACAGGCTCTTGGGACACCCCGTCGCGATCCGAGCGTTGGGACAGGGACAACTTGGGCCGAGGCGGAAGGGAGCGTCGTCGGGATCGGACCCGCGCCGCTCCTGACCGAAGGCTCCCTCAATCGTCAGTCGCCGGACGCGGCCTCTTGCAGGGCCGCGATCTCCTCCGACGTGAAGCGCGGCGTGATGTATTGCGGACAGTTCCAGTCCAGCGCCGCGACCCGTACCACCATGGCGCCCTCGATGCGGCTCTCCAGACGGGAACCTGCAAAGGGCGCGGCGAGGTCGGGCACATCGTCGGGCCCGACCCGCAGGGCATGGCCGTAGAGCTTGAGCCGCCGGCGGTTCGCATAGTCCATGAAGAACAGCGCCACGCGGTCGTCGCCGTCGAGGTTCCCGGTCGTGACGTACTGGCGGTTGCCTCGGAACTCCGCAAAGCCCAGCGTTCCAGGGTCGAGGACCCGCACGAAGCCACGCGGCCCGCCGCGATGCTGCATGTAGGGCCATCCGGTCTGAGAGACCGACGCGATGTAGAACGAGTCGCGCCCGGCGATGAAAGCCGCCTCAGCGGGTCCGACCTGGTCGGCGACCCTGGGACCGTCCTCGCCCCCTGCATAGCTCGCCCGACTGCCCGCAGCCTCCTGTCGGGCCTTTACTGCGTCGGTGAAGGCGATCTCGTGATACGCATGTGCCATCCTGTCGCTCCTTTTCTGCGGTCGGTGTCGGGTCAGGAGACCCAGTCGGCCGGCACCCATTCCAGGCGCCCGCGATCCGGCACGATGCGGCCGAGGCCGGGGAACGGCATGTGGGTGGCCGCCACAAGCGTCCCCTCTGCCGCAGCCTGCGCGAAGAACCTCTCGCGCATCGCCTCGGCCGCGGCCGGGTCCTGCTCGAACACGAAGCCCGCCGCCGCCTGCGCCGGATGCACGACCGGGTGGACCAGCATGTCCGAGGCGATGACGAGGCTCTGGCCCGCATCCGATACGCGAACGCCCACATGGCCCGGCGTGTGCCCGGTCAGATCGACGATCTCCAGCCCCGAGACGATCTGCGTGGCCCCCTGCGTGCGCTGTAGCCCCGGATAAGCTGCCACCAGCGCGTCCGTGGCCTCGAAGCTGGACGACAGGAAGTCGGGTGCGGCCGCCCGGCGACCCGGATCGGTGAAGTAATCCACGTCCCGCCGGTCGACATAGACCTCGGCCTCGCGGAAGACCGCCGCCCCGCCGGCGAGCATTCCGGAGATGTGGTCGAAATGCGTATGCGTCAGGATCACCGCGTCGATCATCTCCGGTCTGATGCCGATCGCCGCGAGCGCCGCGGGCAGGCGGCCGGTGTTCTCCCCGATCATGCCGGCGGGGCCGGCATCGACGAGGATCTTCCGGTCGCCCTCCTCGATCAGGTACTGCGTGAACCCCAGCCGCAGGTGGCCGTCGCGCGCCGCGCCCATCGTCTGCGCCGTCGCCGCCAGTTCCTCCGGTGCGACGCCGGTGAAGAAGTCGAACGGTGCGTCGTAGATGCCATCGGTGAGGAAGGTCACGGCGAAACGCCCGATCTCCAGACGGGCCGTGGGCGGCAGGATCCGCGCGCTCTGGGCAAGTGCGGCGCCGGATGACACGAGGGTCGCCAGCGGGGCGGCCAGCAGCCCGGCGGTGAAGCTTCTGCGCGTCGGGGTCATCGGTGGAACCTCCTTCTGATGCGATGATGTCAGGGTAGGCGTTGCATCGCCCGCGCAGCAGACGCATCGTTCGCAAGGCATCATTGCACCAAGTGGAAGGTTGCGACGGGACCCATGGACCGGTTGCGAGACATCGAGGTCTTCCTCGCCATCGCCCGGGCAGGCAGCCTCGCAGGGGCCGCACGGCGGCTTCACATGTCAGCCCCGGCGGTTACCCGCGCGCTCGGCCGGCTTGAGGACCGGCTGGGAACCGCGCTGATCCTGCGCACCAGCCGCAGCCTCTCGCTGACCCCCGCCGGGGAGACCTATGCCCGCCACGCCCGCACCGTCGTAGACGCCTTCGACACGGCCGACGCCGCGGTGACGCACTCCGCCCGAACGCTCCGGGGCACCCTGACCGTCACAGCGCCCCTGATGTTCGGCCGCCTCGCCGTCGCACCGACGCTGGCCAGCTTCTGCGCCACCTATCCGGAAGTAAGCGGCCGGCTGATCCTGCTCGACCGCGTGACCCGGTTCCTCGACGAGGGGATCGATCTCGGCATCCGCATCGGGCAGCTTCCGGACTCCAGCCTGATCGCGCACCGCCTCGGCACGGTGCGCCAGCGGCTGGTGGCGAGCCCCGGCTACCTCGACCGCTTCGGCGTGCCCGCCGCACCCGAGGCGCTGCACGCACACCGGCTGATCGCCTTCACCGGCCAACTGCGCGAGGGTCGGGCCCGGCTGACGGACGGCCGGACGATCCTCTACGTACCGGTCCATATCGAAGTGGACTGTGCCGCGACCGCCGTCGCGCTGGCGGCCTCGGGCGCCGGCATCACGATCTGCTACTCCTACCAGTGCGCCGAGGAGATCGCGCGCGGCGAGCTGACCCCGGTGCTCGAGGAGGTCATGCCTGACCCGGTGCCGGTGCAGTTCGTCTGGCCCGAGCGCCCCTTCGAAAGCATCCTCGTGCGTGCCTATGTCGACCACGCCGCGGATGGCATCCAGGCGCGGCTGAGCCGCTGAACGTCACGGGCACCGCCATCGCGCATGAAGCGTTCGGCCGATCGCTAGCGCTCCCGCTCGCGGACGATACTCTCGATGAACGCGCGTTGCTCCGCGGTGTCGGGGACAGGGACGCCGCGGCACCGCGTGACGAGGTCCACCGCGCGCGCGGCCGAGCCGACGAAGGGAGCGAGCACGCAGCACACCAACATGCCGGACCGTCCGATCCCCGCCCGGCAGTGCACCGCCACGCCCTGCCCGGCCTCCAGCCGGTCCGTTACGGTAGCGATCAACGCCCCGAAACCGGCCTGGTCCGGCAGCCCCCGATCACGGATCGGAAAGCACATGAACATCATCCCGGCATCGCGACAGCGCGCCTCCTCGGCGTCGGGACCCAGTTCCCCCGCCTTGCCTGGCTCCAGCATCGAGACGACGACATCGACGCCCCGCGACCGGTAGTGCGCCATGTCCTCCGCCACCACTCGGCCGACGGGCGCGGCATGATGAACAACCGTCCGGGAAGCGCTGCATCGATGGGATAGATGGAAGGTTTCATCGAACCGCTTTCCTGCATCCGGCCGGCGGAGCCGCCACGGGGACACGCCGCACGTCACAAAACTATCACATGGCGCCCCTGCGCGCCGCATAGCGGGCCGCGGCCACTCCGGCCCAGCGCCCCGTCGCGATGCAGGCCGTCAGCAGATAGCCGCCGGTCGGGGCCTCCCAGTCCAGCATTTCTCCCGCGCAGAACGTACCGGGCCGGTCGATCAGCATCAGGCCATCGTCGAGCCGCGCGAAGGGCACACCTCCGGCGACCGAGATCGCCTCGTCCAGTGGCCTCGGTCGGATCAGACGCAGGGGCGTCGCCTTGATCCGGGCGGCCAGCGCCTCGGGGTCGGACGGCAGGGGACCGCCTTCACGCAGCAATGCGGCCTTCACGCCCTCGATACCGGTGGACTTGCGCAACCAGTTGGCGACGCTCTCCTTCCGCCGCGGCCGCCGCAGCCGGTCCACCAGCTTCGCAACCCCCGCGCGGGGGGCGAGGTCGAGCATCGTCACCACGCCATCCGCCGTCATCGCGTCCCGCAGCGGTGCGGACAGCGCGTAGATCGCCGAACCCTCGACACCGTCTTCGGTGACCACGAACTCCCCCTCGACCCGATGCTCCCGGCACCGCAATGCCACTCCCTTTACGGGCGCCCCGGCCCAGCGCGCCATATGCACCGACCAGTCCACGTCGAAGCCCATATTGGCGGGGCGGAAGGGCACGAGCGGACCACCCAGTACCCCGGCCCACGCGCCATCCGCCCCCAGCCGCGCCCAGCTCGCGCCGCCCATGGCGAGCACTATGGCCCGTCCCGGCACCTCCTGCTCACCATCAGGCGTCTCGAACCGCCCGCCACCCAGCCAGCGCCACCGGGTCCGGAACTCCACCCCCTGCGCCTCCAGCCGCGCGAGCCACGCGCGCAGCAGCGGGGAGCCCTTCATCGCCACCGGAAAGACCCGGCCGGAGGAGCCGGTGAAGACCTCCTGCCCCAGCCCGCGCGCCCAGCCCTGTACCGCCGCGGCATCGAAGGCCCGCAGCATCGGCGCCAACTCCGCGCGTCCACAGGTCGCGATCAACTCGTCGGGCGAAGCGTCCTTCGTCAGGTTCAGCCCCGACTTGCCCGCCATCAGGAACTTCCGCCCGACGCTCGGCTTCTGCTCCGCAACCAGCACACGCGCGCCGGCTGCACTCGCCACCTCCGCCGCCGCGAGGCCCGCGGGGCCGCCGCCGACCACCAGCACGTCCATCAGAAGGACCGCGTCAGCGTCAGCTCCGCCCCGTAGGCGTCGAAGTCGAAGATCGGGACGTTCGAATTTTGCCGCGTGTAGGTCAGGCTCACCCGCGGCGCGATCCCCCGGAACTGCAACCGGCTCGACAGGGCGGAGAGGCGGACACGGGTGATCCGGTCCTCCCGCCGATCGCCGAGGCCGACGAAGTCCTCATCGTAGTTGCGCGCGACGTATTCCACCTGTCCGTCGACCACGAGGCCATTGGCGAACTGCCGCGCCGCGCCCAGCACCACGCCGCGCCCGCCAAAGCTGTTGAAGTCGGTATCGGCCCGCGTGTCCTCGACGATCACGCCGCCGCTCACACTGACATTCGAGGCGACGGCGTGGCGCAGCGTGAACTCCAGATCGCGCACCAGCCGGTCGTCGCTCCGCTCGAATTCCCGGTCGGCGAAGGCGAACTCGGCATCCGCGAGCCAACGCGGCGCCAGCGGATAGCGCGCGGCCACCCGGCCGCCCTGGCTGGTATCTGACAGCTCGCCATCCACGTCGCGGCGGTCCGTCACCAGCTCCAGCGTCAGGCGCCGCAGCGGCGGGCCGAACTGGATGCCGCCCCGCAAGGTGAAGATGCGGTTGTCGAATTCGGAGCCCGGAAACTCGTTGAACTGCGCCCCCGTCGCGAAAAAGAGCTGCCGTTCGCGCCCGATCGGCTGGGCGAAGATCCCCGTCCCGCCATAGCTCAGCCCCACGCCCGACTGCTCGGTATTCTCGATCTCGAAGGGCAGGCCGAACAGGCGGATCGTGTCGGTGGACGCCCCGTTGGAGAAGTTGGTCGACGGCGCGATCGTCACGAAACCGGTGAAGCTGAAACGGTTGTCGCGCTCCAGAAGGTCGATCGCGCTCTCGAACTGCTCCCGCTCTGCAGCACTGCTCGCGCTTTCCGCCAGGATGCCGAGGTGATACTCCGCCGCGTCGCGCTGCCCGTCCAGCGCCAGCGTCTGCGCCAGCTCGAACCGCGCGCCGCGGATGTCGGGACGCTCGGTGACGATCTGGCGGAGCAGCGTGATCGCATCCTCCAGCCGCCCGCCCTCGCGGAAGATGATCGCCTGATAGAACGCGGCCTCGTAGCCCAGATCCCCCCGGTCGAAGCGGGAGGCGGCGAGCAGCGTCTGCGCCGCGTCGTAGTTCTCCTGCACGATAGCCGCACGGATCACGGCCATCTGCTGCTCCTGGCTCAGATCCTCATAAGCCAGCTGCGCGGCAGCCGGCAGGGCCACCAGGACGAGGAGGGCAAGCGCCCTCAGAACCGCAAACACCCCTCAGAAGAAGGCCTGCAGGCCGGTCTGCGCCCGGCCGAGGATGAGGGCGTGCACGTCATGCGTGCCCTCGTAGGTGTTCACCGTCTCCAGGTTCTGGGCATGGCGCATCACGTGGTACTCCGCCTGGATCCCGTTGCCGCCATGCATATCCCGGGCGGTCCGCGCGATGTCGAGCGCCTTGCCGCAGTTGTTGCGCTTGACGAGCGATACCATCTCGGGCGCCGCGCGACCCTCGTCGAGCAGCCGCCCGACCCGCAGGCTCCCCTGCAGCCCCAGCGCGATCTCGGTCTGCATGTCCGCCAGCTTCTTCTGGAAGAGCTGGGTCTGCGCCAGCGGCCGCCCGAACTGATGTCGGTCGAGGCCGTATTGCCGGGCACGGTGCCAGCACTCCTCCGCCGCGCCCATCACACCCCAGGAGATGCCGTAGCGCGCGCGGTTGAGGCAGCCGAACGGGCCTTTCAGCCCCTCGACATTCGGCAGCAGTGCGTCCTCGCCAACCTCGACCCCGTCCATCACGATCTCGCCGGTGATCGACGCGCGCAAGGAGAGCTTGCCGCCGATCTTCGGGGCGGAGAGGCCGGGCATCCCCTTCTCCAGCACGAAGCCACGGATCTTGCCGCCATGCGCCTCGGACTTCGCCCAGACGACGAACACATCGGCGATCGGCGAGTTCGAGATCCACATCTTCGCGCCGTTCAGCACATAGCCGCCATCGGTCTTCTTCGCCGTCGTCTTCATGCCTGCCGGGTCGGAGCCCGCATCCGGCTCCGTCAGCCCGAAGCAGCCGATGAGCTGGCCCGAGGCGAGGCCGGGCAGATACTTCCTGCGCTGCTCCTCGGAGCCGTAGGCGTGGACCGGGTACATCACCAGTGAGGACTGCACCGACATCATCGAGCGGTAGCCCGAGTCCACCCGCTCCACCTCCCGCGCGATGAGGCCGTAGCTCACGTAACCCGCGCCGAGGCCCCCATACTCCTCCGGGATCGTGGCGCCGAGCAGCCCCATCTCCCCCATCTCGCGGAAGATCTCGGGGTCCGTCGTCTCGTCCAGATAGGCGTCGGTGACCCGCGGCATCAGCTTGTCCTGCGCGAAGGTCTGCGCACTCTCGGACAGCATCCGCTCCTCCTCGCCCAGCTGGTCGGCGAGCAGGAAGGGATCGTCCCACTGGAACGACGCGAGCGAGGGGCCGGTGCCGGTGATCTGACCATCGGGCATAGGTGAGTCTCCTTTGACGTCTTTATCGCGCGAGCCAGCGGACGGCGCAATGCGCGGGTCCGTCGCGCAGTTCAGCAAGATGAGGGCCGCGCCCGACCTGAAGGGCGCTTCTGGGACGGTATTGAGCTGTCGGCCCTATCAAGCATCCAAGTCGCGCTTTCTGCGTCCGACGTCGCCAACGCGCCGTCCGGGGGGAGGGTGGTCCGGCGGCCCGGAAACTTTCCAGTGGACAGTTTCGCCGGATCAAGGGCGGAGACCCGGGCGGGCGCGGCCCGGCGATGCCGCCGGGCGAACGGCTTGCGTCTAGCCTGCCCCCTCCGACAGCCAGGGCAGGATGGCGGAGAAGTCCCGCGCCTCCTCGTCCATCTCCACGAACCGCTCGTAGATCTCCGTCGCCCGTGCGCCCATCGGCGTCTGCGCGGCCGCCGAGACCGCGGCCTGCTGGCTCAGCCGCAGGTCCTTCAGCATCAGCGCCGCCGCGAAGCCCGGCCTGTAGTCGTTATCCGCCGGGCTCTGCGGCCCGATGCCGGGGGCCGGGCAGTAGGCGTTCATGCTCCACGAATAACCCGAGGAGGTGCTCACCACGTCGAACATCGCCTGCCGGTCGAGGCCCAGCTTGTCGGCGAGCGCAAACGCCTCACACGTGGCGATCATGGTCACGCCGAGGATCATATTGTTGCAGATCTTCGCCGCCTGCCCGTTGCCCGACGCGCCGCAATGCACCGCCTTCTGCCCCATGACCTCGAAGAGCGGCTGCGCCTTGGCGAAGGCCTCCTCCGAGCCACCCGCCATGAAGGTGAGCGTCCCCGCCGCAGCCCCCCCGACCCCGCCGGAGACGGGCGCATCCACGGCCAGCAGCCCGGCGGCCGCCGCCTGCTCCGCCACGCCCCGCGCGCTGTCCACGTCCACGGTGGAGCAGTCGATGAACGCCGCGCCAGCCATGCCCGCCGGAACGATCTCGTCATAGACGCGCCGCAGGATGTCTCCGTTCGGCAGCATGGTGATGACGGTATCCTTGCCCGTCGCGGCCTCGGCGGCGGTCATGGCCTTCGCCACGCCCTCCACCGTCACGCCCGCCACGTCGAAGCCGGTCACCTCATGACCCGCCGCCGCCAGATTGGCCGCCATCGGCGCGCCCATGTTGCCGAGACCGATGAACCCGATCGTCATGTGGTAGTCCTCCCCTTCCGTCGCGACCGCCCCGGACCCGATCCGGGGCCTCCTGCGAAAGGTCCCGGCGCAGGGGCCGGGACGGTTGCTTATAGTTTCAGCTCATCCGCGCCGAGCGGCATCAGCATCTGGCTCACCCGGACCTGCGGCAGCGCCTCCAGCGTCGGAACCGCCCATTGCGGGCTGCGGTCCTTGTCGATGACGGCGGCGCGGACGCCTTCCAGGAACTCGCCATGCTCCATGCAGCGGGCGGTGAAGCGGTATTCCAGCCGCAGCGCGTCCTCGATCCGGCCCAGATTTCGGGCGCGGTGGATCGCCTCGACCGCGCAGGCGACGGAGAGGGGGGCACTGCGGCGAAGCTTCTTCAGCGCATCCCGCTCCCATTGCCCGCCCTCGTGCTCCAGCGAGCGCACGATGTCCATCGCGGTCTCCCCCGCGAAATGCTTGTCGATCTCGGCCTGCTGACACTGCAGCTCGCCCTTCTCCGGCGGCTCAGCGAACTCCTCGATCGCATCGACGCCCTGTTCGCAGAGCGCGTCCTTCAGCGCCTCGATCCGGTCGGCGGGTACATAGCTGTCGGCGAAGGTTGCGTGGATCGCGTCGCCCGGCCCCATCCGCGCGCCGGTGGTGCCGAGATACTCGCCCAGCCGCCCCGGCGCACAGCCCAGCAGCATCGACCCGCCCACATCCGGGACCAGCCCGATCCCGCATTCCGGCATCGCGACCTGCGTGCCATCCGTCACGATCCGGTGCGAGCCAAGCGCCGAGACCCCGACCCCGCCCCCCATGACGAAGCCGTGCATGATCGCCACGTAGGGCTTGAGGTAGTTCCAGATCAGCGCGTTTAGCCGGTACTCGTCGGCCCAGAAGCGGCGGCCATAGGCGAAGTCGCCCGCCCGCCCGGTCTCGTAGAGATGCTGGATATCGCCCCCGGAACAGAACGCCCGCTCGCCCGCGCCGTCGATCAGGACGAGCTCCACGGCCGGGTCCTCGGCCCACAGGCGCAGGCGCTGCTCGATCTCCAGCACCTGCTCGTGGGTCAGCGCGTTGAGCGCATCGGGACGGTTGAGGGTGATGCGCCCTGCACGCCCCTCGATGCGGAAGAGGGTGTCGGTCATAGGTGGGCGTCCTCGCGGCAGAGCGGGAAAGCGGCTTCTGGCAGCGCGCCGTCCGAAGGCCTGCGCCCGACCTCGGGTGGGTGCGAATGCGCCCTCCCGGGGGGGAGGTCGGGCGCAGGCCGGTTCTTCTGCCCGGCCATCTGCATGGATGCGGCGTGTGTCAGCATCACCCGTTCCCCCGATCCGCCAGCAGTTTGCGCGCCACGATCAGGCGCATGATCTCGTTCGTCCCTTCCAGGATCTGGTGCACGCGCAGGTCCCTCACGATCTTCTCGATGCCGTAGTCCTCCAGGTAGCCATAGCCCCCGTGGAGCTGGAGGCAATCGTTCGCCACGTCGAAAGCCGCATCCGTCACGAAACGCTTCGCCATGGCACAGTGCTGCGTGGCATCCGGCTCCCCCCGGTCGAGCTTCCAGGCTGCCTGCCGCAGGAAGATCCGGGCGGCCTGCAATGCCGTCTCCGCATCGGCCACCCGGAACTGAAGAGCCTGGAAGCGGTCCAGCGTCTCCCCGAACGCGCGGCGCTCGCCCATATAGGTCAGCGTCTTCGTCAGCGCCCCCTGCGCACCGCCTAGCGAACAGGCCGCGATGTTGAGCCGCCCGCCGTCGAGCCCCTTCATCGCGAAGCGGAATCCGTCGCCCTCGGCCCCGACGCGGTAGCGGATCGGAACGCGGCAATCGTCGAACTGGACCTGCGCGGTGGGCTGCGCCTTCCAGCCCATCTTCCGCTCCTGCCCGCCGAAGCTCAGCCCCGCCGCGTCCTTCGGCACCAATACCGTCGAGATGCCCTTCGGCCCGGCTTCCCCGGTCCTGCACATCACCACGTACCAGTCGGAAAAGTCGCCGCCCGAGATGAACGCCTTGGTCCCGTTCAACACGTAGTCATCGCCGTCGCGCCGGGCGGAGGTTTTCAGCGCGGCCGCGTCCGACCCGCTGCCGGGCTCTGTCAGGCAATAGCTCGCCGCCGTTTCGAACGCCGCGAGGCCCGGCACAACTTCGGCCCGCAACGTGTCGGAGGCGAAGGCATCCACCATCCAGCAGCACATGTTGTGGATGGAGATGAAGGCCGCCACGCTCGGATCCCCCAGCGAAAGCCCCTCGAAGATCAGCGCCGCGTCGAGCCGGCCGAGCCCCGAGCCGCCATGCGCCTCACCGGCATAGATCGCGCCCATGCCCAGCGCACCTACCTCCGCGAGCACGCCGCGGTCGATCCCGGCCCGCTCGGCCTCCGCCGCCATCGGCCCGAGCCGGTCCCGCCCGAAATCGCAAGCCATCTCGAAGATCGCCTGCCGCTCCTCGTCCAATGCGAAATCCATGTCCTACCCCATTGCAACCGGGACACAGCGATCGCCCCGGTGCGGTCCGTCCCTATACATTTTCGTCCGGGGGTGCGAGGAGCGGAACGGCCTCGAAAGGCCCGCCCCGTCGACGTTTGCCGTTCCAGAGATCCGTAGATGAACACCGTCGTCCCTTCCGGACCGCACCGCTTCTTCACTTGGATGACCGCGATCTTTGCCGGTCTGGTCTCCGTCGCGGCACTCCACGAGGACGCCTTCACCCTCGCGGCCCTGCCGTTCGCGATCCTGCCATTGCTCTGGCACTTCCGCACGGCGCTGGCAGATCAGGGCCGTCTCTGGATCGTTCATGCCATGATGCTGCAGTACCTGCTGCTCTACGCCGTGAACATGGCGGTCTTTCCCACCCTCTCGCCCGACTACCCGCGCGAGGACGGAGAGGGCGAACTGGTGCGCGCCGTGATATCCGGGCTTCTGCTTCTTGCCGTTCCGATCCTCGCGCGGGAGACGAAGCGGTGGACCTACATTCTGGGTGGCGGAATTGTCGCCTGCACCGTCGTGCTGGCGACCTTCTATCTCTTCGGGGTGGACGAGCAGGTCTGCCGCGTGAAGGCCTTCAACAGGAACCCGCTTTATCCGCCGATCTGGATGACGGCGATCGCGCTCGCGCTCTTCGGACGGCTCTTGGCGGGCCGGCGACGCGACCTCGCGTTTCTCTACCTGCTGGTCTTCCTGTGCGTCCTGTCGGCGAGCGCGTTCGGCGGCGCGCGGACGATCCTTCTGATCCAGTTGATCATGTTCCCGATGGCCGCCGTCCTTCTCGGGGGGTCTGGCCGGTGGCGCCACCTCCTGGGCATCGGCGCCGCTATCGTGGCGGGACTGGGCGCAGCGCTCCTGCTCGACATGGCAACCGGCTGCGACTTCGGTTCGCGCATGGGCCAACTCGTGGAGATCGCACAGACTGCCGATCTGAGCCGGTCGAGCCAGGCCGAACTCGGCCGCTTCGAAACGTGGAAGCATGCCATCTCCGTCATGCCGGAGTACTGGCTGCACGGCCGCGGCTTCGAGAACGAGCGCTACATCGTGATCGAGGAATTCGGATCGAGCATCCATCATCTGCACAACCTCTATCTCAGCTGGCTGATGGGCGGCGGCCTTTCCGCACTGATCTCCGGCCTTGTCTTCCTGTTCGGACCGCCGCTCTACCTGCTGTGGCGCTACGGGCTGCGGGCTGCGTGGCCCGTCATCGCCATCGTCGCGGTGATCGCGCTCAACGGAATGACCACGGTGCTTTTCTACCGCGGCATCATAGTGGCGACGTATATGGTGACATTCACGGCGCTCTTCGCGATGACGGTTTCCGATGGCCGCGCGAAGGAGGGCAAAGCGGATGGAAGGCGGACGGAACAGCCATAGCGCCTGATCGCGGGCGCATCTGTCGAAACGGCTTCCACATGCCGAAACTGGCGCACGTTGGTCACGGCAGAGCATAGGGCGGTTGGGAAGCTGCCCCCCGCCCTCCAGGCTCCGGACAGGTCGAAGGATGGACAAGACGCGACACCGAGCGACGCCGAAAACACGATCTCGTTGCCGGGAAACCTCACGTTGCACGAGCCGGGCGATTTTTCTTGAATTCGTTCTATTTCTCGTCCTAGTGAGGCGCTTCCGACTTGCAAGATGCCGACGTCTGCAATCCACTCGAATCCGAGACGGATCGTTCGGTCGCAGCTCCGTCGTTTTAAGGCAGTAGTCGGTATCTGACTGTGAAGACTTGAGTTTGGGACATCGAACCGTGTCGCTCGCAACGCACGCAGGGAACATGGCATCGACAAAAACTGCAGGTGTACGACACCTCGCGAAAGACGCCGCCGAAGGGGCCGACGGTCGAAAGCCTGTCTGCGCCAAGGGCATGACGCGTGTCGCGGTCGGCGTCATCACGAGACGCCGACCCGAGATGCTGGACGTCCTGCTGAGCAGCTTTCTCGAGCTGGAAGGCACGGAGTCACAGGATCTTCTCTTTATCATCGTGGAGAATGACAGCCGACCGTCGCTGACCGATTTGTTGGCTCGGTTTTCGGCACGTCACGGGCACGAGGTGGTTTACGAGCTGGAGCCCGAGCCCGGCATTCCGTTCGCCCGCAACCGCGTGCTCGACATCGCTTTGAGGCTGGATGTCGACCTGCTCGCATTCGTCGACGACGACGAACGTGTCCAACCCGACTGGCTGTCGGAACTGACCTCCGCCATGCACGACCGGCAACTCGACCTCGCCGGCGGGCCGCTGCGCCTCGAAGCGACCGGGGGCGAGCTGACCGCGATGCAGCGCGCCATCCTGACCGAGCGGCAGAACAGGCTCGCGGAGCAGAACAGAACCCGCGCGACCGCCTCCGGTGAAGGCGTGGATGGAGTGTTCGACGTCTACACGAATAACTGGTGTGCTCGGCTGTCGAAGGTGCGCGAACTGGGCCTGCGGTTCGACGAGAAGCTGCGGGATACCGGAGGATCGGATACCGCGTTCTCGAAGGAGATGCGCAGTCGGGGTGGGTCTGTCGGCTGGGTTCCCAGCGCGGTGGTTCACGACAGGCTTCCCGCCCGACGTCTCACCCCCGGCTACACCTATCGGCGCAGTCGCGACCAGGCGACCGTCGCTGCCCAGCGTCTCAACAGAAAGCCCATCACCAGCATCCGGCGCGCCATCGAGCGGGCGCTGCGGGGCTGCCTGCAGGTCGCGGCGGCGCCGGTACGGGGACGCGCGTCGCTCGCCGCAGCGATCTATTCGTTCGGCAACGCGGCCGGGCGGCTGCGCGCCGCCTTCGGGCGCTCCAGCCGGCACTACTCGGAAGCCTCCCGGACTGATCATATCGACTGACCGTCGCATCGCAGCCGCGGCGGACGTTACTTCATCGTCGGGATGACGAACTCGGCGCCCTCGCGGATGCCGGAGGGCCAGCGCGCGGTCACCGTTTTGGTCTTGGTGTAGAAGCGGAAGGCGTCCGGTCCGTGCTGGTTGAGATCGCCGAAGGCCGACTTCTTCCAGCCCCCAAACGTATGATAGGCGAGCGGTACCGGGATCGGCACGTTCACCCCCACCATGCCCACGTTGATGCGGGAGGCGAAATCGCGTGCCGCATCCCCGTCGCGGGTGAAGATCGCGACGCCGTTGCCGTATTCGTGGTCCATGGCGAGGCCCAGCGCCTCGTCATAGCTCTGCGCCCGCACGGTGGAGAGGACCGGGCCGAAGATCTCCTGCCGATAGATGTCCATGTCCTTGGTCACGTGATCGAAGAGGCACGCGCCGAAGAAGAAGCCCTCCTCGTAGCCCTGCATGTTGAAGCCACGCCCATCGACGACCAGCTTCGCGCCCTGCTCGATGCCGGACTCCACCAGCCCCGCCACGCGCCGTTTCGCCTCCGCCGTCACCAACGGGCCGAAATCCACATCATCGCCACCCGTATAGGGTCCGATCTTCAGCGCCTCGACCTTGGGCGCCAGCTTCTCGATCAGCCGGTCGGCGGTCTCGTCGCCCACGGGCACGGCGACGGAGATCGCCATGCAGCGCTCGCCCGCCGCGCCATAGCCCGCGCCGACCAGCGCATCGGCAGCCTGATCCATGTCGGCATCAGGCATGATGATCATATGGTTCTTCGCCCCGCCGAAGCACTGCACCCGCTTGCCGTTCGCACAGCCCCGCTCGTAGATATACGCGGCAATCGGCGTGGAGCCGACGAAACCCACCGCGCCGATCCCCTCGTGATCCAGGATCGCGTCCACAGCCTCCTTGTCGCCGTTCACCACCTGCAGGATACCGTCGGGCAGCCCCGCCTCCTGCATCAGCTCGGCGAGCATCAGCGGCACGGAGGGATCCCGCTCGGACGGCTTGAGGATGAAGGCATTGCCCGCCGCGATCGCGGGGCAGAACTTCCACATCGGGATCATGGCGGGGAAGTTGAACGGCGTGATCCCGGCGGCCACGCCGATCGGCTGGCGCATGGAGTACATGTCGATCCCCGGCCCGGCGCCATCCGTGTACTCGCCCTTCAGCAGATGCGGCGCGCCGAGGCAGAACTCCGCCACCTCCAGCCCCCGGATCACATCACCCTTCGCGTCGGGGATCGTCTTCCCGTGCTCGCGGGACAGCGCCTCGGCCAGCTTGTCCATATCGCGGTGGAGGAGCCGGACGAACTCCATCAGCACCCGCGCGCGGCGCTGCGGATTGGTGGCACCCCAGCCGACCTGCGCCCGGGCGGCCCCGGCCACCGCCGTGTCCAGCTCCTCCGCAGACGCCAGCGGCACCTTGGCCTGCACCTCGCCCGTCGCGGGATTGAAGACGTCGGCGAAGCGGTCCGAAGTCCCCTTAACCCGCTGCCCGTCAATGAAGTGATAAAGTTCGTCCATGTCAGCCTCCCCAGACCATTGGCCGCGACCCTAACCTTGCGTTTTCGCGGGATCGACCGGTAAATCCTCAGACCGATCCGGCAAATCTGCAAAATGGCGCCATGGCCTCTCTGAAACCAAATTGGGACGATCTGCGGGTTTTTCTCGAACTCTCGCGACACGGGACACTGCTGGGGGCGGGTCGGGCCCTCGGCCTCGATCCGGCGACCGTGGCGCGGCGGGTGACCGCGCTGGAAACGGGCCTCGCCGCCCGGCTCTTCGACCGCTCCCAACGCGGCTATGCGCTGACGGAGGCAGGGCGGCGGCTGACCGGCCCAGCGGCAGCGATGGAGGCCGCGGCAACCGGCGCCGCCGATCGCGTCGCAGGCCAGTCGGAGCGCCTGTCAGGCAGCGTGCGGATCGGCGCGCCGGAGGGCGTGGCGAGCTTCATCCTGGCCGACGCCTGCGCGGCACTGGCCGACGCACATCCCGACCTGCGGGTCGAGCTGGTGGCGCTGCCGCGCGTCTTCTCCCTCAGCCAGCGTGAGGCCGACATCGCGCTCGCCCTGACCCCGCCCACCGCCGGGCGGCTTCGCGTGCGGCGGGTCGCAGACTACAATCTGCATCTCTATGCCGCGAACGCGCTGGCGGAGCGCCACCCGGTAGCGACCCGCGACGACCTCAAGGCGCACCGCTTCATCGGCTACATCGGCGACATGATCTTCGACAAGGAGCTCGACTACGCGCCCCTGATCGCCCCGGACCTGCGCCCGCAGCTCGCCTCGACCTCGCTGACGATCCAGCTCGAATGGACCGTGGCCGGGCACGGGATCTGCGTCCTGCCCGACTTCGTGGCGGAAGGCCGCCCGGACCTCATCCGCCTGCTGCCTGAGGAGATCGCCTTCACCCGCAGCTTCCACCTGATCCGGCACGAGGACGACCTGCGCACCGCCCGGATCACCCGCGCCGCGGATGCGCTGACAGAGGCCCTGCGGACCCGGCTCGCCTGAGGTGCGGTTTCGCCCTCGCTCCTTCGCCTTTGGCGAAGACCTTAAGCAAGGATATTTTCGTTCAAGGTGGAAGAGGGCGCAGGCAGCGCATGCTCCAGCCCCCAGTCCCTCATCGCAAGAAGCAGCGGCACCAGCGTGCGTCCCTTTTCGGTCAGCGCATAGTCCACATGCGGCGGCACCACCGGATGTACCGTGCGGGACACCAGCCCCGCACCCTCCAGCTCACGCAATGCCTTGGTCAGCACCCGCTGCGTGACGGTCCCCGCCGCGCGGTGCAGCTCGTTGAACCGCATGGTGCCGTCGATGAGGTGGTAGAGCACGACGCCCTTCCACTTGCCGCCGATCAGCTCCAGCGTCGCCTCCACCGGGCAGCCGAGGGAGCAGTCGTAGTGATCGAAGCGGGACATGAGGCAGTATCCTTCAGGTGGGTATGGGCCAGATTTGTGCATACTTACGTCGAGGACAAGACCTCTCTACATCGGGCGATATCGCAACCCACGACAGGACATACCGATGTCAGACCTCACGATCATCGCCCGCATCGAGGCCGTCCCCGGCCACGCCGATCTGGTCCGGGCCGAGCTGGAGAAACTCGTCGACCCAACGCGCGCCGAAGCGGGCTGCAAGCAATACGACCTGCATATCGACCGCGACGCCCCCGGCACCTTCCTTTTCTACGAGACGTGGGAAAGCCGGGAGCTCTGGCAGGCCCACATGAATGCCCCGCACCTCGCCGCCTACATGAAGGCGACCGACGGCAAGGTGGTGACCTTCACGCTCTCCGAAATGGACCGGATCGCCTGATCCTTCTGCCTTGAGACAAATATCCCCGCCGGAGGCGCCACCCCGCGCCTCCCTCGCGTGCACGCGGGCGTCAGCCCGCCGCGCTTGCGGCCCCAGCGGGCAGATGGGGCGCCGCGGCCAGAAGCTGCCGCGTGTAGGTATGGGTCGGCGCCGCGAACAGCGCCGCCGTCTCGCCCTGCTCCACGATCCGGCCTGCCTGCATCACCATCACCCGGTCGCAGATCGCCCGCACCACGTTCAGGTCGTGGGAGATGAAGAGGAAGCTCACCGCGAACTGCTTCGACAGCTCGGCAAGCAGGTCGAGGATCCGCGCCCGCACCCGCACGTCGAGGGCGCTCACCGCCTCGTCCAGCACGATCACGTCGGGGCGGATGATCAGCGCGCGGGCGATGGCGATCCGCTGCCGCTGTCCGCCGGAAAAGGCGTGGATGTGCTTGTCGGCATCCGAAGGGCGCAGCCCCACGCTCTCCAGCACCTCCTCCACCGCCCGGCGCCGCGGCGGCGGTGCGTCGAGCAGGTGGAAGGGTTCGGCGACCAGCCGCTCCACCCGCCAGCGCGGATCGAAGCTGCCGAAAGGATCCTGAAACACCACGCCGATCCGCCGCCGCAGCGATGGCGGTGCATCCACGCCCATCTCGTTCCCGCCGAGCCGGATCGACCCGCCCTGCATCGGCTCCAGCCCCAGGATCGCGCGGGCGAGCGTAGACTTGCCCGACCCGCTCTCCCCGACGAGGCCCAGGTTCTCACCACGGCGTAGTGTGAAGCTCACGCCGTCCACTGCCCGATGCCCCTGCGCGCGCCCGATCAGCCGGCGCGGGCCGGGATAGTCGCGCACGACGTTCTCGACCTCCAGAACCGCCTCGCGCTCCCGCCGCTGCGCGCGCTTCGGCTGGTGGACGGAGGCCGCGAGCAGGTCGCGCGTGTAGGCATGGCTCGGCGAGGTAAGCACCTGAACCGCCGGGCCGCTTTCAACCATCCGCCCATCCTTCATCACCGCGATCCGGTCGGCCATGTCGGCAACGACGGCGAGGTCGTGGGTGATCAGGATCAGGCCCATCCCGTCCTCCCGCGCCAGCCGCTTCAACAGGTCGAGGATCCCCGCCTGCGTCGTCACGTCGAGCGCCGTGGTCGGCTCATCCGCGATCAGCAGCTTCGGACGCAGCGCGATCGCACAGGCGATCACCACCCGCTGCCGCTGCCCGCCGGACAGCTCATGCGGGTAGCGCGACAACGGGATCTGCCCAAGGCCCACGCGCGCCAGAACCTCCGCCGCCCGCGCCCGCGCCTCCCGGACCGAGGCGCGGGAGTGCAGCCGCACCGTCTCCGCCACCTGATCGCCGATCGTGTGCAGCGGATTGAGCGCCGTCATCGGCTCCTGAAACACCATGGAGAGGTCGCGCCCGCGCCGGGCGCACATCTGCCGTTCGGTGAGCGCGGTCAGATCCTCGCCCCCCAGCCGCACGCGGCCCGCCGCCTCCGCCCCCCGTGGCAGAAGTCGCATCAGGGAAAGCGCGGTCATCGACTTGCCCGACCCGCTTTCGCCGACGAGGCCCAGGATCTCGCCCTCCGCCATCTCCAGCGAGACATCGTGCACCAGCTCCGCCGCCCCGATGCGGATCGACAGGCCCTCGACCGACAACAGCGTCATGCCCGCACCGTCCTGAGCTTCGGGTCGAGCGCGTCGCGCAGCCCGTCGCCCAACAGGTTGAGCCCCAGCACGCTCAGCACGATGGCAAGGCCCGGGATCACCGCCATGTGCGGCGCCACACCGATCAACGTCTGGGCGTCCGCCAGCATGCGCCCCCAGCTCGGCAGTGGCGGCTGCGCGCCGAGGCCGACATAGCTCAATGCGGCCTCCACCAGGATCCCGACGGAGAACTGGATCGTCCCCTGCACCACCAGCAGGTTCGCGATGTTGGGCAGGACGTGCTCCGCACTGATCCGCGCCGCCCCCTTGCCCGCCACGCGGGCGGCCATGATGAACTCGCGGCTCCACAGGCTCAGCGCAGCCCCCCGCGTCAGTCGCGCGAACACCGGCACGTTGAAGATCCCGATGGCGAGGATCGCGTTCCACACGCTCGGCCCCGCCAGCGCGGTGATCAGGATCGCGATCAGGATCGACGGAAAGGCGAAGACGAGGTCGTTGCCCCGCATGATGAGCTCGTCCGCGATCCCGCCCCGCCGCGCGGCGGCCCACAGGCCCAGCGGCACGCCGGCCCCCATCCCGATCCCGACCGAGGCGATGGCGACCGCCAGCGAGGTCCGCGCCCCCACCATCAGCATCGACAGGATGTCCCGCCCCAGATGATCCGTACCCAGCGGATGCGCCGCGGACGGCCCCTGCATCCGGCTCGCAATGTTCAGCGCCGCGACATCGTGCGGCGTCCAGACGAAGCTCGCCAGCGCGAGCAGGGCGAAGAGCGCGGTGAGGAGCCCGCCCGCGATCAGGCTGCGCGGCATCATCGCCGCAGCCTCGGATCGACGATGGTATAGGCGAGATCGACGAGGAACGTCACCACGACCATGGCAAAGACCAGCAGCATCACCGTGCTCTCCACCACGATCAGGTCACGCTGTGTGATCGCCTGGAACAACAGCCGCCCGAGCCCCGGCAGGAAGAAGACGTTCTCGATGATGATCGCGCCCGCCAGCAGGAAGGAGAACTGCAGCCCGATGATCGTCAGCACCGGGATCAGCGCGTTCCTCAGCGCATGCCGCCAGACGACGGCGCGCCGCCCCAATCCCTTGGCCCGCGCCGTGCGGACGTAGTCCTCGTCCAGCGTCTCGATGAGGGCCGAGCGCATGATCCGCGCCAGAATGCTCGCCTGCGGCAGCGCAAGTGCGATCGCCGGCAGGGTGAGCGCGCCGATGGCGGCGAGCGGCGCCTCCCACCCCGGAAAGCCCCCGGCACTCACCCACCGCAGCTGGATGGCGAAGACGAAGACCAGCAGCATCGCGAACCAGAAATTCGGCACCGCAATGCCGAGCTGCGTCGCTCCCATCACCCCATAATCCGCCGCCCGCCCCCGATACATCGCCGCCAGCATCCCAACCGGAAAGGCGATGACGGTCGACAGAAGCAGCGCATAGAGCGCCAACGGCAGGCTCACCCAGATCCGGTCGGCGATGAGCTCCGACACCGGCACGCGGTAGGTATAGGACGTCCCGAAATCCCCGGTCACGAGCCCACCGACCCACGTCAGGTACCGCGCCACCAACCCGTCATCGAGCCCCATCTGCGCGCGCAGCGCCGCCACAGCCTCGGGCTGCGCATTCAGCCCGAGCATGAACGCCGCCGGATCCCCCGGCAGCACCTCGATGACCCCGAACACGACGAGCGAGGCAACGACCAGCGTCGCCCCGAGCGACAGGGAGCGGCGAAGCAAATAGCTCAGCATCGCGCGAAAGACGCGATGTCGCGCGTCCTGCTTCGCCTCCGGCGAAGGCCTTCGGCGAGGATATTTGAAACAAGCTGGAAAGGAGCGATCAGTTCTTCGCCACATAACGCACAAGCTGGGACGACCGAGGACCTTCCACCTCTACGGTTATCGCAGTCCGCAGCTGTACCGCGCGCCAAAGCCGAGCCGAGGGAGTCAGGAAAGACCTTTCGGTTCCACCTTGTCCAAATATCCCCCCGCCGGAGGCGTCCGCCGCTGGCCGAAAGCCCGGCCCTATCGACGGCGTGGCGCGTCACAGCCCGTAGAGCTCCCCGAACTTCGCCTCCAGGTAGGCGATGAGCGGCGCGGGCGTGACCGGCCCCCCGGTGGCGCGCTCGATCAGCTCGGGGGCGGGGATGATCGCCCCGTGACGGTGCACGTTCTGGCGCAGCCAGGCGACCGCAGGACCGCTCTCGCCCCGCGCCAGCAGATCGTCGAGATCGGGCACGGCGGCGCGCAGCGCCTCGTGCAGCGCGGCGGCGTAGATGTTGCCGAGCGTGTAGGTCGGGAAGTAGCCGAAAAGCCCCGCCGACCAGTGCACGTCCTGCAGGACACCGCGCGCGGCATCCGGCACGACCTGACCGAAATCGGCCTCGAACCGCTCGTTCCAGGCATCCTCGAGATCGGCGACCTCCAGTTCCCCGTCCATAAGCGCCCGCTCCAGATCGAAGCGCATCAGGATGTGGAGGTTGTAGTGGACCTCGTCGGCCTCCGTCCGGATGAAGCCGGGCTCGACCCGGTTCACGGCGGCATAGAAGTCCTCCGCCCCCATCTCGATGCCGAAGCCCCGCACCATCTTGTCGTGCAGCCAGCCGCAGAAGGCGCGCGAGCGGCCGAGCTGGTTTTCCATCAGCCGGCTCTGGCTCTCGTGCACGCCCATCGACACATGACCGCCCGCGGGCGTCAGCGCATGGTCCTCCGGCACACCCTGCTCGTAGACCGCGTGCCCCACCTCATGGATCACCGAGTAGAGGCAGTCGAAGGGCCGCGCCTCGTCCACCCGCGTGGTGATGCGCACATCGGTGAGCGTGCCCGAGCAGAACGGGTGCGTGACGAGGTCCATGCGGCCCGCCTGCCAGTCGTAGCCGAACACCGTCGCCAGCTCGCGGGCCAACGCCATCTGCCCGTCGGCCGCAAAGACGCCCGTGAGTTCCGGTACGTCCCGCCCACTCTCCGCGATCCGAGCGCGCAGGTCGGAGAGCGGGGCGCGCAGCCCGCCCAGGATCTCGCGCAGCGGCCCTTCGCGCATTCCCGGCTCGAACCCGTCGAGCAGCGCGTCGTAGCGGCTCTCGCCATCCAGCCGCTGCGCATCGGCCTGCTGGCGCTTCAGGTTCACGATCTCGGTCAGGGCAGGCCGGAAGGCGGCGAAGTCCGACGCCTCCCGCGCCGCGGCCCAGGTGCGGTGACCGAGCGAGGTGGCCTTCGCGATCGCCTCCGCCAGGTCGCCCGGCATCCGTTCGTTCCGGATGAAGTCGCGGCGGATGCGATCCACGTTCGCGCGGCCCGCGGCGTCCAGCGCACCCTCGTCGATCGCTGCCAGCCAATCGCCGATCCGCGGATCGGTCCGGCGCGCATGCAGCACGGCCTCCAGCGCACCACGCTGCTCGGCCCGAAGCCCGGTCGCGGCGGGCGGCATCATCGCCTCCTGATCCCATTCCAGCACACCGCTTACGAGGTCGAGCGCCTCGGTCTGCTTCACATGGGCGATCAGCGCATCGTAGGCCATCGGCAACCTCTCCGGAACATCTCAGCGCCACAGCATATTGCGGAGGGCCCTGGGTCAAGCCCGGGGCGGCGCCTTCGTTGCGGGAGATCGAAGGTGCAGCCGTCCTGGACCCGACCCGCGACCTTTCACCCGTGCCTCACTCGGCCCAGCTCACCCCGGTCAGGTCGTTGGCCTGCGTCGGCGCGTTCTCCCATAGCCCACGCAGGCGCGCGTCCGCCACCCCGGTCTTCGCAAGCTGGAAGAGGTACGCGTTCACGTAGTCCTCCGCGATCCTGCGCTGCGCCTCCTCCATCAGCGCGCGGCGCTGGCCGTCATCCGTGGTCTGGCCGAGCTCGTCCATCAGCGCCACGAAATCCGGGTCGGCATAGGCGAAGTAGTAGTCCTCCCGCGCGTAGATCCCGATATCCATCGGCTCGGTGTGGCTGACGATGGTCAGGCCATAGTCGCGGCCGCGGAACACCGTTTCCAGCCAGTCGGCCCATTCGACGTTCTGGATCTCCGCCTCGATCCCGATGGCGCGGAGCTGGGAGGCGATGATCTCGCCCCCGCGGCGGGCATAGGCAGGCGGCGGCAGCTTCAGCACCGTCTCGAACCCGTCGGGATAGCCCGCTTCGGCCAGCAGCGCCCGCGCCGCCTCCGGGTCATGGGGCGACAGGTGGAGCAGGTCCACGTAGGCCGGATTGTGCGGCGCGAAATGCGTGCCGATCGGCGTGCCGTAGCCGAACATCGCCCCGTCGATCACCGCGCGCCGGTCCACGGCCTTCGCCACCGCCTCGCGCACCAGCGGGTTGGAGAAGGGCTCGGCCGAACCGTTCATGGCGAGGATCGTCTCGCCCTCCGTCGAGCCCACTATGACCTCGAACCGCGGATCGGCCTCGAACTGGATCAGGTTCTCGGGTGCCGGGAAATTCGGAAAGGCGTCGAGATCGCCCGCCATCATCGCCGCGAACGCCGCCGTGGGGTCGGAGATGAAGCGAAACGTGGCCGCCTCCAGCGCCGGGGCCTCGCCCCAGTAGCCCTCGTAGGCCGCCAGCTCCACCCGGTCGCCCTGCACCCAGTCGGCGAAGCGGAACGGGCCGGTGCCGACCGGCTCCGTCGCATTGCTCTCCACCGTCTCCGGCGCGACGATCACCGCGTCGCCCCAGGCCATGTTGAAGGGGAAGTTGCCGTCGGGGGCGCTCAGCGTCACGCGCACCGAGGTGGGGCTCAGCACCTCCACGCTCTCGATCCCCGCGAAGAGCTGCTTTTGCGCGTTGGTCGAATCCTCCGCCCGCGCGCGGTCCAGCGAGAACTTCACGTCCTCCGCGTCGAAGGCACTGCCGTCGTGGAACGTCGCCCCCTCCACCAGCGTGAAGGTGTAGACCGTGCCGTCCTCGCTCACGTCCCAGGCCCGTGCCAGCGCCGGCTGGATAGAGCCATCGGGCCCGAACCGCGTCAGCCCCTCGAAGACATTGGCATAGACCACCTCGTCGATCGCTGCGGCGGCCCCACCCGTCGGGTCCAGGTTGGGCGGTTCCAGCTGCATCCCCACGGTGATCGTCGTGTCCTGCGCGGCGGCCACAGTCGCCCCCAGAACCATCGCGAGCGTCAGTCCAAGCGTCTTCATCGGCTGTCCTCCCGTTGTGGTGGAAGCCTGTCGCAAGGCGACCGCACTGTCCAGCACCGCCCTAGCCGGCCTCCACGCCCAGCAGCCGCTCCAGCGCCCGGCCCATGACCTTCGCCGCATCCACCATGTCGTCGATGCCCACATACTCGTCGGGCTGATGCGCGAGGTCGAGGATGCCGGGCCCGTAGGCGATGCAGTTGTGCAGCTTGCCGATCCGGTCGATATGCTTCTGGTCGTAGGTGCCGGGGGAGACGACGTAGTCCGCCTCGGTCCCCAGCGTCCCCCGGATCGCCTCCGCCACCGCCTCGACCACCGGCGCGTCGCGCTCCGTCATCGTCGGCAGCACCTCGAAGAGATCGCGCAACTCGTAGGCGAAGGTCTCCCGCCGCTCCGCGACCCGCTCCAGAACCGCACGGAACTCGTCCTTCACCGCCGCCAGATCCTCCTCGATCAGGAAGCGCCGGTCGATCACCATGCGCGCCCGGTCAGGGACGCAGGGCGCGGGCAGGCCAGTGTAATCCGCCTCCTGCTCCGGCTCGCCCCCGTGGATCGAGTTGATGTTGAGCGTCGACTGCCGCGCCCCCTCGGGCACCACCGGCATCTCGGTCCGCTTCTTCGCCAGCGCGGGAAACAGGCTCTCCTCCATCTCCGCGATCACGGCCCCCATGTGGCGCACGGCGCAATCGCCGAGGAACGGCATCGACCCGTGGGCGATCCGCCCCTTCGTCTCGACCTCCGCCCACCAGACCCCGCGATGGCCAAGACAGATCCGGTCCTTGTTCAGCGGCTCGGGGATGATGACGTGCTGCACGCGGGCGGGATCGAAGAACCCCTTCTCCGCGAGATACGCCACCCCGCCGTACCCGCCCGATTCCTCATCCGCCGTCCCGCTGATCTCGATGGCGCCCGCAAAATCGGGATGCACCTCCAGAAACGCCTCCGCCGCGATGATCGAGGCGGCGAGCCCGCCCTTCATGTCACAAGCCCCGCGGCCGTAGAGCTTCCCGTCCCGCACCTCGCCGCCGAATGGATCGACGGTCCAGCCCTGCCCGACCTCGACCACGTCGATATGGCTGTTGAAATGCACGCACTCGCCCGACCGCGCCCCCTCGCGCCGCGCCACCACGTTCCAGCGCGGGTACTTGTCGCTGTCCCCCGGCGCGCCCTCGGCCCGCACCATCTCCACCGCAAAGCCCGACGGCGCGAGCCGGTCGCGCAGATACTCGCAGATCTCCAGGTAGCCGCGTCCCGGCGGGTTCAGCGTCGGCATCCGCACCAGATCCTGCGTCAGCGCGATCAGGTCGTCGCGCCGCCCGTCGATGGCCTCGTCCAGCGTCATGGGCACCTCCTGCGGGCGCAGCCTAGCGCCCTCCCTTCCAGCTTGTCCAAATATCCCCGCCGGAGGCATCACGCCCCCTCCACGATTGCGAGCATCGGAAAAACGCGGCACCGTCCGCCCCATGAGCTTTCTGGACCGCATCGGCGCGAATGCCCGCTGGGTGATGGCGGGCGGCTGCATCGCAGCGCTCTTTCTGCCGGGCCTGTCGGCGCTGCTGCGCCCCGTTCTGCCCGCGCTGGTCAGCTTCGTCCTCGCCATGGCCATGGCCCGCATCGACCTCGCCGAAGTCGCCCGCGGCGCGCTCCGCCCCGCCCGCCTCGGCGGCTGGCTCCTGGCCGTCGCCCTGATGATGCCGGTGGCCGGCGGGCTGCTCTGGCTCCTCGGCACCCTCGCCCCGCCGCGCGACCAGGCGCTGCTGGTGCTTTACGCCGCCGCACCACCCATCGCGTCGGCGGCGGGCATCTGCTTCCTGATGGGCTACAACGCCCAGCGCGCGGTCGAGGTCACGGTGGCCGCCACGCTCCTCACCCCGCTCATCGGCCCGGCGATGCTGGCGCTCCTCTTGCCCGACCTCGCCCCGATCCCGCCCGCGACGCTCGCCCTGCGCCTCGCCGCCATGATCGCCGGGGGCATCGCGCTGGCCCTTGCCATCAAGGCCCTCGTGGGACCGGAGCGCATCCGCACCCACGCCCGCCGCTTCGACGGGATCGCGGCCTGCGTCATGGTCCTCTTCGTCCTCCCGCTCTTCGACGGCGTCGGGCCGATGATCCTCTCCGAGCCCCTGACGGCGGCGAAGGTCCTCGCGCTCTGCCTCGTCATCAACCTCGGCACAACCGTCGCACTCCTGCAGCTGGGCCGCGACCGCTTCACCTCCGGCGCCTACGCGGTGATGGCGGGCAACCGGACCGTGGCGCTCTACCTCGCGGCCCTGCCGCCGGACCCCTATTTCGGGCTCTTCGTCGCCCTCTACCAGTTTCCGATGTATCTCACGCCGCTCGCCCTCGATACGCTGGGTCTCCACAACCGGCGGGAGGCGGCGACATGAGGATCCTGATCACCGGGGCGAGCGGCTTCCTCGCCACCGAACTCGTCAAGCAGCTCGGCGGGCACGAGATCGTCCGGACCGACATCGCTAGGCAGGACGTCGTCCACCACGACCTGACCACCGGCCCGGGTCCACTCTTCGACAGGCCCTACGACGCGATCATCCACCTCGCCGCCGTCGTCAGTTCGGAGGCCGAGGCCGATCTCGCCAAGGGCCTGGCGGTCAACATCGACGCCACCCGGACCGTCCTGACCGCCGCTGCCGCGCAACCCGAACCACCCATCGTCATCTTCGCGAGCTCCGTCGCTGTCTTCTCCGCCCCCGGCAACGGCACGATCGACGAGGGCACCCTGCCGCGCCCCCTCTCGAGCTACGGCGCACAGAAGGTCATCGGCGAGTACCTCGTGCGCGACTTCACCCGGCGCGGGCTGATCGCGGGCCGCGCCCTGCGCTTCCCGACCATCGTGGTCCGCCCCGGGCGCCCGAACCGCGCGGCGTCAAGCTTCGCCTCCTCCATCATCCGCGAGCCGGTGAACGGGCAGGAGGCCGTGCTGCCCGTCTCCCCCGACCTGCGCCTGCACCTCGCCTCTCCGAGCGCGGCGGTGGCCGCGATGCTCCACGCCCTCGATCTGCCGACGGAGCGGATCGGCGACGAGACCACGATCACGCTGCCCGGCCTCTCGGTCCCGGTCGCCGAGATGCTGGAGGTCCTCGAGCGCCGCACCGGCCGCGCGAACCTCGTCCGCCATGCGCCGGACAACGCCATCGAACGCATCGTGTCGACCTGGCCCGGCGGCATCGAGACCCCCCGCGCCGAAGCCCTGGGCTTCGCCGCCGATCCCGATTTCGAGGCGATCTTCGACGCCTCCCTGCCCCTGATCGCCCCCGCATGAGCACCGCGGCACAACTACTTCCCCTAATCCCCCGCAGACGCCTCCGGCGGGGGGATATTTCGACAAGGTGGAACCGGAAGGGCTTCCTTAACCCGCGTGGGTCACGTTGGGCGGGCGGTACAGCCGGGGACGGCGATGACCGCCAAGGTGGAAGGCCCTCCGTCTCCCCCGCATGCGCGGCCCGAGGCGGAGGGCCAATCTCCGCCTTCCAGCTTGTTCCAAATATCCTCGCCGAAGGCCTTCGCCAAAGGCGAAATCGGCAGCGCGGAACCGCAGTCCGATGAGGGACTGGGACGCTTTCCGCGCCGGCTTTCCGGCTCTCTCGGCGGGCATCCTGCTGAATGCGGCGGGCGGCGCGCCGCTCTCCGCTCGTGCGTCGGCCGAGGGCGCGCGCTTCTTCGACGAGATGCGGGAGGAGGGCGACGCCCCCTTCGCCCGCTGGCTGGCCGAGGTCGATGCGATCCGCGCGCGCGTCGCCCGGATGATCGGCGCGGAGGCCGCCGACATAGCCTTTCTCGGCTCGGCGTCCCACGCCCTGAACCTCGCCGCCGCCTATACGCGGCCGGGTGCGCATGTGGTGAGCCTGGAGGGCGAGTTTCCCTCCGTCACGCAGCCCTTCCTTGCCCGCGGCTGCACCGTCGATTTCGTACCGCTCGCCCCCGACGCCCGGCCCGATGTCGACGCCATGGCAGCGGCGATCCGGCCGGAGACGGCGGCCATCGCAGTCAGCCATGTCCAGTTCCGCACCGGCTGGCGCGTCGATCTCGCGGCCCTCGGCCAGCTTGCGAAGCAGCGCGGCCTCGACCTCTTCGTCGATGCCACCCAGTCCCTCGGCGCCGTGCCGGTGGACATCGAGGGGATCACGCTGCTGACGGCCTCCACCTACAAGTGGCTCTGCGCGGGCTACGGCACCGCCGTTACCTACCTGTCACCGGGCCTGCGCGCGCGCCCCTCGCCCGTCTTCGGCTGGCGCTCGGCGGCCGAGCCCTATGCCCTGCGCGCCGACGACATCACGCCCAACCCCAGCGCCGTCGTCGCGGAGACCGGCCACCCGCCCTTCGCGCCGATCCTCGCGCTCGGCGGCGCGCTCGACCACGCCGCGATGGAGCTGCCGGCCATCCACGACCGCATCGCGGCGCTCACCGAACACCTGCACCGCAAGCTGGAGGCACGCGGCCTTTCACCAATAGCGCCCGCCGGACAGAGCGGCATCACGGCGCTTCGCCACGAACGGCCGGCCGAGGTGAAAGGCGAGCTTGCGAATAGAGGTCTTCAACTTACGGCGAGTTCGGGCTGCATCCGGCTCTCGCCACATGCGTTCAACACGTTCGAGGAGGTCGAGATCGCGGCATCGCTGATTTGAACGGTCAGCACGGGCTATAAGTCTTGAAATGATCTGTCGATAACCAATCATTAAGGGGAAGACGTGCTTACGTCGCGTCGCGCTCAGGAGACTTCGCATGCCGATCAAGACCTTCGCGCCGCTTGCCGGCGCTCTTGCCGCTTTCGCCGTCCTTGCCACCGTGCCCGCTGCCGCTCAGAACCAGATGGTGACCGGCATCAGCCAGGTCTCGACCCATGTGGGCGAGATGTCGGCGAGCTTCACCGCCGCGGACGCCACGAACCAACCGCGCGAGAACCTGATGTTCGAGCCATGGCAGATGCTCGACGATCTGTTCCGCGACGACATCATCCTGCTGATGCGCCACGGGCCCACCGACTGGTCCAAGCGTGACATCCGCAACGTGGCGCCGACCGACTGCAACAATCAGCGGATCATGACGTTCCAGGGCACCGCCCAGATGCGGGACCTCGGCATTCTGCTGGCCGCCAACGACCTGCGCCCGTCGGAGATCATCACCTCCGAATGGTGCCGCAACCGCCAGACTGTGGATGCGCTCGTCCAGGGGTTCCGCGACGTGGATCCCGAATATGCCGACATGGTCGAGGAGAACACCGAGGTCTTCTCGGGCGTGAACCTGCTCCTGTCGCTGCAGGGTGCCGCCTCCGGTCAGCCGCTGCGCGATCGGATCGGCGAGTGGGAAGGCACACCCGAGGGTCCGCGCCTCATCGTCAGCCACTTCACCAACATCGCGGAGGTGACGGAGTTCAACGTCTACGAGGGCGAGATCCTGGTGATCGACCCCAACCTCAATAACCGCGTGCTCGGCTATGTCCGCCTGCGCTCGGCTGCCCCGGATGTGGGTCACTTCGACGTCGACGAAAGTCCGGTCTACCGCTGAGGGTCGATGACGGAGCGGCCCCGGATCAGGTCCGGGACGGCTCCACGGAATACAACGGTCCCGGTGCAATGCGCCGGGACCGTTTCTTTCAGCGGCTCAGGCGATCACGGGAACCGGCAGCATCGCGGCCTCCGCCTTCTTCGGCCAGCGGATGAAGATCACCGCGGGGTTCTCCACCTTCTCCTCTGCCACCGTCGCGGCCAACCGGTCGAGCCGACAAGTCACCCGCCGCGCATCGGCCCGCCCCGCGCGCTCCACCAGCACGCAGTCGAGATCGCCGGGGCAGTTCGCGCGGAACGCCGCCTCGACCTCGGCCACCTTGCCGACGCCCATGTAGAGGGCGACCTGCTCGCCCGGCCGCATCCGCGCGGCAGCCGTGCAAGCCGCGCCGTCCGAGGACCGCGCCGTCGCCAGCGTGATCGCATCGATCCGGTCGCGCTCCGTCAGGCAGCCGCCGAACTGTGCGGTGGCGGCACTCGCCGCGGTGATGCCGGGCACGATCTCCACCTCGATCCCGGCCTCGTCGCAGGCCGTGATCTCCTCCGTCGCGCGGCCGAAGATACCGGGATCGCCCGACTTCAGCCGCACCACCCGCTTGCCTTCGGAGGCGAGCCGCACGATCAGCCGGTCGATCCGCTCCTGCCGCCACGCCTCGGGCCGGTTCGCGTCGCCCGGCGCCTTGCCCACGTCGATGCGCTCCGCATCGCGGCGCGCAAGCTCCAGGATGGCGGGATCGGCAAGGCGGTCGTGCAGGATCACATCCGCCTCCTGCAGCCGCTTCAACCCGCGCAGCGTCAGAAGATCGGCCCCGCCCGGACCGGCCCCCACCAGCGAGACCGAGCCGGGGCCGCCCCCGTCCGGCGCACCGCGCTCCACGGCCTGCGCGAGACGGTCGAGCGCCAGTTCCTCGTCATTCGCGTGCGCCGGGCGGAGCACGTCGAAGACCCAGCCCCAGAAGGCCCGCCGCTTGTCCTTGCCGATCCGCTGCGCCACCGCACCCCGCATCGCCCCCGCCGCCGCGACAAAGCGGCCCAAGCCGGGCTCGAGCGACGCCTCCAAGTCCGACTTGATCCGGCGGGCGAGCACCGGAGCCGCGCCCTCCGTCCCGATCGCCACCACCACCGGGTCGCGATCCACGATGGCCGGGGTGAAGGCGTCGCACAGCTCCGGCGCGTCCACCGCGTTGACCAGAACGCCGTGCGCCTTGGCGAGCGCCGCGTGGGCCGCATCCGCCCCGGCGCAGCCGGACGCGGCGAAGACCAGCGCCGCCCCCGGCAGGTCCGCCACGGTCCCCTCAAGCGCCCGGCCCGCGGCGACATAGCCCGACAGCTCCGCATTCAGCTCGGGTGCGACCAGCACGATCTCGGCTTCCGTCTTGAGCATCAGCCGCGTCTTCTGCGCCGCCTCCTCACCCCCGCCGAGCACGACGACCCGCCGCCCGGCGAGCTTGAGGAACATGGGAAAGGTCTGCATCGCCGCCTCCTATTCCGCCGCCACGGCACGGGGCGCGACCAGCGCCGCCAGCTCCGGACGGCACGCGCCGCAATTCGTTCCGGCCTTGAGGGCCGCGCCGATCTCTTCGACGCTCACCAGCCCCTGCTCCGCCACCGCCGCGACGATGGTGTTCACCCCCACGCCGAAGCAGGCGCAGACCACCGGCCCCGGATCGGGCATCCCGTTGCCCGGCCGCCCGGCCAGCACCTCCGCCCCGCCTGCGCCGAGCGCATCGCGCAGATGCGGCCGCGACAGCGCCACCGGCTCGCGCGCGGCGAAGAGCGCGCCGGCCAGCCGCCCGTCCGCGATCAGTGCGACCCGCGCGATCCCCTTGGTTGCGTCCAGCACCGTGACCGCCTCGGCCTCCACCCCGCAGAGATCGCGGGCGAAGGCCACCCAGTTCTCCGGCGTCTCGGCCCCGGCAAGCTCCATCTGCCAGCCCGCCGCCGTGCGCGCCCGCGCCCAGTAGAGCGTGTCGGCCGCGGGACGCTGCGTGCTCACGCAAAAGCCGAACCAGGCGGGGTGCACCGGCTCCAGCGCCACCTGCATCGCCTTAAGCGCGGGCTGGCCCGACACCGGATCGACCCGGCCCGTCACCAGCGCATCGACACGCGCCTCGCTCGCTGTCTCGCCCGTCCAGTGGATCGGGGCGAAGAGTTGTCCGCGCGCCACCCGGTCCGTCACCTGAGCCCGCGCGATCATCCCGCCATGCGCCGAGGTCAGCCGGACGAGCCCCGCGGGCTGCACGCCCGCACGCTTCGCATCCACGGGGTGGATCTCGACATAGGGTTCCGCGATGTGCAGCGACAGCTTCGCCGAGCGTGCGGTCCGCGTCATCGTGTGCCAGTGATCGCGCACCCGCCCGGTGTTCAGCGTGAACGGATGGCGCGGGTCGCGGGGCATGGGCGCCGCCGGACGGGGCGCGAGCAGACAGGCCTTGCCGCGCGGAAAGGCCCCGTCCGCGAACAGCCGCTCGGGCCCGCCGACGGGCCACATCACCGGCTCCATCGCGTCGTAGCCGCAGCCTTCGAGCGCCGTGAGGTCCAGCACCTTGCCGAAGTCGCGGCTCAGCGCCGTCATCCGCGCCCATTCGTCGAAGACCTCCGCCGCGGAGGACCAGCCGAACGCCTCGCCCCAGCCCATCCGCTTGCCCACCTCAGCGATGATCCGCCAGTCGTCCATCGCCTCGCCGGGCGCGGGCAGGAACGCCCGCTGGCGCGAGATCCGCCGCTCCGAATTCGTGACAGTACCGTCCTTCTCCCCCCAGCCCGTCGCGGGCAAGGCGACATCGGCGAGGCGCACCGTATCCGTCTCCGCCTCGATATCGCTGACCACCACGAAGGGCACATTGCGGATCGCCGCGCGCACCGCATCCGCCTCGGGCATCGAGACGGCGGGGTTCGTGCACATGATCCACAGCGCCTTCACCCGCCCGTCGGCACAGGCGCGGAACAGGTCCACCGCCTTCAGCCCCGGCGTGTCCGCGATCACCGGCGCGGCCCAGAACCCCTGCACGGCCTCCCGATGCGCCGGGTTCTCCAGATCGAGATGGGCGGCGAGCATGTTGGCCAGCCCCCCGACCTCGCGCCCGCCCATCGCGTTGGGCTGCCCGGTGACGGAGAACGGACCGCAGCCCGGCTTCCCGATCCGCCCGGTGGCGAGGTGGCAATCGAGGATCGCGTTCACCCGATCCGTCCCGTCCGCCGCCTGGTTCACACCCTGGGAATAGACGGTCACCACCTTCTCGGTCCGGGTCCAGAGCGCGTAGAACGCCCGGATCTCGCGCGGGTCGAGCCCGGTCGCCACCGCCACCTGCTCCACCGTCGGGGCCGAGGCGGCGGCCGCCAGCCCCTCTACGTGCGCCGCGAAGTCGAGGTCGATACACCCCTCGGCGAAGAGATACCCCAGCAGCCCCGCCCACAGCGCCACGTCGCTGCCGGGCCGCAGGGCGAGGTGCATGTCGGCACCGTCCGCCGTCACGGTGCGGCGCGGGTCGATCGCCACGACCTTCGCCCCGCCCGCCTGCACCCGCTGATGCAGAACCGGGTGGCACCACGCGAGGTTGGAACCGGTGAGCACCACCAGCTCCGCCGCCTCGAGGTCCTCGTAGGTGCCCGGCACCACGTCCTCGCCGAAGGCCCGCTTGTGCCCCGCGACGCTGGAGGCCATGCAGAGCCGCGAGTTCGTGTCGATGTTCGCCGAGCCGATGAACCCTTTCATCAGCTTGTTGGCGACGTAATAGTCCTCGGTCAGGAACTGGCCGGAGACGTAGAAGGCGACGCTGTCCGGCCCATGCTCCGCGATCGTCTCCCTGAACCGGTCCGCGACGAGATCGAGTGCCGCGTCCCACGACGCCTCAACGCCACCGACCTGCGGGGCGAGCAGGCGGCCGTCGAGGCCCAGTGTCTCACCGAGCGCCGATCCCTTGGAGCAGAGCCGTCCGAAATTGGCCGGGTGGTCCGGGTCGCCCGCGATCGTCGCACCGCCCTGCCCGTCGGGCGTCGCAATCACACCACACCCGACACCACAATAGGCGCAGGTGGTGCGGGTTGCGCCCCCATCGCCCGGGATCAGCCCCCCTCCCCGACCCTCCCCCCGACGGGGGGAGGGGGAAACACCGCTCGCCGCAAAGCGCTCCCCTCCCCCCGTCGGGGGGAGGGATGGGGAGGGGGGAACCCCCAAATCCCGCGAGGGGGGACCACCCACAGAGCTCATTCCGCCGCCACCGCCCGGGAGAAGCGCGACCGGTCGAGCAGGATCCGCCCGCCTTCGACCTTCACCGCCCAGGTCGCGACGGAGCCTTCGTCGGCCCCCTCCGCCTGCCCGGTTTCCAGCGAGATCACCCAGTT
Source organism: Roseobacter sp. HKCCA0434 (assembly GCA_032464575.1). GTDB lineage: Bacteria > Pseudomonadota > Alphaproteobacteria > Rhodobacterales > Rhodobacteraceae > Pontivivens. The sequence continues at coordinate 235,404 of JAWDKM010000007.1, forward strand.
ATGCAGCGGGCACGTCACCGATCGCCCGTGCTGGATGCCGTTCGACAGCGGACCGCCCTTGTGCGGACACCGGTCGTCGAGCGCGAAGACCTCATCCTCAGCCGTGCGGAACACCGCCACGCAACCCAGCGGAGTCTTCACCACCCGCGCGCCCTCGGGCGGGATGTCGTCGAGATGCCCGATATCCACGAAATCACTCATTCCGCCGCCACCCGTGTCAGATCCGCCATCGGCATGAATTCATGCGCGTCCTTGCCCTGCGCCCGCTCCGCCCAGGGATCGTGCTGGAAGAATGTCTGCGAGTGGAAGAAGCGCGCGGCGAGCGCCTCGCGGCTCTCCGCATCCTCCACCACCTTCTCGATCACGTGGTCCAGACCCACCCGGTCGATCCACTTCCACGGCCGGTCGAGATAGCGCGCGCCCTCGCGGTAGAGCTGGTAGAACGCCGCGCAGTACTCCACCGCCTCGTCCTCGGTCGCCACGGTGCACAGAAGCTGGGTCGCCTTCACCTCCATCCCCGCGGCCCCGCCGACATGCAGCTGGTAGCCCTCCGACACGCAGACAACGCCGAAATCCTTGCAGGTCGCCTCGGCGCAGTTGCGCGGGCAGCCCGACACGGCGAGCTTGAACTTGTGCGGGCTCCACGCCCCCCACAGCGCCTTCTCGATCCGGATGCCGAGGCCGGTGGAATCCTGCGTCCCGAACCGGCAGTGATCCGTCCCGACACACGTCTTCACCGTCCGGAGCCCCTTGGCATAGGCGTGGCCGGAAACCATGCCCGCCGCGTTCAGATCCGCCCAGATCGCCGGCAGGTCCTCTTTGTGCACACCGAGCAGGTCGATCCGCTGCCCGCCCGTGACCTTCACCGTCGGCACCGCGTACTTGTCCGCCGCATCGGCAATCGCGCGCAGCTCGTCGGGCGTGGTGATCCCGCCCCACATGCGCGGCACCACCGAATAGGTCCCGTCCTTCTGGATGTTCGCGTGCACCCGCTCGTTGATGAAGCGGGATTGTGCATGGTCGGCATATTCCTCCGGCCAGGCGCAGAGCAGGTAGTAGTTGAGCGCCGGGCGGCACTTGGCGCAGCCGCCGGAGCTCTTCCAATGCAGCTTCTGCATCACCTCCGGGATCGCCTTCATCCCGTCCGCGACGATGAGCCTGCGCACATCCTCATGCGTATGGTCGGTGCAGGGGCACATCCCCGCCTCCGCCGGAATGACGAAGCCGTCGCCGAGGCCCAGCGCCACCACCTGCGCCGTCAGTCCCGCGCAGGAGCCGCAGGAGGTCGAGGCTTTCGTCAGCGCCGTCACCTCCGCCAGCGAGCCCGCGCCCCCGGCGATGGCGGCCATGATCGCACCCTTGGAAACGCCGTTGCAGCCGCAGATTTCCGCATCATCCGGCAAGGCTGCAACGGCCGCCATAGGGTCCACGGGGGCGCCCCCCGCGAAGTTCGGGCCGAAGATCAGCGTGTCGCGCCCGTCGGAGATGTCCTCGCGGCTGCGCAGCTTGTCGAGGAACCAGGCCCCGTCCGCCGTCTCGCCATACATGACGACGCCGACGATGCGGTCCTCCTCCAGCACCAGCCGCTTGTAGACCCCGCGCGCGGCGTCGCGGAACACGATCTCCTCCCGGTCCTCTCCTTCCGCGAAATCCCCGGCGGAGAAGAGGTCGACCCCCGTCACCTTCAGCTTGGTGGAGACCTGCGGCGGGTCGAAGGCCGCAGCCTCGCCCGCCAGCGTCGCCGCCGCCACCTTCGCCTGGTCGTAGAGCGGGGCGACCAGCCCGAAGAGCTGCCCGCGATGCTCGACGCATTCGCCGAGAGCCAGCACGTCCGGATCGCTCGTCACCATCGCGTCGTCCACGACGATCCCGCGGTTGACGGCGAGCCCCGCCTCCCGGCCCAGCGCACAGGCGGGGCGGATGCCCACGGCCATGCAGACCATGTCGGCCTCGATGATCCGGCCGTCCTTCAGGAGCACCGCCTCGACATGATCCGTGCCGCGCAGCTCCGCGGTGTTCGCCTCGGTCAGCACCTCGATGCCCCGGCTGCGCAGCTCCCGCTCCAAGAGATACCCTGCCGCCGGATCGAGCTGCCGCTCCATCAGGTGCCCGGCGAGGTGCACGACAGTGACGTCCATGCCCTGCGCCTTCAGCCCCGCCGCGGCCTCCAGCCCCAGCAGACCACCGCCGATCACCACGGCCCGGCCGCCCTTCGCGGCATAGCCCTGCATCCGCTCCACGTCATCGAGGTCGCGGTAAGCCATCACGCCCGGCAGATCCGCACCCGGCACCGGAATGACGAACGGGTCCGACCCGGTGGCAATCACCAGCTTGTCGTAGGCCGTCTCGCCCGAAGCCGTCACCACCACCTTGCGGTCGGGATCCACCCCCTCGACCCGCTCGCCGAAGCGGCAGGTCACGCCGTTGGCGGCGTACCAGTCGGCATCGTGGGTGACGATCTCGTCATAGCTCTTCTCGCCCGACAGCACGGGGGAGAGCATGATGCGGTTGTAGTTGCCCCGCGGCTCCGCCCCGAAGAGCGTCACCTCGTAGCCCGCCTCCCGCTCGAACAGATGCTCCAGCATCCGGCCCGAGGCCATTCCGGCCCCGATCACGACCAGCCGCTTCATCGCACGCCCCTTTCGAATTCGCTCAAATACTCCCGCCGGAGGCGGTCCCGCCCTTTCATGCCGCCTCCGCCTTCTTCTGGTGGCCGTGCTCGTAGTCCTCCAGGAACTGCAGCACCTCGCCGCGATAGGTGTAGTAGTCGGGGTGGTCGAGCAGCGCCTTACGGGTCCGCGGCCGCGGCAGGTCCACGTCCATGATCTTGCCGATCCGCGCCCGCGGCCCGTTGGTCATCATCACCACCCGGTCGCTCAGCAGAACCGCCTCGTCCACGTCGTGCGTGACGCAGATCGTGGTGACCTGCGTGCGGCTCCACACCTCCATCAGCACTTCCTGAAGCTCCCAGCGGGTGAGGCTGTCGAGCATCCCGAAGGGCTCGTCGAGCAGCAGAAGCTTGGGGCTCAGCGCAAACGCCCGCGCGATCCCCACCCGCTGCTTCATCCCGTTGGAGAGCTCGGACGCCTGCTTGTGCATCGCGTCCGCCAGCCCGACCCGTTCGAGGTAGTATTCCACCACCTCCTGCCGCTCGGCCTGGCTCGCCTTTGGATAGACCCGGTCGACACCGATCGCCACGTTCTCGCGCGCCGTCAGCCACGGGAACAGCGAGGGCGCCTGGAACACCACCGCCCGCTCCGGGTCCGCGCCGTCGACATGCTTGCCGTCGAGGATGATCGCACCCTTGGAGATCTCGTTGAGCCCCGCCGCCATGGTCAGCGCCGTGGACTTGCCGCAGCCCGAATGCCCGATGACGGAGACGAACTCGCCCTTCTTCAGCGTCAGCTCGAAATCCTCGACCACGGTCAGCGGGCCCTTGGGCGTCGGATAGACCTTGTGGACCTGGGAGAACTGCAGGTAGCGGTCGTCAGTCAGCGAGATCGCGGCCTCCCGATAGGCCTTCGGCGCCATGTGGTGGACCGCGGTGACGTCGGGCAAGGTGCGCGTGCCTTCGGCCTTCGCATCGATCCCCACCTGCATCAGGTACTGCGTGACCTTGCCCCGCAGGCTCTTGAACACCGGGTCGGCATTCATCGCCGTTCGCTCGCGCGGATGCGGGATGTTGACCTCGAAGGCCTCGCCCAGCGTCCCGTCCGGGTTCAGCGGCACGATGCGGTCGGCCAGCAGGATCGCCTCGTCCACGTCGTTGGTGATCAGGACGATGGTCTTCTTCTCGATCCGGCTGATCGCCTCGATCTCGTCCTGCAGATTGGCCCGCGTCAGCGCGTCGAGCGCCGACAGGGGCTCGTCGAGCAGCAGGACCTCCGGCTGCATCGCCAGCGCGCGCGCCACCGCCACGCGCTGGCGCATGCCCCCCGACAACTCCGCCGGACGCCGGTCCACGGCGTGGGAGAGACCCACCATGTCGATGTACTTGGTGACCAGCTCCGCCTTATCAGCCCTCGACTTCCCGCCATGCACCGCATCCACCGCCAGCGCCACGTTGCCCTTCACCGTCAGCCACGGCATCAGCGAGTAGGACTGGAAGACCAGCCCCCGCTCCGGCCCCGGGCCGGTCACCGCCGCACCGCGGAAGCTCACCGCCCCCGCATCCGGCAGCTCCAGCCCGGCGAGCAGGCTCATCAGCGTGGTCTTGCCCGTGCCGGAGAAGCCCAGCACCGCCACGAACTCGCCTTCGGCCACGTCGAGGCTGATGTCCTTGAGGACCGGCGTCCCGCCATAGCCCTTGGAGACATTCTGAAGCGTCAGGATCCCCATGCCGCTCACCGCTGCGCCGAGTAGGTGAACATGGTCTGGATCGCGTACATCAGCCGGTCCAGCAGGTAGCCGATGACCCCGATGGTCAGCACCGCCACCATGATCCGCGCCAGGCTGTCGGAGGAGCCGTTCTGGAACTCATCCCACACGAATTTGCCCAGGCCCGGGTTCTGCGCCAGCATCTCCGCCGCGATCAGCACCATCCAGCCGACGCCAAGGCTCAGCCGCAGGCCGGTGAAGATCAGCGGCAGGGCCGACGGCAGCACCAGCTTCAGGATCCGCGTCTTGGTGTCGAGCTTCAGCACCCGGCCCACGTTCACGAGGTCCTTGTCGATGCTCGCCACGCCCAGCGCGGTGTTGATCAGCGTCGGCCACAGCGAACACAGCGTCACCGTGATGGCCGAGGTCAGGAACGCCTTCTCGAACCAGCCGTCCTGCGTGGTGTAGAGCGCGGAGACCACCATGGTCACGATCGGCAGCCAGGCGAGCGGGCTCACCGGCTTGAAAATCTGGATGATCGGGTTCATCGCGGCGTTGAAGCTCGCCGACAGCCCGCAGGCGATCCCGATGGGCACCGCCACCGCCGTCGCGATCAGGAAGCCGAAGAAGACGGTCTGGAGCGAGGTCCAGATCTGCGAGTAATACGTCGGCGCGCCGGTATAGGTCCGTTCCCGGATCCGGTCGGCCTGCCCGGCCTCGCGCAGCGCCTCGTTGCGCGCTTCTAGCCGCTCGTAGAACTGCGCCTCCCGCGCCCATTCGCGCTGTGCGTCGGAATGCAGGACACCGACCTGTTCCCACACCTGCTGCGGGCCCGGGATCGCACCCAGCGAGGTCTGCACCCGCGGCGCCAGCGTCGCCCACAGTGCGAGGAAGCACAGGATGGCGATCAGCGGCACGGCGAGCATCCGCCAGATGTCCTTGAGATGCGCGCCGGGCCGGTCACCCGCCATGATCTTCAGAAGCGGCGTGATCCAGCTTAGCCCCAGCACGCGGAACGTGCCGTCGGCCTTGTTGATCCGGGTGAAGAGGCGCTCGCGGCGCGCTTCCTTCTCCACTGCCAGCGTGTCGGGGTCGGTCATGGCGGTCATTGCTACGCTCCGGCCTGCAAAACTAGGGGAAAGGCGGGGCGACCCACGACAGGCCGCCCCAGTCAGGGAGATCTCAGCCGCCGACGCTCTCGTCGCCCTTCAGCCCGATGGTGAGGCTGTCGAGATACGCGTTGGGCTGGCGGCCGTCATACATGATGCCGTCGAGGAAGGCGTCGGTCGGCTCCTTGTAGCCGTCCGTTCCGAACGGGAAGTCCGCTTCCGTCGCATAGCCCTCGTCGATCACCATCTGCGCGGCCTGCATGTAGATGTCCGGGCGGTAGACCGAGCGGGCGACCTCGTCGAACCAGCTGTCGGACTGCGGCTCGGCGATCTGGCCCCAGCGGCGCATCTGGGTCAGGTACCAGACGGCGTCTGAATAAAACGGGTAGGTCGCGTAGTAGCGGAAGAAGACGTTGAAGTCCGGGATGTCGCGCACGTCACCCTCTTCGAACTCGAACGTCCCAGTCATCGACGCCGCGATCACCTCGGCATCCGCGCCCACATAGTTCGGACGGCTCAGGATCTCGACCGCCTCCTCGCGGTTCGCGTTGTCGTTCTCGTCCAGCCAGATGGCCGCGCGGATCAGCGCCTTGGTCACGAGGAGCGCGGTGTTCGGGTTCTCCTCCACGAACTCGGCCGTCATGCCGAAGACCTTCTCGGGGTTGTTCTCCCAGATCTGGTAGTCGGTAATGACCGGCACGCCGATGCCCTTGAACACCGCCTGCTGGTTCCACGGCTCACCCACGCAGTAGCCGTGGATGGTGCCCGCCTCCAGCGTCGCCGGCATCTGCGGCGGCGGCGTCACGGACAACAGCACGTCGGCGTCGATCTGACCCGTGGTGTTGTCGGGGGAGTAGTAGCCGGGGTGCAGGCCACCGGCGGCCAGCCAGTAGCGCAGCTCGTAATTGTGGGTGGAGACCGGGAAGACCATCCCCATGTTGAAGCTCTCGCCCCGGTCGTTGAACGTCTCGACCACCGGCGCCAGCGCCTCGGCCGAGATCGGGTGGATCGGCAGGCCCGCGTCGTCATGCGGAACGTGCTCCTCCATCATCGCCCAGACCTCGTTCGACACGGTGATGCCGTTGCCGTTGAGGTCCATGGAGAACGGCGTGACGATATGCGCCTCGGTCCCGTAGCCGATGGTGGCGGCCAGCGGCTGACCGGCCAGCATGTGCGCGCCGTCGAGCTGTCCGTCGATCACGCCATCGAGCAGGACCTTCCAGTTCGCCTGCGGCTCCAGCGTGACGTAGAGGCCCTCCTCCTCGAAATAGCCGAGCTCGTAGGCCACCGCGAGCGGCGCCATGTCGGTGAGCTTGATGAAGCCGAAGGTCAGCTCGTCCTTCTCGGGAAAGATGATCTCGGCATGGGCCGCTCCGGTGCCGAGCACCGTGGCGATCATGAGGGAAGCTGTCAGTCGCATGTCTGTCTCCTCGAAGGACTGGCCAGAACGAAAAAAGCCGCGCATCCGGTGCTCGGGCGGGTGGCCCGGTCACGGAATGAGCGGCTCTGCTCTTTGCGGAAGGCCCCTGCGGCGGGGCCGGTCGCGGGCGTCGTTGCCCGTTGACGTGAAGATGCGCGACTCGCGGCGGATACGTCAAACGCAAATGCACGAAAACGGCCATTTGCTTCGCGTCTGCACAAATTTCGCGGCGTCACGGGCGCCACGTGATGTTTTATTGTGCAGAAATGCTAGTCCGCAGGCTCGAAAACCGATCCGTCGAAGAAGAGATCGGGCCCGGCGAGCACCGGACCACGCGTGCCAGGCACCGCATCTCCGGCCGCCAGCCGCCCTTCTACCTTGGCCATCGGGCGCGGCAGGGCGCCCTCCAGCGGGGCGAGTGCAGCGTGCAGCAAATCGGGCCGGAAGGTCGCACGCGCCGCCGCCTGCGCCTCCACCCGCCCGATGCCCCAGCCGCGTGCCGCGCGATCCGCGATCCACTCCGCCCCGCTGATCCAGGGATAGAGCGCCCCGGGCGCATCCAGCCGCAACAGCCCCGGCGCCTCGACCGGCACCCCGCCGGATTGCGCGAGGACCTGCCCGCGCAGCGCCCGCTCGATCACCTCCGCCGAGGTGTCGAGGTAGCGCGGCAGCGCCAGGATCTCCGCGACCGAGGCAGCACTCTCCCGCCCAGCGGCCCAAAGCGCGGCGCGATAGAGCGCGCGGACTAGCGCCAGCGCGCCCTCCTCATGCCGCTCGACCCATCCGGCATCGAGGGCCAGCACCTTCTCCGGCGCACCGGCCCAGATCTGCGCACCGGTCAGCAGCACCTCCCCCGCACCGCTGTCGACGGAGGTCGAACCCCAGGGTTCGCCGACCATGAACGCATCGACCTCGTCGGCCGCCAGCACCTCAGGCAGGATGCGCGGCGGCGCGGTCAGGAAGCTCACGCGATCCGCATCCCCACCCGACCGCTCGATGAGAAAGCGCACGAGCTCGCGGTGCATCGAATGGGGGAAGGGCACGCCGACGCGCAGCCTCTCCACCTGCGCCAGCGCCGTCCCCGTCGACACCGCATCGCCAAATACGGCCCCCTTCGCGCGCAACCGCTTGGCCAGTGCGGGCGTCGCGGTCAGTGTATTACCATTGGTGCCCAGCAAAATGGGTGCCACCACCGGCGCATGGTGAGGCCCGACCCCTGCGGTCAGCGCGATCGCCAGCGGGCTCAGCATATGCGCGGCAGGGTAGACCCCCATCGCCACCTTGTCGCGGATGTTGGACCAGCTCGGCTCCCGCACCAGCGTCAGCTCCACGCCCTCCTCGGCGGCAAAGCCGAGTTCCAGCGCGAGGATCGGCAGCGCCGCGTCCGTCAGCGGGATGTAGCCCAGCGTGGTCTCGACCCGGCTCATCCCAGCAGCCCCGCTGCGGAGACGAGGCTCTCGGCCACTTCCGCCACCCGGCGGCCCTGGTCCATCGCGGTCTTGCGCAGAAGCGCATAGGCCTCGTCCTCGCTGAGACCCCGCGCCTTCATCAGGATGCCCTTGGCCCGGTCGATGGTCTTGCGCTCGGCGAGCGCGGCCCGCGTCGCCTCCAGCTCCGCCCTGAGCCGCCCGACCGAATGGAACCGCGCGATGGCCATGTCGAGCACCGGTTTCACACGGTCCGCCCGGAGCCCGTCGACCACATAGGCCGACACGCCCGCATCGATCGCCGCCTGCATCAGTGCCCGGTCGGAGCGGTCCACGAACATCGCCACGGGCCGCGCCGTGGGCTCGGTCGCCAGCGTCAGCGCGTCGAGCATGTCGCGGCTCGGATGTTCCAGATCGACGAGTACGATGTCGGGTGCGACCTCTGCCAGCCGCCGGTCGAGACCGGCCGTCGCCTCGACCCGCGTCACGCGGCCCGCACCGGCCTCGCGCAGGGCGGAGACGATCTCCTCCCCCCGCTCCGGGTCCATGTCCACGACAAGGATGTTGAGCCCGTCCAACCGCGCCTCCGCTTCATGCTGCGCTGCAGCGTAGCGGAGGCGGCGGGCGGCGCAAGCCCCCTTCAGTAGTAGGTGAGCGCCTGCGCCTTCCCACGGAACACGGTGTAGGCGAGCACCGTATACCCCAGGATCATCGGCAACACGAAGAGCGCGCCGACCAGGATGATGAACAGGCTCTCCGGCGCGCTCGCCGCCTCGTAGATCGTGAGCTGGTCGAGCACGACATAGGGATAGAACGAATAGGCGAGCCCGAAGAAGCTGAGCGTGAAGAGCGCGATCGCCGCCGCGAACGGGAACCAGTTCCACCGGTCATCCGGCGTCGGCAGCGCCCGCAGCGCCAGCCACAGCAGCACGATCAGCGCAACGCACATCAACGGGATGGGTGCGAGCGCGATGATCTCGGGGAAGGCGAACCATTTCTCCGCCACCCGCGCGCTCACCAGCGGCGTGACGATCGAGACGGCGCCAAGGCCCACGACCACGCCCACCAGCGCCCGCTGCGCCCAACGCACGGCCCGCTGCTGGAAATCACCCTCCATCTTGTGGATCAGCCACGCCGATCCGATGAAGGCATAGGCCAGCGTCAGGCACACCGCCGCGAGTAGCGCGAAGGCGACGGAGGTCGCGGTGTATTGCAGCCCCATGATGTAGATGCCGAGCATGAACCCCTGGCTCAGCGTCGTCATCAGAGACCCGGCAAAGAAGGCTCGGTTCCAGAACCGCCGCCATTCCTGCGGCGCCTTCACCCGGAACTCGAACGCCACCCCGCGCAGGATCAGGCCGATCAGCATCACCGCCACCGGCAGGTAGAGCGCCGTCAGGATCGCCCCGTGCGCCGTCGGAAAGGCCACGAGCAACAGGCCGATGGCGAGCACCAGCCACGTCTCGTTCGCATCCCAGAACGGCCCGATCGAGGCGATCATGATGTCCTTCTCGTTGTCCCGCGCCATGGGGAACAGGACACCGACGCCGAGGTCGAAGCCATCGAGGATCACGTAGATCAGGATCGAGAGGCCCATCAGCCCGGCGAACACGATGGGCAGCCAGATGGCGGGATCTCCGAACAGGGTCATCATGCGGCTTCACTCCGGTATGCGGTTTCGCGTTTCCTGCTTCGCCTTTGGCGAAGGCCTTCGGCGAGGATATTTCGACAAGCTGGAAGGAGCGGCCGTCCGCCGCCCCTCTGGTTCACTCGGCGGGGATCGCCTCGACATTGGCCTCGCCGGAACGCGGACGCTCGTAGCTGAGCATCCGCTCTCCCTTCGCCGCACGGCGGGCGAGGAAGAAGAGCACCAGGACATAGGCCACCGTCAGCACCGCATAGACCGCGAGGTAGGCGATGAGCGTCGACAGCACCATGCCGCTGGGCACCTGCGCCACGGCGTCCTTGGTCTGCAGCACGCCCTGCACCAGCCACGGCTGACGCCCGATCTCGGTCACGTACCAGCCCGCGAGCGTCGCCAGCCAGCCCGAGAAGGTCATCGCGACGAAGGCGTAGAGCATCGGCTTCGCAATCCCGTCCACGCCCCGGCGCACCCGCGTCCCGTCCTCGGCCGTGCGCTTGCGCGCCATCATCGCGACCGCGGCCCAGCTCAGGAGCAGCATCGCCATGCCGGTGCCCACCATCACGCGGAAGCCGTAGAAGACCGGTGCGACGCGCGGGTGCAGCACCTCGCCGTCCTCCGTCACGAAGTCGTTCAGTCCCGGCACCTCACCGTCGAGATGGTGGGTGAGGATCAACGAGGCACCGTAGGGCACGCCGATCTCCAGCCGGTTCTCCCGCGCCTCCTGGTCGGGGATGGCGAAGAGCAGCAGCGGCACGCCCTCGGCGGTTTCCCAGTTGCCCTCCATCGCCGCGACCTTGGCCGGCTGGTGCTCCAGCGTGTTCAGGCCATGCATGTCGCCGGCGAATATCTGTACCGGGATCAGCAGGGCGCCCATCATGGCACCGACCTTGAGCTGGTTCTTCACTGCCTCCGACCGGTCGCCGATCAGCATCCGGAAGGCCGACAGACCCGCGATCAGGAAGGCCACCGTCAGCCCGCTCGCCAGCAGCATGTGCGTCAGCCGGTACGGCATCGACGGGTTGAAGACGATCGCCCCCCAGTCGGTCGCGTGCACCACCCCGTCGATGACCTCGTAGCCCGCGGGCGTGTGCATCCAGGAATTGAGCACGATGATCCAGAACGCCGACATTGTGGTGCCGAACGCCACAAGGAACGTCGCCAGCGTGTGCAGCCAGCCCGGCACCCGGTTCCAGCCGAACAGCATGATGCCGAGGAACACCGCCTCCAGGAAGAAGGCCGTCAGCACCTCGTAGGCGAGGAGCGGCCCGGCGACGTTGCCCACCGTCTCCATGAAGCCCGGCCAGTTGGTACCGAACTGGAAGCTCATGGTGATGCCCGAGACGACGCCCATGGCGAACGACAGCGCGAAGACCTTCACCCAGAACCGGTATGCGTCCATCCATTTCGTGTTGCCGGTGGCGTTGAAGCGCAGCTTGAAGAACAGCAGCACCCAGCCCAGCGCGATGGTGATCGTGGGGAACAGGATGTGGAAGGAGATGTTGGCCCCGAACTGGATCCGGGACAGGAGGAGGGTGTCCATCATGGGTCTTACGCTTTCTTGAGGCTCAGTACGCTGGCGCCGCTCACGATCTTCCCGAGCTTGCGCCCCATCTTCATCAACGCGACGAGACGCTCGGTCTCCAACCGCGCCATCTCGTCGTAGAAACCCGTCATCATCTCGATGAGTTCACGCAATTCAGCGATCCGGGCATGGGCGTGCGCATCCGACGCACAGGGTTTCGCCATCTCCAGCTCGCGCAGCTTGGTCAGCGTCGGGTCGATCTCGCGCTTCTTGCGCTCCTCGACGAGGATGCGGACGATCTCCCAAAGGTCGTCCGGGGTGGTGAACCAGTCGCGCCGATCCCCCGGCTTGTGGGAGAGGCGGACGAGCCGCCAGGCCTGCAACTCCTTGAGGCCCATGGAGACGTTGGAGCGCGAGACGCCGAGCGCCTCCTGAATCTCGTCGGCGCAGAGCGGTTCGTCGGCGAGGAACAGCACGGCATAGATCTGCCCCACGGTCCGGTTGATCCCCCACCGCGAGCCCATCTCGCCGAAATGCAGCACGAAGTCCTGCCGGAGATTTGAGAGTGTCGTCATGTGCATCTGTCGTTTCAGAAATTTCTGAAACAGATGTAGGCGACGTGCACGTCAGTTGGGAGGGCATCCGGGTGTGGCGGGGGGTCGCAGAGTTGCGCAGGCGAGAGTGCATGGCACTCGCAAGGTACCAACATGAGCAGAATGGGGCTCAGTTAACGGGATAGATCCTATGCGTCGGATCGAACCAGACCACAAAAAACTCATCAACAATCCGAATGCCCCAAAGACGTTCCATGTTTCCCAATCGAAACCGAAACATCGAATCTTCGTACCTTTCAATTTCAATCAGTCGATACTGAGCCTCTTCACAAATGGTTTCGGTATCCATACCGTGATGCATCTTGTGGCCAGTGTCAGATGTGAATTTATCAACCTCAGCCCATGTTAGCTTGGAAAATTCACTGAGCTTTGGAAGAATCACATCAACCCAGTCGGTCTCAGTCCATTGACGCTCAACACCCCAACTCCACTGACCGCTCACGTCTGGATCGTCGCAGTTCCATTTGACCATCATGTTGAAGATGGAGTCGGGACTCTTCGAGGCCCTCGGTGTCCGAGCCTCCATATGCTCTGAGACTTTTTGCCTAAGTCGAGCAGCCTTGTTGTGCTTTGAAAGAGCCCGCTCTTTCTGTCGCTCTATACGAGCTTCTCGCTTACTCTGCCGGCTCAATGCTAGAGTAGTATTCGACGAGCGCCGCCGGCAGGATCTCCGTATTCTGGCCGACTTTGTAGGCCTGCTTCCAAGGATCCTCCATGTGGGTCAAATCGCTGAGCCACTGCGCGTCTTTATCACCATAAAAATCTAGCACCAGATCGACTGTCTCTTTCTGGCCATCGGTCAGGTTCGCACTGTTACCGCCGCTGACTTTGTCAATTCGAAACCGTCCGCGGGTCTCATTCCACAGCTCCCGAACGACGGGGCCGTTCTTCCAAGCCTCAATGGGTTGCTCAAAAATGACATCATCATTCCAGACGGTTGACCACGCCTGAGAATAGTAGATGAGCTTTTGCAGCTTCATCGTCGTCATCGGGCCACGTCTTTCGAGGATGTAGGCCGCAACGTCAAACACTGTCGCCATTTTCGCCTCCTACCTAGCTACATAGACACTCCGTCATCATAGGTGAATCCCTGTTGGCCTCGAAAGTTCCAGCCCGTGCTACGCGTACAACGAGATTTGCCATCTGCAGTTAGACTGCGCGTTGCACCCCACACTCTAAAAGCTGTGGATCATTACGATAGAGCTACATAGGTAAAGTTCTTATGAATCTGGATCTCCGAACGAAACACTCAGTTGAATAGGGAGTTGGCGTAGCAAACCTTGTACAGCGAGGATAGATGAATGGGGCCTCTGTCCTGCTGAGTAATCCCTAAACCCGAGACTCCCCGCCCCAGCGCCCTACAACACATCACTTGTGAGGTGCGTATGGTCTTCGTTCTGGCGGTCGTGGCGACGATAACGGTGGTCTGCCTGATCCAGGTGGTCGGGCACCGGTTGCTGCGCCATCGCTTCACGGAGGACAGCCCGGACTTCGCCGCCTCCATCGCGTTTCGCATCGCGGCCCTCCACGGTCTGATCGTCGCCCTCATCTTCGCGCAGGAGATGTTCGAGTATCAGCAGCTCGAAATCGGCCTCGTCCGCGAGGCGACCGCCATCGGGGACCTGCATTACGACATCGCCCGCTATGGCGGCGCGGATGTGGAGGCCGTACGCAGCGCCCTTCTCGACTACACCCGCATCGCGATGGGTCCCGAATGGGTGGCGCTCAGCGAGGACGCGACCCTCCTCGGCGCCGCCTGGCATGAGCGGGAGGCGGTCTACGAGATCGTCCTCAACCTCGAACCCGAGACCGCAAGGCAGGAGACGCTGCGCACCCACATGATCGCCGATCTCCAGCTCATCGCCGAGCTGCGGGAGGTGCGCGAGGGCATCGCGCTCACCGGCTTTACCGGCCTCTTCTGGCTGGCTGCGACGGCGGGGATCGTGCTGACCACGCTCTGCCTCGTCTGCTACACGCCGGGGGTCATGAACCTGATGCTGCTTTCGATCTTCGGCGGGTTCAACGGGCTGGTGCTGGCACTCGTCTACGGCCTCTCCAACCCCTTCGCCGCACCCGGCGCGCTGGAGCCCGTCGCCTTCGTGCGGGTGCTGGAGGCGGATTTGCTTGCAGCGGACTGATGTCCCGGGCCAGGCTGATCGGGACGGTGGGATCGATTTCGACACAGCAGGAGCATTTCGATGACCCGTACCTTTCTTCTTGCCGCCGCGACGCTTGTCGCAGGCTGCGAGCTGCCTCCGCCTTCCGAGACCATGATCTCGCCCAGCGCCAACGTCTCCACCGCCTACCGGCAGGGCTTCGACGACGGCTGCCATTCCGGGCGTCAGGCCGCAGGCGATCTATTCGAACAGTTCCGCAAGGATCAGCCGCGGTTCGACACCGACCGCGACTACGCCCAGGGCTGGTCCGACGCCTTCCGCCAGTGCGAGACGCAAACCGAGGCGCAGCAGCGCGCGATCCGCTCCGCCGCAGCCATCAACGCGATCCAGTCGAGCAACGACAACCGCTTCGACAACGTGCTCGACGGCATCGACACCTCTGGGCTGGAGAGCCTCGGCCGCTGAGCCTCAGCTCGCGTCGAAGTCGAGCACCAGCGGCCCGTCCTTCACCCGCGCCTGGCACGCGAGGGTGAAGCCCGCCTCCAGCTCCCACGGTTCCAGCGAGTAGTTGGCGTCCATCTCCGCCCTGCCCTCGACCACCTTGGCGCGGCAGGTGCAGCACATGCCGCCCGCGCAGGAATAGGGCAGCTCCAGGCCGGCGCGGCTCGCGGCCTCCAGCACCGTCTCGCTGTCGCCCTTCGCAGAAAACCGCCGCCGCGTGCCGTCGAGCATCACCTCCACCGGAACGCCCTCGGTCGTCGTCGGCTTGCGGGTCTTCGGCAGCACGAAACCGCCTTCGGGCGTGAAGAGCTCGTGGTGGATGCGTTCCCGCGGCACGCCGAGCTCGGCTAGCGCGCCCTCCACCGACTTGATCATCCCGCCGGGGCCGCAGAGGTAGACCTCCGCCTCCCTCTCGATCAGGCCCCGCTCCGCCAGCAGCCGCACCTTTTCCCCATCGATCCGCCCGTTGGCGAGGTCGATCTCCTGCGGCTCCCGGCTCAGCACGTGGATCACCGACAGCCGCCCGAGGAAGCGGTCCTTCAGCGCGTCCAGCTCCTCGCGGAACATGATGTGGGTGAGATCCCGGTTGCCGTAGACCAGCGTGACCTCGCCGGTGGACGTACCCTCCAGCAACGCCTTCGCGATCGACATCATCGGCGTGATGCCGGAGCCGGCGGCGATCAGCAGCACCTTGGCGCCTTCCTGCGCGGCACAGGTGAAGCGGCCCTGCGGCGGCATCACCTCGATCTCCGCGCCCTCGGCAAGCTCCCGCAGGATCCCGTCGGAGAACGCGCCATCCTCCACCCGCCGGATGCCCACCGACAGCGGCTCGCCCGGCCCCGAGCAGATCGAGTAGGAGCGACGCACGTCGCCCCGCTTCAGCGTCAGGTACTGCCCCGGCACGAAGTCGAAGCTCCGGTCGAAGGTCAGCACGGTCGCATCGGGCGTCAGCTCGCGGCGGGCGGCGATTTTCAGGATCTCGAAGGCCATCAGATGCACTTGAAGTAGTCGAAGGGCTCGGCGCAGGACTTGCAGCGATAAAGCGCCTTGCACGCCGTCGAGCCGAATTCGGAGATGCGTTCGGTCTGCGTGGAGCCACAGCGCGGGCAGGCGACCACCGTCTCGCCGAACAGCGCACGGACGGAGTTCGACGCCTTCACGGGCGGCGCGATGCCGTAGGCGCGCAGCTTCTCCCGTCCCTCCTCAGTGATCCAGTCGGTGGTCCACGCGGGGCGCGTCACCCGCTCCACCCGCGCTTCGAACCCCGCATCGCGCAGCGCCGCCTCCACTGCCAGCTCGATGGCGAGCACGGCGGGGCAGCCGGAATAGGTGGGGGTCACGCAGGCGACGGCCACGCCGTCCTCCATCTCGACCGAGCGCAGGATGCCGAGGTCCTCGACCGTGACGCAGGGCACCTCGGGATCGGGCACGGCGGCGGCCGCCTCCCAGGCGCGGCGTGTCTCCAGCGCGATCACCATGTCGCCCCCGGATAGGCGCGCTGCATGTACTGAAGCTCGGCGAGCAGGTGGCCCAGTACCTCGCCATGCCGCCCGGCCCGCCCGCCGGTCTGCGGGTAGGGCACCTCGGGCAGTTCCAGCTTCGCCTCGTGAAAGACATGGGCGATCGTCGCATCCCACTCGCCCCGCATCTCCGCAGGATCGGGCAGGCCGGGCGTGTCGTCGGGCTCGAAGAGTTCGGGGGTGTAGCGCATCAATTCCGCCACAGCCTCAGCCATGCGCGCCGCACTCTCCTCCGTCCCGTCGCCAAGGCGGATCACCCACTCGCCCGCATGGCGGATGTGGTAGCGCGCCTCCTTCACTGCCTTGCCGGCGATGCCCGCGACGGTCTCGTCCTCGCTCTCCTGCGCCGCATGCCAGTAGGGCGCCATGAAGGCGGAGAAATAGAGCTGCCGCAGCACCACATGGGCGAAATCCTGATTGGGCCGCTCCACCAGCAGGCAATGCCGATAGGCCCGCTCGGGGCGCAGATAGGCAAGGTCGTCCTCCGACCGCCCCTTCCCCTCGACGATCCCCGCATGTTCATAGAGCGCCCGCGCCTGCCCGATGAGGTCGAGTGCGATATTGGGCAGCGCCAGCTCCTCCTCCAGCGTCGGGGCATGGCCGGTCAGCTCCGACAGCCGGTGGCCGAGGATCAGGTGGTCGTCTGCGATCTCGAGCAATCGGTCGAACATCACATATGCCCCACGTCGTCGGGAATGTCGTAGAAGGTCGGGTGGCGATACACCTTCCCTTCCGCCGGGTCGAAATTCTCGTCCGCCGCTGCCGGATCCGACGCACTGATCGCCGAGGACGGCACCACCCAGATCGACGTCCCCTCGCCGCGCCGCGTGTAGACGTCCCGCGCCGCGTTCAGCGCCATGGTCGCATCGGCCGCGTGGAGCGAGCCCACATGCTTGTGGCTCAGCCCGTTGCGGGGCCGGATAAAGACTTCCCAGAGCGGCGTGGCTTCGGTCATCTCGCGTCGTCCTTCAGGATGCGGTTTCGTGCTGCCTTACTTCGCCTCCGGCGAAGACGTCAGACGAGGATATTTCTGTTCAAGGTGGAGAGGCTTAAGCTCACCGCCTCCTTTCCACCTTGATCCAAATATCCCCGCCGGAGGCGCCCTCACTCGGCCGCGAGCGCCGCCGGCTGGCGTTTCGCGGCATGGGCGCGGGCGGCCTCGCGGACCCAGGCGCCGTCGTCCCAGGCCTTCCGCCGCGCGCGGATGCGGTCGCGGTTCATCGGGCCTTCGCCCTTGAGCACCCGCTTGAACTCGCTCCAGTCGATGGGCCCGTGATCGTAGCCGCCCTTCGCCTCGTTCCACTTCAGGTCCGGGTCGGGAACGGTGAGACCGATCTTCTCCGCCTGCGGCACGGTGGCGTCGATGAACTTCTGGCGCAGCTCGTCATTGGTGAAGCGCTTGATCTTCCACTTCATAGACTGGTCGGAGTTCACGCTGTCCTTGTCCGACGGCCCGAACATCATCAGCGAGGGCCACCACCAGCGGTTCAGCGCATCCTGCGCCATCTCCCGCTGGTCCTCGGTGCCCTGAGCGAGCGTCATCATGATCTCGTAGCCCTGCCGTTGGTGGAAGCTCTCCTCCTTGCAGACGCGGATCATCGCGCGGGCGTAAGGACCGTAGGAGCAGCGGCAGAGCGGGATCTGGTTCATGATCGCCGCCCCGTCCACCAGCCAGCCGATGGCGCCGATATCGGCCCAGGTCTGGGTCGGATAGTTGAAGATGGAGGAGTACTTCGCCCTGCCGTCCAGCAATTGCTCGGTCATCTCCTCCCGGCTCACGCCCAGCGTCTCGGCCGCGGCATAGAGATAGAGCCCGTGCCCGCCCTCATCCTGCACCTTGGCGAGCAGCGCCACTTTGCGCCGGAGCGAAGGCGCGCGGGTGATCCAGTTGCCCTCGGGCAGCATGCCGACGATCTCCGAATGGGCGTGCTGGCCGATCTGGCGGACGAGCGTGCGTCGATAGCCCTCGGGCATCGGATCGTTGGGCTCGATCTTCTCCTCCGCGTCGATGCGCGCCTGGAAGGCGGCGAGGAACGCGTCGGTTTCCTCGGTCTTGCCGTCCGCTCCGATCAGGCCCTGGGCATACATGCGCGCACTCCTCCGCTGCTTGGATAATATGTTACAGCTTTCGCGCTGATTTTCAATTCCTGTAACATATCAAAATCGCCGCACCGGGCCGGAGGCCATCGGCAGCCCGACGCTATTCAGCCACGCCTCGCTCGGCTCCCACAGCTTCCAGTAGAGCTCCCGCACCGCATGTCGCGCGCGATTGCCGGGCCAACCGGCGGGTTGCAGGTCGGAGGGCAGGTCGGGCGCGTGCCGCAGCACCAGCCGCCGCCAGCGATGGATCAGGAGGAGCCGGCAGGCGACCGCATCCGCCCCCTCGACCTCCACCTCTCGCAGCGCCAGCAGGTCGTCGAGCAGCGCCTGGTAGGCGGCCGCGATCTCCGGCGGGCCGAGGCGGGCGAGATGCGCGGTCGAGGGCTGGATCGAGCCCATCATCAGCGAGGCCCCCGGCGGCACCAGCTCGTGCGGCGTCGGATAGGCCGGCGGCCACAGGAAGACATCGTCGGCGAGCTGGTAGAACCCCGCCTCCCGCAGCGCCACGGGATCGGGTGCCGCGCCCATCACCGCGAGCCAGCGCCCGTCGCTGCCGCGCGCGCCCCTCGCGTAGATCCGTGCGGTCGCCGCCTCCACCGCCGCCCGCTGTTCGGGCGCGAGCCGATAGAAGGAGGCGCGGCCGTCCTTGCGCCGCTCCAGCCAGCCGTCGCGTGCCAGGCGGGAGGCCGCGGTGCGCAGCGCGCCGCTTTCGACGCCGATCGTGCCCGCGATCTCGTGCAGCACGGCCATCGCCGCCTCGCCGCCGCGATGCTCGACCATGTCGCCGAAGATCGTGACGATCAGCGACCAGACGCGCAGCTCCTCCGGCCCGCGCAGACGGTCCGCCGCCTTCATCTTTCCCGAAATACGCACTGTCGAGACGCCCGCCATCAGGAGCGCCGGTCGAGAATGCGCACGGCCTTGCCCTGCGACCGTGGGACGGAACCCGGCGCGCCGACCCTCACGGCGCAGGTCACGCCGATCCGCTCCTTGATCCGTTCGGCGAGCACGACGCCCACCGCGTCGTCGGTGCCCTCCACATGTACCACCATCTCGTCCATCCGCCCCTCGCGGCTCAGCTCCACCTGGAAATGCGGGGCGAGACCGTCGAGCGCGAGGATCTGCTCCTCGATCTGGGTGGGGAAGACGTTGACGCCGCGCACGATCATCATGTCGTCGGAACGGCCCGTGACCTTCTCCATCCGCCGCATGGCGCGGGCGGTGCCGGGCAGCAGGCGCGTGAGGTCGCGCGTGCGGTAGCGGATGATCGGGAAGGCCTCCTTGGTGAGCGAGGTGAAGACCAGCTCGCCAAGCTCGCCGTCGGGTAGGACCTCGCCGGTCTCGGGGTCGACGATCTCGGGGTAGAAGTGATCCTCCCAGATGTGGAGCCCGTCCTTCGTCTCCACGCATTCCTGGGCGACACCGGGGCCGATGACCTCGCTGAGCCCGTAGATATCCACCGCATGCATGTCGAAGGCGGCCTCGATCTCCGCCCGCATGGCGTTGGTCCACGGCTCCGCGCCGAAGATGCCGACATTGAGCGGCGAGGCCGCGGGATCCAGCCCCGCCTCACGATAGCAGTCGAGGATCGACAGCATGTAGGAGGGTGTGACCATGATCGTGGAGGGCCGGAAATCCTCGATGAGCTGGACCTGCCGGGCCGTCATCCCACCCGAGACGGGGATGACCGTGCAGCCCAGCCGCTCCGCCCCGTAATGGGCGCCGAGGCCCCCGGTGAAGAGCCCGTAGCCGTAGGAGATGTGCACGATGTCCCCGGCCCGCGTGCCGGCCGCGCGCATCGAGCGCGCAACCACATCCGCCCATGTCTTCAGGTCGTTGCGGGTATAGCCCACCACCGTGGGCTGCCCCGTCGTGCCGGAGGAGGCATGGACCCGCACCACCTCCTCCCGCGGGACGGCGAACATGCCGAAGGGGTAGTTGTCGCGCAGGTCCTGTTTCACGGTGAAGGGGAACTTGGCGAGGTCCGCGAGGTCGGTCAGATCCTCCGGATGCACGCCCGCCGCGTCGAAGGCCGCGCGGTAGTGCGGTACGTTCTCGTAGGCATGGCCCAGCGACCATTGCAGGCGCTTGAGCTGGAGCGCCGCGATCTCGTCCCGGCTGGCCGTCTCGATCGGGTCGAGGCTGTCGGGATCGGGGGTCAGGTCCTTCATGGCGTCTCCTCGAAGTGCTGGCCCGGCACCTCGCGGGAGGCGCCGCGGAAACTGGCGATCAGGGTATCCCCGGCGCGCACCGCCACGTCGTAGAGGCCGGAGCGGCCGGGACGTGTCACTTCCGTCGCCTCGGCCACCAGCACATCCCCCGCCCGGCCCGGCGCGTGGTAGGTGATGGTGTTGTGCTGGGCCACGGTCTGCCGGTTGTAGCTGTTGCACGCAAAGGCGAAGGCGCTGTCGGCGAGCGCGAAGATCACGCCGCCATGGGCCGTGCCGTGCCCGTTGCAGTGATGATCGGCGACGGTCATGCGCAGGGTGGCGCAGCCCGGCCCGGTCTCGACGATCTCCATGCCGAACCATCTGCTCGCCGCGTCGGCCTGCCACATGGCCGCGGCCGAGCGATCCGCCCGCTCCTGATCTGTTACAGAAATCGCGCGTCCTCCCGATTTTTGTTGCAGATACTCTGGGGGCCGGGTGAACCTCGCGTCAACAGGGAGGTTCGCCGATGCTCGACGTGATGAGTTTCGCCGCCGGTCAGTGGGTCGCGCCAGACGACTCCGCCCGGCTGATCGAGAGCGCCGTGACCGGGGAGCCGGTGGCGCGCGCCGGGGGGCCGCTGGATACCGAAGCCATGCTGCGGCACGCGGCGGTCGGCGGGGCCGCGCTGCGCGAGATGGGGTTCCACGACCGCGCCAGGATGCTCAAGGCGCTGGCACTGTATCTCAAGGAGCGGGCCGAGGAGCTCCACCAGCTCAGCTACATGACCGGCGCCACCCGCAAGGACGGGCAGATCGACATCGAGGGCGGGATCACGACGATGCTGGTCATCGCTTCCAAGGGTCGGCGGGAGATGCCGGACGCGAAGGTGATGCTCGACGGCGCGCCGGAGATGCTGTCGCGGCAGGGCACCTTCCGCGGGCAGCATATCTGGGTGCCGCGCACGGGCGTGGCGGTGCATATCAACGCCTTCAACTTCCCGGTCTGGGGAATGCTGGAGAAGCTGGCACCGACGCTGCTCGCCGGGATGCCCGCGATCGTGAAACCCGCGACGGCGACGAGCTACGTCACCCATGCCGCGATGCGGATGATGGTCGACAGCGGGGTGCTGCCCGAAGGTGCCGTGCAGATGATCGCGGGCGGGACGGGCGATCTGCTCGACCGGCTGGGGGCGCAGGACGTGGTGAGCTTCACCGGTTCGGCGGAGACGGCACTGAAGTTGCAAGGGCCGCTCGTGCGCCGCGGCGTGCGCTTCATCGCGGAGCAGGACAGCCTGAACGCCTCGCTCTTGGGGCCGGATGCGGGGCCGGGGAGCCCGGAATGGGACATCTTCGTGCGCGAAGTGCGGCGGGAGATCACCGCGAAGGCGGGCCAGAAATGCACTGCGATCCGCCGGATCATGGTGCTGGAGGCGCGGGTCGCGGACGTGATCGGCGCGCTGGAGTCCGCCTTGCAGGTGCGCATCGGCGCGCCCGATCTGGAGGCGACGCAGATGGGCGCGCTGGTATCCCGCGTCCAGCGGACGGATGTGCTGGAAAAGGCGGCGGCCATCGGGCAGCACGCGGGCCGGGTCCTCGGCGATCCGGAGCAGTTCGAGGTGGAGGGGGCGGATGCGCGGCGCGGCGCCTTCCTGCCGCCGATGCTCTATCACGCGGTGGACCCCGACGCCTCGACCGTGATCCATGAGACGGAGGCGTTCGGGCCGGTGTCGACCGTCATGGGCTACCGCGATCTGGGCCATGCGGTGGAGCTGATGAACCGCGGGGGCGGGGCGCTGGTGGCCTCGCTCATCACCCACGACCCGGAGGTGGCGATGGAGGTCGCACTCGGCATCGCGCCGTGGCACGGGCGGATCTACGTCAACGACCGGTGCAGCGCGAAGGAGGCGACGGGCCACGGCTCACCCCTGCCGCACATGGTGCATGGCGGGCCGGGGCGCGCGGGCGGGGGCGAGGAGCTCGGCGGCATCCGCGGCGCGCTTCACTACATGCAGCGCGTGGGGGTGCAGGGCAGCCCCGACATGCTGTCGGCCATCGCGGGCACCTGGATGGAGGGCGCCGCGGAGAGCCCGGCGCCCGATCACCCCTTCCAGCGCCGCTTCGGCGCGCTGGAAGTGGGCGAGACGCTGTACACGCCGTCCCGCGAGGTGACGCTGGAGGATATCGAGCACTTCGCGAAATTCACCGGCGACACGTTCTACGCGCATATGGACGAGGAGGCGGCGGCCGCGAACCCGTTCTTTCCGGGGCGGGTGGCGCACGGCTACCTGCTCCTGAGCTTCGCCGCGGGGCTCTTCGTGCAGCCCGATCCGGGGCCGGTGCTGGCGAATACCGGGCTCGACGGATTGCGGTTCCTCAAGCCGGTCTCGCCGGGGGACCGCATTTCGGTACGGCTGACGGTGCTGAAGAAGACCCGTCGGACGGAGGAGTACGGCGAGGTTCGCTGGTCCGTGGGGCTGAGCAATCAGGACGGCGAGCCGGTGGCGGAGTACGAGCTGCTGACGATGGTGGCGTATTGAGGGGTCTCGGGGGGCGCATTCGCCGTCATGGTCGGGCTCGACCCGGCCATCTTCTGAGGCGGGAGATCCTCGGGTCGGAGCCCGAGGATGACGCCCCCTTGCGAGAGTGAAGCGAAGAACGGGGCGGCGCACTCGACCCGAGGGTGGGCGCAGTCGTGACCGCCCTGGGGGGTAAGGCCCATCTCGGAAACGCTCCGGCGGAGCGGTTCAGGGCTGAACGAGCGAAGCCCTGGAACGGGTCGGGCGCGGCGCGGGCTGCAGCCCGCGCGGGACAGCTGAACGGTGGGCGAGATAGCAGGGGCTGATTGCGCGCACTACCTTTGTCACCGGAACACATGCGGGAGGCAAAGCCATGGGACGGCATGCACTTGTGACCGGCGGAAACCGCGGGATCGGGAAGGCCATCGCCGAAGGGCTCGCCGCTCTCGGGCATGACGTGACGGTGGCGGTGCGCGATCCCTCCGCCGTCGAGGGGGTGCGCGCCGTCCGGATCGACCTCACCGATCCGCGGACGATCCAGCCGGCGCTCGACGGGATCCCGCAGGTGGATATCCTCGTGAACAATGCAGGCGTGCTGCACGAGGGCTCGCTGCTGACGGATGCGGGCGGGTTCGAGGAGTCGATGGCCGTCATGGTCCACGGCCCCTACCACCTGACCCGCGCGACGGCACCGGGCATGATCGCGGGCGGATGGGGACGGATCGTCAACCTCTCGTCCGGCTGGGGCAGCTTCGCCGAAGGGCTGGGCGGACCGGGCGCCTACGGCATCGCCAAGGCGTCGCTGAATGCGCTGAGCAAGGCGATGGCCCGCGACCTGCCACGCCACGTGAAGATCAACGCGATGTGCCCGGGCTGGGTGCGCACCGACATGGGCGGCCCGTCGGCCACGCGCGCGCCGGAGGAGGGCGCCGACACCGCCCTCTGGCTCGCCACCCTGGACGAGGACGGCCCCAGCGGCGGCTTCTTCCGCGATCGCCAACCGATCGAGTGGTGAATGATGACGAGACCAGCGTAGCCAGCGTCCGATTCCGCATCGGAAACAGATTGATTCCCATTCATTTTCGGGTTTCAGAATCAGTGGATCGGAGTCAACGCTAATCGCGTTAGCTTTGGATCGCAGGATTCAAAAGGCAGGCGCCAGAAAGTTAATTCTTTCTGGCGCCTATCTTTTTCAACCGACGGTTGTATTGGCCTTTTTTGAGCCACCAAGATGTACGAATATCAACAAGATCTTGCGTGCCCTCCCGAATCAGTGCACTTTTATTGTGGGCTGCGATCCAAAGCTAACAACTCGGCGCAGCCCGTAGTCGAAATGGCAAAGTGTAAAGGAAGCAGCCATGTATTACGGCAGCAAGTCGAGCGTTCCGCTCGGCACGACTGCGACGACTGGTCAGAAATGCCCAGAAAGCGGTGTATGGAAAGTGGTCGGAACACCATCCACTACAGCGCCGATCGCCAAGGATAACGTCATGCCGCCATACAGCGGCAAGGCGGTGACTTGGAAGTTGGTGCAATACGCCTGAAAATGCGACTTGCGAGGGCGGGCAACCGCCCTCGCATTCACAACACGTAGCGACTGAGGTCGGTGGAGCGGCTGAGTTCGCCGAGGTATTTCTCCACGAAATCCGCGTCGACCTGCATCGTCTCGCCGGCGCGGGCGGTCTCGGACGCGCTCCGGCGGAGTGTTTCGGATCGGAGCGGATGACGCGCCCCGGGGATATGCCTCACGCTTCGGCGTTGGCTTCCGCGCGGCTCTTGCCGGTGGCGCCCTGTGCCAGCGTTGCGGCCATGAAGCCGTCGAGGTCGCCGTCGAGCACGCCTTGCGTGTCCGAGGTCTCCACGCCCGTCCGCAGGTCCTTCACCATCTGGTAGGGCTGCAGGACGTAGGAGCGGATCTGGTTGCCCCAGCCCGCATCGCCCTTGGCCTCGTGCGCCTCGGTGATCGCGGCATTCCGCTTGTCGAGCTCCATCTGGTAGAGCCGCGACTTCAGCGCCTTCATCGCGATGTCGCGGTTCTGGTGCTGCGACTTCTCGGAGCTCGTCACCACGATGTTCGTGGGGATGTGCGTGATCCGAACGGCGGAGTCGGTGGTGTTGACGTGCTGACCGCCGGCGCCCGAGGAACGGTAGGTGTCGATGCGGATGTCCGACGGGTTCACCTCGATCTCGATATCGTCGTCCACGACCGGATAGACCCAGACCGAGCTGAAGGAGGTGTGCCGCCGCGCAGCGCTGTCATAGGGGGAGATGCGCACGAGGCGGTGTACGCCGCTTTCGCCCTTCAGCCAGCCATAGGCGTTCTCGCCCGAAATCTTGTAGGCGGCGGACTTGATGCCCGCCTCCTCGCCCGCGCTCTCGGACTGCAGCTCGACCTTGTAGCCGTGCTGCTCGGCCCAGCGGACATACATGCGCGCGAGCATCGCGGCCCAGTCGCAGCTCTCGGTGCCGCCGGCACCCGCGTTGATCTCCAGGAAGGTGTCGTTGCCGTCGGCCTCGCCGTCGAGCAGGGCCTCCAGTTCCTTCTGCGCGGCGCGGTCCTTGAGGTCGCGGATCGCGCCCTCGGCCTCGGCCACCACATCCGCATCTTCCTCGGCCTCGCCCATCTCGATCAGCTCGATATTGTCGGAGAGGTCCTGCTTCAGTCCCGCATGGGTGTCGATGGCGTCCGACAGCGTCTGGCGTTCGCGCATCAGCTTCTGCGCGCGGGCGGGATCGTTCCACAGCTCCGGATCCTCGCTCATCGCGTTCAGTTCCTCGAGCCGGAATGCCGCCGTCTCGCCCAGGCGCTGTTCGAGCAGCGACAGGCTCTTCTCGATATCGGTGACGATGTTGGCGATTTCGGCGCGCATGGTCGTGGGATCCCGGGGCTGCTTGAGTGACGGTTAGATAACGATCCGACCGAGGGAGGTCAAAGGGGCGGGGCAGGTGCCCGCAAAGCAAAAGCCCGGCCACGACGGGCCGGGCTCGATACTCGGATCTGCGGCGCGTCAGACCGAAGCGGCCTCCTTCTTCGCCGGGGCGGCACTGCCCTGGGAGAGCGGGTCGTCCGAGCGCTGGACGGAGCCCTCGAAATGCGCGCCGCTCTCGATGGCGATGGTCTTGTGGATGATGTCGCCCTCGACGCGGGCGGTGGAGGTGAGGCGGACCTTCAGGCCGCGCACCCGGCCCACCACGCGGCCATTCACGACCAGGTCGTCGGCGATCACCTCGCCCTTGACCGTCGCGCCTTCGCCGACGGTCAGCAGATGGGCGCGGATGTCGCCCTCGACATGGCCCTCGATCTGAATGTCGCCCGACGTCTCGACATTGCCCTTGATGTTGAGATCGGAGGAGAGGACGGACGGCGCGGCCTTCGGCTTGGGAGCGGCGGGCGCCGGGCTGCCGGTCGGCGGCGTCTTCGGTGCGGCGGATCCGGACGCTGCGGGAGCGGCCTTCTCGTCCGCCTTCGGCGTCTCGATCGGGTCGTTGATCTTGCTTTTAGAGAACATCTTCAGCAGCCTTCAAATAGGTCATCGGGTCAACGGGCTCACCGCCCAGGCGGATCTCGTAGTGTAGATGGGAGCCGGTGGACCGACCGGTGGAGCCCATGTCCCCGATACGGTCGCCGCGCGTCACTTCATCACCCACCGCGACGTGAATCCGATGCAGGTGAGCATAGACGGTTTCGAACCCGAAAGCATGTCTGATCTTGATGACGTTGCCATAGGCGCCCTGCCGGCCGGCATAGGTCACGGTGCCTTCCGCGGCCGCGGTGATCGCGGTGCCGACGGGTGCCGCGAAGTCGAGCCCCTCGTGCCGGCGCGTGCGGCCGTTGATCGGGTCGCGGCGGTTGCCAAAGCCGCTCGAGGTGCGGTGCGGACCCGCGACCGGATGGTCGAAGGGCATCCGCTCCATCGCGATCCGGCGCATGTTGAGCTGGTCGATCTGGCCCAGCAGCAGCATCAGGCGCGCGGCCTGCGGGTTCTGCATGACGAGGTTGGCTTCCTCGTCCTTCGTCATGATCTCCGGACCGCCCTGGCCGACATAGCTGCCCTGGAGCTGGTCCATCAGCGCGTCGACATCGGTGCCCGCGCGCTGGAAGACGCTGTCGAGCTCGGCGATGCCGCCCTCGACCGCCTGCTCCAGCCGGTTGAAGACCCGCTCCTGCTGCTGTTCGGCGAGGATCGCGCGCGTCTCGAGCGCGGTCTTCACCTCATCGAACGCGGCCACCTCGGCGGCCATCATGTCCCGGTCGGCGGCGGTCCGGCCGAGGTTGTCGAGCAGCAGCGACACGGTGCGCACGAGGTCCTCGGCCTCCATCTCGCGGCCCAGGGCCCGCCGTTCGAGCGTGGCGAGCCGCTCGGCGCTCTCGGCCAGGTCGGCTTCGCGCGCGGCGAGTTCCTCGGCCCGCGCGTCGAGCGCGGCCCGCATCTCCGCGCCGGCGCTCTGTGCTTCGGTCGCGGTGCCGGTCAGCGCGATCAGGTCGGCCTGCTGCGCGGCCAGAAGCGCCGTCGCCTGTGCGGCGCGGACCCGCGCCTCCTCGGCGGCCGCGGCGTAGGCGGCGCGCTCCTCGATCAGTTCGGCGATGCGGCTTTCGTGCATGCCGCGCACGACGGTGGTCGACGACCCGCCCTCGGGTCCGCTGAGTGCGGCGACCGACAGCGCAGTCGCCGTCAGCGTCCAGCCCGCCAGCAGCACCCCGCCCGCACAGGCCGCGGCCTGCATCAGCGGTGTCAGGCGCACATGCGCCACGTCGTTTCCAGATTTCAGGTAGACACGTTTCTCCGGCAGCAGCCGGCCCAACAGACCGTGTGATCCCATCCCTAGCCCCTCGTTCAGCCCCGCCACCGCCGGTGTTTTATTGCGATGGCCCGGCCCGCCGCCCTCCCGAATTTCCGCGAGGTCCCCTCGGCTTGCCGTGAATCAGCGCTAGACCACGAAAAAGGCAGGTTCAACCGTTCAGACCCATTCACGACGCCGTGTAGCACCAAGGATTGCGATCATCGGTGGAACACGACGCAAGATCGGCGGGTTTCTGCCGACGAAGTTGCGAAACGCGATCTGTCGGCGGGTCGCTAAACTTGCGCGATTCCCGGGTATCAGGCGTCGGCGAGGGGCCAGTAGAAGTCGAGGGGCAGGCCCGCCTCCGCCCGCTTCTCGTCGTTGAAGGGCGGTTTGAGCGGACCGTGGAAGTAGCGCATCACCAGATCGTGGAATGCGTCGCGCGGGTCGCGCTCGTGCCGGCCGCAAAGGAAGTGGAACCACTTGGAGCCGTAGGCGACGTGTCCGACCTCCTCGGCATAGATGATGCGCAGCGCCTCGACCGTGTCCGCATCTCCCGCCTTCTCGAAGAGGGCGATCATGCCCGGCGTCACGTCGAGGCCGCGCGCCTCCAGCACCATGGGCACGACGGCGAGGCGTGCTTCGAGGTCGTTCGCGGTGTCGTCGGCCGCCCGCCACATGCCGGCATGGGCGGCGAGCGCGCCGTAGTGGCTGCCCATCGCCTCCAGCCGGTCGGCGAGCAGGTTGAAGTGCTTCGATTCCTCGTCCGCCGCGCGCACCCAGTCGTCGTAGAAGCCCGGGGGCATGGACACGTGGGTGAAGCGCGCGACGATGTCCCAGTGCAGGTCGACGGCGTTGAGCTCGATATGGGCTATGGCATGCAGGATTGCTACGCGCCCCTCGGGCGTGCCCGGCCTGCGGCGCGGCACCTTCCGGGGGTCGAGCAGTTCCGGCTTTTCCGGCCGGGCGGGACGGGCGGGCGGAGCGGCGGTGCCCACCGGCATCCGCTCCCCGTCCCAGCGCCGTTGCCACTCCGCCGCGGAGGCGCGCGACAGCGCCGTCTTTTCCCGCGCATCGGCGGTGCGCAGCACTGCCTCGGCGCATTGGGCGAGGGTGTCGGGGATCAGCATGGCGGGCCTCCGCGAACGTCAACGCGCCCGCTTATGGCCCTGCGGGCCTCGAACCGCAACGCGCGTGGCGCCCTTTCATCTTTCCCCAAATACGCCGGGGGACCGGGGGCAGCGCCCCCGGCCTTTGGATCAGAGCGCCTTCACCGCCGCCAGCACGTCGTCGACGTGGCCCGGCACCTTCACCTTGCGCCATTCCTGCACGACCTTGCCGTCCGGCCCGATCAGGAAGGTGGAGCGCTCGATGCCCATGTAGGTCTTGCCGTACATCTGCTTCTCCTTCCACACGCCGTAGCGCTCGGACACGTCGCCCTCCTCGTCGGACATCAGCGGCATGCCGAGGGAGTGCTTGTCGGCGAACTTGTCCTGCTTCTTCACCGGATCCTTCGAGATGCCGATCAGCGCGGCCCCCGCCGCCTCGAACTCGGCCTGTGCCTCGGTGAAGCCCACGGCCTCCTTCGTGCAGCCCGACGTGTCGGCCTTCGGATAGAAGAACAGCACGACCGGCTTGCCGGCATAGTCGGCGAGGCTGACGGTCCTGTCGCCGGAGGCGGGCAGGCTGAAGTCGGGGGCGGCGTCGCCGGTCAGGTCGGTCATCGGAGGTCTCCTTCGCAAGTCTCGGTTCGCATACGGCGCGGCCGGGCGCCTGGTTCAGCGCGGCTGCAGTTCGGAGAGATAGGCGACCAGGTCCTCGATGTCCTGCGGGCTGAGCAGGCCGTCGGCTCCGAAGGCGGGCATCGGGGTCCCCGCCCCGAAGACGGTGCGCGCGTCGACCAGGATCGCACGCAGTTCCGCCCGGTCGTAGAGTGCGCCCAGCAGGCCGACCTCCGGTCCCAGATCGCCGCCCGGACCCATGGCGGCCACGTCGGGATTGGTGTGGCAGTCGGTACAGCCCGCATCGCCCGCATAGAGGTTGACGCCGCGCCAACCGTCGCCGCGGGTCCCGGTCAGCGGCGCGTCGATGCGCGGCGGGGTGTCGGCGAGGGCGAGGGAGGGGAGGAGGCAGGCGGCGAGGATGGCGGGGCGCATCGGAAGATCCTTCTGGATATGTTGGCGATGCGCGCACCGATCACGGACCCACGACCATCCGCCTTGACCTCGATCAAGTGCGGCCTTGCGTCCCGTGCCGGGCGGTGGCAAGGCCCGGCGTCATGAAGCTCTCCGATTTCGATTTCGACCTGCCCGAGGAGCTGATCGCGCTCCGCCCGGTGAAGCCGCGCCCGGCGTCGCGGCTGCTTCTGGCCGAAGGGACGGCGCTGTCCGATCGCCATGTGCACGATCTGCCCGGGATCCTGCGCCCCGGCGACCTTCTGGTCTTCAACGACACCAAGGTGATCCCGGCGCGCCTCTTCGGCACCCGCACGCGGGAGACGACGGACGGCCCCGGCACGGCGAAGATCGAGGCGACGCTGCTCGAACGCCTGTCGCCCGACAGCTGGTCGGCGCTGGCAAAGCCCGGCCGGAAGCTGCGCGAGGGCGACGTGATCGCGTTTCGCGACCTCTCCGCCGAACTGGTGGGGAAGGGAGAGGGCGGCCGCGTCACCCTCCGCTTCGACCGCGCGGGCCCGGACCTCGACGCCGCCATCGCGTTGGCCGGCGAGATGCCGCTGCCGCCCTACATCGCCTCGAAGCGCGCGGCGGACGAGGCGGATCGGGAAGACTACCAGACCGTCTTTGCGGAAAAGCCGGGGGCGGTGGCCGCGCCCACCGCCTCCCTCCACTTCGACGCGGATCTGCTGGAGCGCCTGACCGCGCGCGGGGTCGAGAGCACACGGGTGACGCTCCATGTCGGCGCGGGAACCTTCCTGCCGGTGACCGTGGACGATGTGTCCGACCACAAGATGCACGCCGAGTGGGGCGAGGTGACGGAAGAGGCGGCTGCAACTATCGCCCGCGCCAAGGCCGAGGGGCGCCGGGTGATCCCGGTCGGCACCACCGCCCTGCGCCTGATCGAGAGTGCCGCGGCCTCCGGCAGCATCGCGCCGTGGAGAGGCGAGACCGACATCTTCATCACGCCCGGCTACCGCTTCCGCGTGACCGACGGGCTGATGACCAATTTCCACCTGCCGAAGTCGACCCTGATGATGCTCGTCTCCGCCCTGATGGGGGTGGAGGAGATGCGCGCCGTCTACGCCCACGCCATCGCGCAGCGCTACCGCTTCTTCTCCTACGGCGACAGCTCACTCCTGCTGCCCAAGCGCCGCTGAGACCCGTGAGCCAGGGCAGCGCCCCCGGGGTTCACAACACGTAGCGGCTGAGGTCGGTGGAGCGGCTGAGTTCGCCGAGATGCTTTTCGACGAAATCCGCATCGACCTGCACCGTCTCGCCGGCGCGGTCGGGGGCGGTGAAGCTCAGCTCCTCGAAGACGCGCTCCAGCACGGTGTAGAGGCGGCGGGCGCCGATGTTCTCGATATTGGTGTTCACCTCCGCGGCGATGCGGGCCAGCGCCGCGATGCCGTCCTCGGTGAAGGTGACCTCGACGCCCTCGGTGCCGAGCAGCGCGGTGTATTGCCGGGTGAGCGCATTGTCGGTCTCGGTCAGGATGCGGACGAAGTCGTCGACCGTCAGGGCGCGCAGCTCAACGCGGATCGGCAGGCGGCCCTGGAGCTCGGGCAAGAGGTCCGAGGGTTTCGCCACGTGGAAGGCGCCCGAGGCGATGAAGAGGATGTGGTCGGTCTTCACCGGCCCGTGCTTGGTGGAGACGGTCGTGCCCTCGATCAGGGGGAGGAGGTCGCGCTGCACGCCCTCGCGGCTGACCTCGCCACCACGGCCCTCGGTCCGGGTGGCGACCTTGTCGATCTCGTCGAGGAAGACGATGCCGGAGCTTTCCACCGCCTCGACGGCCTCGCGGGTCAGCGCCTCCTCATCCAGCAGCTTGTCGGCCTCCTCCGCGATCAGGACCTCGTAGCTGTCGGCGACGCGCAGGCGCTTGCGGGTCATGCGGCCGCCCATGGCCTTTCCGAAGATGTCGCCGAGGTTCATCATCTGGCCCGGCGGCATGCCGGGGATCTCCATCGCGCCCATGGGGTTGGAGGTGTCGCGGACCTCGATCTCGATCTCCGTGTCGTCGAGGAGGCCGTCGCGCAGCTTCTTGCGGAACATCTCGCGGGTCTGCTCGCGCGCGCCTTCGCCGGCCAGCGCCGCGATCACGCGGGCTTCGGCGGCGTCGTGGGCCTTCGCCTTCACCGCCTCCCGCCGGTGGTCGCGGGTGAGCGAGATGGAGGCGTCGACGAGGTCGCGCACGATCTGCTCCACGTCGCGGCCGACATAGCCGACCTCGGTGAACTTCGTGGCCTCGACCTTGATGAAGGGAGCACGGGCGAGTTTCGCCAGGCGGCGGCTGATCTCCGTCTTGCCGACGCCGGTGGGGCCGATCATCAGGATGTTCTTGGGATAGACCTCCTCGGCCATCGTGCTGTCGAGCTGGCGGCGGCGCCAGCGGTTGCGCAGCGCCACGGCGACGGCGCGCTTCGCGTCCTTCTGCCCGATGATGAAGCGGTCGAGTTCGGAGACGATCTCCCGCGGGGTGAGGTCGGTCATGTGCTGTCCTTCGTTCGTTCGGGGGGACAGATAAGCGGCCCGGCGGCAGGCACAAGCCGATCGCATGCCGTCACGACGATGCGACGGCGGACTCCACAATAGCGCCGAGAGACCCAAATTGTCGCGGGGGCCGGGACGCCCCCATCGCAACAGGGATACCGTCATGACTTACAGACTGCCGCTTGCCGCGTTGGCCGCCACGCTGACGCTCGCCCTGCCCGCAACCGCACAGGACGTGCGGGAGGGCTCCTTCGTCGGGGACAGCGATCATGTGACCACGGGCACCGCGTCCGTCGTCTACGACATGGTGATGCTGGGCGCCGACTTCTCGCTGGACGGGGCGCCCGACCCGCGCGTGGCCCTCGGCAAGCAGGACAGCGACGAGCGGCTGGACCTGGGCGAGCTGGCCAAGCTGGAGGGGGCGCAGGCCTACGCGATCCCGGAGGGTACCACGATCGAGGACTGGGATCGCGTCTGGATCTGGTGCGAACAGTTCAGCGTGCCGCTGGGCCATGCGGACCTGCCGACGGCAGAGTAGTCCGCCCCTTTCCCGAAACTGTCGAACGTGAGGGACGGCCGGATGCCCGGCCGTCCCCCATGCGTTTTCGGGCCTCGCACCACCACCGGCCGGGCGTCCTCGCCTGGAATTGAGGCGGGAAGGGGCTTGAACCGGACCGCAGGTTGCAGATTCTCTCCCAATACACGTTGAGGGAGATTCACTAATGCAATTCCACAACTTTAGGTTGTGCGTCCTGAAGCTGTGCATCCCGCTTGCGGGCACGCTTCTGACGGGGGCATCGGCCGCGGCCCAGACGGCCGAGAGCCTGGAAGAGGCCGTCCAGAGCTACCTGGCCGCGCGCAGCTACGACGCACTGCCGATCGATCTGGAGCCGCTGCGCGCGTTGCTGGCGGAGGGTGACATCGCGACGATCGAGACCCTGCGGGGCGACACGGTCACGGCCAACAGCGCCAATGCCTACGTCACGATCTGGGAGCCGCTGATGGCCGAACGCGCGCGCAGCCAGACGGTGACGATCGACGGGCCGATGACGCTGCATGCGGGTGCGGATGTCGGCATCACCGGGTTCACCGCGCAGATCGAGGGGGTCGCGGCCGACGGCAGCCCGATCGACCTGCGCCAGAACGTGAAGCTGTTCTGGCGGCCCGATGCGGAGGGGAACTGGCGCATCTTCCGCGAGCACCTGCGCCCCGAGGACGAGACCACGGTGATCGAGCCGCTGGACGGCGAGGCGGTGGAGGGCGAGGCGGTGGAGGGGCAGTGAGCGCGGGGCGTCAGCCGATGACCTCCACTGTCGCGTTGCCGTTGGTGTAGACGCAGATGTCCGCGGCGATGGAGAGGGCCCGGCGGGCGATGGCCTCGGCATCCATGTCCTGGTCCATCAGCGCGCGGGCCGCGGCGAGCGCGAAGTTGCCACCCGAGCCGACGGCGGCGATGTCGTGCTCCGGTTCCAGCACGTCGCCGGCGCCGGTGACGATGTAGAGATCGCTGCCGTCGGTGACGATCAGCATGGCCTCAAGGTTGCGCAGGTACTTGTCGGTGCGCCAGTCCTTGGCGAGGTCGACGCAGGCGCGCTGGAGCTGGCCGGGCCGTCCCTCCAGCTTCGCCTCCAGCCGTTCGAGGAGGGTGAAGGCGTCGGCGGTGGAGCCCGCGAAGCCCGCCACGACCTCCGCCCCGCCGGGATTGAGGCGGCGGACCTTGCGGGCCGTGCCCTTCATCACCGTCTGCCCGACGCTGACCTGACCGTCGCCGACGACGGCGACGCGGCCGCCCTTCCTCACCGCGACGATGGTGGTGCCGTGCCAGCCGGGAAAGCGGTTCGTCTCGCTCATGATGGTTCTCCTGCCCTTGCGGCGGCGATGTAGGGGATCAGGGACGCCCTGCATAGGGGCGGCCGAGAAACGGCGCGATGAGCCAGCCGGCCATCGCACCGCCCAGATGCGCCTCCCACGCGAGCATCCCGTCCATCCCGAAATGCAGCGCGACGTTGAGTGCGGTGAGCCCGCCGACGAAGGTGACGACCGGCTGGATGGAGCGGCCGTTGGCGCGCAGGAAGTCGAACTCCCACCGCTTCCACGCCGCGATGAAGCCGAAGGCGGCGCCGGAGGCCCCGACCATCGGGATGGGGTCGGGCGGTCCGAGCAGCGCGAACGCGCCGCCGCCGGCGATGGCGGTGACGGCGAACAGCAGGATCGTGCGGCCCGGTCCGGAGAGGTCGGTGACCAGCTTGCCGATGGACAGGATCACCGTCGCGTTCATCGCCACATGCAGCAGCCCGCCATGGAGCAGCGCATGGGTCAGGAACATGGTCGCGGGCTGGAGATCGAAGAGTGGGGCGGCGCCGTTCAGGAGCGGGTTCCAGAAAGCGCCGTGCATGACGACCCAGCGGCGCGACAGGCCGCCATAGCCGTTGTCGCCCAGTTGCAGCAGCAGTTCGATGCCCACGAGCAGGGCGACCAGCACCCAGAGCGCGGTCATCGGCGTCTGGCGGACATGGGGGTCGGGGGTGGGTGGTGTCTCGGTCATCAGCGGCACAGATAGCGTCGCGTGCCGCCAATTGCGAAGGGGATGCGCCGCGCTAGCTCGTCGCGCGGGAGGATGTGCCGATGTGGACACTCGACGAGACCGTACCGACGGCCGCGGGCCAGGTCGCCGCGGGGAGGGCGGGCGACGGGCCGCCGCTGGTGCTCGCCCATGGCTGGCCCTGGTCCTCGCTGTCCTGGCACCGGGTGATCCCGGACCTGGCGGAGCGCTTCACGGTGCACTGGTACGACATGCCGGGCTACGGCCGGTCGGAGATGCGGGCGGACCAGCGCACCTCGCTCGACGTGCAAGGCGAGGTGTTCGTGGAGATGATGCGGCACTGGGGGCTGGAGCGGCCCCGCGTCGTGGCCCACGATTTCGGCGGGGCGACGACGCTGCGGGCGCATCTGCTGCACGGGCAGGAGTTCGAGCGCTACGTCCTGATGAACGTGGTGGCGATGCGGCCCTGGGGCTCGGACTTCTTCGACCATGTGGGCCGGCATGTGGACGCCTTCACGGGGCTGCCGCCGCATATCCACGCCGCCGTGGTGCGCGCCTATATCGAGGGCGCGATGGCCGTTCCGGTGCCGGAGGAAGACGTGGAACCGCTGGTCAGGCCCTGGCTGGGCGAGGCGGGGCGCGGCAGCTTCTACCGCCAGTTCGCCCAGGCAGACGAGCGCTACACCGCGGAGGTCGAGCCGAAGTTCGGCGAGGTGCGCTGCCCGGTCCGGATCCTGTGGGGCGAGGAGGATCCGTGGATTCCCGTGGACCGGGGCGAGGCGCTGCACGCGCTGATGCCGGGGGCGGAATTCGAGCGGATGGCGGAACTCGGGCACCTGCCGCAGCTGGAGAATTCGGAACTTGTGCTGGAGAAGATGCTGCCGTTCTTGAAGGCGGATTGAGCGGGCGTGACGCACGCCGGGCGCGCGCCTGCCCGTGGGGTGGCGCTCCTGACGTCGAAGCCGTGCGCGTTATCCCTGCAAGGTCATTGCTCGCCGTGGTCGGTATGCTCCGTTGCAAAGCGCCAGCCCGCCGGGACGGGCAGGCGCCCGCCCGGCGCCTTCGGCTTCGCTCCGGGCGAACGGTTCCGCTTTGCGACGGCTCGCATTGGCGGCATCGGGCACTAACACCTTTCACAGACTTGGCTTAATCTGGTCCGCGCCATGACCCTGCTCGCCTGCCCCGCCTGCGACCTTCTGCACGAGGTGCCGGATCTCGATCCGGGCTGCCGGGCGCGGTGTGCGCGCTGCGGGCAGATCATCGTCTCGGGCCACGGGGGATCGGTGGACCGGATGCTGGCGGGCGGGGCGGCGGTGGCGGTGCTGATCGTCTTCGCCCTCTTCTTCCCGTTCCTGTCGATCGAGGAGCTGGGGCTGTCGAACACCACCACGCTGATCGACATCGCGATGGCGTTCCTGGACGGGTGGATCGCGCCGCTGGCGCTTGCCACCGCGGCGGCGATCGTGGGCCTGCCGCTGTTGCGGGTCGCCCTCCTCTTCTATGCGCTGATGCCGCTGCGCCTGGGCCGGCGCCGCCCACGGCACGCGGCCGCCGCCTTCCGGATCGCGGAGAGCCTGCGGCCCTGGTCGATGGCCGAGATCTTCATCCTGGGCACGGCCGTGGCGCTGGTGAAGGTGGTGGACATCGCGCAGGTCGGCTTCGGCCCGGCGTTCTGGGCGTTCTGCGCCGCCGTGCTGATCATCGCGCTGGAGCGGACAGTGACCGACACCGCGGCCGTCTGGTCGATCCTGGACGACCGCACATGAGCCCGATGGTCAGCGCGCGTGACACCGGCATGGTCGCGTGCAGCAGGTGCGAGCTGGTGCACGACGCGGGCACGGCAAGGTGCGAGCGTTGCGGGGCGCGCCTGCACTCGCGCAAGCCCCTGAGCCTGCAGCGGGTCTGGGCGTGGTGGGCGGCGGGGCTGATCGCGTACGTCCCCGCGAACCTCTATCCGATGCTGACGACGCAGCAACTGGGCGCCGTGCATTCGGACACCATCGTGGGCGGGGTCATCACGCTGATCGAGCTGGGCTCGGTCGGGATCGCGGCGATCATCTTCTTCGCCTCCGTCGTGGTGCCGATCTCGAAGTTCCTGGTGATCGCCTTCCTCGCGATCTCGGTCCTGAGGCCCAGCCGGACGAGCGCCCATGCGCGGCTGCACCTGCACCACGTGATCGAGTTCATCGGACGGTGGTCGATGATCGACGTCTTCGTCGTCGCCCTGCTCGCGGCCCTGGTGCAACTGGGGGCCGCGGCGAGCGTGGAGCCCGGTCCGGCGGCGGCTTGCTTTGCGCTTTCGGTGGCCTTTACGATGCTGAGCGCGCAGGCGTTCGATCCCCGCCTGATCTGGGACGCCCCCGCGCGGAAGGAGCCTGCCCCGTGACCGACGCCGCCGCGCCCGAGATCGATTCGACGCCTCCGCCGATCTGGAAACGCATCTCCGTCGTCTGGCTGGTGCCGCTGATCGCGGTGATCGTGGCGCTCGCGGTGACGTGGCAGACGCTGGCCAACCAGGGACCGCTGATCACCGTCTCGTTCCAGAATGCCTCCGGCGTCTCGGTGGGCCAGACGCCGCTGCGCTTTCGCGACGTGACCATCGGCACGGTGGAGGAGGTGAGCTTCGACGCGGACCTGAGCCAGGTTCTGGTGAGCATCCGGGTGGCGCCCGAGATCGCGCCGCACATCACGGAGGATGCCGTGATGTGGATCGTGCGGCCGGAGATCAGCGCGCAGGGGATCACGGGGCTCTCCACCGTCTTCGGCGGAACGTATATCGCGGCGGAGCTGCCTTCGCGCCCCGGCGACATGGTCCGGCAGCTGCGCGGGCAGCCGCGCGCACCGCTCACGCCGCTGGACCAGCCGGGCCTGCGGATCAGGCTGCTGACCACGACGAGCGGGTCGGTCGCGATCGGCTCGCCCGTGCTCTACAAGGGCATCGAGGTGGGGCGGGTTGAGGACCTGGAGCTCACGGGCGACGGCAGCACGATCATCTTCACCACCTTCATCAACGCGCCCTACGACAACCTGATCACCGAAGGAACGCGGTTCTGGAACGCGTCCGGCTTCTCCTTCTCGCTCGACGCGCGGGGGGCGAGCCTGAACGTGGAAAGCCTCGTGACGCTGGTGCGCGGCGGCGTGACCTTCGACACGGTGTTCTCGGACGGGGCGCTGGTGCGCGACGAGCGGACCTTCCGGCTCTACCGCGATCCGCAATCGGCGCGCGCCTCGCTGTTCGATGCAGTGCGCCGCTCGCCGGTGACGGTCTCGGCGATCTTTCCCGGCTCGGTCAGCGGGCTGACGATCGGGGCGCCGGTGTCCTATCGCGGGGTGCCGGTCGGCGAGGTGACGTCGCTGTCGACGCGGCTGGTGGGGGCGCCCGGCGACCGCGTGGTCGAGCTGGTCGCCGCCTTCTCGGTTGAGCCGGGGCGTGTCGGCCTGCCGCCGGACGCACCGGCGAGCACGACGCTGAACCTGCTGACGGAGCTGGTTGCGCAATCGGGGCTGCGGGCGCAGTTGAGCGCTGCATCGATCCTGACCGGGGCGCAGCGCATCGACCTGTCGGAGATGCCGGACGCGCCGCCGGCGGAGCTGGACCTGTCGAACCGGCCCTTCCCGCTGATGCCGTCGGTCGAGACGTCCGGCAGCGGGCTGGCGGAGACGGCCGAAGGGCTGATCACCCGCATCGACGAACTGCCGGTGGAGGCGGTTCTGAGCTCGGCGAGCCGGGCGCTCGACGCGCTGGCGGCGCTGCTGTCGGACCCGTCGCTCCTGAACATCCCGACGGAGGCCGAGGGCGCGCTGACCGATCTGCGGACCCTGCTGGCGAGCGACGGCCTGACCCAGGCGCCGGACGAGTTGCTGCGCGGGCTGACGGCCTTGCGCGGTCTGCTGGAGGACGCGCAGGAAGCGGCGCTGACCGAGGCGCTGGCCGCGACGCTGGACGAGACGGCGCGGGCGGCGGCGGCCGTCGCGGACGGGGCGCAGACGCTGTCGCCGGAACTCGTTTCGGCCCTCGGTTCGGCGGAGGAGCTTATCGCGGCGGCGCAGGTCGTGGTCGCCGATCCGCAGACCGCGGCGCTGCCGGGCGTGGCGGCGAGCCTGCTTCAGGACCTGCGGCAGGTGGCGGCGGACCCCGCGCTGCAGGGCGCCCCCGAGCAGCTCGGCACCGCGCTGGCCCGGCTCGACGCGATCCTGGCGGAGATCGAGGCGGCGGAACTGTCCGCCGGACTGGGCCGGGCATTCACCGACAGCAGTGCCGCGGCGCGCGAGATCTCGGTGATCGCGGAAAGCTCGCGGACCATCCCGGCGGAGCTCGCGGCGCTGATCGCGCAGACCGAGGCGCTGATCGCCTCGGCCGACGCGATCCTCGCCGATCCCGCGAGCCAGGCCGTGCCCGGCGAGTTGAACGCGACGCTGGGGGCCGCACGGGCCCTGCTGGAGGATCCCGCGACGCAGGCGCTGCCAGGCGCAACGCTCGATGCGCTGGCGCGGGCCGGGCGGCTGCTCGGCGCGCTGGAGGAGGCGGACCTGCCCGGAACACTGGCGCGCACGATGGCGGAGGCGGAGCGCGCGACGCGGGCCGTGGC
The DNA here is from genome assembly GCA_032464575.1 of Roseobacter sp. HKCCA0434. Lineage (GTDB taxonomy): Bacteria > Pseudomonadota > Alphaproteobacteria > Rhodobacterales > Rhodobacteraceae > Pontivivens. The sequence goes on from JAWDKM010000007.1 coordinate 274,941, forward strand.
GCAGTTCACCGAGGATGCGGCCCCGCTGGCCGGTCAGGCGGAGGCACTGCTCGCCGACCCGGCGCTGCGCGAGATCCCAGCACAGGCGCAGGCGACGCTGGTGGCGTTCCGGACGCTGCTGACCGATCCGGCGACGCAGGCGCTGCCGGGGCAATTGTCCGAAGGGTTGGGCAGCGCGCAGACGCTGCTTGCCGCGCTCGAACAGGCGGAGGTGGCCGAGCAACTGGCCGCGACGCTGCGGGACGCCAGTATCGCGGCCGGAGCGATTGCGGAGGGTGCGGCCGGGGTGCCCGACATCGTGGCGCAGCTGGAAACGCTGGCGGAGGAGGCGGCGTCCCTGCCGCTCGACGCGCTCGCCGCGCAGGTGGAGCGGGTGCTGCTGAGCGCGGAGGCGCTGTTGCAGGCCCCCGGCGCGCGGGAGCTGCCGGGCACGCTGAACGCGACGCTGGACGAGGTGCGGGTGCTGCTGGAGGAGTTGCGGGCGGCAGGTGCGTCGGAAAGCCTGGTCGCGACGCTGTCGGCGAGCGAGCAGGCCGCGCTTGCCATCGCGGACACCTCCGCACGGCTGCCGACGCTGATCGCGCGGCTCGACGCGCTGGCGGGCCGGGCGGATGTCACGCTGGCAAGCTACGGCGAGGGCTCGGACCTCAACGACGAGGCGATCCGTGCGATCCGGGAATTCCGGGACACCGCGCGGGCGGTGACCTCACTGGTGCGCCAGATCGAGCGCGACCCGAATTCCCTGATCCTCGGCCGCTGAGAGGAGCCCACCCATGCGCCCCGTTCTGATGACGCTCGCCCTCCTGGCCGGCTGCGCCGGTCCGCCCGACACGCTCCTGCTGCTGGAGCCCGCGGGCGCGGTCACGCCGCTGTCGAGTCCGGTCCGGTCCATCGAGGTGCGGGAGATGTCGCTGCCATACTATGCCGAGCGGGAGCAGGTCGCGGTGCGCGCGGGCGACGGCAGCGTTGTCGTGAGCGACGAGGTGCTGTGGGCCGATCTGCCGCCGCGGGCGCTGACGCTGCGGGTAGTCGAGACGCTGGCGCAGGTGCTGCCGGAGGCAGACGTCGCGGCGGAGCCCTGGCCTCTCCTGTCGCCCGCGGACCTGCGGGTGGAGATCCAGGTCGCGTCCCTGATCGGGACGCCGGGCGGCAACTTGGAACTGACCGGGCAGTATTTCGTGGTGTCCGATGGCCGGGGGAGCGTCGAGGACGCCTTCGGCTTTGCAATTTCGGAAGATGTCCGGGGCGACTCACTTGCGGATGTTGCATCTGCTCAGACGAAAGCCGTCGAAACGCTTGCTCTACTTATAGGCGAGTCGGTCGCAGCGCTGCCGGAGCGGGCCCTGGGACGGCGTTGAGCGCGGTTTCGCTCTTGTTTTCATGGCGCTGGGGAATCGCTCGACAGTCGAGGGAATCGGTTGGCGTCGGCGCGGGAAATGGGTCAACGCTTTTGAGCATTCCAAGGAAAATCGTTCGAAACGGGAACGAGATCTGTGGCGCGGGCGCAACTTCCAGTTGTTTCGCGTAACGCAAAATTTTAGAATAATTTAATAATTTCATAAAGTTGGTTTGTGGGTACATTCGCTGTTTGTTCGCACTCGCAGCACGAATGCAACTTTCTCCATGCTGCATCGGCAAAGTCTTGCTCATCGCGTAAAACTGTAAATACTCATCCTTGAGTTGAATGGCACTCAGCTTGCGATTGCTTAGCCGGTTGACGGGTCCCCGCCTATCAGTCGGACGTTCACGTCATGGAGAGATCATATGCAGATGACCGAGAAGCGTTCCCGCCCCCCGAAGCGTCTTCTTTTGCTCGGTTGCGGTGGCTTTGTTGGTAGCCACCTCGTCGACCGGCTGCTTGCGGAGACCGAAGACTTCGTCGTGGGTTTCGACCCGTGCACGACGAAGGTGGCGACCCACCTCCAGAACCCGCGTTTCCAGATGCACGCGAAGTACCTCCAGCAGGGCTGGGATGACGGCACCCTCGAGAAAGCCATCGAGGAAGCGGACGTCGTCATCAACCTCGCTGCGATCTGCAACCCGTCCGACTACAACACCCGCCCGCGCGTGGTGATCCAGTCGAACTTCACGGACGTGCTTCCGGTGCTCGACCGCTGTGCCGAGCTCGGCAAGTGGCTGATCCAGTACTCGACCTCCGAGGTCTACGGCCGCACGCTGTCGAGCTACGTCAAGGGCGACCAGTACAAGGATCCCGACCTCTACGTGCAGGAGGAAGAGGACACGCCCATGCTGATGGGCCCCATCCAGAACCAGCGCTGGTCCTACGCCACGGCCAAGCAGCTTCTGGAGCGCTACACCTACGCGCTGCATGACGAATTCGACATGCCGTACACGATCATCCGGCCCTACAACTTCTTCGGTCCGCGGATGGACTACATCCCCGGCCGCGACGGCGAGGGCGTGCCGCGGGTTCTGGCCTGCTTCATGGCAGCCCTCCTCGACGGCAAGCCGCTGGAACTGGTGGACGGTGGCGAGGCGCTGCGCGTGATCACCTCGATCCACGACGCGATCGACTCCGTCATGCTGATGCTGGACAAGCCGGAAGGCGCGAAGAACCAGATCTTCAACATCGGCAACTCCGGCAACGAGCTGCACATCTACGAGCTCGCCGAGAAGATGCGGAAGGTCTATGCCGAGGTCTCCGGCGACGACCGCTTCCTGGAGCACCCGATCAACACGGTGACGGCCGAGGCCTTCTACGGGCCGGGCTACGAGGACTGCGACCGCCGCGTGCCGGACATCTCCCGCGCATGGCGCCAGCTGGGCTGGGCGCCCTCCCGCTCGATCGACGAGATCCTGCGCGAGACGGTGTCGTACTACTACAACCTCTACGGTCCGGGCGGCTCCGCCACGAACCGGTATGAGACGTCCTACGCCGTCGCCGGAGAGTGACCCATGTCGCGGCCCGATGTGTGCATCTTCATTCCGTCCTACAACGCGGAAAAGACGTTGGCGGCCGTGATCGCGCGCATCCCGGACGAGATCCGGGAGCGCACCGATCGCATCGTCGTCGTCAATGACGGAAGCACCGACCGGACCGCGGAGGTCGCGACGGAGATCGCGAAGGAAGATCCGCTTGTAGACCTGGTCTCGCTTCCGCAGAACCAGGGCTACGGGGGCGCCGTGCAGGCCGGCATCGAAGCATGCCGGTCTCGCGAGCCCGCCTTCGCGATCTGCCTGCACTCGGACGGGCAATACCCGCCCGAGAGCATTCCCGAATTCCTCGACTACATGACGACGAACGAGATCGCGCTCCTCCAGGGTTCCCGCCATGCGAAAGGGACCAAACCGCTGGAAGGGGGCATGCCGGTCTACAAGTGGATCGCGGGCAAGTGCCTGACGCTGCTGACCAACACGATCTTTCCGGGTCGGATGACCGACTACTTCTCGGGCTATCTGATCTATGACAGCCGGGCGCTGCACCAGCTTCCCATCGAGAAGCTGAGCCGGTCCTTCGATTTCGACTTCGAGGTGATCGCCTGCTGCCACGCCGCCGGACTGCCGGTGGCCGAGCAGGGCATCCCGACCCGTTATGCCGACGAGGAATCCCATCTGGAGCCGATCGCATACGGTTTCAGGGTGCTCGGTGTGCTGCGCCGCTACATGGTCGGGCACTACCACGGACTGGTCCGGGAGACCTCTCGAGCGTGACTATTCTCACTGAGCGCGGTCTGGATGTGGCCGCGCCGGCGCGAAGCGGCCTGCTGTGGGGCGGATCGCTTATCGTAGCGCTGTTCGCCTTCATCCTCGGCACGCTGGATGCCGAAGCGATCTACACCGGCGGCGATGCCGTTCGGAAATGGCTGATGGCCCAGCTCGTCATCGAGGGCGATGCGAGCGGCGTTCCCTTCGATCACCACACGATGCGATGGGCGATCAACGGCCCGGCCATCGGGGTCATCGCGCTGTTCGGCGCGAGCGCGTTCACCTACCTCGTCGCCGTCTCCGCCGTCTTTGCCGGAGTGGTCGCACTGGTCTGGTCGCTGGGCATGCGCCTTGCCGGACCGCTGGCCGCGGCGATGGCGGTGTTCCTCGTCTTCGTCGATCCGCTGATGCTCAACACGTCCGCGCAGTTGCAGCCGACGATCTTCGGCCTCACGGGGCTCTTGATCGCGGTGGCGGCGCTGTGGAGCTGGCAGCGGGAGGAGGCGGATGTCTGGCTCGTCGTCACGGCGCTGGCGCTGTTCTTCGCCTATGGGGCCAAGATCACCAACCTCTTCTTCTTCCCCGGTCCGCTGCTGCTGCTGATGGTCATGGGCAAGTGGCGGGCGATCGCGATCATCGGCGCGATCTTCGTCGCGCTCTTCGCGGTGGAGACGTTCGCGATCCGGGCGCTGTCGGGCGGGGAGCTCGCGCTCGGCCGGATCGAGGGGCTGACGAGCGGGCGGCATGTGGACCTGATGAGCACGCATGAGGAGCTGGTCGCCTTCACCTGGGGAGATCTCTTCCTGCGCTGGTGGCCGATGTACATCCGCGAGGTGCCTATGAAGTCGGTGATCTTCGCCTTCTTCGTCGTGGCGGCCCTGCATCCTTTCCTGCGGCGCCGGGTCTTCACCGACGAGACCAATCTGTTCCGCGCCGACGTGCTGGTGGCGATGGGGGTGAGCTTCGCGTTCTTCACCACCTTCTTCATCATATCGATCGATCCGCTGCTGCTGGGTCAGGACCTGCGCGTGCGGTACCTCTACGTGCTGCAGCCCTTCGCGGCGCTGATGGTGGCGGCTTACGTGGCAGCGCTGCTGGGCCGGCTGCGGTTTCTGGAGCGCTGGCCGGTCGCGCTCGGCTCCGCCGCGGTTGGCTTGGCGAGCCTGGGCCTGGTCGGATGGAAGTTCGTGCGGGCCGAGATCGATCGCGACGGCGTGGACGGCATCTACGCGGTCTGGCAGGCCAACGGCTATTTCGAGGAGATGCGCACCCATCTGGAGCGCGGCTGCACGATCTACGTCAACAACGAGCGGGCGGCGACGACGCTGCTGATGTTCGCCTTCCCGCCCGCGACGATCACGCCCAACGATGCGCTCTACTATTTCCGCCCCGACGGATCGCCGGTGGCGGGGACCGATGCGACCGTGAGCCTGGAGATGGTGCCGGCGGAGGCGCTGGAGCTCGATCACTGGCGCCGCTCGCGCCAGCCGCTCTACCGCCTGTCGCTGACGGGCGGGGACACGCAATGCGAAGACACGCTCTATGTCGGCGACACCGACGTGCGCGTGATGCTCTGATCGGCGGGGACATGCCAATGACCTGCGCCATCGACGAAAACTCTCGCGACTTTTTTCGCGCGGCTCCGCTTTCAGTTTGTGCAGGTGCAACATGACCTTCTATTGTCGCGCCGAAGGCAAAGCGATGAGGAGCGGGGACATCGCCATGACACATCTCGTCACCGGGACCGCGGGATTCATCGGATTCCACGTGGCGCGCCGGTTACTGGAGCGCGGTCACGCGGTCGTCGGTTTCGACGTGGTGAACGACTACTACGATCCGGCGCTGAAGGAAGGCCGCCTGGCCGAGCTGGAGCGGGTGGCCGAGGAGACGGGGTCCGAATGGACCTTCGTGCGCGCGGACCTCGCAGACCAGACGGCCGTCAACGACACGTTCGAGAAAGCGGGGGGATTCGAGCGGGTTATCCATCTGGCCGCGCAGGCAGGCGTTCGGCATTCGATCGAGAACCCGCATGACTACGTCAATTCGAACCTGATCGGCTTCACCAACATCCTGGAGGCGTGCCGCCATGCGAAGGTGGCACATCTGACCTATGCCTCGACCTCCTCGGTTTACGGGGCGAACACGGCAATGCCCTTCGCCGAGGAGCACGGCGTCGATCATCCGTTGCAGTTCTACGCGGCGACCAAGCGGGCGAACGAGCTGATGGCGCATGCCTACAGCCACCTCTTCCGCATCCCGACGACGGGCCTGCGCTTCTTCACGGTCTACGGGCCGTGGGGGCGTCCGGACATGGCGTTGTTCCGCTTTACCCGCGCGATCCTGGCGGAGGAGCCGATCCAGCTCTTCAACAACGGCGATCACAGCCGGGACTTCACCTATATCGACGATATCGTGGAGGGGGTGGTCCGCGTGTCGGACAATCCGGCCGCGCCCGATCCGGACTGGGATCCGGCGGTGCCGCGCCCCGACCGGTCGGATGCGCCGTTCCGGATCTACAACATCGGGAACAATACGCCGGTGAACCTGACGGAGTATGTCAGCGCACTGGAACGCTCGCTGAACCGCAAGGCGCAGGTGGAGCTGCTGCCGATGCAGCCGGGCGATGTGCCCGACACCTATGCGGACAGTTCCGCTTTGAGCGATGCCGTGGGATACTGTCCCAGTACGCCGGTCGGCGAGGGGGTCCGGCACTTCGTGGACTGGTACAGGAGTTACTACGGTGTCTAGGGGGAAAGTCCTGATCAGGAGCGCGGTTTCCGCGCTCTTTCTCGTTCTGGCCCTGCCCGTGATGGCACAGGAGATCGCGGGCGTGGACCTGTCGATCTTCAACCGGGGGTCTGGCACGGTACTGGTGGTCGACACACTGGACGACGACGGCGAGGTCGGCACGCTGCGCTGGGCCGTGAACACGTGGGAGACGCGCGACGGCCAGCCGGTGGAAGGGATGCGCTACGTCGTCTTCGCCGTATCGGGCGAGATCGCGCTGGAGCGGCGGCTGGAGATCCTGCGCGACGACGTGCGCGTGGCCGGGCAGACCGCGCCGCGCAGCCGGCGGGGGCCCGCGGGCGTCACGCTGACCGGGGCACCGCTGAAGATCCGGGGCAACCGGGTGATGGTCGAGCATATCCGCGTGCGGCCCGGCGGCGTGCGCGAGGGCGGACTGCCCGCCGACGACATCGATGCGATCCAGATCGGCCCGGCGCTCAACGAGGGCGATCTGGAAGACATCGTACTGCGCAACGTGTCCGCCTCCTGGTCGGTGGATGAACTTGTCAGCGTCTACCCGGACTTCGGCAAACGGGTGCGCCGTGTCTCGATCCTGTCGTCGCTGCTCGCCGAGCCGCTGACCGAGGCGGGGCATCCGCGCGGCGCGCACAATTACGGTCTGCTGCTGCGGCGCGGCGCGCGGGGCGTGCTGGTCGCGGACACGCTGATGGCGGGTGCGACGCGGCGCAACCCGACGCTGGAGCAGGGCAGCTCGGCGGCCGTCGTGAACACGCTGATCGCGAACTGGGGGGAGAAGTCGCCCCTGCACTTCATCCTGCGCGACGACATCGAGGGGGACGAGGCGGAGATCAGCATCACCGCCATCGGCAACGTCGCGCGGGCGGGGGCCAACACCCCACCCGCGACACGCAACCGCTACATCACTGCGGAGCCGAGCCAGATGGACGAGTTGCAGGACGACGCGCCCGTGGTGCTGTTCGCCCGCGACAACATCGTGAACGGGCGCCGGGACCGGACGCCGAGCGGATCATGGCTGCAACGGGTCGACACGCCGCCGGTCATCGCGCGCCGCGAGCTGCTGCCCGCCAGCGAGGTGCCCGACCGGGTCTTCGCCCACGCCGGGGCCTGGCCGGATGCGCGCGACGCGACCGATGCGCGGATTGTGCGCGAAATCGAGACGGGCACCCATCGCTGGACGGCCACGCCGCCGGACGACGCGGCAACGCCGCTCGCGCGGGGAATGCCGGCCGTGCCCGAGGAGCCGTTCACACCCGCCGGGGTGCGGATGAGCCGGATCGGCGTCTGGCTCGAAACGCTGCACCGCGCGGCGGGCGGGATCTGAGGCCCTACGCCTCCGCCGGAAGGTCGGAGCCGCGGGGCTGGTCGAGCAGTGCCTCGAACAGCGCCTCGGTCCGGCGGGCGACGTCGTCCCAGCTCGCGAAGATCGACTTGTCGATGCGGAAGCGGTCGATCTCCCCATCGGCGGCAAGAACGATCTTGGCCGTCAGTTCCTCGATGTTGCCGACGCGGAAGAACTGCTCGGCGCTCAGCGGCAGGTCCGAGTTCTCGTCGATGTCGCTGACCACCAGCGGCGCGTCGTGGCTGATCGCCTCGAGGATCGCGTTCGACAGCCCCTCGTGGCGGGAACTGTTCACATACATCAGGCAGGAGCCGTAGAGCGCGCCGATCTGGTCGCGCGGCAGACGGCCGGTGAAGACCACGTCGTCGCCCGCGATGGCCTGCAGCTTCTGCAGCTCGCCCGAGCCGTCATCGCCGCCGACGAGGACGAGCTTGCCCATGTCGGGCCGCTGCTCCTTCGCCTTCTGGAAGGCGGTGATGAGCGTGGTGAAATCCTTCTGCCAGGTGATCCGCCCGACGGAGAGGAGGAAGCGGTCCTTCTCCAGCCCCCAGGGCGCGAGGTCCTCGGGCGTCACGTCCACATGCACCGGGTCGATGGCGTTCGGGATGACCACGACCTTGTCGGTCACGTTCCGGTCCACGAGGCGGTTCTTCAGGCTGTCGGTGACGGAGATCACCGCGTCCGCGTAGCGCAGCTGCCACTCGCAGAAGCGGAAGGCGGTGCGCCCGATCGGGCCCCACTTGCCGTTGAGATAGTCGGCCGAACCGTAGCGGACGGTGACGCGCTTGGCGAAGATCTTGTAGACCATCAGGAAGAATGCCGCGTTCAGGCCCTGGCAATGCACGATGTCGGGCCGCATCCGCGCGATGTGCCAGATGGAGGCCATATACATGTAGAGCTTGTCGGTGCCGAGGATGCGGACGGACGGGAGGCGGATGATGTTCACGCCGCGGTATTCCGTCGCCTCGGTGAACTCCGCGAGACACAGCATCGTCACGTCGTGACGGCGGGCGATCACCGGGAAGATCATCTCCGCGCTCTTCTCGGCGCCCCCCTCGACGTTCGGGATGCCACGGGCCCCGGGAGAAACGATTTTCATGTGATAGCTCCGATTGACGTTCGCACCTGCACAATCAACTATGAGTTGTACCACAACCACAAGACTTCGCCATCTTTTCTGAGGGTTGCCCCCCATGAACGCGACACCGCTGCGGATCACGTATCTGCTGATGAGCTGGCCGATGCCCAGCCAGCCCTTCGCCATCTCCGACGTGCTTGCACTGCAAAATCTGGGGCATTCGGTGACGGTTCGGGCGCTTCGCCCCGCCCAGCCGGAGCATCTGGAGGCGGCGCGGGAGTACGGCCTGACCCTGGATGAGCGGAGCCATCCGACGTGGAAAGGCACAGGAAGCGTTGCCGTCCGGCCACGCAACCTCGGCCTCGCGACGCGCCTCGCCGGGGTGATCTCGCGGCATGTGGGTGCGCGCGGCGGCCAGCTCGCCCGCGCGACCGCGCTGATTCCCCGGCTGGTCGATATCGCCGACGAGATGCGGGACGATCCACCCGATGTGGTGCACGCGTTCTGGGGGCATTACCCGGCGCTTGCCCTCCCGCTGGTCGAGCGGGTGGCACCGAAGGCCGTTCGCTCGATGTTCCTGGGCGCCTATGACCTGACCACGCATTTCCTGCCTGCCGCGCCGCATCTCGCGGCCACGTCGCACACGGTGTTCACCCATGCGGCCGAGAACCTGGAGCTCTTGGCCGAGCGCGGAGTCGATCCTGACCGCGTGACGGTGGTGCCGCGGGGCATTCCGCTGGACCTCGCCAATACGCCGGCCGGGGAGAAGGAGCCGGGGCTGATCCTGACGGCAGCGAACTTCCAGAAGGCCAAGAACATCGACCGGATCATCGACGCGATGCCCATGGTCCTCGCGAAGCATCCCGGCGCACGGCTGGAGATCGCGGGCGACGGGGCGGAGCGCGAAGCGCTCAAGGCGCAGGTGGCGCGGCTGGACCTGGCGGAGAAGGTGACGTTCCTCGGCATGTTGCCGCGCGAGGCGCTGTTCGCGAGGATGCGCGCCGCCACGATCTTCGCCTTTGCGTCCACCAAACCCTCCGAACGGCTGCCCAATGTGGTCAAGGAGGCGATGCTGGCGCGCTGCCACATCATCACCTCGCACACGCCGGGGATCGAGGCGCTGGTGGAGGACGGCGCGACCGGGGAGATCGCCCGGGACATCGCGCCCGAGGCGCTGGCCCAGCGGATCGACGCGGCATTGGTTGAGAAGAAGCAGGAAACGTCCGGACCGCTGAGCGAGAAGCACATCCGCGACCACTTCTCGGCGGAGGCGGCGATGGAACGCTACGTGGACCGGTGGCGGGGTGGCGCGGGGGTCTGAGCCCCGCGCCATCCGTTCTCAGACGAAGAGGAAGTCGTCGACACCGATATTGGCGCTCTCGAAATTCGCGAGCCGGATCTCGTCGCCCCGGTCGCCGTAGCGGATCAGGGTGTCGAGGCCGCTGTCGAAGACGCCGAGATCGCCGAAGCCGAGGCCCGTGGGCCGCAGGTCGATGAGGTCGAGACCGTCCTCGAAGTCGGTGATGGTGTCGCTGTCGTCGCCGAAGGCGAAGACGAAGGTGTCGCGCCCGCCCATGCCGGTGAGCGTGTCGTCGTCGTTGTCGCCCTCGATCACGTTGGCGCCGTCGTCGCCGATCAGGGCATTCTCTCCGCGCGTGCCGATCAGGTTCTCGATATTGGAGAAGGTCTCCGTCGCGCCGTTGGCGAAGTTCGCCTCGCCGGTGTTGAGGTCGATGTCGGCGTCGGCGCTGGTATAGCTGAAGTCGAGCGTGTCGCTGCCCGCTCCGCCGTCGAAGGTGTCGATGCCGAGGCCGCCGATCAGGATGTCGTTGCCCCCTGCCCCGACGAGGATGTTGTCCGCGTCGTTGCCGGTGATGACGTTGTCGCCGTCGGTGCCGATCACGTTCTCGACGTTGCGCACCGTCTCGGTCACGCGGCCGAGGAAGATCGCCTCCTCCCGGTCGAGATTTATATCCGCATCGGCCGTCGTGTAGCTGAAATCGACCGTATCCACGCCGGAGCCGCCGTCGAAGAAGTCGATGCCGGTGTTGCCGATCATCAGGTCGTCGCCGGCGCCGCCGAGGAGGATCTCCTCCCCGTCCTTCTCGCCGTCCGCGTCGGTGCCGATCAAGGTGTCGTTGCCCTCGCCGCCGCGCAGCTCGGCCGCGAACTTCTGGGAGATGATGAGGTCGTCGCCCTCGTTCCCCTCGGCGAGGCCGCCGCGGACGAAGATGGTGTCGTTGCCCTCGCGGCCGTAGATTTCGCCGTTGCCGGTGAGGACGTTGTCGACGGACGAACCGAAGATGATGCTCTCGCCGCGCGGGCCGATTAGGTTCTCGATGTTCACGATGGTCTCGACCACCTGCTCGCCGCGGGGGCCGAGCACCTGGGTGAAGTCGAAGATGATGGTCCCGGCTTCCAGGTCGATGGTCGCGCCGATCGGCTTGTCGCTGTCGTTCAGCGTGACGGTGTCGATGCCGTCGCCGCCGTCGAACGAATCGATGCCCTTGCGGCCGTCGAAGAAGTCGTTGCCGCCGCCGCCGATGAAGGTGTCGTCGGGATCGTCGCCGAAGCCGCCGATGAAGACGTTGTCGTTGTCATCCCCGATGAACGTGGTCCCCGCGCCCGCCGCGCCGATCGCGTTCTCGACGTTCACGATGGTCTCGACCGTGCCGCCGGGAAAGCGGATCTCGCCCGCCGGAAGGTCGATGACGACGGTGCCGGACTTGTAGCTGAAATCAACCGTGTCGGTCCCCTCACCGCCGTCGAAGCTGTCGACGCCCAACCCGCCGCTGAGCGTGTCGTCCCCGGCCAGGCCGATCAGGTTTTCGTCGCGGTCGTCCCCTGCCAGCGAATCGTCACCCGCTGTCCCGATGATATCAATAGCCATGTTTCTTGTGCCCCCTAGCGTGATCCGGCCCACCGTCCGACGAACCGGTATCTACACGTATAGGTTGCACATATGACAGTGCCACGCACCTAAGCGGTTAAAAGAGTGCCCGAACGTTGGAGTGCGGTTTCCAGATCACAACTGCCCGAACGACAGGCAATCAACCGCCGATCGGACCCGTCCGAAGCTCCAGCCCGCGGCGCACCGAGGGCCTCAGGACGCGGGACCAGACGGCGCCGGTCCGGCTGGCGGAGAGCAGTGCGGAGGCGACCCGCACGATGGGCAGATTCGGATGCTCGGTCCGCGCTGCCGTGATCAGCTTCTCGGCGTTCTCCGTCTCCTCGATGGCGAGCATCTTGATGCCGACGCGTGCGAAGCGGCCGGCGAGGCTGGCCGAGCGGGTGCGCAGGAGCCCCGCGGCGGGGCCGAGCCGCTCCAGCGGATCGGGGCGGCCGGCGGCCACCTCGCGCCCGCAATGGACGGCGAATTCGGAGAGCATGCCCTGCAGGATCAGCTTCTCCGCCGTGGTGGAGACGCCGCCCGCGAGCCGCTTGCGGCGGTAGAGCACCTCGGGCACCACGGCGTGGTCGGCGTGCCGGCTCATGCGGACCCAGAGGTCGCGGTCCTGGGCGAAGCGGAAGAATTCACGGTAGCCGCCGACCCTGTCGAAGAGATCGCGGCGATACATGACCTCGCCATGCGTGAAGGGATTGCGCTTCAGGATGTCCTCGCGCAGCGGCATGTCGTCGGTGGGCTTCTTGAGCTCGAGGGCCTGGCCCACCAGATCCTCGTTCTCGATCCAGCAGCCGACGAGGCCGATCTCGGGCCGGGCCTCCAGGATCGCCGCCTGCTTCGCGATGCGCGTGGGCTGGGAGATGTCGCCGGAGCCGTGGATCGCGACGTACTTGCCGCGGCTCGACCGGATGGCCGCGTTCACCGCGGCGACGAAGCCCATGTTCTGGTGCCGCCGCACGATCAGGCGGGGATCGTCCAGCGCCTCCAGCGCTGCGCCGGTCCCGTCGGTGGAGCCGTCGTCGGCGGCGATGATCTCGATGTTCCGCTCGGTCTGGTCGAACAGGCTCTGCATGGCCTCCCGCACGTGGCCGACGCGGTTGTAGTACACCGTGACGACGGAAACGAGCGGCTGGTCGGTCATGGGCGGGCCCCCGGGCGCAGCACCCGCAGGGCGGGCACCTTCTGGATCAGGAAATCGACATCGGACATACGCGGCGTGACGAAATCTACTAGCGAGGTCTTCGTAACACGACAGTAAAGCACCGTGAAGGCGGCGGCCGTGCCGAGATAGCTGATCGAGCAGGCGATCGCCGCGCCTTCCGCCCCATAGGCCGGTATGAGGAAGGACGCCGCGGCCGCGTTCAGGCCCAGTGCGGGGACGATGACGAGCATGGAGACCCAGGGGCGGCCCTTGCCCGCGAGATCCACATTCAGGATCTTGAAGATCACGAAGGCGACGATGCCCGGCAGCAGCAGGATGAGGACCTGCGCGCTGTCCGCGAACTCGGCCCCGAAGACCAGCGGGATCAGGATCGGGCTGACCAGCGCCAGGCCCGCGGCCCCGACGACGCCGAGTATGACGGAGAGGCGGAGCAGGATGCCGATCCGCTCGGTGAACTGGGCGTCGTTCTTGGCGTTGGCGCTGCGCGACAGGATCACGGCGGACATGGTGCCGGGCACCTGCCATATGAGCTCCGCGATGCTCTCGCCGAGCGCGTAGATGCCCACCTGCTCCAGATCGGACCAGTATTGCAGCAGGAAGATGTTGATCTTGTAGTTGAGCGAGATGAGGAAGAGCGCCACGGCGAAGATCCCGCCGAGGCGCAGCATCGCGACGATGCAGTCCTTGTCGAAGACCGGGGTGAGGCGGACCTCCCGCGCGACGAGGCGCGCGGCGTAGGCCGCGACCACGATGACGCCGATCAGCATGGCCCAGACCGCACCGGTGATGGAGATCACGCCGATGAGGGCGAGGATGCCCAGCACGAGAAGCTGCGTGGCCCCCGGCATCCAGTTCACGCGGCTGAACACGGCCACCTTCTCAAGCCCCAGGAAGATGCCCGTCGTGTAGTTGCGCATCAGGCCGAAGGGGATGAAGAGCGTCGCGGCGACCACCGCCGCGACCGTGAACTGCGGCTGCCAGGCGAGGTGGAAGTAGACGAGGCAGATCACGACGCCGAGCACGCTTGACGCGAGGTAGAGCAGGATCAGCGTGCTCACCACCGTCTGCGCGTCGAAGGTCCGGCGACCGATATGGTAGGTGGTGGCCTGGCGCAGGCCGAGTTCGGCGAGCGTGATGATGAGGAAGGGCACGACGGTGAGCGCCGTGATGGCGCCCTTGCCTTCAGGTCCCAGCGTGCGGGCGATGATGACGTTGGAGCCGAGCGTCGCGAGCAGAACGATGATGCGGGCGGCGCCGACATCCATCACGTCGCGAAGGAAGCTCCGACGTTTCGGGGCGTGACCGGTCATGGACCTCTCCGAACGGCGGGGCGCGTCAGAGGTTGTCCGGCCGGGGCTCGGGCCTCGGCGAGACGCGCACCGGCAGGGGCGTCGTCAGTACGGTGGCCCGCGCGCCCACGATGACGTCCCCGTACTCGGTTGCGTCGGATGCGCGGTCGTCCTCGCTGGCGGAGGCCGGCAGAACGTCGAGCGGCGTGTCGAGGCCGGGCTCGGAAACGAGGCCGTCGCCCTCGCCCGGCTGCTCCTCGGCCAGTTGCGGCGTGGCTTGGGGTTCGGTGGCCTGCTGCTCGACCGGGGCGGGCTCGTCCTCGACGATCTCGACCGGGGCGGGGGCGGGCTGTTCCTCCACGATATCGACCGGAGCGGGCCGTTCCTCCACCACGTCCACCGGGGTCGGCGCCGCCTCGTCCGCAACCGGGTCCGGCCGTGCGGCGGGTTCCGGGGCGGCGGCCGCGTCTTCCTCCGTCTCCGGCGATGCGGAGGGGATCGGGGTGTTCAGCCGCTCCAGCGGGCTCGGCCGGGCGGAGAGCTGATCCCCGTCGGCCGGGGCGGCGGCATCCGGTCCGGTGCCCACGAGGGTCGGTTCGGGCATGACGGAACGGATCTCGACCACGTCGCCGGGAAGGACCTGGCTGTCGAGCGTAACGTCCGCCACCTCCTCCCCGTCGCGGAAGAGGGTGACGACAGTCTGCGGTGGCTCCGATGTCGGGGTCGCGACGACGCCGAGGGTCGCCATTTCCTCCTGCGTGGTCTGCAGCGAGATGCCGATCTCGCGCAGGTTGGCGCGGGTCTCGGACAACTCGGCCAGCAGAGTACCGTCGCGGACCGTGTCGAGACGGGACAGTTCGTCGAGGAGCCGGGTGCGGTCGAGCGCGACCCGGGCAAGCTCGCTCTCCGTCTGGAGCACGCGCGTGGAAGAGGCGAGCTGTGCGCGGCGGAAGTCGACGAGGCGGCCGGCCTGGGTCAAACCCTGGTCGAGGAGGCTCTGGAGGCGGGCGGCCTCCTCGGCATCGGCGTCGACCTGCTCGCGCTGCGCATCAACCTGCTGCTCGAGCACGCGAATGCGATGCTCCGCCTGACGGATCGCGGCTTCGAGGAACTGGCGCGCGGCCTCGTCGTTCTCGCGGGAGAATTCGAGGCGGCGGCTTTCCAGATCGCGAATCGCCTGCACATCTGTTGCATCCGCGCCACTGGGAACGGGCACCGGCGGCATGGATTCCTCACCCGACAGCTCCGCCTCGATGCGGAGCGCGATGGCTTCGGCCTGGGCCATCTGAAGCGACAGGCGGCGATTCGCAGCCTGCAAATCGGGCAGGCGTTCCAGCGCCCGCGGATCGGCGTTGAGCAGGCCGCCGGGCAGCAACCCGCCCGATTCGGCCATGACCATCCGTACGGTCTTGCCTGCGCGATAGGGGATCGCGCCCGATCGCGCGACGTCGCCCTGCACGAAGACGGGCCGCCATTCGGCAACGGTCAGGAACACGTCCTCGGGCGCCAGAGCTATGAAATAAACGGTGCCGGTGGCGTCGTAGCGCCGATAGACCTCGTTCTCCATCGCCGTGCGCACGAAGCTTTCGAGCGATTCGATGGTTTCGTCGACCGCCTCCACCGGGCCCACGAGCGGCAGGCGCGCGCGCCCGTCCGATCCGATGGGCGCCTGAACGGCGAGTTCGGGCAGGCCGATGACCTGCATAGAAAGGATATCTCCCGGTTGCAGCGTGGCCTGAGCCGCCGCGGGGAGCGCTCCCGTCATGATGGCGAGTGTGCTCGCGGCACACTTCATAATTGTATGAAACACGGGACCTGCACCTTATGCGTTTACGTGGCACAACCTATCAGTGTATTTTGCAGTTGCGAACGGAAAAATTGTGGCGCGCGCCCAACACGCCTGCGCGTGACCCAAGTTCACGGAGACTTTGATGCCTGACGATCACGCCCTCGACAGGACATGGCTCAGCGAAGAACTGCTCACACGGCCCGGCGGCCTGACCGCCACCGTGCGGGGCGGGCAGGTGCCCACGGGATCCGTGCGGGTCAGCGGAGCGAAGAACTCCGCCACGCGCCTGATCGCGGCGGCACTGCTGACGGATGAGCCTGTCGTGCTCGGCAATGCGCCGACCGAACTCGTCGATCTGAACCACAAGCTTCGGTTCCTGCGCGGCATGGGGGCCGTTGCAGAACGCGATTCGGAGCGGGAGACGGTGACCATCGATGCCTCCGGCATGGAGACCTCGCCCTTCACCGGGGAGCAGGACTATCCGATTCGGACGACCTACCTGCTGGTGGCCGGTCAGCTTCGCAAGACCGGCTTTGCCCGCATCCCCTATCCGGGCGGGTGCAAGATCGGCAGCCGCGGCTACGACCTGCACGTGATGGTGTGGCGCGCGCTCGGCTGCGAGGTCGAGGAGAAGCCCGACGCCATCGAGGTGCGCGGCGACGGCTTCAAGGCCGGGCGCATCGCCTTCCCGATCTCCACCGTCGGCGGGACGGAGAACGCGCTGATCTGCGCCTCCGTCGCCAACGGCACGACCGAGATCGTCAACGCCTACATCACGCCGGAGATCGAGGACCTGATCGAGCTGCTCACCCGCATGGGTGCGCGGATCGAGGTGTTCGGCAACAGCCTGGTGAAGGTCGAGGGCGTGCCGGAGCTGTCCGGCGCGCGCATGGACGTGATGCCGGACCGGATCGAGGCGATCACCTGGGTGGTCGTGGCCCTGATGCTGGGCGGCACGATCCAGATCGACAACGTGCCATTCTCCGAGATGGAAGTGCCGCTCCTACACATCGAGAAGATGGGTGTGGACCTGTTCCGTAACTCCAACTCGCTCTGGGTGCATCCGGGCTGCATCACGGGCCGCGCCGTGCAGCCCTTCGAGCTCGCCTGCGGGACGCATCCGGGCATCATCTCGGACATGCAGTCGTTCTACACGCTGATGGGCCTGATCGCGGACGGCACCAGCCGGATCTTCGACTACCGCTACCCCGAGCGCATCGCCTATGCCCGCGAGCTGACGAAGCTCACCGGCATCGATGCGATCGAGGCGGAGCCGGGGCGGATCGTGACCCATGGCCGTGCGCCAATGAAGGCGGCTGAGCTGACCTCCACCGATCTTCGCGGTTCGATGTCCCTGCTGATCGGCGCGCTGGCGGCCGAGGGCACCTCGACCATCGGGGCGTTCCAGATGGCGCTCAGGGGCTATGACGGCCTGCCGCGCAAGCTCGCGAACCTGGGCGTGGAGATCGACATCCGCGAAACGGCGGACTGATGCGGGCCCCCTCGCTCGACATCCTCGCGGAGCTGGACCGGCAGGCGCCGGGCCGGCTTCACACCGGGGTCGACATGTCGACGCTTGGCAGATGGCAGATCGGCGGGATCGCCGATGCCGTCTTCACGCCGGAGACGCCGGAGGAGGTGTCCCGGGGCCTCGCCCTCCTGCATGAAAGCGGCACGCGGCACGTCGTGATCGGGGAGGGCTCTAACCTGCTCTTCGACGATGACGGCTATCGCGGCGTTCTAGTGGTGATCGGACCCGCGATGTCGGAGTTCTGCGCGGACCCGGAAACGGGGCTGGTGGAGGCGGAGGCCGGGCTCTGGGTCCCCTATTTCGTGCTCAAGACGATCCGGGCGGGGCTTCAGGGCAACGTCCATGCCGCGGGCATTCCCGGCACGCTTGGCGGGCTCGTCGTGATGAACGGCGGCAGCCAGCGCAAGGGGATCGGCGACCAGCTCGTCGATGTGACGGTGGTGGAGAAGGACGGGCGGATGAGCGTGCTCAGCCGCGAGGACTGCGCCTTTTCCTACCGCCGCTCCGCCCTTCAGGACAGGGGCGCGACCGTCGTGTCCGCCCGCTTCCGCTACGAAAAGGGCGACAGGCAGGAGATGCGCCGCGAGGCGATCACGATCCTTTCCGAGCGACGCGGGAAGTTCCCGCGCACCCAACCCAATTGCGGGTCGGTGTTCCTGTCGAACCCGGCCCTCTACGCCACGCTCGGCCCTCCGGGCCGGGCGATCGAGGAAACGGGGCTGAAGGGGACGGGCCGGGGGGGCGCCCGGATCTCTCCACGCCATGCCAACTTCATCGTCAATGAAGGCGGCGCCCGTTCCGAAGACGTGCTGCATCTGATCGCGCTGGCCCGGGCCCGCGTGGCGGAGCGCACGGGTATCGCCATGGACTGCGAGGTGCGCCACCTGCCGCCGGAAGGGACTCTCCGGCCGGCGCATCTCTCTGCCCTTGATCTCAGTTCCCCCCGCGCCCGCTCCGCCTAAGGAGCGTGCATCGCGCCCGAAAGAAGGCCACGCCATGACCGGTTACAATCCCATCCAGGACCCCCGCAGGTCCCGCTCAGGCTATCAGGACGCCGTGCCGGGCCAGGACGAAGTCGTCGATACCGGGGGCTTCTTCGCCTCCATCATGCGCAACAAGTACCTGATCGGCGCGGTCGCGTTCTTCTCCGCCATCGTGGCGGCTGCGATCCTGGTGCGGCTGGAGCCGATCTACGTCGCGCGCGCCGAACTGTTGCTGGAGACGGGCGGCAGCCGGGTCATCGCGATCGAGAACGTGGTGGACGACCCGACGCTGGGCACGGGCACCATCCTGTCGGAGATCGCGATCCTGCGCTCCCGCGGGGTGCTGGAGGAGGTCTCGCGCCGGTTGCAGCTCCACCGCTACGCGGAGTTCAACCCCGAGCTCCAGGAAAAGAGCACGATGAGCGTCGTGACCGGGGCGGCCCGTCAGGCGGTGCGCGACATCCTCGGCGACGGGGACGAGGGTGGCTCCGCGCGGGCGCGCTCGGACAGCGCGCCGGTGATCCGGACCCATGAGGAGGTCGCGGCCAACATCCTGCGCTCCAAGACGCGGGCGGCCCAGCAGGGCCTGTCCCACGTGATCGATATCCGCGTGACCTCGTCGAATTCGCGCCGCGCGGCGCGGATCGCGAACACGATCGTGGAGGTCTACCTGGAGCGTCAGCTCGACGACAAGTTCGCGGCGAGCGAGACTGCGATCGCGTGGCTGTCGACGCGGGTGGAGGACCTGAGCCGTCAGCTGGAGGAAGCCGAGCAGTCGGTGGAGGACTACCGGGCCGGCCAGCTTCTCGACGACCGGTCGAGCCCCGAGGTCATCGACCGGCAGCTCGCCGAGCTCGCCGTGTTGCTGGTGCGGGCCCGCGACCAGCTTGCCGAGGAGCGTGCGCAGGCGCAGCGCTTCGTTGAGCTGGTGGACAACGGGAACTACGCCTCTGCCCTCGACATCGGGGAGTCGCAGGTCCTCGCGACGCTGGAGCAGCGCCGGGCGAACCTGCGGCGGCAGATCTCGACGGTCGTATCCCAGACCGGCGGTGGGTCTGTGGGCGGCCTGGAGAACCAGCTTTCGGCCATCGACGCGGAGATCGATGCCGAGACGGCGGAAGTGGCGACGGCGCTCAACGCCCGCGTGGATATCGCGCGGGAACGGGTCGATCAGCTCCGCGCCGAGATCACCGGGATGGAGCGTCTACAGTCCGAGAAGCGCCGCGCCCTGATCGGGCTGCGCGAGCTGGAGCGGGAGGCGGAGGCGCTGCGCACCGTCTACGGCCAGTTCCTGACCCGTCTGCGCGAGACGAGCGAGCGGGGCGGCTTCCAGCAGGCGAACGCCCGGCTCGTGACGCCGGCGCAGCCGCCGGTCGATCCCGCGGGGCCGCAGAAGGTGCCGCTCCTGATCCTCGCCATGCTGGCCGGCGGGCTCGTCGCCTCGGCAAGCGTCGTGTTGCGGGACCTGCAGCGGCCGCTGGTGCGGGGGACGGCGGACGTGCGCTCGGCCACGAACCGTTCGCTGCTCGCCACGATGCCCAAGCTGCGCGATGCGACGCCGCGCGCGCTGCTCAACCGGCTGGACGGCGGCGATACCGCGGCCACCGAAGCGGAGGTCGCGCGGCGTCTCAGGGCCCTGCTGATGCGGCCCGGCGCCAAGGGCTCCGTCCGCTCGATGCAGCGGGACCGGGGCGCGATGCCGCTGTCGATCCTGGTGACGAGTGCGGGCAACGGCCATGATACCGAGCAGCTCGCGCTGCTGCTGGCGCGCGCGGGTGCGGAGGCGGGGCGCAACGTCCTTCTGGCGGAGGCCGATCCGGAGAACGGGATGCTGGTCGAGACCCTGGCGCCGGAGCTGGCACCCATCGGACCGGGCTGCGTGTCGGAGATCGCCGACGGGCTGTCCGTCGGGCGGTTGATGAGCGCGCCCGACGACAACCCGATCCGCGAGCTCGACGCGGCCCTCGACGACGGGCAGGAGGCCTTCGACATGGTGGTGATCCATGCAGCGCCCGTCCTGACCCTGTCGGCCGCGCTCGACATCGCGGCGCGCAGCGACCGCGTGGTGCTGACGGCGCGGCAGTCCTGGACCGTCATGGCGGATCTGAAGCTGTCGGCAGAGGAACTCGCCCGCGTCGACGCGCCGCTGGCCGGCGTCGTGCTGACGGGGGTGCCCGAGCCGCGCCGCTGGTCCCTGCTGCGCCGGCGCAAGCGGCGCCTGGGCGCGGTCACGTCCACGCGCGCCCGTCGCGTCTAGGCCGGAGGCGCGCGCCATGTGGCCCGCCATCGCCGCCGCGGTCTCGGTCGTGACGTTCTTTGCCACGCTTCGCATGGTGAAGGACTTCGACCGGCCCACGCAGTTCCTGGTCATGGCCATCTGGCTGCGGCTGGTGCTGTCGGCGTTCCACCAGTGGACCTTCACGCCGATGGCCGGCGGCTTCTCGATCAACGCGCTCGCCTCGGTCGGCGTCGCGGGGCTCGGGCTGCTGCTGGCGGGCCCCAGGCTGCTGCGGCTCAACATGCTGGCCGCCGCCTGGCTGATCGTGCTGGTCGTCACGGTCTCGGCCGTGATCAACAGCGAATTCCGCGGGATGATCAACGACCTGATCAAGTGGGCGTACTTCTTCGCGCTCGCGATGCTGAGCTGGCGCGCCTTCCGCATCTACGGCAAGGATCCGGTGCTCAAGGCCGTCGTCGTCGCAATGCTGACGCCGGTCATCCTGCAGATGCTGTCAGTGGCGCTCGGCGTCTCCAAGGCCACGGAGAACGACGGCTCGATTAGCTATATCGGCGGCTACTTCCATGAGGCGGCGTTCTCGGTGATGCTGTTCGGCTTCCTGTGCACGGCGGCTTTGGTGCGGTGGCGCTGGCCGGTGGTGGGGCCCGCGATCGTGGCGTTCGGCATCGTCTGCGTGATGCTGACGAACTACCGCACGACAATCCTGGGCACGCTGCCGGTGATGTTCGCCCTGTCCGCCGCTGTGGCGCTGGGCGGGTTCGCGCGGCAGCTCAGGCCCATCGTGGTTCTGTCCATCCTGATCGCGGTGCCGGCGCTGCTCTTCGGCGCGCGGGAGATGCTGCCCGACCGGTTCCTGGACGTGCTCGTCGTCGCGCAGACCGGCGCGGACCTGGTGAAGGATCCGCTGCGGTTCACGGAGGCCGAGCAGGATCTCTTCTCGGGCCGGGTGTACCTCTGGTCGCTCTACATCAACCAGTGGCTGGGCGGGCAGACGCATGTGCATATCATCGGCTTCGGGCCGGAAGTGTGGGACCGGCGGCTGCCGCTCTACGCGCACAACACCTTCGTGTCCTATATCCACGAGTTCGGGATCGTGGGCGTGACAGCACTGTGCATCTTCTTCCTGACGAACCTGATCCGCGGAATGCTGATCGCGGATCGCCACCTCGCCCTGCGGTCGGTCGCCATCCAGGTGGGCTTCATCATCCTGAACCTGTCGACGATGCCGCTCTGGCAGATCGAGGGGAACATCCTCTATGCGTTGGTCGTCGGCGCGACCTGGAGCGCCCGGCCTCTCACAATGAAAAAACGCACATCCCGGCAATCTTTCCCTGCGAGTGTAGCGCACGGGTGATTGCGATTCGCGAATTATTGTGCAACGCAAAACAACTGTAAGTTGTATCCACGGAAGGGATATCCCATGCGAATTACAATGATCGGGACAGGCTATGTCGGGCTGGTTTCCGGCGTCTGCTTCGCGGATTTCGGCCACGACGTCATCTGCGTCGACAAGTCGGCGAGCAAGATCGAAGCGCTGGAGCGGGGCGAGATCCCGATCTACGAGCCGGGTCTCGACGCGCTTCTGGCCCGCAACGTGGCCGCCAACCGCCTGGGCTTCACCATGAACACCGCCGAAGCGGTGAAGGGTGCCGATGCCGTCTTCATCGCCGTGGGTACGCCAACCCGGCGCGGTGACGGGCATGCCGACCTCTCCTACGTCTACGCCGCGGCTGAGGAACTGGCAGAGCTCATCGACGAGGATACCGTGGTGGTCGTGAAGTCCACCGTGCCCGTGGGGACCAACGCCGCCGTCCGCGACCGGATCGCAGCGAAGCTCAAGGAGATCGGCCGCGACATCCGCTTCCACGTCGCGTCGAACCCGGAGTTCCTGCGCGAAGGCGCCGCCATTGAGGATTTCATGCGCCCCGACCGCGTCGTCGTGGGCGTCGAGACCGACCACGCGCGCGACGTGATGGCCGAGGTCTACCGCCCGCTGAAGCTGCGTGACAGCCCGGTGATGTTCACCACGCTCGCGTCGGCCGAGATGATCAAATACGCCGCCAACGCGTTCCTGGCCACGAAGATCACCTTCATCAACGAGGTCGCGGACCTCTGCGAGAAGGTGAACGCGGATGTGCAGGAAGTGGCGCGCGGCGTCGGCCTCGACGGCCGGATCGGGCCGAAGTTCCTGCACGCGGGCCCCGGCTACGGCGGCTCCTGCTTCCCGAAGGACACGCTGGCGCTCGCCCGCATCGGTCAGGACTACGCGAGCCCTATGCGGATCGTGGAGACCGTGATCGACGTGAACGACCGCCGCAAGCGCTCGATGGTCGACAAGGTGCTCGACCTTTGCGACGGCAATGTCAGCGGCAAGACGATCACCGTGCTCGGCGTGACCTTCAAGCCGAACACCGACGACATGCGCGAGAGCCCGTCGCTGACCATCGTGCCGGCCCTCGTGGGTGCAGGCGCCAAGGTCCGCGTGGTGGACCCTGAGGGCCGCAAGGAAGGCGAGGCGCTGCTGCCGGGCGTCGAGTGGGTCGAGGACGCCTACGAGGCCGCTGAGGGCGCCACCGCGCTCGTCCTGCTGACCGAGTGGAACGAGTTCCGCGCGCTCGACCTGGAGCGGATGGCGACCGCGATGGAGACGCCGCGCATGGCCGACCTGCGCAACGTCTACTCGCCGGACGCGCTGCAGGCCGCGGGCTTCTCCGCCGTGCTGGTGGGCCGCGACCCGGTCTCCGCCCCGGCGGCCCGGCTGATCAAGAGCGCCTGACGCTTTTTAGGATACTGACGTGGGGGGCGTGCCGCGGCGCGCCCCTTTTGCTTTGGGCGGACGTGTTCGAAGGCGAATGCCTGATCCGGGGGCAAGGGAGGCAGAAGACTTCGTCGGTCTGCTCCAAGAGATGCCGGTGCCGTGATCTCCGCTGATCACCACGGAGATCGCCTGGCGGCCGAGATCAAGCTCCCGGCGTTTGTCGCGGTGACGCTGGGGATGATCGGGTTCTTCGTCGGGGCGTTCCTGGCACGCTCCGTGGCGTTCCTGCGCGACTACAACATCCCGGAGCCGGGAGCGGGAGCGGGCGGTATCGCTGTCGCCATCGCCATCTGGGGGTATTTCCAGCTCTCCGGCCGCCAAATCGTCTTCGATCTTGCGGTGCGCCACTACCTTCTGGGGCTCTTCTTCCCGACGATCGGCTTTGCCGCCGCGGACGAGGTGGGGATCGTGATGTCGAACACGGTGCCCTACGTCTTCCCCCGCATAACGTGGCCCGCCGAGGCATCTAGCGGCAGTTCTGAGCGCGGGCTTCGCGCGTGGCGCGACGCGGACGGCGATCGCGAACATGTCCTCGGTGACCAAGCGCTACGGCACAGCATCGCTCGCCCTCATCGTGCTGCCACTGGTCTCGGCGTTCTCCGTGGACCGCGCCAACGCCTTCGTCATCCGCGTCTTCGTGGCGCTCCAGGGACGGCGCACCTCTTTCGTGCCGTCAGACGCGGTCACGTCGTCGATCACGGCGAGCGCGGCGCCGCCGCAACCGATGATGACGGTACGACCCGGAGTATGATGAAACGGGCCGGTAGCGGTAGGACGGTCAGGTCCTGCCTCCGCTCGAACGATCTCGATGGAAAGTCGAACTGGCGCACATTCCGCGTCCGGTCGGGCAAGCGTATCTGAATGAGGCTGGCGGACCGCGTCCGTCGGCCCGTTCATACCTCGAAAACAGGACGATGAAGATGAAACAAAGCCTTTTCAGCGCGGCTGCCGTCCTCGCGCTCTTTCCGGCCACGCTTGCTTTCGCACAGGTCCAGACGGTTGAGGGGAGCGATGCCGTCGAGGCCCTGTCCGCCCTGCAGGGCGGCATGACGATGATGCTGATCCCCAGGAGCGAGGCGATCGGCCGGGAGTTCGAGCCGCTCTACCCCGACCGGCCGAACGGGCCCAACCTGCTTCCGCTCCAGGGAGATCCGTCGACGGGGCCGTCCCTAGCGCTCTTCCGGTACAGCCGGGACTACACCAACAGCGGCGGGCTGCACTACCACACCCACAACTACCACCTCTGGATGATCGAGGGCGAGTTGAAGCACTGGGATGAGCACGGCAGCGAGGAAACCGCGCCGATCCTCGGGCCGGGCTCGTACGTCTATCAGCCCGCGGACCTGCTGCATGCCGCCAACTGCATGTCGGAGCGCTGCACCGCCTATGTGCTCTTCGACGGGCCGATCGAGACGGGCCTGCCGGACTAGGGCATCCGCCGGATGCGGGACGGTCGCGGCCCGGTCAGACGATATCGTCCCCGCGGTCCCCCTCACGGGCGAACCGACGGGGCGCGCGGCCCATCACGCGCTTGAACGCCGCGCCGAACGCACTTTCCGAGCTGTAGCCCACGTCCACCGCCGCTCTCGCGACGGAAACCTGTGTGCGGCGAAGCCGGTCGGCCGCCAGCAGCATGCGCCATTCGGTCAGGTACTCCATGGGGGTCTGACCCGTGACGCGCCGGAACCGGGTCGCAAAGGTGGTGCGGGACAGCGCCGCGACGCCGGCGAGATCCTGAACGGTCCACGCCCGGGCGGGATCCTCGTGCATCGCCGTGACGGCGGGCGCGATCTTCGGATCGGACAGTGCCGTGAGCCAGCCGGCGCCCGCCGGGGAGTTGCCGGTGAGATGGCTGCGCATGACCTGCAGCAAAAGCACGTGCGACAGATGGGTGATCGACAGAGGGCCGCCGGGGCGAGGGTCGCGCAACTCGGCGGCGATGCGGTCGAGGGTCCATGCAATGCCCTCCTGCTCCGGTCCCGGCCGCACGAGGATGAGGGCGGGCAGGTTGCGCATCAGCGTGTCCGCGGGCGGACCGGACAGGAGGAACCGTGCCCCGGTCATGTAGAAGCCGCCGCCGCCCCCATAGATCGCCGTGCCGCCGTGACGCACGGGAGCATACAGGACCTGCGCGTCCTGTCCGGTTCGCATGGGCCGTGACGACAGCAGGAACGGGCGCCCCCGGGGCAGGATCGCGCAGGTCCCGGCCTCCAGCCGCGCCGGTGTCTCGCCCTCGACCGCGATCCAGCATGCCCCCTTGAGGACGGCATTGCACTTCATGCCATCATGCGCCTCGAACCGGATCGACCAGTCGCCCCCGGCGTCGAAACCCGCCGCGACGCAATCGTGCGGCCGCAGGAGCGAGATGATGTCGGACAGGGGGTCCATGGTCGGCTCCGAACGATGGAAACAGAAACAGGTACTCCGAAACATGTGACGTTCCGATCATCGTCCATAACTCGGATCCGAACAATCCGGGAGACCTGACATGATCCTCTTAACCGCGCCGACCGGCGATATTGGCAAACGTGTGCTCGACAATCTTCTGGATGCCGGAGAGAGGCCCCGCGTCATCGTCCGCGATGCGTCCAGGCTGCCCGGCGGCATTCGGGATCGCGTCGACGTGGTGGAGGGGTCGCATGCCGACGCCGCCGTGATCGGCCCGGCCCTCGACGGGGTCGACCGGGTGTTCTGGCTGCCACCTGCCGACCCGACGCAACCGAGCGCCGAGGCGACGTACGTTACGTTCTCGCGTCCCTTCGCAGAGGCACTTGCGGGCTCGGACGTCACGCATGTCGTCGGCATCTCCGCCCTCGGCCGTGGCTGGACCCGGGCGGCCGGTCTGGTCTCCGCCAGCCTCGCCATGGACGACCTGATAACGGCGACCGGCGTGGCCTACCGTGCGCTGGCCTGCGCGTCGCTGATGGACAACCTCATGCGGCAGGTCGACTCGATCCGGGGCGGTGCGTTCCTCGCGCCCACGTCCGGCGACCTGAAGCTGCCCCATGTGGCGAAGTCGGATGTCGCGGCCGTCGCCGCGAAACTGCTGCTGTCGCCCGACTGGGACGGGGTGGAGGAGATCCCCCTCCACGGTCCCGAGGACCTGTCCTTCGACGAGATGGCGCAGATCCTGTCGGAGGTTCTCGGGCGCCCGATCGCGTTCCGGGGGATGTCGATGGATGCGTTCGAGGAGATGCTGCGGTCCATGGGGACGAGCGAGGGCATGGCCCGGGACTACGTCGACATGATGACGGCCAAGAACGAGGGCATGGATACCATGCACCGGGATGCGCCGCGCCGGAACACGCCAACGACGTTCCGGACGTGGGCGGAGGCGGAACTGAAGCCGGCCGTGGCGGCGGCGCCCGCTTCTCCGGGGTCCGAAGAGTTTGCGGGCGGGATCTGAGATGACCTTCGACCTTCCGACCGACCGCCGCTACCTCGTGCGGCTCGCCGCCATCGCCTGTGCCGCCGGCCTCGTTCCGCGCGGCTCCTCGGCTCAGGAGGGCGAGGCGGGACCGGCCCCGACCCATCTGCCGCAGCCCGTTGTCGAAGCCCGTTTCCCGGCAGAGATCGCGCCGGGCGTGTTCGTCCTGCCCGACCGGCGTATCCCGCTCGTGCCCAATATCGGCATCGTGGTCGGCTCCGACCGCGCACCGGTCGTCGACTGCGGCCTGGGGCCCGACAGTGCCGAGGCGGTGCTGGACGCGGCGCGGCGCCTCGCACCCGGGCGTGAGATCGTGCTGACCCTGACCCATGCCCATCCGGAGCATGGCTTCGGCGCACAGGTCTTCGCAGGCGACGCGCGCATCTTCTACAATGCAGCACAGGCCGACCACCTCGCGAGGTCCGGACAGGCGTTGCTGGAGGGGTTTCGCGCGGGCGTCCTGCCGCCGGAGCATCAGCCCCTCCTCGGCGGGATCGAGATCACGCCGCCGGACGACACCTATGACGGCGCCGAGGCGCGGATCGATCTGGGAGGGCGGGAGGTCGCGCTCCGCTCCGTCGGGCGCGCCCATTCGCCCGGCGATCAGATCGTCCACGTCGAGGATGCGGGCGTTCTCTTCGCCGGCGACCTGATCGAGGAGCGGATCTATCCGATCGTTCCGTTCTTCCCCCCGCTCATCGGGGCGGAGGACATCGATCTGCCCACATGGCGCGCCGCGCTCGGCGACATGCAGGCCCGCGCCCCATCCATCATCGTGCCCGGACACGGCAATCTCGGCGGTGTGGAGATCGCCGGCGATGTCGACGGCTATCTTGCGGCGCTGGAAGAGGTCGCGGCGAGAGGTTCGGACCTCGATACGATGACCGCAGAGATGCGCCGCCGCTACCCGACCTGGGAGCAGCCCGACTACATCGCACCCGCGCTGCAATACCTGACCCGTTGAGCCGGAAGGACGGTCACGATGGCCCAGCCGACGATCCTCATCACGGGAGCCACCGGCCAACTCGGCCGCCTCGTGATCGATACGCTTCTCGAAACGGTCGCGGCGGACCGGATCGCGGCCCTCGTGCGGCCGCGGCCCGAACCCGAGCCGCGGGTCGGCCGCCTAGAAGAGCTCGGCGTCGAAACGCGGCAAGGGGAGACTACGACGACCTCACCTCCCTTCTCGGTGCGTTCCGGGGTGTCGAGCGGATGCTCTTCATCTCGTCGAGCTCGCTCGAACCGCGTGAGACGCAGCATGGCAACGTGATCGAGGCGGCATGGCGCGCAGGCGTCGGGTTCGTCGCCTATACCAGCATTCTGAACGCGCATCGGACACCGCTTCGCCTCGCCACCGATCACCGGCAGACGGAGGATATGCTTGCGACCTCGGGGCCGGAGCATGTCGTGCTCCGCAACGGCTGGTATATCGAGAACCACCTGCTCGCGATTCCCCATGCGCTCGCCCGGGGCATCGTGCTCGGCGCCGCGGGGCAGGGCCGCTTCTCCGCCGCGGCGCGCGCCGACTACGCCGCGGCCGCCGCCAGGGTCGTGCATCCGGATGCGATCCTGGACGAGCGGGTGCTCGAACTGTCGGGAGGCGAGAGCTACCGCCTCGCCGATTTCGCAGCCGAGATCGCGCGGCAAAGTAGCACCGCGGTAAGCTACGGCAACATGACCTCGACGGATTTCAGGGCGGCGTTGGTGGCGGGCGGCATGCCCGAGGGCATCGCATCCATCCTGGCAGGCACGGATGCCGGGGCGGCCGACGGAGCGCTGTATCACGACGGCAGGACGCCGAGCCGACTGATCGGCTGCGCGACCACTCCGTTTCGTGACGCCGTCTCGGTAGCCCTGCGGGAGCACAGCCACCATATCCTAGGCGATCATTCGATGCCCCTTGAAGAGGAGAGACCGAAATGACGATCACGAACGCAACGCGCCGCGTCCTGCTTGCGACAGCCGGTGCGGCCCTTGTCACGGGCGCGTCGGGGCTGATGGTCCCGGCGAGGGCCCAGTCGCTGGCGCCGACATCCACGATGCGGGGCGGGGCGAACAACTACCGTCCCGGCGCGCCCATCGTGGACCGGATCGGCGGCGGAGGCTTCTGGACGACGGGCACCGTGCGGCGCGCGGGCGACGGTGCGCCGCTGGCCGGACGGCGGATCCAGGTCTGGGCGCACACAACCGAGGGGCATGAGCGCGACGCGCGCTCGCACGGCGCCACCCTGACGGACGCCGAGGGTGTCTTCCGCATCGAGATGCCGCAGATCGTGCCCGCCTTCGGGCAACCGCACGGGCACCTGGCCTACGACGCCGAGTACGACGACGGGGGGTTCGAGACGGTCTTCCTGCGGCCGATCATGGGAAGCGCATCCGATACCAGCCTCGACGTCGAATTCGTGCTGCGCCCCGTCTGACCGGATGCGTCCGGCCCTGATCTGGTTGACCGTGGTCCTGGTCATCGCGGTCCCCCTGATCGCGGCGGCCGCAAGCCCCCTCCTCGCATGGCGGGACCCCGTCTATATCGCCGCCGGCTTCGCCGGGATCGTCGGGCTGGCGCTCCTGCTGCTTCAACCGCTGCTGGTTGCCGATGCGCTGCCGGGCCTGCGGGGGCGGCGCGTACATCCCTGGATCGGCGCGGCACTCGTCCTGATGGTACTCGTCCATGTGGCGGGCCTCTGGATCACGAGCCCCCCGGATGTGGTGGACGTGCTTCTGTTCCGCTCGCCCACCCCCTTCGCCGTATGGGGCGCACTCGCGATGTGGGCGGTGGTCGCCGCGGCCGTTCTGGCGGCGGCGCGAAAGCGGATCGGGGTACGCCTCTGGCGCGTGGGACATACCGCGGCGACGACGCTCGTGGTGGTTGGCACGGTCGTTCATGCCTGGCTGATCGAGGGGGCCATGGAGCTCGTGTCGAAGGGAGCGCTGTGCCTTCTCGTGACGACGGCGTTCGCGTGGGTCGTCTGGCGACGCCGGGCGTGGCGGATGTTCCGCCGCTAGGCTGCCGCGAGACTGGGAAAGGCCCGGTGTCGGCCCTCCGAAGACATCGTCAGATGTGTCCTGCGCATGATCGGACAGTGCGCGAGGTCCGCCGACCCTTCAGCTCCCCGACAGCAGGCGCTGCCTCTTCCCGTCAGGAACGCGGAACCACGCGCCATGATACGGGGGGTAACGGTGCAGTCGCAGATCTCTGCTGGAGATCTCGGAGTTAGAGCGATGAAGGTGCTTCGGGTATCGCGCACCGAAAGCGCCCTACTTCGCGATCACGCAAGACAGCATGTCGGCCGTCGCGCGGGGCCACGGACTGGCCGGTCACGGATCCGCCCGGGAGTGTATGGATACTCCCGGGCGGACCTGATCTTGTCTGCCGCACATGGCAGCCGGCTTCAGCGCGTCACATGAAGTCGATGGCGAAGTCCGCATCCGCGTTGATCTGATCCTCGTCCAGATCGCCGTCCGTCGTCTGGAAGCCGACGGTGACCGATTGCCCGTCCGCGAGCGTGCCGTTCCAGTCGACGGCGTCGAGGCTGACGCGGCCGTCTTCCGCTTCGGTCAGATCGGCGTTCCAGGCGCTTGCGATCTCGACCGGCAGATCGAACTCCACATCCCAGCCGCTCACCGTGCGTCCGCTGTTGTTGGTCAGGGTCATCTCGACCACGGCACCGCTGCCCCAGTCGTCCTTCACGTCCAGATAGGCGGAGACCGCATTGCCCGGGGCGGGATCCACCGGATCGGGGTCGCCGCCACCGGTATCGGGATCCGGATCGACGGGATCTGGATCGACAGGATCGGGGTCCACCGGGTCCGGATCGCCACCGCCAGTGCCCGGGTCGGGATCGACGGGATCCGGCACGACCGGCTCCGCACCCGCGTCCAGCAACCCTTCGAGCGCACCGGCCAGCGCGCCGGAGAACCCGGCGTTGTAGTCGGTCGCCACCTCGTTGGTGATGAAGTCGTTGCGGTCGTCGTTATACGTGCCGTCCCGCCCGGGACCGCCGACGAGGGCGCCCTCCAGCGTGTACTCGTTGTCGCCCGGCGCCTGCGCGTAGGTCGTTCCCGATGCCGCGCGATGGTGCGGGTTGAGCGGGAAGTCGTCGCCGAAGCCGACCACGTAGGAGAACCCGTCGGGGTTGTCGCCCATCATGTAGTCGAGCTGATCGGTGGAGAACTGGCGCAGCTCCTCGGCGCGGGCGTCGTTGCCCTTGCCCGCCTCGATCTTCGCCTGAACCTGGGCCAGCAGCGCCGTGTTGCCCGCATAGCGGTTGGAGCCCCACTGGTCGACCCAGGCCAGGCCGTCATTGGTCTCCGTGCCTTCGAGCTTGTGGATGCCGTCCATGTGGAAGTCGAGATGGGCGTTGATGTCGTTGACGTACTGCGCCTTGCCGGTCTGCTCGGCCAGGAACAGGGCCGTGGGATGCCCCTTGTCGTCCCAGTTCATGGCCCAGTTCGTGGCGGCGGCGCTGTAGTACTGCTCCGACTTCGCGAGGTAGCTCGCATCGCCCGTCGCCTGGAAGAGCCAGTTCGCCGACCAGGCGAGCTCGTCCTCGAACCCACTCCACGAGTTGTAGAAGGAGGCAACGTTGGGGATCGCGTCGGAATACTTGCCCTGGTAGGTCTCCGCGAAGTCGAAGAGCTGGATCGCCTTCTCCAGCAGCTCATCCGCATAGGCCGTGTCGCCCTGGTTGCGGAAGAAGATCGAGGACGAGGCCAGCGCCGCTGCCGTCTCCCCAGTCACGTCCGAGCCCGGGTTCTGCGCATCGACCGAGAAGGTCGGGCGGTCCATTGTCATGTCCTCGGGCGCGCCCCAGTAGGCGTGATCGACATTGCCGTCCCCGACCTGCGCGTGGAACACGTCGTCCGAGATGTCGGCGGTGCCCTTGTCGTCATAGGCCTGCAGGAAATAGTCGTTGAGCTGGCGAAGGTGGCTGTCGAGATCCTCGTAGCCGTTCGCCGCCTTGTACCCCGTCTCGAACTCGATCCCGCCCCACGCGAGCGTGGTCGCGGTATAGGCCATCGGCAGGCCGAACTTCACGTGGTCACCCGCGTCGAACATGCCGCCCGACAGGTCGCGGCCCACATCCGCCCCGTCATTCGGCGTGGAGTCGCCGCGCCATGAGATCGGGTGATCGTCGTCGAGATCGCCAGCGTAGTTGGCGTAGTAGAAGTTCATCGACTTATCGAGAACCTCGGCATAGTCCGCCGCCGCGAAGGGGCTGCCGTTGCCGCCGTCATAGGAGCCGCCGGTGCCGGGATCGGGGTCCGGGTCGCCGCCACCGGTATCCGGGTCGGGATCGCCACCGCCGGTATCTGGGTCGCCCCCCGTATCGCCGCCCCCGGTGTCACCACCCGTGTCACCGCCGCCGGTGTCACCTCCCGTATCGCCGCCGATATCACCGTCAGTGTCTCCACCGCCCGTGTCGCCGCCGGTGTCACTTCCCGCATCGACCGGTTCGCCGTTCACGAGGATGCCGGAAATCGAGGTGTCGGATCCCGCGGCCTGGAAACCGAACGAGATCTCCTGACCGCCCGCCACATTGGCGTTATAAGATACATTGCGGATCGTGTAGACGTCGCCTTCGCGGCTGACGATCTCCGCATTCCAGATGTTGGTGATCTCGGCAGTGGAGGTGAATGTGATCTCCCAACCGTTCGTTGCAGCGCTCGGCGTGAAGCTCGCCTGCGCAACGAAGCCGCCGTTCCACTGGTTGCTCGTGTCGAACGTCACCACGCTGTCGCCGGTGGCGCCTCCGGTCCCGGGATCGGGATCACCGCCACCGGTATCGCCGCCGGTGTCTCCACCGGTATCGCCGCCGGTATCTCCACCCGTATTGCCGCCGTTATCACCACCTCCGGTGTCGCCGCCAGTGTCGCCGCCACCGTTGCCCGCGTCAGGGTCGATCGGGGTGCCGGTGTAATCGGGCTGGCTGTGGTATGGCGCGCGATCGACACCGCCCGCCATGGGCACGCTCTTGCCGCTGTAGATGTTCTCGTAGGTGAAGCCGTCGATCTTGTCGGCCAGGCTCATCCGGCCTGCGACGTTGTCCTCCAGCTGGTTCGCCCGCCATTCGAAATGCGAGCTGTCCAGGTCGTCGAAGGTGACGCCGCGCAGGGTCAGGCTCTGCCCCGTGATCGGGCTGTAGAAGCGCACGCCCTCGCCCGTCTGCTCCGCCACGAAGTTCAGCTCCTGATCGCCGCGGACGCTCAGGTAGAACATGCTGATCTTGTCGGTGGCCGGATCGAAATCGACGACCTCGACGAGGTTGGCTTCGTGCGAGCGGACGTAAACGGTGTTCTCGCGCACTAGCCCGGTGCCGTTTTCGTAGGCGAGCGAGGCGCTGAGATCCTGCTGCAGGTGCGCATCCGCGATCGGCGCGAAGTTGTCGGCGGTCAGGTCCGAGAGGTAGACGCCCTCCAACAACAGGGATTTCCCGCTGTCGAACATGTGGACCATCTTGAACCCTTCGGCGGTGTCGACGCCGATCTGGTTGTGGATCGAGTCCGAGCCGAGGTCGAGAACGTCCTTCGACGGGTCGAAGTTCTGGACGAGGGTGGTGCTGCCGACCCGGTAGGTCGTGCCGGTGCCGTCCATGCCGCCATCCGGGCTGTCCCCGCCCGTATCGCCGCCCATGTCTCCCCCGTGGTCATGGTCGCCGTGATCGTGGTCGCCGTGGTGGTGGTCACCGCCCATGTCGCCACCGTCCGTGCCGCCGTCCCCCATGTCGGGATCGGGATCGACCGGATCGGGGTCCACCGGATCGATTGGCGTGCCCGTGTTATCGGCGGTGATCCCCTCGCCCAGCGGATCACTCAGCAGCACCATCGACTGGAAGTAGTTGGCCACGTCCGCCTCGGGCACGTCGAGCGCGGACCACTGCGGATAGTCGAACGTGTCGTTCATGAAGGGCTGCATCTGGTCGTGGCTCAGCACCGTCAGGTGGTTCACGTCGTGCGACACCGCCCCGTCGAGCGGCAAACCGCCATGGGTCACGCCGTGCATCCAGCCGCCGTAATGAGGCTCCATCTTCAGCGTGTTGACGAAGGTGTCGACCAGGCCCTGGGCTTCGAGATACTCCGCATAGCCCTCCAGACCGAATTCCTCGACCATCTGCATGACGTTTTCGGTCGTGCCCAGCCGGGCCTCGCGCTGGATGTCGGCGAGGATCTGGGGATCGAAGGCTTCATCGCGGATCCAGCCGACCTTCGCGCCCTGCATGCCGTAGTAGAGCCCGACGCCCTTCTCGGTCTCGCCATAGGGGGTGGGGTTGTTCGTCATCTGGTTGGCGTAGGCCCAGGCGCCGACATCCTCCAGGTTGAGCGCTTCGAGGCCGAGAAACGCCCGCAGGCCGTTATAGGACACGAGGGCCTCGGTGGTAATCGGCGTGCGCCCGCCCTCCAGGCTGTCCTCATGCGTATGGCTGCTGGTGCCGTGGAAGATCCCGAACTCCGTGATGTCCATGTAGGCGCTGTTGCTGTCGTGGCCGCCCGCCATGCCGTGGGTATGCCCGCCGTTCATGTTGCTTCCGTCCATGTCCGTATCTCCACCTCTGTGCCGCAGAACGGCGCATCTTTTTCAGGACGGGGCGCAGACTGATCCCTGCGCTCCGGTCTTCTGGTTCTGTGCGGGATGCTTTTCACACCGAGATGCTGTCAGGACGCGTTGACAGTCGTCCGTGCCAGCCATCCGCTCGGGGATGGCGATGATGGGCGTGGTGCCCGAACAGTCGCTCAGTTGTCGTGAAAGCTGACGGCGCCGCCGCCTATATTCGTGATCTGGATCTCAGACACAAACTACATGCGGGTACAAATGATACCGATAAGATGACCAAGGAGTCATGCCGGGATCCCCCCGGGATACCCGCTCTATTCTGTACAGTCACGGCCAATCCCCTTTTGACCTTTAGCGTGCATATCATTGTTGACGATCCACCATGGGGCGAGCAAGTCAATCTTTCCGCCTCGGTTGAGAGGTCGGCACGATCCTGCCATCTGGTGGAATTGGCTCATGATGACGCCGTTCTGGTGCGTGCTCACGACGCGTTACAGCAAACTTGAGCCATATCGGCGATCCGAGGCGACGTTGCGGAGCGTTGATCACGCCCAAGCTCTCGAAATCGTGAACGGAAAGCTGGTTGTTATTTGCACGGCTCGACATCCGCGCCCCCGTCGTCATCCGCTCCAATCGACGTGCAGATCACGCCGTTCCGCGGGGCTGTCCAAGATGATCGACAATCCGCGCTTCGGTCCATCCGTGCGGCAACAACAGTAAGGAGATGCCAGCCTCGATCGCCGATGCCGACATCGTGCATATGATCGGGTGGCGTAGGAAAATCGATGATGCCGAAGTTTGCCTCGGCGCGATCTATCCCGGCGCGCGCTCTGCTCGAGGCATAGCGACGTATCCTTGGCACGAGCGTTCTCGATGGTTTCGGGGTTAAGGCAATAACGCTGCAGACGACAGGCTTCCGCGCTGCCAACTCGTTAACGGCGGTGGTATCAAGCATCCGACGCGCAAGAAGTTCTCAAGCCGCGCCCTCTGGATCTGAAGACCGTGGAACGGCCTGCCCCCTACGCTTCCGCACCGCCTCCAGCCAAGCTCAGAGCGTTGTCCCTTTGCTTCCGAGACAGCAGTGATGATCATCCACATGCAGGCCCACCTTGCTCTCCGCCAGGATCGCGACGATCCGCTCCTGACCGAGCCTCTTCTCCACCCGGGAGATGCTCTACAGCTTCCACCTTTGTCCCGGCCGGTCGGATAGCAGCATGTCATAGCGCTCCGTCGATGCCGCAACTGCTTCCGCAAGTGACGACCTACCCGGGATCCGCACCGAAGTACTTTTCGTAGAGCGCCTCGAAGGTGCCATCGCTCCGCACGCTCTCCAAGGCGGCGCGAAGGTCTTCCATGACGTGTTCCGGATACCCGTCGCTCGCCGCCAGCCATAGGGACGTGGTGCGGATTGGCTGTCCGCTCACCAGATCTTCCGCGGGAAAGCCGAGCTGGTTCCAGATGAAGATCGCGCGCTGAGCCAGGGTGAAGACCGCGTCCACCCGGTCGGCTTCGAGCTTTAGCAGGCTCTGTTCGACCCGGCTTTGCTCGAAGTTGGTCAGGCCCTCGCGAACGAGGGCATCCGTGTACACGCCTTGCGATCCGATGAGCCCCACGGTGGACGCGTCTTCGTAAGAATCGATCGGGCGATCCGTCGTCACGAACACCCACTCCACATCCACGAGCTGATCGATCCAGTCGTAGAGCGGCTCCCGTTTCTCGGTCCGCGTCATGCCGAAGATCAGAACGTCGTCGCCGTCCGTCGCGATCTGCTGCGCACGCTTCCAAGGGTAGTATTCGATCTCCAGCCCGTATCCGGCGCGTTCCGCCATGAGGGTGACGAGCTCATGATTGAAGCCGGGCAGTTCCTCCCCGTGTCCGCGCGACATCGGCGAGACATCCGCACTGGTGACGGCCCGAAGCGTCTGCGCGTGAAGCGAACCCGCAAGCAGGATGCCGGAAAGGATCACACTGCCGAACCACTGGTATCTCATGATTGCCTCCTTGTCGCTGCCGGGGAGACAATCGCCGCAATGTCCTTCGAAGCCGTTAAGGCGCTCATAAAGGAAACCGAAATGAAAAGGCCGGATGCTCCGCGGAAACCGAAGAGAGCATCAGATGTACTCCATTCGATTCAAGCTGCCCGCGATCACGCTCCTGTTCGTGTTCGCCTTCATGACCGCCATCACGGTCTACTGGGCCCGTGCGCACGTCTCGGAAATGCGCACGAGCTTCGACGCCATGATGCGCCAGACAGCCACGTTCCTCGCGCCGCCGCTTGCGAACGCGGTCTGGAATTTCGAGGTCGGACAGGCCGAAAAGGCCCTGCTCGGCCTGGAGGTCAACGACAGCTACCTGTTCAGCATCGTTCGATCCGACGGAGATATCTTCGTTCAGGACCGCGCCGATCTTGATGACCGGGCCGATGGTTGGGACCCTCTCGATATCGGCGACGGTGCCGGCACGCTTGCAGACGGCGAGATGCAGGTCGAGCTCGTGGACAGCGACGACGACCGCATCGCCCTGATCCACGTGCCGCTGACCACCAGTGACGGGCGCGACGTCGGAACGGCGACGTTCGGCTTCACGACGGAGGCCATCGACAGGAGCATCGACACGCTCTGGCGTCGCGCCTGCTGGATCGGCCTGATCAGCGCGGTTCTAATCTCGCTCGCGCTCTACGCCTTCGCGCGATCCATAACCGTGCCCCTTCACAACGTCGCCGCCGCCGTTGCCAAGGTTTCTCGCGGCGATCTCGACTTCGAGAACACCGATCGGGACCGCCGCGACGAAATCGGCCTGATCGCGCGCGCAATCGACGATTTCCGGGAGAAGACGCGGCAGTTGCGACATGTGGAACGCGCACGGGAGCAAGAGCGCGGGCGGGCCGAGCGCGAGAGGGAGGCGATGCTCGCCGAGCTGTCGACCTCGGTGGGAGACGTGCTCTCCCGCGCGGCCGTCGGGGACTTCTCCACGAGGGTCGGCGCGGAGTTCGACGACGACGCGCTCGAACACCTCGCCGGCGACCTCAACAAGGTCCTCGACATCATGGAGACCGGTCTCGACGAAATCCGCGATGCGATGTCGAGGCTGGCCGAAGGTGATCTCGATCGCCCGATGCAGACGGATTTCCCCGGTACCTTCGGTCGCGTCGCGCACAGCGTAAACTCGACGATGCAGAAACTTGGCAAGATCATAAGCGAGATAGACCGGTCCAGCCGACAGGTCAGCGACTCGGCGCGGGGCGCCATGCGCCGCGCCGAAGCGGCATCGCACCGCAGCCGGGAGCAGGCAGCGGAGGTCGAAAAGACGTCCTCGTCCATCGAGGAGGTTTCATCTCTCGTCACCCGGAGCGCCGAGGCCCTGCGCGGCATGGCGAAGGAGGCGGACACAGCGCTCGCAAAGGCGACCGACAGCGAAAGGATCATCCTGGCGGGCGCAAGCACGATCCAGAACCTGGAGACCCATTCCAGGCAGATCTTCGACGTGATCCGCGTGATCGAGGACATCGCGTCGCGCACCCATCTGATCTCGCTCAACGCCTCAGTCGAGGCGGCCCAGGCCGGGTCCGAAGGGCGCGGCTTCGCGGTGGTCGCCGACGAGATCCGGTCCCTTGCCGAGGAGTCGAAGCTGGAGGCGGCCCGTGTGTCCTCCATCCTCGCAGACAGCTCCGAGCAGACCGAAACCGGGGTCCGACACATGAAGTCGGCCGAAGACCTCGTCCGGGAGAACATGCGGGGTCTGCGCGCCCTGACCTCCGTCGTCAAGGACGTGTCCCGGGACGTCGGCTCCCAGGCCGCGCAACTCAATAGCGCGGCAAGCTCGCTCCAGTCCTTCGACGAATCCACGCGCCAGAACGCCTCCGCGGCCCAGGCCGCCCAGCAGACCGCCCGACGCCTCAACCAAACGGCCCGCAGCCTCGTCTCCACATTGGCGGTGTTCGGGAAGACAGTGGAAGGAGAGCATGTCGCCACGGCTCGAACGGCGGGCGCTGAACATCAAGAGCCCCCGAACGCCGCGTGAGTGTTGAGCCGGACCGTTCCCACAGAGTGGTCGGGCTTCAGCGTCCGTGCATGACAGGGGGGGAGCATTTCTCAAAATCGAGATGACGGAGCGTCTGTTGGCCGCCTGCACCAATCTCGCCTTGGTAGTGGCTCCAACGGTCGCCTCCTCAAACACAGGGCGGAGGGGTCCTGAATAGAGCGGCGATCTACTCGGTGCGCAGGACGACCTTGGCCATTGGCATCGAAGACCTCGATGAAACGCGCTGCGGGATCGTGGTCGAAGCATGGCGCGTCGCCGCAATCCAGCCCAACGACAAGCAAGGCTTTCCGGTGCGAGCTTGCGGATACGCCGCGGCGGCCTTTCCAGGCCCGTGGCGCCAGCCAGATCTGCAACCTCATTGCCGTTCCGCGTGGCTGCGCAATGGTCGGAAGTCAAATGCTGCGAGGGTAGCGCCACCTGTGCAACTGCACCGCTCCGACGGCCGGGCCATCTCGCTACCTATGGGGCGAACAAGGGGAAAGGATGCTCCTCGCTACCGTCAGCTCAAGCGCCGAGCACGACATTCACCGTTCCGCGGCCTAACACGACCGCCGCAACGGGCATGTCCTGCGCGGTGGATCCGGTCGCCCCACGATCGGTCGAAGAGCACTTTCTGACCGGACAGAGAATTGCCTTGCAGCGCGACCTCGTTGAAGGTGCAACTATGGGACTCGTGTCCAGGGGTCGCTGAGATCATGCTCGTGTTCATCATCGAACGCCGTCGCCGCATCTCGACCTGAAGCGAACGGCTCCAGGCAGGGGACATGCTGAAAACTACCCCGGCACCGAAGTCCGTCACGGCGTCACGATGGCAATGTCGAGAGCGTCTCCTGAACGGCTGGGCGACGATCATCCGGATCAGCTGCCCAGCCTGGTTTGACTGCGTGTCCACGTCCGTACGGGAAAAGCCGGGCCCGCTTCTGACCGCCCCGTGACACGCCGCGGAGCCGACCGTTTCGCTGATGATAGTAGAGCTCGTTGCCTGCGTGGGAACCGTCGGGGGCCGATCACTTCACATTGCTCGACTGCACCACATGTCCTCCGACATGAACCATAGATACATCTTCGTCGGTGGGCTGCATCGCTCCGGCACCTCTCTGTTGGCGGAATGCCTCGGACGGCATCACCTTATAGGGTCGATCCGGCATGCGCCGGTGCCCGAGCAGGAGGGGGTCTACCTTCAGGGTGCCATCCCCCATGATGCCAAGGCCGGGATACCGGGCGCATGGGCGGAGGATCCGGGCGCGCATCTGGTGGAGGGCTGCGCCTACGATCGTCTCGAGACGCGCGAGCGCATCGAGGCCGACTGGGCGCCCTGGTTTCCCCCGACCACGCCGTGGCGGGTCGAGAAGTCTCCGGTGAACCTGCTGCGGTCGCGGCTCTACCAGCAGCTCTTTCCCACATGCGTCTTTCTCTTCGTGGTGCGGCACCCCGTTGCCGTCAGTGCGGCCACGGCGAAATGGTCGTCCCGCAGTCCCGAAGAGCTGCTGGGGCACTGGCAGGTCGCGCATCAGCTCCTGCTCGGCGACCTTGCCCATCTTCATTGCTGGCTCGTCGTCCGCTACGAAGACCTGATCGCGGACCCGGACCAGGCGCTGCGCCGGGTCTTCGACTTTCTCGACCTGGCGCATGTCGACCCGCCGCCGGGTATCCGCCCGGACGGAAATGCGGCGTATTTCCAGGATTGGTCTGACAGCGTCCGGCCCGTACCGGCCGCGGCGTCGTTCGGATACGGGCTCGCCCCCATCGCCGTCACACCGATGGAGAAGCCGGCCGGGCACCACTATTACCGATCGATCACCGAGATCGTATCCTGACCGACGCGGCCGATCGGTTGCGTTCAGGCCATTGAATTCGTCCCGCATCCACTCACGTGAATTGAAAGCGCGGGAGGATCAGATCAGTGCGTATCGCCGTCATCGCCCATGTCCGTCATCCGATAAGGTCCCCTTTCGAGGGGGGGATGGAGGCGCATGCCTGGGCGCTGGTGCACGGTCTGCGCGCGCGGGGGCACGATGTGGCCCTTATCGCCTCGGGCGACAGTTGCGGCGAGGGGGAGCTGGTTTCCGTCGCCGACATGGCCTACGAGGCCGCGCTGCCCTGGCATCGCTATCACGGGACGCAGATCCTGAACGACCACCTCGATGCGATCTTCCGACGGGCCTGCAACGTTCTGCGCTCGGGGACGTTCGACGTGGTTCACAACAACTCGCTCCACCGCTTTCCGCCGCGCTATGCCGCGGCGACGGGACAGCCGACGGTGACCTCGCTGCACGTCCCGCCATTCGAGGCGCTCCAGCGCGCGGTGCACGACAGCGCCGCGCCCTGGGCGCTGTCCACGACGACCAGTGCGGCGCAGCTCGATCGGTGGTGGTCCGGTGCGCCCGCCCCGTCAGCCCGGGTCCTGCCGAACGGCATCGATACGAACCTCTGGCCGTTCGAGGCGGAGGGGGACGGGACCGCGGTCTGGGCCGGACGGCTGACCAGGACCAAGGGCGCGGGCTACGCGATCGACGCCGCGCGCCGCGCCGGCGTTCCCCTGACGCTGTTCGGAACCATCGAGGACGCTACCTATTTCGAGGAGGAGGTCCGCCCCCGCCTCGGCGGCGGCATCCGCTATGGCGGTCATCTGGAGGCGGATGCGCTCGCGATCGAGCTCGGCCGCGCTTCCGTGTTCGTCTTCACCCCGATCTGGGACGAGCCGTTCGGGCTCGCTGCGATCGAGGCCATGAGCTGCGGCCTGCCCGTCGCCGCCTTCGCCTCCGGCGCAGTGCGGGAGGTCGTCGGTCCTGCGGGCGTCTTCGCGGAGCCCGGGGACGTGGAGGGGCTGGCGGACGCGATCGGGGAGGCGATGTGCCTGCCGCGGGAGGCCGCGCGGGCGCGGGTCGAGGCGGAGTTCACGCTCGACCTCATGCTCGACCGGTGCGAGGCGCTCTACCGCGAGGCCCGGGCGGCCCGTCCCACCGACAGGAACCAGTTGCGCAACTATTCCGACTACGCCCTGCCGGCTGTCGCTGCCGAGTGAGCGCTCAGGCCGCCGCGATGCGCGCTTCGAGCTCCCGGATCACCCGCGCGGTGTTGACGTAGGGCGCGTCCTCGGGCTGCCGGGTCAGGGCAAGGTCAGCGGCGTCGGGCTCGCGCAGCTTGATCCAGCCCCTCTCGGTCGACGCGGCGAGGCCCATCATCCGGAAGGCGCGCAGCCAGTGGTCCATGGTGTGATGCCCCCACCGGTCGCGGAAGAGTGCCGTGTTGCGCAGGATGCTGTCGATGTGGTGGACCGGCGGCATGTGGTGCGCGTGGTGCTGATGATAGACGCGTCCGCCCCTCATCCAGCTCAGCGGAACATCGAGCATGTCGAGGATGCGCCCGAAATCCGTATCCTCGCCACCATAGCCGCGATAGCCCTCGCAAAAGCCGCCGGTCCGCGCGAACGTCGCGGCGGTCAGCGCGAAGTTCAGCGACCAGAAGCAGCGATAGTCCTCGCAGGGCACGCAGCCCTCGGGCGGGGGACCGCGCCGATCCGAGTGCCGCTCCGCGATCCGCGCGAACCGGTCGAAGTCGAGGCCACGCTCCGTCGCGCCGGCGGGCAGGTAGAGGACCTCGCCCATCAGCAGACCCGGCTGGTGATGCAGGGCAGTGAGGTAATCCTCCACGAAGGTCGGCGCGGGGATGCAGTCAACGTCGAGGAACAGCAGCGCCTCGCCCGTCGCCGCCCGTGCGGCCGCGTTGCGCGCCGTGGCTAGGGGCAGGGGATCGCCTGGAACGAGGATCTGACGGACCTCGAAGGGCAGCTCGGGCAGATCCGCGATCCGCGCATCCTCCATGACGGCGATCACGAGTTCGCGCGGGCGCACCGTCTGCCGCGCGAGACCCCGCATGACGTTCGCCAGGTGCGCGTGGCGGCCGCGGACGATGGTCAGTATGGAGACGGACATGGGCGATCCTCCACGAAAAGCGTTCATTCATTCGGCGGCATGCTGCGGCAGGACGGCGGCGGGGGCGCCTGCGCCGGTCCAGATCCGCTCGGCAAGGGCATCGAGCCAGGCGGCCGTGTCCCTCGCGGCGTCGGGGTGGACGAGCCGGCGCTGCGTTGGGATATCGACCGCCTCTGCGTCTTCGAGCGCTTCCGCCCAGGCGGTCGCGCTCGACGGCCAGGTTTCGCGCAGCGCCGCGGCACCGACCCGCTGGAGCGCGCGGCCCTTCTCGAGCTGCTCGTCGAAATAGCGCCACTCCGGAACGGCGAGCCACGGCCGCCCTTCGCGCGCGATCATGTGGCAGGTCGTGTTGCCGGTGGACGAGATCATGACATCGGCCGCCGCGATCCAGCGTTCCACGTCGTCGCGCCAGCCCAGGAGGTGGAGGTTGCCCGGCACCGTCTCGTGCCACTCCGCGGCGACCGGGCCGAGGACGGCCCAGGTCCGTTCCGGCGTGAACCGCGCGCCCACGGCGAGCGGCGCCAGCGGCGTGCCGGAGCCGCCACCGCCCGCGATGACGACCACGAGGGGGCGCTGCGGCGCCTGACCGAGGAGGTGCCGTGCAGCCTCCCGCGCAATCTTCCGGGTCGGCCCGAGCCCGAGGCCCGGCGCGTAATGCGTCATTGCGCGCAGCGACACAGGCCGCTCCGGCTGCTCGAGCGCGCGGGCCCACGGCGCCAGCAGCCCGACGGCCCCGTCGTAGGCGGCGCGGTGCCCAGCATCGTCCCGCCTTCCGTGCT
This sequence comes from Roseobacter sp. HKCCA0434, assembly GCA_032464575.1. Classification (GTDB taxonomy): domain Bacteria; phylum Pseudomonadota; class Alphaproteobacteria; order Rhodobacterales; family Rhodobacteraceae; genus Pontivivens. Next base: position 318,240 of record JAWDKM010000007.1, read on the forward strand.
GGAGCACCTTCACATGCGGGACGGAGGCGATGCGGCAGAGCTGCGCGAGTTCGGCGGATACGTCGCATACGAACAGTGCCGGATCGGCCCGCTGGAACCAGCCGCAGATCGTGGCGATGGCCTCCCGGATCGTGGGCCAGCCGACGGGGGCGCAATGCAGGGTTGCGGGCGTAGGCAGTTCCTGAAGTTCCGTCGGCACGCCGTCAGGCGCCTCGAAGAGGGACGGGATCGGGACGATCTGCACATGTCCGGGCAGCGACGGCAGGATGTCCGACCGGGCGCAAAACACCGTGAGGGGCCGGTCCGGCGGAAGAGCGCGAGCGACCGCGGCGCACCGCTCCGCATGGCCGCGCCCCTGGTGGTGCACGAACCAGCCGATCGGCCGGGAGCGCGTCATGCCGTGAGCTCCGGAACGGCGGACCGGCATTCGTCCTCAAGATACCGCGCCACGGCCGAGCCGTAGCGCAGCGTGCTGAAGGTGAGGTTCGGCCGACCCTTCAGGACGGAGAGTTCGTCGGTGTGGTTGGCGGGAACGACACCGGCCACACCGCTCGTAAGCAGGCACAGATCGTTGCCGCTGTCCCCCGCCACGCGACTGCGGATCTGTGGGATCTTCAGGACGCGGCGCACGTGGTCGAGCGCCATGCCCTTGCCCGCGGCCAGCGGCACGATGTCGATCATCCGCCCATGGGAAAAGACGACCCGCGCGCGCAACCCGACATCGCGCAGCAGCCGCTCGACCTCGCGCGCCATGCCGGGCGTGTCGCTGAGATAGGAGCGCTTGAACCGACGCTGCTCGATCCCGCGCTGGGGTTCGAGGCCGGGCAGGCCCCGCAGCACGTCCGCGATCGCATCGGGCCGCCAACCCGCCGCGAGCCGCTGGGCATAGAGCGCATCGGGAAGCAGCGTGCCCCCGGGTCCGGCGTAATGGATTTCGGTACCGACCGACGTGACGAAAACATCGGGTTCCGGCAGGTCCCACTCGGCCAAGGCGGCGCGCGCGTCGCTCAGGCAGCGTCCCGTACTGATCGCGAAGGTCCAATCGGGATGTGCCGTGCGCCATGCGCTGAAAGCGGCGGCCCCCCCGGCATCGCCGGTCAGCGTGCCGTCGATATCCGACATCAGCAGGCTGCGCGGGGCCGGAGCGGTCCTGGCCGTGGGCGTCGCCACCCCGGAGGCCCGCAGGAGGGCCCGGCAGATCCTCAGGTGCTGGCGGGCATAGGCATCCCAGCTGTATCGGCGTGCGTGGTAGCGCCCCAGCGCCGACCTGCGCGCCGCGGCTGGCCGGTCGGTCAGCGCGTCGATCATCGCGGCGGTGAAGGCTTCCGGGTCCGTGGGATCGGCACAGACCCCGTGATCCAGCATGCGCACGATGTCAGGCGGCCCGCCGCGATCGGTCGCGACCACCGGCAGGCCATGCGCCGCGGCTTCGGTCAGCGTGAGGCCGTAGGGCTCCGCGAGGGCCGGGTTCACGAAGATGCCGCCGCTCTCGGCCGCCAGCGCATAGAGCCCCTCGACCATGGCCGCGTCGTGCCGCCTCGGCAGTGCCACCCGGCCCCACAGGTCGTGACGGTCCACGGCATCGAACAACGCCCGGTAGACGGATCTCGCGCCGCCCTCCGACGCTTCGATGCCGTCGCGCAGCCCGGCCGCGATGACCAGGTTTGCGCTCTGCCGCAGCGCACTGGACCGGCCGAACATGTCGACGAGCGCGGCGAGGTTCTTCTTCGGTACGGGTCGGGCGACTGCGAGTATGACAGGGCGCCGGTGTTCGCGCAGGAACGGCGAGACCAGCCGCCGCGCGCCCTTCACATCACCGCGGCGGAACGATATGCCCGGCACGATCCGGTGGGTCCGGGCCTCCGCCGTCGCGGTGTAGAGGGGGATCTGCCGCTCCGCCTCATCGCGGGAGGAGCAGATGATGGCGTCGGCCTCGCGCAGGGCCCGCTCCTCGCGCCGCACCCGGTCGCAGGCGGGCGGCCGGTCGTCCGGCTTGTCCTTGCCCAGGGAGTGCGCGGTATAGAGGACGGGCACGTCGTGCTCCGCCCGAACCGCGAGTGCTGCCTCCGCCGCGTCGGCGAAATGCGCATGTATGATGTCGGGCCGGTTCCGCCGCGTATGTTCCAGAAGCGCGGTAGTGAACGACGGCAATTCGCGTGCGAGTGCATCCTTCGCGAGGTATCCGGGACGCACGGTGCGAAGCCGGACGATCGCCGCCTTGTCGTTCAGCCGTTCGCGAACCTGCGCGTGGACCAGCCCCAGTTCGGGGGCGGTGAACGCCCGCGTAACGATTTCGAGCCGTGTGACCTCCGGCAATTGCGCCGCCGCGGCGACGGCCTCCAGGATGTAGGCGATGTGTCCGCCGGTATCCTCGGTCAGCCCGTAGGAAACGGGTGGAGATTTCAGGCAGCCCCCCAGGGCGACATGCATGATGAACATGATCGCGCATCCGATTTAAAAACTTTTAAAAACAACGTCTTGCGACGCCCTTCCAGCAGGTAGCCAAAGCGGCCGGGGGGTCAAACGCTTTTTGGTTGCACCTGCTAACTCCAAGGCCGGGCGGCACTCCCGACCGTCGCGAACGCGACGCGATATGCGTGCAGTTCCAGTGCCTTGGTAAGCGAAACGCCCCGCCATGACGACGGGGCGTTCCGGTTTTTCGGGATCGAAGGAGCCTCGGTTCAGCCCTCGAAGCGCGTCACTTCGACCATGCGATCGGGGTCCATCATCTCCTCGGAGGTCGCGTCGTACTCGGGCAGCGCCTCGAGTTCCTCCTCCGACAGACCGTTCATGACGATCTGGTCGCCCCGCAGGCCCATACGCTCCAGCGGAAGCGCCACCTCGTGCTCGCCGAAGCCGAGGAAGCCACCATGCTCGACGACGCCGTAGACCATGCCGTTGTTGGTCACGACGCGGCCGAGCTGGCCGAGTTCCACGCCCTGAGCGTTGACCACGTCCAGGCCCTGAAGCTCACCGACCGCGATCTCCATGCCCTCGCCGGCAGGCTGCTCGGCTCCTTCGGCCGCGCTCAGCATCTGCGTGGACTGCTCGGTATCGCTGGTCGAAACGGGCTGTTCCGCCGCCGCGGCCATCCGCTCGGCCTCGGGCTGCTCTTCGGTTGCGGCGGCCTGCTCCTCTTCAGGCTGCTGGCCGGGGGCCGCGGCCTGCTGCTGGGCCGTGCCGTCCTCACCCTCACCTGCCTCGCGGATGGTCACCGAGACGTCGCCCACCTGGGTGAACTGGATGGTGGGTTCCTGCTCGTAGTTGAACTCCACGTTCGGTTCCGCCGCCTCGAACGTCACCTGCGGTTCTGCCGCGTTGAAGCTGACCTCGGATTCGCGCTCGCTCTCGATCATGCGCACCGTGGGCTCGGCCTGGGTGAGCTGATACTCGGTGACCACGTTCTCCTCGGTCGTGTTGCCGGACGCATCGACGCGTTCGGTCCGGCTGGTGACCAGCTCATCGGAGGCGTCCACCTCCTCGCCGTCTTCCAGGAACCGGGCCTCCACATCGACCTCGAGCTCCGGATCACCCTGGGTGACGCGCACGCTCGGTTCGGCCATCACGACGTCGATCTGAGGCTCGGCATCCTCAATGCTGACGCCCGGCCGCGGCATGGTGATGATGATCTCCGGCGCCTGCTGCTCGATCGTGATGGTGGGGCTGGGAACATCGACACGAATGGTGGGCTGAGCCTGGCGCACCGTGATCTGCGCCGCTTCCTGGTCGATGGTCACGTTGGCGGGGGGATCCTGCACTGCGACCTCGGGGCCGCCCTGTTCGACCGCGACATCCGGTTGCGGCACGCGCACCAGCACGTCGCCCTCGACCACGGCCTCGCTGGTGATCTCGACCTCGCGCGTCACCGTCTCGGTCTCGGAGAATTCGCGGGTGACCTCCTCCTCGCCCGTTGCCTCGCGCGCGGCGGTATCGGTTCCCTCGGCCACCATCCCGCCGGCCTGGGCCACTTCCTCGACATAGACGGCGCACTGCGCGTTGTCGTTCTCGCGCGCGACATCGATCGCGTCACGGAACTCCTCACGCAGGTCCTCGCCGGCCTGCTCGGCCAACGCCAGAAGATCGGCGCAGTCGGTCTGCAGCTCCTGTGCGGCGACTGGGGTCAGCGCCGTCGCGTTCAGCAGCACCGCCGCCATAGCAAATCGCTTCATATCAAAATCTCCGATGTCTGTTTGGTGCGTGTACAAAATCGACACGTCCGACCAACGGAACCCACAGCCGAAGGGGTTCGTCTTGTTGTGAAATTTCCACTCTGAGGAAAGCTGCTCCGGGAACCGGAGCGTCATCGGCGGCATTCCGACGCGTCCAGCGGGGGCCAGGATTGCGCACCCGACTTTATCGTCCTTTCTTGCGATTTTTGCGCAACCCCGAGTTGCCGATGGCGTTCCCTCAACACTGTTTCATCAGCAATTATGGGGAGGCGTGTCATGACGGACCCTTCAACTCATTCTCCATCCTCGGACGAGAGCGCGTCCGGAGCCGTGCGAAACGCGGCCGAGGTCGAGGCGGACGCCGCAAAGCGCAATTTCGCGCAGGCGCGGGACGAGCTCGCGGACAAGGCGCACGACACTGCCGACCGGCTCAAGAGCCGGGCGCGCGACGCCGCCGAACGGCAGAAAGCAGAAGGGGCGGGTCACCTCGACGACTTCGCCAGTGCCGTGCGCAGCGCTGCCGACGATCTGAACGCGAATGACAAGTCGATGGTCGCACAGGTTCTGGGGCAGGCCGCCGGTAGCCTCGAGGAGCTGTCGCGCACCCTGCGTGATCGTCCCGCCGGCGACATGGTGCGCGATCTCGGCGATTTCGGCCGCAGGAACCCGACCGCCTTCCTCGGTGGTGCGCTGCTGGCCGGCGTGGCGCTGGGCCGGGCGGCGACCGCCTCACGCCCCGCGTCCGATCCGGCGCCGGCAGCCCCGATGAACCGGACCGCTCCACAACAGCCGCCCGCGCCGGTCACCCAACCGGCCGCGTCCAACCCGACGGGAGGTTTCGATGAAACCCGCTAATCCCCAGGACCTCGACCGGTCCGTTCCCGAACTGCTGCGCGATCTCGTCCGCGATCTCGGCGACATGTTCCGCACAGAGGGGCAGCTCGCCCGCGCGGAGATGCGCGAGACGCTCCAGAAGATCGTGACCGGCGGCGAGATGCTGGTGGCGGGCGCGATCGTTCTGCTCGTCGCCTTCATCGTCGTCGTGCAGGCGCTCGTCATCGCGCTTGCCGCCGTCGTCGGTGCCGCGTGGTCCTCCATCATCGTCGGCGTCGCGCTGCTCATCATCGGCGGGCTGCTGGTGATGCAGGGCCGGAAGAACTTCGAGCAGAGCAGCATCGTCCCCGACCGCACATTGGATCAGGTCCGCAAGGACGCGGAACTGGCCGAGGAGCAGGTGAAATGACCGAGTATCGTTCCCCCGACCGCCTCGAAACCGAGGTTGAGAAGAAGCGCGCCGACGTCGAGCAGACCCTTGATGCGCTGCAGGCGAAGATGAGCCTTGGCCAATTGATTGATGAGCTGTCGAACCATTCCAGCAGCCAGGGCCTGAAGCAGATGGCGGCCAACGCGGCGACCCAGGCCCGCGACAATCCGCTCGCGCTGGGCCTGATCGGTGCCGGCCTTGCGTGGCTTGCCGCCGGTGACGGCGTGAAGTCGGCGGCACACGACGCGAAGGAGGCCGTTCGCAACCGGACCGGCAGCGCCGAGGACCGCGACGACCATCTCTATGAAAGCGGCTACTTCGACGAGGATCTCTACGAGAGCGACTTCGACGACGACGCGATGCTTCATGAGCGCGGGCTGAGTACCTACGATCCCTATCTTGGAGAGGCCGCCTATTCCCAAACTGCCGGTGAGCCTGTGGACGACGACGACGGACGGTCGCCGGTCGACCGGGCCAAGGATGCAGCCACCGCCGCGCGTGACGGGGTCTCTTCCGCCGCGGGCAAGGTCGGCGATGGCGCATCGGCCGCCGCCAGCGATGCACAGGCCCGTGCCCGTGCCGCGCGTCGCGCCATGCAGGAGCAGAGCGAGGAGGTGCGCGAGGCCCTGTCGCGCCGCCGGGCACGGGCAATGGCCGCCGCGGAGCGGGCGCGGATCAGGGCCGGACAGGAAGGGCGGAAGCTCCAGCAGGGCTTCCTGACGCAGCTCGACGAGCAGCCGCTCGTCATGGGCGCGTTGGCCATGGCGGTCGGAACGGCCATCGGCGCCGCCCTGCCGCAGACGCAGGTGGAGAACGAGCTGTTGGGCGAGCATGCCGACCGCCTGCGAGCCCGGGGCGCGGATGCAGCATCCAATATCGCCCGCAGCGCCGGGGACGCGGCCGAGCGTGCCTATGAGGCCGGCCGCGCGCAGGCGGAGGCGGAGGGGCTGACCCACGATCCCACCTCCGAGAAGCCGTTGGCCGATCGTGTCGACAGCGTCGTGCGTACGGCCGTCGACGCGGCCACCGACGAGATCCGCCGGCAGGGCTGACGCTCCCTCGCCGTCCCCCGGGCCCCGTGGCGCCGGGGGACGGCACTGCGCGCTTTATCGCTTCCGGCCGGGCAGGACAGGGTCCCGATGACAGCAACCATCGCAGTGATCGCCACGGTTTCCGGCGCGCTCGTGTTGGGCGCGCTCTTGGGCCTCTCGGGTTGGCTGACGAACCGGGTGGAGGGTTTCCTGGTCGCACTCGCTGGCGGGGCACTCGTCGTCTCGCTCATGCTCGAACTGGTCGAGCCGTCCATCGAGCGGACTTCACTCGATCTGACGGCTGCCTTCGTGATCCTCGGTGCACTGGGCTTCACCGCCATCGACTACTATGTCGACGAGGTCTGGGGCGCGGAGGATGGAAGCGGGATGCTGGTCGCCGTCACCCTCGACGGCATTCCCGAGAACCTCGCCCTAGGTGCTTTCCTCGTGAGCGCGGGCCCGCTGGAGGCGGCGGCGCTGGCAGGCTCGATCCTGCTGTCGAACGTTCCCGAGGCGTCGTCGGGCGCGCGGCGCATGAGGCAGGATGGAATGTCCGCCGCCTCCGTCCTCGGCGTCTGGTGCGGGGCGGCCGCGCTTCTCGTCGCAGCGTCCCTCGCGGGAAACCTGCTGTTGCGTGACGTGCCCGGGGAAGTGCTCGCGGCCGTCCACTGCACCGCCGCCGGCGCGATCATCGCCGCGCTGGCGACGGAGATCTTCCCCAGCGCCTTTCGGCGCAGCGCGCACCTGTCGGGCGTCGCGGTCAGCGTCGGGCTCGTGCTCGCCCTGATGCTGCACGAAATGGGCTGACGACCGGCGCGGTCAGGACGACAGCAACCGCCAGACCCGGTCCTGATCCGTCATCTCGCCGATGATCCGCACGGACGGTCCGGGGCGGACGCGCAGCACCGTCGGGATCGCGAGGATCTCGTATTCCAGCGCGAGGTCCGGAAACTCGCTCAGATCGATCGCCTTCATAGCCTCGATCGGCTGCTCTTTCCGGGCGAGCAGGTCTTCCAGTGCCGAGCGCTGCGCCATCGAGGAGCTGTTCTCCCCGAACACGAAGAGCAGGATCTCGAGCGGTTCCGCACCGTTATCCGACATCGTCACCTCCCGCATCCGGTGGCCTTCCCGACAGCGTGAACGCGATGCGGCGGTGATCGTGATCGATGCCCCGTGCCTTGATCACCCGAAGCTCCCGCCGCACGCTGTCCTCACCGATCGTCGCCGTCAGCTCGATCAGCGTGTCCAGGATCGAGGTGAATTCGATGGACCGGTCCCGGTCGCCGATCTCGCTGGGCTCCATCGTGATGAGCGCGGTCGTACCGCGCCGTTTGAGAACGTCGATGATCCGCACGACGGTCCGGTAGACGGCATCGCGATCCCCGGCCGTCGCGAGGCTCGAGACCGGATCGATCACGACGACCGAGGGGGAGACATCCTCGACCAGCCGGTAGAGCTCGACCAGATGACGCTCGAGCCCCATCAGTGTCGGGCGGGCCGACACGACGTGCAGCGCGCCCGTCTCCACATGTAGCCTCAGATCCACGCCGGCGCCCGATACGTTCTCCAGCAGTTCTTCGGGCGCCTCCTCGAAGCTCTGGAAGATCGTGCGTTCCCCGCGCTTGCAGGCCGCAAGTGCCACCCGGCTCGCCAGGATGGTCTTCCCCGCTCCCGTGCCTCCGATGAACAGCACCGTGGATCCCTTGCGGACACCGCCCCCCAGCGCGTCGTCGAGCTCGCCGATGCCTGTCGCGATCCGCTCTCGCGACACCTGATGGTCGAGCAGGGCGGACGTGATCGGCATCACCGATACACCGCGTTCGTCGATCAGAAAGGGATACTTGTTCGGACCGTGGTGCCCCCCGCGATACTTCACCACCCGCAGCCGCCGGGTCGCGACATCGCCCTGCGTGTCGTTCTCGAGCAGGATGACGCAGTCCGCGACATATTCCTCGAAACCGTGCCGGGTCAGCCGCCCGTCCCCGCGCTCGGCGCTCATGATCGTGGTGATGCCTTCGTCCGCGAGATCGTTCAGCATGCGCACGAGTTCGGCCCTCACCGCCCGCGCGCTGTCGAAGATCGTGAAGAGCGCCTCCGCGGTGTCGAGCGCGAGATACCGCGCGCCGACCGAGTTCAGGACGGCACGGATACGCATCCGCAAGCCGTCGAGCGTGTAGGCCCCGACCTCCGTCATGCCCTCCCGCCGCGCCGCGATATGGTCGATCCGCAATGCGCCCGCCTCGATCAGCTGCGCGAGGTCGACGCCGATGGAACGCGCGTTGAGTATGATGTCGTCCGGACGTTCCTCGAAGGACAGGAACACCGCAGGCTCCCCTTGCGGGATCACGCCGACGGCCAGGATCGACAGCAGGAAGTTCGTCTTGCCACTGCCCGGATCGCCGGTGACCAGGGTCGTCCGGCCGACCGGCAGACCGCCGTTCGTAAGCTGGTCAAAGCCGGTTATGCCGGTCCTGAACTGTCGGATCACGGCCCCTCTCCCATCTCCGCGCGGTCGTTGAGGTGCAGGTAGAACGTATTGAAGTCGGACAGTTCCACCAGCCCGTCGATGTCGAGCAACTGGATGACGGTCCTCTGCCGGCGGATCAGGCGCGCCCGCTCCAGTCGGCTCATGGTCTTGCTGACACTCACATTGGTGAGCCCGAGCGCGTCGGCGATCTCGTTCTGGGTAAGCGGAACGATCATCGCGGACTCGGTAGCCTGCTGCACGACGAGCAGCCTGCGATGGACCTCCAGCAGGAAATGCGCAGTGCGTTCGATGGCGTTCCTGCGGCCGAGCCGGACGACCTGCTCGCGCACGATGCTGTCCTCCTGGGCCGTTGCCCACCACAGCGCGGCTGCAAGCTCCGGCGCCCGGACAAGGAAGCTCTGCAGCATCTGCTTGTCGAGAAAGCGCACGGTCAGTTCCGACAGCGCGACGATCGCGTGATCCATCCGGTCGATGACGAACAGGTCGGGCGTCGCGATGTCGCCCGGCAACAGGATGCTGATGATCTGGCGCGCGCCTTGGGCGGTGTAGCGGGCGCGGGCGCTCCATCCCGAGGTGATCAGGATCGCCGACCGCACGGCGTCGCCCTGACCAATGACTTCCGCCCCGCGTTCGTAGGATCGCTCCTCGAACACGAGATCGTCGATCGCGGCGAGATCCGCCGACGGGACACCCATGTAATAGCCCAGGCGGGTGGTCAGCGGCGTATAGGCAAAGTCGGTAGAGAGTCGCTGTCGCACCCGAGTGGCCTCCCGAGCATCCTTCGTTTCATTTAGAATACTAGGGGGCGTTTTGCAACCGATTGCGCAAATGAGCGCAGGGCATGGCATGCTCCGAGACCAGTAAAACAAGGCTGGTTTCAGGTTCGGAGGTCAGGGTGCCGTTTTTTGCAGGTGCGTAGAGGAAGAGCGAACGGGCTATGGAGGCTGCCGGCCTCCGGTCGGGAGCCCGGCGCTTCATCGTCCTGTGGAGTGGGTCACAGGGAGGAGAGTGCTCCTCCGTCCAGTTGGTCGGAGCGCGCGGCGATCATGCCTGTTGCAGCATGTCGATCCGCTGGTTGATGTCGGCGAACTGGTTGCTCAGGACCTCCGAGACCACGGGGTCCTCGCCCGCTGGCCACTCGGCGATGGCCTCGTCATAGATGTCGATCAGGGCCTCCTCACCCTTGCGGACGGAGGACAGCGCATCGCCATCGAGGTCGGAGACCCAGTCCCGGGCCGTCACGACGGCCTTGTTCATCGTTCCCTGCAGCGAGGCATCGCCTTCCGTATCCTCCCCCAGGCGAAGCAGGTGCTCCCTCTGCTCGGCGGCATGCCGCTCGTGCATCTCCTTTGCATCGCTGATGATGCCCTCGATCTCGGGCTCGGCGCGCTCGAGCATGGCGTCGTATCCTTCGAGGATATCGTTCGTCGCAGTGTGCACGTCGTGAAGGACGTCGCGAACGGTCTTGGTCATCTCGGTCTCTCTCAAGTTTATGTCGGGCTCCCCGGACACCGGCCCCCAAGCATGTCGGAGCCAGTATCCTCTGGGCCTGTTTCGGTTTCGCGGTGGATTACTTCGGATCGAGGGCCGGAATAGGCGGGCTCGCCGTCCGGTCGGCGACACCGGATAGCGCTCCCGATGGCGGCGTGGCCGCATCTGCGGCCTGCTCGCGAAGATCGTCGGCGACCGCCTCGACCGGGTCCGCCGGGCGGGACGCCCCCATGCTCTCTGCACCACTCGGCTCCTCCGACGCGTCGGCGGCGGCCGGTTCCGGGCGGTTGCCGCTCTGCCCGTCCGGACCGAAGGCGCCACCCAAGGGCAGGCCAGACAGATAGCGGTCGACGGCGCCGGCCCAGTCGTTCCCGCTAGCCACATCATGCATGAGCCGCATGTTCGCGGCCGCCACCTTCATCGGCGCGGTCATCATCTCGTTCAGTATGGGTACGTAAGACATTAAAAACTCCGTGGGACATGTACGCGACGCCGCAATATGGCGTCCTCCATTCAACCGCAGGTTTTACTCCACGTTCCCGGGTGCGACGTCAGGACCCAAAGTCGGTTTCATAGGTAAATGAAGCGTCTCGTAGACGCCCCGCGGACAGACCAAGCCCGCCTGCGCCGGATCCGGATGCGACTTCTGCCGCGCAACGCTCGGCCGGCGGCATTGGCCCTCAGGGCCAGGTGAATTCGGGCTTGCGGAGCGCCTTTCGCGCGAGGTGGCGCATGGTGGCCGATGCGCCGGCCCGGCGCATGGCGTGGAGCACGAAGCGCGCCGGATTCTTGCGCTTGCCGATGTATTTCAGCAGGTAACTGGCGAGCCGCCGACGGTAGTGCGTCTCCCCGAGCCAGTCGCGGTGCTTCTCGATGACGCGGGTGCGGCGCTCCAACGCCTCCAGGCTTTCCGACTGCGCCCGCAGCGTGATGCCCGAATGGTTGCCATAGCGCCGGGCGAAGAGCGGTGCAGGGGCATAGGCAAGCGGGCGGCGGCGTGCCAGCCGGATGTAGATGTCCCAGTCCTGTCCGTTCGGCAGCGTCTCGTCGAACGGCTCCTGCAAAAGGACATCGCGGTGGGCGATGAGGCCCGACATACCGCAGAACGGGTTGCCGCCGCGCAGGTGCGCCTCCGTCACGCGCGCGACAGGGCAGACCTGCGGGGCCACCTCGCCGACATGCTCCAGCCCGCAGAGCGCGGCTTCGTCACCATCTGCCATCGCGGCGAACTGCGCTTCGGTCTTGTCGGCGCGCCAGATGTCGTCGTCGTCGAGGAAGGCCACCCACTCCCCGGTCGCGGCGCGCACGCCGGCATTTCGGGCTGCGTTCGCGCCGCTGTTCACGTCCAGCCGGATCAACCGGACGCGGTCGCCAAAGCTGGCAAGTGCCGCGGAAGGATCGGTCGGGGAGGCGTCGTCGACGACGATCACCTCGGTTGTGCGAATCGTCTGTTCGAGCGCGCTCCGCACCGCGTCGCCCAGAAAATCAGTTCTATTATAGGTCGTTATGACCGCGCTGACGGTTGGCTGGCTGCTCATTCCCCGTAACTCCGTCATTTTCCGGGATGCGGAACCATACCGCATGTGCTAAGCAACTGTAGGTTGAGCCACGAAAACATACGGTTTTCAAGCCACCATCGTTGCGCCCGCACCGCACCATCTCCCGAGGGAACAACCTTAGGTTGCCGAATCAGAAATCTGTGCCATGATGCGGTGCAGTAAGTACGCCAGCTTGCTTCAAATTTTGACAAGAAACCGCAACTTAAGGTTGAGCGCGGAGCCCTCGGGTGTACCTTGTGTGCACCTCGCGCCAGAAAGGTCTCGTCGTGCAGCACGATCATGCCAGCTACACGCGGAAGACAGCATCCTCGATTGCTCAGACTTCTGATCCAAAGCCACGCCGTGCCTCGAGCCGGTCATCTCAGTTCACGCCGCTGGGGCGGACCATCGTCTCGTCGGTGGCCGATTTCCTGATAGTGGGCGCGGCACTGTTCGCGTGTGCGGCGATCGCCGGCATCGACGGATTGCTTCTCGTGATCCCGTGGGAGACGGTTGCGGGCCTTGCCGCACTGCAGATATGGCTGCAGCTTGCTTCCGGCCTCTATGACCGCGCGGAGCTCGATGCCCGCGCTTTGCGCTGCATCGCGATGTCGGCGCTGGCAGTCACCGCACTCGCGGCCGTCTGGCCTGCGGATACTCTGACGGTCGGCCTGACCTGGACACTGCCGGCCTGGCTTGTCGCCGCCGTCGGTATCGCGGGGCGTCGGCTGCTGGCACCCACGCCACCGCTGCTTGGTCAGATCGCCGGGAGCCGTCCGGTTCTTCTGCTGGGCGCCGAGGTCGATGCGCAGAGCGAGCGCCACGTCGCCCGCCGCATCGACCTGTCGCAGATGGCGGCCGCCTCGGACGCGGCGCTGGCCTACGTAATCGACACCACGGCGGATGCCGCGGGCCTCGCGCCGGGCGACCTTCGCGTCGTCCTCGCGCCGAAAGCGGATGAGATCCGCATGGCCGAACGTGTGATCGAGAGCCTGCGCCGCCTGCGTCAGCCCTATGCCGTGGTGCTTCCGATGAAGGGTCTCGTCGGCGGCCGGACCCGCGGTATCGTCGCCACCGGTGCGGACAGCCTCGTCTGGTCGGTCGAGCGCAACGACGTGCCGGGCAGCTCCACGATCAAGCGCCTGTTCGACATGGCGGCGGCGGGTCTCGGCCTGATCGCGCTCTCCCCGATCTTCATCGTCTTCGCGGCGATCCTGTCGATGGAGAAGGGCCCAGTGTTCTTTGCCCAGCCCCGGGTGGGCCGGAACGGGCGGCGCTTCATGTGCCTCAAGTTCCGTTCCATGCGCCCCGACGCGCAGGACCGGCTCGAGGAACTGCTGCGCACCGACCCCGAGGCGCGCCGCGAGTGGGAGATGCATCAGAAGCTGGAGCACGACCCGCGCATCACACCTTTCGGCCACTTCCTGCGCGCCACCTCGCTCGACGAACTGCCGCAGCTCATCAACGTGGTGAAGGGCGACATGAGCCTCGTCGGCCCCCGTCCGATCATCGCGCCGGAGATCCCGGGCTATGACGGCGACGCGCAGTACTACGAGGCTCCGGAATTCGGCGACTACACCTGCTGCAACCCGGGCATCACCGGGCTCTGGCAAGTGTCGGGCCGGGCGAAGACGAGCCATTCCGAGCGCGTCCGGCTGGACGGCTGGTACACGCGCAACTGGTCGCTGTGGCTCGACTTCGTGATCCTTGCACGGACGGTACGCGCCGTCATCCGCCGTACGGGCAGCTGACACGATCCCCTCCAAGGACCCCCGCGTACTGTCGGAAGGGGCGCATCGAGACGATCGATGCGCCCTTTTTGCGTTTGGGGGTCCTCGGATTGCTTCGCCTGGGACAAGGGAGCCGACAACGTTCTGGCTTGCGTCATCGCAGACCATGACGCAGGAGCCGCGGGGAAAACGATGGGACCTTTCGGTGGGCTCGTCGGCTACGCCATCTATCCCGATGTGATCCGTCGTCACTCGCCGCGTGGTATCCGAGGCTCTGCAGGCGACGTTGACACGCGCCGCCCGAGCGAGGCCAATTTCGAAGGATGCTTATTGCGGCTCGCCGAAAGCCGCCTGGGTTCGGCCAACAGGTCTCGCAACCCTGAAGACGCTCGAGCGCCGTGGTGTTGAAGTCACCGTAGACTTCGTCTTCCCGCCTGGGAGCGGGGGACGTCCTTTTCGGTCAGTGGAAAACGATCGTCGGCAAGACCGAACTTTGTGAATGCCCGAGATATCTCGCCAGGGTTGAGCAGTGTTTTTGAATTCATCGATACGACGATTGCAGCGCCGGTCGAGCGCCCCGACGGCTCGATCGCTTACCAATACATCCACACTTTCCATCCTACCCCTCCTAGTGCTGCCGGCACGGCGCCGCGGGCTATAGAAGTGGTCCCGCAAATCTGGACAGGTGTGTAAGCCACTCCCGACCTGAGGATGGACGGGACGACGAAGACGCGGAAGCGCTACAGTGCGGCGTTCAAAGCGAAGGTTACCTTGGGGGCGATCCGAGGCGAGTTGACGATGGCCGAGCTGGCCTCGCGGCACGAGATCCACCCAACGATGATCGCAGCGTGGAAGTGGCAGGCGATCGAGGGGATGAGTTCGACGTTCTCAAACCCGGCGGAAGCGGCGAAGGCGAGCGAGGCCGAGATCGACCGGCTGCACCCCGAGATTGGGCAGCTCGTGGTGGAGCGGGATTTTTTGGCCAGAGGGTCCGGTCGATGAGCGTGGCCGAGCGGCGCGCGATGATCGAGCCGGACCACGGGCGGCTGTCGATCACGGCGCGGTGGCGCCTTATATCGATCAGCCGGTCGTCCTTCTACTACCGGCCAGCGCCAGAGAACGCCGAGACGCTGGCCTTGATGCGCGTCATCGACGCGGCGTTCCTGGACTGCCCCTGGTATGGCAGCCGGCAGATGGTGCATCACCTGCACCGCGACGGCCGGTCGGTGGGCCGTCGGCGGCTGCGCCGACTGATGCGCAAGTTGGGCTTGGTGCCGATCTATCAGAAGCCGCGGACGAGCGGCCCGCACCCCGAGCACCGCGTCTATCCGTACCTGCTGCGCCGTATGGCGATCACAGCGCCCGATCAGGCCTGATGTGCAGACATCACCTACCCACCGATGCGCCAGGGCTTTCTCTACCTCGTGGCAGTTCATGGACTCGCACAGCCGCCGGGTCTTGGCATGGCGGCCCTCGAACACGCTGGAGGCCGGGTTCTGCATCGACGCCCCGAAAGAGAAGCGCTGGCGCGTCACGACCCGCCGGCGATCTTCAACACCGACCAGGGCAGCCGGTTCACCAGCCAGAACTTCACCACGGTCCTCGTCGGGGCAGGCATCCGGATCAGCATGGACGGTCGCGGCCGCTGGACGGACAACTTCTTCATCGAGCGGCTCTGGAGATCGCGGAAATACGAATGCGTCCACCTGCACGCCTTCGAGACCGGTTCAGGCCTGCGCATCGACCTCACCCGGTGGTTCGGCGACTACAACAGACGACCTGCGCCCCGCGTTCGCTCCAGCGGATCGAGGGGTCCTTCGGTTGCATCAGTGGGCCTATGCGGCCCGTTTTTC
>JAWDKM010000008.1:0-53876 GCA_032464575.1 Roseobacter sp. HKCCA0434
AATCTCGCCTTCGTTCTCAGTCCTCTCAGTCGCGAGGACCCTACCAGTCCACGAAGGAAATTCAGGGGCTCAGGTCATGTCTCTTTTTCGCCCTCACGACTGCGTCGCGGCAGGCCTCGACGCTGGCGGCGAATGGTCTCTCCGCTTCGAGGCGCACGAAGGTCTCGAGTTCAACGCAGTCCTGAAAGGCAATTGCCTAATTGCAGTCGACGGCGAGAACCCGATCGAACTCCAAGCAGGCGATTGCATGATCCTACCGCACGGCCGCTCGTTCCTTCTATCCTCCAAACCTTCGAGGATGGGCAGGGACGCCCGGGCAATCTACCGACCGGTGTCCCACGGCGGAACGGCCGTGTTGGGTAAGGGTAGCGGTTTCTACATGTCCGGTGCTCGCTTCCTGCTCTCCGGCCCGGCAGCCGACATCCTTTTGGGATGTTTTCCTCCACTGATCGTGGTTCGGCCTGGACAGCAGCAGGAGCTGGTCGCATGGGCACTGGACAAGATTGCCGACGAACTCCGCCTCCCGCGGCCGGGAAGCACCCTCTCGATCACCCATCTGTCGCACTTCCTGCTGGTTCAAGTCATGCGAATCCATCTCGACACCGCTGCTCCACAGATGACCGGGTAGCTGGGAGCCCTCTCAAACACCCAAACTCTTCCCACCATTGCCGCACTGCATTCTGATCCTGCCAGAGCTTGGACAGTTCGCGACCTCGCCGCAGAAGCGATGATGTCGCGTACTTCGTTCGCCGTCAGGTTCCGTGACGTAACCGGACAGGCCCCAATTGAATACCTTACGCAATGGCGTGTGCTACTCGCCGTCGAGAGGCTGCATCGAACGAACGAACGGCTCGTAGAAGTTAATGCTGGCGTAGGCTATAGATCAGAAAGTGCATTTGTCGCCGCATTCAAGCGGGTGATGGGACAGACCCCTCGACAGTACGTGCGCGCGAAGTCTGGCATCTGAATTTTTGGTAACAATCTGTCAGTAGAATTGTTGGCGGACACTTCTGACTAATCTAACTAAACAGCCGTTTCAGGCTGTGATCCGTTACGCAGCGCTTCAAGCAACCAGCGTCCGGCAGGGCCGAGTGCGCGGTCCGCACGGTGTCCCGCATAGAGCACCAAATCACGGGAGCGCGGATCGTCATGTTCAATGTCCAAAGCCACCAGGCGCCCATCTGCAATCATTGGTTCGACTAAGTGAGAGGGCATGCGGCACCATCCGAAACCAGCGAGCAGGAAGTCGAGACGGCGTGACAGATCAATAAACCGCCATCGCCGCGCACCTAAGACACCATATTCGCGCCGACCGGTCGCATCATCTTCCGAAAGGATGAGCTGGACGTGAGGCGCCAAGTCATCCGGTGTCAGTGAGCGGCAAACCAGGGCAAGTGGATGATCTGGCGCAGCAACCGCAAGCATCCTTGTACTCATGATTGGATGGGCGACGATGTCTTTTGGTACGTCTGGCAAAAGCGGGCACAAAGCAAGCGCTGCGCTGTCGGCCCTTAGCCGCGCAAGCGCACCACCCAGACGCTCCGTCGAGAAAACAAGAGGCAGGTTCGGATAGGCTTCGCGCAGACCTTTCAACACATTTATCATTGGCGCGCTCGGCATCAGCGGATCAATCGCCAATGCAAGTTCAGCCTCGAGTCCATCACGAATGCCGGCCGCGATAGTCTCAAACCGGCTAGCTACGCTTAAGACGGTACGCGCCTGCGCTACTAGAACACGACCTGCCTCAGTCAACTCTGGACGGTAGCCATCGCGATCGAACAGAGCGATGCCCTGCACCCCTTCCAGCGTCGCGATCGTTTGACTGATAACCGATTGGGCCCGACCCAAGCTCCGACCTGCAGCGGAAAAACTTCCTGCTTCGTCCACGGCGACGAGGACACGAAGTTGGTCAAGAGTGAGTCGGCCGATCATACTCCATCGTATTCATCGATGGAGATTATAGCAATTATATCTCTATATTCGGCAGAAGATTGGGGCCACGGTTTCGAAAACCTATCAAGTAAGGAGTGACCCATGCCCAAACTTCTCGTTGTCGAAGCCAGCCCCCGTGGAGATAAGTCCATCTCACGCAATATGACCGCACGCTTCGTCGCCGACTGGAAGGCCGCGCATCCGGACGGCGACGTCATCAACCGCGACCTGATGGCGACCGATCTGGCCTTTGTGACGGGGCCGTGGCTCGAAGCCTATTTCACACCGCCAGACCACCAGACCGACGAGATGAAGCAGCGCCTCGCCCTGTCCGACGAATTGGTGGCCGAGCTCCTTGCCGCCGATGAACTTGCCATCGGAACGCCCGTTCACAATTACAACGTTCCCGCCAATTTGAAGGCTTGGATCGACCATATCGTCCGCAAAGGCCTTACGCTTGGCATGGACGGCAATGGGATGGTCATCGGCAAGCCGGCCACAATTCTTCTGGCATCGGGCGGCGTGTACACCGAGGGCTCGCCAATCGCGGACCGTAATATCGCGCCGCAATACCTCCGGCTGATCCTGGGTGTGATTGGCATTGAGGATGTGAAGGTCGTTGCGGGCGGCGGCGCGAAGGCGGTCGATCTGGGCGAGCAGACGATGGAGCAATTCGTCAGCTCCCGCGCAGACGAGATCGCACGTGCGGCAGGTGCCGAGGTTGCCGCCGCATGATCGGCGACGCGGCGTTCTCCTCCCGTAACGCCGCGCCGGCGGGGACGGGGATCGGCCACGTGCATCTGCGTGTAGCCGATCTCGACCGTGCCATCGCCTTCTACCAGGGCGTACTCGGCTTCCGGCTTCAGGCCAGGGTCGCCGATCATGCTGCCTTTCTGGGTGCAGAGCTGCCTGGAAGATCGGGCACGGCCATATTGGCCTAAATACTTGGGCATCGTGCGGGGCCACGCCACCGCCCCCAGGCCATACGGGCCTCTATCATGCTGCGATCCTCTACCCCAGCCGCGCAGACCTAGCAGTCGCCGTTCGCCGGGTTGTCGAAGTGGAGGTTTCACTTTCGGGTGCGGCGGATCACGGCATATCTGAAGTTGTCTATCTCAACGATCCCGATTGCAACGAACTGGAACTCTATCGCGACCGCGCCCCCGCTGAATGGCCGCGCGATGGTGCAGGCAATCTGGTGATGGACCTGAAGCCCCTCGATCTCAAGGCCCTGCTTGCAAAGGTACAGATCTGATGATCGAAACCCGGGCGTAGTCTGTGCAAGCGGAAAACATCAACCGACGAAGCCGATAGCGGCAACGATATCGGCCAAACGATCCGCTATGGCACCTAAAACAAAATCGCACGCGCAGCTGAAGCCATCTTGCAGCGTCAACTCAACATTCCGCCGACACTACGACCCCGGCCGCGCTTTCCAGTACGCGGGACGACGACGCGGTCCCGCCTTCAAACCGCAAGGAGGCAATCAATGAGCAAATTGAAGCTGGGAGATATTCGGGGCAACAACCCGATCGAGCTAACGGGTGGTGACCGGTCCCCATCGGGTGGTCCAGTTCCAGTGTTAGAGCATGGCTGCCTCGTGCGCCACGGCTGACGGGGGCCGGAGCGCGGCGGAGCCGGACGGCAGCCTTGGCGCAGTCGTCCAAGACGGGGCCAGGTGAACGGCTTGGGGTGCAGGCGGGTGGTAGCCCAACGCCGAGTGCGGACGGACTGTGTTGTAGTGCACCAGCCAAGCCTCGATCAGCACCTTCGCTTTGGCCAGGCTGTAGAAGATCGCGCGGTCCGGGAGTTCGGTCTTAGGTAGCAAATGCACCAAAGACTTGATTGGTTGCCTCGAAGAGAACATAGTGTGAACATTCATTCACTACGAGATCGGCATGGCGCAGCATTTTCTCTTGTCGGCGGCAGCAAGAACGCTTTCGCTGAAGTCTATTTTCACTGAGGGAGAAGAGGCAGCCTATCAGCGGTTCTGCCGGTTGCGGTGGCCAGAGACGGACGGCGCTCCCGTTTGCCCGGCTTGTAGATGCATCAACAACTACGCGCTTTCCACACGACGCCGGTTCAAGTGCGCGGCGTGCCATAAGCAGTTCAGCGTGACGTCCGGAACGATCTTCGCCTCGCGCAAACTCTCGTTCGTCGATCTGCTCGGTGCGATCTGTTTGTTCGTGAACGCATCTAAAGGCCTATCGGCCGTACAGATGTCGCGTGACCTGGACGTTCAGCACAAGACCGCGTTCGTGTTGATGCACAAGCTGCGGGAAGCCATGGCGGCGGAGACGCGCGACGCGCGCCTGTCGGGTGAGGTTGAGGTGGATGGAGCCGCGTTCGGCGGGCATGTGCGCCCGGCCAACAGGCGCGCTGACCGCATCGACCGGCGGCTCTTACGCAACCGCTCCGGCAAGCGTCGGGTCGTTGTCGTGCTGCGCCAACGAGGCGGGCGGACTATGGCGCGGAGCTTCCTGCGCGAGGCGCAAGGCGTTGAGTTTGCAAGGGAACGGATCGCATCGGGCGCCTCGGTCTCGGCCGACGAAGGTCCGCATTGGGACCTGCTGGACCCCGCCTTCGAGATGCATCGGATCAACCACTCCGACGCCTACAGCCTTGATGGCGTGCATACCAATCTCGCAGAAAGCTTCTTCTCGCGCCTTAGACGGATGATTGGCGGACAGCATCTGAAGGTCGATGGGCGATACCTCGACGCCTACGCCGCGCATGCGGCCTGGCTCGAGGATCATCGGGACGAGAGCAATGGTCGCCTGGCGGATCGCCTGATCGGCGGCGCCCTCGCATCCCCGGTCAGTCGGTCGTGGAAGGGGTATTGGCAACGACGCGCAGCGTGACCGCGTCGCCAGCGCCCCAGACGCACATCCCCTTGCGCTTCTCGACCATCCGAACGCGCTTGCGCCGCTTGGCGTGACGTAGCGCTTGCACGACCTTGAAGACCACCGAGTTCCGCAGCGCGGTGTCCGATACCTCCAGGTCGCGGGCGACCATCACCCGCTCGGCCAGCTCGCGCGTCGTCATCTCGCCATCGGCCGCCAAATGCCGGGCACAGATGTCGGCAATCTCGCCCTTCTTGAAGAACCCGTGGCTCACCAGATACCGCGCCCGCTGACGCTCCGGCGCTGCGAACAGTTCCATCGTCGCGTTCAGATGTGCCAAATCGTGCTTGGCATGCGCGATTTGCGCCTCGTACGCCTTGATCTGCCCAAGGATCTCGGCACGCTTCGCCGTAAGGGTCTGAAGAACAAGGGGATCGCTCATGACCCTATTGCAGCCGACAACCAAACCCCCGTCCACCCGGCAACTTGGTGCGTTTGCTACCTAAGACCGCGGGAGTTCGTCGCGGAGTCTGCCGTTGAAGCTTTCGTTGTAGCCGTTCTCCCAAGGTGAGCCCGGCTCGATGAAGGCGGTCTTCACGCCGAGACGACCGAGCCAGTCGCGGACCACATTCGCCGTAAATTCGGGGCCGTTGTCGGACCTTGCGTGCTCGGGCGGTCCCCGTTCGGCGAAGAGGTCCGCGAGGGTGGCGAGGACGTCGTCGCTCTTCAGCTGACGGGCGACGGAGAGCGCTAGGCACTCCCTCGTGTACTCGTCGATCACCCTCAGCATGCGTAGCTTGCCCCCGCCATGGGTCTTGTCCCGCAACGAAGTCGTAGGACCAGACGTGGTTCGGACGATCGGGCCGGAGACGAATGCAGCTGCCGCCGGAGAGCCAGAGCCTGCCTCGCTTTGGCTGGCGCTGCGGTCCCTTCAGGCCTTCTGCCCGCCGCTCGCCATTGTCGCTAGGACCAATGGCGCAACAAGGCTCGCCGCTCGACGCGTTTCAGGTTCACCCGCCAGCCCGCGTGTCGCAGCAGCGCTGTGACACGCCTATACCCATACCGCCCGTACCGGCTCGCCAGCTCGACGATGTTCGCCGTTAGCGCGGCTTCGTCGTCCCGGCCCCGCGGCACCTTGCGCCGCGTCGACCGGTGCTGCCGAACCACCCGGCACGCGCGCCGCTCGGACACGCCGAGGACACCCTCGACGTGATCGCTCGCAGCACGGCGCCGGGCCGGGCTCAGAATTTTCCCCGCCCCACTTCCTCCAGGATCATTTTGTCGAGCATCAGGTCGCTGACCGCCTTCCGCAGCCGCTGGTTCTCCCGCTCAAGCGCCTTCAGCCGCTTCGCTTGATCGACCTTCATGCCGCCGTACTCTCGGCGCCACCGATAACAGGTCTGCTCCGTCACGCCGATCGCCTTCGCCGCCTATGGCATCGTTTGACCACGCGCGATCAGAACCTCCGCCTCTCGCAGCTCGCCATCGTCCTCGGACCGATGGCGGACAATGGCTCGCTCTCCTCAGGGCTGTGCCGCTTCCGTCCCCTATCGCTCTCCTTCCAAGCTCAATCCGAACATATCGTCCAGACCACTCAGGAGGGGGCAGGCCACCACACCGACCTTCGGATCATCGATCATTACAAGGGCTCCGACAGTTCGGTCGCCCATGCCCAGATGATTTTCGACACACTCTTCGCGATGGATGTAGAAGGGCGGCCGCAGCCGCAGATGGTGGGCGAATTTTCGGTATCCGAGGATACGACCGAGTACACGTTCACCTTGCGTGACGATCTGGCCTTCACGGATGGTGACCCAGTGACTTCCGAAGATGTTATCGCATGGGTCAGGCGGTGGGCGGCGCTTACCTTTCCGGGGGGCTCGTCGCCGATCGAACCTGACGGATATGAGGTCGTGGACGACACGACATTCATCATCCGCATGACGGAGCCGTTCGCCCTTCTGCCGGACGCGCTCGGCTCGCCGTTCGCGCCGGCCTTCATCATGCGCGCGGAAGACTTGGAAATCTCCAATGACGAATTCATCGAGAGCTTCGTCGGGTCCGGCCCGTTCATCTTCGCCGAAGCCGAATGGATACCGGGAGCATCCGCCGTCTACCTCAGGAACGACGATTACGTTCCGCGGGACGAGCCCGTCT
The DNA here is from genome assembly GCA_032464575.1 of Roseobacter sp. HKCCA0434. Classification (GTDB taxonomy): domain Bacteria; phylum Pseudomonadota; class Alphaproteobacteria; order Rhodobacterales; family Rhodobacteraceae; genus Pontivivens. The sequence goes on from JAWDKM010000008.1 coordinate 6,933, forward strand.
CAGGCTTTGCCGGCGGCCGCGTTGTCAACTTCGATCGCGTGGTCTGGACGACACGCCGGACCCTGAACGCGCAGCCGAAATGCTGGAGGCCGCGGGATCTGACGGCGAACCGATCACCATTCTCATGGCGTCCGACCGCACGGCGTTCTTCAATGGAAGTCAGGTCGTCGCCGCCCAGCTTCAAGGCGGTACCCGGACTAAACGTTGATCCGGCGATCATGGACTGGGGTGCCTTGACCATGCGCCGGGCAAGCCGCGATGCGCCTGGAGAAGGTGGCTGGTCGATCTTCATGACGGCCGGCACGACCGCCAGCCAGACCAACCCGCTGTTCCATTTCGACGCGCGGATGTGCGATGCTGGGTGTTTCGGCTGGCCCTGCAATCAGGAAACCGAGGACATGCCGCTCGCCTGGGCAGCGATCGAGGATTTCGATGAGCGGCGTGCAGCGGCACTGGGACTGCAGGACCGTTGGGCGACCGATCTGCCGTTCATTCCGTTCGGCACCGTCGCAAACCGCACGCTCTATCGCGAGGACGCGATTACCAATGTCCCGGAAGTCGCGATCCGGAGCCCGTATTGGGTATCGAACCGGTGCAATGACGTAACGAGGTTTCGCGAACTACCGGCGGGTGCGGGAAGCGGCCGTCGATGGCCGCGTGCGAGCCTCGAGAAGAGCCGACGTCATCGACCTGACAATTGCCGACTTGGGAGTGTCGTGCCGGTGAAGCATGAAGGTCTTGAAATGCACGGCGGGCTCGAACTTTCGGAGGTGAACCCCGCGCTTGGAAAATCCGTCCACGGCTTCCAGAACCAAGGCGCAAACCGTATTCGAGCTAGGGGTTTCAGCGGTGATCCTCGGCCTTATCCCGCTGGCCTTGAACATCTCGGTGATCTGCTCGCGAACACGGTCGCCCGGCGCCAGCGCAATGAAGTCCTGTCCATCCAGATGCTCGGGCCGGATGACGTCCAGATGCTTCAGCTCGCTATCGGGAGGCAGCGCGCAAACGCCGTTGATGTTGCTGAAGGTTTGATGAAACACATCGGACACGTCGATTTCCTCGGCGGCGAGGCCGATATCCACTTGCCCAGACGACACGGCCGCGTGGACTTCGTGGCTCGACTCGACAACGATTGCCACTGCGACCTCGGGATGCTCGTCATGGAAGAGCCTGACCGCCCTCGGCACGAGCGTCGATCCAAGCGCCGCGAGACTTGAGATGCGGATAATACCAGTCCCGAAGTCGCGTATTCGCTCGCTCTAGGCCTTGAGGCGATTGAACACCTCGAACCCGTTCATCACCTCCTGGAAGAAAAGGCTGACGTTCGCCGTAAGAATAAGCCGTCCCTTTACCCTGTCGAACAGGTTGAATTGCAACGATCGCTCGAGCTCCGCCAGCGAACGGCTGACGGCCGGCTACGACATGCCCAGCAGCTCGGATGCGCTGGACGTTGTGCCGGTCGTCACGACGGCACGGAAGATTTCCAGTTGGCGAAAATTCATGATCGGTTTGCGGTTGATGCGGGATAACCAAAACTCATACTTTTCAGCACCATATGCCGTCAAGATTATCGAGCGCAATGGCGCTCCGGAGACCAAAGCTTCGACGATTGGGGCTCTGGCGTCTTCGGTCGGATCGTGAGGGTTCTCCTCACACCCGCCGATCAGACGCTGGCTATCCTAGTGGTGACGCAAACCATCGGCTGGGGAAGCAGTGTCCATCTCGTCGGCGCCTTCGCTCAACCGATCAGCGACGATCTCGGTTTGTCGCGATCAATCATCTACGGCGCCATAACCGTGATGTACCTTACCGGATCGCTGTCCAGCCCAGTCATCGGACGATGGGCGGACAGGTACGGCGCCAGCTTTATGCTGACCGCCGGGTCGATCGTGTTTGCCTCGGCGCTGGTTCTCTTGTCGCAAGCCAACGGCGCCGCAGGATACCTAGCCGCATGGACCGTTCTGGCGTGGGGATGGATCTGGCGCTTGCGACGTCATCGCTGGCGATGCTCTCACAGGTCGCCGCAGGGTCGACCCGGCGCTACCTGGCCCTTCTCTCGCTCGTAATGGGGCTGTCGTCGTCGATCTACTAGCCCATCGCCGTGGCGCTGGATGCCGCCGCGGGATGGCGCACCGCTTGTTTGTTCTATGCCGCCGTGGTCGCCGGGGTCACAATCCCCTTGCATCTCCTCCTCATCGGCATCGGCCGGAGAAAGGGCGAGGAACCGAGTGAAGAACCCTCCTCGGTGTCACGAGGAAACGTCGCGGACGAAGACAGGACACGCGCGTTCCGCCTTCTCGCGGTCTCAATGAGGCTGATGGCGATGGTCGTGTCCGTCATGTCGACGATGCTGATCGATTTCTTCCCCGCGCTTGGCTTGTCGCGTTCGCAGGCGGCGCAGGTGGCGTGGCTGGTGGGCATTGCGTTCTTTCTCAGCCGGTTGATCGAGTTGATCTTCGGCCCGCTTGTGCGTTCGGTCGATATGGCCGTCCTTGGCTTCTCGGCCGTCATATTGGCGCTGTCGCCCCTCATCTTCTGGCCATTGCTGACCGCCGCACCACTCCCACCAATGCTGGCGGGCGTCTGCGCATTTCTGTACGGCGTACCGGTCGGGCCGTTCATGATACTTCGCGCGACGATGGTGCTGGAACTGTTCGGCAACCACGGATACGGACACCGGATGGGTGTGCTCTATCGCCCAATGGGCCTGAGCAATGCGACGGCGCCGCTTCTCTTCTCACCGTTCCTCGCTTTCGGCGGCGGGGCGGTAACGGCGGCGCTGCTGATGCCGGCAGGCGCGGCGCTGGCCGCGATCGTCGCCCTTCGCACACTTCTGATACCCAAGCCATGAAGTCGTATGTGTGGTGCGGCAAAAAGGGACGCCCCTGCCTTTTCCAACGCCTCTGCCACTACATAGGCCCCGCGCCACGTACGTTGCAGTCGTCCGATGCGTTTCATTCGAGAGCGCAGCCGGCGCAATGATCGCTGATCCGGGGCATTTCGCCACTGGTCCTAGCAGCCTGCACCATCGCCAACTGGGCGAGCATGCTAACGCAGTAGCCGCGCTGCCGGATCACGAAGCGCGTATCCTGATGCACGCAGCAACAGTCATCGCGACCGGGCGTTTCCGCAATTTGCTGTAGAAGCGCAGTCGGCACACCCAATTGGAACAGCCACCTTATTTCGCGTCGACGCGCGACCCCAGCCGTGGGGCATCGGCATCAAGTCAACCGGTTCGGCGCGCGGCAAGAAGATCGCCAGAGGCATCAACAGCAGCGGTGCGTTTGGGCTACCAGATGGAAGTCGAGCGGTTGGAGGTCAGTCCGCGCTGCGCAGCGCCGCACGCTCAATCGGAGTCGCTGCGTAAGCGCCGCGTAAGCACCAACACTGCTGAATCGAATATCTCTGAAAGTTTGAATTTATGAAGAAAATGGCGCACCCATCAGGATTCGAACCTGAGACCTCTGCCTTCGGAGGGCAGCGCTCTATCCAGCTGAGCTATGGGTGCGTCGTCGGGGGTCTTACTGTAGAAGGGCCGGCAGCGCAAACGGTTCTTCGGGCAGGGCATGAGCTTCAATATCCTGATGGTGGTGCAGCGGGGGCGGCTTGCCTGCGAGGCTGTTCTGGCGCTGGCGTCGCTTCCTGGAGGCACGCCCGTCCTGTTGGCGGAGCCGCAGCCGGGGCCACTCTGGCCTGAGGATCCGCGGGTCGGTGACGCGGATCTCTACGGCTTCTACGAGGCGCAGGGGGCCGAGGTCGTGCCGTTCGATAGCCGGGTTTTCGGGGCGGAGTATCCCCACGGCAACAAGATCGAGGCGCTGGGTCTCTTGCCGGAAGGCAAGCCGTTCCTGTTCCTGGACACCGACACGCTGTTCCTACGCACGCCCGATCTGCCGTCCGCCGCCTTTGCCCGCCCCGCGGCGAGCCTGCGGCGTGTGGCGAGCTGGCCGAAGGTGTCGTCAGAGGAGCAGCGCGCCGAGATCTGGAGCGCGCTGCACGATCGGTTCGGCATCGCCTTGCGAGAGGATGAACGTTGGCCTGTCGGAGACTGGCGGCGGTTTGACTACTACAATGCGGGGTGGGTGCTGGGACCCTGCCCCCAGCGCTTCGGAGCGCGGTGGCTGGAGATCGCCGAGGCGATCCGGCGGGAGCCCGGCCTTGCGCTCGAGGGGCAGGCGCTGACCCCGTGGCTCGATCAGATCGCGCTGCCGCTGGCCATTGCCGCCGAGGGTGGCGCGCCGCGAGAGGTGCCGGGGCTCGACGGCGACATAACCTGCCACTGGCGCACACTACCGCTCGCCTACGCGCGGGAAAGCGATGCGGTGATCGCGCAATTGGAGGAGGTGGCGCGGATACCGCGGGTCAAGAAGCTGCTGAAGCGGTATCCGCCGTTCCACCGGATGCTCTATCGCGGCGGCGGGGCGGAGGTGCGGGCGCTGTTCGCGGCTGGCGTGCCCCGGGACGAGGCCGTGATCCGGCGGCGTCTCAAGGATGCGGGGTTATGGGTGCGGTAGGATCCGCAGTCTGAATGTTCTTCCCGCCCGGCTGCCAGGCCAGGCCGCGCCCGCCCGGGGCCTCGCCCGTTCACATCTCAAACGCTCCAGTGGACCGTTTGCAAAACGGCGCTCACCCTACCCCCGGAGGGTGCGTTGGCGATGTAGCATATCGAACATCCGGCGTAGTTGCCTGAGGCTGCTGGATCCTCAAATACGTTCGACAAGCGTCTTTCAGGTCGGGCGCGGCCCTCGGCACTTCAAAGCTAGGCCACTTCAACGCTGCTCAGGCACGTCGATCATCCGCCCCAGGAAGGCCCCCGCGAAGATGTGGACATGGAGATGCGGCACCTCCTGATGCGCGTCCGGCCCGGCATTGGTCAGCATCCGGTAACCGCTGGACGCATCCGGAGTCACTCCCAGCTTGCGCGCGACCTCTCCGACGGTGCGGACGTAGTCGGAGATCTCGACGTCGCTCGCCTCCACTGCGAAATGGTCGAAGGTCACGTAGGCGCCTTTCGGGATGACCAGCACGTGGGTCGGGGCCTGCGGGTTGATGTCCTCGAAGGCCAGAGAGTGCTCGGTCTCCATCACCGTCCTGTGCGGGATCTCGCCCCGCAGGATCTTCGCGAAGATGTTCTGGTCGTCGTAATCGTAGGCCATGTGGGCTCTCCTCACGGGCTCAGTCGAACGGGATTTCCTGGACCGCGATCTCGCGCGCGGCGGCAAGGGGCAGGTCGAGGAAACGGGCGATCTCCTCCGCCGCGCGGTCGGCGCCATCGGCCGGTGCGAGGCTGTGGAAACGGCTCAGTTCCATATCGCGGATCGCCTCGCTCTCGTCCTTGAACTGGCGGTCGAGCGTGCCGATCAGGGAACCGGCCTCAGCAAGCGCCGCGCCCTCCGGCACCAGATGGTTCCGCTTGGCGTGGCCCAGCAGGTAGTCGTCGTCGATGCTGGTGCGCAGCTCCATCACGCGCAGGCTGCACTGGTCCGAGCGGATGTCGCGCAGCGCGTCGATGTTGGCGGGGTCGAGGCAGATCATGAGCCGGTCTGTCTCGTGATACTCGAAGAGCATCCGAAGGACTGCGCGCCGGTGGCGGCCGCGCTTCGCCTTCGACGTCTCGATCCCTCCAAGGGGGGGAAGCGCGCCCGCATCCTCATCGAACACGTAGCCCAGCGCGGGCGGCCCCCCGGCACGGCGGGCAGCGGCGACGAAGCGTTTGGCGACATGGTACTTCTTGCACACGACGACCAGCATCTCCTGCCCGCGGCCGATCTGGCCGCCCCGCTCCCAGAACCGGCGGGCGTGCCGCCGCCCAATCCGACCGCGGCCGGTGACGTAGGAGTAGAGCTGCGGCGCGGTGTCGGAGGTCGGCACCTCCTCCCGAGGCTCCGCGTAGAGCTTCGTCAACCGCCGGCGCAGTTCCGTGGCATTGGGCGATATCTTGCGCGCGAAGAGGTAGCCCTGCGCGCGGATCAGGTCGTAGTGGTCGTCGTGCAGCACCAGTGGCAGGCCATAGTCCGAGAAGGCGAGGAAGGTCAGCGTCCGGTTCCGCACCTCCGTCCTCGGCGTGACGTGCATCACGAGGCTTTGGAAGAAGGTCTCGTCCGGGATCCACGTGGTGCGGAAGAAGCGGATGATGTCGGGCCGCTCCTCGATCAGCCTCAGGATCCGGTCGAGCGTGCCACGGCGCAGGACACACCATTGCGAGCCGATGTGGATCTGGAGGCCGTCGGGCAGGGCGCGTGACAGGCCGAGAGCCCGCTGCACCGCAAGGCTGCCGTAGAACAGCGGCTTGCGCGTGCGTTCGTTGAAGAAGTGGCGGTAGACCAGCCGCTCCTCACGGATGCCGGTCTTGATCCATTCGCTCTCGAAGAAATCGTGATGTTCAACGAAGTCCGCGTCGTCCTCGGCGAGGAAACGGGCAATGTGCGCACGCGGCTTGGTGGGCAGGCAGTCGCCGGAGATGAAGTAGAAATGCGTCGCCTCGGGAAACGCGCCTCGCGCTGCGCGCAGCGCATTGAGGGTCGCGGCCACGAGGCTCCATTCGCCCCAACCGCATTTCACGCGCTCGGCGAAGGTGACGCAGTCGTCGTCCGTCAGCGCGCCGTGGATACCGTCGAAGACCCCGGGTGCCGCGCTCTTGTCGACATGGATCGCGATCCGGTCGCCGTGGCTGACGAGCATACGCGCCTGTTCCACGACGCGCTCGGGGTCCCGGTGGCACAGGAGGATGTAGGCGATCTGGACCATGCGGCTCCCGGACGGTGACCCCGCTTTCTTGACTCCCGTCCGGCGCTGAGGTCAAGGAAGGGTTCTCCGTCGAACGAGGATGCTTCATGCCCTTCCCAGGCACCTGGATGACCGAAAGCCGCTCGGTGGTGTACCGCGTGGTGCCCAAGTGCGCCTGCTCCACCATCGGGCAGATCATGTACTACACCGATCACGGGCGGTACTTCGACGGCGATATCCACGACGCGCAGGACGGCATCCACAAATGGGCGATCGAGGAGAGCAAGCCGCTCCTCGAAAGGGCGGTGACGGAGCGGGAGATCTACGCCTTCACCGCCGTGCGGAACCCGTACAGCCGCATCCTGTCGAGCTTCTTCGACAAGATCGCGGGCATCCAGCGTAACGGGAAACGGTATCGCGGCAACCTCGTGCCGATGCTGACGAAGCGCTACGGGGTGGAGGTCGAGGGCGATTTCGACCAGATCAAGTCGTTCCGTCGCTTCCTGCTCTTCGTGCGGGACACCATCCGCTTTCACAAGCCGATGGACCCGGACATCCACTGGTCGGCCTGCTCCGGCCATGTCTCGACGATGATCCGCAACGGCGGACGCTACAACCACATCTTCCCCACGGAGCGGTTCGCCGACGGGATGAAGCATGTGCTCGGCCAGATCGAGACGACGCACGAGATCGACGTGGACACGATGCCCCGTTTCAACGAGAGCGCGGATCACGGGCCGCGGCAGGCGCATTCGATCGAGGACTATTTCGACGACCTGTCGAACTTCATCATGCTCGATATCTACAGGCGCGACTTCAACCTATTCAAATACGCGAAAGAGCCGAACCGGAACCCGCCCGCGAAGGAGATCGACCTCGATGAGGTTCATGCGAAGCTCGCGAAATAGGGACGGCCTGCCCGACCTCGCCGAGATCGATGCGACGTGGAAACGGCTGCGGGGCCGGGTTGCGCGCACGCCGCTGATGGACCTGACGGGCTCCCGGCTGGAACCGGACCTGCCCGAAGGCGCCCGGGTCTGGATGAAGTTGGAGCTGTTCCAGAAGGCCGGCAGCTTCAAGGCCCGCGGCGTGACGCTTGCCGTCGCAGCGCTGCCGGACGGAGCTGAGGTGATCGCGGCGTCAGGGGGCAACCATGCCCTCGCGGTGGCGCGTGCGGCGGGGTCCCGCGCGCATCTCATCATGCCGGAGGCGGCCGATCCGGGCACCGTCGCGGAGTGCGAGGCACTGGGCGCCGCCATCGAGCGGACGCCGGGGACAAAGACGGATCTTGCACTGCTGACCGCGCGGGCGGAGGAGACGGGCCGCGTCCCGCTCCACCCCTTTGAGTCGCGCCACATGATCCTGGGCGCCGCGACCTGCGGTTATGAGATCGTGAACACGCAGCCCGAGCTCGACGCGGTGATCGTGCCGGTGGGCGGCGGCGGGCTGATCGCGGGCGTGGCGCTGGCGGTGAAGCTGTTCTCCCCGGCTTGCAAGGTCATCGGGGTGGAGCCCGAGGGCGCCGACAGTATCTCTCGCTCGCTTGCGGATGGCGAACCGGTCGTGCTGGATCAGGTGGAGACGATGGCCGTCAGCCTCGCCGCTCCCCGCGCGGAGCCGCTGACCTTCGGCGCGATCCGGCAGCACGTGGACGAGATGATCCGCCTGCCCGACGCGGCCTTTCCCCCCGCCATGCGCCGAATGCGAGATGCGCTGTCGCTGACCGTGGAGCCCGCCTGCGCGGCCGCCCTTGCCGCGCTCACCGGCCCACTGCGCGATAGACTGGCAGGCAAGCGCGTGGCGATCATCGCCTGCGGCTCCAACATCTCGGACGCGAGCTGGGATCGGCTTGCCAAGCTCCAACCGTCCCGGCCCTGAGCCGGGACCTTTCGCCACCGATCGGAGCAGCTCCGGATTAGGTCCGGGGCGGTATCGCTAGAGACCAGCCTGTGCGAACAGCGCCTTCAGGTCCGCTTCCGGCCGGGCGCCCATGTGGGAGATGACCTCCGCCGCAGCGATGCAGCCCATCCGCCCCGAAACCTCCAGCGACCGCCCCGTGGCGAGGCCGTTGAGGAACCCCGCCGCGAACTGATCTCCAGCGCCCGTCGCGTCCACCGGCGTGACCCGCTCCACGGGTACCGTCATCCGCTCCTCCCCGCGGATCAGAACCACGTCGTCACCGGAACGGGTGCAGACCACCAGCGGGCAGGCGAAGGAGGCGGCGGCCAGCGCCTCCTCCAGATCGTTCGCCTCATAGAGCGTCGTGAACTCCGCCTCGTTGCCGATGACGTAGTCGAGCTCCTCGGCCACCAGCCGTTGGAAATCGGCCCGGTGACGATCGACGCAGAACGGGTCGGACAGGGCGATCCCGGCCATGCCGCCGCCCTTGCGGATCGCGCGGGCCGCGGCGTGGAACGCCTCCTTCCCCTGATCCTTGTCGTAGAGATAGCCCTCCAGGAACAGGATTTCGGCATCGGCCACGACGTCCTCGTCCACGTCATCGGGACCCACCTCGGAAGAGATGCCGAGATAGGTGTTCATCGACCGCTCCCCGTCCGGCGTGACGAAGATCATGGAGCGCGAGGTCGGCAGCTCACCCGCGCCCACAGGCCCGTTGGGAAAATCTGTCCCGCCGCCGGTCATCGCATCGGCATAGAACCGGCCCAGCGCATCGTCGCGCACCCGGCCGATGAAGGCCGTCTTGCGCCCCATGTTCCCGAGCCCCGCCAGCGTGTTTGCCACCGAGCCGCCCGCCGCCTGCACGCGGTCGTCCATCGCGGCGTAGAGTGTCTCGCCCCGCTCCCGCTCGACAAGCTGCATGATCCCCTTGTGGATGCCCATATGCTCCAGAAAGCTCTCATCCGTCTGGGCGATCACGTCGACGATGGCGTTGCCGATGCCGACGACCTGGTAGCGTTTGCTCATATGGTCTTCTCCTCGAAGGCACAGAGATCGTTGATGAGACAGTGCGCGCAATCGGGCTTGCGCGCCTTGCAGACATAGCGCCCGTGCAGGATCAGCCAGTGATGGGCATGCAGCGCGAACTCCACCGGCACCCGGTCCTCGATGGCGCGCTCGACGGCGACCACGTCCCTGCCGGGCGCGATGCCGGTGCGGTTGCCGACGCGGAAGATGTGGGTATCGACCGCCTGCGCGGGATGCCCGAACCACATGTTGAGCACCACATTCGCTGTCTTGCGCCCGACACCCGGCAGGCTTTCGAGCGCGGCGCGGGAGGAGGGGACCTCACCGCCGTATTCCTCGACCAGGATGCGGCTGAGCTTGATGACGTTCTTGGCCTTGTTGCGGTAGAGGCCGATCGTCCTGATATGTTCGATCAGACCGTCCTCGCCCAGCGCCAGCATCTTCTCAGGCGTGTCGGCGACGGCGAAGAGATCGCGGGTGGCACGGTTCACGCCCTTGTCGGTCGCCTGCGCGGACAGGGCCACCGCGACGACGAGGGTAAAGGCGTTCACGTGCTCGAGCTCACCCTGCGGTTCCGCGCAGTCGTCGCGGAAGCGGGTGAAGATCTCGCGGATCGTGGAGTATGGCAGCGGCGCGGTCATCCGAGCCCTCATGGCACGGTCGGGGCGCGTCGGGCAAGCGTTCGTCCCGACGCAGGAAACGGGTGGGTGCGACGCGCGACGGTGCCTATTCTGGGAGCCAGTCAGATGAGGAGCGAACCCATGACCCGTCAGGACGATCAGAGCAGTTTCCAGTACGAACTGATGGCCGCGGCCCTGCGTGTGATCGAGGAGCGCGGCGGCGACCAACCTACGCTGGAGGAGCTGGCGGCAGCCATCGGGCTGAGCCCCTCCCATTTCCAGCGGGTGTTCAGCCAGTGGGTGGGGGTGAGCCCGAAGCGCTACCTCCAGTATCTGACGCTGGACCATGCCCGGCAGTTGCTGCAGGAGCGGCACACCGTGCTCGACACGACCTATGCCACGGGATTGTCGAGCCCGGGCCGGCTCCACGATCTCTTCATCCGATGGGAAGCGATGAGCCCCGGGGACTACGCGCGCGGCGGGGCGGGGCTGACCATCCGCTACGGCTGGTTTGACAGTCCGTTCGGCGAGGCGCTCGCCATGGCGACCGACCGGGGGCTCTGCGGCATGGCCTTCGCCGCAGAGACGGGGCGCGACGCCGCGATGGAAGACCTGCGCAGGCGTTGGCCGAATGCGGAGCCGGTCGAGGACCGGGCCGCGGTCGCACCCTTCGTGGCGGTCGCGTTCGGCGGGTCGGGTGAGCTTATGCTTCACCTCATCGGCGCCCCTTTCCAGATCAAGGTGTGGGAGGCGCTGCTGCGTATTCCGACGGGTCACGTTACGACGTATTCGGACATCGCGGAGGCGATCGGCAACCCGCGTGCCGTGCGTGCCGTCGGCACCGCGGTCGGGCGCAACCCGGTGAGCTGGCTGATCCCGTGCCACCGCGCAATGCGGAAATCCGGCGGCCTTGGCGGCTATCACTGGGGTCTGCCGGTCAAGCGGGCAATGCTGGCCTGGGAGGCGGCGCGGCTGGAGGCGGAGCCGACTTGAACGCAGGCGCGGCTGGAGGTCGATATACGCGGCGGCCATGGCCCCATGCGCACATGGCCGGGTATCGCGAACCATGTGCGAACCTAGTCGCGCCACCCGGACGTGCCCCCGCCGATGCGAGCGGCTGTCGCGGCTGGTCCCGCGTCGATCGTCGTGCAGAATATGCTGACCAGGCCGGTCAATGCAAAGTGCTCCGCAGCAGCAGCATCTCCTCGTCTTGGGCAACGGATCCGAGCGACATCGACGTGAACACCGCGCAGCGGGTCATCGGGGGTGACCACGTCGGAGTAGCATGTCCCAAGGGCGCCAGTTGTGGTGGTGGTCACAGAGCGGTCATGATGAAGGAGCTCGCGCCGCTCGCCGCGTTCAACGGCTTACGGATCGGCACCGCGGTCCCTGGAAAGCCGCAGGCAATCGCGCGGACGATCGCCGATACGGCCAGATGTGCAGGCGCCGACATGAGACCAACCCGATGCAACGCATGAACGAGATGGACGAGTGGGCGCGGGACCTCAGGCCGCCTCCGCGATCAGGCGGTACTCTCTCGGGCGCAGCGTCGGCCGCGCCGGACGCATCGGTCGCGCAGCGAGATGGGGGAAGAGCACCCGGATCTCCTCCGCCGTCGCATCCCCGCGTCCCACAAGTTGCGACCCGGGATTGAGGCTCTCCGTCGCGGCGCCTTCGGCGAACACGATCTCGTGGCGGGCGAAGAGGATGTGGTGATAGGTCACGAGACCTGCGGTCCGCTCCTGCCGCACGTTCGATCCGCCGACTAGACCCTTGGCAGGAACGAACACCTCCGGCGAACCGAACATCAACTCCGCCTCGGGGTCCCGCACGAGGACCTTGTGCTGCGGCGACAGGTAGAGCGGGCGCCGGTTGCCGATCATTCCGGCCGAGAAGCGGATCGGGGCCAACCGGCCCGTCGCCGGCACCGTGCGGCATCCAGTCCACAGGATGGGCTGGAGCCCGTGGTCGAGCGTGACGACGAGATCGCCGGGCGCCAGCGTCTCCACCGCGACGGGGCCGCGGTCGGTCTCGATCCGCGTGCCGGCGACGAAACAGACCACGGCCTCCATCTCCGAGAAACGGCTGCGGCCCGTCTCCCGCCGTTCCGGATCATCGGCCGCACGGTCGTAGAAGACCACCTCGCCGCTCAGGTTGCCGGGTTCGGATCCGGCGTCGTAGACGATCTCGCGAAAGCGGGTCTCCTCACTTTCTTCGATGCGCAGGACGTCGAAGTCGCCGGGGTTCTCGCCGCCGACGGCTGTGTCGCCGATACCGATGGTTATGTCGTCGTCGCCCGTGCCACCGGTCAAGGTATCGGCGCCGCTGCCGCCGATCAACGTGTCGGACCCACCGCCGGCATCCACGAGGCGCCCCGCACCACCGGCGCGGCCGTCGAACGTGTCGGCCTGTGCGGTGAGCGTGAACGCCTCGATCTGCGTGAACCGCGCCTCGTCCTGACCGGCGATGGCCGTCCCCGCTTCGTCACCGGTCAGCACGACGTCGATGCCGCTCCCCGTCAAGGCGGAGGCATCGAGGCGGTCGACATCCGTGCCGTCGTCATCCTCGCCACCTGCGATCGTATCGCGGCCGAACCCGTCGGTGAGGCGGATGACGTCGCTCCCAAAGCCGCCGTCGATGTCGTCGTCGCCGGCACCGCCCGTCAGCGTGTCCGACCCGGTGGCGGGCAAGGTGTCGAAATAGACGTCGGTGATGTTGATCGCCTGCGCGCCCGCACCCTCGTTTGCATAGTCGACGACGATCCGCTGCACCGGGCCGTCGATCTCGACCAGCAGGGAGGAGGCCGGGTCGCTGGCGGTCGTGTTCGTTCCCACGTTCGCGCGTGCAGCATCGCCATCGACCGCGATGTTTCCGCCGCCGGTCAGGCGGACGTCCACCTCGTTTCCGTTCGCGTCGAAGCCCCGGACGCGGATGACGTCGCGAAAACCGCTCGCATCGAGATCGTTGATCCGGAAGGCGACGTTCGAGACCTCATCTCCCGTGCCCGGATCGGTGGCCTTGAAGCCGAACTCGACCGTCGAGGTGTCGGTGCGCGTCCCCGACGTGCCGCCCGAGCCCCGCAGGAATGCAGAGGAGTTCGGGTTCGCCTCTCCGGCCCCGCCCGCAATGTCGTCCGCGAACACTCTGCGATCGTCGTAGTCGAAGCCCCGCGTCGGGTCCGCGGCGCCCCGGTCGGTGAAGCCGACATCCACCCGGACGCCGCCCGTGTCCTGCCGGACACCGGCATTCAGGTCGTCGCCATCGTCGATCGCGTCGACCGGCTCGGCCATCATCGAAGGCCGGTTCGGATCGTCGAGTTCGGACCACCGGAAGGCGAGGCGCTCGGACGTAAAGCCGTCGCCGTCGCCGCGCAGCACGTCGTTGCCGCCACCGCCGTCGATCACGTCGTCCCCGTCGCCGCCCCGGATCGTGTCGGCACCCGAGCTGCCGGTCAGGCTGTCCGCCCCGCCAAGCCCGGCGATGTCGAGCGGTTGCGCGCTCTGCGCCGCATCCACCACGTCGGCCTGGGAGGTCAGGATGAGGCGTTCAACTCCCTCGACGCTGCCGGTCGTTCCGCTCCCGTCGGACAGGGTCGCCATCCCGTCGTTTGCGTAGTCCAGGGTGATGCCGTGCGTCGCGATCTTGGTTCCGTCGAGCAGGTCGGTACCGGTGCCGCCGACGATGCTGTCGCCGCCGAAATCGTCGCTCAGCGCGATCGTGTCGTCGCCTGCTCCGCCGGTAATGGTGTCGTCGCCCGCCCCGCCGATCAGGCTGTCCGCCCCGCCCATGCCGTTAAGGACGTCGTTCCCCGACCCGCCGACCAGCGTATCGGCGCCGTCCGCCTCCATCAGTTCGGGCGTGAAGTAGACATCCGTGACGGTGACATGCTGGGACGCGCCGCCGAGGTTGTCGTAGTCGATCTCGATCCGCGAGACGGGTCCGTCGATCCGGACGAGCACGGAGCCCGTCGCGTCGTTCTCGCCACCGCTAACGCGGCCCGTAGCGCGCTCCTGCCCCGGCACGCCGTCCGCATCGGCAAGCGTGGGTCCGGCGGTGCCGCCCTGCCCCGAGGTCAGGGTCACGGCGACCGGCTGGCCGTCACTGTCGAAGGCCCGGACCGTAACCCGGTCGACATGCCCGTTCGAACTGGAGGAAAGATCGATGTCGTTGATGCGGAACTCGACGTTCTCCACCGCGCCCGAATAGGTCTCATCGATGCTGTCGAAAGACAGTTCCAGTGTGGAGGTGTTCGAGCCCTCCCCGTTCGAGCGGGAGCCGCGCATGGCGGCGGCGGAGTTGTCCTCCACCGGGCGGCCGTCGCCCTCGATCCCGTCTATGACCTGCGCGTTGTTCTCGTACTCGAAGACGGTGCCGCCCGACTGCCGATCGTAGCCGACCGTGACCCGGATGCCGCCGACATCGGTGGACACGGCGTTCGCATCGTCGCCGGTGGCGAAGTCGTCGCCGTCGTCGATGGGGCCGCCGGACTGGGGGTCGGGAAGCTCCGACCACTTGAGGCCGAGCCGGGGCGAGTCGCCTCCATCGCCGATCAGCGTGTCGGCGCCGCTGCCTCCCTCGACATAGTCGTCGCCCGCTCCGCCGAGGATGCTGTCATCCCCGGTCTGTCCGACGATCGTGTCCCGCCCCGCGCCGCCATCCAGCGTGTCGGCCGCACCTGTCTCGCCGAAGCCGTCGCCGATGAGGTAGTCCGCTCCCTCCTCTCCACGTATGACATCGCGCCCGCTCTCACCCAGCAGGGTATCCGCGCCTGTGCCGCCGCTGATCGTGTCATTGCCGTCCGCGCCATAGATCAGGTCCGTCCCCGCGCCACCGGAGGCCCGGTCGTCCCCGCCCGCAGCGTCAATCCGGTCGGCGCCATCGCCGCCGAACAGGTCATCGGATTGGTCGGAGCCGATGACAGTGTCCGCACCGCCGCCTGCATCGAACCGTTGCCCCTCGTCCGCGTCGAATTGCGCGGCGTCTGCCCCTTCGCCGGAGATGTCGCCGTAGCGCACGCTCTCGATGGTGCGGTCCTGTTCTGCATAGCTTCTGCCGGCGAAGAAGCTCGCGCCCGGATCGTCGGGAATGAAGACGCGGTAGTCGGCGCCGGAGGAGGGCAGGTTGACGTAGATATACGTCCCCGTGATCTCGTTCCCGTTGCCGTCGATGAAGGTCGTCCGACCCGTCTTGCCGTCCTGCGTGCTGGATCCGCTGCGGTTGCTGCCAGCGCCGAAGACCTCGATCCGCTGGTTCGCGTCGCTGTCCGGGTAATCGCCGCCGCCGGTCCCCGAGCCCGAATAGGCGGCGTCGTCATCCGTGATCCGGATGGTGATGCCCGTGTCGAGTACGGTGTTGTTGGTGCGATTGAGCGTGATCGCGTTGCGAAAGATATAGGTGGCCATCCCGTCCTCTTCTCAGGCTGGCCCCGACATGCAGGACAGGAATGAAAACGGCGTTAAGCCGGTTGCATGCAATCACTTGATCATTCAGCGCCGAAGGGCACGTTGCCGGAAACTGGAACTGAGGGGACGGGTTCATCATGAGCGAAGCCGACGCGACGCTGACCTTGCAGACCATCGCCATGCCGGCCGATACCAACGCCAATGGCGACATCTTCGGCGGTTGGTTGATGGCGCAGATGGACCTCGGATCCTCGGTCCTCGCGCGGACGCGGGCCCGGGGACGCGTCGCTACGGTTGCGGTGGACGCCATGACGTTCCACAAACCCGTACATGTCGGCGACGTGGTCTCGATCTACGCCAGCATGCTGAAAGAGGGGACGACCTCCATGCGGATCGGCGTGGAGGCGTGGGTAAGCCGCCAGCCCACGGGCGAGCATCTGAAGGTGACGCAGGCCGTCTTCACCTTCGTGGCCGTGGACGAGGGCGGACAGAAGAGGGCGCTGCCATGAAACTGCTTTTGACCGTTCTGATCCTTGTCCTGCCGTTGGCTGCGACGGCACAGGATACGCTGCCGGCGCTGTTCCGTGTGGTCGATGTGGAGCCGGACGACATGCTCAACATCCGAGCCGAGCCGACGGTCGAGGCGGAGATCATCGGACGGCTCGCCCATGACGCCGTCGCGATCGAGGTCACGGCCGAGGACGCGGACGGCTGGGGGCAGGTCAACCATCTCGACGGCATCGGCTGGGTGAGCCTGCGCTTCATGGAACGGCAGCCCGCCGAAACGGGCCCCCGCTGCTTCGGCGTCGAGCCGTTCTGGCAGCTCGACCACGACGGTGAGCAGGCGGTGTGGAAGACGCCGGAAGAGCGGCGACGCAGCCGACGGATGACGGTGCTGGAGGATCCGCTGCCCGGCGAGCCGGGCGAGACGCTGATCGTGGAGCTGTCCGACCGCCGCATGACACTGATGTCCACGGCTATGGAGTGCAGCGACGGCGCTTCCGACCGGCTCTACGGCCTGTCGGGCCGGCTCCTGATCGAGGAAGACGGCGCGCCGCCGCGGGTCCTCGCCGGCTGCTGCTCCATGGCGCCCTAGGTCACGACGCGCAGCGTCAGGTTGATCCGGCCGCCATCCGGCAGCAGCGTCGAGCTGCCGAAGCGGATGCGGTCGATGCCATGGAACGCGAGGCGCGCGGCCCCGCCCATGACGACGACGTCACCGCTTTCGAGCAGGATGCTCTGGGTAGGGTCCGACCGCTCCGTCCCGCCGATCCGGAACGTCGCGCCGTCACCGAGCGAGATCGAGACGACGGGATGGGAGAAGTCGCGCTCGTCCTTGTCCTGATGCAGCCCCATCCGCGCGCCCTCGCCATAGAAGTTGACGAGACAGCAGTCCGGTTGGCGCGGATCCTCGGCCACCGCGTCCCAGACCTCCAGCACCTCCTCCGGGATCGGCGGCCAGCGCATCCCTTTCGGATGCATGGACTCGTAGCGGTAGCCACGCCGATCCGTGACCCAGCCCACACGCCCGGCGGAGGTCATGCGGACCCGCATCGGCTTGCCCCATGGCGTGACCGGCGAGAAGAAGGGTGCCGTCCGCGCGACCTCCCGGACCGCATCGACGAGGGCAACCTGCCGGGATCGGTCGAGGAACCCCTTGTGGATCTCGAAGCCGCCGAGGGTCAGAGGGGGGAGGCGATCTGTCATTTGCAACCTATATGTCCCGCAACGACACCACGATAGCGGATGGTCCACCATGAGCCTCAGCCCAATGACGCGAAATGCCGAGATAAAGGACGAGCTCAGCGCCATGGTGCGCGAGGACGCCTTCCGGTCGCTGACGCCGGAGCAGATCGACTACTTCAAGGGCGTCGGGACGATCGAGGAGGTGCCAGCCGGCACCATGCTCTACGAGGCGGGCGGGGACGAGTACGACTTCTTCGTCATTCTGTCGGGCCTGGTCCACTTCATCGATCCGACCGAGGACGGCGATGGGCTGATCGGCAAGGCGGACGAAAACGCCTTCATCGGTGAGCTTGGGCTGCTGAGCGGACAGAAACCCTTCATCACCTGCAAGGTCATGGAGGATGCGGAGGTGATCCGCGTCACGTGCCCGCAACTGCGCGAAACCATCGACCAGAACCCCGAGATCGCCGACGTTGTCGTCTCCGCCTTCTCCGCCCGGCGCGAGGTGCTGATGAAGACCGCGACGGCGAACCTCACCATCCTGGGGCCGGAGACCGATCCCGGCGTGATGCGCGCGCTCGAATTCGTCGGCCGCAACCGGATCCCGCACCGCTGGCTCGACCCCGAGAGCGAGAGCGGCAGGCGCATGGTGAAGCGGCTGGAGTTGGATCCCGATAGGGTGAATGTGGTGCTACGGGGCGATCATGTGGTCCAGACGCCGGACAATCCCGGCATTGCCTGGGCGATCGGCATGAACCTGGAGGTCGACGATGGGACTGCTGCAGATCTCGCGGTCATCGGCGCGGGGCCGGGCGGGCTGGCCGCGGCGGTCTACGGCGCGTCCGAAGGACTTTCGACCATCACCATCGAGAACACGGCGATCGGCGGGCAGGCCGGCACGTCGAGCCGGATCGAGAACTACATGGGTTTTCCGACCGGTATCTCGGGCTCCGACCTCGCTTATCGCGGCCAGATCCAGTCGATCAAGTTCGGCGCGCTGTTCGCCGCGCCCCGCACCGCCCGCGCATTGGAGCCGACGGAGCAGGGTTGGCGCATCAAGCTGTGCAACGGCGCCGACATATGCGCGAAGTCGGTGGTGGTGGCGACCGGCGTGCAGTACCGGCGGCTGCCGCTCACCCGCCTCGAGGAGTTCGAGGGCGCCGGGGTATACTACGCCGCCACCGACCTCGAAGCGCGATTCTGCAAGAACACCGAAGCCGTCATCGTGGGCGGCGGCAATTCGGCCGGTCAGGCCGCCATGTTCATGTCGCGCCACGCGAAGCACGTCCACATCCTCGTGCGCGGCGAGGGGCTGAAGTCCACCATGTCGAGCTATCTGATCAACAGGCTGGAGAACCACGAACGCATCACGATCCATTCGTTCACCGAGGTCTGCAAACTCGATGGCGACCGCAGCCTGGAGCGGGTGACGGTGAAGGACAACCGGACCGGCGAGACGCAGGACATTTCTACGCGTGCACTCTTCATCATGATCGGCGCGGCACCGCACACCGACTGGCTCGACGGGCGGTGCGAGCTCGACGGCAAGGGTTTCATCGTGACGGGGGAGAAGGTCGGAGGACGCTCCCAGTTCGAGACGTCCTGCCCCGGCATCTTCGCCGTGGGCGACGTGCGCTCCGGCTCGGTGAAACGGGTGGCGAGCGCCGTGGGCGAGGGATCGGTCGTGGTTTCCGCCGTACACCAGTACATCGATGACATGACTTCGGGGGCCTGAGACGCCGCCGACGCGAATTCGACGGGGCCGCGGCAGCTCGCAGAGGCATCGAACTTTACGCTGCGCGATTGGTCGCATCGCCCCGCGTCAACCCGCGAAGCCCCGCTCCGAAAGCGGTTTGTGCGTCCAATTTCCGCTCCGTCCCGCGCCCATCGCAAAGCTTGCGGCCCGAAGGCAGCCCCCCTATATCCCTGCCAGATGTTCGCCGGTCGCGCTCGCGTGATCGGCATGGGATGGGGCGCGGGGGCCTCCGAGCAGGACCCGGACCCCGGTATCGCCAATGAAGAAGGGACTTTTGTGAATGTCTAAAGTCATCGGTATCGACCTCGGCACCACGAATAGCTGCGTTGCAATCATGGACGGCAGCCAGGCCAAGGTCATCGAGAACTCCGAAGGTGCACGCACGACCCCGTCGATGGTCGGCTTCACCGAGGAGGAACGGCTCGTCGGCCAGCCGGCGAAGCGGCAAGCCGTCACCAACCCCACCAACACCCTGTTCGCCGTCAAGCGCCTGATCGGCCGCCGGATCAACGATCCGATGGTGGAAAAGGACAAGGGCATGGTCCCGTATGAGATCGTGGAGGGCCAGAACGGCGATGCGTGGGTCCGCGTGCGGGACGAGAATTTCTCCCCCTCCCAGATCTCGGCGTTCATCCTTCAGAAGATGAAGGAAACCGCCGAGCAGTATCTGGGTGAAAAGGTCGAGAAGGCCGTCATCACCGTTCCGGCCTATTTCAACGACGCCCAACGTCAGGCGACGAAGGACGCAGGCAAGATCGCGGGCCTCGAAGTGCTCCGCATCATCAACGAACCCACGGCGGCCGCACTCGCCTACGGTCTCGACAAGGAAGGCTCAAAGACGATCGCGGTCTACGACCTCGGCGGCGGCACCTTCGACATCTCGATCCTCGAGATCGATGAGGGTCTGTTCGAGGTGAAGTCCACCAACGGCGACACGTTCCTCGGCGGTGAAGACTTCGACATGCGGATCGTCGAGTACCTCGCCAACGAGTTCAAGAAAGAGCACGGCATCGACCTGCGCAACGACAAGCTCGCGCTGCAGCGCCTGAAGGAAGCTGCCGAAAAGGCGAAGATCGAGTTGTCGAGCTCCTCCCAGACGGAGATCAACCAGCCGTTCATCTCGATGGACCCGAACACCCGCCAACCGGTGCACCTGGTCATGAAGCTGACCCGGGCCAAGCTGGAAAGCCTCGTCTCCGACCTCATCGCGCGCTCGATGAAGCCGGTGAAGGCGGCGCTGAAGGATGCGGGCCTGTCCACCTCCGACATCGACGAGGTCGTGATGGTCGGCGGCATGACCCGCATGCCGAAGGTTTACGAGGAAGTGTCGAAGTTCTTCGGCAAGGAGCCACACAAGGGCGTGAACCCGGACGAGGTCGTCGCCATGGGTGCCGCGATCCAGGCGGGCGTCCTGCAGGGTGACGTGAAGGACGTGGTCCTGCTCGACGTCACTCCGCTAAGCCTCGGTATCGAGACGCTCGGTGGCGTGTTCACCCGCCTCATCGACCGCAACACGACGATCCCGACCAAGAAGTCGCAGATCTTCTCCACGGCCGAGGACAATCAGAACGCCGTGACGATCCGCGTCTTCCAGGGTGAGCGCGAAATGGCGGCCGACAACAAGATGCTCGGCCAGTTCAACCTCGAAGATATCCCGCCGGCGCCGCGCGGCCTGCCGCAGATCGAGGTGACCTTCGACATCGACGCCAACGGCATCGTGTCCGTCTCCGCCAAGGACAAGGGGACGAACAAGGAGCAGAACATCACCATCCAGGCGTCGGGCGGTCTCAGCGACGACGACATCGAGGCGATGGTGAAGGAAGCCGAGGAGAACGCCGAGGCCGACAAGAGCCGCCGCGAGCTCGTCGAGGCGAAGAACCAAGCCGAAAGCCTGCTGCACTCCACCGAGAAGTCGCTGGAGGAGCACAAGGACAAGGTCAGCTCCACCACGGTCGAGGCCATTGAGCTCGCCTCCGCACAGCTCAAGGAAGCGACCGAGGGCGACGACGCCGGCAAGATCAAGGCGTCGATGCAGAACCTGACTGAAGCGGCGATGAAGCTCGGCGAGGCGATCTACCAAGCGCAGCAGGCCGAGGAGGCTGGCGAGACCGAGGAAGAGCCGCAAGCGGCCGACGAGGCGATGCGCGGGGACGACGACGTGGTCGACGCGGACTACACTGACGTCGACGACGACAAGAAAGCGTCCTGATCGCCACAGCGACCGAATGATGTGACCGGCCTCCCGCACTGCCGGGGGGCCGTTTCACGTTCGGTCTAGGAACGCCGCGCGCCGCTGCCTATCTTGCGGGCATCCCGGAAGGCCACGCGCCCCGGCTCAGAA
The DNA here is from genome assembly GCA_032464575.1 of Roseobacter sp. HKCCA0434. GTDB lineage: Bacteria > Pseudomonadota > Alphaproteobacteria > Rhodobacterales > Rhodobacteraceae > Pontivivens. Next base: position 28,389 of record JAWDKM010000008.1, read on the forward strand.
ACACGGAAATCGTATGTCGAAACGCGACTACTACGAAGTGCTCGGCGTCTCGAAAGGCGCGTCCGAAGCCGAGATCAAGAAAGCCTTCAAGAAGAAGGTAATGGAGTACCACCCCGACCGCAATCCGGACAACCCGGAGGCGGAGGTCAAGTTCAAGGAAGCGAACGAGGCGCATGACGTCCTGAAGGACGCAGAGAAGCGCGCGGCCTACGACCGCTTCGGCCACGCCGCATTCGAGGGCGGGATGGGTGGCGGCGGCAATGCCCGTTATCGCCAGCAGGGCGGTGACTTCCAGTCGGCCTTCTCCGACGTGTTCGACGATCTCTTCGGCGACTTCATGGGCGGCGCGCGCGGCGGTCGCGGGCGGCAGCGCGCCACGCGTGGCTCCGACCTGCGCTACAACATGCGCATAACGCTGGAAGAGGCCTATAACGGCAAGCAGGCACAGATCACCGTGCCCGGCTCCGCCACCTGCGAGGTCTGCGACGGTTCGGGTGCGGAAGGCGGCGCGGAGCCTGCGACCTGCCCCACCTGCTCGGGCATGGGCAAGGTGCGCGCGCAGCAGGGCTTTTTCACCATCGAGCGGACCTGCCCCACCTGCGATGGCCGCGGCCAGATCATCAAGAACCCCTGCAACAATTGCGGCGGCGCGGGCCGGGTCGAGAAGGAACGGACGCTCAACGTCACGATCCCCGCGGGCGTCGAGACCGGCACGCGCATCCGTCTCGCCGGCGAGGGCGAGGCCGGGGTGCAGGGCGGACCCTCCGGCGACCTCTACATCTTCATCGATGTCGCGTCTCATCCGATTTTCGAGCGCGAGGGCGTGAACCTCTTCTGCCGCATCCCGGTGCCCATGGCGACGGCAGCGTTGGGTGGCGAGATCGAAGCCCCGAATCTCGATGGCGGACGTTCCCGCGTGAAGGTCCCGGCCGGAGTGCAGTCCGGAAAGCAGCTCCGCCTGCGCAGCAAGGGGATGCCGCAGCTCCGCGGGCAGGGCACGGGCGACCTCTACATAGAGCTCGCGGTGGAGACACCAGTGAACCTGACGGCCCGGCAGAAGGAGCTCCTCAAGGAGTTCGAGGCCGAGAGCAAGGAAAACCACCCGGAGAGCGCCGACTTCTTCACAAAGGTGAAGGGCTTCTGGGACGGCATGCGCGGCACCGGATAACACCAGATCGAACGACGCGCCTCTCCCTCCCCCCCGAGGGGGGAGGGCCGGGGAGGGGGCAACCGCCAAAAGCCAATCAGGGGCCACCCAACCTCGCAACCCTTTGCAGTGAACGTGATCGGCACACGCGCCATCCTCGGAACAGTCGTCCCGAGGAGCCCCGTCCATGCGTTTCACCCGCCGCCAGTTCTCCGCCATCGGCCTGGCCGCCGCGGCAACCCCGCTCGCCGCCCAGAGCCGCGACCCGATCACCGCAGCGCTGTGGGAGGTCACGATGGGCCGCCCCGAAGGCTTCCGCGACGGCTTGGCGGACATCGCAGCCGTAGGCACCCCCGACATGGCGGCGGGTCTCATCACTGCCCTGCGCTTCACACGCGGCCCGCGCGACGAGATCGCCCGCGTCCTGCGCGACATCACCGGTGAACCGACCGGCCCCGACTGGTTCGAGTGGATGCTCTGGCAGGAGGCCAATCCGCAGGTCGTGCCCCATGCCAGCTACATGCCCTACAAGCGACGGCTCTTCCTGTCGATCGACCCGAATTTCGAGGTGTTCCTGCAGCCCGAGCACCTAGCCCGCGACCGCATGCGCATCCGGCTGGAGGAGATCACCTGGGGCGGCGTGCGCAAGGACGGCATCCCCTCCCTCGACAACCCGCGCCTGATCCCGGCCGGTGAGGCCGACTACCTGCGCGGCGACGATCTCGTCTTCGGGGTGGAGATCAACGGCGACGTGCGTGCCTATCCGCTGCGGATCATGGGCTGGCACGAGATGTTCAACGAGGTGATCGGCGGCGTGCCGGTCGCGCTGGCCTACTGCACGCTCTGCGGGTCCGGTATCCTGTTCGAGACTGCGGTGGAGGAGCGGGCGGAGCCGCTCGTCTTCGGCTCATCTGGTTTCCTCTACCGCTCGAACAAGCTGATGTTCGACCGGGCGACGCATTCGCTCTGGAACCAGTTCACCGGGGAACCGGTCAGTGGCCCACTGGTGGACAGCGGCATCCGGCTGGAGCAGCGGCCCGTCGTGATCGACACCTGGGCCAACTGGAAGCGGGCGAACCCGGCCACGCAGGTCCTGTCGCTGAGCACAGGCCACAACCGTAACTACGGATCCGGCGTGGTCTATCGCGAGTATTTCGCCTCGCCGGACCTGATGTTCCCGACACTCGTCGATCAGCGACAGCATGCGCAGAAGGACTACGTGTTCGGCATACGGCAGTTCGGTGGCGCGAAGGCCTGGCCGCTTGACGCCTTCGCAGGGGGCCGGGTGCTGAACGACGGGATGCTGGATCAGGCGCTGGTGCTGATCGGCGACGAGGGCACCCGCAGCGTGCGCGCCTACGAACGCGGTCCGCATCGGTTCACGGCCATCGCGGGTGGCGTCGCCGACGAAGGCGGCACGGTCTGGACCGTGAGCGAGGAGGCACTGACCGCACCCGACGGACGGAACCTGCCGCGCGTCGCGGGCCACATCGCCTACTGGTTCGCATGGGACGGCTATCTGGGCACCCGCAGCGAGCTGTTTTCAGAGTGACGAGGGCCGCGCCCGACCTGGAGGGCGCCTGCTGAACCGTGCCGATGGGTCCGCGCTCTTAAGCATCCATGCCGCTTACTCTAAGAACGACATCACCAATGCGCCCTCCGGGGGGAGGTTGGGCGCGGCCCGGCGGTGCCGCCGGGCAAGGCGTCAAAAGCGCCCCTCAGTTCATGGAAGGCTGATCGCTCTCCGCCTCCAGCACGAGCGTGGACGGCTCGGGCTTTCGCAGGTCCTCAATCCCCAGCGGTTCCGCGGGGCGGGCGAGCCGGTACTTCGTGACCCAGTGCATACGGTGCTCCGCCCGCGTGATCGCGACGTAGGCAAGGCGCTTCCACAGCGGGATGCCCGCCTCGCTCCGCCCCATCCGGGCCGCGCCGTACAAATCGGGGGCGAAGACCTGCACCTCGGGCCACTGGCTCCCCTGCGCCTTGTGGATCGTACACGCCGCGCCGTGGACGAAGGCCGCGCCCATGCGAGCCGCAGACGGGATGAAGGGTTCCTCCTCGTCCGGTTTCTCGATCTTGATGATGGTGGCGGCGTTCACCTGCGGCTCCTCGGCTCCCATCACGAAGAGCCGCGAGAACCCGGGCTTCCGTCCCTCGCCCATGAAGACGCATTGCGCGCCCTTGATGAGCCCGCGGGCCTCCAGGTCGATCCGCTTCTTGCGGTGCTTTAGCGGCAACTCCACCCCGTCGCAGATCAGCGGCTCGCCGGGCAGCAATGCCATCTCGGGCGCCTGGTGCGCGGCGCGGAAGGCCGTGATAAGGCGGACCCGCGTGGCGTTGCGCCAGACCAGCACTGGAGATCGCGCCATCAGCGCTGCATCGACCCGCGGGGCGATCACGACCCGGTCGTCCTTCGCCGCCGCCTCCTCGATCATCCGTTCGAAGTCTTGAAACTCCAGCTCCGGATCGGCCAGCGCATGGGCGAGGTCGAGGATCGGGCTGTCGGCCTCCTGCCGGTGCACGCGGGAGAGGTTCAGCTTCCGTCCCTCGGGCAGCGCGTCGAACACCATCGAGCCGGACTGGCCGACGGGTGCGAGCTGCGCCGGGTCACCGAACAGAACGAGGGTCGAGAAGATCTCCTTCAGATCCTCCATCTGCTTGTCGTCGAGCATGGAGCTTTCGTCGACGAAGCCGATGTCGAGCGGATCGTCCCGCCGCTTCCACCCCGTGATGAAGTCCGAGCCGCGCAGGCCCGCTGCCGCCAGCGCTCCCGGAACGCTGGGCTGCTGGGCGTAGAAGGCGGCGGCGCGGTCCAGCGCCTCCTCCGTCAGCCCCTCGATCGTTGGACGCTCGCCGTCACCGGCCAGCCACTCCGCGATCTTCTCATATTCCGGGTCGTAGACAGGGGTGTAGATGATCCGGTGGATCGTCGTCGCGGGCACGCCCCGGTTGCGCAGCACGCTCGCCGCCTTGTTGGTCGGTGCGAGGATCGCAAGGGTGCGCTTGTCGCCACGCTTCCGGCTCTCCCAATCACCCGAGACGGTTTCGAGGCCCGCCGCCTGCAGCGCCTTCACCAACTCGGCGAGCAGCAGCGTCTTGCCGGAGCCCGCCTTGCCGAGGACCGCCATCACACTCGCCTTGCCCTCGACCGGCGGAAGTGTCGTGCCATCGGTCAGGTCCACACCGGCGGCGAGCAGCGCCTCCGCGATATTGTCCCATGCCTCGGCCTGGTCGTCGGAATAGATGATGGGGGTCGACATGGCGCGACCCTATCCGGGCGCGCCGGGGGCTGCCAGCGCGAACGACGGTGGCGGTGAGAAAGCTTCAGGCGATGCGGCGCGCGACGAGGCCACCGGGATGCCGCTCGATCTGCCCGGCGAGCTCCATGTCCATGAGGGCGGCGAGGACCTGACCCGCGGGCACGCCGAGATTGCGGATGAGTTCATCCTCCGCCACCGGCGCGGGCGAGATGAGGCCGACCAGCATCTGCCGCGTCTCGTCGGGCAGCGGCCGGTCACCGAGCCACTCGCCGGTATCCTCGTGAAAGCCGGTGACGGGCCGCACGGGCAGGGCGAGGGCGTCGAGCACATCCTCCGCACTGCGCACCAGCCCGGCTCCCTCCCGGATCAGGCGGTTGCAGCCCGCGGCGCGGGCGTCAAGCGGGTGGCCCGGCACCGCCATCACCTCCCGTCCTTGCTCCAGCGCCATGCGCGCGGTGATGAGGGAGCCCGAGCGCTCCGCCGCCTCCACCAGTACAACCGTGGTGGCGAGGCCCGCAATGATGCGGTTGCGCTTGGGGAAGTGGCGAGCCATCGGCTGCAGGCCCGGCGGCGCCTCGCTCAGGAGCAGACCGGTTTCGGCGATTTGCCCGGCAAGCTCCTGGTTCGAGGCCGGATAGATCACGTCGATCCCGCCCGCCATCACGGCGACGGTTCCGGTCTCGAGGCTCGCGGTATGCGCCGCCGTGTCGATCCCGCGGGCGAGGCCCGAAGCGATCACGTGGCCCGCGGCCCCCAGCTCCTGCGCGAGCTGGCGCGCCATACGGAGGCCTAGCGCGGAGGCATTTCGCGCGCCGACCAGCGCAGTGACGGGCCTGTCCACCAGCGCGACGTCTCCGCGGACCCACAGCACAAGCGGACCGTCCGTGAGGTCCATCAGCCGTTCCGGATACCCGTCGCCGCCCATGACAAGCAGGCACGCACCGCTGTCCTCACCCCGCGAAAGTTCCTCGCGCACCCGGTCCATCGGTGCAGGGCGATAGCTGCGCATCCCACCCCTTGCGGCGTGATGCGGCAGCGCCTCCAGCGCGCGGACGGCATCGCCATAGGTCTCGATCAACCGGCGAAAGGTGACCGGCCCGACGCGGGGCGAGCGGGCAAGCGCGAGATGCGCCTCCACCTGTTCGGAAGAGAGTCGGGACACGGGCAGAAACCTCCACCCACCTCCCTACGGCGAGATCTATTAACCGGGCGTTAATGCTGGGAGCCGGAGGACTGCCCGATCTTCGGCTCGGTGCCCTTCACAAGCCGCGCGATATTGCTCCAGTGCTTGATGCAGATCATCACCATCATGATGAGCGCGACCCAGATCACGGGCTCCTTGCCCGTAAATGCCAGATAGATCGGCGTCAGCAGTGCCGCGACCAGTGCCGCCAGCGAGGAAATCCGGAACACCGCCGCCGTCGCAAGCCAGGTCAGGCAGGTCAGGATCCCCGCCGGCCAGTGCAGTGCCAGCATCACGCCCAGGAAGGTCGCCACGCCCTTCCCGCCTCGGAACTTCAGCCAGATCGGGTAGAGATGGCCCGCGAAGGCACCCAGCGCCGAAGTCTTCGCCGCGAGCTCGCCGTAGCTGTAGTAGGCGATGAAGACCACCGCGGCCCCCTTCCCGCCGTCGAGCAGCAGGGTGAGGAACGCCGCGAGCTTGTTCCCAGTCCGCAGCACGTTCGTCGCCCCGATATTGCCGGAGCCGATCTTGCGCACGTCGCCCAGCCCGAAGAGGTGCGAGATAATCACGCCGAACGGGATCGAGCCGATCAGGTAGCCGCAGAACACGAAGAAGGCGAGCCACGGTCCCGCCCGGTGCCAACCGAGAATATCCGGAAGCCAGGCCGTCATGCGGCGCCTCCGTGGACCCGGCGGCCACCGACCCACGTGCCCAGCACCTTGCCCTGCATCCGGCGCAGGTCATAGGGCGTGTTCTTCGACTTCGACGCCAGCGACCAGCGGTCGAGCACGTATGGCGCGTCCGCGTCGAACAGCACGAGGTCCGCCGGTGCACCCGGCGACAGACGTCCCTGCGGCAAGCCGAGCAGTCTTGCCGGGTTCAGGGACAGTTTCTCGAACAGTTCCGGCAGCGTCATCGCCTCCCCATGCACCAGTTGCAGGGCGGCGGGGAGCAGCGTCTCGAGCGCGACCGCACCGCTTGCGGCCTCCTCGAAGGGGAGACGCTTGCTCTCCTCGTCCTGCGGGGTGTGCATGGATGAGATAAGGTCGATTTCCCCGTCAACCAAGGCGGTTACGATGGCCTGCCGGTCTTCTTCGGAGCGCAGGGGCGGCTTTACCTTGAAGAAGGTGCGGTAGTCTGCGACGTCGAGCAGGTTGAGCGTCAGGTGGTGGATCGAGGTACCTGCCGTAATCGGCAGCCCGGCGGCTCGCGCCCGGCGCAGCGCCGGCAGTGCGGCAGCGGTGGTGATCTGGTCGGCGTGATAGCGCACGCCCGTCGCCTCGACCAGCGCGAGGTCCCGCTCCAGCCCCATCCGCTCCGCGAGCGGGGAGACGGCGGGCAGGCCGAGCTGGGAGGCGTACTGGCTCGACGTCATGCAGGCGCCCGCACTCAGCCGCGGTTCCTGCGGATGCGCGATGACGAGGGCGCCGAGGCCCGCAGCGTAGGTCAGCGCCCGGCTCAGCACCTTGGTGTCGGCTACAACCGCATCACAGTCGGTGAAGGCAACGGCGCCCGCGTCGAGCAGGAAGCCGATCTCCGTCATCTCGGCCCCGGCGCGGCCCTTGGTCAGCGCCGCCATGGGCAGGACGCGGACGGCCGCGTCATCCTCCGCCCGCTCAATCTGGAAGCGGAGCATCTCGGGCGTATCGATCACGGGATGGGTATCGGGGCGCGTCACGATGGTGGTCACGCCACCGCGGGCCGCGGCCCGGCCGCCCGTGGCGAAGCTTTCCTTGTGGCGCTCACCCGGCTCGCAGATCTTCACGCCGATATCGACGATGCCTGGCGCGAGGCAGAGGCCGTCGCAATCGATCACCTCGCCGGGGGCAGATAGGCCCTCGCCCACCTCGACGATCTGACCTGCTTCGACTCGCAGGTCACCTGTGTGCTCAGCGCGGGTTTCGGGGTCGATCAGGCGGGCGTTGCGGAACAGGGTCATTCGGGCGCTCCGTCTTGGGCAAGGCCCCCCTCCTGTCCTCCCCCCAGCGGGGGGAGGGACGCAAGATGATGGCTTGGGATGTCATCCAAACGATGGCACTCCGCCCGCACGGACTGGCGCCACATCGGAGACGGAACCCGACGATCTGCCTGCTGCGTCCCCTCTCCCGCCTGCGGGGGAGGGACAGGGAGGGGGCCACCACGCAGAGGAATGAGGGCGCGCCCGCTCATGCTATCCTCCGCGACAGCAACTCGAGCACCGCCATGCGGACGGCGACACCCATCTCGACCTGCTCCTGAATGGCGGAGCGAGTGAGATCGTCGGCGAGCTCGCCGTCGATCTCCACCCCGCGGTTCATCGGACCGGGATGCATGACGATGGCGTCGTCCTTCGCATTGACGAGCCGCGCTGCATCGAGGCCGAAGCGGTGGAAATACTCCCGCTCCGACGGGATGAAGCCGCCGTCCATCCGCTCCCGCTGGAGCCGCAGCATCATCACCACGTCGGCGTTCCGCAGGCCCTCGGCCATGTCATGCACGACCTCGACGCCGAAGCGCTCAATTCCCGCGGGCATCAGCGTCTTCGGCCCGACGAGGCGGACGCGGTTCTCCATCTTGCCCAAAAGAATGATGTTCGAGCGCGCCACCCGGCTGTGCGCGATATCGCCGCATATGGCGACCGTGAGCCGTTGCAGCCGCCCCTTGCGCCGCCGGATCGTCAGCGCGTCGAGGAGCGCCTGCGTCGGATGCTCGTGCCGTCCGTCGCCCGCATTGATGACGGCGCAGTTCACCTTCTGGCTCAGCAGCGCCACGGCCCCCGAATTGGGATGCCGCACGACAAGCAGATCGGGATGCATCGCATTGAGCGTGAGCGCCGTGTCGATCAGCGTCTCGCCCTTTTTGATGGAGCTGGCCTGCATCGCCATGTTCATGACGCTGGCACCCAGACGCTGTCCAGCGATCTCGAAGCTCGCCTGCGTCCGCGTCGAATTCTCGAAGAACATGTTGATCTGGGTGCGACCCGACAGCCGCGTTCGACAATCGGGGTCGGGAGCGCCGGCATAACGCTCGGCCCGGTCGAGAACCGCGACGATGTCGGCCGGGGAAAGGGCTTCGATCCCCAGAAGGTGACGGTGCTCAAACATGCTATGCCTTGTCCCTGCGGCAGGTGTTATGGCAGGAGAGCCACCACGGAGCAACGGTCGCGCCACATTTCCACCTTAAGTACGTGGGAATAGTCAAAGACACTCTCGTGAGTGGTATGACCGTCCGAATCAGAAGTATGGCATTGGAGGGGGTTCCAGTCGTGTCACGCCAGGTTATCGTGGGGCTTTGCCTCGGTTTTTCCATTTTGTCCGCACCGGCCTTCGCCGAATGCGATCCGGGCGAGGTGCTCATCCGGTTCAGCCACGTGACGGCAGGTACGGGTCACCCCAAGGGCGAGGCAGCGCTGCTGCTGCAGACCCGGGTCAATGAGGAGATGGATGGCCGCGCCTGCATGGAAGTCTATCCGCGGTCACAGCTCTTCAACGATGACGATGTCCTGCCCGCGATGCTGCGTGGCGAGGTGGAGATGGCCGCACCGTCGCTGTCGAAGTTCGGCAACTACACGCCGCAGCTCCAGGTTTTCGACCTTCCGTTCCTGTTCGAGGACATCCTGGCGGTCGAAGAGTTCCAGAATTCCGAAGCCGGTCAGGAGCTCAAGGAATCGATGGTCGACGACGGCCTGCTGGGCCTCGAGTTCTGGCACAACGGGATGAAGCAGCTCTCGGCCAACGTCCCGCTCGTCGAGCCTGCGGACGCCGACGGCCTGAAGTTCCGCGTCCAGCGCTCGGCCGTACTCATGGCCCAGATCGAGGCGCTGGGCGGTGAGCCGTTCCCGATGGCCTTCTCCGCCGTGTTCGACGCGCTGCAGAGCGGCGAGGTCGACGGCCAGGCGAACACCTGGTCCAACATCTTCACACAGGGTTTCCACACCGTGCAGGACGGCGTGACCGAGACGAACCACGGCATCGTGGACTACCTCGTCGTCACGTCTGTGGAGTGGTGGGAAGGGCTGGAGCCTGACGTCCGCGAGGACCTCGCCCAGATCCTGCTGGAAGTCACGCATGAGCGGAACCGCTTCGCGTTCGAACTGGGCGAACTCAACAAGATCCGCGTGCGTCAGGACGGCTCGACCATCCGCGTCCTCGACGATAACGAGCGCGAGGCGTGGGTCTCCGCCCTCGCGCCGGTCTACGATCAGTTTCGTGACGAGATTGGGGCGGACCTGATCCAGGCGGCACAGGCTGCAGAAGGTGGCATCTGATATCCAGACCGGAACGTTTCGTCGGAAATCAACTCTGAATCAGTAGCTTGAGGCTCCGCTGTTGCGGTGGAGCCTCATTGGCCTCAAGCAGCAGTCAGACACGCCTTTCGATAGACACATTCATCGACAAACTCAGACGGAGATTTAGCTTCGTTGGAGAGATACGTGCGTCTACTTGGAACATCCGTGCTGCTAGCTGCCAGCCTGTCGGCCGCATCCGTTTCGGCTCAATCGAATGCGGCGTGCGATCCCGGCGAGATCGAGATGGTATTCTCTCACGTCACCGCAGCGGTCGGTCATCCGAAGGGAGAAGCAGCGAACCATCTTGCCCACCGGATCAACACCGAGCTCGACGGCCGGGCCTGCATGACGGTCTACCCGGACTCCCAGCTTTACAACGATGCCGACACGTTCGACGCGATCCTGCGTGGCGAGGTTCATTTTGCGGCGCCGTCGCTCGCAAAGATGAACGGCTTCATGCCGGAGGCGCAGCTCTTCGATCTGCCGTTCCTGTTCCAAGACATGGAGCACCTGATCAACTTCACCTACACGCCCGAGGGCGAGGGACTGCTGAGGCTCGCCTCCGAAGACGGCTTCCTGGGCATGGGGTACTGGATCAATGGAATGCGGGAAATGTCGGCGAGCACGCCGATCCGTCGTCCCGAAGACGTCTCGGGTCTTACCTTCCGCCTCTCGGGCTCGCCCGTGGCGCGGGCCTATTACGGTCGACTGAACGTCGAGACGGTCACGCTGCCCTTCTCCCGTGTCTACGACGCACTGCGGACCGACGAAGTTGACGGCCAGGAAAACAGCTGGTCCAACATCTATACCAAGGCATTCTACACCGTGCAGGACGGTGTGACCGAGACCAATCACGGCGTGCTTGCCTACATGCTCATCACCTCGCAGGAATTCATGGACTCGCTCGATCCCGACCTACGGTCGGAATTGGAGCTCATTGTCCTCGAGGTCACCCACGAGCGGAACGGCTTTGCCTATCAGCTCTCAGATGTGAACCGGAACCTGATCCTGCAGGACGGCGGTGTGATCCGCCGCTTGTCGGAGGAGGACCGGCAAGCCTGGCTCGACGCCCTGCTGCCGGTTTGGTCGCAGTTCGAGGATCAGATCGGTGCGGAGCTGATCCAGGCGGCCTCGGGCCGCGCTGCGGGCCTCTAAGACGTCCGGTAGATCCTCTTTTCCACATCTTTCGGAGGGCCGACGGTACAAGTGACCGTCGGCCCTTCCATATTTAGACATGGACCGGGCGACACGGTCGGCGGCACCGCGGATGCGGCAACCGTTGACAGTCCAGAAGGCCGTCCCCATTTTCCCGCCTCAACGCGGGGCCGACCCGCATCGAGGGAGCGTTCATGCCAGTCGTCGTTGTCGAGAGCCCGGCCAAGGCCAAGACGATCAACAAGTATCTCGGAAAGGACTTCACGGTCCTCGCGTCCTACGGCCATGTGCGCGACCTGCCCCCGAAGGACGGCTCCGTCGACCCCGAGAACGGGTTCGAGATGACATGGGAGATCGCCTCCCAATCCCAGAAGCACGTGCGCGCCATCGCTGACGCTCTGAAGGACGACGACAAGCTGATCCTCGCCACCGACCCCGATCGCGAGGGGGAGGCGATCTCCTGGCACCTGACGGAGGCGCTGACCAAGCGGCGCGCCATCAAGAAGACTACGGCGGTGGAGCGGGTGGTCTTCAACGCCATCACCAAGTCCGCCGTGACCGAGGCGATGAAGAACCCGCGCCAGGTCGACATGGAGCTGGTGGAGGCGTACCTCGCCCGCCGCGCGCTTGACTACCTCGTCGGCTTCAAGCTCTCGCCCGTGCTGTGGCGCCGCCTGCCCGGCGCGAAGTCGGCGGGCCGCGTCCAGTCCGTCGCCCTGCGTCTCATCGTCGAGCGGGAGATGCAGATCGAGGCGTTCCGCCCGCGCGAATACTGGTCCGTCCGCGCCGTGCTGGAAACGCCTCGTTCCCAGAGCTTCGAGGCGCGGCTGACGGTGCTTGGCGGCAAGAAGCTCGACCGCTACGACCTGGAAACGGCGGAGGCCGCGGAGCTCGCCGTCACCGCCGTCGCCTCCCGCGATCTGAAGGTGCTGAGCGTCGAGGCGAAACCGGCGACCCGAAACCCCTCGCCACCCTTCATGACCTCCACCCTGCAGCAGGAGGCGTCGCGCAAGTTTTCCTGGGGTGCGCGGCAGACCATGCAGGTGGCCCAGCGCCTCTACGAGGCGGGCTACATCACCTACATGCGGACCGATGGCATCGACATGGCGCCCGAGGCCGTGACCGGTGCACGCGAGGCGATCACCGCGCGCTATGGCACGAACTACGTCCCCGAGAAGCCACGCCTCTACAAGAACAAGGCCAAGAACGCGCAGGAAGCGCACGAGTGCATCCGGCCGACCGAGATGAACCGCGGTCCAGACGAGATTGACGTCGAGGCTGAGCAGCGCAAGCTCTACGACCTGATCTGGAAGCGCTCCATCGCCTCCCAGATGGCGAGCGCGAAGCTGGAGCGGACCACCGTGGATGTCGGCTCCGACGATGGTGAGGTCGTGCTGCGCGCCACGGGTCAGGTCGTGACCTTCGACGGCTTCCTCAAGGTCTACGAGGAGGGGCGCGACGATGCGGAGGACGAGGATTCGAAGCGCCTGCCCCAGATTATGGAAGGGGAGGCGCTGAAGCGGCTGGCCGACGGGCTTGCCGCGGATCACAAGAAACTCTCCGAAGGCGACACCAAGGCAATCATCGCCGGCGAGGGCGCGGTACTCGGCCAGCAGCACTTCACCCAGCCGCCGCCGCGCTACACCGAGGCGACGCTCGTCAAGCGGATGGAGGAGCTCGGCATCGGGCGGCCCTCTACGTACGCCTCTATCGTCACGACCATTCAGGATCGGGACTACGTGCGGAAGGACAAGAACCGGCTGATCCCGCAGGACAAGGGGCGGCTGGTGACGGCCTTCCTCGAAAACTTCTTCCGCCGCTATGTCAGCTACGACTTCACGGCGAAGCTGGAGGAGGACCTCGACCACGTCTCCGCCGGGGATGCCGACTGGCAGGAACTGCTCGACCGGTTCTGGCGCGACTTCCACGCCGCGCTGGACGAGGCGATGGAACACTCGATCACCGATGTGCTCGAGAAGATCAACGAGGTGCTGGAGCCGCACCTCTTCCCGCCGAAGGAGGACGGGTCGGACCCGCGGCTCTGTCCGAACTGCGGCATCGGACGGCTGGCGATGAAGACGGCACGGTCGGGTGGCGCGTTCATAGGGTGCTCGAATTATCCTGAATGCCGCTACACCCGCCCGCTCGCCGGGGAACTGGAAGGCGGCGATGTCGCGGGTCCGGATGGCAAGCTGCTCGGGCAAGACGAGCACGGTACGCCGGTTACCCTGCGCGCCGGTCGTTTCGGCCCCTACGTGCAGCTCGGCGAGCCGACCGAAGACGTGCCGAAGCCGAAGCGGGCCTCCGTCCCGAAGGGGCAGGAGCTGGAGAACGTGACGTTGGAGATGGCGCTCGACTGGCTGCGCCTCCCCCGCTTCATCGGCGATCATCCGGAGGGCGGCCCGATCGAGGCCAATATCGGCCGCTTCGGCCCCTATGTGATGCACACCGCCCCGACCGAAGGGAAGGAGAAGCCGAAGAAGGTCTACGCCAACCTCGCCGACCCCGAGGAGGTGCTGACCATCGGCCTCAACCGCGCGGTCGATCTGATCGAGCAGAAGAAGCTCAATCCAGGACGGCGCGGGCAGGCGGCGGAGCCGCTGAAAGCGCTTGGCGACCATCCCGACGGAGGGCCGGTCAACGTCATGAAGGGACGCTACGGCCCCTACGTGAAGTGGGAGAAGGTGAACGCGACGCTGCCCAAGGACGTGAAACCCGAGGACGTGACCCTCGAACAGGCCCTCGCGCTGATCGTTGAGAAGGCGGGCGCCAAGGCGAAGAAGAAGCCTGCCAAGAAGAAGGCCACCGCCAAGAAGCCTGCGGCGAAGAAGAAAGCCGCGACCGACGAGGCGGCGGAGTAGCCTGCTTCAGCCGCTCGGATCCATCGGCGATCCGGTCCAGATGTTCTCGATAGCGACACGGTAGGCGTCGTCGCCCAGATCGCTCCGCAGGTAGCAGTGGCCATGCAGCGGCAGGATCGCGTCGGGACGGACATGTTCCCAAATCGCCTTCCACTCCGCGATGAACCGCTCCTTCGCCGCACCGGGCATTGTCGGCCTTTCAAGGCGCGGTGGCCGCGTGTCTTGTTCCGGCCCGGGCGCGACGGCGCTGTCACCCGCAAGCAGGATCCCGCCTTCGTCCTCGACATGCAGTATGATCGAGCCGTCCGTGTGGCCTGGCATGTGGATGACCCGGATACCCGCCTCGTCCAGCGCCTGGTGCCCCACCGGATCGACATAGGGTCCGGCCTCCCGCGCCTCCTCGTGCCGCTGATCGTTGGGATGCAGCAGGACGGGTGCGTCGAAGTCAGAGCGGAAGCGGGCGAAAGCGTCGCCCGACCCGGCGGTATTTCGGTGCGACAGGACCATCGCGCGCGGAGGGTGCCCGCGCTCCGCCAGCTCCCGGATGCCGTCGATGCACCACGAATACGCCGCGTCGAGCAGGATCGAGTGACCGGGGCGCAGCACGGCGAACGAGTTGAGCGGACGCCCCGTGCCGCCGGTCGCGGAGCCTGCCTGCGGCAGCATCACGACCGGTCCCGCTATGGTCTGGATCTCGGGATCGTAGAAGTTCATCGCAGCCTCCATGACGAGCGTTCGTCCGATCAATGCGGCCGCGCTGCCGGACGTTCCGCCGCATTGTGCGACGCAGGCGGCCGGGGCATCCCGCATACATGATCGAGATTGCATCCAGCCTCACCCTCGCAGTGCTGTTCGGGGGCATGGTGGGCTTTTCCTTCCTGTTCTCGCCGCTCGTCTTCGTTCGGCTCCCAATCGAGGTGGCTGGGCCGTTCATCCGGCAGGTCTTTCCGTTCTACTTCGCCGCGGTCGCGATGCTCTTCGCGCTGGGCGCGGTACTCAGCCTTGCCCAACCACGGATCGCAATCGTGCTGCTTGCGATGTCCCTGCTCGGCGCGCTGAACCTCTTTGGACTGATGCCGGCAATAAACCGGCTGCGTGACCGCCAGCTCGCGGGGGACGCAGACGCGAAGAAACGGTTCGACCGGCTGCACCGCGCATCGGTCGCCATCAACTTCGTTCAGATGCTTGCCGCGGGCTGGGCGGTCGTCGCCGTGAATGCCTGAGACACTGTGTCCCGCCCAAATTCAGTGTGAACGGATGATGGCCTTCCCGCGTTTTGAAACTGCGCATGTGCGCCTTCAAAACAAGGGATTTTCCAATGGCACTTTCTTCGCTCAAGGACGTCTACATCGATCAGCTCCAGGATATCTACAGCGCCTGCAAGCAGTCTGAGGACGCGACGCGCAAGCTTGCTGAAGCAGCCACCGACAGCGGTCTCAAGAACGCGCTCGAAGCCGGCGTGAAGGGTATCGAGGAGGGAATGGATATCGTTTCCGGCATTCTGCGCGGCCATGACGCCGACCCTGATGGTGAATTCTGCAAGGGCATGGAGGGCCTCGTGAAGGAGGTCCACGCCCACGCCCTCGACGCCGATTTCAGCGACGGCGACGTGCGGGACGCGATGATCATCACGCAGTACCAGCGCATGGCCCACTATGCGATCGCGGGCTACGGCTGTTGCGCGGCCTTCGCCAAGCGGCTCGACCTCGCGGACGACGCGAAGAAGATCGAGGAATGCCTCGACGGCTCCTACGACGGCGACCGTACGATGACCGAGATCGCCACCGGCGGCATCAACGCCGCGGCAGCGTAACAGGCGATGGGGCGGCGCAGCTGCGGTCGCGCGGCCCCTCGTTCTCCCCCCGGACGCGTGCTACATGCGGGCCATGAGAGACTTTCCCACCAAGGACGAAATCCTGGAGTTCATCCGGGCCCACCCCGGCGCGAGCGGCAAGCGCGAGATCGGCCGCGCCTTCGGCATCAAGGGCAACGCCCGGGTCGAGCTCAAGCGCGTGCTGCGCGAGATGGCTGCCGAGGGCCTGATCGAGAAGGGCCGCAAGCAGTTCCGCAAGTCCGGCGAGCTGCCGCCCGTCACCGTACTCCGCGTCCTGCCACCGGATGCGGACGGCGACATGTGGGCCGAACCGCAAAACTGGGAGGGGGATGACGCCGTGCCGCGCATTGCCCTGCGTCTCAAGAAGGGCGACCCGACAATTGGCGCCGGCGACCGGATCCTGACCAAGATCGAGCGAGGTGAGGACGGCTATTCCGGCCGGATCATGCGCAAGATCGGCTCGGGCCCCGCCAAGGTGCTCGGCATCTTCCGCCAGCACGAATTCGGCGGCCGCATCGTGCCCGTCGACAAGAAGTCCGACCGCGAGTGGGTCGTGGCCCCCGGCGACCGCAACGGCGCGCGCGATGGCGAGTTGGTCGAGGGCGAGCAGATCGGCCGCGGTGACCGCATGGGCCTGCCGAAGGCGAAGGTGATCGAGCGGCTGGGCGATCCCGCCGCCCCGAGATCCGTCAGCCTGATCGCGATCCACGAGCATGGCATCCCCGACAGTTTCCCCGACGAAGTCGTCAAGCAGGCGGTCAAGGCGAAACCGGCAGGTCTCGGCAAGCGCGAGGATCTGCGCCACCTGCCCCTCATCACCATCGACCCTTCGGATGCGCGCGACCACGACGACGCCGTCGCTGCCGAGCCGGACACGGATCCGAAGAACCCGGGCGGCCATATCCTCTGGGTCGCCATCGCGGACGTCGCCCACTACGTCACGCCCGGCTCGCCGCTGGACCGGGAGGCGCGCAAGCGCGGCAACTCCACCTACTTCCCCGACCGCGTCGTGCCGATGCTGCCGGAGGAGCTGTCCGGCGATCTCTGCTCGCTACACGAAGGTGTCGACCGGCCCTGCATTGCACTGCGGATGGTGCTCGACGCCGATGGCCGCAAGCTCGGCCATCGGTTCACCCGCGCCCTGATGCGCTCCCCCGCGGCCCTCAGTTACGAGGAAGCACAGGCGGCCATCGATGGCGAGGTGACCGATCGCACCGAGCCGTCGCTCGACTGGGTCCTCCGCCCGCTCTGGGCCGCGTACGACGCGCTGCGCCACGCCCGCACCCACCGCGCGCCGCTGGAGCTCGACCTGCCGGAGCGCAAGATCGTCCTTGGCGAGGGCGGCGAGGTCCTCTCCGTCGCCTTCCGCGACCGCTTTGACGCGCACAAGCTGATTGAGGAGTTCATGGTGCTGGCCAATGTCTGCGCCGCGGAAACCTTGGAGGCGAGGGGCCGCCCGCTCCTCTACCGTGTGCATGAGGAGCCGAGCGCGGAGAAGCTCGACCAGCTCCGCGATGTGGTGGAAAGCGTCGGCTTGACGCTCGCGAAGGGGCAGGTCCTCAAGACGCGGCATCTCAACACGCTGTTGAACGAGAGCGCGGGCCACGATCATGCGGAGATGATCAACCTTTCGGTCCTGCGGTCGATGATGCAGGCCTATTATACGCCGGAGAACTTCGGGCATTTCGGCCTGAACCTCGCCCGCTACGCCCACTTCACCTCGCCGATCCGCCGCTATGCGGACCTGATCGTACACCGAGCGCTGATCTCGGCGCACAAATGGGGTGAGGACGGCCTCGACCCGGAGGAAATCGACCGGCTACCCGACACCGCCGAGCACATCTCCCAGACCGAACGCCGCTCGATGCTGGCCGAGCGCGACACGACCGACCGCTACCTCGCCGCATATCTCAGCGAACGTGTCGGCAACGAGTTCGAGGGCAAGGTCAGCGGCATCGCCCGCTTTGGCCTGTTCGTGAAACTCGACGAGACGGGCGCGGACGGCCTGATCCCGATCTCGCGGTTGGGACGCGAATACTGGCATTATGACCCGGAAACCCAGACCCTGACGGCGGAGAAATCACGGCGCGTCATCGGTCTCGGCATGAAGGTTACGGTCCGCTTGGCCGAGGCCGTGCCCGTCACCGGCGGCCTGCTATTGGAGCTCCTCTCCATCGGGGATCGCGCGATGCCGCAGACCGGCACCCCGCGGAAGGGCGCGCCCAAGCGCAAGCTCGCCCGCTCCCGCATCAAGCGGAACAAAACGGGCCGACGCCGCTGACCTTCTTCTTTGTCGAGATATCCCGGGGATGAACGGGTCGCGCAGACCCGGAGGGGGCAGTGTCCCCTAGTCCACCGCCCGGATCAGCTTGCGCTCCAGCACCCGGAGCACGGTCTTCAGATCGTGGCCGCGCTTGAGGATGTGTCCGTCCATCCCGATCACGGAATACATTCCCTGCGCGCGCGCGAGCTTCGGCCGCTTCTCGATGCGATAGATCGGATGCTCGGCCGTCCGCCGGAAGATCGAGAACACGGCGACGTCCCGCAACGCCGAAATGCCGTAATCGCGCCATTCGCCCGCGGCAACCATGCGACCATAGAGCGAAAGAATGACCGCGAGCTCGGTCCGGTGGAAACTGACCGACGGTGGCGCGGGCCGTACCGGCCCCGTCGGAGGTGTCACGATGTTCATGCAAGGGAGAGTACGGTGTTTTCCTCGACCGGCAAGCGATTGTGGCATCGCTGCCCCAATCGATCTGCAAACAGTCGAAATCCGGGCCGAATGCTGCCGCACTGGTAGAGTGTAACGGGGATGCAGCGCGCGGGGCGGCTCAATTTCATGCCCCCAAACTGATTTCGGGTTGGTCCGTGCGTTGCACCTTCCCAAGCTTGCAATCGGACGCGCGGTGGCTACCCCTTCTGGGACGCTCAATCGTGGGGACCGTTTCATGCGCGACTTTCACCTGCCCGGCCGCTCCGCGGTCTATGCCACGAACGGGATGTGCGCGACGTCGCATCCGCTCGCGGCCGGAATGGCCATCGATACGCTGAAGCGGGGCGGGAATGCGGTGGATGCGGCGATTGCCGGGGCCATCCTGCTTGGTGTCTGCGAACCGCAGATGACCGGGCTCGGCGGCGACATGTTCGCGCTGATCGCGGAGGGGGACCGGGTGTCCGGTCTCAACGCGTCGGGCCGGGCGCCGGCCGGGGTGGACGCGAATGCATTGCGTGCCGCCGGCCATGATACCATACCGCCGTATTCCGTCCACGCTGTCAGCGTACCCGGCGCGGTCGATGGCTTCTGCCGGCTGGCCGCGGAACGGGGGCGGCTCGGCCTCGCCGATGTGCTGGGACCGGTGATCCCATATTTCGAGCACGGTGTACCGGTGGCGCCGCGGGTGGCGGACGACTGGGCGAAGGCGGCGCATCTGTCCGGGGACGGTCGTCGCCATTTCCTGATGGACGGAGCGGCTCCAACGCCCGGAACGCTCTTTGCGCTGCCCGGGCAGGCCGAGGTGCTGCGCCGCATCGCCCGCGATGGCCGGTCCGGCTTCTACGAAGGTGAGGTGGCCGAGGATATCGTCGCCTCGCTGCAGGCACTGGGCGGCGTGCATCGGACGGCCGACCTCGAGGCGCAGTCATGCGACTGGGTCACGCCGATCACCGGTCGCTACCGCTATGCGGAGCTGATCGAGCTGCCGCCCAACGGGTCCGGCGCGACGGCGCTGCTCATGGCCCGCATGCTGGAACGGTTCGACCTATCGTCTCTCGATCCCTTCGGGGCCGAACGCGCGCATCTGGAAGCGGAGGCGGCGAAACTTGCCTACGACGCGCGCAACCGCTTCATTGCCGATCCCGACCGCGCGACCCGGCTCGAACACATGCTGTCGGAGGAGACCGCCGCACAGCTCGCCGACCTGGTCGATCCGGATCGCGCGATGCCGGCACCACCTCCACTCGCAGAGGCGGTTCACAAGGACACGATCTACATTACGGTCGTTGACCGAGACGGTATGATGGTCAGCCTGATCTACTCGGTCTTCCACAGCTTCGGCTCCGGCCTGGCATCGACGAAGTTCGGGATTGGATTCCAGAACCGCGCCGCGGGCTTCAACCTCATCCCCGGTCATCCGAACGAGGCAGGTGGCGGAAAGCGCCCGATGCACACCATCATTCCCGCCCTGTTGCGTCGTGATGGGCGGATCGAGATGTCGTTCGGCGTGATGGGCGGAGCCTATCAGCCGAACGGGCACATGCGGCTCATCTCTAACCTGCTGGACTACGACCTCGATCTTCAGACCGCGATCGACGGTCCACGCTGCTTCGGCGCGCTTGGCCCGATGGATGTCGAGAACGGGTATGCTGCCGACGTCAGGTCCGCGCTGGAGGCGAAAGGACACGCGCTGCAGAAACCCGAAACCGCGATCGGTGGTGCGCAGGCCATTCGGTTAACCCCCGGCGGTGTCATGGTCGGAGCGAGCGACCCGCGAAAGGATGGCTGCGCGCTCGGATACTGAGCAGGCGCCCAGTCAGCTCGGGCTTGCGTCCTCCTCCTCGTCGGCGTCATCGCGATCTTCTGAGACGCTGGCATCCGCAATCTCGGCCGCGCGGTCGCGCGCGATGTCCTGTGGAGTTCGCTGGGTGTCCGCAACCGCTGCTCCATTCGGGGAAGCACCACCGGTACCTTGAGCACCACTGCCGGAACCGGTATTTGTCGACGCCACGCCGGAACGGAGCTGACCCAGCTCCTCCACCGTGATGTTCGGGTTCTGCGCGGCCACATCGAGACCGTACTGCACGAGACCGGGATTGTTCGGAGGCGCTGTCGCAAGCACAGCAGCACACGAAGACGCACTTGCGCCGCAGCTTTGCTGGACGAGCGCATCGAAGCTCAGGTCGAGATCGAGCCCGACGAGCGCCCCGCCTGGCGCATCCTGCGCGCTGGCAGGAAACAGGGACAGGAGGGCGGCGCCCAGAACGGAAAGGGTGAGGCGATACATATCAAGAGCTCCTCGACGACGAAGATGTACTGGTGTGTCTTCGCCTTCATCGCCCAAAGAACTTAACGAGATCTGAACACAGATATCCTCTCCATGCAGATGGGTTTCTCGTTTCGGGGATCGCGATCCCCGAAACGAGAATGGCCGCGGCTTGTCTGCCGCGGCCCATTCCGTAGCGGGTTCAGCAGCCCTTATGCCGGGCTCGCGTCGTCCTCGTCCTCGGCGTCATCGTCGTCATCGTCGTCGTCGTCATCGGTAGATGCGTCGGCGACGGACTGATCCTGTGTGGTCGTGCTGGTATTACCAGACTGCTGCGCGCCGCTCGTGCCCGTAGACGATGGGACATTCGCCTCGGCGAGCTGCTGCTCGACTTCCTGCTGGCGCGCCGCGTTGCCAGCAGCTGCGTCGCGTGCAGCTTCCCCGATTTGAGAGGCCTGTTCCGGCGACGTACCCCGGGTCGCCGCCTCGACAACGTCGCCGAATTCTTCACTGCTGATGTTTGGGTTATTCACGGCCGTCTGAACGGCAGTCTGGCGAAGGCTCGTGTTCGTCACCGGGATCGAGGCCATGATCGCCGCACAATCGGCACCGCTACCATTGCAGGCATCCTGCACGATCTCATCAAAGGACTTCTCGGTATCGGTGCCAGCGGGCAAAGGGTCTTCCTCCTCCGGCGCGACAACAGCAATTGCGGCCCCGACAGCCGCAGCTGCCGCTGCGGCAGCGGCCGCCGCCGTGGCCCCGCCAATTCCGGCACCTGCCGCACCAGCGCCTGCTGCGCCAGCGGCGCCACCAGCCGCACCCGCTCCAGCCCCGGCACCCGCTCCGGCTCCGGCGGCGGGCGCAGGGGCCTGAGCGTAAGCAGGTGCGATAGCGCACCCTATGAAGACGGCAACGGTAAGCGACAGCAGGCGTTTCATGATCAATCTCCTCTTTGGCCCCGTACGAACCATTTGTAAGATTGATGCATCGAAGGGCTCACGTTCCTCAACAGAATAATATAATAAGAGTGCGTTTATCAGAGATCTTGTTGTCCTAGCGGCACCCTTTCTACTTCCAGCAGCGCCCTTTCAACCCTAAGTTGTTGTGTGGAGTAATTTCAAATATTGTAAATCGCACCTCGCTGATGCCAGGCGAGCGCCGACGAGATCATCTGGGGCAATGTCGACCGCTCCGCCCGCCAGCCGAGCTCCTTCAGCGCGAGGTCGGAGCCCGAGACCAGCGCTGTCGCATCCCCGATTCGCCGCGGCGCCTCGACATGGGGCACGGGCACGCGGAGGACTTCGCCGACCTCGGAAATCACCTCGCGAACCGAGAAACCACATCCGGTGCCGAGGTTGAACGTTGTTTCCATCCCTTTTTCGCCCAGATAGTCGAGGCCGCGCAGGTGCGCGTCCACCAGATCCTCGACATGGACGTAGTCGCGGATGCAGGTGCCGTCGGGCGTGTCATAGTCGGTGCCGAATACGCTGAGCGCTCCACGCCGCCCAGTGGCAGCCTGGATCGCGAGCGGAACGAGGTGGGTCTCCGGATCGTGCGCTTCGCCGATCTCGCCTTCTGCGTCCGCTCCGGCGACATTGAAGTAGCGGAAGGAGACGCTGCGCAGGTCGTGCGCCGCGCGAAAGTCTGCCAACATCCGCTCGACCGCTGCCTTGGAGCCGCCATAGGCGTTGAGTGGCGCGAAGGCGGTACGCTCGTCCGGGCGATCGCACTCGCCGTAGACTGCGCAGGTCGAGGAGAACACGATCCTGTCGATCCCCGCAGCCGCCATCGCTTCGAGCAAGGTCAGGGAGCCCACGACGTTGTTGCGCCAGTAGAGACCGGGTTCGCGCGTCGCCTCTCCGACATTGGACAGCGCCGCGAAGTGCAGGACTGCGTCGGGCTTCCATTCCGCCAGCACGGCGTCGAGACGGTGGCGGTCAGTGAGGTCGCCGGCTTCGAGCGGGCCGAACCGCACCGCGTCGCGCCAACCCGTGGATATGTTGTCGTAGGTCACGGGAAGATGGCCGGCGCGTTTCAGCGCCTTGCAGGCATGGGAACCGATGTAGCCCGCGCCGCCGGTCACCAGGATGGTCGCCATCTTCGTCCCTCAAAGCGTCGTTCGGGGTCCAGAGACCATCGATTGCAACGAATGGGAAGCCTGTCATCGTGCAGCGCCGCGGGATCTAGCGACCGTCGCCGGTGACCATGACGCGGACCGTGGACAGGCAGATGCGCAGGTCGGTCAACAGTTTGACCCGGGCGCAATACTCGACGTCGAGCGCTACGCGGCGGGCGTAGCTGACGGCATTCCGCCCGCTCACCTGCCAAAGGCCCGTCACGCCCGGCCGGACAGCGAGGTAGACGGGCGTCGCCGTCCCATAGCGCGGCAGTTCTTCGGCGCAAACCGGACGCGGTCCCACGAGGCTCATTTCGCCGCACAGCACGTTCCAGAACTGCGGCAGTTCGTCGAGAGAGTACTTCCGGATCAACCTTCCGACCCTGGTGATGCGTGGATCGTGGCTCAGCTTCCGGTTCCGGTGCCACTCCTCTGCCGCCTCCGGATGCGTTTCGAGGTGTCGGGCGAGCGCGCCGGCGGCGTCCGGCCGCATCGAGCGCAGCTTCCAGCACTTGAAGCGTCTGCCGTCGCGCCCCACCCGGTCATCCCCGTAATACCCCGGCCCGCCATCGAGCCGAACCAGGAGCCAAAGGAGGAGAATGAGGGGCGAGAGGATCAGCAGGGCTATTGCTGCACCGGCGACGTCGAGCGAGCGCTTGCCGAAAGCGCTGTAGAACGAATGGGCCTGAGAGCAGTTCCTGGAACGTGAGCCGGTACGGGCACTGTCGACTGTCCAGGCCTCAGACGCGGGCACGGCATATGCATTCGCCGCAGAGTGCGGCGCAGTTTGAATACCCATTTTCTCACCCACTGATGGCGACGGGGACCGAGCTATTATTTCGGGTCGAACGACATCGGTTCGACCTCTCTGTGCATATGGCTAACACCGCGGGCGAAAGGCCCGTAAGTGAGAAAACGCACAATTCTTAAAGAAGTGTCATCAGTGGGCAGAACTATGTCCGAAAAGTCTCAGAACAAAGGATTTCGGGCAACCATAAATAGCTTGGGGAAAGCTCTTTCAACTATAGGTTGTGTAGTCAATTAGTAATCACGCTCGATCGTAGATATCCTCGTAACGAACGATGTCGTCTTCGCCGAGATAGGCGCCGGTCTGGACTTCTATCAGGACCATGGGAACGCGGCCCGGATTCTCCAGCCGGTGCCGGGTTCCGAGGGGGACGTAGACGGACTGGTTCTCGGTGAGCAGATGCTCGTCGTCGCCCACGCGGACACGGGCGGTCCCCGAAACGACCACCCAATGCTCGGCCCGGTGTACGTGAGACTGAAGGCTCAGAGTGGCGCCCGGTCGTACCAGGATGCGCTTCACCTGGAAGCGTTCGCCGAGCACCAGCGTCTCGAACCAGCCCCAGGGCCGGTGATGCTTGGGGTGCTGCGTGGCCTGTGCCGCGCCCTTCGCCTTCAGGGCGTCGACCGCGCGGCGGACCTCCTGCGCGCGGTTCGCATCGGCGACGAGGACCGCATCTGAGGTCGCGACCACCAGCATGTTCTTCAGACCAAGACCGACGACCTCCTGGGCAGGGTCCTCGGCCCGTAACAGCGTGTCCGAGCAGTCGATGGCCGTGGCCGCGCCCGAGGTGACGACCCCGGTCTCGTCCGGACCAGCCTCGCGCCATACTGCGTCCCACCCGCCGAGATCTGACCAGTGCCCGGCCCACGGCTGGACGTAGAGCCGCTCCGCCTTTTCCATGACCGCATAGTCGATGGAGATGTCCTCCGCTGCCGACCATGCATCGGCGTCGAGGCGGTGAAAGTCGAGATCCGGCCGAACGTGGCCCACGGCGGTCCTGACCGGGGAAAGCAACTGCGGCGCATGACGCTCGAACGCCGCGACGATCGTCCGGACCGAGAAGAGGAACACGCCGGCGTTCCAGAGATAGCCGCCATCGGTGAGCATCCGCTCTGCCGTCGCGAGGTCGGGCTTCTCCACGAAACGGCGCAGCGGAACGGGCCGGTCGGCCTCCGGCTTCGCCCCGGGCTCCAGCCAACCGTAGCCGGTCTCCGGACGCGTCGGAACGATACCGAACGTCACGATGCCGTCGTCCTGCGCGGTGTGCGCGGCGGCAAGGACGGTTCGTCGAAAGCCCCCGGGGTCCCGAATCTCGTGATCGGAGGGCGCGACCAGCATGAGCCCATCCGGGTCGGACCGTTCGAGCCAGAGCGCCGCGGCCAGGACGGCCGGCGCCGTGTTTCGAGCCGCGGGTTCGATCAGAATCGTCCCACCCTCGATCCCGACCGCGCGCAACTGCTCGCCCACGATGAAACGGAACTCCTCACCCGTAACGGCGAGTGGCGGGGCGAAACCGGGGGCGGACAGACGGCGGGCGGAAGACTGGAACAGGCTCTCGGGACCGGTCAGCGGGGCGAACTGCTTGGGATAGGAGCGGCGCGACAGGGGCCAAAGCCGGGTGCCGGAGCCGCCGCAGAGCAGGACGGGTGTGATCGTCGGCGTCGTCATGAAACGTCCTCCCTCGCCGCGCAATATGTATGCCGCGTCTGCCGGAGGTACGTCGCAGATCCGATCCGGGCAAGCGCCGGATGTGTAGAAAGCGTGGGTTCGAGAAACCTGTCTTCCTTCCCTCTGACTGAAAAAGCGCCCCGCCGCTGTTTGCGGGCGGGGCGAGGGGCGGGCCGGCCCCGGGACAGGAAGGCCGGCCCAGGAGTT
>JAWDKM010000009.1:0-25469 GCA_032464575.1 Roseobacter sp. HKCCA0434
AGGGCGGCCCCGCCGGCGAGGCCCGCGCCCCCGATGGCGAGGCCCGTGCCGACGGCCGCGCCCGCGCCGAGCTGCGGGCCGCCGGAGATGAGGCCGTTGGCGATGCCGGGACCGAAGATGCCGAGGCCGAGGAGCGCCAGCGCCGCGAGCACGATCGCCATGGCGTCCTCGATCGTCGGCGTGGTGCCCCCGAAGCCGGCGGTGAACTCGCCGAAGAGGGTCGATCCGATGCCGATGATGACGGCGAGGACCAGGACCTTGACGCCGGAGGCGACGACGTTGCCGAGCACGCGTTCAGCTAGGAAGGCGGTCTTGCCGAAGAGCCCGAAGGGGATGAGCACGAAGCCCGCCAGCGTCGTCAGCTTGAATTCGATGAGCGTGATGAAGAGCTGGATGGCGAGGACGAAGAACGACAGGAGCACCACGGCCCAGGCGAAGAGCATGACGAGGATCTGCACGACGTTCTCGAAGAAGGAGACGAAGCCGAGGAGGTCCGCGATAGACTCCAGGAGCGGCCGTCCGGCCTCGATGCCGACCTGGGCGACGCGGCCCGGCTGCAGGAACTCGGCCGGGGTGACGCCGCCGCCCGCAGCCTGCAGCCCGAGCCCGGCGAAGCTCTCGAAGACGATTTCGGCGAGCGCGTTCCAGTTGCCGATGATATAGGCGAAGAGGCCGATGAAGATGGTCTTCTTCACGAGGCGCGCGAGGATGTCGTCATCGGCGCCCCAGGCCCAGAAGAGCGCGGCCAGCGTCACGTCGATGACGATGAGCGTGGTGGCGAGGAAGGCGACCTCGCCGCCGAGCAGGCCGAAGCCGGAATCGATATAGGAGGTGAAGACCTGGAGGAAGCGGTCGATGACGCCGGTGCCGCCCATGGCTCAGCCCTCCGGGTCGGGGTTTGGAGGTGCGGGCGCAGCTTCAGTCTCCCGCCCGGCAATGCCGAGGAACCGCGCCCGGGTCTCGGCCCAGAGCGCGAGGCAGGCCGCATCCTCCAGTGCCGCCTCGCCGAGATCGCGGCAGCGGCGCAGCTCGGCGCGCCGCACCTCCTCTCGGCCAGCCTCCACGCCAAGCGAACCCGGCCGGGTCTCGGATAGGGGGCGGTCCGAAGGTCCGGGCGAGCCGCCGCGCCAAACGGCCAGCGTCGCAGCAGTGAGTGCGCCGACGAGGCCGAGCGCGGCGATGTGCTTGAGCGGTCGCGACATGGGAGAACTCAGTTCGAGCCGAACATGGTCACCTGGGTCGGCTGGTAGTCGGCGCCCGGCGCGAGGAAACGCCGCAGCTGCTCGCGGGCCTGTTCCTGGCTTGCCGCCTGCCGCGCCTGTTCCAGCGCCTGCGCCCGGCCCTGGGCGGCGAGGAGCGCAGTCAGGTCGGCCAGCTGTTGGGACTGGAGGGCGGCGAGCTGGTTGCCGGCCTGCGCCGCCTGCAGCGCGCCGGTGGCGGCCTGGCTGCGGGCGACCAGATCGGTCATGGCGGCGCGGGTGGCACCTTGATTGCCGACGACACCGGCCTGGACCTTCAGCGCGTCCTCGAAGCCCGCCACCGAGTTGCTCCACCGGTCGCGCGCCCCGGCGAGGAGCTCCGGATCGCTCGCCCCGGCGATGCCGTCGCGATAGTAGCGCGCGAAGGCGTCCTCGATGGCGGTGACGTCATAGGCGAGGCGCTGCGCCTGATCGAGTAGCTGCCGGGTCCGGTCGACGGATTGCTGCAGCTGCGCCAGCGCGGAGTGCGGCAGGCGCGCGAGGTTGCGCGCTTGGTTCACCAGCATCTGCGCCTCGTTCTGGAGCTGGGCGATCTGGTTGTTGATCTGCTCCATGGCGCGGGCCGCCGAGAGGATGTTCTCGGCATGGTTCCTCGGATCGTAGACGATCCCGCCGAAGCCCCCGCCGAACAGGCCCGCCTGGGCGGGCGTGGGGGCGATGGCGGCCGCGACGGGCGCGGCGATCAGCGCCGTGGCGACGAGCGCGCTATTGAGGGTTTTGAACATCTTTCTTCTCCTTCGTTGTGGTGGGATCGGTCGATAAGCCTGGTCTCTCCGAGACGCTGGCCGGATCATCGGGATCGGATTGGGGGGCCGGGGGCTCGTCGGAGGCGACCGAGGCATCCGTCGCGGTCGCGCCAATAGGTGACTCGCTGGGGGGCGTGTCCGGCTCTGCCCTTGCGCCCGTACCCGCATCCGCCCGCACCGGCACCCCGAGCAGCATCTCCGCCGCCCAGTCGAGGCCGCGATGGCGCAGCCAGGCCGCCCCGAACCCCTCCCGGTCTTCTTCTTCGAGGATCCGCGCGATGGCGGCCTGGTCGGCCTTTGACGAGGCCGCGCAAAAGGCAAGCGCCACGTCCGAGAGCCCGAGCTCGAAGAGCCGGTTGCCGCGCCGCGACTGACAGTAATAGTCCCGCTTCGGCGTGGCCTGGGCGAGGATGTCGACCTGCCGCGCGTTGAGACCGAAGCGGCCGTAGACGCGCGCGATCTGCGGCTCGAGCGCGCGCTCGTTGGGCAGGAAGATCCGGGTCGGGCAGCTCTCGACGATGGCCGGCGCGATGGCGCTCGCGTCGATATCCGCAAGCGACTGGGTGGCGAAGATGACGGAGGCGTTCTTCTTCCGAAGCGTCTTCAGCCATTCCTTGAGCTGCGCGCCGAAGGTCGGATCGTCGAGGGCCAGCCAGCCCTCGTCGACCAGGATCAGCGTCGGCGCACCGGTCAGCTGCCCCTCGATCCGGTGGAAGAGATAGGCGAGGACGGACGGCGCGGCGGCCGTGCCGATCAGCCCTTCGGTCTCGAAGGCCTGGACGTCCGAAGACCCGAGCGCCTCGCCTTCCGCATCGAGGAGCCGGCCCCAGGGCCCGTCCAGCGTGTAGGGCTGCAGCGCCTGCTTGAGCTCGGTCGATTGCAGGATGACCGAGAGCCCGGTCAGCGTGCGCTCCTCCTCCGGCGCCGAGGCGAGGCTGGT
The DNA here is from genome assembly GCA_032464575.1 of Roseobacter sp. HKCCA0434. Classification (GTDB taxonomy): domain Bacteria; phylum Pseudomonadota; class Alphaproteobacteria; order Rhodobacterales; family Rhodobacteraceae; genus Pontivivens. The sequence goes on from JAWDKM010000009.1 coordinate 2,946, forward strand.
GAGCGCCGACCAGATCAGATCGCGGTAGGCTGGCCCGATCTCGACGCCCTCGCGCCCCAAGAGACCCGCGATCCAGCCGGCGGCCCAGATGCGCTCGGCCTCTCCGTCAATCCGCGCCAGCGGTTGCAGCGCGACGGGATCGGCCTCTTCGCCGGAAAGCGCGCCGCCGAGATCGTGCCAGTCGCCACCCATGGCGAGGGCCGCGGCCCGGATCGAGCCGCCGAAGTCGAAGGCGAAGACCTGGGCGATCTCGTAGCGGTGGAACTGCAGCGCCATGAAGGCCAGCAGCACCGACTTGCCCGCGCCCGTGGGCCCGACCACGAGCCCGTGACCGACATCTCCGACATGGGTCGAGATGCGGAAGGGCGTGGCACCCGCCGTCTGCGCGTGGAAGAGCGGTGGTCCGTCCAGGTGGTCGTTGCGCGCCGGACCCGCCCAGACGGCCGAGAGCGGGATCATGTGGGCGAGGTTCAGGGTCGAGATCGGCGGCTGGCGCACGTTCGCGTAGAGATGGCCCGGCAGCGATCCGAGCCAGGCCTCGACCGCGTTGACGCCCTCGCGGATCACGGTGAAGTCGCGGCCCTGGATCGTCTTCTCGACCACCCGCAGCCGCTCGTCGGCGACACGCGGGTCGGGGTCCATGACGGTCAGCGTCGCGGTGACATAGGCCCAGCCCGCGAGATCGGCGCCGAGTTCCTGCAGCGCCTCGTCTGCATCCACCGCCTTGTTGGCCGCATCACTATCGAGCAGCGTCGAGCTCTCGTTGGTCATCACCTCCTTGAGGATCGCGCCGATCCCCTTGCGCTTGGCGAACCATTGCCGTCGGATTCGGGTGAGGAGCCGCGCGGCATCGGTCTTGTCGAGGCAGATGGCCCGGGTCGACCAGCGGTACGGGAAGGCGAGCCGGTTGAGATCGTCGAGGATCCCCGGAAAGGTCGCCGACGGGAACCCCACGATCGAGAGCGTGCGCAGGTGCTGCTCGCCCAGCCGTGGCTCCAGCCCGCCGGCGAAGGGGGTATCGGCGAGCAGCGCGTCGAGATGCATCGGGGTCTCGGGCACCCGGACCTCCTGCCGGACCGGCGAGACGCAGGCATGCAGGTAGGTGAGCGTCTCGGCATCGGAGAGCCACGCGGCTTCCGGGAAGACGCCCTGCAGGAGGTCGAGCAGCCGGTCGGTGCGGTCGATAAAGGCGGCGAGCTGTTCCCGGGCGCGCGACCCGTCCTCGCGCTCCCGGCCCTCGTAGAGCCAGCCCTCGGCGCGGCTCGCATCTTCGGCCGGCGGCAGCCAGACGATCGTGAGGACGTAGCGGCTCTCGTAATGCGCGGACTCCTCTTCGAACTGCGCCTTGCGTTCGGCTTCGACGAGCGCCGAGACGGGATCGGGGAAGAGGCTCTCGGGATAGGCATTGGCCGGCACCCGCGCGGCCTCGGCGAAGAGCGTCCAGCCCGAGCCGAGCCGCCGTAGCGCGCCGTTGAGCCGGGCGGCCGCCGCGACCAGTTCCGCCTCCGTCGCGGAATCGAGGTCCGGCCCGCGAAACCGCGCCGAGCGCTGCAGCGAGCCGTCCTTGTTGAGCACCACGCCCTCGGCGACCAGCGCCGCCCAGGGCAGGAAGTCGGCAAGGAGACGCGGTCTTTTTCGATACTCGGCGAGGTTCAGCATCGCCTCACGTCCCGAGCCAGGCCGGATAGCGCAGGTGCCGGCGCACCACGTCCACGAAGGACGCGTCGCGCTTCGCCGCCCAGACCGCGGCCAGGTGGCCGACGAGCCAGATCAGCAGCCCCACCAACCAGAGCCGCAGGCCGAGCCCGATCGCGGCGGCGAGCGTGCCGTTGGCGATGGCGATCGTGCGCGGCACACCGGCGAGCAGGATCGGCTCGGTGAGGGAGCGGTGGACTGGTGCGAAGAAGCCAGGGGTGAGATCAGCCTCGGTCATTAGATCACCACCCCGCCGCCGAACGAGAAGAAGGAGAGGAAGAAGCTCGAGGCGGCGAAGGCGATCGAGAGCCCGAAGACGATCTGCACCAGCCGCCGCGCCCCGCCCGACGTATCGCCAAAGGCGAGCGTCAGCCCGGTGATGATGATGATCATCACCGCGATGATCTTCGCGACCGGGCCTTCGATCGATTCTAGGATCGCCTGCAGCGGCGCCTCCCAGGGCATGTTCGAGCCCGCCGCATAGGCGGGCGCGGTCCAGATCGTGAGGGCGAGGGCGGTGAGGGAAGCGGTGAGGCGATGGCGTAGGGTCATGGGGTATCTCCAAGGGCTGCGATGAGGGACGTGAGGGCGTAGTCGCCCGTGGCGGTAAGGCCGGTGACCGAGGCGAGCTCGACGAGGCGGCGGTCACTGCCACGGCCTTCGAGCACGGCGATGACGTCGATCGTCTCGGCGATGAGCGCGCGCGAGACCGTGACCACGGCCTCCTGGATCAGCTGTTCGAGGCGGCGGAGCGCGCCGAGCGCCGAGCCGGCATGGATCGTGCCGATCCCGCCCGGATGGCCGGTGCCCCAGGCCTTGAGGAGATCGAGCGCTTCCGGTCCGCGCACCTCGCCGATCGGGATGCGGTCGGGCCGCAGCCGCAGCGAGGAGCGCACGAGGTCCGAGAGCGAGCAGACCCCGTCCTTGGTCCGGAGCGAGACGAGGTTCGGCGCGGAACACTGCAGCTCGCGCGTGTCCTCGATCAGCACCACGCGGTCGGACGTTTTTGCCACCTCGGCCAGCAGCGCGTTGGTCAGCGTCGTCTTGCCGGTCGAGGTGCCACCGGCGACGAGGACGTTGGCGCGGGACGCGACGGCGTCGCGGAGCGCGTCGGCCTGCTCATCCCCCATGATCCCGGCGCGAACATAGTCCTCGAGCCGGAAGACCGCGACGGCGGGCTTGCGGATCGCAAAGCTGGGGCCAGCCACCACCGGCGGCAGCAGGCCCTCGAAACGCTCGCCGGTCTCGGGCAACTCCGCCGAGACCCGCGGGCTTCCCGCATGGACCTCTGCGCCGACATGATGCGCGACGAGCCGAATGATGCGCTCGCCGTCGGCGGATGAGAGCGTGTCGTTGGTCGGCGTGAGGCCCGAACTCAGCCGGTCGAGCCAAAGAGAACCATCGGGGTTGAGCATGACCTCGACCGTCTCGGGATCGTCGAGGAAGCCCGTGATCGCCGGCCCCAGCGCCGTGCGTAGCATCCGCGCGCCGCGGCTCGACGTCTCAGATCGGATAGGGTGGATCGACATGTGCGTCCCCGCGTTTGGGCCGGTCGCGACGGCGCGTCCGGCATGCGGGGACGATTACAGAAGACAGGAAACGGGTCCGATCAACAGCGGTTTGCGGGCCGAAGAGCCCTGGCGTGCAAAGGCAGGGAAACGGCGGGGTGGCGGGTTCTGGGTTGGGGTGTCGGTCGAGCAGGCGACAGGTGTTCCGGATGAGTTTAGACCCGGACAGGGGGGCGTTTCAGATCTTGGAACAGGCCTATTTGCGACAGTGACAGCGTTCTATCTGACCATTTCAGCGGCCTGCACCCAGCAGGAACGTCTTGCAAATGGAGGTGTAGCTTGCTGGTAGTTCGAGGCGAAAATCATCTATGCAAGGAATAAAGACGATGTCGAGCGAGGACAGAGTGCTTGCGGCAGCGGCCGACTTGGGACTGGCAATCGAGCTTCAGACGCTTCCGTCTTCCACGCGCACTGCTGAAGAGGCCGCCAGCGCGTGCGGCTGCACCGTCGCGGAGATCGTGAAAACCCTGGTCTTCGAGCTTCGGTCGGATGAGCAGGGTATCGCCGTTGTCGATAACGATAACGCTAACGAGCACCACGTATCGTCCAGATTGGTAATCTTGCTCGTTTCCGGAGGGAATCGGGTGAACACGGACGGTTTGCGCGAAGCAGTGCAGGGCGAGCTTTCCCGCGCAGATCCCAAGCGGGTCCGAAGCGAGACCGGTTTCGCAATTGGGGGCGTCGCGCCGATCGGCCACGTGAATCCGATCCGACTCCTGATGGATCGGGACCTACTTCAGTATGGGAGGGTTTGGGCCTCCGGCGGCGGGCCGAACACTGTATTCGCCGTGTCGCCCGCCGAGCTGCAACGTGCAACGAGTGCGCAAGTAGTGGCCATGAACTGATCTGATTTGCGGAACGTCCGGCGGGCTATGCGCTTGCGCCGGACCTAGCCTGCCGAGATTCCGCCGTTTACACTTACCACCTGGCCTGTGACCTTTGACGCTGCGGGGCTGGTCAGGAAGGCGATGGTCGACGCAAGGTCCTCCGGCTCCGGGACGCCGAGCACGGCCGCCGCTTCGGCCTTGCCAAACAGGCGCGCGGAGAAGGGATCGGCCATGAGCGTATCGTAGAGCGCGGTGCCCCGCACGATGGAGGGTGTGACGCAGTTCGCGCGCACGCCGTCGCGCTTGCCCTCGATCGCGAGCGTGCGGGTGAACATGGCGATGGCGGCCATGCCCGCGCCGATGGCCGCTTCGCCCGGGGTCGGGACCTTGGCGGCGTCCGACGCGACGGTGACGATCGCGCCGCCCGTTCCGCGCATCGCACGGTAGGCGGCGGCGGCGGGCAGGATCACGGGCCGGGCCACGTCCTGTAGGTCGCGTGCGACCTCGGCGGCGCCCATGTCTTTCAGGAGCCGAGGCAGGGCGCCGCCGCCAGCGCAACTGACCAGCGCGCCGATCCCGCCGAAGGCCGCGACGCAGGCCGCCACGGCCGCATCCGCGCCGTCTGGGCTGCCCGCATCGGCGACGGTGGCGCGGATATCGGCCTGCGTTTCGGCGGCGAGGGCGGAGGCGGCCCGTTCGGCCCGCGACGCATCGCGACCGGCCAGCATGATCTGATCAGCACCGTCCAAGGCAATACGGCGCGCGGCGGCATAGCCGATGCCGGAGGTGCCCCCGACAACCAGGAGCTGCCCGATCATGTGCTGGCCCCGTGCGCGAGAAGCGTCTGGGCCGCGACGAGGTGCGGACGGTCGAGCATGCGGCCATCCAGCGCGACCACGCCCGTGCCGTCGTCGCCCGCGAAGGCGTTGCAAACACGGCGGGCCCAGTCGAGCTCCGACTCGCTCGGGGCAAAGGCCCTGCGGACGGCCGGGACCTGCGCGGGATAGATGCAGAGCTTGCCGCCGAACCCGTCGCGCGCGGCGTCCCGCGCCTCTCGCGCGCAGGCGTCGAGGTCGCGGAAGTCGGTATGAACCGCATCGAGGGCCGGGACCCCGGCCGCCTTGGCCGCGATCAGAGTCATGTCCCGCACCATCCGGTAGGGCGAGGTATAGGCACCGCCCGGTTCTCGGTTGCTCCGAGCCCCGAGGTACGCGGCCAGGTCCTCACCACCCCAGGCCAGCCCGGCCAGATGACGTGCGACAGCTGAGTAGTCGCCAAGGGCGAGGACCGAGGCGGGCGTCTCCGTCGCGATGACGAGCAAGCGTGCGCCTGGCAGCCGCGCCGCGAGGGTGGCCACCGCGTCCGGTGTGCCCTTCGGTAGCACAAGGTTGCGGTGCCCGTGCCGCCCGGCCATCGCCACGTCCTCCTCATGCCAGGGCGTCCCTCCCGGATTGATGCGGACCCAGAGCTGTGCGCTTGGCGCGATCCCCGCGACGACTGATCGAGCCCGGGCTTTGGCGGAGGGCGCCACGGCGTCTTCCAGGTCGAGGATGAGCGCGTCGGCGTCGAGACCGTCGAGCTTGGACATCTTGCGGTCGTCGCCCGCCGGGACGAAGAGCCAGGCCGGTCCGGTCATCGCTTCCATAGCTCTGCCAGCGTGTCCGCGAAGGCGTCGAGGTCGTCGCGCCCGGGCCGCCACCATTCGAGCGACCAGTTGAGCGCCCCCAGAAGAGCCATTCGGCGATAGCGGCCGTCGCCACCCGGATCGTCGTCCAGAAGCTCGGTCCACAACTCTTCGTAGGCCGCCCGCTCGCGGGCAAGCGCATCACGTACGGCCGCGGGGGCGCGCGGGAAGCAGCGGATATGCGCCGAGGTGAACTCGCTCTCCTCAAGCAGGCTGCGCAGATGCGCGCCGATCCCCGCGCGCAGCCGGGCGCGGGGCGGCGTGTCCGGCGGCAGGGCGTCGAGCGCCCGGCGCAGTTCGGCGGCGACGACCTCGACGCCGCGTGCCAGTACAGCGGTGGCGAGATCGTCCTTGGAGGCGAAGTGGTAGTAGAGGCTCGCCGCCTGCATGTCGGCCTCGGCGGCGATGTCACGCAGCGAGGTGTCCGCGATGCCGCGCTCGCTGAAGAGCCGCGCGGCGATGCGCAGGATCGCCTCGCGCGAGCGTCCGGCCTTGCCGCGCTGCGTCGTCACGTCCGCCATCAAGGTCCTTTCCGACAGCATGGTCACATCCGCTTCGCGACCTCCTCCAGCATGACCTCGGTGGCGCCGCCGCCGATGGCGTGGATGCGGGCGTCCCGGGTCATGCGTTCGATCGCGCTGCCGTGCATATAGCCCATCCCGCCGTGGAACTGCACGCAGTCGTACATCACCTCGTTCACCAACTCGCCGCAGAGCGCCTTGATCATCGAGACCTCGCGTGTAGCATCTTCGCCTGCGACGATGCGCTCGGCAGTGGCGTAGACAAAGCTGCGCGCCGCCGAGACCCGCGCCTGAAGCATGGCGAGCCGTTGGCGGATCGCCTGCTTCTCCCACAGGGGCGCGCCGAAGGCGGTGCGCGTCTTGACGTAGTCGACCGTCAGGTCCAGCGCGGCTTGCGCCTCGCCCATGGCCATGGCGCCCAAGACCAGCCGCTCGTTCTGGAAATTCTGCATGATCGCGTAGAAGCCGCGCTCGGGCTCGCCGATCAGGTGGTCGCCGGGCACGACGCAGCTCTCGAAGCGCAACTCGGCCGTGTCAGAGGACAGCCAGCCATGCTTGTCGAGCGTGCGGCTCACGGAGAAGCCGGGCGCGCCGCGTTCGACGGCGAAGATCGACACGCCCTTTCCGGGTGCCGCGTCCGGGTCGGTGACCGCCGCTACGAACAACAGGTCCGCATGGACGCCGTTCGTGATGTAGGTCTTGGCCCCGTCCAGCACCCAGTCGTCGCCATGCCTGCGCGCTTTCGTGCGGATGCCCTTCACGTCCGAGCCCGCACCCGGCTCGGTCACGGCGACGGCGGTGATCGTCTCGCCGGCGACGATGCCGGGCATCCAGCGGTCGCGCTGCGCGTCGGTCCCCGCGTTATGGAGATGGACTGACGCCATATCCGTATGGACCAGCACCGTGATGGCGAAGCCGCCATAGCCCGACCGGCCAAGCTCTTCGGCCAGCACGACGGTCGCGCGGTCGTCCATCCCGGCCCCGCCGTGCGCCTCCGGATAGGTCACGCCCAGGAAGCCGAGACGCCCCATCTCGCGCAGCACGTCGCGGGGGACCATGCCGTCTCGCTCCCAGGCGTCGGCCGCGGGGGCGACCGTCTCGCGGATGAATCGGCGCAGTGGATCGCGCAGCAGTTCCGCGTCGTCCCAGCCCATGCGGGGCGCAGTTGCATCGAGCATTTCACACCTCCCTTGCAATCGTCGCGTTTTTCTACCTAACGTTAGATAGAAAAGCAAGGAGGGTCGCGATGGAGCCCCGATCCGATTCCACCGGCCGAAGCCGGGAGGCGCTGCGCCATGCCATAGGCGGCGGCCCCGAGCATCACCGCGACCGTCATCTCGCGCGCGGCAAGATGCCAGTGCGAGAGCGGATCGACCGTCTGCTCGATCCCGGTGCGGCCTTCTTGGAACTGTCGCCCTGTGCCGCCCACGAGATGTATGACGGGGCGGTCCCAAGCGCGGGCGTCGTGACGGGGATCGGGATTGTGTCCGGCGTGCCCTGCGTGCTGATCGCGAACGACGCGACGGTGAAGGGCGGGTCCTTCTACGCTGAGACGGTGGCCAAGCACGCCCGCGCTCAGGAGATTGCGGAGGAGAACGGGCTGCCCTGTCTCTATCTGGTGGATTGTGGTGGCGCCTACCTACCGGAGCAGGACCGGGTTTTCCCAGGGCGCGACCATTTCGGCGGGGCGTTCTGGCGGCAGTGCCGCATGTCTGCGCAAGGCCTGCCGCAGATCGCCGCCGTCTTCGGCCCCGCCACAGCGGGCGGCGCCTACATCCCCGCGCTGGCCGATCAGGTGGTGATGGTGCGCGGCACCGGCCGTATCCATCTAGGCGGGCCGCCTATCGTCAAGGCCGCCGTGGCCGAAGTCGTGGATGGCGAGACGCTGGGCGGGGCGGAGATGCACGGGACGGTCTCGGGCGTCTCGGATCACACCGCCGAGACGGAGGCCGAGGCGCTCGGCGTCCTGCGCCGCCTGATGGCCGATCTGAGCGACCGCTTCGGAGTAGCGCCGCCGCCTCGCCCGCCGCGCCCCCCGCGCGCCGAGGACGGACGCCCCTCGGACCACGCGCCAGTGGACCTGCGCCGCCCGATCGACATGCGCGCGCTGCTCCGGTCCGTGATCGACGACGGCGCGCTGTCGGAGTTCAAGCCCGACTGGGGCGCCACATTGATCTGCGGCTTCGCGCATATCCACGGCTACCCGGTCGGTATCCTGGCCAATGACGGCGCGCTCTTCTCGGAAAGCTCGGCCAAGGGCGCGCATTTCATCGCGCTCTGCGACCAGCGGAAGGTCCCGCTCCTCTTCGTGCAGAACATTTCGGGTTTCATGGTCGGCACGGAGGCCGAGAGGGGCGGGATCGCCAAGCATTCCGCCAAGCTGGTGCAGGCCGTGTCGAACGCGCGGGTTCCCAAATACACGATCCTCGCAGGCGGCTCCTACGGAGCGGGGAACTACGGCATGTGTGGGCGCGGCTTCCGACCGCGCTTCCTCTTTGCTTGGCCGGACAGCCGGATCGCAACCATGTCGCCCGAAGTCGCCGCGACCGTTGTCACCGACCTCGCCCGATCCGCCTCGAAGGACGAAGACGTGATCGCCAAAATCGACCGCGATACCCGTGCGCAATTCGAGGCGCAGTCCGACCCACTCTATGCGACGGCACGGCTCTGGGACGACGGCATCATCGAGCCGGACCAGACGCGGGACGTGCTGGGCCTGTGCCTCGCGCTCGGTGCCTCCGCGCGGCCAGAGGCCGAGCCGCGCACCGTCTACAGGATGTGAACGCGATGTTCGACACGCTGCTGGTCGCCAACCGAGGCGAGATCGCGGTGCGCATTCTACGCACCGCCCGCGCCATGGGCCTGCGGACGGTCGCGGTATACTCGGACGCGGACCGCGATGCCCCGCATGTCGCCATGGCCGACGAGGCAGTGCGGATCGGCCCGGGCGATGCGGCGCGAAGCTATCTGGACGCCCAGGCCGTCCTGCGCGCCGCCCGCGCGACCGGGGCCGGGGCCATCCATCCCGGCTATGGCTTCCTATCGGAGCGTCCCGAGCTGGTCGACGGCTGCGACGCGGCGGGGATCGCCTGGGTCGGCCCGCCCGCCTCCGCCATCCGGGCCATGGGCGACAAGATCGAGGCCAAGCGCGCCGCGCAAGCAGCGGGCGTGCCCTGTCTGCCGGGCGCCGAGCCCGCGGATCAGTCGCCCGCGGGCATTGCGGCGGCCGCCCGCGCCATCGGCCTGCCGGTGATGGTCAAGGCCGCGGCGGGTGGCGGCGGCAAGGGCATCCGCCCCGTCCACCGCGACGAAGACCTGGACGAGGCCGTCGCGCTCGCCCGGGCCGAGGCCCTGCGTGCCTTTGGCGACGGGCGGCTGCTGGTCGAACGCTTCATCGGTGAGGCCCGCCACGTCGAGGTGCAGCTGCTGGCCGACGCGCACGGGACGGTCATCGCCCTGGGCGATCGTGACTGCTCGCTCCAGCGTGCAAACCAGAAACTAATCGAGGAGGCACCCGCGCCCGGACTGCCCGACGCGGTGCGCGCGCGTATCCGCAATGCCTCCGTCGCCCTCGCGCAGGCTATCGGCTACCGCTCGGCCGGGACAGTCGAGTTCATCTACGACCCCGCCCGCGAGGAGGCCGCCTTTCTGGAGATGAACACTCGCCTTCAAGTCGAACACACCGTCACCGAGGCGATTTACGGGATCGACCTCGTGGAGTGGCAGCTGCGCATCGCGGCGGGCGAGGCGCTGGACCCGGCCCTCGGCCGCACAGCGCCCCAGGGCCACGCCATCGAGGCGCGGCTGACGGCGGAGGACGCGGCGGCCGGATTTCAGCCCGGGACGGGGCGCGTCATGCTGTGGCGTGCGCCCGAAGGCGTGCGGATCGACACGGGCGTCGGGGCCGGCACGGAAGTGGGCGCACTCTACGACTCCTTGCTGGCCAAGGTCGTCGCCCACGGTCCGAGCCGGGAGGTCGCGCGGCGGAGGCTCGACGCAGGGCTCGCCGGGCTGCGCTGCATGGGCGTGCCGACAACGCGCACCGCGCTGCGGCGGTTGATCGCGCACTCGGACTTCGCTTCGGGCGCGATGACGACCAGTCTGATCGCGCGGGACTTTCCCGGGGGCATCGCGTCCGGCCCACCGCTGCCACGCGCGATGCTCCTCGCGCTCGCCACGCACCTTTCGGCGCCCGTCGGGTCTGTGCCCTTCGGCGCGCTTGCGGGCTTCCGCGTGACCGAGCCTGTGGGCCTGCCCGCGCGTGCGTGGTGGGACGTCGGCGGTACGGAGGTTAGGATCGACGGGGCGGAGCCGGACTTCACCCTGACGTCAGCGAGGGAGGAGGTCGCCCTGCGCGCGACGCTCGCGGCCAGTACGCTTTCCATCGAGCTGCCGGACGGGCGGCGCATCGTAGCCGACCTGTCGCGGTCGGACGAACGCATAGACCTCTCGGCCGATGCGTTCGACCTATCGGGCCGTGTCCGGCCCGCGGTCGAGGCCGCGGAGGGCAGCGCCTCGGATGCGCCGGGCGACCTGCGCACGCCCATGGTGGGCCTCATCGCCGAGGTCCGCGCGGCCCCCGGCGACGCGGTGGAGGCGGGCGCGGTCGTCGCGGTGCTGGAGTCGATGAAGATGCTGATGGAGTTGCGCGCGCCCATGTCGGGCCGCGTCGCGGAGGTGCGGGTCGAGGCGGGCGCGACCGTCCCCGCCGGCACGCTCGTCGCCCGGTTGGAGGAAAGCTGATGCCCGGCCTGTGGTTCGAGGAGTTCACCGAAGGCATGGTCTTCTACCACGCCATTAGCCGCACCGTGGGCGAGGCCGACAACCTCGCCTTTTGCGCGATGACCTACAATCCGCAGCCGCTCCATATCGACGCGCACAAGGCGGCCGAGACCGAGTTCGGGCAGCCCATTGTCAACAGTCTGCTCACCCTTGGCATCCTTGTCGGCCTCAGCGTCCACGAGACGACGCTGGGCACCACCATCGCGAACCTCGGTATGACCGACGTTACCTTCCCTGCGCCAGTCTTCCACGGCGACAGCTTGCGCGCGCGGACGACCGTCGAGAACCTGCGCCCCTCCACGTCGCGCCCAACGGCGGGGATCGTGACCTTCCGCCACGAGGCGTTCAACCAAGAAAGTGTGCTGGTGGCCCGCGCGAGCCGGGCGGCGCTAATGCGCAGGCGGCCGACTTGACCTCACTGGCAAGCCTTCGCGTCGTCGAGTTCGACGCCATCGGGCCTGTGCCTTTCGCGGCGATGATGCTCGCCGACCGAGGTGCCCATGTAACTCGTATCCTCCGCCCCGGCGGCCAGCCCAACGGAGTTGATGCGGGCGCGCGAGACACACTTCTGCGCGGTCGGGCGCGGACGGTCGCGCTCGACCTTAAATCAGATAGCGGGCGCGCGGACGCGCTCGACTTCCTCGCAGGGGCAGAGGTCTCTCTTGAGGGGTTCCGGCCCGGCGTGATGGAGCGGCTGGGCCTGGCGCCGGAGGCGGTGCATGCCGTGAGACCGGATCTCGTCTACGTGCGCGTCACGGGCTGGGGACAAACTGGGCAATGGAGCCGCGCGCCCGGCCACGACATCAACTACATGGCGGCGGCGGGCCTTCTGTCGCTGCAAGGATCGCCGGACCATCCGCCGCAGCCGCCCGTGCCACCGATGGCGGACTTCGGTGGCGGAGGCATGATGGCGGCCTTCGAGGCGGTTGCAGGCGTCATCTCGGCGCGAGCGACGGGCAGGGGCGGCGTAATCGACGTCGCCATGGTGGATGGTGCGCGCACTCTCGCCACGCTCCTCGACGGCTGGCGCACCGCCGGGCTCTGGACGGACGGACGCGAGGCGAACCTGCTCGACGGCGGTGCGCCCTTCTATCGAACCTACGAGACGGCATGTGGTGGTCATCTCGCCCTTGGCGCCATCGAGCTGCGCTTCCGACGAGAACTCTGCGCCGCACTAGAGCTGGATGCGACGGATGCCGCGGGGATGGCGGACCAGACGACTTGGCCAAAATGGCGCCGCCGGATCGCTCGCCTCATCCGCGCGCGAACCCTGCATGAGTGGACGGACATAGCCGCGCGACATCCTGATGCCTGTATGACCCCGGTCGCGCCATTTGGGGCGCGCGCCCCGCGCCCCGCGGCCCGCTGAGGGGTAGGCGCCGGCTAGAAAGGCTGCCGAATGGAGAACGTTCCAAACCTATCCTCGAGCAACGTCTATGCGACCGCGACGACCTCGATCTCGAGCAGCCAGGCCTCGTCGTAGATGCCGGTGATGATCACGGTCAGGGCGGCGTCCCGGTCGCCTAGGGCCTCGCGCCGGACCTCGCTGTTGGCTTGCCGATAGCGGCGGTCGGACAGGAAGGTCGTATGTTTGACGACATTGTCGAGCGTCATGTCGGCGGCGCGCAGTTGCGCCTTGACATTCGCCCATGTCAGCCGCGCCTGTTCGCGAAAGTCTTCCGGCACGGAGCCGTCGACGTTCACCGGGATCTGTCCGCTGACGTAGAGCGTGCGCGCGGCGCCACTTACTTCCACGGCTTGGGGATATCCGCCGGACGCACCCGGCGCGTCGGGGGCATTGATCGGTCTCGTTTTCATTGTTCAGCCTCGTCGTTCCAATCAAGCCAAAACTTGCATGGCCGGCGGGCACATGAACAGGGTCGCAGCTATGTGTAGGAGGCCGTCTTGAGGCGTGACGCTCCTTACCCTCGGGATATCTCGGCCCACCCCTTGAGCTGCATGAGGATGGCGGCGAGGTCGTAGCCCCGCCCAGTCAGGACGTAACGCCCTTCGTCATCCTTGGCGACAATCCCAGCCTCGACCAGCTCCCCGAGACGAACGGACAGGACGCTCGTGGACACGCCCCCCGTCCGGGCCCGCATTTCCCGAAATCCGATCGCGCCGGGGTGCATCTCGATCAGTAGGCGGATCGTCCAGCGACGCCCCAGGAGCTGCACGAGCGGCAGGAGAGGATGATCGGCAAGCACGTCCACGCTCGCTGGCACGCGAGGCGTGTCGAACCTGTCTTCGTCTGCGGCGTCATTCGCAGTCATCTCTTTCGAAGGCCCTTGTTTGATCCCGTGTTGCTCTGCGCACTCTAAGGCGCCGAGGCAGGGCGGAACAGATAAGCCTTGCGGTTCTGATTTAGAACTAGTACCTCGGCATGGTTCGATTATAGAACCGGAGTCGCACAGATGCCCACTATTCCCACCCGGCGCGCCCTTGCCGGTGCGTCCGCCCTTCTCCTCGCCTTTGGATCCCCCCTCGTGGCCCAAGACCTCACCCCAAAGCAGACGATCGCGCAGATGGCCGATGAGGTGTGGAGCGCACGTACCGACGGCGCCCTCGCAACATGGCACGACGATGGCTTTACAAACCATACCGCGCCTTTCGGCGTGCCGGACGATTATGCCGGGCTAGAGGCGTCGATGGCGATGTTCCTGAACGCTTTCTCCGACACTCGGCTGGAGATCCACGAGCAGGTCGCGGAGGGCGCCATGGTGACCACCCGCGTCACCTTCCACGGGACGCATTCGGGTGAGTTCTTCGGAATGCCCGCCACCGGCAAGACGGTCTCCATGGCAGGCATGCGGATGGATCGCGTCGCGAATGGCCAGATCACGGATCACTGGGCCGTCTTCGACACCGCCGGACTGATGCAGCAGCTACAGGCGCAGTAGCGCCTTTGACGTCCCGCGCGCCCGCCCTGGGGCGGGTAGCCTACCCTGCAACCGATAACTTGGGAGGCCCGGCATGAACTGGTCCATCGACTACACCACATCCGTAGGCACGAACGACACGCTGATCGTAAGCAGCTTCGGCTCCGACGAAGTCATCCGCTACGATGCGGAGACGGGCGCGCTGATCGGCACATTCGCGAGCGGGGGTGGGCTGGACGGTCCGGGGGGTATCGTCATCGGACCCGATGGCGATCTGTTCGTGTCGAGCCAGGACTCGTCTCAGATCCTGAAGTTCGACGGCGACACGGGCGCCTTCGAAGGCGTCTTCGCGGAGGGGCCGGAACTGGCCGCTCCAGCCGGCCCGGTCTTCACGGAGGACGGCGACCTTCTCGTTTCCAGCGCGTTCACGGATCAGGTGCTTCGCTATGACGGGGAGACTGGTGCCTTCGAGGGCGTCTTCGCCGACGGCGGTGGGCTCGTGCTTCCGGTCGGGCTGACGTTCGGACCGGACGGTAACCTCTACGTCAACAGCGGGGGGACGGGCGCTGTCCTCAGGTACGACGGCACCACGGGTGCCTTTGTCGACACGTTCGTCCCGGACGGTACGTTGGCCTTCCCGACCGGGACCATCTTCGGACCGGACGGCGACCTCTTCGTTTCCAGTGCCCTGACCGACCAGGTTCTGCGCTTCGACGGGACCGATGGCGCGAACGAAGAGGTGTTCGCCGTCGGCGACGGGTTGAGCTTCCCGGCCGGTCTGACCTTCGGCCCCGAGGGCGATCTGTTCGTCTCGAACTTCAACGCGGGTGAAGTCCTGCGTTTTGATGGGGAGACTGGCGCCTTCGAAGGGGTCTTTGCAGAAGGCGTTGGACTGACCGAGCCGACCTACCTTCTATTCGACCAGATCGTTGATCCGGTCTTCGCGTTCGGTGGTCGTGGTCAAGACGATCTCAGCGGGGGAGCCGGCGATGACCTCCTTATCGGTGGCCGCGGCAGCGACGACCTGCGCGGACAGGCCGGTGAGGATGCGCTCGACGGCGAACGCGGCGACGATCGGCTCTTCGGGGCTGCTGGTGACGACTTCCTGTTCGGCGGCGCGGGGAGAGACCACCTTGACGGCGGGACGGGTAGCGACGTCCTGATTGGCGGGCGCGGATCCGATGTCCTATTCGGCGGCGCGAACGAAGACCTCCTCTACGGCGGTTGTGGCAATGATGTTCTGGATGGTGGCTCGGAGACTGGTCGTGCCGATCTGACGACGCGGTTCCACCTGCCCGACGGCGCGGAGATCGCGGTGGCTGGCGATGTCGCGATCTACGATGGCGCGCAGGCGGATTACGTCATCACGGGTACGGCGAATTACTTCACGATCCGTGGGAGCGGCACGGGAAGAGACGAGCTGATCGATATCGAGTTCGTCCTGTTCGGCGACGGCCTCGTGGCGACGGAGGACTTGTTCGGACTTACCTGATGGAAGTTCGAGGTTGGGCGAGGTGGAAAGTTTCCCGAGTATGCCGCTACGACGCCTATGCGGCCTTCTCGACGCCCAGCTTCACGGCAAGCCCGGCGCGTGCTGACAGGTCGACGAGGGCATCAAGGCTGAACTTGGCGATCTTCCCACGCAGGAGGTCGTTCAGTCGCGGCTGTGTTACGCCGAGCCGCTCTGCCGCCTTCGCTTGCGTCAGGCTCCAAGACCGGATCTCTTGCTCGACAGCGGTCAGAAGTTGAGAGCGCAGTCGCATGTTGGCCGCTTCTTCTGGTGTGTCCTCGATGGCGTCCCAAACGGAGTCGAAGGACTGGATCTCCATTTCGTCATCGGTCATCGCTTCTTCTCCTTCGTCTGCATGGTGGTGAACGCTCGTAGGCGGTCGTTTGCGAGATCGAGGTCCCGCTTAGGGGTCTTCTGCGCCTTCTTCTCGAACGCGTGCAGCACGACGACCGCGTCGGCGAGCTGCGTCACGTAGAGGATCCGAAAGGCCCCGCCGTTCTCGCGGATGCGGATCTCCCGTACGCCAGAACCAACCGTGGCCATCGGCTTCCAGTCGCTCGGCTCCAGCCCTTGCTGGACCTTGTGCAACTGCACGCCCGCTTCCCTCCGCGCCCCTTCGGGAAAGGATCGCACCTGGTCGAGGGCGTCGCCGAGGAACACGATCCGCTTCATGTCGTCCTCTATATCGAATCAGATATAAGTGGGCAAGCCGATCCGGGTTAAACCTCAGAGGAGAAAGCGACGATGAGCATTTAATGGAACGGCGAGAACGCTCCCGTCCCGCCGGGTAGCAGCTATGGCTATGCGCGCGTATCGACGAACGACCAAGATCTCGACGTACAGTACGAAGCGCTCGAGAAGGCTGGCTGCCGGGTGATCCGCGCGGACAAGGTCTCTGGCACCTCCGTGCGGGCCAGGGACGAGCTGCGAACGCTGCTCGACTTCATCCGGCCAGGCGACGAGCTGGTCGTGACCCGCCTGGATCGGCTGGCGCGCTCGATGGGTGACCTGCAAGACATCATTCGCGAGCTGAAGGCAAAGGGCGCCACGCTGCGCGCGACCGAGCAGCCGATCGACACGTCGACTCCCGCAGGGAAGGCATTCCTCGACATGCTGAGCGTCTTTGCTGAGTTCGAGACCAATCTCCGGCGTGAGCGGCAGATAGAAGACATCGCGAAGGCGAAGGCTCGCGGCGTATACAAGGGCAGGAAGGCATCGATCAATGTCGATGAGGTCCGCCGCCTCCTCGCCGAGGGCGTCCGGCCTAGCGCCGTGCGCGCTCCCTGTTGGATGGGCGCCGCGTGGCCCTGCCACTCGTCATAGGCGTAGGCTTCGGCGACCTCGTCGCGGCGACAGTCGCGCTTGCCGAGGCAGGAGCGCTCCTGTCCGCCTCGGCGACCGCGTTCACCGTGGTGAAGGTCGGCGGCGCGCTCTATCTGCTGTGGCTCGGCGTTCGCTTCCTCCGATCGGAGCCGGTTCCGCCCTCCGATCTGGGCGTAGCCGTCGGCGGCACGGGGGCGGCCGCGTTCCGCGACGGCTTCCTCGTCACGGTCTTTAACCCCAAGGGCATCCTCTTCTTCGTCGCCTTCGTCCCCCAGTTCATCGACCCTGCGGCAAGCTACTTCGGGCAGGCCGCCGCCTTCGTGCTCCTCTTTGCCGTCCTCGGTGTCCTCAACGGCGCGGCCTACGCGATGGGGGCCGACAGGATGCGTCGCGCCGTCCGCTCTCCCGTCGCGCTACGCTGGACGAATCGTACCGGAGGCGTGGTGATCGCCGGCGCGGGCATCGCCGCGCTCTTCGCCCGGAAAGCGGCAGCGTAGGCGTCCGGAGGACATTCCACTTCGTTCACCCTCTGCAAACACCGAGCAGCAGCGGAGCATACGGCTCTCGTCCTAGGGAACACGTCGGAATATTGAAGCGCCTAGATCTTCTGGAAGGTCTGTCTAGGATAACGGAATGTCACTCGAAATTATCCTGACCACGTTCGTTGCTGACATGCTCTATGTGCTGATACCCGGTCCGGCAACGCTCGCCGCCCTGAATCTTTCGGCGACGAACGGGCGAGGCGCCTGTGCTCGGTTTTTAGGGTGTCACCTCGTCGGCGACTTGGTTTGGTCCATCGGGGCAATCCTTGCCATTGTGGGGGTGTCACGGCTAGGGCCCGCCCTGTTCGACACGTTGGGGCTGATCTGCGGTCTCTACCTGATCTATCTTGGCATCAAGGCATTGAGCAGCCGCGGCGATGGATCGGTACGCTTCATCCACAATCCATGGCGCTCCGGCCTTTTGTTTGGACTGACTAACCCCAAGGCATATCCGTTTGCCGTAGCGATGTTCACCACTGTTTTCTCGCGTTTCGAGGGCACCTTGTCGATGGCCAACATCCTACCCCTGGTCGCGATCGCATTGTTCGTCTCGGCGACGGCCTGCGTCGTTCTGTGGACCAGTCTGCCAATCACCCGGCGTGTCTTCCTGCGATACGGCCTTTGGATTACGAGAGCGACAGGATTGGTGTTCATAGCGTTCGGCGCGAAGTCCATCTCCGATGCGTTGAACGGGTTCCGAACGAGGGCTGCCACTTAGAAGAACGAGCGACTGCGAACTCATGTGCGCCAGTGTGCCAAGTTTCAGTGACATCGTTACGGACGTATGGATCAGTGATGATGGGGATCCGTTCCGTGAGGTTCGGTTCTTCCCCCCGTCACCGGATGAAACCCATCCCGAACTGCTGCGAGCGCGTCCACGATCTGCACCCAATTGCGCTGCCAGCTCAGACGGTGATGCAAACCTTCGCGATCACGCGGCGCAGCCATGCGAGACCTGGGTCGCCGTCGTTGCGGCGATGCCAGACCATCGTCTCGGTATAGGGGTCCCAGGGCACGGGTGCGCCGAGACGTTGGAGGCCAGCGTCGGCGAAGCGGTCTGCGACCCGTTCGGCCAGCGTCACGATCATGTCGGTGCCCGCCACGACCTCCGGCACGACGAGATTGTAGGGCAGGGCGAGCCCGACATGCCGCTTGTGCCCCATATCGGCCAGCAGACGGTCCACGAAGCCCCAAGTGTCCCCGGCCATCGTCACGAGCACGTGGGGATACCGAAGGTAGAGGTCGAGGGGGATCGTCTCGCCGTCGGACAACCGTATGCCGGGATGGTCCGCGGCGACGAGGCAGACGAAGCTCTCCTCGAAGAGGTCCGCCTTTCGGATCGGAGGTGGCGCGTCGGGCAGGATCGTCATGGCGAGGTCGAGATCGCCGTCGGTCAGCGCGTCCGCGACATCCAGACGGTTCACGAAACGGGCGGACAGGGTGATATGCGGTGCGACCCGGCCCAGTTCGGCCATCAACGGTGGTAGGAGGACGGAGGCGATATGGTCGGTCATCGACACGCGGAATGTCCTCTCGGCCCGCTCGGGGCGGAACGCCCGGTGGCCACCGAGCGCGGCCTCAAGGGTCGCGAGGGAGGCGCGCACCGGCTCGGCCAGCTCAATCGCGCGCTCGGTCGGGCGCACGCCGGTGCGGGTCCGGGTGAAGAGATCGTCGCGCAGCAGCAAGCGCAGCGTGGCCAGCCGCTTGCTCATGGCAGGCTGTCCGATACCGATGCGCGCAGCCGCCCGGCCGACATGCCGCTCTGCCATCAGCGCGTCGAAGGCGGCGAGATTCATGTCATATCATTCCGGATTGAAATGATAGAATTTCCAGACCGACTTGGCGAGATGTCGAAGGGCCGGCCATATCCTCCTCATCGATGAACGCTCGCTCAAGGAGACCCCAGATGCGCCCCATCCTGTCCCTCGCCCTCGCGGCCCTCGTCCCCACGGCAGCCCTGTCCGAGCTGACGGCCCGCCACGTGATCGCCCTGTCCGACGTAGATATGGTGGGCACCGCCTACGAGGACGACCAGCTCGGTGCCCCGCTGGATGCGGTGGACGCGTTGTCTGTCTTCTCTCTCGACGCGCCCGACATGGCCCTGGCGACGCTGAACGTGTCGAACTCGGTCGCTGGGCCGCCAATGGTGCTGGACGTGACGCCCGATGGCACGCGCGCAATCGTGGCCGAGACGCTGCAGCCGCGCGGCCCCAATGACGTCACGCTGACCGAACTGCAGCAGCGGCCCGGCGAGACGCTGCGCCTCTACGACCTGTCCGACCCCGCAGAGCCGAGCTTCGTGAACGAAGCCACGGTGCCGGTGAACCCGCAGGCCGCACGGCTCAACGCGGCGGGCGACCTCGTCGCGGTGGTCGGGTTCGGCACGGAGAATGGCCTGACGCTGGTGCCCCTGGGGCGGGACGGGCTGGGCGAGCCGGTGACGTTCGATTTCGATTTGGTGGAACGGGGCGACCTGCCGTTCGATCCCGCGCATAGCGTCCAGTTCCACCCCACCGAGGACATCGTCGCGGTCAACCTGACGGTGCGCAATCAGATCGCCTTCTATCGGATCGATCGCGCTGAGGATGGAAGACCGACGGGGATCGCGCCTTGGGGCAATCTCGTCTCGACCAACAAGTTCCCCTTCGTAGGCGCGTTCACGCCGGACGGGCGGCACTACGTGACCTCGGAGTTGATGTGGGGCGCGGATGTCGAGCGCTTCTACGGCAGCAGCACGGGCACCGTGACGTCGATCCGCGTCGCCGACCCGGCGGAGGCCGAGCCACGCCACCTGATTCAGTCCATCGTGCCGGGCGGCTATCAGGGCGAGACCCTCGCCATCGGCCCGGCGGGCGACCGCGTGGCGATCCTTTCGCTGCGCAACACCGGATTGACGCGAGATGACCCACGCTTCGACCCGATGGCGTCGCTTTCGCTCTATGCGCTCGACGGCGAGACCGGGAGACTTGATCTGATCGAGGAGGAGATGTTCGAGGCGCACCTGCCCCAAGGACTCGCCTTCGACCCCTCGGGCGCGGCCCTTTATGTCGGCGTGAACGAATACTTCGACGCCACCGACCCCGTCATGCGCGGCGGGATCGAACTTTGGACATTGGAAGAGGACGGCGTGACCCGCACCGACACGCGGATGCCCGCGCCCCGCGGCGTCCACGCGATCGAGGCGATCGAATAGGCGCATCCGATCGACCTTGACGGAAGCCGCGCTTGAAACCGGGCGCTGCTTCCACAGCTCATAGACATCGGGAACGTCGCGCCAAGTACGGGTCGGTGACGATGGGGATCCGTTCCAGAAGGGCTGCTTTGGTCTGCGAAGTCTTACGAGGTCCAACTGAAACAGCATCGAGTGCCCCGCGAGTGTGCATCCGATCGCGCCATCAGACCCACCTCGCCCCGGCTAGGATATCGACGAGGGCCCGAACGGGCTTGCTCGCGTTCCGTCCGTCGAGGATGACGGCTCTAACCGGCACCGCCGCAGTCGACCAATTCGGTAGCACGGCCTCCAGCGTGCCGTCCGCCACGCTCCGAGCGCCAAGGAAGTCCGTGATCCGCGCGATCCCCGCCCCGTGATGGGCGAGGCGGCAGGCCGTGCCGGGATCGTTGACGACGAGGGCGTCGCGCAACTCGACCCTAGCGTCGTCCTCTCCATCGGTCAGGTCCCAGACGGGCTTCGCCTCGAAGGTGGAGGACGGGGTGCAGTGGATCGTCGCATGGTCGCGCAGATCAGCCGGCCTGCTCGGCCGCCCGGCCCGGTCCAGATATGCGGCCGATGCAAACAACCGCTCGCGGCCTTCGAACAGCGTGCGCGCCACGAGCGCCTCGCCCTTCGCGTCGCCGGTGCGAAGGGCGACGTCGATGCGCCCGCCCACGAGGTCCAGCTTCTCGTTGGTGACGTGGACGATGAGGCGCACGTCCGGATGGTCGCGGCGGTAGCGCGCCAACGCTTCGGCGACCCCGGTATGCCCCAGCAGCGTCGGGGTGGTCATGCGGACCGTCTGCACGGCTTCCGCTCCCGCGGCCGCGTCGGCCCGTTCGAGGCCGCGGAGCACCGCGCGGACCTCGCGGTGATAGCGCGCGCCGGCGTCCGTTAGCGTGAAGGCCTGCGGCGTCCGGCGGGCGAGCACGACGCCGAGGCGGCCTTCCAGCCGCTTGAGCGCGCGGCTGAGATTGGCGCGCGTCTGCCCGGTCGCGGCCTCGGCTGCGGCCAGGCCGCCCGCATCCGCGACCGCCACGAAGGCGGCGATGTCGTCGAGATCGCTCATGTTGCACTTCATGCAACGTCATGTCGCGGATGACAACGGAAACTTCGGCTGAAGCTTGGTCGTTCAGTCGTCGTAACGATCTGACCTGCAACCATACACACGAGATCATGCTATGACCGTCCGCCGCCTGCGGGCCGTGGTCGCCGCGCTTGCGGCGCCTCTCGCCCTGCTCTTCGCCCTCGCGTTCACCACCCCACAAGCACGAGCCCAGACCATGCCCTTGCCCGATGGCTTTGCCGACACGTTCTCGCACCACACCGTCACCTTGGAGAACGGCATCTCGCTGCACTACGTGCGCGGCGGCCAGGCCGGCGGCGCCGAGGGCGACGCGCCCACGATCTTTCTGACCCACGGCTTCCCCTCGACCTGGTTCGAGTGGCGCGAGGTGATGCCTGCGCTAGCGGAGCGCTTCGACGTCGTCGCCGTCGACCTGCGCGGCCTCGGCGACAGCACGGCACCCCTGGGCTCGGACTTCGACGCCCGCTCCATGGCCGAAGACATCCGCCTGCTCGCTGACGAATTGGGCGTCACCCGCGCCTTCGCCGGTGGTCACGACATCGGCGCGCCGGTGGCCTTCATGTTCGCCGCCGACAACCCCGACCTCGTGGAGCGGCTGGTCGTGATCGAACTGGTCCTCGCGGGCGCGGGGCTGGAGGAGCTGATCGCCGCCGATCCGGCCGCGCTGTGGCACTTCCCGTTCCAGCAGGTGCCCGACCTGCCCGAGCGCCTCGTGGCGGGCAACGAGTACGTCTACTACTCGTCCTTCTTCCGCCCCCATGCCTACGACCCGACCGTCTTCACCGACGAGGTGATCGAGGGCTATATCGACGCCTATCGCCGCGCGGGCGCGATGCGCGCGGGCTTCGGGGTCTACCGCGACCTGGAGAAGACGGCGGACGCCGTGCGCTCGCTG